>JAYTSD010000014.1:0-125363 GCA_043745805.1 Fibrobacteria bacterium
GTTGTGCCCCTACAACCAACGCGGGTTACCTCGTAATCAAACTCCGCATTTTCCAAATCAAACTCGGCGAACTCCATAAGGTATTGAGAAAAATCCGCGTCATGGTGATTTTTTCCTTGGGGATTTTATCTGAAGAAGAGTTTGAAGACTTGAAACGCCAACTGTTAAAATAAAAATTGAAAGTATGGAAGCGTGCAAATAATGTGGTGAAGTAAGTGTCGCTTAGCACTAGTTCGCCTCAATGGATTCATTCAATCTTGATTCACAATAATTACCTTTTACACAAGTAAAGCCAATTATCGGGAGAAAAATGCGTATCAGAAAAATTGCCCTTTTCATACTTTGTAGTACGCTTGCATTTGGGGAAGACATAGATTCTTTGTCCCGACGGATAAGTAATATAAGAACTAAAATTTCTTTAGAAATAAACGAGAATAAATATGATTCACTGCTATTGCTGAAAGATTCAGCCTTTTCAATAGCTAAAAAAGTACGCATTAATCCGTTTACTTCTTTTGAAATGGCATCTATACATTTGCTTGCCGGTCGCTGGGATTTTAAATCACTCGGGATTTAAGTATGACTAATAGCAAAACAAATTTAACCCACCAAATTAGATCCCTACTTATCGAAGCTAGAAAAATGGCTGTGCAGTCAATTAATATCACCATGGTTTATGCCTATTACCAGATAGGCAAATTAATTCTTGAAGATGAACAACATGGAAGACTTCGCGCTGAATACGGAAAGGGAATTTTGAAACAAGTAAGTAAGTCTTTAACTAAAGAATTTGGACAGGGATTTTCTGTTCAAAATCTAGAGCGAATGAGACTGTTTTACTCCGTGTATTCAAAATCCTCAACAGTGTCGAGGATTTCTAAAAAATCAGGTAATAAAGAATTAAGCTCACCATTAAAATCCTCGACAGCGTCGGTGAAATTCAATCTATCGTGGTCGCATTATGTTTTTTTAATTAGCCTGAATGAACCTGAAAGGGGTTTTTATGGCCACGAATCCCAAATAAACAACTGGTCTCTTCGAGAATTAAAAAGACAATTTGACTCTGCATTATACGAAAGAATTGTTTTGAGTAAAAATAAAAAAGGAGTTTTGAAGAACAATCTGAAAAAATATCATTCCCCGCAAAAACCTGAAGATGTGGTTAAGGATCCATACATACTCGAATTTCTTGGTTTGGAAGAAAACCTAAAATATTCGGAATCTGATCTTGAAACAAAAATAATCGATAGGCTCCAAAACTTTATCCTTGAACTAGGGAAAGGTTTTTTATTTGCAGGTAGACAAATTCGCTTTACATATGACGAAGAACATTTCAAGGTAGATTTGGTTTTTTACAATCGAATACTCAAATGTTTTGTACTAATAGATTTGAAAATAGGAAAGCTAAAGCATCAAGATATAGGTCAAATGCAGATGTATGTAAACTATTACGACCGCGAAGTAAAACTCGGAAATGAAAACTCCACTATTGGCATAGTTCTATGTAAGGAAAAAAACAATGCGATCGTTGAAATGACTTTACCTAAAGGGAACAATCAAATTTTCGCAAGCAAATTTCAAACTATTTTACCCAGCAAATCCGAATTAAAAAAGCAAATAGCAAACATTGATTGATATAAAACTGAAATTTAAGCAACAAGAATATCAAACGGATGTCGCCCTAGCCTCGCTTTACTGGGCACTTCGGCTCTGCTCAGTGTCCAGCATTTAATTTTGTGAAAGTACAGTGCGGGTCACCTCGTGATCAAACTCCGCATTTTCCAAATCAAACTGGGCGAACTCCATAAGGTATTGAGAAAAATCCGCGTCATGGTGATTTTTTCTAAAGGGATCTTTGCCAAGCCTTTCGCGGCTTTATCAAAAGTAGCATCGGGAATTCCTGCAAAAGCTTGCTTGGCTTTATGTATGCGACGATTAGCAAAACCATAAGCCAAATCCCATTTATCTTTATACTCACGATAATAAACCGATTTTTCAGATTCCGTTTTTAAATCGAAAATTTTCAGCGCCGCTTGAGCAGCTAACTCGCCACCTTTCATCGCTTCCAAAATACCGGCGCGACTAATAGGATTAACCATATTCGCCGCATCACCGGTTTTAAAAAGATTTTCTACCGCCAAAGGTTCATTGGTATAGCCGCAAGGAATAGCGCCGCCTTGCAGGGTCTCGATAGTGGCTTCGGGATAAGTTTGTTTAATAAAATCCTGTAAAGCTTTACGCGCCGGAGTGACTTTCGCAAATTGTTTCCCGACTACCAAACCTACATTGGCAATATTTTCATCGCGCGGAAATAACCATGCATAACCGCCCGGCGCATAATTTTGACCAAAAAATAATTGAATATAATTGACGGGATATTTTAAGCCGCGCACCAAAGCAAATACCGCAGGCTCTACATCAAAATTGCCTTGCGTAATGTCCTCGCCCTGCCCAAAACCCAAGCCGGGGCCACTGGCATCAATTACCACCTTTGCACGTATGGTTCCGCTCGTATCACCTTCATATTGCAAAGACCGGTAACCTTGCTGATACGTTGATAAAGACACTGCGCGGGTACGAAAATTACAATGCACGCCCATGCTATGACAAGTTTCGGCTAAGTTTTTATGCATTAAGGCTCTATCAATAAGATAGCCACTTCCTTTTTTTTCAAAGGTCACGGGTGTCCCATTGGGTGAAACAAAAACTACACCATCTACGAGTTCACGTATCCACTTGGGCTCAACCTTGGGCACTAATTCTTGCAAGCCACGCGCTGACACGGCTTCGGCACAGGACACAGGCTCTCGCCAAGGATCGCGTTTATCAATTAAAGCAATACTTTTGTTTTGACCGGCTTTGGCCAAATTCAAAGCCGCCAATAATCCGCCTGGGCCAGCACCAATGACTAAAAAATCATATTCAGGATTTAAGGTATCTTGCATGTTTCCTTTAAAAATTACAATTGCCAGTCGATGGGTTTTTGTCCCATATTTTTTAGCAGTTCATTGGTTTTGGAGAAATGTTTGCAGCCAAAAAAACCGCCATGGGCCGACAAGGGAGAAGGATGTGGCGCTTTTAAAATATGATGATGATTAGTATCAATCACCGCCCCTTTTTTTTGCGCAGGGCTTCCCCACAATAAAAAGACCAAGCCCTTTTTCCTTTCCGATAATTTTCGCACCACTGCATCGGTAAAAATTTGCCACCCAAATTTTGCGTGTGAACCGGCTTCATGAGCGCGCACCGTTAGTGAGGAATTAAGTAAAAGTATTCCTTGTTTCGCCCAGCTTTCTAAATTGCCATGGTTGGGAATTTTAATTCCCAAATCATTTTGTATTTCTTTATAGATGTTCGCTAAACTAGGTGGCGGCTTCACACCAGTTTGCACCGAAAAGCAAAGACCATGCGCTTGCCCTTCATTATGATAAGGATCTTGGCCCAAAATCACCACTTTCACTTGATCAAACGGCGTAAAATTAAAAGCATTAAAAATGAATTTTCCAGGTGGGTAAACGGTTGCACCCTGATTTTTTTCTTCGAGTAACATCTGTTTGATTTTGGCAAAATAAGGTTGCGCAAATTCTTCGGAAAGCTCAGCTTTCCAAGTGGGTTCAATTTGAGGATTAATACTTGGCCTTGCGATGAGGGAACTTTCAGTTATCTGCATAATTTAAAATTAAGGCGATTAGCCTCCGGTGATAATTTTCCATCTGATTAAAGTAAAAAACTTCCTTCTCCAAGGTAATTAGCCTGACCTTCAAACCAAGCCTTCCAAACAACCCCCGCGTACACCCAAAGCTTCGACTCTTTTAATCACCTCGACATCACTTTCCAACACTGGAGCATGATGCGGTTTAATCCGAGCATCAATAATCAAGGGGCCACGACAGCCCCAATGTTTATCGATAGTAAATGCATTTATGCCATGTATATCCGCTGCTGGATTGGATCGCGTAAAGGTTATCCATAACCAATTATGCAAGCTCTTCGCCGTAAATTCAGAATCATCCGCTAAAATCCAAAGTGGAAAATTTTCCCGGGATTTCTCCCCACTCGCAAGCGAGCCACTTTCAACAACTTCACATAAGTAGGCAATTTGTTTTTCTGCATTTGCTTTTTCGGTATACTTAGGAGCTTGTAAAACCACTACTCCTGGCATAGCCAAATGCGGATGCGAAAAACCATCCGGTAACATTGAGAATACTCCTGATAAATCATTCCCTAGTTGGCGTTTTTTTTCTCCCACCGCTGCGACCACTACTTTTGATCCCGCATTCAAACCCGAGCCACTATAATCCAAGGTATCCATGGTGGTTTGTGTTTCAAAATGTAAATCGGTTTCCCAGTCAACTCGCTCCAACATATGCTTAAAGAAGTTTAATACATCGCGCACACTTAAACTCGGCTCATCCTCCTGAGCCGCAATCCACAAATATTTAGCTAATGACAATTGCCCGAAGCCCAATATAGCATGGGCTTGCGTGAGTAATTCTTGCGGCTGGTTTTTTTGATAAGGAATATAACGCTCACTGCCTAAGGCCAGTAACAACGGATGTACTCCTGCCGCTTCCACAGCATGCACAGCTTTTACTCCAGGTAACTCCTGAGGGATGGCGGGTGCCGAAATCGCATGAATCAATTCCGCAAAAACCGAATCTTCTTGCGGAGGACGACCTACTGAAGTGAAAGGCCAAATCGCATCGCGTCGATGATACACGGCTTCCACTTGCAACACGGGAAAATCATGGGTCAAACTATAATAGCCGAGATGATCGCCAAAAGGGCCTTCGGGTAAAACGGTTTGTGGATCAATAGTCCCCACTATGCAAAAATCTGCTTCGGCAGAAATCTTATAACCATTTTTTTCGGCATAGCGAAAACGTCGTCCACCCAAAAGGCCGGCAAAATAAACTTCCGGCAAGCCTTCTGGCAAAGGCATGACCGCGGCTAAGGTGTGACTCGGCGGGCCACCGACAAAAATACTGACATGCAATTTTTCGCCCTGTGCCGCAGCCGCATGATGATGCACACCAATCCCACGATGTAATTGATAATGCAAACCAATTTGTTTTTCAGGAGTATATTGCCCCCCCGAAAGTTGAATGCGATACATCCCTAAATTTGATTGGCGTAAGCCTGGGTATTGAGGATGCTCAGTATATACCTGTGGCAAAGTGATAAAAGCGCCCCCATCTTTGGGCCAAGATACCAATTGCGGCAATTGACTGATTTGTGTTTGCGCCTGCAAAACGGGTCCGGACTCAACCCGTTTGGGCAAAGCATGTAAAGCCGCAGAAGGTAAATCCAAAAAATCCCAAGGTTTTTTTAATGCCGCAGTAGGATCGGCTTTTAGGCGCACCGTTTTTTGTACGGTCTCCAAAGTGTCCCGAAAAATATAATGTGCCCGTTCACGAGTCCCAAAAAGATTGGCCAAGACCGGAAAAGCGCAGCCTTGAACCCTAGTGAATAAAAGCGCAGGGCCTTGATTGGCATAAACGCGTCGCTGAATTTCCGCTATGTCCAAATGGGGGGAAACTTCGCTCTCAATGATTCGTAATTTGCCTTGCCCTGCTAAATCATTAGCACATTGTCGCAGGCTAGAATAATGGGAAGATGACATCCTTTTAAGGTAGCAATCCCCATCCGTCTTCATTATGCGAAAGCATGAAAATTATGTATGAAAATTAGACAGAGAAACCGATCCTTGAATGCTGAAATAACTTGCCGGACTAGGGTCCTTTCGATTAAATTGACGGACTGAATTTTTTAAAAAAATCGGGAGGCTATTCAGGTCTCCTTATAAACAGGAGTTTTTTTATGGCTAAAGCCGGCAAGTTTGTTTATTACTTCGGAAAAGGTAAATCAGAGGGTGATGCGTCCATGCGCAATTTACTCGGTGGCAAAGGCGCGAATCTCGCAGACATGGCCTATATTGGCTTACCGGTGCCTCCAGGCTTTACCGTAACAACTGAAGTTTGCACGGCCTATACTAGCAATAAAAATAAATATCCCGTTGGCTTAAAAGAACAAGTACTCGAGTCTTTGAAAAGAGTCGAGAAGGAAATGGGTAAAAAATTTAATGACCCTAAAAATCCTTTATTAGTTTCCGTTCGCTCTGGCGCACGCGTTTCCATGCCGGGTATGATGGATACCGTTTTAAATCTTGGCCTCAATGATAAAACCATCGAAGGTTTATTGGCTGTATCTGGTGATGCACGCTTTGCTTACGATTCTTATCGTCGCTTTGTAATGATGTATTCCGATGTGGTTTTAAATGTGCATTCGGATCATTTTGAAAAGGCTTTAGAAGAAGCTAAACATGCGGCTGGTGTGAAAGAAGATACCGGCTTAACCTCAGAACAACTCAAAAATTTAGTGGCCACCTTCAAACAAATCACCTTAAAAAGCACCGGCAAAGCTTTCCCTGAAGATCCCTATGATCAAATGTGGGGCGCTATTGGTGCTGTGTTTAATTCGTGGATGTGTGATCGCGCTATCATTTATCGCAAAACCTATCGCATCCCTGAAGAATGGGGCACGGCGGTTAATGTGCAAGCCATGGTATTCGGTAATGCAGGCTTGGATTGCGCTACGGGCGTGGCTTTCACTCGTAACCCTTCAACGGGCGAAAATCAATTTTACGGTGAATATTTAATCAATGCTCAAGGTGAAGATGTTGTGGCCGGTATTCGCACTCCTCAACCAGTTTTAAAAGCCGCGAAAAAATCTGCTGACGAAGTATCACTCGAAGAAGCCATGCCTAAGGCTTATAAAGAACTTGCCAATACTTTCCGGATTTTGGAAAAGCATTATCGCGATATGCAAGATATTGAATTCACCATCGAACATGGTCGCTTATTCATGTTGCAAACTCGTGGTGGCAAACGCACCGCCGCCGCTGCTATTAAAATTGCCGTGGACATGGTCAAAGAAAAACTTATCACTAAAGAAGAAGCTATTCTTCGCGTGGAAGCCAATTCTTTAAACCAACTCTTACATCCTTCCTTTGATCCTAAAGCCAAAAAAGAAGTGGTCGCCATTGGCTTGCCCGCTTCTCCTGGTGCCGCTACGGGTCAAGTAGTGTTCACAGCTAAAGAGGCTGTGCGTTGGAGTGAAGATGGTAAAATCACTATTTTGGTACGTCAAGAAACATCTCCCGAAGATATTGAAGGCATGATTTCGGCTCAAGGTATTTTGACCGGTCGTGGTGGTATGACTTCCCATGCAGCCGTAGTTGCACGTGGCATGGGCAAAACTTGCGTAGCCGGTTGCTCTTCTTTGTTTATTGATGCCGAGAAAAAAACCGTTAAGGTTGGCTCTTTAGTGATTAATGAAGGCGATTGGATTTCCATTAATGGAAGCTCCGGCGAAGTGATGTTGGGTAAGGTTCCTACTGAAGAAGCTACCCTCTCCGGTGAATTTGGCACCTTCATGAAAATGGTGGATGAATTAAAAACCTTGGGTGTGCGTGCAAATGCCGATGTGCCTAAGGATGCTGCTGTAGCTATTAAATTCGGCGCAACGGGTATTGGCTTATGCCGCACAGAACATATGTTCTTCGAAGGTTCACGCCTTGCCTATTTCCGCGAAATGATTTTAGCGAAAGACTTAGAAGGCCGTAAAGCCGCCTTGGTGAAATTGTTACCTATTCAACGCGAAGATTTCGAAGGTTTGTTCACTACTATGAAAGGTTACCCCGTAACTGTTAGGTTACTGGATCCTCCATTACATGAATTCTTGCCACATACTGAAGCCGAACAAAAAGAAATGGCCAAAGCCACGGGCGTTGCTTTACAAGAAGTAACCGACAAAGTGAATTCCTTGCATGAATTGAATCCTATGCTTGGCCATCGCGGTTGCCGCTTAGGCATTACCTTCCCTGAAATTTATGATATGCAGGTACAGGCTATTATTGAAGCCGCTATCAATGTGGGTAAAAAAGGTGTGAAGGTTATTCCTGAAATCATGATCCCTCTCGTAGGCACGGTTAAGGAATTGTCCATCTTGAAAGAAAATGCGAAAAAAGTAATTGCCACTGTAATTGCCAAAGCCGGCATTAAGAAAATGGATTACTTAATTGGTACCATGATCGAAATTCCTCGCGCCGCTTTAATCGCGGATCAATTAGCAGCAGAAGCGGATTTCTTCTCCTTCGGTACTAATGACTTAACGCAAATGACTTTCGGTTATAGCCGTGATGATTCCGGTGTATTCTTGCCAGTTTATGTGGACCAAAAGATTTTGCCTGAAGATCCATTCCAAGTCTTGGATCAAGCGGGTGTAGGTCAATTGGTAAAGCTCGGTGTAGAACGTGGTCGCGGTGCAAATACCAAACTTAAAGTGGGTATTTGTGGCGAACATGGTGGCGAACCTGCTTCGGTTAAATTCTGTCACTCGGTAGGATTGAACTATGTTAGCTGCTCACCTTATCGCGTACCTATCGCTCGTTTAGCTGCTGCACAAGCCGCTGTCGAAGAAGCACGTGCTAAAAAGGCTAGCGTTAAAACCGCAAAACCTGCTAGCAAAAAGAAAGCAGCTTCTAAACCAGCTCCCAAGGCAGCATCAAAAGCCGCTCCTAAAGCCAAAAAAGCTGTAGGTAAAAAAGCCAAAAAAAAGTGATTTAATCCGCTAACAGCGGTAAACTCTAAGGGTATGCTCATCAAGACATGCCCTTTTTTTATGCTTTTTTTTCTCTGTGTATTTCCTGAATTTGCACGAGCTGAAAGAGAATTGCATTATAAAATGTATCGCAATTTACCTAAAGCGAATTTTACTTTAGCTCCAATAAAAAGCGACTTACTCGATTCCAATGCTCAAGAAATTTTTCATCAGGTATGGTTGCGCGAAATCGCCAAAATTAAGGATTACAAATTTTTAACTAATACTGATTCCAATGCTTATATCCTCAATCATCCCTTTAATAAAATAAAGGATTCGCTCAGCATAGACTACCTTTTGCAATCCGAAATAAAAAATAGAGATGGAAAGTTTACTTTTTTTGTGGAGTGGGTTGATTTACATACTCATGAAATAAAAGCCTCCTATCAAGAAAACTGCCGCTGTACCCTTGGCGAATTATTGTTTTGGGGTATACCTGATGCAGTAGAAAAAATTCGTGATAAACTTGATATGAAGCATTCTCGTTGCGAGGAAAATATGTTAAGGATGGTAACATCTAATATCGATACGTCCTTCTGCATAGATAAATATGAATTTCCCAATATCCAAGGAGAAGCGCCTGTAGTTGCTAAAACTTGGGAAGAAGCTTCGGCGATTTGCTCCGATCATGGTAAACGTTTATGTACTGAAAATGAATGGCAAATCACTTGTAGTGGTCTAGAGAACATGAGCTATCCCTATGGAAATACCTACGAGGCTACAATTTGCAATACGACTTCGCAAACAGTGGAGCTAGCCGGAAATAATCTTTCCTGCAAAAGTAAAAGTGGGGCTTTTGATTTGTCAGGTAATGTCTATGAATGGACTGCTTCCGAATGGAATGGAAAATATACCGATCATGTGGTTAAAGGAGGGAATTGGAATTCAGGAATAGCCAATTCTACTTGCCAAGCCCGATTTGCCGAGCCTTCTGGGTCATCTTCCAAAGCTATTGGCTTTAGATGTTGCACAAATTATGACAAATAATTCACGTCTTTCAAACTAACTGGAAACAAAAAACCTGTACTCGCACGTAATACTTGGTATAATGATTAAAGCTAATTAACTTTTTCGCAGTTCTTTTTCAGGAGGCAAGCCGTTGTCATCGGATATAGTCAAAGATTTGGAACAAGCCTATGAGTGCGGAGAATTGGAAGAACTGAAAGAAAGTATTCTTCCTTTCATTAGAACTAATCGCGAAAAACTAATGCAGTTCATTGATGAGTTTCAAAAAATCGAAGGGCCATGCTCGCTCGACTTATTAATAAAAGTATTTATCATCCAGCACAATATGCCTTTTAATATGCGCAGCTATATGACGCGGCAAAGTGATCTCATTCAAAAAGAAATAACTCCCGGCGCCGATTTAACCGATCGTCAGAAACAAGTCTCCGAATGGATTCGTAAAAAAGCGGGCGATCATCGTAGTATTTCGATGTTTCAACAGGTGTATTGTTTTGAAAAGCTAAAAGATCAACTTATCCCTTTAATCCACCGAGAACTTTATCAAAGCGAATCATCTGAACCTTTTATTCGCTCTGGAATATAATTTTCGCGCATTAAAATAATGCGTTTTTGCTCCCCTAAAAAATCCACGATTATTTGCAATAGTGTTTTTGGCAAACCCTGCCAAGAATGATCAACTGCTAAAGTATTTATTTCTAAGAGGGTTTTTATTTTTCCCTGAGCAAACAAATAACGGTACAGCAATTTGAGTATGGCCGCTTCATTTGTTCCATAACCTAGTTTGCGTAAACCCATTTCATTAATCCCTGCATAACGCAAAGGCTCTCCTAGGGCTTTGGTGAAAGGCAAAAGGTCTTTATCCACTCTTAATCCACCCCCCACAAAACAGCCTATGCCAATAGTAACGAATTGATGAATACCAGTTAACCCCGATATGACGGTATCGGATCCAATACGTACATGTCCACCCATTTGCACCGCATTCGCTAATACGACTCGATCACCAATCACACAATCATGCGCCACATGCGTATAGGCCATTAATAAGCAATCGATTCCAACCTTGGTAAAACCGGTTGCCCGCGTCCCTTTATTCACCGTAACATATTCGCGAATTTGCGTACCTGCTCCAATAAAAGTTTGCGTCACCTCGCCTTGATACTTCAAGTCTTGCGGTTTATTACCTATCAAGGCACCGTCGAAAAGATGCACTCCCGTTCCAAGCGTAACACCTGAGTAAACATGGCAAAAAGCATCGAGCGTGATATTTGTACCCAGTTGCACATCAATTTCTACTTGTGCGAAGGGGCCAATATTTATATTCTCAGGAATAGGCGACAGAATGCATGCCGAGGCAGAAATTTTTACCATCTTAAACCATGGACGCTTTGATAATAGCCTCTGCTACCACCTGTCCATCGGCTTCTGCGCTAGCACGTAACACTGCAAAACCACGACGATATTTTTCCAACTCCGCTTTCAGTGTTAATACATGCCCTGGTCTAACCGGTTTGCGAAAACGGCATTCTTCAATTCCCGCAAAAGCTGGGCGTTTGCCAGCCGAGTCTTCGGGATACGATAATGCCACCAAAATACAGGAAACTTGAGCCAAAGCCTCGATTTGTAAAACCCCTGGCATCACAGGATCGGCAGGAAAATGTCCTGAGAAAAATGGTTCATTAAAACTCACATTTTTTTGACCTACAATATTTTTTTCTTTTTCCAAAGCGATAATTCCATCGACCAGTAAAAAAGGAAAACGATGGGGTAACAATTTCAAAATTGCGGCATAATCTAAAATAAAATTAGGATTTCCGGATTGGCCCAGTAAGTCTTCCAGTTTGTTCATGGATTAATTTCTCCAATAAAAGTTGATGTTGAAAATGTCCGCCATTCTTTACCTCAATTTTAAGTCGAGGCAAGCGAAAAGCAAAGATAGCTAAGTCCCCTAGCAAATCTAATATCTTATGCTTGGCCGTTTCCATCGGCATTCGCCAATTTTGTGGATGGACTAAGGGATAATTTGCCTCAATCTGAGAAAGACTTGGTAAATCCTGTCTAGCCAACATAAACTCTTGAATACTTTCGGCAATGAGCAAGCCGCTGTCATTTTCTAAGCCTTGTAATAAAGAATGCTCTTGGCGAACACGTTTGAAATCGGCATAGAACATAAAAGTTCTTGCCTGTAATATTTCCCTATACATTTCCTTGCTCAATTTTTCAGCATCACTCCATTGTGCGCTTTGCTGAAAATCTCCTCGCGCCACGATATAATGCACCGAAAAATTTTCCGCAGGAGTAACTTTCAAGTAACCATTTTGCCAAAACTCTTCTTGTTTTAATTCGGAAGCATATTTCTGCCAATTTGAATCTTGGATTTCCGATTGAGAAAGCGCACAGAGTGAGTCAAAGTAAATCCCTGCGCTACCATCCAAACCGGGCAATTCATTTCCTTGCAAAGTCACATCTATGGGGTATTGAGTAAACGGAAGTAAAGCCGCAAATAAATGTTCTACTAAAGCGACTTCATGATCGTCTTTTGAAAGTACAGTGCAATGTTTAGCGGACCGAGAAAAGAATGCCAATAAATCTAGAGGGATATGTCCTAAAGGCCCCAAATTTAATTTTAGGCCATTACTATCCTCGCGTAACCTGAAGGTAACTGCAACCGGATTTCCCGAATGCAATCCTTTTCCTGATATTACGATTTCTTGGGAGTTTGCCATTTTTGTTGCGCCAATTGCTTAAGCCAATCGCGTTTATCACGAGCAGGAAATCCAGCCACAACGGATCCATGAGGTAAATTTTTGGTTACCCCAGAACAAGCGGCCACACTAACATGATCTCCCAATTTTAAATGCCCCGCGATGGAAGCATTTCCACCCATTCGAAAATAATTCCCAATCATTGTTGAACCCGCAATCCCTGATTGCGAAGCTAAAAATGCATGCTTACCTAAATGGACATTATGCGCAATTTGTACATGACTGTCTAATTTACTATTCGCGCCAATATGCGTAGGATGCAGTACTCCCGCCGCAATAACCGTTTGCGCCCCCACCCAAACTTGATCCTCAATATTTACACCTGCCCAATGGGGTATCTCATGCGTTTCCTCTTGAAAGGTATAGAATCCAAAACCCGCACAACCAATCACCGCACCCGATTGAATATGGCATTGCTTACCCACTATACAGTTGTCAAGAATACTCGCATTAGCTTCGATTTTTGAGTATTCTCCGATATAGGAGTTTTTACCAATATAAGCACCAGCACCCACGGTAACATTCCCACCTAAAATGCCATCCACAACCGCCGTAGGATGAATATGATTATCTTGCCCGGCAAGTTTAAATACTCGGTGAATATTATTTTTTTGCGCCGCAAGCAAAGTACTTAAAGCTGCGAAAATAGAGGGAACATAAAGCGTAGGCTGGGTAAGCATTAAATCTATTTCACTTAGCACCAGAGCCGCTTTTAAGGACTCGCGCACAGCTAAAGACGTCGAGGCATTGATTAAGGTGAGAGACGTTGGCGTACTATTTTCAGGGGCATCGAGACTTAATATTTCTAAAGGCGAATCCTTGGAAATATTGCATTCGGTGAGGATTAGTTTCCGAATGCAATTTTGTATTTGAAGAAAAGGGATTGCAGTTTTAAACTGCAATTATTTGGCTTCCTTGTTCAAGGCATCAATCACTTTTTGTGTAAGATCATTATCTTTTTTCCAAAAAATAACCGCCCCAGCGGCTCTATCAAAAACCATATCATAGCCTTCTTGGCTCGCTATATCTTGTACGGTTTTTTTAATCTTGGCGATAATAGGTCCCGAGAATTCCTCATTCTTTTGAAATAAATCACCTTCACGACCATAAATTTTTTGCACAAATTGTTCGTACTCACCCTTCTCTTTGAGAAACTCCGCTTCTAATTCTTTTTTCTTTTCTTCGCTGAGCATAAGGCTTTGCTTTTCTAAGCGATCTTTCATTTCCATTAATTTTTTTTGCTTGGCCGCCGCATCTTGTTCCCATTTGGCCACTTGCTTATCGTATTCTTTTTGTGCCTTTTTGGTTTCGGTATATTTTTCAAAAACGATTTTGGAATCTACGTGCGCGATTTTTAAATCGCTCGCAAATGTTACTGCGCTAAAACTTAAAATCAAACCTAAAATCAACTTCTTCATACTACTCCCTAATTTAAAACTTAAAATCCTTGTTCCACTACAAAATTTACTTTCATATCACCCGCAGGTGGCCGACTCTCGCCGCTTTCATACGCTTCAGTATTATCGAGGCCCCAACCAAAATCAAAACCCATAATACCTACCAATGGCACTACTAAACGAAAACCAAAACCTAGGTCACGCTTCAAATCCGATAAATCAATTTCCGAAATAGGATTGGGGGCGTCTTTTTTGCCAATAGTGTTAAATGGACCGTAAACACCTCCTTCATACTTAGTCAAATTCCCAAATACATTTCCGACATCATAAAATCCCATTATGTAAAAAGTATTTTCCACCACCGGATAAGAAAGTTCGGTCACAAAAGAAAAGTAGCTACGGCCTATGCGACCCGAACCAATAGAGCCGGGGCTATATCCGCGCATTTTTCCTTGATAGCCTAATAAGCCGCCCATTTGGTATAGCGCATAGCTCTGTACATTTTCACCCGTAATAAGGCCAAATTCATTTTCTACGCCCAGTACGAATTTACCCACGGTAGGAAACCACCAATTAATTTTAGTTTCGTATTGCGCATAGTCAAAGTTACCTCCTAGACCTCCACCTACTTTGGTATAAGTAAAGGAGTAACGTGAACCTTCCGAAGGGAAAACTGGCAAGTTCTTATCATCACGCACAACCGTAGCCGAAATTGAGGATTCTAATCCCGAAGGCACAATTAAATAATCCGAGTTACGTGATTGACCATTACTATTGAGTGTCAAATTATAACGACCACGAATACTGAAATAATCATCGGGCCAAGTCAAACGACGTCCTAAATTGAAACTAATCCCTTTGCGTTCATAATTATTTTCACTCGACAAAAGCGCCTCTTGATAATTATAAAAAATGGTGCCTCCAATAGAGGTTGGTGTATCTAAAAACCAAGGTTCCGTTAAACCCAAAGAATAAAGTTGTTTGCGTGTGCCATACTCCACACTAGCATCAAACCGCTGGCCATTACCCATCAAGTTTGGGATTTGCATGCCCAGTGTTCCCACAAAATTATCTCTTTGACTGTATGCAGCTCCTGCAGAAAATGTACCCGTACCCGCAGATTTTTCGCTCACTTTAACCACCAAATCCACATCGCTGGCATCCCCATCTTTAACCGGTTCCACATTGGGCTCCACATTATCAAAAAAGTTTAATTGCATAATATCGCGTTGCGAACGCATCACTAAAGACTGTCTAAAAATATCCCCTGGAAATAAACGTACTTCCCGACGAATCACTTTGTCCTTGGTTTTAGTATTGCCGCGTATATTCACTTTATTGATATGCGCAATACTGTTTTCTTTAATGTTGAATGTTACGTCGACAATGGAATCGCGGTAAGTAAATTGATCTTGCAGATCTACAAAGAGGTAGCCTTCTTCGCGATAAGCAGATTGTACTCCAAATTTCATTGCTTCAAATTTGCGAATGTTAAGTACTTCACCGCTATCCAGAAGCACCTGTGCTTTTAAGGCGGCATCGGGCAAAATATTATTATGGACAAAATATGCTTTACCAAAATGGAATTGGCGGCCTTCATGCACATTGACATGAATATCCATTTCTTTTTTATCTTCGGTATAAGTGATTTTATGGTCAATTACATTCGCATCTAAATAGCCATGCTCTTTATAAAAATCCACCAAAGTGTCTAAGCTAGTGCGAAAATCTTCTTCCTTAAAATCGCCCGACCGCCACCAACGCTCTTCTTTGGTTTTCATGGTTTTACGCAAGTTTTTAGGAAGCATAGAAGTGTTTCCCGAAAATGTGATATAGCGTACAACGACTTTCTTACCTTCTTCGATATTGAAAGTCACAATTTTACGGCCCGTATCCGCTTCTTCTTTTTCGGTAACATTCACGATACATAACAAATAACCTTTACCTTGATAAAGTTCGATTATTTTTTGGCGATTTTTTTCCACCGCCGAACGGGAGTAAACTTGGCCATCAAGTAAATCCATTACGGCCTTTATGTCATCATCTTTAACTTTTTTTAAACCCAATAACTCCACCTTGGCCAAGGTGGGTAACTCTTTAACCGTAAAAGTCAGCGAAACACCTTCCACTGAATCAGGATATTGAATATCCACGGCAATATCGGAAAACAAATTCATTTTGTTTAATGCAGTAACCGAGGCTTGCACTTTTTGTTTTAAAACTGGAGGCAAATAGCTTTCCGCTTTTTGTACCTGCAAAGAGGCAATAATTAACGATTTATCAATGGTTTTATTCCCTTCGACTTTAATATCAACCACTTTAATATCCTTCACCGGATTACGGAAGGAAGGGGCTGAAGCAGGGTTTTGTGCCGGTAGCTGCAACTGAGCTTGTACTGTAAAAACCGGCAAAAGGAGAACCGAAAGGAGGCATAGTGTTTTGCGAATGGACAATTGAATTTCCCGATTTTAAACCGGATCAATATATAAAAGCCCCGTCGAATAGACAGGGCTTTAAGTGAATTTCCCTAGGCTTTACATTTGTTTTACAAAGGCTTAAATCTCTGCTGCCAAAATCCCTAGGAAGGACTTGGAAACAGAGTTAAAAAACTATGGCGCTTCTTTGCTTTCTGTAGCCTCTTTATCGCTCTCTTTTTTGCCCTTAGGAGCATTTGAAGTAGGCGTAAAGGTTAATACATCACCTTTTCTACCCACTTTTAGTAAAGAGTTATCGGTAACCCTGCCGCGGAGAATATCCTCTGCTAAAGGGTCTTCAATGAGCTTTTGAATGGCGCGACGTAAAGGACGCGCTCCCAATTGCGCGTCAAAACCTTTTTCCACTATTAACTCTCTTACCGAGTCAGTAACTTGCATTTTGATGTCACGAGTGACCAAGCGACCTTCCAATTCGGCGATAAGTATATCCACAATACGAACCATATCTTTCTTCTCGAGCTGACGGAATACCACCAAATCATCGAGTCGATTCAAGAATTCTGGATTGAAAGTTTTTTTGACTTCTTCACGCACCATACGATCCATGCGTTCATATTCCGTGTCATTGTCAGCTTTACCAAAACCCAACCCAGTGCCCTTCTTAATATCTTTCGCGCCCAAATTCGAAGTCATGATAATTAAAGTGTTTTTGAAATTCACTTTGCGACCATAACTATCGGTGAGCTGGCCATCATCCAAGATTTGCAAAAGGATATTGAAAACGTCGGGATGCGCTTTTTCGATTTCATCGAGCAAAATCACGGCGTAGGGTTTCTTACGAATTTTCTCCGTCAATTGTCCGCCTTCTTCATAGCCCACATAGCCAGGAGGCGCGCCAACCAAACGACTCACCGCGAATTTTTCCATATATTCGCTCATGTCAATACGTACCAAAGCGTCTTCGCTTTCGAAAAGAAAAGCCGCTAAGGCTTTTGCCAATTCGGTTTTACCCACACCCGTAGGCCCAAGAAAAATAAAACTACCCACTGGACGTTTGGTGGAATGCACTCCCGAACGCGAACGACGAATAGCCTTAGAAATTACTTCTATGGCTTTTTCTTGACCGACCACGCGTAGCGTTAATTCTTTTTCCATATTAAGGAGACGATTACTTTCACTATCGGCCATTTTGGCCAATGGAATGCCTGTCATTTTAGCAACCACTTCGCGAATACTTTCTTCGTCAACGACCAAGCGTTCTTCTTTTTTCTGTTCACGCCATTTCTTGCGCATTTCTTCGAGTTCCGCACGAATCGATTCTTGACTATCGCGCAAGCTGGCAGCCGTTTCATAATCTTGATTTTCTACCGAAGCTTCTTTTTCTTTGACAATAACTTCTAGCTCTTGTTCTTTAACGCGCAATTCAGGAGGTATCGCCAAGCTCGCTAAACGCACACGTGCGCCGGCTTCATCAATAATATCAATTGCTTTATCCGGCATAAAACGATCGCTTAAATAGCGATCCGATAAACGTACCGAAGCCTCACAAGCCGCATCCGTATAGGTGACTTTATGATGTTGTTCGTATTTGGGCTTAAGCCCTTTAATAATCTGCAAAGTATCGGTAAGGCTAGGAGGCTCTACCACAATGGTTTGGAAGCGACGTTCTAGTGCGCCATCTTTTTCAATATACTTACGATATTCGTCTAAAGTAGTGGCACCGATACATTGAAACTCGCCACGTGATAAAGCGGGTTTAAAAATATTCGAAGCATCTAAAGATCCTTCCGAACCACCTGCACCTACGATAGTATGCAATTCATCGATGAAAATAATCACATTTTCATTTTTCTGTAATTCAGTCATCAAAGATTTTAAACGTTCTTCAAATTGACCACGATATTTGGTGCCAGCCACAATACTGCCCATATCTAAGGTCACCACGCGCTTATTCTCAAGAATTTCAGGAATATTACGTTCCACAATTTTTTGTGCTAAACCTTCGACGATAGCGGTTTTACCCACACCAGGCTCACCAATAAGCACTGGGTTATTTTTCTTACGACGCGAGAGAATTTGAATCACGCGTTCAATTTCTGGACCACGACCGATAATGGGATCAAGTTGATTTTGTCGAGCCAATTCCGTAAGATCGCGACCGAAATGATCGAGAAAAGGCGTTTTGGATTTCTTGCGTGCGCCGCCAAAGTCAGGACCTGCAGCGGTTGCCGAGGTGGCATCACCACCGCGTAATACGCGCTCAATTTCTTCTTTAACTCTATCGTATTCCACACCAATACTCGCTAAAGCATTCGCCGCAGCGCTTTCATGGTCTTTCATCAAAGCCAACAACAAATGTTCCGTGCCAATATATTTGTGGCTCATAGAACGCGCTTCTTGCGCTGCAATTTCTAAAACCTTTTTGGCGCGTGGCGTGAAGGGAATCATTTGCCCAATCGTCATCATGCCTCCCGACGAGGATATTGACTTCTCAATGTTACGTGCCAAATCATCGAGATCAATACTGAGATTTTTTAACACTGCTACTGCAACGCCATCGCCTTCGCGAATTAGGCCGAGTAATAAATGTTCCGTGCCGACATAGTCATTACCTAGACGAACGGATTCTTCCCGTGCTAATTGCATTACTTTTTTAACTCTATCCGTAAACATGCCATTCATGATTCAGCCTCTTTTGTATTCGATGATTATAAAATACTTGTTCTCAAATAAAATACTTGTTCTCAAAAGATTTCCAACTCTGTAATTTTTAGCCTATTCTAGCTTCTAGCCCGAATCCAAAGCGTCGACGGAATTCCGTTCAATTTCCGCCTAGATACAATCTTACAACATTTGATCTTAAAAAGTCTTCTTCTTCCCTACGAATTTCACGATTTTCTTTTACCTGAAAATGTGCCTGTTGCGTGTTTATCCGCAAAACTTCGAGGGATGTTAAAAGTGTTTTAGGTAATATTTTCAGATAAGCCCCTAAACGTGTCATAGATTGAAAAGATAAAAACTCTGCATAGGGTAAATTTCTCCCTTGCGTCAGTAAATGAAAAGCTTTATGAACTCGATCTTCCAATTTACTCGTCTCTTTTTGGAACATATGTTGTTGCATTTGCTGTTCCAAGTTAAAAATGTGTTTCACTTTTTTCATAAAATTTTCTGTGATCTCTACTTCACTTTTACCTAATCCACCACGCGAGCGAATCCAAAAGTAAAATGTCTCCGAACCCTGTGCTGAATTACTGCGCCAAGGAACAAAGTCTAAATTCATGGCATTCAAAGCATTATCCACGGCTTGTAATTGCCTGCTCAACCCTATTGCGGGTAAATGCACCAAAACACTCATTGCAAATCCTGCGCCACATTTTCCAGGATCGGAATTAAGGTAACCAAGATGTTTCTCCCAGCTCCAAGAAGACAGCGTATTTTTTAAAGGGTTCGCCAATAATTCCAACTGCAATTGCTCAAGCGAAAGCAGGCCTGGCAAAAACTGTAACCAAGTTAAATGCTCCGATTCATTGATCCAAAGGACTTTTTTTCCATTCTCTAACCATGCGATGGATTTAAAAATATTTTTTCCACTAAAATCATATTCACTTTCATAACGCAAATGTCTTTCGCTAGCCCATATAGACTCCATTTCACGATCTTTTTCATACAGGGAAAGGATTTGTATGGGATTAAAAAAAGCAAAAGCTTTCTCTTGAATTGCGCGTGCTTTATCGGGATTGGCAGAAATAAAAAAGGGCATATCTGCAAAATTGCGGAAAAATTGTAAGCGCGTAAGGATAATGAAAGGGTAAATTTCTTGCGCCAGACCTTGCTCAAGCTTTACTTCAAAATCGGGTAACCAAGGTAAAGAATTAGCGGGAAGCATGTCCATATTGCTTTTCCCAATCCTGCATGATTAATTTTAAACGCTGAGCTTCTTCATAATTCTCTTGATGTATAGCCAAAGCGATTTTTTCTTTTAAAATATTCCACTCTAGTAAATATTGTGAAGCCTGCTCGGGAACAAATACCGAATGGGTTTGCACTTCTTCTGGTAAAATACCATGCACTTCCAGCAATAAAGGTTTGAGCTCTTCTGCGAAACTTACATAACAACTGGCGCAACCCAAAAGCCGACGACTCTTAAATTCGCTCCAAGTAAATCCACAATGCAAACAAATTTTAAGGCCTTCCATGCTAGAATCAGATTTGCTTTTTAACTAGAGCGTACATTGGACATTATTTTTAAATGCAAAGCCCCATCCAACAAGGTATATACCGTTTTAGCGGTTTGCGCCAAATGTTCATCATGGGTCACTACGAGTATAGTAACATTCATGTTACCATTCAGCTCTGCCAATATTCCATGTAAGCTTTCAGAATTTTTAGCGTCTAAATTGCCCGAGGGTTCATCGCATAAGAGCAACCTTGGTTTGTTCATGAGGGCGCGCGCTAAAGCAATGCGTTGGCGTTCCCCACCCGAAAGCTCCGCAGGTAAATGTTTACTGCGCGCTGTTAATCCAATTAAGGATAATAATTCTTCCACACGTAATTTATCTTCGCGTTGTAAAACACCTGCAATACGACGCGGCATGAGAATGTTTTCATAGGCGGTGAAGTCCGGTAATAAATGATGGAATTGAAATACAAAACCAATATCCCGATTACGCACTGCGCTTAAGGCTTTATCCGACAAACTACTGACTAAATTGCCACCGAAAAAAACTTGACCTTCACTCGGTTGATCGAGTAATCCTAAAATATGCAGTAGTGTGCTTTTACCCGCGCCTGAGGCGCCTTGTATCGCCACAAAATCACCTGGATATAAAGCAAAATCAAGTTCACGAAATAATTCAATGCGCGTTCCAGTTTCATCAAAAATTTTTGCGGCGCCTTGCAAAGCAACTATAGCATCCGAAAATTTCCTATCCGATTTATTTAATATCAAATCACTCATGACGGATAGACTCCACCGGATTATGTCGTGCGGCTTTTAAGGCAGGTAAAAGCGTGGCTATGGCACAAAGGCCATTGGTCACCGCCATGACTAAAACAATATCACGCAAATGCAATTCCACCGGCAAAGTAGTAACAAAATAAACATCTCCCGGTAAACGAATTAGGCCCCATTTTAATTGCACATAATAACTGATTAGTCCTAAAATCAATCCTGCTGTCGATCCCATCCATCCAATCAACATGCCTTCCCAAATGAATATGCGTAATATGTGCCCGCGCGTTGCGCCCATGGCGCGTAAAATGCCTATCTCGCGTACCTTATCATTTACAGCCATCACTAAAGAGGAAATGATATTGAAGGCGGCAATTAAAATGATAATGCCCAGAGCTAATCCTACTAATACTTTTTCATAGGACATCCATTTGAGCAAAGTAAAATTTTTCGCTTGCCAGTCGAGTGAACGATAGGGAAAACCTAAACTTACTTCTAAGCTATTGCCTATCGGGCCGGAAAGATAAGGGTCATCCAGTTTCACTTGAATTCCCGTCGCCGCATTTGGCATAGAAAAAACCTGTTGCGCTTCTGCAAGCGAAATATAAGCTAAGGTTTCATCGAATTGATACATGCCCGATTCAAATGTCGCACCTACAATAAAAGGTGCGATACGCGGCGCAAAACTGGTTAAGCCCATTTCTCCTGCTTGGCTAAAATCCGCTAAATAAACTTTGTCGCCAACTTCGGCATCTAATCGATCCGCCAAGGCATACCCTAAAATGATTGCGGGAAATTTTTTGTTTTGAGAATCGGTTAAGGAATCAAAACCAAAGTGACCCTTGCTTACAGTGTGTTCCAAGGCAATAACTTGACTACAAGTTTTTGCATCAATGCCATAAACAATAATGCCATCTTGATTTTTCTTGCGAGAAATTACTGTTTTCGATAAAATAAAAGGCGAAGCACCTGTAACATGCGGCTGTTTCCGTATCCAATCCGATAAAGAATCGTAGGCGCAAAATGGATGATATTGATGTTGGGTGATTTCCAAATGCGCATCTTTACCAATGAGTTGTTTTTTAACTTCCGCTTCAAAGCCATTAATCGCCGAGAGTACGAATATCAATAGCCAAGTGCCTATCATAACTCCAGTAGCCGAAAATAAAGCGATTAAGCCGGAAGATAAAGATCGCCTTTGCGCCCAAAAATATTTACGCGCAATAAAGAGTTCGAATAAATTCCAGCCCACTTTTTTTACTCAGGTTTCATTAAGGGGAAAAGCAATACATCTTTAATCGTAGGGCTATCGGTTAACAACATAATCATACGATCAATACCAATTCCCACACCACCCGTAGGTGGCATACCATATTCCAAGGCGCGTAAAAAATCTTCATCCAAAGGATGTGTTTCATCTTCACCGCCGCGGCCGCGCTCCACTTGTTCTTCCAAATGTTGCCTTTGTACAATGGGATCATTTAATTCCGAATAAGCATTGCCCACTTCCCAACCATTGATATAGGGTTCAAATTGTTCCACCAAGGTGGCATCATTACGATGACCTTTGCAAAGTGGTGTGGATTCACGTGGATGATCAATAATAAACATGGGTTGAATGATCTGTGCTTCGCAACAGGCTTCGAATAAAGCTTTAATAGCTAAGCCGCGAATATAAGAGCCTTTCATTTCCACTTCATGCTTTTTCAATTCGGTTTGCAAATCGATATCGCGCATAGCATCAACATCATAGCCAGCCATTTTTTTTAATGCTTCTTTAACCGTTACGCGCGGCCATGGTGGAGTTAAATCAATTTCTTGTCCTTGAAAATTAATTATCATGGAACCATTCGCCGCTTGCGCCGCGCCGGAATAAATGTTTTCGAAATGCGTCATCATATCATTATAATCAGCAAAGCTTTGATAGAATTCTAATAAGGTGAATTCTGGGTTATGCGTTCTATCAATTCCTTCATTGCGAAAATCTTTTGCAAATTCAAAAACACGCGAAAAGCCGCCTACAATAAGGCGTTTGAGATACAATTCATTACTCACGCGCAAAAACAGCGGAATGTCTAAAGCATTGTGGTGGGTTATGAAGGGTCGCGCATTTGCGCCTCCATATATCGACTGTAATACGGGAGTTTCTACTTCCAAATAATTTTGCGCCAATAAATAATTACGAATCGATTGAATAATTTTGGTACGCTTCACAAAGGTTTCGCGAACTTTATCATTTAAAGTTAAATCCACGTAACGTTGACGATACCGTGTTTCCACATCTTTGAATTCATCAAAAATCACTTTCACGCCATCTTCGATTTTTTCTTTGGGAATGGGTAAAGGACGTAAAGCCTTCGCCAAAATTTCTACGGTCTTGGCATGCACCGAATACTCACCTGTTTTGGTGACGAACATATAACCCGTTACCCCAACCCAATCGCCAATGTCTAACATTTTTACGATTTCAAAAGCAGGTTCGCCAATGGCATCTTTACCAAACATCACCTGCAAACGTCCATGCTCATCTTTTAAATGCACAAAAGCTAATTTGCCTTTGAGATTATAACGTACCAAGCGACCGCCAAAAGCCACATCTTTAGGCTCTGCCAATAGGGCGTCTTTTTCTTCTAATAATCCTGCACTATGATGCGTGAATTTAAAACTATAAGGATAGGGATTAATGCCCATGTCTTTAAGCTTTTGTAATTTGTCGAGCCGAGCTTCGACTTGATCATTCATTTCCATTTTTCCACCATTGCATTTTGGTTAATGTGATATTTGTGTCATATTAACGCGACTCTTCCGCCGCGGCTAATAAATAAGCATTGATAAAAGGATCCAAGTTACCATCAAGTACCCCTTTGGCATCCGACGTTTCGCAATCGGTACGCGCGTCTTTAACCATACTATAGGGATGCAAAACATAGGAGCGTATTTGACTTCCCCATTCAATTTTTAATTTAGAAGCTAATTTACTTTCACGTTGCGCATCATCTTCGTCTTTAAGCTTTTGATAAACTCGTGCTTTTAACATTTTCATAGCATTGGCGCGATTCTTCATTTGACTGCGTTCATTCTGGCAGCTCACCACTACACCAGTAGGAATATGCGTCATACGTACAGCCGAATCAGTTTTATTAATATGTTGCCCGCCTGCTCCACCGGCACGGAAGGTATCCACCTTAATATCCTTTTCATTCAATTCAAATTCCATATCTTCCAATACGGGATAAACATAAACTGCAGCAAAAGAAGTATGTCGCCGTGCATTCGAATCAAAGGGAGAAATACGTACCAAACGATGTACGCCGATTTCCGATTTTAAATAGCCAAAAGCATATTCCTGGGTTACTTCGATAGTCGCACTTTTGATACCCGCTTCATCGCCAGGTTGCTCATCGAGTAATTCAAATTTAAAATTCTTTTTCTGTAACCAACTCACATACATGCGCAATAGCATTTCGGCCCAGTCCTGAGACTCGGTACCACCTGCACCAGGATGTATGCTTATAATGGCATGGCGATCATCGGTTTCGCCACCTAGCATTTTCTTAAATTCTAATTCGGTGATTTCGGATTCTAAAACGGCAATTTGCTTTCGCACATCTTCAAGTACCACTTGATCTTTTTCTTCTTCAGCCATTTGTGCAAAAACCATTAAGTCATCCGCTTGGCTATGCAAATTTTTCCAACCCTCAATCCAATCCTTCAGGATTTTCATTTGCTTTTGGATTTTCTGTGCTTTAGCGCCATCCGACCAAAAATTTGCGTCGAGAGTTTGTTGCTCTAGTAAAGCTAAATCTTCCTTTTTTTGAGGGATGTCAAAGATACCCCCGTAGTCGAGATACTCTTTCCTGCAATTGCGTGGCTGCTTCCATTTGGCAAACTCCTATTTGAAGTTTAAAGATAGACAAATGCAGAGGGAGACGGAATGCTTGATTTAGCCGGCTAGATAATTGCTCAACGCCGAATGGGTAAGCCCTGAGCTGCCAATTCATTTTTGATTTGAGGAATGGTAAAATCACCATAGTGCACCATGCTGGCAATCAATGCCGCATCCGCTTTGGCCTTTTGGAAAACATCAGCTAAATGTGAAATTTTTCCCGCTCCACCTGATGCGATCACCGGAACGTCGACTGCTTCTGAGATTAATCGGGTTAATTCCAAAGCATAGCCAGCCTGCGTGCCATCGGCATCCATAGAATTAAGACAAATCTCGCCGGCACCGAAATCCACTGCTTGCTTCGCCCACGCTATGGCATCGAGTCCCATGGGTTTACGTCCGCCTTGAATATATACTTCGTAACCCGATGGTATTGCCACAGTTGCTTCAGTGACTTTTATATCCATGCCTAAAACAATGCATTGCTTACCAAATGCGCGTGCGCCTTGTTTAATGATTTCTGGATTTTGTACGGCCAAAGAATTTAAACTGACTTTTTCCGCACCCGCTAAAAGGGCTTGGCGCATATCATCGAGATTACGTAAACCGCCACCCACAGAAAAAGGAATAAATACTTTTTTGGCTACCGCACGTACCATTTCAATATCAATGGGCCTTTGTTCCGCAGAGGCCATGATGTCGTAGAATACGAGTTCATCCACACCTTCTTCATAATATTTACGACCCAAATCTACCGGATCGCCCAAATCTACATTGTCTTTAAATTTCACGCCCTTAGTAACCTTTCGGTTACGGACATCCAAACAAACAATAATTCTTTTTGTTAACATACAGGTTTCCTAAAGACCGTAGCGATCAAACTTGACCATTCCATTGGGAAAAATTTTTGAGCAATTGTAAACCCCAGCGCCCACTTTTTTCCGTATGAAATTGACAAGCAATTAAATTCTTTTGCGCAATGATCGAAGTGAAACGTGTTTCCCCATAAGTGGTTTCCGCCAATATGCAATCTCGCGATTCGGGAGCTGGATAATAGCTATGCACAAAATAAAATTCACTGCCACTTGGTATGCCCGCGAGCACAGGATGACCTTTTAAAAGGTCCACTTGATTCCAACCCATATGCGGTACTTTGATAGGCGCTTTAGGCGAGGATTCGAAAATGGCGGTACCGCCCGACACAAAGCCTAAGCAAGGGGTTTTGCCATCTTCCAAGCTCCATTCCATAAGCACTTGCATGCCTATGCAAATCCCCAAAAAGGGCTTACCGCTATTTAAGTATTCCGTTAAAACGGATTTTAATCCCAGCTTTTCTAACTCTTGCATGGCGGTGCCTGCGGCACCTACGCCAGGAAATATGACATGATTGGCCGCTAGTATGACTTCTCGATCCGATGTAACTACAGCCTCCACACCGACTTCATTTAAAGCTAAAAGTACCGAAGTAAGGTTACCCGCCTTATAATCAACAATGGCTATCATTTACGCAAACGAATTTCACGCGAAGTTAAACTAACCTCATCCCCTAAATCATTTTCCACCAAAGCATTTTCTTGACCTAATATTTCAAAACCTAAATCGCGAATCATATTGATATCCATCGAAGGCGCTTGACCTTCGGTGGTTAAATAGTCACCGACAAAAATGGAATTAGCCATATACAAAGCCATCGGTTGTAAGGTGCGCAAATGCAATTCTCGGCCACCCGCCACGCGTAATTCTTGATCGGGACAAAGCAAACGAAACATCGCTAAAACTTTTAAACAATAATTAGGTGTTAGGTGATCGGCTATCGCCTTAGTGCCTTTAAAAGGAATCAAAAAATTAACCGGAATAGAATCTACTTGCAAAGCACGTAACTTATAGGCTACATCTAAAATATCTTCTTCTGTTTCACCCATACCGAGCAAAACACCACTGCAAGAGGAAAGACCACCCTCTTTGGCTTTAGAAACGGTATCTACTCTATCGTCGAAATCATGCGTTTGGCAAATCTCGCCGTAAAATTTCTCGCTGGTATTGAGATTATGATTATAAGCTTTTACACCGGCTGCGCCCAAACGCTCGGCTTGATTTTCTTGTAATAAACCTAAAGACGCGCATATTTCTAAATGCGGATATTTGGTTTTCACTTGCCGTACCGCCTCAGTTACTGCAAGCACATCTTTTTCGTTCGGTCCACGCATAGAGGCCACCATACATACGCGGGAGGCCTTATTGGCAATTGCTCTTTCGGCGCAAGCAATCACTTCTTCGGGAGTAAGCATTTTATATTTTTCTACAGGGACATCCGCATGCACAGATTGGGAACAATAACCACAATTTTCAGGACATACGCCGCTTTGAATATTTACCAAATAGTTGAGCTTAACTTTGCGACCAAAATGCGCTTGACGTACCCGAAAGGCCGCTGCAAGCAAAGTCAAAATATCGGCATCAGGCCAATGCAAAATTTCGCGAGCTTCGGAGCGCAAGAGTATTTGGCCAGACAAACTTTTTTCCGCCAAACTTTCGGCATTAATTTTTGGTTTTATTAATTCTTCTACCATGCTCATGGATAATCCTTCATTAAGCGATAAAATATAGGAAAATAGCCCGGAATTAAGCCAAAAGAACTGCTATAATTGAGAGAATGGGCAAAGGTTTTACCACTTCATTTCGTCAGAACAATGATTTATTTGATTTTTATGATTTGAGTGATTTATATTTTTTATTTGTAAGACGCTTAAAATTCAAACTTACCTCACCAAAATTCACAAGTAATCCTATTTCAAGGTTATACGCTTCAAGGTAATTTATGGCTTGAGCAAAATGTACATCTTCCAATTTTGTCATTGCTTTTAACTCTAAAGAAATGATGCCTTCCACCAAAAAATCAACTCTTCGCTTGCCTATTTGTGCTTCTCTATAAAAAATCGGCATTTCATGTTCTCTGCTAAATGAAATGCTTTCCATGCGCATTTCAATTTCTAAAGCTCTCTGATAAATGACCTCTTGGAAACCATTTCCCAATGCTTTATGAACAGTCATCGCACATCCAATAATTTTCGATGTCAATTCAGAATATTTGTATTGCTCATTTATCATATTAATCATTTAATCAAATAAATCATAGTTCAGACATTTTCCCGCATGGCCTTCACCGCCTGCCGAGTAATTTCCACTACGATAGGAATTTCTTCCAGTGTATTTCCAAAACCTAAAGAATAGCGAATAGAAGAAACTGCGGCTTCTGCATTATGTCCCATTGCCAACAAGACATGGGAAGCTTTTACCGATCCCGAAGCGCAAGCTGATCCTGCGGAAACGCAAAGGCCGCGCATATCCAAGGCTATTACCAGCATGTCAGCGCGACAACCGGAAAAGGTAACATGCAATGTATTCGGCAATCTCGATATCACCTCGGCATTAACCTGCATATCGGGAATGGCTTCCTGTAATTGTTTTTGCAAAGTATCCCGTAACAAAGTTAGACGTTTTCTTTCTTCGCTTCCATGAGCACGCCACCATTGAATGGCCGCGCCTAAACCAGCGATGGCGGAGACGTTTTCCGTACCACCGCGTAAATCGCGCTCTTGCGGTCCACCTAAAATTTGCGAAACAAAGGGAATGCCTTTGCGTATATATAAAATGCCCAAACCTTTCGGACCATTGATTTTATGTGCAGAAAAAGACATCAAATCCGCCGATTGCACAGACAAGCTTTCTACACGTCCTAAGGCCTGCACAGCATCGCAATGGAAAGTGATATTTCTTTTCTTTAACATCGCGCTAATGTCTTGTATAGACTGTATAGAACCCACTTCATTATTAGCGGCCATCACCGAAACCAATACGGTGTCGGAATGCAACACTTTTTCAATCGCCTCTACCGTAACCAAACCGTTACTATCGGGTTTTACATAAGTGAATTTGTAACCTTCTTTTTCCAATTGCTCGCAAGTTCTTAGCACAGCTGGATGTTCAATGGCGGTGGTAACAATATGTTTATGAGGAGAATTTTGCCCCGCTAAAAATCCGCGTATGGCTAGTTGATCGGCTTCGGTGCCACCGCTGGTAAAAACAAACTCATGGCTTTTACCACCCAACCAATGGGCAAGATCTTCGCGTATCTCTTCTATCAATGCCCGCGCTTTACGCCCTTGTGCATGGGAGCTGGAAGGATTTCCAAAATTATTTTGTAAACAATTCGTGACCGCTGAAATCACTTCGGGTAAAGCTGGTGCTGTCGCATTATGATCTAAATAATAAAAGGACATAATAAAATTATTTCTGCATTGAATTTAAATTAAGCGGGTCGCGATATTTTAGCCACCACAAAATCGGCTCCTAAATTTTCCATTCCAAAACGTAAACACCAACGTGACAGGGATGTTTCCCCCAAACATAAGATTTGCTCAATAACAATGCCTTCTAGAGCGCAAAGTTCTTGAAAATCTTTCAAGGTAAAAAGATGAATGTTTGGCGTTTCATACCACGTTATAGGAAGATTTTCGGATACTGGCATAATCCCTCGGAAGCCAACGGCAAGGCGATTATGAATATTTGCGAAATTAGGGAAACTCACAATTCCTTTGCGGGCGACACGTAACATCTCACGCAAAACCAATTGCGGTTTTTTCACCACTGGCAAAGTACGATTGAGCACTGCATAATCAAAAGCATTATCCGCAATTAACGACAAACCTAAATCGACATCGAAATGTAAAACGGGAACTTCCTTGCGTAAACAATCTACCACATGATTCAAATCAATGTCTATTCCCACACCCGTAACCTTATTGCTACGGTATAAAGAATCAATCAATGCGCCATCGCCACAGCCAACATCCACAATATGACTACCTTCTTCCACCCATTCACGCATTACAGCAAAATCATTTTCTGATTTAAAAAACGGTGCGTCCTCGGCTTTGGAAGACAAGGCGCTTTCGCCGGTTGAATCCACGTGGCTCTTTAATAAAAAACTTTCTATCACCTTAGAAAGATGATTCACTTCTAATAAAAAGGCATCATGCCCATAAGGCGAATCGAGTTCAATAACCGACACTACTTTTTTTAATTCTAAAAGAACTTTTCCGAGTTCGCGTGTTTGTTCAGGAAAAAATAACCAATCCGACGAAAGGCCTACGAGTACATACTCTGCTTGCGAAGCCCCAAAAGCTTGTTGTAAAGAGCCGTATCGCGCGACTAAATCAAAATTATCCATAGCATAGGTGATATGCAAATAGGAATTGGCATCGAAACGTTTTACAAATTGATCGCCTTGATAATTGAGATAACTTTCTACTTCAAAACCGGTTTCAAAATTGGCTTCATTATATCCTAGTTTATGTTGTCGTCCGAATTTTTCATGCATGGACATGGCCGATAAATAAGTTAGGTGACCAATCATACGCGCATAGCTCAAGCCACTGTCAGGCTTTTCCGTCTGGGAATAATAATCCCCTTTGTGAAAATGCGGATCATTCACGATGACTTTACGTCCAATAATTTCAAAACCCAAACCTTGCGCCGATAAACAAGCAGCCGCCGCAATGCAAATACATTTACGCACTTTGTTTGGATAAGAGGCGGTCCATTGCAGAGCTTGCATTCCACCTAAACTGCCGCCTACAACGGCTTCCAGTACATCTATGCCCAAATACAAAGTTAAAAGTCTTTGCACATTGACAATATCTTCCACGGTGATTTTTGGAAAATCCGAACCATAAGCTAATCCGGTAGTAGAATTTATACTACTTGGTCCGGTAGTGCCTTTGCAACCCCCTAAAACATTAGAGGAAATAACGCAGTAGCGATTTGTATCTATGGCCTTTCCAGGACCGATCATTTCATCCCACCAACCCGGTTTACGATCCTCTTCGCTATTCCAACCCGCTGCATGGGCATCGGTGGTTAAAGGGGAACAAATGAAAATTCCATTGCTGCGAGCCGCATTTAATTGGCCGTATTTCTCAAAGGCAATATCGATATGCTTTAGGGTTTTACCCGAAACCAATATAAAGCCCTCTGGAGGTAATTGCACAGAGGCAATTTCAGTTTTTACCCAAAGCTTTTCGGCCTTATCCATACTTTCTTTTATCACCACTACTGCCTGCTGTTCTTCTTTTTACTTTTACTCTATGCCAGAATTACCTGAAGTTGAAACCATTATGAGGCTAATTGCTCCAGAGGCCGAGGGGCAAAAAATAGAAAAAATTGAACTGCACTTGCAGCGCCTTCTTCTCGGATTGAAACCTGCACCGTTTATGGAGCGGATAAAAGGCCAAACCATTGTCCATGTAAAGCGGCGCGCGAAATATATCGTATTTGAATTAAACCAAGATTGCTTCATCATTCACCTAGGTATGACCGGTCAGCTTACATTTTCGCATAAATCATCGCCTGAAAACCCAAAATTTGTAAAAACCGTAACGGGTTTACAAAAACCGCTAGGCGTGCATCCCGTAGATAAGCACACGCATTTGATTGTGCATTTAAAAGGAGGCAAACGTATTCTTTTTCGCGATCCACGCACCTTTGGAAAAATCATTTTCATACCTGGTTTAAATTGGGCAATGCATCCGCGCCTTATCCATACTGGTCCAGAACCATTGACTTTAGATATTCCATTTTTTTTACTGAATACCAAACCATGGAAAAGTTTACGGCCTATAAAAGCGCTTATTATGGATCAAAACTTTGTAGCAGGCGTCGGAAATATTTATGCCGACGAAGCACTATTCCGTAGCCTAATTCATCCGCAAACCTTAGTGAAAAATATACGGCCCGCAGAGCGCCAAGCCCTGTTAGAAGCCGCACAAGTGGTTTTACAAAAAGGCATTGATAATAATGGCACTTCCTTTTCAGATTATCGTAAACCGGATGGAAGCCTCGGTTCTAATTATGAAAAATTAATGGTATATGGCCGCGGTGGTCAGCCTTGTCGTCTATGCAAAACCATTTTGAAGAAGATTGTAGTGGCGCAACGCGGCACGGTATTTTGCCCTAAATGCCAAGGACTTGGGCCTAAGTTAAAGTCGAATTTAAAAGCGAGTTTAAAAAAAGCCGCGAAAAAAATGTTATAAAGTTTCGGCTAATTTCTAGCCGAAGTGAGGTAACACCCATAATACTATTATAGCTTGTACTAAGCCGATAATAAAACCTAAAACACCGCCTAACAATTCAATATCGCGAAATTCTTTTTTGGCAATATTTTCAATGATGGCTTGTAAGCGTTCAATTTCAAAAGCCGCTATATTACGCGCTAAAGTTTTTTGTAAGTCGATTTTTCCCGTTAAAGATTGCGAAAGAAATTGCACAAATTCTTCATCATCATCGCTGAAGGCTTCAATTATTTTATCGCGAATACTATCCAACTTATCTTTGGAAAGAAACATTTTAATCATAGGAATCACGCTGAGAATATCATCGATTTTTAAATCCCATTTACTTCGTATCAATTGCTTAATCGCTTCCGAAGCATCCACTTTCTGTAAAAATCCGATGATATCGGCTTCGGTTAGAAATTCTTTGGCAATTGCTTCTGCAATTTGCTCGGCTAGCTCGGCTTGGCGTTTAGGCAATAGCCCTTGCCAATTATAGCCCAATATTTTGATAGGATGAATAGGATGTAAAAGCATTTTTACTGCTACCCAATTGGTAAACCAACCAATGGCTGCGGAAATAAAGGAAAGTGTGGCTAAAGTCCAGAGTATATGATTTGACATAGCCCGAAACCTTACACCCAAAAGGAATTGGCGTCAAGGGAAAAAACTTTTTTACTTATAAACTTAAGGGTCGCAACCCAAATTTTGTCACAATGATAGAGAATATTGCTGGAAGTTTTTAATCCCCTAGGTATATTCTTTAAAGAGATTGTCTAAAATAGGATTTGCATAAAATGAGCAGTGGTGTAGAAAAAGCCATATTAGCGAATTTAAACAAAGAACAAAGCCCTTTGATTCAAAGAGTGACGCTTAATAATCAAATCATTTTACATAACTATGTGGCCACCGTATCCCGTTCTTATGAATGCAAACTGCTAGGTTGCTGTCAAAAATTTGATCTGGAATTAGTGCCAAATCAAGTATTGTATCCCAAGTATTGTGAAGATCATCGAAATTCTTTTCGACGCGAAAATTTCCTCCACCGATTTGCTATGCAAACACAAAATCAAAGCATAGAGGCTCTATCTTCATTTTCCCAATCAAACACTTCTGAACTAGAATAATTCTCGATCCATAATTTTAAGCCATTTTTACGCCTTTTAAAACACCTTCACTTTGCTTTTAAAAGAGGGCCTAGATCTCCTATCTTTTTCCTGTGAAAAGTTTTTCTCGTTCGCTTATTTTATTTTTCTTGTGCCTTTGGCTTAGATCCTTGCGAATAAAATGGCATGGGGAAACGTTTCCGTTACAGGGCATTTTTTTATTATGGCATGAGCATTTGCCGATTTGCATAAGAGCTTTTGACCACAAAAATATTGCCGTACTTATTTCGCAAAGTAAAGATGGAGATTGGGCTACGGAATTATGCCAGAAGCTTGGTTATTCCGTACATCGTGGTTCAAATAGTCGAGGAGCCATTAGCGGCATGAAATCCTTGGCGAGAGATGCACAAAAACTTGGTTTTGCCGGCATGGCTTTAGATGGACCACGTGGGCCATATCATATCCCCCAACCGGGAACATTATGGTTATCGCAAAAGCTAGCCTTGCCCGTGTACCCTATTGCCGTCCGAGCGCAGTTTACCAAGCGATTAAAATCTTGGGATAAAGGTTTAATTCCTTTGCCATTCGCAACTATTCACATCCATTTAGGCCAAGGTTTTTTTCCACAAACTGTGGAAGATTTAAAAACTACCTTACTGCGAAATCAAGAGGCTGTAAATCAACTGGCGTAAATTTACCTGCAAATAAATGCAATAAAAAATGACAAAAAATCACAATTTTCTCGTACACTCTTCTATTGAATTACAATAAATAACAATTACCTTTTCTCGCGAACAAAATGCCTGCTTGCTTCCTTTAGGTTGACACTTGCGGCCATTATTTTCAGGAAGAGGAATATGAAAAAAATCGAAGCCATCATCCGCCCCCATAAATTGGAAGATGTAAGAGCGGCCTTGGATAGTAAAGTCACAGGGATGTCCATTACCGAAATGAAAGGGTTCGGACGGCAACGTGGCCATTCCGAAGTGTATCGTGGATCAGAATATAAAATCGATTTCGTTCCCAAAATTAAATTAGAGATCATCTGCAAAGATGAAGATGCTGAAGAAATTCTTGAAATCATTTGCATATCGGCTAGAACCGAAAAAATTGGAGATGGTAAAATATTCATTTCCGATATCCAAGACATTATCCGTATCCGTACCGGCGAACGTGGGGAGGCTGTCATCTAATGGATACTAATGTGACTCATGTTCTTGATACTGGTGACACTGCATGGATGATGGTTTCCACCGCCATGGTATTGTTTATGATACCTGGGCTGGCTTTGTTTTACGGAGGCTTGGCGCGTGCTAAAAATATGCTCGGCACCATGATGCACTCCTTCATTACCATGGGCGTGATTACCTTGCAATGGGTAGTGATAGGATACTCATTGGCTTTCGGCGATGGTAACGCTTTCCTAGGTGGCACTGGTTACACTTTTTTGCACGGCATCGGGCCAGAGAGCCTACATGGAAGCATTCCCACTTATTTGTTTATTGCCTTTCAAGGTGCCTTTGCTTGCATAACGCCAGCGCTCATTTCTGGAGCTATTGCGGAGCGTATCAAATTCGGATCTTATATCATTTTTATTCTGCTTTGGTCCACCTTGGTCTATGATCCAGTATGCCATTGGGTTTGGCATCCCAACGGATTCTTGGCGCAAGACGGAGTCATCGACTTCGCCGGTGGCATCGTGGTCCATCTTACCTCAGGCTTAGCCGGCTTGGTAGCTTGTATTATCTTGGGCAAACGCCATGGCTTGGACCGAGGCATACTACCCCACAACCTGGTGCATGTGGTTCTGGGCGCGGGCATACTTTGGTTCGGTTGGTTCGGCTTCAATGCAGGTTCAGCCTTAGGCTCGAACGGCCTAGCTACCTTGGCGTTCTTAAATACCTTGGTCGGCCCTGCAGCAGGCATCTGCACCTGGCTTCTCATCGAAAAAATACACTTGGGAAAAAGCAGCGCCCTCGGTGGCGCTACGGGAGCAATCGCCGGTCTCGCCGCGGTTACCCCTGCTGCTGGCTCGACCTTGCCCTTCGCAGCCACGGGTTTGGCCGCGGTTACGTCCTGCGTATGTTACCTTTTCGTAGCGCGCAAGCATAATATGGGTTATGACGATGCGCTTGATGCTTTTGGCGTCCATGGTATCGCGGGAATTTTAGGCCCATTGGCTTGTGGTATTGTTGCTTCGCAAGGTTTCAATTCCTTACTGTTCAATAATCCGGCAATTGTCCGCAGCGGGGGAAATCAATTACTAGTGCAACTTAAAGCCTTAGGAATAGTCGGTGCCTATTCGTTGGTGATGACCGCATTGTTGGTTTTTCTTATCGAGAAAACCTTGGGATTCCGGGTAGGTAAAGATGTGGAAGAGCAGGGTCTCGACTTATCCTTGCATGGTGAAAGAGCATACAATCACTAGAATCATCCTAGTGTGATTCGCTGAATCCTAAAACAAAATCGCCTCTTCCGAACACGGAAAAGGCGATTTTGAAAAATGGTGGAGACTAGGAGATTCGAACTCCTGACCCCCGCACTGCCAGCGCGATGCTCTACCAACTGAGCTAAGTCCCCACTTTGGGGCGTAAAGGTAATATCAATGCCGTGAATTTTAAACCCTTGGGGCTAATTCCACCCGAAATACCACCGAGCTTTAGTTTATAAAGGCCAGACTAGATTTTGTTCTAATAAATGCAGATTCAATTTTCCAAAATTTTGGATGATGGGTAACAAGGAATCGTATTCCGCTTGATGCTGGGGAAGAAGATTGTGATACTCAATTTTATCCTGTAAAATATTAAAAAGTTCGGCCCCTTGCTCCCTTTTTAAACCCACTATTCCTCCATGCGCTCTATATGGACCGGACTCAATCACACCTTGTCCATCTCGCAAACAATAGCTGATATTTTTCTCCACAACATTGGTGCGAAACATACTATGTCCCATAAAATGATTGGTGGTTTTAATACCCACCATATCCAGTAAAGTGGGTCCGATATCTAATTGGCTAGCTGGATAATGATGCCAAGCTTCTCCTTTAAAAAAAGGATGTGAGCCCGACATGATAAAAGGAATCCAAGTGGATTCCGTATACAAGCCAAAGCCAATATCACTTTTGCTATGCTCCGCTAAAGCGAATCCATGATCCGCCATAAACACAAAAATAGTATTGGCATACCAAGGTTCATTTTCCACGCTGTGCATAAATTGTTTTATGCAATTATCGGTATAGGTCATTGTCGCAGCCATACGATCTTGCAAGGTCGCTGTGCTAGGCAAATCTTTTACCCCTTCAACGGCATTAAAAGGATAATGATTTGATTTGGTCATGGCGGTTAAAAAGAAAGGCTTATTTACGGTTAAACTATCCTTCATCCACTTAGCCATATGGCTTAACATCAATGCATCCGTTTCGCGATGCCTATCATAAGTAAAATCTTGATACCATTGTCGCAACCAAGTTATTTGACTGTCCCATGCCGGATCCGCGGTGGAAAAGAAATGCGTTTTATAACCATACTCACCAAAAATAGCTGTAAATGCATGTTGCTTTAAGGTAGCGAAGTCACTCGCAACAATGCGTGAGGGATGCGGCAAAATACTTTCATGTATGGTAATTAATGCCGTAACCGTGGGCAGTCCAGCCACATTAAAGCGTGTCCAAACTTGTACATTTTTTGCAAGGCTATCGAAATAGGGCGTGGCATCGGTATGCGCACCATAAGGTTTTAAAAATCCACAATTCACCGCTCTATGCGATTCCATCACTATCATCACAATATTTTTTGGCTGCGCATCCAGTCCGTCACAATTTTGATCAATGCCATCGCTGGGGTAGTCGATGGCTCCATTATGAATTGTAGAATCCCTATCATTACAATCTTTGCTTACGGAATAACCATCCTGATCTTTATCGAGCATACAAAAATTCTGCGGAAAGCCTGTAACAGGTAAAATCAAATGCGCCTCTAGACTTTGACAATATTCCATTAGGGGCATGCGCACATAGGGATGCGCGGAATCCGTGAAAACCCAATCACTATCACCTTCAATTTGTTGCCAATGATTTTGATAAAATGCTGACAGATTTGAAAATTCCTGGGTATTCAATGCGGAAAAATCTTTTCGTGATAAATCATCTAAGAGAATTTGCACTACCGGTTTTAATTTTCTTTCCCGAAATCCTCCTGGCCAAATCCAATTTATATAGGCGTAACATACAGCATAAATCAAGGCTACCCAAATTGCGGTTCGTTTAGGTTTTATTCCTTTAGCCCAGGAAAATCTTTCCATGATTCGAAAGGCAAAGATTGAAAAAGGAATACAAAGTAATATCAGTGCATAGGGCAAAAATTTAAGCGATAAATCGGAAGCCACAAATTTTAAAACTTCTTTCATGGCTGAGGTGTTTCCATAAGTACTCAGAAAAGACCAATCTAAATGCATCCCCATAAAACGCTGCGTTTCATGATCGCCTACAGTAAAAAGTAAAAGTATTGAATGGAAAGCTCCCAGCAAAAACCAAATAAAACGGTGAATGTTTTTGTTATTCCTAAAAAGAAAAATCAATATTAAAAAAGGCAATGAGTAATTTAGAATCCAAATAAAATCCATAGCAAAAGCATGGAATATGTACCAATCGGGTTTATTCACATAAGCAAATCCAAAGGCATCATTGCGGAAAATCAAAACCATGCGGAGCAATGCGTGAGTTACCCAAATCGCTAATAAATACGCTAATGCCAAGCCCAAATCACACCTTTCTAAAACTTAATTGTTTTTTAACCCTAAACTTAAGTATAAAGCCTATCTCAACAACTCTTTATCGATCGATTACTATTAAGTTGCAGAGTGAGCATCACACACACTCGAAAACCAGTGATGTTTACATACTACAGAAAGAGATTCTATGGGCGACGAATTTAATGAAGCACTTATTCGCGGAAAAATGCGTCGCTCCGAAAAAGGAATTTTAGCAGGGGGAAAAGAACCGAATCAAACTGTACAGGGTAGCGGCTTACCCAATCACCATGGGATGCCCAAGCTTCCTCCCGGACAACATGTGGTAAAAAAATGGCCCGTTCTTGATTTAGGTGTGCAACCCGAAATCCCTAGAGATTTATGGACGCTATCGGTACAAGGAGAAGTGGAAAATGCCTATGCGTTAAACTGGGATGAGTTTTTGGCTCTGCCGCAAGTAGAAGATGTGTCCGATTTTCATTGCGTAACCTCTTGGAGCCGCATGGATAATCGTTGGAAAGGCGTGCAATTTAAAACCCTCGCCGAAAAAGCTAAATTAAAACCCACGGCGACGCATGTGTATGTTACCGGTTACGATGGCTATTCCACGAATATGCGTTTAGAAGAAGCCATGGATGAGGATGTACTCATTGTACATATGTGGGAAGGCATTGATTTGCCTCGTGAACACGGCGGCCCAGCGCGCATGATCACTCCGCGAAAATGGGCGTGGAAGGGTAGTAAATGGATCAAAGGAATTTTCTTTTTATCCGAAGATCAAAAAGGTTTTTGGGAGGTTCGCGGTTACTCTAATACCGCCGAACCTTGGTATGATGACCGTTATGCTTAATGGCAATAACCATAAATGCAAATTACTTTAAATTAAAGCGTAATGAGAGTCTCGCTCTTTAGCGACTCGCCCTTTACCGACAATTAAACTTTGTAATTCCAAGGACGTCATCGTAGGATGCGCCATTCCACCGGCCATAGAATAAATTTTAGTACTATCATCCACCGTACCATCTAAATCATCCACGCCATAGTCCAATGCTTGGACAGCCAAATCAATTCCTAACATAACCCAATAAGCTTTTAAATGAGGTATATTGTCTAAAAATAAACGCGACACTGCATAAGTACGTAAATCTTCTTCTGGAGAGACTTCGGGCAATTCACTCAAAGCATTACTTTCGTTACGGTAACGTAAAGGGATAAACGCTTTAAAACCACCAGTTCTATCTTGCACTTCGCGCAATTGGGCCATATGATTTATGCGTTGCGCACGGTTTTCCACATGACCATATAGCATAGTCGCATTTGAAAACAAACCCAGCTTATGCGCAGTTTCATGCACCTCTAGCCATGTATGCGCGGGCGCTTTGCCTCCCGCAATACGCCGACGTACTGCAGAATCAAATATTTCCGCGCCACCTCCTGGCAAGGAATCCAAACCTGCATGCTTTAAACGAGTTAAAGCATCTTGCACCGTAACACCGCTTTTCTTTGCGAAATACGAAATCTCTACCGCTGTAAATGCTTTAATATGAATTTCTGGGCGATGTGATTTTACCCATGCACATAAAGCTTCGCCATATTCCACGCCTCTATCCGGATGTACTCCACCGGTAATATGAATTTCCGTTAAGGCGCCGATAGGGTAACTGGCAAGTTTCTTCGCTAAATCGTCAAAGGTATAATCCCAAGCCCCATCGACTTCCGTTGCCTTAGGCGAACGATAAAAAGCACAAAACTTACAAGCATAAATGCATTTGTTGGTTGGTTCAAAATGCAAGTTGCGATTATAATAAGCTTCCTCACCATGTAATACGCATCGACGTGCATTAGCTTCCTTTTGCAACCATTCCAGTGGGGCTTCTGCAAACAAAAAAACACCGTCTTCTTCCGAAAGCCTTTCCTGCCGCTTTAATTTCTCAGATATCTCCAATAAATTCATGTTTATTTCCTTCTTCGATAAATTTAACAGGTTGTATCCGCTTTTAGAAAAGACATGTATTATCTTTTCCCAGAAAAATTGCGGAACTTAGAGGAGCATAAAGAAATATATGGCCAGTACTGTTGAAGAAATCACCATCAATTTTTCCGAAGAAGATGGCACCTTAGTATGTAAAGAGGTGGAAAAAGAGGTTTTGACTAAAGGTGCTTGGGCCACTATTATGTTCAAATACCAAGATTTAGACAAAGCATCCGGCACTTTCAAAGCGCCTAAAATGTCCATTCGTCGTTATCAAAAACGCAATGGCGAATACAAAACCAAAAGCAAATTCAATTTTTCCTCCGTCGCTCAAGCCCAAAAGGTTGCTGAGGTGCTGTTAAAGTGGAGTTCCGGTTTATCGGATGAAGGTGGAAAAGACGACACCGATGATTAGCCTTGCTTAAAAATTAGGGTTAAATAATTATGGCCGTTCAAATTTTCACCTCCGAATGCTCGGAGACTATACCGGAAAAACGCCAATTGGCTCAACTGGTGCAAAAAGTTCTTCGGGCAGAAAAACAAAAAGGGGATGTTAATTTGGTTTTTTGCGAAAATAAGCAAGTTCGCATCCTTAATCGAAAATACCGTAAACTCGATAAAGTTACCGATGTATTATCCTTTAATTATGATGAAGAGGATATTTTAGGTGAGATTTACATCGCGGGAACCCAAGCTTTGACTCAATCTAAGCGCTATAAGCACTCTTTTTTAAATGAATTACGCCGTTTAGTGGTACATGGAGCCTTGCATTTGTCGGGTTATGACCATATAATCTCAAAGGAACGGAAGATTATGCGCGCTAAGGAAGAACATTATTTAACATCGGGAAAATGAATTATCTTTTCACTATGAGTTTTTCTGACATTGGCCAAAGGCATTACCCTAGGCAATGCACCGCCTACATAGTGGCTATAGAAACTTAAAGAAAAATCCGTGGGCCCAGAATCTAATTTCTCTATTTTACTCTTAAGCTTTGCAGCGCTATTTTTTAGTGGAGTATTGAGCGGTATCAAAACCGTTTTAGGTTTTTTGCAAAAACAAAATAGTGAGCATGGATTAAATGCCAACAATGATAGAATCGCTTTATTAATTGATGATGCTAAAAAAATATGGACTAAGCCCGGTTTTTTTGAATCGCTTAGTCTTGGTCGCTTTGTTTTAGATACCTTAGCTGTTTTATGCGCCAATCATTTTATTCATCAACTATTTCCAATTACACCGTTTTGGCTGATTACCTTATTCACTATTCTCTTTTGTTATGCCACCTCACATTGGTTTTTTCCTTTACTTGCACAAGCTTATGCCCTACGTTTAGCCGAGGGAAGCATACAAGCTTATCGCGTATACAGCTTTTTATTAATGGGTCGAATTGGCGAAATTCTTTTTTCGGCACATGATTATTGCCTTAATAAAATGGGTTATGATCATCGCCTTAGCTTTTTGGTAGAAACAAAACTCAATTCAACAGCTGAAGACGAACATCCTGACCGCAGTGGCTTGCAAGAAGATGAAAAAGAAATGATCCGCAGTATATTTGATTTACGCGAAACCCAAGCAAAAGAAATCATGACACCGCGTGTAGATGTAGTGGGCTTAGAAATGGGTGTTTCCTACGCTACGGTGATTGAATTAATTACCCGAGAAAAGTTTAGTCGTATTCCGGTTTATAAAGATACCATGGATTCCGTGCAGGGTATCTTGCATGTTATGGATATGATGGGGCTCAAAGAAAATGAAAAACAAGAGAGCTTCGATTTAGGTCATTATTTACGCGAAGCCTACTTTGTCCCACGTACCAAAAAAATTGGTGACTTAATGAGTGAGTTCCGCAAAAAACATATTCATATGGCCATTGTAGTCGATGAATACGGGGGAACCGCTGGTATTGTTACCTTGGAAGATGTGCTGGAAGAAATCGTGGGGGAAATTCATGATGAAGATGAAGTAGAAACTACGCGTATTAAAAAATTAGAAGAAGGCATTTTTTTAGTCGATCCTATTATCTCCTTATCTGATTTACATGAAGAATTGGAAATTGAGTTAAAGCCTGAAGACGACGATATTCAAATTGATACTCTGGGTGGATTTATTTTATTCTTGCATGGTAAAGTACCCGAAAAGGGTGACGTGGTGCGTTATAAAGAAATTACCTTCGAAATTATTGAGATGGACGGTCAAAAGATGGAAAAGATCCGTATGACCGTTAACACCTTGGTAAACAGCTAAACCAAAGTCCTAAGCTATTTTAAACACATCCATTTGAATTCGTGTAACCAACATGATCCAATTTATTCTGCTTGAGGATTTTCCGTATCAGGATGGATTTTTTTTTGCAAAGTCTTAATATTGCTTAAGAGATCATCATTGTAAAAATCCAATAAAGGAAGCTTGTTCAAAACCTCTTCGGAACGCGATAGCGTAGTAGAATTTTCTTTGATCAGCTTAATTAATTTATCAACTGAACCATGCAAATCCAGTAAGGATGTTTCCAACTCTACGATTTGCTTCGACTTTTCCAAAATACCTCCTCAAGCGCCTTTAGCTCAACTCTTGGGCGAGATAAACCAGGCCCCAAAAGTAATATACAGAGATCGGAAAACAATTCAAATGGGTGCAGAAGCCTTATCTTATGGGCTTTGTGGGGAAAGTCCCACAATTTGAAATTATTGAAAAATCCAAATTTTGAAGAAAGCCTAAATCGTATTTTCTCAAATGTGAAGAACTTCAATTTTTAAAAAGGTAGGAGAAGCTTATTAAAGGTTTCCCGAGGTACTTGGCAATAGAATTTTAAAGAGGGTCGCGGATATTTCAGACTCACACTCCATTGTTCCACCGTGTTCTGAAATTATTTTTTTACTAATAGCCAATCCCAATCCGGTACCATCCTTTTCGGATTTGGTAGTGAAAAAAGGTTCAAATATATGTTCCAAATTATCCTTAGTAATACCACCAGCATTATCTTGAAAAATAATTTCCACCACGTCCATTTTGGGTTTCATCGCTTGAATATGAATCACCTTAGGAAAACTAATTGAAGACTCAAAAGCATCGCGTGAATTGGTTAATAAATTATGAAATACACTTTCCAATTGTGTGCTGTTGCCTTGCAAAGTTAAATCTTTGTCAATATCAATTTGCACATCAATACCACGATTGCGCAATTGCCTATCCATAAATAACAGGCTATCATCAATTAAATCGCGCAAGATTATGGTTGACTGAGAACGAATATCCTCTTTGCGCGAATATAGCAGAAGATGCTCCACCACTTTTTTCATTCTCTCCGCACATTTAATTACGGATTGTGCAGCGGAGAGTAACATGTTTTTATTTAGCTGGAGCTCCTCATCCGCAAAATGATCTCTTAAGTATTCTGCATCTAGTAATATACTTGCTAATGGATTATTCAGTTCATGTGCCAAACTGGCACCTAAAGTGCCTAGAACAACTAATTTATTTGCATGAAATAATTGTTTCTCCAAAAGTACTTGCTGTCCCCGATCTAAAGAAAAACCCATGTAACCAATAATTTCCCCATTATTTTTTATAGGCGTAATAGTAAGATGCACAAATACTTCGGAACCATCCGTAGCCAAATTAGTTATTTCACCTCCCCATGATTCTCCACGCGCTATAGTTTCCCACATGCTTTTATAAAAAAAGTTACTAGTAATGGGAGAGCGTATAATCGCTTGCGATTTCCCCACCACCTCTTTATCATTTTTAAATTTATAGAGATTTAAATAGGCCTGATTAACCCTAAGCAAACGACCGCCCTTATTTGTGATATTGATAGCGTTTTCTGATTGTGTGAAAGCCATATCCACAATTGCGGCTGAGTTTAGATCTAGAGGAGAAATTGGACTACTCATAGGGAAACCTCTTTTTTAAAGATAAATCGACACTTCGTTTATTGTCATTTTGACAATAAACTGCTGTTTTGGCAAATTCTCGGAAATTAAATATTCTTTATCGATGCCAAAAAATTTTGATGGCCATCATAACTTAGCTTAAATGCCCTTATTTAAATGAAAAACCTGCGAATTCATCAATCACTTTTATAGGGTAAAATATGGCCTATGAATTGCTCAATTTCGAGTTGGCTTAAGCCGTTTACCAATTTGGGAAACAAGGAAAGTTAGTAGAATGAAATTTAAACTTTTAATTGTAGACGATGAACAAAATATACTCGATTCGTTAACGCGAACCCTGCATGGCCTTGATATAGAATTATCAACTAATAATGATCCACGTAAAGCCTTAGAGATTATCAAAGAAAATACTCCTCACGTAGTTATCTCTGATTTAAAAATGCCGCATCTAGACGGTATTGGCTTACTGCAAAAAATCAAAGAGTTCGATAACAATATTCAAGTCATCATGATCACTGGACATGGTACCATTGACGATGCTGTATCAGCCATGAAAAAAGGCGCCTATGATTTTATTGCTAAACCATTTAATAAACAAGAAATTCTAGCTATCATCAATCGCGCTTTCGAAAAAGTTTCGCTGCTACAAGAAAATCTTTTACTAAAAGAAAAACTTAAAAAAAATCAAACCCCACATTTTGAATGGGGAAAAAGTCGTACCTTCAAAGAATTACTCAATCGCTCGGCACAAGCTGCCGCTAGCGAAGCGACGATTTTAATTCAAGGCGAAAGTGGTACCGGAAAAGAGGTTTTAGCGAATTATATATTTGCAAACTCTCCTCGTGTGCATCAACATTATATCACCGTGAATTGTGCCGCCATTCCCAAAAATCTTTTAGAAGCAGAGCTTTTTGGCTATAAAAAAGGATCCTTCACAGGAGCGCATCAGGATAAAAAGGGGAAGTTTTTAGAAGCAGATGGAGGCACTATTTTCTTAGATGAAATTGGAGAAATGCCTTTAAGCACGCAACCCAAAATATTGCGCATATTGCAAGAAGGAGAAATTAGTCCGGTAGGTGGAAGTACCCAAAAGGTAAATGTACGTATCATTGCTGCTACCAACAAAAACTTACGCAAGCAAGTTGAAGCCAAGCTTTTTCGCGAAGATCTTTTTTACCGTTTAAATGTCATCCCATTACTTATTCCTCCTTTACGCCAACGCCATGAAGATCTGCATTCTTTAATTTCCTTTTTTATCAATAAATATTGCAAAAAAAACAAAAGGGAAAATCTTTCTATTCATGCGGATGCTTTACGCTTAATGGAAAAATATCCATGGCCAGGAAATGTGCGTGAACTAGAAAATGCCATTGAGCGTTCGGTTATCTTATGCCTAGGTCATCAAATCTCTATAGCCGATTTACCAGATGAATTAAGTCAGAGTTGTGAATCACAAGTTCAAATTGATATTGATCGCGGTATGACTATGGAAGAAATTGAATTATACGTTATCCAAAACACTCTTAAACGCAATCATGGGGACAAAGCAAAAACCGCAGAAGAATTAGGGATTAGCCTACGCACTATTTATCGAAAATTAGATGCAGTTATTTCGCAAGAAAATGGTGTGGCAAAATAATCTGAATGTTACCCCATAAAAAAACCCGCTTGCAAGCGGGTTTTTTTATTTCGCGAGGAAAAAAGCTATTTGCTTTTTTTGGCACTGAAAGTAAGTACGTAGGCCAAGACATCATCGATTTGTTTAGGTGTTAAAGTTCCGCCCCAAGCTGCCATAAACGGAGAAAATCCATTTGCTGCCCCACCTTCGGTAATCACTTTTTTCAAAGCCTCAATTGGCCGCTTTTGCATATAAGCTGCATCCGTAAAATTTCTAGGTTTGGGATCTAAGGTTGCTGCCGTAGGGCCATCCCCTTGCCCTGTTTTTCCATGGCAAGTTGCACAATTCGTTTCAAAGATTTTTTTGCCTTCGATAATATTGGCTTTTGCTCCGGCTTTAGGTTTGCTTGCACCCATTGCGGTTATAGCTAAAGTCAGAACGGCTAAACTCAAAATTTTTATTCTCATCTTTTGTTCCTCATTTGAATTCTAAATGCTCAAGTATTGGAGCTTTGGGGTATTATTTTTATTCCCCTTTTAATTTTAACAAATCCTCATTGTGATTCACAGTAAACACTATCCTAACAGCAAATAATATGGGTTTGAGGCCTACTTTAACAAAAGGGCGGGCCACAGATATTATGCCGTCAGAATCCTCGTTTCGAAGTACCTTAGAAAAACAAATATTCTAGCACCTTCAGTAGGTAATAATCCTTCAGAAAGGAGACTCTTATGAAAAGATCACTTTATCGTATAATAAAATCGACTTTTGTGTTCGGCGCAATCGTTATGACTTTTATGACTGCTATGTTCTTTATCGCCTGTAACAAGAATGATACACATGAAAATAATATACCTAGGGTAACTCCCGATTTCTCTATAAACACCCCAGCTCCCGATCCACAACCGACGACCTCGGATAATATTCAACAAAGTCTAGACCTAACCTCAAATGGAGGATCCATTCTTTTTCAAAATATCGGCGCGCCAGGCTGGTATCCCAGTCCTCGTGACCCCAATACCGTAACCTGTGACGCTTATCGCAAAGGAACCTGTTGCATGGCCAAACATGTCATCACTACTGATAGCCTCGCGCCCTGGAATGAAGATTTAACCATGACTTTGCGCGGTCCTATGCTCGTTAAACAATTCGCTGTATATCAACCTAATCCGGATAAATTGAATTGGAGTTTAGCTTCTTTATGGCACGATAAAACACCCGCCATATTACAGGGCATAGCTTTTAAAGGAAATGGAACGGAAACCACCGGATTTAATGGCATTGTGGGAAATAAATGTTTAGTAGATGTTTCTACTAATAAAAAATTTCCTTGCGGCCCCAATAGCGTGCCTTATTGCAATACTAATGATGGCAATCAATATTATGGTTGGGAAGGATCGAAGCTCATTATTTTGCAAGCTTCTATGCCACATATGACCGACCCCTTATTCAGTAATGCCAAACACTGTTCCGTAGATAAAGCGGATAATTGGTATGATGCGCCTTGGATTGGTTTAAGTCATGGTGAATTGATTCGCATTGGAAAATTTAGTGGATGCAATTGTTATGGCAAAGATCCTGTGAATTGGGCGGTAGCCGATGGCTGCGGTCAGTTTAATGTTTTTGAAACTGTGAATGACAATAATACTTATCAAAATTTTGATCTTTTTAGCACCAATTTTTTCGCCTATCATGGCTATATCGGAGAAGGTCCATGTGGGAAAAATTGCAATGTCACTAATTTGAATATCAAAGTTGATTTAATCAATAAGGCTAATAGTTTAGAAGCGTCTACGGGATCGGTAGCCTCACCTCAAAAAGGCCCTGGCACGGCTTTTCGTAGACCTCTGAATGGTTATCGTTATTTCATCATCTTAATGGATATGCAAAGTCGCAGCATTCAATTAGCTGAAATTCATCCTGCGAGTATACCCACAGTATTACAAACATTACTGCCTAGTTTGCCTGCACAAATTTCCCGCAATACTATTAATGATATTTTAACTCTTCGCTTACCAGGATCGGCTGCAACCGGCATTTTTAAAAAATGAGTTTCAATGCCTAATTTATCACCGCGCATAGCTATCATTGGTGCCGGTGCCAATGGCTTAACCACAGCGCTTTGGTTAAAAGAATTTCTGCCTAATTCTCAACTCACAATATTCGAAAATGCTCCGCAAGTGGGTGGTAAAATTCATTCGACTCGAGAAGATGGTTTTCTTATTGAATGGGGCGCACATTTACTGATGATACAGCGATCTGCTACATTGGAGCTTTGCCAAAAATTAGACTTGATGGAAAAACTGGTTTACGGCTCTGCTACGTCCTCTAAACGTTACCTATTTTTAAATGGAAAAATACAGCCCATTGCCGAAACACCATGGCAATTCTTACGGCAAAATCCATTAACCATCTCAGGCTGGCTGCGCTTATTACAAGAACCTTTTATCTCTGTCAAAAAAGATTTTCTAGATGAAAGTCTACAATCGCATGCCTATAGACGATTAGGGAAAGAATTTAGCGAAAAATTTATCAATCCCTTAGCGCGTGGCATATTAGCTGGAGACCCTGCTAATATTAGCGTGCAAGCCTCTTTTGGGCATTTGCCAAAAATGGAAAAAACTTATGGAAGCTTAGCCCGTGCTTATGCAAAAACTTATTTTACTTCCAAAAATATTTCCTCCTCCAGTCTATTCGCTTCTTTTGCAAATGGACATCAAACATTAATCGATGCCTTAACCACAAAATTAATTCATCAAGGCATTGAAATTATTTGCGAAGCCTCCGTGAAATCGTTAATGCAAGAAAAGGATTATTTGCTCGCATACGAGCGCCATGGCGAAAAACATAAGGCCCAGTTTGACTCCGTAGTCCTGAGCTTACCTGCACCGGACTGCGCCAATATTTGCAAAAATCTTTTGCCACAATTACAAGGTTTTATGGAAGGCATTCCCTATTCCTCTCTCGTCTCAGTGAGCATTGGGCTAAATGAAAAGCAATCGGCATTCATTCCCGAAGGGTTTGGGTTTTTGGTGCCACGTCAAGAAAAATCGCCTATTTTAAGCTGTGTTTTTTCTTCGCAAATATTCCCTAATCGAGCCCCAAAGGATTTTTCCCTATTAAATTTATCCTTAGGAGGATCAGAATATCCTGAACTTCCATTAATTAGCGAAACAGATATTGGCAAACTCGCTTGGACAAATTTACAAAATATTTTTAATCTCTCGGGGGAACCTCGTATGTTACGTGTTCATAAGCACTTAAAGGCCATGCCCCAATATCCAATACACCATTTACAAAACTTGAAACTCATAGAGGATAAGGCTCTTAAGGCCTTGCCAGGACTCTATTTAGCAGGTAGCGCCTATTATGGAACAGGTTTAGAAAATGCTTTCGCAAATGCAAAAATTATTGCTAAAAATATTTCTACTTATTTCTCATCGAAATAAATACTAGAATCGAAGAAAAATTTTTGGAGGAAAAATGAAATTTACACGCGCCTTTACGCAAGCTGGTATTAGCCCTTATTCTCTTTTCCAATATGAAATTCGTAAATCAGGGCAGCGTAACAATTCTGATTCCGCTAAAAATGTGGGTACCGAAGTACCCATCGGCTGGTCACAAACCGCCTCCGATATTCTTTCCCAAAAATATTTACGCCGCAAAGAAGTTCCTCAGCTGGATGCTACCGGGAAACCATTGCTGGATGAAAAAGGCAAAACCGTCTTGGGCGGTGAAACCAGTGTACGTCAGGCTGTGGATAGACTTGCAGGATGCTGGCGTCATTGGGGCGAGCAATTAGGTTACTTCGATACACCAGAAGATGGATCCGCTTTTTATGACGATATAGCTTATATGCTTTTGGATCAAAGTTGTGCCCCCAATTCGCCGCAATGGTTTAATACAGGGTTACATTGGAAATACGGTATCACGGGAAATGCGCAAGGACATTATTATGTCGACCCTAAAGATGAAGCATTAAAAACTTCACCTGATGCTTTTTCTCGACCCCAACCCCATGCCTGCTTTATTCAATCGGTAGATGATGAACTCTTAGGGGAAAATGGCATTTATAGTTTAATGCAAAGAGAAGGCCGTATTTTTAAATATGGCTCGGGCACCGGAACAAATTTTAGTGCTATCCGTTCTTCCGGCGAAAATTTACAAGGCGGTGGTTCATCTTCAGGACTCATGTCGTTTTTACAAGTTTATGATCGCGCCGCGGGAGCTATAAAATCGGGAGGCACCACGCGACGTGCCGCAAAAATGGTTTGCCTCGATCTCGATCATCCGGAAATCGAAGAATTTATTCGTTGGAAAAGTCGTGAAGAAAGTAAAGTGGCGGCCTTAGTTGCAGGCAGCCATGCTTTGCATGAGGTGATTCAATCTATTTTTAAATTAGGTGATCCTAATAAGCACGAAGAAAAAGAAAAAAATCAACTCTTAGATATTTTACGCAAAGGCTTGGCAAATAATATCCCCGAAGGCTTAATGCGCAAAGCTTTAGAGCTAGCGGCCCAAGGCATTACAAATTATGATACTGAAATTTTAGATATTCATTTTGAAGGCGCCGCTTATACTACCGTAAGCGGACAAAATTCTAATAACTCTGTGCGCGTCCCTCATCGCTTTATGCTCGCCTTACAAGAAGATAATGACTGGAATTTAATAAATCGCACCGATGGCAAAGTGCAAAAAAAATTAAAGGCCCGTTACTTATGGGATACTATAGCCGAAGCCGCTTGGGATTGCGCCGATCCGGGTGTGCAATTTGAAGATACCATCAATGAATGGAATACCTGTCCTAATGATGGTCGCATTCGCGCTTCCAATCCTTGTTCGGAATATATGTTCCTCGATGATACCGCCTGCAATTTAGCCAGTTTCAATTTGGTAAAGTTTCAAGATGAAAATGGTAATCTTAAAATTAAGGAATTTGAACATGCCGTACGTCTATGGACTACCGTATTAGAAATTTCTGTCGCCATGGCACAATTTCCCTCGCCAGCCATTGCCCAAAAGTCATATGACTATCGTACCCTAGGTTTAGGATACGCCAACTTAGGATCCTTCCTTATGCGCGCAGGCATTGCCTATGAAAGTGATAAAGCGCAGGCCATTACCGCCGGTATTACCGCCATACTTTGCGGAATTTCTTATGCCACTTCCGCAGAAATGGCCTCGCAATTGGGCGCATTCAATCGCTATGCGGCTAACCGTGAGGCCATGTTAAAAGTCATGCGCAATCATCGTCGTGCAGCCTATAGCGAAGAATTTCATGCTTATGAAAATTTAACTGTGGCACCCAAAGGAATTGATAAACAGTTATGTCCCAAAGATCTTTTACTGGCCGCGCGGCAAGCTTGGGATAAAGCCTTAGATTTAGGGACACAATACGGTTACCGTAATGCACAGGTAACTGTACTTGCTCCCACGGGGACTATTGGATTATTAATGGATTGCGACACCACAGGTATTGAACCCGATTATGCGCTGGTAAAATTTAAAAAATTAGTAGGCGGCGGCTATTTCAAAATTGTAAATCGCTCAGTGCCGATGGCTTTAAAACAACTCGGTTATCCCGACGATAAAATTCGACAAATCAAAAATTATTGCTTAGGGTCGGGTAAACTGGAAAATGCACCTGTGATAAATTCCAAAGCACTGCGTCAAAAAGGTTTTAATGAAGATAAAATTCGCGCTATTGAAAATCATTTACCCCATTGCCTCACACTCCCCGATGCTTTTCAAGCTTATACTTTAGGCGCAGAATTTTTAACCTCTTTAGGCTTATCACTGCAAACCCAAGAGGCAGGAGGCGAAGCTATTTTACATTCCTTAGGATTTACTTCCGAAGAAATTGAAGCCGCTGATATCGCCGTATGCGGCGCACAAACTTTAGAAGGGGCACCCTATCTCAAACTTGAACATTATGCCGTATTCGATTGTGCTAATCCCGTGGGAGCGGGTCGTGGCAGTCGTTGTATTTCGGCTTTGGGTCATTTACAAATGATGGCCTCCGCACAAGCATTTTTAAGTGGAGCCATTTCCAAAACGGTAAACTTGCCGCGCGAAGCAACCATTATGGAAATTCAAAACATTTATACTTCCGCTTGGAAAATGATGATTAAAGCCGTGGCGCTTTATCGTGATGCATGCAAATTATCGCAACCTTTAAATTCCAAAATGCCGGAAACCGATTTAATTTCGCAAGCAAAAAAATCTTTGCCTTCTCCAGCACGGGAATTTTCTTTAGCGATGTCACCCGAAGATTTAACCCGTCAAATTCAAACCCTGTCACGCCGTCGCTTGCCTACCAAGCGTGGAGGCTTTGTACAAGAAGTTACCGTTAGCGGGCATAAATTATTTCTGCGCACGGGCGAATATCCAGATGGAACATTGGGCGAAATATTTATTGATATGTATAAAGAAGGAGCAGCCTATCGTGGAATATTAAATTGCTTTGCGGTACTGACATCCAAAGCTTTGCAATATGGCGTGCCTTTAGAAGAATTAGTCGAAACCTTTACCTTCACTCGCTTCGAACCCGCAGGGCCAGTTGAGGGACATGATAATATTAAGAATTGCACTTCTTTACTGGATTTGATATTCCGCGTATTAGGTTTGAATTACTTAGGCAAAACCGATTTCGTGCATATTAAACCTACGATAACCGCACCAACTCCCACATCGCCAACTTCTCCTGTGACATCTATTCCTTCATCCCAATATTCGTCCGTTCCGTCGGGAGGCTCTGGAGCCTTAGCATTAGGGGCTGCACAAGCCAAAAGCGCAGGCTATACGGGTGAAAGCTGCTCCTCATGCGGTTCTATAAGAGTGAAACGCAATGGAACCTGTATAGTTTGTGAAGACTGCGGCACAACCAGTGGCTGTTCTTAAAAATTAAAATTTAGTAGCATAGGAAATTAATATGTTTATCACTCATTTACATTTGCTTTTAAATCATGTTCCGGTAATCAGTTTGTTTTTTGCTCTAGCATTTTTTGTTTTTGGAAAGTTATTGCAAAATAAATCTTGGCTTGCCTTAGGCTCGGGATTTATTTTATTCGCAGGCTTTTCCATTATTTTGGTATTTCTCACTGGACATGGCGCGGAAGATTTTATTGAAAAATCCACATTCTTTAATCACTCCCACTTTGAAACACATGAAGAAGCGGGCAACTTAGCCTTTATCGCCACTTTAATCGCAGCTGCTACGGTTTTATTACAATTGGTGCTTAATTTTTTCGATAGAAAACCAAGAACCCTGCCTTTAATTATATTTCTTCTTGCTCTTCTGTCTTTTGGACTCAATGCAAGAGCGGGTTATTATGGAGGGAAAATTCGTCATAATGAACTATTTCCACAAGACAGTTTACTTCCTACTAGTTTAGAGTAAAATTAACACCATAAGAAATATTTGAAATTCACAATTCCTAATTCTTCTTGCATCAAATTCCATAGCCTACTAATCCTATGCACTTTAATTCTAAGCTCATCATTTTTAGTGCATTGTTCTCAAGAAATACACCGACTTGGCACTGATACAAATACATCTAGGATTTCTCCCGCCGAAGAAACTCCCGAAAAAAAAATTGCCGATAGTTTGTGGCTTTTAAGAATCGATCCTTTGCAGGCCAAAAAAGCTTTATTCGCCTATGTAAAAGCCAATAAAAAACAAAAACATCAGCCTTTATTATTAGCGCGTTTATCTCATGCTTATTATTTCGTTGCGAATTATATAGAAACCAATCCTCAAAAAAAAGACGCGCTGTTTCGTTCCGGCTGGGAAGCTGCACAAAAAGCTTTAGAAAAAAGCCCTGGCTACCGTAGGATTTTTAAAATAAGTCAAGACGAATTGGAAGCGGGACTGGGCGTAGAAAAAGAATATATAGATGCCATTTTTTGGTTCACCGCCAATTTAGGAAAGAGTATTGTGAATAAACCAATTAGTGTTCGTCGCGGTAATCAGGAAATGCTTGAAGCCTATAATAAAAAAATATTATCCTTTGATGAAAACTTTTTTTATGCTGCGCCCCATCGTTTCTTAGGTGTTTTCAATATTAAAGCCTATGGTGGTGATTTACTTACTGCCAAAAATCAATTCGAAATCGCTGTAAAAATTGCTCCTCATTATTTGGGAAATAGAACTCTATATGCTGAGTACTATGCTGTAAAAGCAAATGATAAGGATTTATTTTTGAAACAACTCAATTTGGTCATCAATACACCTATTGATTCCAGTTTGGAAATAGCGCCCGAAAATCATTATGAACTTTTGCTGGCTAAAGCATTATTACAAAACACGGATCGTTTATTTGAGAAACCGTAGTACCGATGCGCTGAGTTTATTTTGCTTTTACTTCAGTGGTTGCCGCTGATTTGCGTGCCTTAAACTCTACCCATGATTTTACCACTAAAGTTAAGAGCGCTAAAAAGCATAATAGTGAAGCGACGCTGAAAGCTTCTGCGAAATTATATTCATTGTAAAGAATTTCTACTTGTAAAGGCATGGTATTGGTAAATCCACGAATATGTCCGGATACCACAGATACAGCTCCAAACTCACCCATGGCTCTCGCATTAGTGAGAATCACTCCATATAACAACCCCCATTTTATATTGGGTAAGGTCACTCGATAAAATGTTTGCCAACCACCCGCGCCCAAAACTCTTGCAGCCTCCTCTTCTTGTGTACCCTGCTCTTGCATAAGTGGAATTAATTCCCGTGCTATCATGGGGAAGGTCACAAATACGGTAGCGAGCACAATACCTGGTAGTGCAAAAATAATTTTTATATCATGTTCCTGAAGCAACGATCCAAACCAACCTTGTTTTCCAAATAGCAATACATAAATGAGTCCAGCGACCACAGGCGAAACCGCAAAGGGCAAATCAATTAAACTGATTAAAAAACTTTTTCCTTTAAATTGAAATTTTGTGATTGCCCATGCCGCCGAAACACCGAATACCAAATTTAAGGGCACAGCAATGGCTGCTGCTTTTAAAGTCAAGGCAATGGAAGCAAGTGTGTCTTCATTCGTAAAAGTATGGAAATAAGCAGCAAACCCTTTTTCAAAAGCGCCTGCAAATACCGCCGCTAAGGGTACAAAAAGCAATACGATTAAATACACAACCCCTATAGTAATTAATATCCATCGCACCCAACGCGTCTCAGAAGTAGTCGCTTTAATTGTTGTTATTTTTAGTCCAGTGTTCAGTTCCGCAGAGGTAACAGGGTTGCTAACGGTATTCATTTATTTTTCACTCCTATTTTTATCTCGAAGCAATCGGATTATTCATCCTTGCATTTTCTAGCGTATGGATTTAGCTGCACCAGACCATCTTTGTAATAGATTGATGCCGAATAAAAGCGAAAATGAAATCACCAATAAAAGCGTGGCAATGGTGGTCGCACCCACATAATCATATTGTTCCAGCTTACTCACAATGACCAAGGGAGCGATTTCAGTTTTAAATGGCATATTACCAGAAATAAAAATCACTGAGCCATATTCCCCTAACCCACGCGCAAAAGCCAATGAGGCACCGGTTAATAAAGATGGAACAAGTGATGGCAATATTACTTTAATAAAAATTTGTCCTCGATTGGCGCCTAAACTAGCCGCAGCCTCTTCTACATCTTTTTCCAACTCTTCCAAAACAGGTTGAATAGTACGCACGACAAATGGCAAGCCAATAAAAAGCAAAGCCACAAAAATACCCAAGGGCGTATAAGCTACTTTAATTCCTAAAGACTCTAAATAATGTCCTATCCATCCATTGCTGGAATAGACGGCAGTCAAAGCAATGCCTGCTACTGCTGTAGGTAAAGCAAATGGCAAATCCACCATGGAATCAAATATTTTTTTTCCAGGAAATTCATAACGAACCAAAATCCACGCCACGAGTAAACCAAATCCCGCATTTACTAATGCTGCCGCAATAGAAGCACCAAAGCTTAAGCGAAAAGCTGCCAATACCTGTCTATCGGTAACTATTTCCAAAAATTGCTCCCAAGTAAGATGGGAGGCTTTTACAAAAATAGCAGACAGAGGAATTAATACTATTAGACTCAAATAAAAAAGCGAATAACCCAAAGTCAAACGAAATCCTGGAAGCACCCTTGGATGCTTCCGTGACTTATAGGTTACGGTAAGTCCTAAGGAAAACATTATTTGCCTTCCTTAAAAATTTGATCGAATACTCCGCCGTCAGCAAAATGTATCTTTTGCGCTTTTTGCCATCCGCCAAATACTTCGTCAATTGTAAAAGTTTTAACGGCAGGGTATTGCGCTGCATATTTAGCGGATGCTGTTGCAGATCGAGGGCGATAATAATTACGCGCCACAATATCTTGCCCTTCCTCGGAATACAAATACTCCAAATAAGCTTTAGCCACTTTTAAATTTCCATGTTTGGAGGCAACGCGCTCTACAACAGCCACAGGAGGTTCGGCTAAAATGGTCTCAGAAGGGACAACTAATTCGACTTTGTCCTTGCCTAATTCTTTTAAAGCCAATAAAGCTTCATTCTCCCAAGAAATAGCCACATCACCAATACCACGTTGCACAAAAGTAGTCGTAGACCCGCGGGCACCTGCGTCTAATACCGGCACATTATGAAAAAGTTTAGCGACAAAATTTTTGGCTTTAGTAGAGTCCCCATATTTTCTTTGCGCAAATCCCCAGGCTGCTAAATAATTCCAACGTGCGCCACCTGATGTTTTGGGATTGGGAGTGATAATTGAAATACCGGGTTTAATTAAATCATCCCAATTTTTAATGCCTTTGGGATTTCCCTTGCGCACCAAAAACACAATAGCAGAAGTATACGGTGTACTATTATTAGGAAATATTTTTTGCCAAGCCTTGGGAAGTAATTGTGATTTCTCCGCAATAGCATCAATATCATATGCTAATGCTAAGGTAACAATATCCGCATCCAGTCCATCGATCACTGCGCGCGCTTGTTTTCCCGATCCACCATGACTTTGAGAAATAGAAACATCGTCTCCGGTTTTTGCTTTCCAATATTTGGTGAAAACTTTATTGTAATCTTCATAAAGTTCTCGCGTAGGATCATAAGAGACATTAAGCAACTTTATATTTCCGGCGGAAATAAATACTGCACTTAAAAGCAAGCTTGAAATAATTTTTTGCAAAGATTTAAATAAAAGTGAGAACATGTTTTTTCCTTTTTTAATGATTCATATTATTTGTGATTTTTTTGTGCTGAATTATTTTTATTTCTTTTCTTTTTCCAAACGGAATTTTTCGTTACGTTCGATTTGTACGATTTTTCCATTTTGAAGAAAGATCTCAACTGAACCAAATTGCAGATTTTGTAAAGCTTCAAATATTGGAATCAGCTCTTTGGATTGCCAATGCTTAGGAATCACTGGATTGATTAAAGATGCATTTATATTATTATTTTCCATGTATACCTATAGATTTTATATGTTTAAATAGCTTAGTTTCATTTTTTTGCCATTTTATCAGTGCAAAATTTTGTTTTTAACAAAACCCTTTACATTTTATCTTTTGTTTAATAATTATACATATTAATTCTATATGTATAATATAGTATAAAAAATGATTTTGGCAAAGATTTTTTTCTAGTAAAGCAGAAAAAGCCTTCCGATCTCAATAACCCGACCGGATCCCCCGGAGGACTGTCAATTCCGGCAAAAACAAAATTTGCAAAGAAGCAATCGGAACACCGCAAGCAAAGGCATAATAGGGAGTCTCAATGAAGACCTTTGATTTAAATTCAATACATAATTCAATAATTCGAAAATCCGTGATTGTCGCGGTTTTTTTTACCAGTACCTTAACATCATTTGCGCAAGATTCGACGAAAATAGAAATGCCGCGTTTGGATGATATGGAGCAACGCCTTCGCATTATCGAACGCAAAGCGGAACTCGATCAAGATGCCCAAGAAGCAAAAGCGAAAGAGATTCCTATTGTCGGTGCCAATGGCGATGGATTTTCCATAACATCCCTCGATAAAAAATTTGTCCTGAAATGGAGAACCGGTATTCAAATCGATGGCCGTAGTTATTTAGGAGATGAAGAAAAAACTATTTCCCCTAATTTGGTACCCAACGATAATTTCATCTTAAGAAGATTAAGAACGAGCTTGGACGCTACGGTATATAAATATTATTCCTTTCGCTTTAATCCGGATTTTGGATCGGGAACAACGGCCATTATCGATGCTTATGTGGATGTTACCTACGTTCCTTGGTTGAAATTCCGCGCAGGTAAATTCATCCCTCCATTCGGACTGGAAAGGCAACAATCCTATGTAGATGTGCCATTAGTCGAACAAGCCTATACCACCCAACTCACCCCAAATCGTGATGTCGGCGCGCAAGTTTTCGGAGACTTTTCTGATGGAGCGTATAGCTATCAAATAGCCGTATATAATGGTGCCGCCGATAATGTGAATGGCGATAACGATAATAACTCTGAAAAAGATATAGCCGCGCGTATTTTCGCTTTACCGTTTAAAAATGGAGAATCCGATTGGGCACGTAATTTAGGTTTAGGTTTTGCTGTAACTGCAGGTGATCATATTGGAGATACGGCAAGTGCTACAAATTTATCTGCGGTGAAAACTCCAGGTCAACAAAGTTTATTTGCTTATGCTGCTAAAACCCGTGCTTTCGGAAAAGAAACTCACCTGTCACCTCAAGGTTACTGGTATGCTGGCTCTTTTGGAATACTAGGCGAATATGTTTGGACTAGCCAAGAAGTTAAACGGGTTACCGATCCTATAGTCACTTTTGAACATAATGCTTGGCAAACTACTGTAAGTTACGTAGTGACCGGAGAAACTCCTGGGTATAAAAGCTTAAAGCCTCGTCATGACTTTTTGGATAATGGTGGAATTGGGGCAATTGAATTAGTGGCGAATATCAGTCAAATCAAATTCGACAATAAGGCTTTTGAAAAAACCACCGCCGTAGCCGCTATCGCTGCCGTACCGGCCACTCCGACTACTCCTGCAAAAGCAGCGGTAGCCGCAAAATCAGCCGCCGCTATTTATGCAGATGATACGAAATCCGCCACTGAAGCACTCACTTTTGGAGCAGGCATTAGCTGGTATTTAAATCGTAATTTAAAACTCGCTTCCAATTATTATCGTACCCAATTCAAAAAAGGTTCCGCTGGAAGTACTGATCGCAAAGAAGAAAATTTTTGGGCTGGTCGCGTACAATTTATTTTTTAATGACTTTTTTGTCCGCTTTTATAAAGAAGCGGACTACCGATAGATCCAAGAAAGCGTACTTGAATCAAAATGTATTTCTTAGAAAGAAGTTTTTAAGATTACTTAAATATCAAACATCAAATTACGTTTGGGATCAGTGGCGCATGCGACCTCATTTTCTAATAACGAAGCCAAACTCGTTCCATCCAAAATTTTGGCCGTCGCATCGCGCACCTCTTTCATCACCCATCGGATGGAACAAGCATCTTCTTCTTGGCAATCTTGACAACGTTGATAGGCGGTAATACTTGCACAGGGAATCATCGCTAAAGGCCCGTGAAATGCTCGAACGATAGACCCAACAAAAATATTTTGCGGATCATCATTCAAAAAATAACCGCCATTTTTTCCAGCACGGCTGCGCAAAATTTCACGATTTTTTAGTTCTAATAAAATTTGTTCTAAAAATTTTTTAGGAATTTTTTCTTTTTTCGCAATATCACCCGTGAGCAAAGCTTTGCCTTTTTCCTCACGTGCCATATAAAGCAAGGCTTTAATGGCATATTTAGCTTTCATCGATAACATATTTCATCCGTTTTGTTTGCAAAGTAGCCGTTTATTAGTCAAAAAATGCGGTTTATTTCCTAATAAAGCATGAATTTTATATTTGCCCTCAAATTCAAGTATTAGTTGACAGCGATATTTGAATTTTCACCTTATATTGCCAAAGTAAAAACATTTTCAAATAGCCCTTATTATTCATTTTGAATCCATGTGGGCAGTTGGAAATTTCTGGAGGAATCTAATGAATACAAAAATTGGTTCAAAGATTAAAATATTAGCTTTTTTGCTAGCTGCTGCAACCACTCAGCAATCGGCATGGGCAGTATTTAAATATACTGGATGCGATGACTTAACCGATTCAGTATTTCAAAATGTAAACCTTGTCACGCAATCTAATAGTGGCATAAATGAGCCGATAAAAATGGCCTTAGATGCAGATGCTGCTGGCAATGTCGATATATACTGGGTGGAAAGACATGGTGGAGTGAAACGCTATAATGGAGCTGCAAAAACGGTTGATTCCTTGGCTACAATTTTCGTTGCTGATGAGTTTGAATCTGGACTTACAGGTATAGCTCTTGATCCTAATTTTAAAAACAATCACTGGATTTATCTTTATTATACATACGGCGGCGCTAGTGGAGCAAAAAAACCTGGGTCAACGGGTTATTGGTTTCGACTTTCTCGCTTTACTTTAGGAGCAAACAATAAGCTAAATACTTCATCGGAAATAGTGTTATTAAGCATTCCAGCCTATTATCGTGAAAGTCATACCGGTGGGGCCATGCGTTTTGATGAGAGTGGTAACCTATATATTACTACGGGTGAAAATGGTGCGAGCGTTGAGGGCACCGCTAATACCAATGATTTACGTGGAAAAGTTTTGCGAATTAAACCGAAAGCAATTCCCGAAGGCACGGCATTGACCAGTTCGGGGCTGGGGGTTACCTATGATATCCCAACTGGAAACCTCTATCCTGAAGGGACAGCAAAAACACGTCCTGAAGTTTATGTAATGGGAGCTCGGAATCCTTACTCCATTAGCTTAGACCCCATCCGCAAAGCTGTGATGTGGGGGGATGTAGGTCCCGATGGTACCGGCGTGACTGAAGAACATAATATCACTTCTGTTCCGGGTTATTTCGGTTATCCCTATTTTGCGGGAGTAAATAAAAATATTAGTGGAACACAAACCGCAGCAACGCCAATAGTAGATACCAATGTGAATTTAGGATTACCTAAACATACCGGTTTGCGCGAACTGAAACCCGCCATTCCAGCGGTAAATGCTTACAATCAAGCCGCAGCCATCACGGGTCCATTATATCGCTATCATGGCCAATTAAAATCCACGATGAAAATGCCCCCTCATTTCGAGGGTATTTGGTTTGTTTCCGATTTTAGTGATTCATGGGTAGAAGCGTTAACCCTTGATGCTGCTGGCCTCAATGTTGTGGCAAGAGAAAAAGTTTTTACTAAACTGCATTTTTATAAACCTATTGATATTCAAACTGGCCCTGATGGAGCAATGTATTTTATCAATTATGGGGGATACTTTAGTGCAAATGCGAATACGTCCATCTCACGCGTGGAATACAAGGGCAAATGTTTACCTGCTTTAGCAGAAGGCATTTCACAATCGACGAATTTGCAACATGAATTTATGCATATAAATGGTTTAAATGTTACCGTAACGGGTTCAGGCTCCCATCAGATAGTAGTGATGAATCTTCAAGGTCAAACCTTAAAAGAATTTAAAGGAAAAGGAGCTGCTAATTACAACTTAGCCACCCTTGCTAAAAGCGGCATTTACTTTATAAAAATTATTTCGGAACATGGATCGTTCACCGAAAAAATATTTAAACCCTAAACAGCTAAATCTTTACTTCACCCTCAATATCGAGTAACCTAAACATGAAAAAAAAATTAAACCCCTTAATAAAGAAACTAGCCTTCTGCGCTTTGGCCATAGCTAGTCATGAAACTCCATGGGCCGCTTTTACTTATGGTACTTGTAGTCCCATAGCCGAAAGTGATTTTACCGCTGTAAAATTGGTCCCAGCTAGTACAGGTATTAAAGAACCCATTAAAATGGCAACTCATGCAGATGCCGCAGGTAATGTGGATGTTTACTGGGCAGAAAGAGGCGGGGATGTAAAAAAATATTCTGGCGGTGCCAAAACAGTCAAAACCATGGGTACGGTATTAACCGAATTGGAATATGAATCAGGGCTTACAGGTATTGCTCTTGATCCAAAATTTGATACCAATCATTGGATGTATCTCTATTACACTACCGGCGGCGCGGATCCGAAAGATTTTTTTCGAATCAGTCGATTTACTGTGGGATCAAACGATATGCTCGATATGGCTTCTGAAAAAATTGTTTTAACTTTTCAGGCTAAGCATGGCGGAATGCATTCCGGCGGTGCAATGCGCTTTGATGGAAATAATGATTTGTGGATTACGGTTGGTGAAAATCAAGCCGGTGAAAATGGTACAGCAAATACCAATGATTTACGCGGAAAAATTCTTCGCATACATCCAACCGATGACGGTAAATACACAATTCCTGCCGGTAATCTTTTTGCTGAAGGCACTGCAAAAACCCGTCCGGAAATTTATGTAATGGGTGGACGCAACCCCTATACATTGGCACTCGATCCCGTGCGGAAAGCAGTAGTATGGGGCGATGTCGGTCCTGACCAAGGACTAATTACCGAAGAATTTAACTTCACCAAAGTTCCTGGCAATTTTGGATACCCCTATTTTGCTGGCGCAAATGAAATTTTACCTGGATTTACCGGAAAATCGCCTGCCGCACCAACAAATAATGCTACGGGAAATACTGGCTTAGTTAGTTTGCCTGCTGCCATCCCTGCCATATATGCCTATAAACAATCCTCAGCCGCAACAGGACCGATTTATTATTATCAAAACAGTATAAATACAAAAATCAAATTTCCGCCTCATTTCGACGGAACATGGTTTGTTTCGAATATGCGTCCTAATTGGTTTGAGGGGGTAACATTAAATGCTGCCGGCACCGTAAAAGAAACTACGGAAAGATTATTTCCTAGTATGTTTGGTCCCATTATTGGTGAAGCACTTGATTTTGAATTTGGACCCGATGGAGCATTATACGTACTTTCTTACGGTGAAAGCTGGCGTGCAGCAGATTCTAAAACGGGTATAGTACGCATTGAATACAAGGGAAGCTGTTTACCCACCGACTTTGTCAGTAAAATTGGAACCGTATCGATTAACAAAACACAATTGGATCAAAATACTTTTAAAATGGAAAATCAAAGTTTTTCCATTTTAAGTGAAGGTCCGCATATCTTAGAAATACATGATATAGCAGGAAGGTTGGTCTTCGCTAAAACCGGAATAGGTCCTGCCCGCTATTCCATGCTAGAAATTCCCAAAAATGGAATTTATCTACTTCGTTTACAAAATGCAGCCGGAGTATTTTCCAAGAAATTAATTCGTGAATAATTCCTTGCTATTGTGACTGCTTGCAGTACAAAAGCAAAAAAACCATTATTTTATTGTTCCCAGCGGAAAATTAGTTTTCCGCTTATATTCCCCATATCACTTGTATTTGCGAATGGCTTGAGTTTTCTCAACTTTTCGTTTTATGGCAGAAAATTATGGGGGACAAATGATACTTACAAAAAAAGCCAATTTAAAAGCCATGGGGCTACTAACCCTAGCGATAGCATCTCAATATGCAGCTTGGGCCGCGTTTACCGTTCCAAGTTGCCCAACCGTGACCGATGCCGAATTCACTGCTGTAACCCTAGTTAATGGCGATAGTATTAATGAACCCATAAAAATGGCAACGCATGCTGATGGCGCAGGTAACGTAGATATTTACTGGGTGCAACGTCATGGAGATATAAAAAAATATACGGGCGCTACCAAAAAATTCGCCACTATCGGTCATATCGACGGCCCATCAGAGTTTGAAGACGGAGTAACCGGTATCGCCTTAGATCCTTCTTTCGATACCAACCACAATATTTTTCTCTATTATGCTTTTGGAGATGTTACGAAATTTTCATTTCGTATTTCACGATTCACTCTAGGTAATGGGGATGCCCTCATAATGTCTTCGGAAAAAATCATTTTGGAAAACCCAGCAAAATACCATACCTTACATACCGGTGGCGCAATGCGCTTTGACCGATTTGGAGATTTATGGATAACCACCGGCGAAAATAATTCAGGGGAAAAAAGTACCTCCAATACCAACGATTTAAGAGGAAAAATTTTGCGTATCCATCCCACTTCTGATGGAAAATACACTATTCCCGCAGGAAATTTATATCCCGAAGGCACCGCTAATACGCGCCCAGAAATTTATGTAATGGGTGCTCGAAACCCCTACTCCATTGCTCTCGATCCCGTTCGTAATGCAATAGCATGGGGCGATGTAGGTCCCGATGAAGGCGGTATAACTGAGGAGTTTAACTATACCAAAATACCCGGTTTTTTTGGTTACCCTTACTTTGCGGGAAACAATCTTTCACGTCCTGATTATCCCGGACAAAATGCTAGCACCCCAATTTGGAAAAATACCATCGCCGCAAATGAGCCCTACAAACCGGGCTTGCCAAATCTGAAACCAGTTATCCCTGCTATCTATCCTTATCAAAAATCCGCAGCGATTACCGGACCCATCTATTACTATAACCCTAGCCTCAAATCCCCTATAAAATTTCCGCCGCATTTCGATGGTATTTGGTTCGTGTCGGATTTTCAAAATACTTGGATAGAAGGGGTCACCTTAGACATACCTGGATTAAAAAAAGAAAATTCCGAAAGAGTTTTTGTGGACATTTTTAAAAATGTGATCAAAGAACCGATTGATTATGAATTTGGGCCAGATGGTGCGTTATATGTACTTAGCTATGGAGGAAAATGGCGCGACCACGATGCAAAAACAGCCCTTGTGAGAATCGAATACAAAGGCACTTGCAATCTTCCCACCTTCGTTTCCAAGGTAGGAACCGTTTCTTTAACTAAAAATGAATTGGCTCATAAGGTTTTTAAAATTCAAGGGCAAAATATTTCAATATTAACCGAAGACACGTACAGCTATGCGGTATGTGATATTACGGGTAAAATTATAATTTCCCATCGTGGCGAGGGTAACGCCCAATTCTCTTTACGAGAACTACCTCAAAACGGCTTGTACTTGATAAGTATTAAAACTAAGCAAGGTTCCTTTTCGCAAATTATTGCCTCTCACTAATATTCCCTACATCACTCGCTGCTTCAAGCCGTGAGTGATATTCTTCTCCACAAAACCCGTTTTTTGAACTCCTCCAAAATTTCCCAAGGCAATTAAGCCTTATTTTTTGGGCTTTTAGGCTTTTATAACCCCATATTTGACTTAATAAAAATTGCATTACGCCAATTAATTTCTCGACAATTATTTATGCCATCCCTTATGATTGTTAGAGTATAAGGGGAAGTAAAACTTAAACTAACTGGACCCCAAAGGGAATTTTTTGAAATTGTTTACATCCAGATGATCAATATTATGTTTAAAATGAGTCCTAAATTAAAACGCTCACAAGGGTTCACCTTAAAAGAAATCATGGTGGTTGTAGCTATCATTGGCATATTAACGGCTGCAGCAAAGCCGTCCGTAAAAAATTTATATCTCTCGTATAAATATCAAAATGCAGAGAATGCTGTAAAACATTTAGTGCAAACCGCTCGCAGCAGAGCCATTGCAAATCCTAGCGTGCATTATGGCGTGCATTTAGATCTAAACTCCGTCCCACAAAAAGTGTTTCTTTTTGCCGATACCGATTCGCCTTCTTCGAATCAGTGGAGCGCCAATGACAAGGCCTATTTACAACCTTATTCATTACCAATAAATATTTCCATATCCATCCCTACAAATAAAGGAAGCCTTTCCAGTGACCTTATTTTCAGAGGCGATGGCTCGGCATTTTTGCCCTTTGAGGTAGTGATTGTTGCCAGTTTAAGTTCTACAAAATCTTTAGAAGATACTTTGGATGTTTTACCCAGCACGGGAAGGATTAAGGTTATCAAATGCAAATAATTTGCAAGCCCATGAAAGTAAACTCCAAAGGGTTAACGCTGTTAGAAATACTTATAGCAATTATAGTAGTGGGTATAGGTAGCACTGTTTATCTACGCGTGCAGCATATGTCGGGAGGTGTTAACAGAACCAATTCTGCTTTATTCCGTGCTGGCCAAATGGTAGAAAAACACATTGAGGCCATTCGCGTACAAATTGCCAAAGATACCAATGGCTTAAGATGGGTACCTCAAAATAATTTTATTGAAAGTGATTCTTCGGGTAGTCCCAAACTAAATTTAACGCGCAAGGTAAGTACCGTAACTGCTCCCAAACCCGATGCAGGAGGAACTTATGCCAATATCCCTTCGGTGCGCAAAATTGATATCGTGGTCAAATGGGGTACTGGGGCAATGGATTCCTTGAATGTGACAACTTATGTTTCCAAAAAATTTTAATTGTAAAAAAGGATTTTCCTTAATTGAGATTTTAATTGTAATCGCTGTGGCCGGAATTTTACTTGTCATTATTACTCGCTTTTTAAAAGATTCGAAACGTATTTATAATCTGCAAGAAGAATTAACTGAGCGTGATCAAAATGCGCAGTATGCTCTAAAGCGCTTAGCCGAAAGATTAATGGAAGCGGGAGCAGGGTTACCCACAACCGGCTACGCCATAATTAATACTAGTGGAAATCCAGTTAATTCTTTCACCGTAGCCACCAATCCAAGGGGTGGGCAACAAATTATTACTAATACTATAGTTGCCGATTCGGTTATTCCTGCGGATGACACTTTAAGCTTTGAAAAAACAGACAGTGTGTTAATAGTTCCTAAAAACCCAATTACGCCATTAACAACTTGCCCGTTCAAGCGCGCCGGATTAAAATCGGGAAACTTCGTTATCGTGACTACGATTATAAACACTTTGCAAATCGGTGATATGGTATATGGTTTAAAAAAGGAAAACTATAACCTAACTGCAAATAATTTATGCTTAGAGAATTCGGTTTTAGCAGAAAACATTGATTCGCTTGCTATTCTCTTTAATGATATTGCCGGAAATCCCACTAGCACGTGGACGAATATGCGGTCTGCAAAAATTACCGTGCGGGCACGCACACAACATTCTTTTCCAAATATGCCAGGTGATGGATATCTGCGTAGACAGTTATCTATAGAAGTTGGTTTTAGAAATAAAAACTAAAGGAGGCATTATGCCTAAGTCCATTGAAAAGCTAAAATCTCAAAAAGGTTTTATCCTAATTTTCTCCGTACTCATGATACTAGGTATATCCGCATTGGCCGTAGGCATGATTTACAATTCACGCATGAATAATGCTACTGCCCAAAATTACAAAAACAAAATCCAATCGTTTTATGCTGCCGATGGTATGATGTCACTTTTGGCTGATGAGGTCTTAAGCGGAAGAGATACCCTTTATACCAATGCCGCCCAAAGAGATACCATAACCGGTAGCGTTTACAATAAAATCAACTCTGTGGATGTGCAAAACTTTAGGTCTCAAACCCAAGGCAGTAATGGTAACCAAACGGTTACCGCACTTTATTTGGGATCGGCATGGTTAGGAACTGTAAAACCCACATGGAGTAGTTTTGGAATTTTATGGAAAGGATATATTTACCCACCCATCACGGGATCCTATCGTTTTTTTGTTAGAGGGGATGACAATACGGCCTTTTATTTAAGTACATCCGAATTTCTTATTGATCTTCCAAGAAGTCCCACGGCTTATAACTATTCCTCTGTATCTTATTCCAAAGGATGGCCCACTGTAGAAAACCCACAAATGAGTGGAGACTGCTCAAACTGTGATCCAGTATCCGATCCTATCTCATTAAAAGGTGGGAAAAAATATTATTTCGAATATTATCATACGCATGTGAATGGTAACGATTTTGGACAAGTTGGGTGGGCTGGCCCTGAATGGATTGATGAAAAACCAATTCCGGGATCAAGGCTTTCGAAATATATTGTTTCGAACCCTACCGTAACACAAGACGACTCCATAAAAATAGGTAATGTGATGGTGCAATATCGCGTCACTCCATTGGGTGATAATGAATACACTCTTTTTACTCAAGGTTCGAAACGAAGAACGGGTACCGATACCATTTATAAAATTCCATTAAATCAAAAAATTTCTTTCCGAGGACAAAGCTCCGCACCTCCGGATACCCTGTGGTCGAAAGTGATTTTTCATGATTTTCATGCTCGAAATTGGCCACTCCTTTCCAACAATCCCGAATTTCAGAATGATAATGTGATTTATGGTTGGGGTGGAGCATCAGCACATACGGGAATGGTTGAGTCAAATTTTCTTAAGCAAACAGCAACCGATGCAAATTACTTTAATATGGCAAGAATAGGAAAACCCATTAATATTATTGATAGTACCTTAAGAACCGTTACAGCTGCCGATAAGAAAAATGTTTGGCGCAGTTGTAAAATGGAAAAATGGTTTGTGGATTGGACTCCAGGTGATTTTAAAATTCCGCGCTATCAAGAACTTCCAGCAGGTGGTGACCAAAATAATGCCACCTATGCAGCCAATGTATTATCCGACTGCGTTTTACAAACAGTGACCTATGACACGGCCTTTAAAAATGCAAAAATCTATGACTCTCTTCCTTTAGTTAGAACTATGGTAAATGGTACTTATTCCTATTTGTACGAACGAACTTATCAAAACAATAAAGATTTTTTTCCTATCGACAATCGAGGTTTTGGTAATGAAGGACGTCCGCATAATTTTTCATTTTGTATGGAAATGCACTCTACCTTTGAATTTAAGCCTGGCCTAACCTTTGATTTTGAAGGGGATGACGATATATGGATTTTTATAAATGGTAAGCTCGAAATGGATTTAGGAGGGCATCATGTGCAAACAGGCGGAAGCATAAATATGGACGCTTTGAACTTGGTTTACGGGAAAAACTATCCCTTTGAACTATTCTATTGTGAAATGATGTGCTGCGGGTCTGACATTAAAATCACTACCAATCTCCCGATTGGATCGGGACGCGGCACCTTAAAGAAGAGCTGGCAGCGCGATTACGGCTCCATGGATTAATTTTACTCTAAAATCCCTCAAAAAAAAGCCGCTTATCTAGCGGCTTTTTGTTACAATCTTTTAAAGTCTTCGATATTTAAGGTAACTTTACTTCATAGTTATATGCTTAATATAAATCCTAAATTACATCTGTCCCGAGGCTTCACTTTAAAAGAGCTCATGGTGGTCGTTGCTGTGATTGGGATTATGTCGGCTGTGGCTGTTCCATCGATTTCCGGCTTGTATCGTTGGTATCAATATTCTAATGCGCAGAATGCCATTAAACATTTATTACAAACCGCAAAAGGTCGCGCTATGACTAATCCCAATATTCACTGCGGCGTGCATTTTTCTGCGATAGGAGATACCATTTTATTGTTTAATGATTCCGACCCACTTACTCCGAATACCTATGCTGTCGCAGATCAAAAATATTTACAACCTTATATTGTGCCTAAAAAAATTTCCATATCATTTGTTTCCGCCAATAAGGACATAATTTTTCGCGGGGATGGTTCAACCTTTGCAAGTTTTAATGCAAAAATTTCAATTCACTGGAAAGGCAGCGATAGCCTGACAAGTGTCCTAAGTGTTCTACCTAGTACTGGAAGGATAAAGCTTACAAAATGAAATATCCACTTATTAAAAAATCGGGATGGACGCTCTTAGAAACTCTGATAGCTATTGTCGTTATAGGAATTGGCACCGGAGTTTATATGCGCATGCAAGGTATGACCGGCGGAGTCACTAAAAGCAATTCCAATTTGTTTAAAGCGGGACAGATGATTGAAAAGCATATAGAAGGCATTCGTGTCCAAGTAGCTATGGACCAAACCAACTGGATCCCAGGCGATATAACGGTATTAGATCCACCCCTAAAGCTTGTTAGAACAGTTTCAAATGCATACTCTCCGAAAGCACCCACAGTTGTGGTAGCCGATGTTAGAAAAGTGGATTTAGTAGTGAGTTGGGGAAATAAACCTATGGATACCCTTAAGGTGACTACCTATGTATCAAAAAAATTCTAAATCCCCAAAAGGGGTCACATTTATTGAACTCCTAATTGTAATGGCAGTAGCTGGAATATTGTTAGTTATTGTTACTCGTTTCATAAAATCTTCCCGGAAAGTTTACAACCTTCAAGAAGATATAGCCGAGCGCGATCAAAATGCTTATTACTCTATAAAAATGCTCTCAGAACGACTAATGGAAGCTGGTGCCAATTTACCCGATACTAACACCAACTATAATGCTGTCGTTATCAACACAAACCCAGCGAATTCTTTTAAATTAATGGTAAATCCACGTGGGGGATTTTATACGGTGGTTGCAAATTTTAACTCGAATCGAATACTCGTAGACGATGGCGGCAGCTTTAAAAATGCAGATAGTATCTTGGTAGTTCATCCTAATAATTCAACGCCCACGCGTTATGACTTATTAAGTGTTGCCATAGCGCCTACTAATTTTGATACTCTGAAATTGTTGAGTGCGCAACCGTTTTCTACCGGAGATCAAATCTACGCTTTTACCACAGAAAGCTATTTGTTAATTAACAATAATTTATGTGTAAAGACCAAATCCACAGTGCCGGATACTCTAGCTGAAAATATAGATAGCTTGACCATTCTATTTAAAGATGTGGCGGGATTCACAACAACCGATTGGAAATTAATGCGTTATGCAAATCTTTCCATAACAACTCGAATTCAACGTGCAAATCCTGCTTTAGGAGCAGATAGCTGTAAACGCCGCACCCTGTCAATGGAATTAGGTTTTAGGAACAAAATTTAAGGAGGAAATATGTCCAATTTAAAACATTCTCAAAAAAAAGGTTTTATCCTTATTTTTGCCATTTTGATGATATTAGGGATATCTGCCATGGCGGTTGGCATGGTTTACAATTCCAGAATGACTAATATCACAGCTGCAAATTACAAAAACAAAATTCAATCCTTTTATGCCTCTGATGGCCTCATGACCTTACTTGCACAAGAGCTATTAAATGGAAATGATAATATTTATACCAACAGTGGCAAAAAAGATTCGATTGCTGGAAAACTATGGAAACAAGATTTTGATCATATCAGTGACCTAATGACTAAAGGTAACATAGGTTATACCCCCATAACATCCTATTCCCTTGGGTCGTATTGGCTAAATCAGGGTCCAGATGGAACATGGCCCATTACGCAAAAGTATGGAGTACTTTGGGAGGGATATTTATATCCTCCGGTTACGGGTTCCTATATTTTTTATGAACGCTCCAATGCCGAAGGTAAGTTTTTTCTGAGCACGGATGATGATCCTGTTAACCTTTCGCCAAATGCCTTGGTGTTTAATACAAATTGGATGGATGAAAAAGATCCATGGCCAACACCTGCTAATTCAATTAAACCTATTACTATATATGATAAAACGGTTTCCAGTGCTCAAAACTTAATAGCAGGGAAACGTTATTACTTCAAATATTATCACATAAAAGGTGGTGATGATGATTTTGGTCAAGTAGGCTGGTCAGGACCGAATCAATTAGTAGAAAAACCCATTCCAGGTAACCGTATGTCTCCCTATGATGGGACAATCCTAACCAATGGAGCTTTTGATTCCACAACTGTTGGATCAATTAAAGTGCGCTACAGTGTCACACAAATTAACAACTCACAATACTCCCTTTTTACGGAAGGATTCAAACGCAAAAGTGGCAGTGATTCAACTTATAGAGTACCTCTTAACCAAATGCTTTCGCTTAGTGGAGATGCCGGCATTCCTTCCGATCAAATAAAAGTACCGGTTATTTATTATGATTTTAGTAGTGGCTGGATGACTACTACGGGAAATGGAGAATTTGAAAACCAGGAAAATGGTGGTGCTAGCGCTCATAAAGGTATGGTACGAAACAATCAAATGATTTATGATTTCAATAATGCAAACTACTTTGGACTAGATACCCTTTGGAAACCAATGTTAACTACCGATGCAACCAAAATTTGGCATAGTTGTAATGTGGAAAAGTGGTTTGTGCCTTGGTCGAATGCAGACCCTAAAAATCTATATCCTCCAAAAACTGTCACTAGCAATGCCGATGGAGATTATAATAACTGTACGAAACCAAATTGGCCGGGACTGCAAAATAATAAAGCAAACAGAGAGCGATTCAAAAATTATGCTATACGAGATTCATTAACTTTTGATAGACAACCTGAAATTGGTACTTCCACTTATATGTTTTCCAAAACTGGAGGTGCAAATACAGATTCTTCTTTTTTTCCGCTTGATAAATTTACTGGCACGGCAGATAGTGGATGGGGGAAAGAAGGTAAATCGCATAATTATTCTTTTTGTATGGAAATGCATATAAAATTTGAGTTTACCCCAGGACTAGTTTTTGAGTTCGAAGGTGATGATGATGTCTGGGCATTCATTAATCACAAACTTGCTATGGATTTAGGAGGAAATCACGTATCCGTTACAGGTACAGCAAATTTTGACATGCTAGGATTGAAAATTGGGACGACTTATCCCTTTGATTTTTTCTTTTGCGAAAGGCATACCACAGAGTCGCATATGAAAGTGGTGTCCAATTTGCCTCTTGGCAAAGGCGATGGAATCCCACATAGGAACTGGAAACGCGACTACGGCTCTATGGACTAAACTCCATTTTACCCTCTAAAAAAAAGCCCGCTAATAAGCGGGCTTTTTTTGTTTTGCTCATAAAGCAAAAAAATCAATGTGTTTGTGAAGCGGTTTGCGTTTTCGTTTGCACGCCCACAGTATCCGCTACCACATGCAGTGATATGGTTAAGGTATCCTCCGTAGGAATTAACATTAAAGTAGGTTTTTGAATTTTGTAATCAGTTAGCAGAATTTTTAATTCTCCGTCCACTTCAATCTGACCAGCTTTTTTTTGTGTCATAATTGGAAAAACAATACTTTTTTTAACATTATGAAATGTTAACGTTCCCGTTACGTTATAATGATCAAGAGATGTTTTTTTAAAAGAGTCGCTAGCGAATTCCACCTTAGGATATAGATAGACATCAAGCATTTCCATGGCATGCGAATCGCGATTAGAGTTTCCAGAATCAAAGTTTTTGATTTCGGCGTCCACTGTAATACGGCCTTGAGATGAATCTGGATTCAATTCTACATGGCAATTCATTTGATGACTGACACCCTTTATTTTGTGCATAGGATGGATTAATAAATAAGCAATTGAGGATTCGGGGAGTTTAGCGGTATAGATTTTATTGGCATATACATGCATGCCACCCAATAAAAATAAGGGAATGGCAAAAATATTTTTTTTGTACGGGAACAAAGTTTTGTCTCCTAACCTAAAACCTTAAAATTAATTTTGGCTACCATATTGTGAAAAATACATTTCCATACTTTTAATCAACTCAAGTTGATCAGTATTTTTTTTAAGATATTCCAACAAATCAAAAAAATTCACAATGGCGGTGGTTTCAATTCCAAACTCTTGTTGAATTTCTCGCAAGGCCGAAAGCTTTCCTTGGCCACGTTCCATGCGATCCACAGAAACCGCTAGGCCAATAACCTCAGCTCCTCGTGCTTGAATCAACGGTAAACATTCACGCACCGATGTCCCTGCCGTTGTCACATCTTCAATCAATACCACTTTGCAATTTTCTTCTTTCGGATAAGGATAGCCCACCAATAGGCCCCCTTCCCCATGATCCTTTGCTTCTTTGCGATTGAAAGTATAAGAGACATCCAAATTAAATTTTGTGGAAAGAGCCATACTCGCAGCCACAGCAAGCGGAATACCTTTATAAGCAGGTCCAAATAAATTCTGAACCCGGGACCCAAACTGCAAATGAATAGTCTCCGCATAAAACTCCCCTAATTTTTGCATTTGCGAACCCCGCATATAATTGCCAGTATTAATAAAATAGGGAGTTTGTCGTCCACTCTTGGTAGTGAACTTTCCGAAACGCAAGACCTGACAGGCCAACATAAATTCGATGAAGTTTTGCTTAAAGTTTTCCATTCCACTTTACCTTTTTTTGACTCTAGCAAGATAGCAATTTGAATATTGCATTGGAACGAAAACTCCCGAGCACCCACGAAAGAAAGGATCATAATGTTATCGTCGCCACCCTAGAACCGCAGTAGAATAAAGTTATGGCCGTGATGAATGTTATTCTTGGAGACCTCAATTATCAAATCGGCATTGGCCGCGATAATTCCTTATTGTATATAGCTGGAAATTGGTGTGGGAATAATGCCATAAAATTAGGTGTAAATTTTGTGAAAGTTATTCAACATGTGCATGGAAAATTGTTTTTGGATTTAGAAGGTTGTAAATCCATGGATAGTATTGCGCTGAATTGGTTAATCCAATTACAAAAAATCTTAGGGGATAAATGCTTAGGCATGGTACTCGTGAATGTGCCGACGCCCATGTTAGAAATACTCAAAGGCAGTCATATTCATTCGCTCTATGAAATCCTTCCTACACTTGGCGAAGCGGAAAAAAAATATGGTTCTTTTTTAACCTAGTTAATCGCTTAGTTTAAAAACCATTTTCGCCTTCATTTCAAATTCATTCTTATTATTTTTCTCTCCATCTTAGGAAATAATTTGGAGCCAATATGATTAATGGAAATCAAGCCAAAGCCTTACTCAAGCAATTAAATAAAGCTTATTTACAAGTTCATGAAAATAAAGAAGATGCTTTTTGGCGCGAAAAAATGGGGTTAAAAAATTGTGTCTCCGGTGAATTTGAAAAATATGAAATTGCCTATCAAAGCTTAATTTCCGATCCTCGATTTTTACCCGATATTCGACAAAGCCTTGCGAATACTGCTTTAGACAGTGATTTGCGCCTGGGGTTAGAAGGCTGGCAAAGGTTTTTTGAGACGCATGCCATAGAAAATCCCGAAGCCTTAAGCTTACAAAAAAAAATCATTGCTCTCGAAGGGCAATTGGGTAAAATCCGCCAAAGTATGAATTTAGGCTATATCGCTCCAGGTAACACCGAGATGACTCTCGCCAGTTCCGTAAAATTAGGTCTCTTATTACGCACCTCTCCCGACGAAGGCTTGCGCCGCGCGGCTTATAATGGTCTTTTGTCTATTGAACAAGAAGTTTTGGCCAAAGGTTTTTTGGAAATTGTCCGGGAACGTAATCGCTTAGGTCGATTACTAGGCTATGAAGACTATTATGATTATAAAGTGTCGCGCAATGAAGGTTTTTCCAAGCGCAAACTTTTTGCCATACTCGATGATTTAGTCCAAAAAACGCGCGCCTCGGCACAAGCCTCCGTAACGGACATGATACGTGAACGTGGAGTCTCCGCACGCGAGGGTTATAATTTTCCCTATTTTATTGCAGGAGATTTAACTACCCAACTCGATCCTTATTTCCCTTTTGAAAAAGCCTTAACCCTGTGGGGTAAAAGCTTTCAAGCCCTAGGAATTCAATACCATGGCGCTACTTTGCAACTGGATTTATTGGACCGCAAAGGCAAATATGAAAATGGTTTTATGCATGGCCCAGGACCAAGCTTTATCCAGCATGGTGTGTATCAACCGGCGCGCATTAACTTCACTGCCAATGCCATTCCCGGTCAAGTGGGTAGCGGACAAAGAGCCTTGGAAACCCTATTTCATGAAGGAGGACATGCCGCGCATTTCAGTAATATTTTTATGCCTGCGCCTTGCTTCTCACAGGAATATGCGCCGACCTCAGTGGCCTTTGCCGAAACCCAAAGTATGTTTCTCGATAGCTTTATTGAAACCCCCGAATGGTTGGCGCTGTATGCAAAAAATCGTCAAGGAGAAAGTTTGCCTTGGAATTTGATGCGCCAAAATATTGAGAAAAAACATCCCTATAAAGCCTTTGCCGTACGCTCAATGCTAACTATTTGTTATGCCGAAAAGGCGCTTTATGAAATGTCGGATGCACAGCTTACGCCGGAAAATGTCACGCGTACCTTGCGGGAAATTGAACAGGAATTGCAATTTTTAAATTCGGGAGCACGCCCTGCTTTAAGCGTACCCCATTTATTATCCGGAGAGAGTTCGGCTTATTATCATGGTTATGTTTTGGCCGAAATGGCAGTACAACAAACGCGTCAATTCTTTCAACAACGCGATGGGCATTTGGTTGACAATTCAGCAATTGGACGAGATTTAGCAAATTTTTATTGGAAACCTGGAAACTCTAAAACATTTTTGGACCTTGTACAGGGCCTCACCACGAAGCCTTTTTCAGCAGATGCCATTGTTCAAGAGGTAACTGCTTCGTTACCAGAAGTACTTGCCGCAGCGGAAAAAAGTGTGGGAAAAGCAAAAAAACTTCCTCACTATTCTGAATCCGTACAACTCAAAGCGAATATTCGCATTGTACATGGGGATGAAATTATTACTGAATGCCAAGCGGGACAAGGCTTTGAAACAATGTCACAGCACTTTGACGATTGGCTGGTGAAGCGAAGTGATGCTATGCCTAAAATTTAAGTCATAAACATTCTCAGCATGCACAGCATTCTCACCAAAATCTGCGCATTTTTTTAAGTTTATTCTCACACTGAGAGTTTACACTCCCCCATCTGTTTGGGGGCAATTTTATGGAGTGATTATGTCCGATATTGATGTTAAAGGAATTTATTCTGGCTTAGAAACCAAACATGCTTATGCGCGTAAAACCTTGGGCAAGGCCCTCACTTTAGCCGAAAAAATTATTTGGTCACATTTAGCGGATGCGCAACAAGGTCCCTTGGAACGCGGTAAGTCCTTTGTTTTATTAAATCCCGATCGGGTGGCTATGCAAGATGCCACCGCACAAATGGCCATATTACAATTCATGCAAGCACAAAAAGCCAAAGTTGCCGTTCCTACTACCGTGCATTGTGATCATTTAATTATCGCACATGATGGAGCCAATTCGGATATTCAAGCCGCTGGCCATGACAATAAAGAAGTTTTTGATTTCCTCTCTTCGGCAGCACAAAAATATGGCATGGGTTTTTGGAAACCTGGATCCGGAATTATTCATCAAGTGGTTTTGGAAAATTATGCCTTCCCAGGCGGTATGATGATTGGTACAGACTCTCATACGCCTAATGCCGGTGGCTTGGGAATGATGGCTGTGGGCGTAGGTGGTTCCGATGCCGTAGATGTTATGGTTGGTATGCCTTGGGAAGTTTTATACCCCAAGGTTACGGGTGTAAAACTAACTGGAAAGCTCAATGGCTGGACTTCCGGCAAAGATATTATCCTTAAGCTTTTAGAAATACTCACCGTTAAAGGCGGCACCAACAAAGTTATTGAATATTTTGGTCCGGGCGTACAAAGCTTATCCTGTACCGCGCAAGCTACCGTAACCAATATGGGTGCGGAACTAGGTGCAACGTGTTCCCTATTCCCTTTTCATGCGGCCATGGGCGCTTATTTACGCGCCACACGCCGTGCCGGCATCGCCGATTTAGCGGAACAATATCAAGCTTATTTACAACCGGATGCCGAAGTACTCGCCGATCCCAAAGCGTATTATGACGATGTTATTGAAATTGATTTAAATACTCTGGAACCTTATGTGGTTGGCCCGCATTCACCAGACAAAGCACGGCCTATTTCAAAATTCGCTGCCGAAATTGATAAAGAAAAATATCCCGAAGTATTATCCGCCGCGCTTATTGGTTCTTGCACTAATTCCTCCTATGAAGATGTGGGTCGTTCCGCCTTTGTGGCCGCGCAAGGCTTGAAACATGGCATCAAAGCCGCTTCGCAGTTTTATGTTAGCCCTGGCTCAGAACAAGTATTTGATACCACGCAACGCGACGGTTACCTCGATACTTTAAATGAATTAGGCGCCGTAGTCATGGCTAATGCTTGCGGACCTTGTATCGGTCAATGGAAACGTAAAGAAATGCCAGCCGGATCCAATTCTATTATCACATCTTTCAACCGTAATTTTCGTGCCCGTAATGATGGCAATACCGAAACCTTAGCCTTTATCGCTTCACCAGAAATCGTAACCGCTATGGCCTTAGCCGGAAGTATAAAGTTCAATCCGCTTACCGATGAAATTAAAGCCGCCGATGGTAAAAGCTTTAAACTAGAAGCCCCGATTGCGAATGCATTGCCACCTAAAGGATTTGCCTTTAATGATGGAGGCTTTATACCACCGGCCCAAGATGGCTCACAAGTCGAAGTCAAAGTAAGCCCAACAAGTCCTCGTTTACAAATTTTAGCCCCTTTTGGAAAATGGGATGGCCAAGATATTCAGGACGCGCTCGTACTCGTAAAAGCGCATGGCAAATGCACCACGGATCATATTTCCCCTGCCGGTAAATGGTTAGCCTTTCGTGGTCACTTAGATAAAATCTCAGACAATATGTTTTTAGGGGCCACCAATGCTTTCAATCAAGAAATTGGTAAAGCCAAAAATGTCTTAACTGGCGAAGTCGGAACTTATGCCTTAATTGCTCGTGCTTATAAAGCCGCCAATAAAGGTTGGGTGGCCTTTGGCGATGAAAATTATGGCGAAGGTTCTTCGCGTGAACATGCCGCGATGTGCCCGCGCTTTTTAGGAGCCAAAGCCGTTATCACCAAAAGCATGGCGCGTATTCATGAAACCAATTTAAAGAAGCAAGGATTATTGCCACTTAAATTTGTGAATCCTGAGGACTATGATAAAGTTCAAGAAGACGATCGCGTGGGTATTGAAGGCTTAAAAAGCTTTGCTCCAGGTGTTAACTTGCAAGTTACGCTAAAACATAAAAATGGTACAATTGACTCATTTGCAGTGAGTCATACTTTTAATCAAGAGCAAATCGAATGGTTTAAAGCGGGCAGTGCCTTGAATTTAATGGCTTAGGTCTTACTTAGGCCATTAAATTCCAACTTCACTACTGAGCAATTAAAAATTTCTCAAACCTTAGGGGTTATTATGACATTTATCGCTGTATTGCTTATTCGCTTACTCGATCTCTTAAAGGCCCTTAATTGGCTTCCCCCATTGCTTGCGAGAATTACAGTAGGCTGGGTTTTTATTGAATCAGGTTGGGGTAAACTACACCATTTAGATAAAGTCACAGGCTTCTTTACCGAATTAGGACTTCCTGCTCCAGCATTTCAAGCTTGCTTAGTTTCGAATACCGAATTTATCGGAGGAGTACTTTTGCTCATTGGATTATTTGCTCGCTTCGCATCCATCCCATTGCAAATTATTATGGTGGTGGCCATAATGACTGCAAAGCGCGCAGAGTTAAATGGGTTCTCGGATTTAATCGGTTTCTCTGAGTTCCTCTACATACTTTTATTGTTTTGGATAACTCTTACTGGCGCAGGTTTAATCTCTTTCGATACCCTGCTAGCCAAAAAACTACGCAAACTAGACGGACAATAAGGATTTTGGATCGTAACATACATGTTACATAGGCCCTTCTAAGGGCCTAAAACGTCAGCTATTCGCTAACTACCATGATTTCAGGATGTGCCTTGCGTTGCAGGGCTCCTTCTATATACATCAACGTTCCGGATGTTGAGCTAGGGCAAGATCCGCAAGCACCTTCATAATGCACCTTCACCGTACTACCATCAATCCCTAATAGCATTAAGCCGCCGCCATCACCCGCCAAACCTGGTCGAACCATTTCATCGAGAATGGTTTCAATATGGCCAATTTGTTCCTCTAAACTCAAAGCGAAAAAGTTTTCGGGCCGATGGATATTGGCTCCTGGAGCAAAAGGATCACTTTCCTCCACTTTTGGCTTATCGTCAATAGGCGAAAGGCTTTCTTCAAGAATATCCGCAATAGGCGTGATTAAATCTTCCCAAAAACCTTCTTCATCTTTATTCACAGTCACGGTACTCCCGACATAAAAAACGGAAGTCACATGAGGAAGCTCAAATAAGCGTGCTGCGGTGCGGTCAGCTTGTGCAGATTCCACGTCGGGAAAGGAACGTGAACCCGAGGCTAAAACTTTTCCATCGATATGAAACCGCGTGGCCAAGGGATTCGGGGTTTCGGAGGTTTTCAATACTTTTGCTGTCATAACAAAAAGTTAACAAAATCACTTGCATTAAGCATTGAGCCTAAAACACAATGAGATAAATAACTATTTTAATTGTGAACGGGATGAATCAGACTACTTCAGAAACAGCAAAATTTGAAATCCAAAGCCGCAATGTGGTCTATCACGACTATGAGTCGGATTTAGGCGATATTTTTCTTAATATCGGTAAAAAAATCATTTCCGATGCCGAGGATCGTCATCATTATCTAACTAAATGGGCTTGGTGGCGCGATCATTTGCCTTTTACGCCTAAACCTATCCCTGCTTTGGAAAAAACTATTCATTTCCATGACCGTAGCCTGCCAATTACCTTAGCCAGCCCCATTATACTTGCCGCCGGTGGAAACAAGTATGCCGATAATTTGCCCCATTTTGCAAGTTTAGGATTTGGAGGAGTTACTGTAGGTTCTGCTACTCGCGAATCACGTGATGGCAATACTTTCAGGCCGCGTGTGCATTTATTGCCTTTAGACCGAGCCATGAATAATTCAATGGGTTTAAATAATCCCGGTGTTGAAAAAATCACCCGTGCCGTAGATGTTACCTTAGGTAAATGTCATCGCCGAAAATTAGCCATTGGAATTAGCGTGGCCGATACGCCCGGCATGGAAGAAAGCAATGCTAAAATTGCGGATATTATTTACACTTTTCGCAAAGCCTATGGCGCTGCTGATTATATTGAATTAAATGTGAGTTGCCCGAATACGGGCACGGGTCGCATGGATAATCATATTGGTTTCTTACAAGATCTATTGCAAGAAATAATGCAGGTGCGTAAAAACCTCGCACCCAAAAAAGCGGTGCTCGTCAAACTTTCTCCCGATTTAGGGAGCCAAAATTTAGATGCCATCTTACGTATCATAGCGGATACTGAGGTAACAGGAGTGGTTCTCTTCAACACTTTTCTCTCGGACAAGGCACGCTATTTAAAAATGCAAACAGCATCTGAACAAATACCCATTGTGGCCGCAAGCGGACATAAAGGCGGCGTATCGGGACGCATTCTTTATAAAAATACTTATCCCGCGGTAAAGTATATTCGCAGTCAACTTCCTAAAGCAGCCATCTTTGCCTGTGGTGGCATTGATCAGGGTGCAAAAATTTGGGATCTCATAGAAGCTGGTGCGGATGCCGTTCAATGTTATACCGTACTGGCTTATCGTTGGAATGCCATTCACAAAATGAATCGTGAACTTTTTGATACTATGAAACTTAAAGGCATTAAATCTTTAGATGATTATAATTCCTCTCCAATTGCGCATCTCTCCGAAGATTAATCTGCAAAAATAATCCCGCATTTAAATTCCCACTCTAGCAGGCAGAAGTGCAAAACCAAGGTATACTAATGCTTATGCTTTGGTTATTTAGCCTATTATTTTTTCTACTTCCAGTGTTTTCTCAAACCTTTGATGATCCTGCCTTATCTCTTGAAAATATGAATCCTAAAAAAGTCCCCTTAACGCTTCACCCCACTTTAATGGAAGCGGGAATCGATTGGCAAAGAGAATTATTATTAGGATTTGCTTGGCAGGTACAGCCCAATTGGCAAGCAGGCCTGCGCATTACTTCCGATGCTCTATTAACGAATATTGGTTTTGAACAAATACCTCAATTGGTTTTGTGGGGAAAAGTCTTATTGAAAGGGGAAAATGAAGCGTCCTCAAATGCAGAATATTTTGTGATGGGATTTGGATGGTATAATGGTTACCCTTCTGTTTCTCGATTCGACATTTTAGGTAATCCTCAAAATGAACATCTTTGGTGGCAACCCTTATTCTTTTTGGGTGCGGGAAAATATTGGAAGCCTTTTGATAATATCCCTTGGGGATTGGATTTGAGCTTAGAATATACTCGCACCATGTCTTATACTCCATCCTTATATGGAATAGCTCCCTTGCGCAAGGGGCCGGATCAATTCACCTTAGTCTTTCAAATTTTTCATACTTGGAAAACGGACTAAATCATTATCTATTAATGACCTCGGGCCAATGCTGCCTGATAAACTCTTTCCACCCCCACCACAAAAGCCGCGTCTCGGTAACTGATATGATACTTCCTAGCCGTTTGCGATAAGTGGGTAAAAGCCGCCGTCATAAATCTATCGAGTTCTAATTTACTCGCCGATTTTTCCCAATGATGCATTTGAATATTTTGTGTCCATTCGAAATAAGAACCTAATACACCCCCCGCATTCGCTAAAATATCGGGCGCAATAATCACGCCTTGATTTTGCAAGTAAGCATCGGCTTCCGGAGTAAGTGGTCCATTGGCTCCTTCAATAAGGTAACGCGTTTTGACGAAAGCCATATTGTCCTGATGTAGCACATGCCCCAAAGCAGCGGGAATAAGAATGTCACATTGAATAGAAAGTATATCACTTGCACTATTAAGTGTTTTATCTCCCAAGGCATAGTCTTTTAAACTTCCTCCATTTTCTGCGTGGCGTATTAAGTCTTCTACATCAATACCTTTTTCATTTTGTAATAATGTGGTGACATCATTCACCGCTATTATTTTTGCCCCCATGCGATACAAATGCAAAGCCGAATAACTGCCCACATTTCCAAATCCTTGTATCACCACCGTTTGGTTTTTTAAATCTTCTCCATGCTCCTGCAAAACACTACGCGTAATCATTGCAACCCCTAAACCCGTTGCATCCACACGTTCGGGAATGCCTTCTAAATTTACCGGCTTACCCGTAACAATGCCCGGAGTATAACCATGCAATAAACCATAAGCATCCATCATCCATCCCATGACCTTGGCATTCGTACCCATATCCGGCGCCATAATATCTTTATACACACCTATCATATTTTTTAAACTATGCACAAAACGTCGCGTTAAGGCTTGAAATTCTCTTTCGGAAAGTGTTTGCGGATTCACGGCTACTCCACCTTTGGCTCCGCCAAAAGGAATATTTACAATCGCACATTTCCAAGTCATCAATGAAGCCAAAGCTTTTACTTCTTCTAAATCCACTTGCGGATGAAAGCGCACACCACCCTTATAAGGGCCGCGCACGCCATTATGTTGCACACGATAACCTTCATATACTCTTAATTCGCCTCTATCATCTAACAAGGGCAATGAAACCTTGGTTTCTCTCCAGCAAGAAGTTAATAGCTTACGATAGCTTTCTTTAATATTAAGTATGTCGGAAGCTTTGTTAACACGTAAGTTAACCGCATCAAAAGGACTAAGAGTAGATTGAGACATGAAAGTGAACTCCTTTTAAGCGTTTTTTGCTAAGCCATAGACAATATTCATACTTATTCGCGCCCCGATCAACCCTACAACAAAAAAATATTTTAACACAAAATCAACTATATTCAAAATATGTCAGAAAAAATCGCTTTAGCAAAAAAGACCATTCCCCCATTTCATTGGACGCTTACCAAGGCGGATGATATTATTTATCAATTACAAAGCGATTTACAAAAAGGTTTAAGTACACCTGAAGCGGTCCAAAGGCTTCTAGAATATGGGCCCAATACTTTACGCGAAGGTCAAAAAATAAATCCCCTGCTGATTTTCCTAAATCAATTTAAGGGCATCATCATTTGGCTATTAATTTTTGCCGCCGTTTTATCGGGATGGATGGGAGAAATTAAGGATACTATCGCCATAGGTGCCATTCTGATTCTTAATGCCTGCATCGGATTTTATCAAGAATATGATGCCGAAAAAGCCATCGCAGCTCTGAAAAAAATGACGGCTCCCAAAGCTAAGATACGCCGTGACGGCATTACTTGCATCATTCCCGCTTTAGAAATTGTACCCGGTGATATTATCGAATTAGAAGCGGGTGATTTAGTTTCTGCGGATGGACGATTATTAGAAGCTACTGATTTACGCTGCATAGAATCCATTTTAACGGGAGAATCCAAACCCAGTAATAAAAATACTACTGCTATAAATGGTGAGAGTATTCCCCTCGGCGATCAACATAATATGGTTTTTATGGGCACTAGTGTAGCCACCGGAAATGGCTTAGCCATTGCTGTCACAACGGGTATGCAAACACAAATGGGCCATATTGCTCAATTATTAGATTCGGCAAATAAAGATAATGCCAGCCCCCTGCAAAAGAAAATGGAAAGCTTAGGGAATTTGTTTGTATGGGTATCCTTAGGCATAATTACTTTATTGGGCTGCATAGCCTTGCTTCGCCATCAACCGCCACTAGAAATGTTATTAACCTCCATTAGCCTAGCCGTAGCCGCCGTTCCCGAGGGCTTGCCGGCGGTAGTTACGATTGCGCTCGCCTTAGGTGTACAGCGTATGGCCAAGCGAAAAGCTTTAATTCGAAAATTATCCGCCGTAGAAACTTTAGGTTCGGCTAGCGTGATTTGTACCGATAAAACCGGTACCTTAACCCAAGGTGAAATGACCGTGCGCCAAATTTATCTGTTGGGAGAAAATGCAGGTAAAATCATAGGAGAATTTTTTTCGGTTATGGGTTTAGGCTATGCCCCTGAAGGGAAAATTCTCTGCACCGAAAAAACCTTAAATTCTTCGCAAGTTAAACAATTATTAATCTTAGCCGAAAACCAAACTGAACCACTCACCGCTAAATTATTTCAAGAAAAAGACCTTTGGAAAGTAATCGGTGATCCCACAGAAGGTGCCTTATTAGCCTTTGCAGCCAAAACTGGTTTTTCCAGATCCCCTGAAACCACTAAATTATTTTCCTTTCCTTTTAACTCCGACAGCAAACGTGCCTCTACCATTTATAGTCAATCGTCTAATTCGTCAAATGCAATTAAAGTCGCCGTGAACGGCGCTCCCGAAATTTTACTGCGACTATGTGACAAAGTCTTAACGCCAAATGGAATTATACCCTTAACTTCTGAGTTACGCGAAGAAATTAATCAAGCCAATTCCTTAATGGCCGAAAAGGCTTTGCGGGTTATTGGCACTGCTTATCGTGAATATCCTCAATTCACATCACTCAAGCTCGCCGCCGAAGATAGAGATAAAGTGGAAAGCGAATTGGTTTTTATAGGCTTAACCGGATTACAAGATCCGCCTCGCCTTGAGGCCCAAAAGGCTATTGCTTTATGTCAACAAGCCGGCATTCGCGTGGTGATGATTACCGGCGATCATCCTGCCACCGGCCTTGCTATTGCCCAAGAATTAGGTTTGGCCAAAGACAAAAAAGCATTTGCCACCGGCGCTGATTTAGACACTTGGAATGAGAAAACGTGGAAGTTACGGTTATCCCAAATTTCGGTATTCGCGCGAGTAACCGCCGAGCATAAATTGCGTATTGTTAAAACCCTGCGCGACCAAGGAGAAATCGTGGCGATGACGGGTGATGGCGTAAATGATGCTCCCGCTCTTAAGGGCGCACATATTGGCATTGCCATGGGGAAATCGGGGACGGAAGTGACGCAACAGGCCTCCGATATCGTAATTGTGGATGATAACTTTGCTTCAATTGTTTCCGCAATCGAAGAAGGGCGCGGTAGTTATGATAATATTCGCAAAACGCTTTTGTATTTACTCGCCGGCAATACGGGAGAGCTTTTACTCATGATTGTCGCGGTACTTATGGGTTGGCCCGCTCCGCTATTACCCATTCATTTATTATGGATAAATTTAGTAACTGATGGGTTACCCGCTCTTTGTTTAGCTGCCGATCCCGTGGATAATAATGTCATGCAAAGAAAACCCCGTTCCCCAAAAGAAAAATTAACGAATTTTGTTTTTTTGCAAAGCATGCTTTTAATTGGGGCGCTTACCGCCACGGTTTCTTTAATTGCTTTTTATTGGGGTTGGAAAGCCAATGACATTGCTACGGGCCGCTCTTATGCCTTTGCCACTTTAGTATTCGCGGAACTTTTCCGTGCATTAGGATCTCGAAGTGAAACTAAATTTTTATGGCATATGAATCCATTGGGAAATCCCAAATTATTTTTTGTTGTGACTTTATCGATTACTATTCAGCTCCTAGGGTATCAATTTGGTTTTATGGAAAGATTTTTGAAAACCGTTCCTTTGAGTTGGGAATTATGTTTTACGCTTTTGGCTTTGGGATTAATTCCCTCCTTGGTGATGGAAGGGGTAAAAGTTTTTAGGAAGAAATCACTTACGTATTAATTCAATTGCAAATATTTTTCAGCTTCGCGAATAGTAAATTCAACATTCTGTAATTTTTTCAATACGGCACGCAAACGATGCTTACCCATATCATGTTGCGCGGCTAGATGTGGACTTTCGTCACCTAAAGCGGGTAATGACTTTTGCGCCCATTTTACTAATGCTGGATTTGGCTGGTTAATTCCTACCGAGTATGGTTTTTCCACAGTGGCTTTTTCTTGGCTCTTAGATTTCGCATTCACTTTGGGTTTGCTTTTTTTCTTCTGCGCATTAAGCCAAAGATTGAGCAATAAATGCCCATGGGCTTTCCATTCTTCCCCATGCACATCCGGACGCAAACGGATAGTTGATTTTATTTTTAAGGCTTGGCAAAAAGCTGCAAACAAATCGGACAAAAGTTCTTCTGGTAAAGCCAATATTGTGATTCCAAAATATTCTTTTCCGCGAAAAGGCAATAGCCGAACGATTAAGCCATTGCCTTTTTCGAATTTAAATTCTGGGCTAAAAACCCGATGGATTTTTTCGTTTCCAAAATGACGTAACACTAATACATCGTCTTTTTCTTCGTCCATGACTTGATATAAACTCAGCGGGCAAAAAGCCCATTCTAAATATGTATGCGCTAAACGAATTTCTTTGGGATCAAGTTCTCGCGATAAACGCAAAATGGGACGTGCATCGGAATATTGCACAAAATAATCCCACAAAAAATTTTCTACCAAAGCCTTATTTTGCATGCCATCGGATTTTGCTTTATAAACATTAAAGCCACTCGCCTTTAAGGCATTTTCATAATTCATTTGAATTTGACTCAGGGCTCTACGCTCTTTGTGTATATCATGTAAAATATGGCGAAAATCCCAATATTGTTGAACTGCCTCACTCCAGCTAGAGTACTGTACGTTTTTATTCGCATAAACGGCGCAGCATTTATGATAGGATTGAGTATTCCCGCAAAGGCAGGAAGTTTTTAAATTATCTATTTCCATGACCGAAATGATAGTAACCTAATATCTATGAAAATAGGGATATTCGATTCAGGATTTGGCGGGCTAAGCATTTTCAAAAGCATAGCCCAAAAACTCCCTACTTATGATTATTTATATCTAGGCGATAATGCACGTACACCTTATGGCAATCGCTCCTTTGAGGCTATTTTTGATTTTACCACAGAAGGCATAGATTATCTTTTCGCCCAAGATTGCCAGCTAATTATTATCGCTTGCAATACCGCTTCGGCAAAGGCTTTGCGCAGTATACAACAAAAAGTTTTACCTCACCACTATCCTCACAAAAGAGTGCTCGGCATTATTCGCCCATCGGTAGAAGCCGTTAAAGATTATGCACCACAAAGTGTGATAGCCTTATGGGCCACCGAAGGTACGGTGAAATCCGATAGCTATGCCTTGGAATTACAAAAGCTGGCACCGCATTTACAACTCGTGCAACAAGCTTGTCCTTTATTAGTTCCTTTGGTGGAAGCCGGAGAATGGGATAGTGCAGGCTTAGATTTTTTTATTGAAAAATATTGGCAAGCCACACAAAAACAAAATGCGAATATTGATGCTTTACTTTTAGGTTGTACGCATTACCCTTTGATACAAGAACGTATTGTGAAAATTATTCCAGCTTCCGTGCGCATTTTAACCCAAGGCAATATTGTCGCAACTAGTTTGATGGATTATTTGCAACGTCATTCAGAAATAGAAAAAGTTTTAAGCCAAAATGGAACTAAGCATTTTTTAACTACTGATCAAACCGAAGGCTTCGATAAATTAGCGGAAGCTTTTTTAGGTTACCCTGTTATTTCCGAAAGAGTTGAGATCGCGAAATAATTTTGGGGGTAGCGCAGGATCGCCTGTTTAAATAAATCATTGAGCTTGTCGAAATGAACTATTTAAACAGGAAGCCGAAGCCTAGGGGGCGTCCCCCTTTATGTGCACTTTTTTGGGTAAAAAGCAACTATTTTTTAAGTAATAAATCATTCCTAAAGCGAGAAATATCATTGACTTCGGTAGTCAAGTTCCTTATATTCATAAGCTAGAGATGAGCATGAATAATTATTTTCATATGAAACAAAAAACGTCATATACACCAATTTTTATGGTGCGTTCACTCATTTCCCCTCCCCAGAAAAAATTTTTTCGAGTTTAAACGGTTTAATCGGCCCTATTCCTTATTAACGAGGAAGGGTTTTTTATTCAAAGGTGGTATTTATGTTGAGCAAAGACAATTGGCAAGATTATCGCGGCAAAAACGAAGGCGTATTAATTCATTTGGACACGGTTAAAGAACATGCTTTACCATTACGACTTTTGGAAGATGAGCATGGTCATACGCTCGCTGAACCCGGATACGAGGGAAAAGGAACGCTAGGCTTTTTAAATTGCATTCATGCTAAAACCCGTTTAGCTACTTTCAAAAACCGTCGCCGTTATTTTCTTTTTGGAACTCGCTATCAAGGTTTATTAGAAGATTTTAAAGGTCAATTTTTAGTCATTGGTTATATGCGCCTCGATAAAGAAATTGACGTTCGTAAACGCCATGTGCATAAATGGATGGAAGGCCAAAGTGCTGGAGCCGGCCCTGAATGCACCGAAATGGATCAATGCTATGCCTTTGCTTCGGATGAAATTAATTTTTATGCTCCCGAAGACTGTTTTGAACTTAGTGAAAAATTGATGAAGGACTGGGGCTATAAAGGCAAAATTACTAAACAAATGAAATTGACTTTTACGGAAGAGAAAATCAAAATCATTTTGGAACATTTCAAAGCTAAAAAACCCGCTACCGCAACCTATGCCAAAGCTTTTAAAGCCTTAGCCGAATCCGTTCCGGCGCATGAAAATGAAAAAGAAAGCGCTTGGTAAAAGCGCTTAGCTCTGATGCTTTTGCAACAGGGCATTTACGCGATCGAGTAAATCTTGTTTACCAAAGGGTTTGGTAAAGTAATCTTCGGCTTTCATCACATGCAATCCAACCATTAAATCTACGTTCTTATTATTACTCGTTAAAAAAGCGATAGGTATTTTGGCTAAGGCTTCTTGCTCGCGAATTTCATGAAAGAGATCATAACCATCGACATTAGGCATCACCACATCGAGCAAAATTAAATCCGGTGCAAAACTCAAAGCCGTGGACACCGCAAGGTCGGGCTCATTCACCGTCATCACTTGATGTTGGCCTAATTCTAAAACCAATTTGACTAAATCGGCTATGTCTTTTTGATCATCGACCACTAAGATCTTTGCCATATTAACCCCTCGCCGCTTCTTTGGGCAACCATTCCCAATAAAAATAAGTTATGCTGCAACCCAATAGCAAGCCGATTAAATCTAATCCCAATGCAATCCATGAGAGAACCTTATTATCCAAACCTAATAAATGCGCTATCATTGCCACAGCAAGCAATAGCGAAGCGACATAAAACCATTTATAGCGAGGTTTTTTACGGCGTGCGGCGCCAAAAACCTTACTGAAAGAAGCGAGCGTCAAAAAAGCCGTAATGAAAGTACCATGAGCAATCACTAAAGAAATAGCGGTAAGTGAAAGGTGAAATGAATTCATCAATTAGCACTCATCATGGTGCGATATAACGCAAAAGCCAATGCGGAAAAACCAATACCGCCTGCTGCGACCAGGGCAATACTGATAAATAAAGGAATATGTAATACAAAAAGTGGGGCTTGAAAAACCAATCCCAAAAGCAAAAATGCTAAGCTGGCAAACATCCATTCATGTTTTGGCCCTTGCTTAAATTTTAAACGATAAAATTTTGCAATCAGTGACAGATAATAACCTATCACTCCAAATAAAACTGCTATGAGGACAAAACCCGCCGTTTGTACAGCCATGCGCCAGTATCCTATTTTTCGCGACGCTTAGCAAGTGCCGAAAACGCTTCGACAAAAGCATCCGCTTCGGTTTTTATCGGTGAACCACTCATCACACCTTGGCGACCAATAAATTTATCCAGAATCACAATGCCTTGTGGTCCAATATAAAATTGACGAATATCCTTGGCATGTTGGCTCCCGCGCATTTTCAATACCAAAATAGCTTTGGAAATAGCACTATCAATTTCCACATATCGCAAAATGAAATAATTATCAGCAATAAATGGTGCTTGCGAAAGACTGCTCGTGTCGCCCAAGAGATTATTGTTTTCGCGTAGTAACAAAGCGGTTACGCCTTCGCGTTTCAAGCTACTGATGAAATTAAATTCCATTTCGCGCAATTCATCTTTTTCTTCGGCCGCATATTCAAAATGCGTGAGCGAATCCACTAAGCAACGTTTAATACCTAATTCATCGATTAAGTTTTCGATGGATCCGCCAATTTCTTCTATCTCTTGCAAAATCAATTCTGGTTCTGAAAAAATAATTTTCAGCAAACCTTGCTCTTCATATTTTTTAAGATCCCAACCAAAATTTAACGCATCATGATAATACTGCGCAGGAAATTCTTCGAAGGTAATCACTAAACCCGGTTCATTGAATTGTTCAATGCCGTTCACAATAAACTGCAAACCCAAAGTGGTTTTGCCAGTGCCTGGCGCACCTTCTATGACTGTAGCGCTGCCTTTAACTACGCCTCCGTCGATCATTTTGTCTAAGGCTTCTATTCCGAAAGGGCTTCTTTCAAGCATATGTCCTCATGGGGATAAAGAGTGTTGTCAATTTTGGATTTAAAATTTTTATTCCTGTTATTCTTTCCAGTGCTGACTTACCGCTGCAGGATTTAATAAAGCTAAGAGTACAGCCTTTTGCGCATGTAACCGATTTTCCGCTTCATCAAAGCAAAGGCTAGCAGGTGAACTCATGACATCCGCAGTAATTTCTTCTCCCCGATGTGCCGGCAAACAATGCGAGACCAAACAATCCGCAGGAGCATGGCTTAAAAGCTGTGCATTAATTTGAAAGCCTTGAAAATGTTTTTTCTTTTCTGCTTCCTGGCTTTCCTCACCCATGCTTACCCATACATCAGTATACAATACATCGGCATCTTTCACCGCGCTCATCACATCCTGCGTCGTTACAAAGGAGGTTCCACGCTCGATAAACAAAGGCTTTAATTTCGCTTGGATTTTTTCCGGTTGTTCATAACCCACTGGGCAAGCCAAAGTAAAATGCATGCCCATTTTTCCCGCGAGCACCGCCAAGGAGTTGGCCACATTATTTCCATCGCCAATAAAAACAAGCTTACGTCCTGTTAAAGATGTTTTCTTTTCAATAAGGGTTTGCGCAAAAGCCAAAGCTTGACAAGGATGAAATAAATCCGTCAAAGCATTCACTACTGGCACCGTCGCATGCTTGGCCAAATCAAGCACTAGATCATGACTAAAAGTACGCGCCACAATCACATCTACCCACCGCGAAAGGCTAGACGCTGCATCTTCGACACTTTCTCTTTTGCCTAAAGAAATTTGTTCGGGATTTAAATTCACTGCCGCACCACCCAATTGCACCATGCCCACTTCAAATGTAACGCGTGTACGCAAGCTAGGTTTTTCGAATATCATCGCCGCGGTGCGACCTTTGAGTAAATCACAGCTTCCATGGGCTTTGTGATCCGCTTTTATCCATTGCGCCAAATCCAATAGAGACTGGATATGGCGGGGCTCTAAGTCGAGCAAGGTGATGAAATCATTAAACTTTTTATTCATAAAACTTTATCCGGTTAGTATAAACCTTCACTTGAATCTAAACAAGTGAATTCAAATGAAAACAAAGGAAATAAAGGAAATAAAGGCTGTCGCCCTTTTTTCTCCTAGTAATAGAAAGTAAAAATTAATCCCCTGAGTTGAAATGCGCTGTATGTTCCCAGCCTATTCGATATTACATTTTGATTTCTCTGAAGGGAATACCATGCTTTGTTATGCCAAAATAAATTTATTCTTGGAAATACAAGATAAAAGGCCCGATGGTTATCATAATTTAGGAACGCTTTTTCAAACCCTAGAATGCTCCGATAGCCTAGAAGCAGAGCCTTTCCCCATTATTGATTTAATTTGTCCGGAGGGAATTACCGCTGCTCCCGAACAAAATTTGATTTTGCGTGCTGCACAACTTTTGCATAAAACTTATGCAAATCGCCTATGCCCCGAAATGGGAATAAAATTTCATTTACAAAAAAACCTCCCTATGGGCGCAGGCTTAGGTGGTGGCAGCTCAAATGCCGCAGCGGCTTTATTATTATGTAATGATTTATGGAATCTCCAACTCAAGCCTGAGGATTTAATCCCCTTGGCAGCGACTTTGGGGGCCGATGTGCCGTTTTTTTTAATGGGCGGAACTTTTTTTGGCGAAGGTAAAGGGGACCTTTTAAAACCCGCACCGGAACCGTTTCCTTTTCATGTGGTCATTGCCACACCTCATTGTCATGTGCCTACAGCTTGGGCCTATGCGCAGTTAAAACCTAAAACCAAATACGAATGGGGGAAATTTAAAGCCCTGTATAATGTGTATTGCGAGGATCCTGGATTTTATAATGTTTTAAAAAATGACTTTGAAGCCCCCATGCGTGCGCATTTCCCTGTAATGGAAAATCTATTTCAAAATATCGCCAATTTTGCACCGACCAAAGCCATGCTTTCGGGAAGTGGCGCCAGTGTATTTGCCTTATTTAAAAATCTTCCTGATGCCGAAGCCTGTTTGCAAGGCGTATCTTCGCAATGTCGTTATTCAATCTTAACAAAGTTTACTTTTTAACTTTTTTTGCAACGAAACAATTGCCTAAATCGAGCTTTTGATTTAACTTTCCGACCCTTTCAAGCTGTGCGCCTGGGTGGCGGAATTGGTAGACGCTGAGGACTTAAAATCCTTTGATCGTAAGGTCGTACGAGTTCAATTCTCGTCCCGGGCACCAGCTTGAATAATAATGCGAGATTATAGTGGACAATACTAAAAGCAAGGCTGTTTTTTTAGACCGCGATGGGACTTTAAATACCGAAGTCAACTATCTCTCACGCTTTGAAGATTTTATCGTTATTCCCGAAGCCATTGCCGGCTTACAAGCCTTGCAGCAATTAGGCTATCGTCTTTTTGTCATTACCAATCAAAGTGGTGTGGCACGCAAATATTTTACTTATCAAGCCGTAATTGATTTGAATGCTCAAATTCAAGATTATTTTAAACATCAGAATGTTTTTATCGAAGAGTTTGCCTTTTGCCCGCATCATCCCTACGGTATCGATCCGGAATACACTAAAGAATGTGATTGCAGAAAACCTATGCCGGGCATGATTTTTCAATTGCAAAGAAAGTATAATCTAGATCTAAGTCAAAGTTATATGGTCGGTGATAAACTGGTCGATGCTGAGGCTGGATTTAATGCGGGAACAAAAAGTGCCTTAGTTAAAACGGGACATCCTTATAAACTTGACAAGGGTTCCAATATAAAGGAATTTAACACACTACTAGATTTTGCAAAAAGTCTTAGTGTTTGACTTCAAGGACAATGAACCATATTTTAAGACAAATCGAGGAAACATGGACGATCTCGAAATCATAGCCAACCTTTACAATACTCATCAACTTGATGGCATTTGCCAACATTTATTGGAGTTTGTAAAAAGGCATCGCACGGAAATTTTAGCTATGGCGCATAAATCCAAAGCCAAAAATATTTTAATCGATGCCACCAAACAGCTTGTGCAACATCGTGGATCCATTCATCTCCCTTCGGAAATGGCAGATCAAATTCGCGAAATCAATAATGAAATTTGGTATCGCGGAGAACATGCGGATTATGATCGATCCAAAATTCAGGAAGAGTGGGCGATGAAATATGCTTCCATGTGGCGCAGCTTTCGCATTAAAGAAATTCTTTATGTAGCCGATCAAAAGGCCAATGAAATCGAAACGATATTACGCGCTTGAACTCTTTGCCGGAAGATAAACTCCCCACCCAGCCTGATGAAGAAGGCGGACGTATGTTTGCTTTTTTTGAACGCCTCAAAACGATGAGCTCCATTAAACGCTTTGGCACTTTGCCGATGCTAGAAAATGAAAGTGTGGCTGCACATTCCTATAATGTGGCGATACTCGCACTCATGATTGCGGATTATGAAAATGATCCTGCTATAAATCGTGAAGCGGTTTTGCGCAAAGCGCTCTTTCATGATTTTGAAGAAACTATTTTAAGTGATATTCCGCATCCAATTAAGCATCGTTTTAAAGGCGGCATGCTCGGCAAACTGCTAAAAGAAATTGTTCCCGAACTCATTGAACAAGAAATTTTTAAAGAATTGCCGGAAGTATTACGGAAAATTTATGTGGCCTCTGCCCTTACCGCTAAAGAAGATTTAGAGGGTCAAGTGGTGGGCGCTGCGGATGCAATGGATATTTTGGTCACCGCCTTGCGGGAATTAAAATTAGGCAATCGTTACTTTGAAAATATTTTTGATGTGGGCGTAAAAATGCTCGAAAAGTACACGTATTTTAAATTTGCTAAAATCTTTTTGGACAATGCCATAGAATATCGCTACAAAGGGGAAAAGCCCCATTCCAACCCTACCTTTTCCGACGAATTTGTAGGGTAACTTAAAGGTTAACTCACTAAATAAATTTGCTGCCTAGCCTAAATATAAAAGGCCATACACTATAGCCACAGCCATCCCTAAATTCAAAACATTATCCACTTGATTAAAGACATGTTTTTTTCGTGTATAACCTGAAGCCTCAAAAACACTTCTTTCCGTCCACCAGCCCATAGCGGCGGTCATAACAAACTTCACCGCACATAATACTAGTAAGCTTATTTTAAGTTGAGTAATGTAAAGTAAAATCAAATATCCTAAGGGCAAGATCACATAAAATATCCAGCCTAAGTTTTTCATTTGGCCTTCGGCTTCTTTGGATAAAGTTAAAGCTTTAAACTCAGCAATTTTTTCCAGCAAATAGGCATAAGAATTAGTGATTTGATAAGTATTCAATCCTGCATAAATAACAGTGAGTACAATGGAAATTTTGGTATACAATAATATCATGATCTTTGAATTTTATGGTTTAGCTAAGGAATCTAAAATTCGCCAATAACTTTGATAGCGATCCCACATCATGGGATGCGACTGCGCCGCAGCCAACAAAGCACAGCCAGGTTCATGATGATGATGGCAATTGCGAAATTTACACTTACCCAAATAAGGCACGAAGTCACGAAAACACGAAGCGAGATTTTCCGGCGCCATTCCCCAAATACCTAATTCACGAATACCTGGCGTATCAATAAGGTAACTTTGAGAGGATAAGGTATATACATGCGAAGATGTTGTGGTATGTCGTCCTTTCCCTTCGCCTTTACGCACTTCATTAATAAGCGGATCGGCATCAGGACAAAGCACTTTAATCATAGACGATTTTCCTGCTCCCGAAGGACCACTTAAAACTGCGATTTGACCCGCTAAAATTTCTTTTAACTGCTCCAAGCCTTCTCCAGTTTTTGCTGAGCAAACTACAACCGGATAACCTAATTCTTGTAGATAAGGAATTTCTTCGGGAAGGCCTTCATATAAATCACATTTGTTCAAACAAATTAAAGCATTCAATCCACACTGTTCCGCTATCACTAAATAGCGATCTAAAAGACGGGGATTAAAATCGGGATTTTTTAAAGCCATCACAATAAGTAGTCGATCAATATTCGCGGCTAAAACCAATTCTTCATGCGCCCTATCTTTGGGACCTGGGCGCGATATTTTATTGATGCGCGGCAAAATCTCCAGAATCATCGGCTCTTGTTGCGTGTTACCTTCGGTGAAAAGTACGTTATCGCCCACCGAAAAATTGGAAAAGGGCTTCAGATTAAAAGTGGGATTGTATTGGCAAGTAAACTCCAAGCCTTCGCGATCACGTACCAAAGCGGTACGTCGATTCACTTCCACAATTAATCCTTCGCGACTATTCATGCACTTAAATACGCATATTCCGAATAAAGATCATTTACTTGTTTTTCAGCATTCGTTTTGGCTTCGGCTTTTTCTCGCGTCTTTTCCCCATTGGAAAAAACTTCTGGCAAACACAATTCATCATTGAGTTTCACAATCGAAGCTTCTAATACTTCAATTTCTTTTTCAATTTCCGTTAAGCGCTTTTCGGCCTTGCGTTTTTGCTTATCTAATTCTTTTTTATCGCCGCGCGAGTCCCCACTGGATTTGGTTTCCTCCGCTTGACCTTTATTTTTGCCACCCGATTTTGAAGGAGAATCATTTCCTTCTTCATCCCCTTGATCGGTGGCAATACGGTAACAATAATAAGCATAGTCTCCTGGATACTCCGTCACACGGCCACCTTTAACGAGTACCACGCGCGTCGCTAAGCGTTCCACAAAATAGCGATCATGCGATACAAAAATCACCGTGCCGGTAAAATCTTGTACCGCTTGCAAAAGCAATTTCTTAGAATCCATATCTAAATGATTAGTCGGTTCATCAAGTACCAATACATTACAGTCGCGCAAGAGCAAGCGACAAAGACGCACGCGCGCTCTTTCCCCACCTGATAATACCCCATACTTTTTAAACGCATCATCATTACTAAATAGCATACTGCCTAAAATGGCGCGAATTTGTTGGGTAGAAATTTTAGGATGTGCATCAGCTAATACCGATACCAAATCCATTTCTTTTTCTTGATCGGTAGGCTCTTCATATTGCGCAAAATAACCCACTTGCACATTATGACCCTTGGTAATCGTGCCTCTATCAGGTTTTTCGAATTGCAATAAAAGTCGCAACAAGGTGGATTTACCTGCTCCATTAGGACCTACAAGCACTAATTTATCACCAGCTTTAACGCCGAATTTTCCATCTTTAAATACGGAATTTTCGCCATAACTTTTATCGAGATCTTCTACTTCAAAAACCCATTGTCCTGCAGGAGGCGCTTCAGGAAAGCGTAAACGCATACGCGCCAAAGAAGTAGGCAATTCGATGCGTTCAATTTTATCCAACATTTTTTGTTTACTTTGTGCTTGCGTAGCCTTAGAAGCCTTGGCTTTAAAGCGATCTACAAATCGTTCTAAGCTTTTAATTTCATCTTGTTGTTTTTTATACTCGCGCTCCACTTGATCTTGGCGCATGATTTTTTCTTCTTCGTATTTACTGTACGGCAAAGAATACTGCACCAATTCGCCACCTTGAATTTCCATAACGCAGTCGCAAATTTTATCGACGAATTGCCTATCATGAGAAATTAAAAGTAAGGTTCCGGAATAATTGGTTAAATAATTCTCCAGCCACATGATACTTTCCAAATCAAGATGATTTGTCGGTTCATCTAAAAACAGGCTTGTAGGTTGGGAAAGTAAAACTTTGGCCAAAGCCACGCGCATTTGCCACCCACCAGAAAACTGATCTAAAGGCTTGTCCTGTTGTTCTGTGGAAAAGCCTAAGCCCGCTAGTACTTTACGCGTTTGGCTTTCGGCCACATAAAACTCTAAACGAATGAGTTCTTCCTGCAAAAAATCCATGCGAATATATTCCGCTTCGGTGCCACCGCGTTTGCTTAATTCGGTTTGCAAGGCTTCCAGTTCCGTTTGCCGAGAGATGGCTTCATCAAAAGCCGAATACGCCTCACCAAAAACGGTTGCATTGGGAGAAACATGTAAATGTTGGCGTAAATAGCCTAAGCGGCTACCTTTGGAAACAATAATTTTCCCGCCCTCGGGTTGAATTTCCTTGCACAATATTTTGAGCAAAGTGGATTTCCCCGAGCCATTTGCGCCCGCTAAACATATTTTATCATGGTCACCAAGTTGAAAGGACAAGTCCTCAAAAAGAACTCTTTCACCATAGCCTAAAGAAATTTTTTGTACGTCTATCACTGTAATCTTATCTTAAAAAAAAATGAAGGGACAAATCTAGTAAAGTGCTTAAAGCTTGGATCCAAATTGGCCGCTGGCCTAATGCATTAATCGCCGGAACTAGCGTTTGGCTCGGGTTGGCTTGTCTTGGACAAAGCTTTAATGGACTTTTTGGTTTTTATGGTTTTCTAGCCATGGCTTTTTTAGCGGCTGCCGGTAATATTCATAATGATATTGTGGATCTAGCCATTGACCGCATCAATAGGCCGCACAGAGCCTTGGTGCGAGGAGCCCTTAACATATCCACCGCTTGGGTATCGGCTACGCTACTCACCTTATTCAGCCTATTTTGTGCTTATCAAATATCGCTTTGGCATGGAATACTTACCTTGGCTATGTCAGTGTTACTTTTCTTTTACAATCGAAAATTAAAAGTCATGCCTCTATACGGAAATATGGCCGTAGCCCTGCTTTGTGCTTTAGCCGTTTATTTTCCTGAATGTCCCTCCCCTCCCCATTTTACTTGGATTCCCATAGTCTTTGCTTTTTTAACAACGTTCGCGCGCGAAATAGCTAAAGATTGTGAAGATACACTTGGCGATGCGGCGCTGGGCGCCAAAACATTTCCCATTGTTTATGGAGAAAAGTCGGCTAAGCATTTAGTGCAAGCTTTACTTTGGTTGGTGATATTATTTTTGCCTCTGCCCATTTATCTCGGATCGTATCACAAAGGTTACGCCTTAATGGTGAGCTTAGCAGTTTTGCCCGTATTGGGTTTTATTTTGCGTAAGCTTTATAAATCAGAAATAAATTGGAATCAAATCCAAAAATTATTAAAAGGCTTAATGTTGATGGGTATGTTGGCTATCGCCTTCGGCGTTTTGGAGATATTAGCCTTTTAATCAACAAGGCCTCAATATGTTAATTGTGAAAACAATCAACATAACTGAGATAATATATGAACCTAGAAAAATATATTTCGAATTGAAACGAGTTGCACGTTTTATATTAACTCAACTAATGGCTGACAGCTCAATATTTGATCAATTAACTATGACAGGATTACTCAGTCCCGCTTGTCGTCAGGAGATAAATAAATGAATTTTGAATTCTTTTTTTCATTAAATCAACTATCTAGGCTATGGTGCTAATTTCGGTGGCTTAACTGGTGCAGATGCGCATATGTTTTTCCAACCAAGTAGCAATTTCAGGAACCCCTACTTTTTTTTCGATTACTTGCTGAATTAAAAATTTCTCGCCTTCGTTAGCAGTAACTTTCAATTGATAGCCATTGGTTCGCAAGAAAATTGCTGTTAGCGCAAAAGCAACTCTCTTATTTCCATCCATAAAACAATGATTCAAAGCCAAGCTTTGCATAATTGCCGCCGCTTGTTCGGAAAGGGTTGCATAATAACCGGAGCGAGGCCGAGCCAAAGCACTATCCAACAAACCTAAATCACGCACTCCTGCTTGCCCACCAAAACGAATAAGCAGTTTTTCATGAAGAAGAAGACATTCTTCAAGTGTAGGGAAAAGGGTGACGTTCACTTTGCCAAACGTTTTAGTAATTCGGCATTTTCTTCGATTACTTGATCCATAGCTGTTCGAAAAGCAGGTCGTATTTGAGCCTTAGCTAAATACTCAGCCAAAGCTTCGGAAACGATACTAGATATATTACGCTCACTTTTTACAGCATAGGCTTTTAGATCGCTGAGGACTTTGGATTCAACTTGTGAAGCGAATTTAACTTTACTCATATTTATATTATAAACATGTTTTCATGAATTTTCAAGAAGTTTCATGAAAAACTACAGCTTTATTCCTAAAGACCAATAATGCGCAGGGCTTAAAGTTTCATGGCTTTGGAAAGCATAATCAAATTGAAAGACATCCCAGCGCAAACCTAATCCTAATGCTATTCCTGGCTCTTGCTCACCCATGGGAAAGCCTGCTCGTCCATAGAGACAATCACGCCAATTCATTTCCAAACCTATTGGCCAAGTTAACTCTTCATCATTACGCGACCGCGCATCAACTGCACCCGTCACCTTCAAGTTACTGGTTAGGCTTTGTTTGTAGGCTAAACCTGCTTGCAAAGCAGTAGGTGGAAATGGATTGGCATTGCCAGTATATTGAGCCTTGGAAGTCCAAATATCGGCATTTGTTCCGCTAGCGCCTATGCTTAAACCTTTCCACACTTCATAATGCAAACCTCCATTAATCATCACGGTAGCATAATTCGCTTCGGCAATATTATTTTGAGCAAAATTTCCGGTTAAACCCCATTGCACGTCTTTTAACACTCCTGCTGCGCCAACTTGTAATTTCAAAGTATGGGCACCATAATCCGTGGTGGATTGGTTATTTTCTAAAAAGCCTGGGATATTGTTAAACCCTAAATACCTTGCATTCAACAATAAACGATAGGATTGAATAGGTAAAGACCAAGTAATAAAATTGCTATTGCTCTGAAATTCTGCAAAGGGATAACCGCGCCCTACCACAATCAAACCACCCTCAGCAGCTGCCCCTGCGGGATTCAAATCCAATCCGGAAGCATCCAGAATTGCTGCCACACCGGATCCAGCCATACCTGCAATACGAGGGGCCAAAGGCAATTTCAAAAATTTAAAACTCGCTTCGCCGAATTGTTTGTCGGTTTCCAGCGACCAAACCGAAGAGTTCAAAACCCAAATTAGGGTAAAAATGAATACTGTTTTAATCATAGGCATAATGTAAAAAGAAAAAATTGCGGCCTAACTTCCGTTAGAAAGCAGATCGCAATCCTATTTGATAGGGATTGATGGTGAGAAGACCTTGCTCCATTACCAAGGCATAATCGAGATAAATTGGATGTTTGCCTATGGCCGTGGCATACGTGAAACCTGTACTTAAATTGCCTCGATCATAACCAATGCGCGGCGCAAAATTTTCATAGACTTGGCAATTCATTCCTAAACGAAAATCCCAAACATGAAAATTTTGATCAGTAACCAAAAATTGATCTTTTAACATAAAGTCGAGCAATTCAAAATTGAGATCCCAATTTTTAGAAAACCAATTTTCTTTATGGGAAACGGCAAGTACCAAAGTTTTTGGAAAAAAATCTTCATTACTGTTTTGACCAAAACTTCCCGCTTGCTCACCCTTATCAACTGTAACAGCATAATTAGCAGATAAACGCGAATTGATTCCCAAATTCCGTATCACCATTGCACTTCGCCAACTCTCAGTCCAGCGCCGATACCAACCTAAATTAAACATACCGATTTCATTTATATTCCCCACACCATTTCCCACATCAATCGTTGAAGAAAACCAAGGAAGAGTTATTCCAAAGCTATTGCTACGTGATGTTTTAAAGCCCAAGCCTAAGTAGTAGCCTAAGTATTGAGGTCTGGCGGTCCCAATGGAATTTTCATTTTCGTCATAGGCCTTAACCCCTAAGTCTCCACGTTCAAGAACACCGAGTCCTATTCCTAGATTACTTGCAGCCAAGGTTTGAATTCCGATAAAGCCACCATCTCTGTCAAGACTACGATACTCTCCACCTGCGCCAACCATGGTTTTTTTACTGAAAGGTAATAGTGCGGGATTCCAATACGCACCTGGCATAGCCTCTTCCATAGCACTGCCCGTATTCCCCATACCCAATTCATGAATGCCGCCACCCATGCGATCGAGCCAACCTTCATGACCTGCTAAAATTTCTTCACTGGTAGCAAATAATTTTGGAGTTAATGAAAGGCCCAATGCCAAAATTATAATTGGTAAGATATTGATATTTCGTAATGGTCTCATGGCTCCCGACCTCTAGTCACAATAGCTTTTCCCCAACCTTTTTCGCCATTTTCCGATTCTACAAGGATATAATAAGTGCCGATTGACACAAATCGTCCACCTGAATCTTTGCCATCCCATCTATCTTCTAAAAGATTTTCACTACGACTTAATCCTCCCTTGCGAAACGATTTGGAAACTATGGTTTTAACTTTTTCCATCGCATAATTATAAACCGTGATCGACACCTTAGAATCTTTATCCAATTGATAACCGATATTCACAAACTCTGGCTCGCCATTACTTTTTGTACCACGAAACAAAGTGGGAAAAGTGACCACCTCTTTTAATTTATGTTTTAAAAGTTTTAAACGATTTTCGTTTTTCCAAAATCCACTATCTCCATCCGTGGTTAACCTGTAGAATACTCCCTTGCTATTTGACGTGGCTATCAAAAGGTTTTTATTGCTTTCCTGTAAAATTCCTAATCCCAACAAACTGCCTTGACCTCGCTTAAAATCAAAGCCTGTATTATCGGAACCATCTAAAACAATTTCACCAAAGCTTGTGTCATTTTTGGTTGTCGATTTATAGGCAAGCAAGGTATCGCGGAAAAAATGAATTAAACCGGGATGATCTCCCATATCAAAATTAATGATACTGGTATCTCCCTTAAATACGACTTTCGGTGGCGTATTGTAGCTTACAATATTATCGGGTTGAGTATGCAAGTTGGGTTGATCTGGAGGCTTGTGAAAACTTGCTCCATGATTATCACTGTAGTAAAAATGCGAATTGGTAAATGCCCACAAAATATTGCTTTGGAACTTTCCTACAAGGCTACTTACACCCTTATCAATTAAAGGCAAGGTTATTTTTGAAAATATCTTGCTCCCCAATAAACCGCGCCGCAACCCTTTATCGGTTCCTATTAAAATCCATGAGGTATCCGTATTAACTACATCAACATATAAGGCTAAAATTTTTTCAACTGCCCCAATATTATTGTTAATCCAATTAAGCGTATCAATATTACAAGGCTTAGTATAATCCAATGAACAATTCAAAAATTCTTGTGCGGTATCGGAAGCCGTAGTTAAGGTTAAAAAATGTAAGGCAGGATCCGCTAAAGCAGATATGATGGTATCCTCAGCCGAGAGATTTTGTACAGCAAAACCTGCACGTCCTGCACCCATTACAACTTTGCTATTTCCCGCAAGGGCCAAGGCATTAAAAAAAACATCCTTATTTAGATTTGTATTTTTGGAAGTATTTCGAGTAAAGTGCATACTGTCAATACGTACCGCAGGATCATGTCCAAGACGTAACAAACCCGTTACGGATACTGAATCGGATTGCTGTGCTCCATAAAATAATAATACCGATTTCTTTCGGCCTGCTCCACCCAATATTGGGGAGGGCAAAGGCAACTCTTCTTTTGTATGAATATCGATGGGATTCGTGAAAAAATTTATGCGGCTAAAACCAAAACTAGGGTCGGCAAATACCCAAGCCAAACTGGAATCCGTCACCACTATTCCAGTAGATTTGGACACTAAAGGATCGCTTTGTGAAAAGCCACTGACCGCTAAAGCTAGGGCGATTAAATAGCTTTTAAAAAGCAACTTTGCAGTAACCGTAACCGCCATAGATTTTTTATACATTCTGATTACCGATAATTCACAAATTGAAATTCGAATTCTAATTCGGCATGGCGTACAGCGGAAATAGCACTTTGCAAATCATCCTTATCTTTTCCTGATACGCGCAATTGATCGCCTTGAATTGCGACCTGCACTTTTAATTTCAAATCTTTAATCAACTTTACAATTTTTTTAGCGCTCTCTTGTTCAATGCCATTTTGAAAAGTGGCATCTTGATGCATGGTCATTTTCCCGCCGGCTACGGGTTTCGAGTAGGTTACCATTTTAGGGCTGAGATTACGCTTCACCATTTTAGCATTGAATACGTCTCGAACTTGCTCTAATTTAAATTCATCATCCGCTACTAAAGTGACTTTGCCTTCTTTATCCACTTCAACGGAGGCCTTACTTCCTTTAAAATCAAATCGATTACCAATTTCTTTTTGTGTTTGTTGCACAGCATTGCGGATCTCTTCTTTATCTACTTTGCAAACAATGTCGAATGAACTTTCTGTCGCCATTTTTCCCTCTATTTTTTCAAACTATGCACTAATTAATCCCGCATATCCACTACTTCCGCCCCTTCAGGCGAAGTAAAACTAAAAATACTTTCTTTGATTCCAGTATTTCGTTTAACCGAAGTGAGTGTGTACGTGGATCGGTTTTCTGATAAATCCTCACTAATTATTTTTTCGACACTTCCGTCATCCCGCATAAACACCATCAAGGATTTGGTATTCTTCAATGCTTTACTTGGATCCAATTTCAATTTTAATAAAGATTTCCCCTGCTCCAAAACACTTTCCACACTCAATGGCTCGGCATCTAAAAAGCGAAATAAGACTTGACCAGGTAAAGCTGCCCCGTCAATATCCTGAGCCTTTTTAATTTGCACTTGTTTATTCGCAGGTTGATATTGCCAAAAAGTTTTTCCATCCGACACGCATTGTAAAGCCGGCATTTCCAAACGAAACTTCACACTATCTTTCAACCATAAATGCCCTTTAAAATGGTCGGTTTTTTCGGTGGCTTCAGTATAAACTTCCGCTTTGAAATTAATTTGTATATCTTCCGCTTCGCGATAAAACACAATTGCTTTATGTAAAAGTGCATGCGCTTCGGGAAGATGGGTTGAAGTAGCTGCAAATGAGGATGCAAATCCCTGCCACAAACATGCGAAAATTAAAGCGCTATATACTTTAAATGGCTTATAAAACAATGGTTTAGTTTTCCTTTTCAATCGCTGTAATAAAACAAAAACCCATTATTTGGACCAGTGTCAATGCTTATACAGAAACATATTTGTTCCTCAAGATGAAATACTTAATTTAATTGCATGAAAACGTCTTCCCCTCTGCCTATCTTTTGCGCTATTTGAAGTCCAAAAACAAGGAAATTCAATTGTCAGAATCACCACATTTGCCTCTCGATATTATGCAACATTGTTTTTTTTCAGGTATTGCTGGAACGGGAATGAGTGCTTTAGCCCAATACTTAGCCTTCTCAGGAAATAAAATTAGCGGATCCGATCGTAGTTTTGATCAAAATCGCGAAACGATTAAAAAAGATTATTTTCTCCAACTAGGGGCGCATTTATATGCTCAAGATGGTTCGGGTCTGCATCAAGGCATTAGCGCCCTAATTGTATCCACCGCCATCGAAGCACAAAACCCCGAAATTCAAAAAGCCCGCGATTTAAATATTCCCATCCTTCATCGAGCCGACTTACTTGCGCATTTAGCTTCGCTCAAAAAAACCATTGCGATTGCGGGAACCTCCGGAAAATCGACCGTAACCGGCATGTTATTTCATATTTTGGAAGCCGCGGAGTTATCCCCGTCACTCATTACAGGTGCTAATCTTTTAACTTTGCAATCGGAGGGATTATTGGGAAATGCCAAAACCGGAAAAGGTGATTGGTTATTGATTGAAGCCGATGAAAGCGATGGCAGCTTGGTAAAATATCATCCCGCTTTATCTTTAATTTTAAATATTGAAAAAGATCATCAAGAGATTGAACAGCTTATTCCTTTGTTTGCTATGCTTTTACAACAAACCGAGGGAAGAGCCATTCTGAATGAAGAAGATCCCGCTTGTAAAAAATTACATCGCCCTCAAGATTGGTCCTTCACGCATAACTCCTCGCAACATCAAAGCATTGAAAATTTGATTTTAAAGGATTGGGATTCCCAATTTGATTTTGCCGGTTACACCTTCCAAATCAATGTACCTGGTGCGCATAATGTGGCAAATGCTTTAGCTGCTTTAACTGCGGCGCGCGCTTTGCAAGTACCTCTGGAAGCTTGCGTGGCAGGATTGGCCCTATACCGTGGAGTGGAAAGACGGCATATTCACATTGGAACTGTGAATCATATCACGATAGTTGACGATTTTGCGCATAACCCTGCCAAAGTGAGAGCTTGTTTGGCTACGCTTAAACAAAACCCTGCTTCAATTAAAACCGATAATTATCCGAAACGAATTTTAGCCATATTCCATCCTCATGGTTTTGCCCCTATGAAATTAATGGGGAAAGATATTGTGACAGGAATTGCTGAAGTATTAGATGGGCAAGATAAATTCTATATGCCGGAAATTTATTATGTGGGCGGAACAGCGGATAAAAGTATATCGTCACGCGATTTAATTCATTTTTTGAATCAACAAAAAAATATCGGTGAATTTTATCCCGACAAAACTTCCCTTGCCAATGCCGTAATTGCTGCATCCAAACCCGGTGATTGGATTGTCAGCATGGGCGCTCGCGACCCTAGCCTTGGTGATTTTGCAAAGGCTTTGTACCAAAAGCTGCAAGAACGCTTTCCAAAGCCCGTATAAAACCGCTTTTACGACTCACTAACCGCAGACTCAGGAAAATCAAGGAATTAAGCGATTAAAGGTTGACGGATCCCTAGGAATTTTCTCACTTTGGGGTCCAAAATTTTTGATATTCACAGCTATAAATTGAGGTCCTATGCCTTGCGGAAAAAAGAGAAAAAGAAAAAAAATGGCGACTCACAAGCGGAAGAAGAGACGCCGTTTGAACCGTCATAAGAAGAAATTGGTTTAATCCAATTCTGAATGCTTTCGAAAGGGCTGCAAAGGCCCTTTCGTTGTTTTTATTGGTTTGGTTATGTGGGATGTCGGGATTTAATCGGTTCCGTTATTCGCGTTTATGAAATTGGTTTCGGAATAATATGATTCAAAATGTAGGGGTTGAAGATTTTCAGCCCCTACATTTTAGGTGCCATTCAATTTTACGGTAAAACGTGAATGAATTTTTTTTGAACTTCCAGCCAATCGCGACAGCCTTTTTCGGCTAAGTCGAGTAATTGATTGAGTTGGCTTCGTGAAAAAACACTTTCTTCACCGGTGCCTTGTACTTCCACAAATTCGCCCGAATCAGCCATCACCACATTCATATCTACTTCGGCTGCGGAATCTTCGGTATAACATAAATCCAACAGGGGAGTACCTTCTAAAATACCTACACTCACTGCCGAAACATAATTTTTAAATATGGGAAGTGGTTTATACGCAGGATTCAAAGCGAGCTGAGTTTTTACTTTTTCAGCTGCGCGCGCCAAAGCTAAAAAGCCTCCCACAATAGAAGCAGTGCGTGTTCCACCATCCGCTTCCAGCACATCGCAATCGACAATAAAATTTCTTTCGCCTAAGGCTTCTAAATTGGTAATGCCTCGCAAAGCTCGGCCAATCAAACGTTGAATTTCTTGCGTGCGTCCACCCACCGAAGTTCTTTCGCGCTTCACACGTTGCGCCGTGCTGCGCGGAAGTAAGCTATACTCAGCCGTTACCCAACCCTTACCCGTGCCTTTTAACCAACGCGGCACGTCTTCTTCGACAGTCGCATTGCAAAGCACGCGCGTACGACCAACTTCCACCAAAAAAGATCCTTCGGCACAAGCCACAAAATCTTCGGTAACCTTGATTGATCGCAATTCATCAAATTTTCTTCCATCTACACGGATCATAATTTTATCCTCTATTTTTCGTTTAGTTTTTCTGGGTTTTGCTTTTCATGGACCTAGGTAACTTCGGCAGAAATGTTTTTTTAGCCTCAGGATATATGCCTAATACTTTTACTTCTGCAAAATCTTCAATGGTTAATAAAGCTTTTTCAAAAACTTTCTTTTCTTTGCCGCAATGCACATCGAGATAAAAATGATATTCGAAAGCAGAACGCGGATCAGGTCGCGATTCGATTTTTAATAAATCGATTTCGCGTAAAGCGAATTCCCCTAGTATTTGATGCAATACACCAACCGTATTTTTTTTAGGCGTTAATACCAAACTGCATTTATGCGACGGATCGAATTTTATTTTTTGCGGTTTACTGGCCAGTAACAAAAATCGAGTGTAATTATTAACCGCATTTTCCAAATTACGCTGCAATATTTTTAAACCATATAGCTCCGCCGCTAAAACACTAGCAATAGCGCCAATATGCAGCGAGGCTTCATCTAGTAAGGATTTAGCCGCGCCTGCGGTATCAAAAAAAGCAATGGGTTTAATTTGAGCGTGCGTGTGAAAAAAATGCGTGCATTGTGCTAAGGCTTGTGGATGCGAGCGCACCTCGGTTAACTTTTTTAAGTGCGATTTAGGATGGCACAATAGAGCGTGCTCCACACGCAAATAAGTTTCACCAATAATGTGTAAGTTTTGTGAAAGCAATAAATCATAATTTTGATGAATGCTTCCTCCCAAAGAATTTTCTATGGGAACTAAAGCTCTTTCCACGACGCCGGTTTCCACCGCGCAAAATACATCCGCAAAAGTTTCGCAAGCCACCGTGTGACATTTTTCACCTAATAGCTGGCGCGCCGCTAACTCACTATAGGCACCTGGAACACCTTGAAATGCTGCTTTCATAGATTTCAAATAGTAGCTGCCTATCTCTTATTCTTCAATACCAATGATACGCCGTGCCCCAGCATAATGATCCGCAAAATAATCATCATCTAAAGTGGCATAGGAAACACCTAAGTGACTGGCCGAATGAATAAAACGATTTTGCCCCATATATATTCCCGCATGATCGATAAGCAGCCAATTACGAAAAAAAACCAAATCACCCACGCGTAAATTGGCGCGCGATACGGGTTCCCCTAAATGATATTGTTGCACCGAACTATGCGGTAATTTTCGATTGTACACTTGCAAAAAAATTTGGCGCACAAATCCCGAGCAATCAAAACCAGCGCGACTTTGACCCCCAAAAGAATATGGCACGCCCAAATAGGATTCCGCTATTTTTTTTAAGCTTTCACTTTTGGGAACGTCTTCATTATCCGAGGATTCATCCAAGGTTTCAGCGGAAGTACTTTCTTCCACAACTTCTATAAAAGCGTTATTAATTTTTGGATTGGACAACGCTTCGTTTCTTTTTGTAAAGACAGAAGTGTTACGATACTCGCCATGACTACGATTATAATCGGGTCGCAAAGGATAAGCACAATGCTCCGCCATTAAGACTAAGCATAATGCTAGCCAAGGCCTAAGTTTAAACTTGGGCATCAAGCCACAATTAAACCATGCAGATTTTTTCAACCGCAGACGCGACCTGTAACAATTCTTTTTCTTGGAAGGCCTTGCCAATAAGTTGTAAGCCTACAAAAAGTTTATCGCGCTTAGCCACTGGCTGCGAGGTTCCAGGTAATCCCGCTAAATTCACGGCGACCGTATAAATGTCTTGTAAATACATAGTCATGGGGTCGGAAAATACTTCGCCACGCTTGGGAGGAAGATTAGGTAAAGTGGGTGTGGCAATAACATCACAAGTCTTATAGGCTTCCATAAAATCATTAGTGATAACTCGACGAACTTTTTGAGCTTGCATATAATAAGCATCGTATAAACCATGACTTAAAACATAGGTTCCCAATAAAATTCTTTTCTTCACTTCATTACCAAAAAATTCAGAGCGTGTTTTTGCATACAGTTCTAATAAATTTTTAGGATCCTTTGTGCGTGAAGTGTAACGTACACCATCATAGCGCGAAAGGTTAGCCGAGGCTTCGGCTGTCGCAATCACATAATAAGCAGCTATGCCATATTTTAAATTAGGTAAACTTATTTCGCGCAATATAGCGCCTTCTTTTTCCAACTTAGCCAAAGCTTGCTGAATACTTTCGCGTACTTCAGGCTGCAAACCTTCGCCGAAACATTCTTTGGGCAAACCGATAACTTTCCCTTTTATTCCACCTTGTAACCCAGCCATAAAGTCAGGAACATTTAAAGTAGAGGCGGTATTGTCTTTAATATCCCAACCGGAAATAATGTTTAATAAATAAGCAGAATCTTCCACGTTACGAGAAAAACAACCGATTTGATCTAAAGAAGAAGCATAAGCCACTAAACCATAGCGCGACACGCGACCATAAGTGGGTTTGATACCTACCAGTCCGCAACAAGCCGCAGGTTGCCGAATGGATCCACCGGTATCAGAACCTAAAGAAATATCTACCGTGCCCGAAGCCACGGCCACAGCCGAACCACCGGAAGAACCACCTGGAATAACCGAAGCGTCTAAAGGATTCACTACTCCGCCAAAGGCCGAGGTTTCATTGGTAGAGCCCATAGCAAATTCATCTAAATTGGTTTTTCCCACAGGTATCGCATCGGCTAACAGTAACTTACTTGTTACAGTAGCGTCATAAGGGGAAATGAAGTTTTCTAAAATTTTGGAGGCGCAAGTGGTACGTGCGCCCGCAACCGTAATATTGTCTTTAATCGCAATGGGAATACCCGCTAAAGCGCCAAGTTTTTCACCTGCGGCTCTTTTTTTATCCACCGCGCGCGCGCGCTCCAAAGCGGACTCTCCTAAAACAGAGATATAAGCATTTAGATTTTGCTGGGCTTCGATCCTGTCAAGAGAAGCTTTGACTAGAGCTTCGGCTTGAATTTCGCCTGCTTGAATTTTTCGAACCGTTTCAGCAACTGTGGCCATGTCTTAAGGCTCCTAGAAAAGGCTAGAATATAGCCAAATGCGCTGGGGAAAGGAAGACGTGTTAGTGGTAATAGACTGAGTTTAGTTCTTAGACCATTTCATCACATAGAGACTGGCAAACATGCCCAAGAAGCTGCAAACATTGAATTTAAAGCCAAGGCCTAAACGGATTTTCACCATGTATAAGTCAATGAGCACGCCATTATCTTTTATTCCTACGCTAGGCTCAAAGGCAGTCACAAAGAAATTATGAATCACATTATTCATATCTCCGCCCGACAATACCCCAATTTGGCCCAATACTAACCCTAATACTTCTCCTAAAATGCCGCCTAAAATGAGTCCAGCCAAAATAAAAACCACTAATCTTACGGTTCCGGAATTATTTCCCATACCCATCCCTTAAAAAATTTTTCTTTTCTTTTTTAACTCTTCCAAAACCATTTGGGCCTTCAATTTATCGTGACCGCGAGTAAAAATAATTTCTACTGCATCACCGACTTGAAAGAGCTTGAAAATCTCTTGTATGTCCGAAAAGTTATAAATCTTCTTGCCCGCTACCGAGGTAATAATATCACCGGCTTGCAAGCCGGCCTTTTCGCCCGGAGACCCTTTGTCTAATCCCGTCACCACAATCCCCTCGGTTAAGGCATCACTTAAACTGGGATCGGTGTAAATACCCGTGGTAAACTCGCGAATATATCCGTATTTAATTAGTTCATCGACTACTTGCTTGGCCTTTTGAATAGGAATGGCAAAGCCTAAACCAATAGAACCTTGCGCTTGACCACCACCCGTAAAAATAAAAGTATTAATACCTATCACTTCTCCTTCGGCATTCACTAATGCTCCACCCGAATTGCCCGGATTAATACTTGCATCCGTTTGAATCATATTTTGATAATGAATGCCACTCGAATGACTAAAAGTACGGCCCACCGCACTAATCACGCCCACGGTTACTGTGGGCTTGGAGTCCCCAATCAAATAGCCATACGGGTTCCCAATCGCCATCGCCCATTCTCCAATTAAATTATCCGGTTTATCCTGAATTTGCGCCATGGGGAATTTATCTCCCGAAATTTTAATCACGGCTAAATCATTGGCATAATCGGCTCCAATAATCTTTGCAGGGAAGTGGCGGCCATCGGCTAAAGTAACTTGTAATTGTTCAATTTTTCCGCCGTCTTCTGGGCTTCCAATTACATGTCCATTAGTAAGAATATAACCGTCTGCTGAAATCAAAACCCCTGATCCCATACTGCTAAATTCTTTTTTACGATAGCGCGGTCCAAAAAAATCAAAAAAGGGATCTTGATAAGGATTAGTTTGCACTAAGGCACTGCCTTTAACCGTTATGCTCACAACCGCAGGCGCGGCTTTTTCCACAGCCATCACAATGGCATTTCGTCTTCCATTTGAAATAACGTCGGAAGCCAAAGAGGCTAATTGAATGTCCGCCTTTTTTTCGGTGGATTTATCCGCAACAGAGGAGAAAATCCCCACCGCTGTACTTTCATGGTTTTTTATATAGCGCTGAAAGACAATTACAAAAACAGCACCGACAAGCACTAATAAAAGATTTTTACGTTGCATTTTTAATACTCATAATTTGGATAAATCACTTTTTCTAAACATAAACCATTGGGAGGCGCCCAAGTCCATTCACCTGTGAAACGATTCTCTAAAATAGCCGTAATTAAACCCGCTTCATGATGCCCACGTCCTACATCATAACAGGCACCGACTATGGCTCGTACCATTTTATGTAAAAAACGATTGGCTTGAATATGTACTATCACCATTTGATTCTCACATTCAATACTGGCTTTTTCAATTAAACATTCCGTAGATTTACCATCTTTTCGATCTACCGAAAAATTTACAAAATCATGTAGCCCCAAAACACTAGACAATTCTGCCGAAATTTTTTCAAGGTTTAGGGGATAACTTATTCCCCAAGTAATATTTTTATAAATAGGCGAAGGCGTAAGCATTATGAAATAGCGGTAATACCGCGAAGTCGCATCATAACGCGCATGAAAATTTTCGGCGCAGGATTGTAAACCACGAATCCAAACATTATCGGAAGTTAATGCATTTACCGATCGCATTACCTTCTGCGTATTTAATTCTTCCGCACAATCAAAATGTGCTATTTGTCCTCGAGCATGCACGCCTGCATCGGTACGACCAGAACCCACTATATCGATGGGACGGCGTAAACAAATACTTAAAGCCTTTTCCAATTCGGCTTCCACGGTATGCGCATTAGGTTGTATTTGCCAACCTGCAAAGGCCGTTCCTAAATATTCAACGACAAAACAATATCTCGGCATTAATAAAAAGTAATTATGTAAAAAGAGTTATGGTCGATCTTATTGCTGATTGCAAAAAAGTTACCCAAATAAATCCAGCATACTTTGTGATGGCGCGGATGCATTGGAGCTGTTTCCGATAATGTTTGGTAAAGCTTTGGTGTTTTCAATTTTTCCGTATTGCCAGGATTGAATGCGAAAATCCAAAGGCGCTAAAGCCTTTTCTAATTCCGGTAAAAAAACTTGTAATAGATCACGCACATCATGAAATTGATTTTTAAAAGAAAGCGTATATCCTTTTTCATGTTCCTGTAAATGTACAGAGACTAAACCCATATTGGGAGTTTCGGTTTCCACTTGAAATTGCTCAGGCTTTTTTTGTCGCTGATTTTTTTTTGAAGACTCCGCTTCACTCTTTTCTTTATTTTTTTCTCTCTCAATTTGAAAAGGATGTAGCATAGGGTTTTGCCAAAAATAAAGCGTCTGCGTCCCTGTTTGGTTTTCTTCTTTAGGAAATAAAGTTATGGCAGCTTGCAATAAAAATTTTTGTTCAGGATTTATGGGTCCATCCACTTTGTTTAAAGACTCCCGCAAAATTTGCGGCAAATCCGCTAAGGCTAATTGAGAGGGTATTTTTTCCCATACAGCTTGAGGAATAGCCAAAGCCTTTACCACTGTAGATAAAAGTACCGAAGGCGCTTCGTGTTTATGCAAAGGCAAACCCTTATGCACCACAACTTGTTCAGTCTCCGGCAAAAAGGGTTTCACTAAATTAATGGCTTCCTCGGGTTGTTGATTCATTTTCCCCCATTGCAAAGCCTGTTGTTTGGATTCTATTTCCTCGCGCGGAAAAGCCACCAATATTTTTAATAAGCCATCCAATTCTTTAGGAGAGGGTAACGGAATTTTGTTAGGATTTTCTAGAATAGTACTTTGTTGTAGTAATTTCGAAAAATCGATTAATAGTTTGTTGAAATAAGGTTCCGCTTTATAGTCCTGTAAATGATCATAAGCCACTTGCAGAGCAGGAGTATAAGTAATATGCTCCTCATGCATCATGGCTTTCAAAGCTACAGGTATAGCCGATTCCAAAGGTTCAAAATTGGCCACCCATTGATTTTCACTTTGCATAAGATGAAAATATGCAAACTCACCGGATGCCTTTACTTGTGAGGTCACCGTAGCTATTTGCGCTCCTCCTAAATCGATTTTATAGCGATAAAGTAAGTTTTGTAATAAAGGATCTGCCGGTACATTATTCCCGCGCCAAGCGGCTTGCTTCAAGGGCTCAGGTAATATTTGTGAGGCTAAAGATTCTCGCTCTATGATTTTTCCAAACCATATTTTTGTTTCCTCCATTTTACCTTGTGGCTTATACAGTTCCCCTAACTTTGGCGCAATAGTATTTTCAGTACTCGCCGCGGACACTTCAGATATTTTTAAACCCTGTAAATTAAAGTCATGGGTATTAGCCATTAGCAAAGCATCATCACCTTTAACTTTTTTTATCCATGCCCATAGTGATTGTTTCAAAGTGGGATCGATATCCACCGTTGTCAAATTGCGCCATAGTGCATGAAAAAGTTCTTGCTTCACTTGTCCAAGCGGTAACAATATTTTTTCTAAAAAATCACTGCCGCTAGACTGCGCAAGGGTTTGTTGAATTAATGAGGATAATGAAATTTGATCTAATTTCGCCAAACCATTGCGACTTAATAATTGCGTATTGCTTTCATTGTTGCTTTCATCAGCCTTATTCATTGAGGCTTTTACCAAATTTTCGATTAACACATTTCGCAAGTTTTGCAATTGTTCAAGATCAGCGTTCAAATCAATGGGTAAGGAAGATGTTAACTCAAGAGAGGAAATCATTACCTTTTCTAAAGTTAGGCCAGTACCGGCAAATTGCAAACGAATAGCATCCCCTTTTTGAAAATCGCCTTCGGCTTGTACTTGTATTCGTCCTTGCGGAACTTGCAGAGTTAAAATCTGTTTGCCCTCTTGCACCTGAACAGCCACCACTTTACCATTAAGCACTTTTTCCGCATCGGATTCATTGCCTAAGCTTGCCGCCGTAACAATATCCTCTAAGCTCAGGGATGAGGATTTTACTATTACAGATGAGACAATAGGATTTGCTTCCAAATTAATCCTCGAGGTTTTCTCGATTATAGCTTAGTCAGGAATGAAGGCGCTAGGGCGCTAAATAAAATGGCTTAATTAACCTTTTTCGCGTCGGAGCCGAATCAGCATTTCTACTTGATCTTGGCTCATACGCAAACGACGAGAGATTTCCGAAGACGTTAAACCACGTCGGGCCAATTTATAAACTTCCGCTTTTTTTTCATCCTCATCCGCATATTCTTGCGCCTTAGCTTCCAAGTCCGAGGCGTCCAATTCTATCGGCAAAGCCTCTTGCAGACTTGAGGCTAAATCGGCATCGTCTTCGGTAAAAGCCAAATTTATAGGACTACGTACACGTTGTGGCTCAGATTTTTGGCTTAATTCAGTCATGGGACTAAAATAGCGGGTATCTTCATCTTTTGCTATGAGCACAGTAGAATGAATACTTGTGGACGAAACATTCTCGGTAGAAATTTCCTGTGTAACATTTTTGTTACCTGCCCAACGGATTAATATAAAAGTAAAACATAAAGTTACCATCGCCTGAGCCATAACTAACCAAAGCCACAACCCTTTTACCCATGAAAAAAAGCCACTTAAACTAATGACTTCTTGAGTCTTAGAAAGCGTTGCAATTTCTATTCGCAATTCACGATAAACTTGCCAAAGTCGAGATTGCTGCGCCTTTAAGGAATCGGAGGCTTCCGCACGAATTTGCAAATCCAACTCTTGCATTTTGTCTTGATAAGCATGCATATGCGATAGAGACTCATTAAACTCGCTATCGGCATGCCAGTATATTGGGGTTCGCAAAGGAGATAGATAAAGACCTATTCCTAGCATTCCACAAAAAACTAGGGCAATTAATGCACCCAAAATTGCAGGTCTAAACATACTCCGTACTCATTCCTATCTTGAGATTTCCAAAAATACAAAACTCCCCTAGGCTTACGGCTTTTTTATTTCAGATCGATCCCATTGTACCTTATGTCATTCGCCTTTTCATGTGCGAACAAATATTGTAGACTTCTACTGACTAGGAAAATTATATGGCTAAACTTATTGCGCGTTATCAAAATCAAACCTTAGGGGAATTTCCTCTCAAGGCAGGCATTAATACTATCGGACGATTACCCGATTGCCCTATTTGCATTGAGAATTTAGGGGTATCGCGGCAACATGCTTATATTCTCGGCGACAAAAAAGAAGAGCTTTTTGTTTTAGAAGATTTAAAAAGCCTTAATGGAACCTATGTCAATAAAAAACGCGTAAAGAAATTTTTGTTAAAGCCCAATGATGTAATCACTATTGGTCAGCATACTTTGGAATTTCTTCCCGAAAATCTACCCACACTTTCTCAATCTACTGCTCCAACTGGCGAAGAACCTTATTTGCTCATTTTAGAAACCAATCAAAAAATCCCGCTGATCAAAGACATTCTGTATTTTGGAAATAGCAGCCATGATGATATTCATGTTCCTGGTTTAATGGTAGGTAAAAATTTTGCCAGCTTAAATCGCAAAGGGGAAAGTTGGGTATTACAAGTTTTGGTAAAACGCTTCGCTTTATTTAAAGTGAATGGTGAAGATACCCAATCCGCAAAACTTAATTCCGGCGATGAATTAGAAGTTGCGGGAGTGCAATTTAAATTTTTTATGAATGCTTAATCTTTTTTTGGGCTGTGGTGCAAGCAAAAGCTTGCACACCTTGGCCTTTACCAAAAGCCGTTAATTTTTCGCCGCTGGTTGCGGTAATCCCAATATCTGCTTCCTCAAGACCTGTAACCTTGCCAATACTCCAACGCATTTTTTCTAGTATGGGCAGTATTTTCGGCCGCGCGCATTCTAGGCTAATAGAGATATGGCTGAGCTGATAACCCATTTCGGTTAAATCCTCCAAAGCCTTGCCCAAATAAATGGCGCTATCGGTAAATCCTTTTTTGCATAATTTATCGGCCACCGGCCCCAAAATTGGTTTGCCCGTAATTCCCGAAATGGCATTGGTGATGGCATGTAAAACCACATCACTATCACTATTACCTTCGAGAGCAAAAGGTTCTTTAAGGGTTAATCCGCCGAGCACCAGCGCTTTACGCTTTTTGGCTTTAGGTGCATACTCCACCACACGATGACTGTCTTGGCCTATACCTACTTTAATCATTTTAATCTCATTTCCAAGTAGAACCTATCCACCGTGCCCATAACAAATCTTCTTCCGTAGTGATTTTTCTAAGCAATAAATCACCCTCTACCCATACCACTGGAAAGCCCTGTGCTTCCACCAATTGCGCTTCATCGGTGGGTAACAATTCCTCTAAGGCATTGGCATACACTTGTTCTAAAACGGAGCGAGGAAATACTTGTGGCGTTTGCACATTAACCAAGGAGGCTCGCGGCAAAGTTTTAATAATCCGCTCTCCACGAATTTCTTTCATCGTGTCCACGGCGGGCAATGCCGCAATTACACTATGAACACCATCACATCTGCCGATACAACGACGCACCACGGCTTCGGACAAAAAGGGACGTGCCACATCATGAATCAAAATTGTGCGGCAATTAGGACTTAGGGCCTCCACCCCATTACGCACAGACTCCCAACGCTGTGCACCGCCCGGAATAGCCACCGCTTTAGGCCATGGCTTAAGCGCTTCCGTCATCATGCTAATGTCTAAGGCGGGCAATGGAATTATAATTTCCGTTACCTCTTCCAGACTATGCAAAATTTCCAAGGCATAGCGCCAAACAGGGTAACCTACTTGTAACTCTTGATATTGCTTAGGCGTTTCGCCACCCGCACGCAGACCTTTGCCTCCAGCGGGAAGAACCACTCCAATATTTTCTTTTGTCGACATTAATTTCTTGTCGATTTAAATTTTAACCGGTGATTTTTTACCCAATAATAAAGACCGCATTTTCATCGATAAACCAAGACATTTGATAAAGCCTTTGGCGTCTTGTTGATTATAGGTATCGACATCCGAAAAGCCACCTAATCCTGGATCATAAAGCGAAAAGGGGCTTTCCATTCCAGCAAGGAAAATATTGCCTTTATACAATTTAAGCTTTACTGTGCCAGTTACCACTTGTTGAGTTTCATTTACAAAAGAGTCCAAGCTTTGGCGTAAAGGAGCAAACCATAAACCATCATATACTAATTGAGCATATTTTTGCGCAATGGTTTGTTTATATAACATGGTATCACGATCGAGCACTAATTGTTCTAAGCATTCATGCGCTTTATACAAAAGTGAACCGCCTGGTGTTTCATATACACCACGTGACTTCATGCCTACTAAACGATTTTCTACAATGTCTACTAATCCACATCCATGCAGGCCACCAATTTCATTCAGCGCTTCGAGCAAAGCGATAGGGCCAAGTTTTTTGCCATTCAAGCCTACCGGAATACCTTTATGAAATTCAATCGTGACGTAGCCAGGGGTATTCGGTGCTTTTTGGGGATGTGTCGTCCATTTAAGCATATCAAAATTATGCTCATTCTCAGGATACTCCAGCAAACCGCCTTCATGCGATAAATGCCAAAGATTACCATCTTCGGAATAAATTTTCTTTTTGGTTACCGTAAGCGGAATGTTACGGGCTTCGGCATACTCAATGGCATCTTCGCGCGAACGAATAGTCCATTTAGGATCTTTCCAAGGAGCAATAATTTCCAGCTTGGGATTCATCGCCATATAGGTTAATTCGAAACGTACTTGATCATTACCTTTACCCGTAGCTCCATGAGATACGGCATAAGCGCCTTCTTTTTCGGCAATTAAAACTTGATGTTTAGCAATGAGTGGGCGACCCATAGAAGTCCCGAGTAAGTAACTTCCCTCATATTTGGCGCCGGCTTTTAGCGTAGGCCAAACATATTCTTCAATAAATTCTTTGCGTAAATCCAACACATAACACTTAGACGCGCCTGTTTTCGCCGCCTTTTCTTTTAGAGGATCGACTTCAATTTTGCCTTGGCCAATATCGGCTGCGAAAGCAATTACTTCCACATCATAGTTTTCAATCAACCAAGGGATGATAACGGAAGTATCCAAACCGCCTGAATAGGCCAGAACCACTTTTTTCTTTTTCGCTTTTTTCGCTGCCATGATTTCCTCTAGAATAATTACTACAAATGGAGTTTTCTAATGCAGGAAAAAGGTAGAAAAAATGCCCGAAGTATATTAAGGCAAATAAGCAACAAACAGAAACCTAACGGTTAAACTGCTTATTTTTATCCGGCTAAGGAATATTATTTATCGCTAGATGAAGATGCATTTATATCCTTAGCATCTTTGTCTAAGGCGGCCATAAGCTTTTCATTGGTAATACGTAAACGACTCACTAAAGTTTTAATATAGCTTACTACCCAAGGCGGAAGTTTATCCATTTGCGTATCGAATACTTCATCGGTTATTACCAATACTTCCGTATCTTCAATCGCCTTTACGGAGGCCTCACGGCGGCTTTCGCCAAACATTCCCATTTCCCCGAAAACGCTTCCTGGACCTAATTTGGCTATTTCAATAGGTACATAGCCACGCAAAGAAAATTTGTTTTTAGTAATCGAAACTTGGCCCCGCGTAATACTAAAAATGCCATTGCTCTCATCGCCTTCTTTAAAGATGATGTCGCCAGCATGGTATAAACAAGTAATGGTTTTAAAGTCTTTTGCCATAATAAAATCCAAGGACGGTTCGATTTTATTTTAACATAACGCGTCCCAGCCTGTCAATCAAGGTGTCTATTTCTGTAGGGGATAAATTGAGAGGAGGTAAAAGCCTAATTACTGAAGCACCTGCTCTATAAATGAGTAATCCTTCTTGCATACATTTCTGCATAAGCTCGGCTAAATCGCCAGTATAGGAAAATCCAATTAAAAAGCCTTTACCTCTTAGTGGACCCATTATTTCTTGGGAATGATTCACTCGTTCACGCAAAGCATCTAGTTTTCGACGCAAGTCCGAACTACGCTCCTGTACATCCTTTAAAAATCCCGTCCTGACTAATTCAGATACCACTGCAATTCCTGCTGCACAAGCCACGGGATTACCACCAAAAGTGGAACCATGGTCACCGGTATGAATCGCATTCGCAATTTCTTCCCGCAATAAAATGGCTCCTAAAGGAAGCCCTCCCCCCAAAGGTTTGGCCAGCGTTACAAGGTCAGGTTTTATTCCCAAACCTTGTGTAGCCAAAAATGTTCCAGTTCGCCCTAAGCCTGTTTGAATTTCATCGGCGATCAATAAAATACCTTGGTTTTGCCAATATTTTAATCGCTCTACAAATGCTGGCGTTAAATCAAGCACGCCACCCTCGGCTAATATGGGCTCAAATAAAATTGCGGCAATAGTCGGTGTCATCGCTGCATCTAGGGCCGAAATATCATTGGGAGGAATAGAGAGGAAACCTCCCGGTAATGGTCCAAAACCCGTTTTAATTTTATCTTGGCCGGTTGCAGCCATGGCTGCATAAGTGCGGCCATGAAAAGAAGATTGCAAAGTTATAATTTCAAATCTATCCTCTGATTTTTTTGAAGTTTGCGCACCCCAATATTTACGCACAAATTTAATGGCTCCTTCGTTGGCTTCGGTACCACTATTACAAAAAAATACGCGTGCAAAGCCGGTTTGCTCGGTGAGCAAGGCTGCCAATTTTTGTTGTGGCTCCAATAAGTAAAGATTACTCAAGTGCACATAACATTGCAGTTGCGTTTGTATAGCTTGCAATATCGCAGGATGCGCATGCCCCAAGGCATTTACCGCTACACCAGTCACGCAATCGAGATATTTATTTCCCTCGCTGTCAAATACAAAGGACCCTTCACCGCGTTGTAAATGCAAGTGACGTGGGCCATAATTTTGCAGTAAATTTTTTTGATCAAGATCGTATAATGAAGGCGAATCAGATTTCACGGTATCGGACATATTTCCTTTGGGAATTTAAACTGAGTATAAAGAAAGAAGCCTGCAAAAATTAACCACGAATAATAGTGCCATGATTTTCAATTTCATGCATATGCGACATAAAGGCTTGTTGGCTGGTCCAGCCGCAAATATGCACTTGTTGTACCCCTTGCTTAAGCGCTTCGGCACAAGAACGTAACTTGGGAATCATCCCTCCTGCGACAATGCCTTCCGCAATCATAGCTTCAATTTTCGGAGCTGATAATTCGGGAATAACTTTTTTCTGGGCATCTAAAACCCCCTGCACATCGGAAATAAAAATGAGTTTTGCAGCTTGCATAGCTTGTGCCACCGCACTAGCCGCATCGTCCGCATTCACATTAAAATGGGTTTGCTGGAAATCAACTGATATCGGCGATAGAACCGGCAAAAATCCAGCGCTTAGCAGAACTTTTAAAAGTTCTAAGCGTACTTCTTTTACGGAACCGACTTGTCCTAATTCGGGTGATAGTGCTTCACAAATTAAAGTAGGCCCATCCACGCCACTAATTCCCACGGCTTGGGAGGCGAATTGATTCAGTATGCCTACCAACTTTTTATTGACATAGGCACTTAAAGTCATTTCCACAATTTTCAATGCCGATTCACTAGTAACACGCAAGCCACCTATGAATTTTGGCTCTTCATTAAGCCAAGCCAAATGGCGGTTAATATCCTTACCCCCACCATGCACCAAGATGATGGGAAAGCCTGCTTTTTTTAATTCGGCTAAGGCTATTAGTATCCCATTCAAAACGGGCCCCTCTTCTGCTATCGATCCGCCAATTTTTACAATCCAAGGAGACTGCGAATTCAAAGAAGTGCTCCCCATTAGAACAAGCCTAATTCCGGGGCAAAGCCCAGTAACAAATTCATGTTTTGCACCGCTTGCCCCGAAGCTCCTTTAACCATATTATCAATTACACTGAGGAGTATCAGTTTTTGTGTCCCCTGCGGTTGATAGGCTTGTATATGGCAAAAGTTTGTGTGTCGAACATCCGCCGTACGTGGATTATCATTTCGGATTTTTACAAATAGTGAGTTTTGATAAAATTCTTGTAAACATTGCTGTGTCGTAGCTTGAGTGTGACCTGGTTTTAAGTCGGCATAAATCGTGGAAAAAATTCCCCGCTCCATCGGCACTAGATGCGGGGTAAACAAAGCTTTCACGGACTCTCCCGCGGCCAAGCTCAATTGTTCTTCTATTTCCGGCAAATGCCGATGTTGATCGCCTACTTTGTACGCAGAAAAAGATTCATTACAATAAATATAATGCGTGCCTTCGGTGGCTTTTTTTCCTGCCCCAGAAACACCGGATTTTGAATCTAAAATCAAATTTTTAGCAGAAACTATTCCTTCCCGCAAAAGTGGAATTAAAGGCAAAAGAATGGATGTAGGGTAGCATCCAGGATTTGCTACAATTTTTGTTTTGCTAATGGCTTCGCCATACACTTCGCATAAACCGTATTGGCTCTTAGCCAAAAGTTCTGGAGAAGCGTGTGTTCCATAGGCTTTTTCATAAGTGGCCAAGTTTTGAATGCGAAAATCAGCTGATAAATCAATCACCTTTATCCCGTTTTGAATAAAGGGCGCTAAAAATTTTGCAGAGGCGGAATGCGGTAAACAGGAGAAAACAATATCCGGACTTGAAGCTTTGACATTTTCCCAAGTCTGTAGATTTTCCAAATCGGAAGAAAGCTGACCGGCCAAACGAGGATAGAGTTGAGAATATTTTTGGCCACTCTGCGATTCGGAGCTAAGCCAAGTTATTTCAGCATAGGGATGACGCAGTAAAAGCAAAATAAGTTCGTATCCAGTGAACCCTGTTGCGCCTAGAATACCGATTTTTGCTTTCAACTTCAATTTCTCCTGTGAAAAACATTAATTTTATTTAAAAATAACAAGCTCAGGCCATCTCGTGTAGAAGCGTTCAAAATGCCCTGAAGCTTTGATTAACGGGACTTGCTTTAATTGGCAATTACTCATTCAATAGCTAAATTAGTAGCGCAAAATAATAATTTAGCCTATTGCCAAATTGGCAAAATCGAGCTAGAATAGAATTAAAATTAGGAGAATTCATGTCTGTAGTTACAAAAGTCTGGTTAGACGAATCGGAAAACGAATGCACCATGTGCGGAGCATGTGAAGCTACTTGCCCAGAAGTATTCGAAGTGCCAGAAAAAATGATTATTAAAAACGGAGCAAATTTTACCCTTACGGATTCTATTGTGGAAGCCGCCGAAGGCTGTCCAGTAGGCACTATCGGGATTGAATACGATGGTAGCGGTAAACGTGACAACCCCATGTAATTAAACCTAGGGCATGCTAGGATTAAAATTTAAGGTAACTTATGAGTTACATAATATTTAAGGGAAACTAAGGAGCGGGTTTGACCGTTCTTTTTTATTGCCTTGTAAAATTAACTTGCGACCGAGCGCATCATTTTCTTGACGCAAGAAAGCCTTATTCTCAAACATTAATGGCGGCATTACCATTTGATTTAGTTCCGTGGTGTTTGAAGAGCAATTGATGGCCCAGGTTGAAATATCCCATTTACCGATCGAAATATTACGACAAATTTTTGGATCTAAGCTGGTCGAATCAAAAACTAATCTTCCCCAACCATCTCCTGAACGAGTGGGATCAAAATGGGTGCTATCATGAAGAATAAATCCCGCTGGCCTATCCGCTAAAGGATAAGTATCATAGTTTTTATAGTGTTTTGCCCAACGATAGGCAATCGGTTGATCGCTACAATCATTTTTCATTGAGTCGAGATAATTATTGTATCCCCAAGAAATATACATGGAGCCACCGCGCTTAAATGCGGAAGGATTATTGCCCCAAAAAGGAATTTTCATTTCTATGGCATAAGCATTCGAATCGACTTGGCTTGAATTCCGAAGTCTCGTTAAGGATAACCCTGAAGGTTTAGCATTACGTGCTACAAAACGATTTGTAGCAATTCGATCTTTGTATATCAATAAATTGTTTAATCCGTAAAGTGGTCGGTCAATTTCAATGGAACTTAAGGACGTTCCAAAAACAGCATAGGCTTCATCTGCTGAAAAATAATTTTTATAAAGGCTTGTATCCCAAGAGTTGGGATCTAAAAACACTTGTACCATATCTCCTTTCCATGCCGTAGTATTGGAATCGGTACAAACATTACTGCCATTAAAAGTCGATTTTGTATGCACTATAAATAAAAGGTATAGCGCATTATTATCATAGGCTGCCAATAAACCGATATTCCCTGTATCCTGTGAAGCATATACTTTTGCAGGATCTAAATTCCGTACTGAATCGTTGGTCAGTAAAACGATTTTACTATAATCCTGAAAGTCGATAATAGAATTCTTACCACTTTTAGCCGCTATGGCCCACCAAATAGAATCAGGCTTTCCATCGATTTTGATGGATGTATTAGCGGGTAATTTTAAAGCACTAATTTCTGCATTTAAATACAGTGACCAACCCTTGCTTGCGAACAAGAAAACTAAAATTAGCGTTTGTAAGATTTTCATCTGGCTGTAATAATAATTAATCAATGTGAATCCCAGTAAAGCGAAAATGACACCAAGAAAAACGGCGTTTTTTACCCAACATGAAACTACGGTGAATAATGTTGATCAATTTTTGCAGGTCAAATTTTGACCAGCGAACCATTTTTTAACACCAAATTCCACAGAAGCTCGCGACTTCTAAAATAATGAAAGCAATATTAAACATTACTTTAAGAAAAGCTTAAAGTCCTTTTTGAAAATCTCCGATGTGTTTATAGGTCCATAAAATAAGACCTATGGCAAGGATGCCATAATGCGTTCACTTAACAAGGATGTTTTCCATGCGTATAAATCATAATATTTCCTCCATGATTGGCCAGCAGGCCTTATCCAATAACCATAAAGATTTGAGCAAGTCATTAGAAAAGCTTTCAACGGGTTTGCGTATTAATCGCGCCTCCGATGATGCAGCTGGTCTATCGGTTTCCGAATCTCTCCGAGCTAATATCCGAGGTATGGATAGAGCTAAATCCAATGCGGAAGATGGTATTGCCCTCCTACAAATCGCTGAAGGTTCCACCGGTGAAATTAGTAATGTGCTCCAGAGAATGCGTGAGCTCTCTATACAAAGTGGTACAGATACTTTAACAACCACCGAAAGAACCTATACTCAAAATGAGTTTAGTGCGCTCATGAGTGAAGTCACGCGTATTTCAAGTAGTGCTTCGTATAATGGTATGACTTTATTGGATGGGGTATCGGGATCATTTGGTTCCTCAGGTAGCATTTCGTCGGTATTACATATTGGTGCAGGATCAAATAGCACGAATAGAATCACTATAGGTATTGATGCTATGACTTTAGGTGCTTTAGGTCTAAGTGCAACTTCTACATCGGTCAGCACAGCGGCTACAGCCCTTTCTTCACTTTCATTAATTGATACGGCTATTAAATCAGTTAATAAAATGCGTTCCGATATGGGTGCTTATGTAAACCGATTAGAATTTGCGATTTCCAATTTAGCGAATACCTCTTATAATACTCAAGATGCCGAATCGCGTATCCGAGATGTGGATTTTGCCAAAGAGACTACGAGCTTTACTCGTTCGCAAATTCTTTCGCAGAGTGCAACCTCCATGTTATCGCAAGCGAATCAGGTCCCGCAAGGGGTATTGGGATTACTCGGAAGATAATTCTTTTTTAACTATTACTTTAAAGCTGGGGCTAATCCCCCAGCTTTTTTTTGTTTTTAGGTGGATTTGTTTTTTTATTTCCTAAGCCTCAAGAGAAACTTAAAGTTCAGAAAAAAGCTAAAGTTCATAAAGAATTAAAGTTCCCATTCTAGCCTCCGATAAAATACTTAAACATCCCTCAAGGGTTTACTGCCCAAGAGCAAATTATACGGAGGTAACATGCGTATTAACCATAACATTTCAGCAATGATAGGCCAGGGCGCTTTAGCTAATAATCAAAAAGATTTAGGTAAATCCCTCGAAAAACTTTCCACAGGTTTAAGAATTAATCGTGCTTCGGATGATGCTGCTGGTTTATCCGTTTCTGAATCGTTGCGCGCCCAAGTGCGGGGTATGGAAAGAGCTAAATCCAATGCCGAAGATGGTATTGCTCTTCTTCAAATCGCTGAAGGAGCTACGGGAGAAATTAATAATGTCATGCAACGTATGCGTGAGCTTGCTATT
>JAYTSD010000015.1:0-36743 GCA_043745805.1 Fibrobacteria bacterium
TCATTGAAGCATTTATTCCTGAATCCAATGGAATGAATGCTCTCAAAGACTGACTTTAATACGTAAGGTCGCCGTGACCGGACTACACATGCGTTTAGAGGGGGTGGCCGAGAATCACGCGAGTTAACACTAACATTTCGTTCACATTCGACAGGCTCAGTGAACAAATGGCTCAACGACCGTGTTGACTCGTGAAGTCGAGGCCAGGGGAAGGCCTTCCCCTACTAATAAATTTTAGACACAAAAATGCCCCACTTCTTTTGAAAGCAGGGCATATTAAAAATCTTAGTAATAGTTAGCGATAATGCACTAAATAAACGCCGTCTTTAGGAAGTACAGTAAGCGTTGCAAAATCATTGAAGAAAGAGCCACGCATAGCGCTCCCTAAAATTTTACCATCTACGCTATGTACATCCATAAATTTAGCATCACCTACCCAAGGCAATGAACCTGCATGCGCCATTTGTAATTTCCAACCTTCAGGAAGAGCTTTTTGCGAAGTCGTTTTGAGAGAAGTAACAATGGAGTCACCGTACCATACTTTATATACAGCGCCATTAGTAGTAGATGTATTTCCGCCGCCTTGCTTGGCTATGTAATACATTGCCCCATCCACCGGACTAAACTTAATATCCAGCGGATTAGAAATTTTTGTTGCAAACTGTCCAACCGCATAATTATTGTCCAAATCCAAGGTATGTATCCAGCTCCCACAATAATCCATAAAGAAAAAATAATTCCGGTATTTAGGTGGAAAATTATGAACTTTGGTTGCATTATAGAAAGAGGCTCCGGTAATAGCACATACTCCAGTTTCATGGACTGCATCTATGTGTACTGGCAATTTTAATGTACCAGGCGAGTTAGCGGGATATAGTCCATTGCCCTTCCCGCCTTGATAATGTGGATAACCATAATTTGCACCAGCAACACCTTCTTGCACAACTTCTGGTCCAAAGTCTTGCACATCATTGATAAAAAATCGACCTGTTGTATTTTGAAAGGATGTCGTGAATGGATTGCGTAAACCTAATGCCCAAATTGCACGGTTATTCCCTGTCGCCGTAGCATAAAATGGATTATCTGTTGGAATAGTTCCGTCAGGATTGAAGCGCAAAATTTTCCCCAAATTTAATGTCATACTTTGCGAATACATGTCCTTGCTCGTGTTGCCAATTGCCAAATATAATTTTCCGTCTTTAGGGCTAAAATGCAAACCTCCTGAAACATGTATTGGGTGGCTGTCGGCAGCCGAATAAGATGGATCGGAATCGAATAAAATTTTTTCACCTCCAATAGCAGTATCGCCATTTGCCTGGAAACGACTAATGCGGTTGTGTCTTGGCATGGCACCATCTGGAACCGTGTAATAAACATATACCCAAGGACTATCTGGAAATTTTGGATGAAAAGTTATTCCGATTAAACCCTGCTCTTCGGTAACTTCAGTGATAACCTTGGCAAAGGGTTTAGGCAGCAGTGAATCTTTTTTAATAATTCGCACGGCACCATCTTTGAAATTAACGAAAAGTCTACCATCAGGTGCGAATTCCATTTGAGTAGGATTTAATTTTCCCGCAATTAATTTTTCATGAAATTGCGCATCCGCAAATGTGGCGGCATTAACATTGGTTAAGCCTCCGCCAACTAAAACGTTACCCATTAAAACCAAGGCAAAGGAAGTCTTGAGTTGCATATATTCTCCGGCTAATAGTCCCCCGACAAATCGATCCCACCTTAATCAATTTACCGACCATCCTTGATTGGACAGCGGTTCAATAATAATGCCACCTGTAAAATTACGCTGAATGTTTTTGCTTTAACACATCTTTTCTCCTCTTCCCCGCTATATCTAAAATCCAGATATTGATTTTCAGGGTTATAAAAAGCATTGATTCGATAAATCCAGCCCATTTAAAGAATTATACGTAAAATAACCCACAAATAAGCTCAAGCTTATCAACAAGAAAGGCATTATTTTAATCGCAAGGCGAGGTGACAATCTCTAGGATTTTAGGACAAGGAACTATGAAAAACTCAATCCATAAACTTGTAATTTTAGGCGGAAGCTTTATTTTGACTTCGCTGATTTCCTTAACCTCTTCAGCTGTTGTCGATTTAGGAACTTATAAAGGCTGTAACCTGAAAGATACCGATTTTGTCGCCGTCCCGCTTGCTTTAGTTTCCACAAAAGTTACCGATCAACCTTTAAAAATGGCTTTCGACCTAAGAGAAAATAATCAAGTCGATGTTTATTTCGTCGAAAGATTTGGCATAGTTAAAAAATACGATGCCATTAAAAAAACAGTGGAGGTATTAGGAGAAATTCCTGTCATCCATAAAAATGAAGAAGGACTGCTAGGCATTGCCGTTGATCCCCATTTCAAAAAAAATCACTTTTTATATTTCATGTATTCTTTTCAGGGCTTGGACACCAACTTTCGCATTTCCAGAATACCGCTTGGAAACGATGGCTTACTTAATTTAGCGGCGGAAAAAGTTTTAATCAAAATTCCAGGCAAAACAATATTACCGCATACCGGTGGCGCCATGCTATTTGATGCTTATGGCGATTTATGGGTAGCCATGGGAGACAATAGCTCTCCCGAAGCAGGCCCAGCCAATACCGCCGATTTACGTGGGGGTATCATGCGTATTCATCCCGATGAATTGGATCCCAAAGGTTACACTATTCCCTCGGGAAATTTCGGTGAAACTTTTGCTGCCTATTTTCAAGCCCAAGGAAAAGCAGATTTAGCTAAAGATTATTTGAATCCCGTCAAAGTTCGTCCCGAAATTTATGTGAAGGGTACCCGTAACGCCTATTCCCTATCGGTAGAGCCTGTACGACGCTGGGTCTCTTGGGGCGATGTCGGTCCCGATATGGGCGGTATTTCCGAAGAACATAATTTAGTGAAATCTCCTCAATACACTGGTTGGCCCTATTTTGCAGGGCAAGTAGATGTAACAACCGTGTACGGTTTTAATTGGACGAAAAAGGATCGTGCGGCGCCAATGAATACCACCAAGATAAATGGTGTTTCGCAATTGCCTCCTAATCATGAACCAATTCTCCCTCGTGACCGAGCTTGCGCAATGAACGGGCCGGTATTTCGTTATGATGGCAGCAACCCTGCACTTAATCAAATTCCTCCCAATCTGGATCATAAATGGATTATTGGCGATTGTAATGGTAGTTATGGCTTTCGTATACTTAGTCTCAATGATAAAGCAGATACCATTGTGCAAAATGTTCGTGTTTTCGATCGCTTCAGTGCAGCCGTACTCGTGGATATGCAGCAAGGCCCCGATGGCGCTTTGTATTATATCGGCTGGCAAAGTGGCGTGTATCGTGTGGATTATAAAGGCTCCTGTAAAGACCCTAGTTTTATTGCGGAAAAAACGGGTTGTGCCGATTCGCATGATGCGAATTATGATCCTAAAATCAATCCCGCTTATCATGATCCGCGCTTATGTGCCAGTGGCACGGCGATACAGCATATCCATCCCGCTAAAGAATGGCTTACCCTAAATGATCGTAGCATTGCCATTAATGCTAATGGTTGGCATGAAATCAGTATTTTTGATATACGAGGTTTACAGATTTATAAAGTGAGTGGTTACGGAGCAAAAAGTTATGCTTTGCCTAAGTTACCTTTGGGTGTTTATCAATTGTTAGCCAATTCTTCTCAAGGAACTTATTCCGCCAAGCTTTCTCGATTACATTAACGCTGATCTCAGCTTCGTATGTTTTGTAGGGGCACGACATTTTGTGCCCCTACAAAACATACGAAATTAAAAAGCCGGCTATAGAGCCGGCTTTTTAATGAGTTTATTTTTTCATCCCTTTCTCCACTATCAAGAAGCCCCCACTTCTTAAAAGCTTTGAAAAAGCATTGCGATTATTTTTTTAAATAAACACTTTTGGACAAATGCATTTTATTGCTTATGACGCTCGGAATTATTCTTCCGCTCGCATCAAACATTTTTGTTGTAGAGGAAGGCATCGATTGACCTTTCAATCCTTGGTTAATACCCACGCCAGTAGCAGGCTGTAATTCTACATAATTAATATTGTAACCCGACTTAACAATTTTCCACTTAATTACAGCCATCCCTGCTTTCAAAGTAATTTGTCCTGCATTTTGCACATAATCCCAATAATGATAGCATTCTGGAGGAGGACAGGGTTTAGGATAAGGCATGATTAAGGCGCCGGAAGAAACCGAGTCAGTTCCTTGAAAAGCATCTACTTGAAAAGACACGTTGTCACCTTGCACTCCTACCATTGCGCTTATATAATAAACACCAGCTTGCTTAACATCGACTGTGAATTTCAAAAATTCATTGTTAACTAGCCAGCCCCAATAAGGATCTCCAGGTACTGCATTTTTTATGTTGGTGGGAACATTTGGATCAGTAGTTTTAACTGGATCTAAATCTACATCTCCGTCAGCAGCGCGAACCTTATAACCGCCAGTAACACCTGTGTCACTATCGTACCAAGCGATATTTTTAGCTCCTTTGTCATATCTTTCGGGCCTTAAAACGCCGGGCACTGCTTGCGCTGAATCATGATAGGGTGTGCCGGTATAACCGACAGGTACCTGCGCTTGTGTTAGTGTTACAAAAATGCCGCCTATTACAGCGGCTGAGAATAAAGAATGGTGCATAAATGCTCCTTAACTAATGGGGGGAATTCGAAGCTTTTTAAAAGGCCTGCTTCTCGGCCTTATTGGGTAACCTCCGCCGTTTCAGAATCGGCAGGAAGGGCATTATTTGTTTCCTCAATATTTTCTTCTGTGTCTTCTTCGCCACCTTCCGAAGGCGGCATTTCGAAATCACCTACGGAAAAATGATAAGAGAATTGTTCACCGGCATTGACGCCAATAAATAAATGCGTATAGGATTTTGCTTCCGCCATGCCCGCTAAAATTTGGCGAGAGATTTCTGGCATTAAGCGTTGATCAATAATGGTATCAATATTGCGCGCACCGCTTTGGGATGTTGTGCAGAGCATCACGATTTTGCGGACAACTTCGGGCGAGACGGCGAAGGCAATTTTATGCCTTTCCATCAAGCGTTTGCCCACTTTCATCAATTTCAAGAAGACAATACGTTTTAAGGTTTCGGTATCCAAAGGCAAGAAAGGCACTACTTTACAGCGCGCTAATAATGCTGGTGCAAAATGATCGGTGAGCTCTTGTAATATATTGCGACGATAATCATCTAGAGTATAATTTTGGTCGCTTTGCGCAGCCATGGCGGTAATGGTATCGAGCCCTAAATTACTAGTCATAATAATAACAGTATTGCGGAAGCTAATGTCGCGGCCTTCGCCATCGCGTAACATACCTTTGTCGAATACTTGATAGAACATATTGAGAATATCTTTATGTGCTTTTTCAACTTCGTCGAGAATCACCACGGTATAAGGACGTTTACGCACGCCTTCCGTGAGCACGCCACCTTCACCATAGCCCACATAACCCGCGCTAGCGCCTTTGAGTTGGGTGATGGACATACTGTCTTGATATTCTGACATATTAATAGTCACAACGGATTTTTCACCGCCGAAAAGAATATTGGATATGGACAAAGCCACTTCAGTTTTACCAACGCCAGAAGGACCCGTAACCAGAAAAACACCCATAGGGGCTTCGGGATTGGTGAGGCCTAATTTGGCGGTACGTAAGGTAGAGGCAATTTCGTGAACACCTGCGCTTTGGCCTACTACTTTAGCATTAATGGTTTCTTCTAATTCTAATAAAGCTTGCGCTTCATTTTTAAGCATACTGCCAACCGGAATACCCGTCCATTCGGCGATGATTTGAGCAATCACGTCTTTGGATACATGGGCATGCACCATGGCTTCTTCGCCTTGATGGACTTCGAGTACTTTCCATTGAGCATCTAAATCGGCGCGTAAGGTTTTGGCTTCGTCGGAGCCAGCTTCGGCATTGGCAATTTTTTCTTGAGTGGCGATAATTTTTTTTACCAATTCCAATTCTTTTTGCCATTTGGTGGTCATGGCTTCTGCATCGGCTTTAGCTTGCACTAATTTTTCGGCGGTGCGTTCTAAGGCTTCGACATCTTTAAGAATACCGGCTTTATGATCTTTTTCTAGAGCGATAATTTCAATTTCTAAATTGCCAATCACTTGTTCCAAATTGATGAGCACAGGTGGCTTGGCAGTTAACCCCATTTTCACGCGGGCTGCGGCTGTATCTAATAAGTCCACGGCTTTATCGGGTAATTGACGACCGGCAATATATTTATGCGATAAATCGCAAGCGGCTTGTACGCCTTCATAAGTGATTTTTACACCATGGAATTTTTCGTAATGGGTGCGTACACCGCGTAACATAATCGCAGCTACTTCAGGAGTGGGTTCATCGATATGTACCATTTGAAAGCGACGTGCCATAGCGGGATCTTTTTCAAAGTATTTACGAAACTCAGTCAGCGTAGTAGCCGCTAGGATTTTTAATTCCCCACGCGCCATTTCTGGTTTCAATAAATTGGCTGCATCCCCTTTGCCTTCATCGCCACCGGCGCCAATCATTGTATGCGCTTCATCGATAAATAAAATGACGGGAACTTCGGAAGACTTTACTTCTTTAATCACGCCTTTAAGCCGATTTTCAAATTCACCGCGCATACTCGCGCCGGCCGAAAGCAGGCCTAAATCCAAGCTGCGTATTTCCACATTCTTCAACATGTCCGGTACACGGCCTTCAGCAATGCGCAAAGCCAAGCCTTCGATAACCGCTGTTTTACCTACACCGGCTTCGCCTACCATAATGGGATTGTTTTTACGACGACGGGAAAGAATATCAATCATTTGTCTTATTTCATCATCGCGACCAAATATAGGGTCGATTTTTCCTTGACGACCCATTTCGGTAAAGTTAATCGTGAAGCGAGCTAAATTGGAACCTTCTGCGGCAGTACCTGCTTGCGTGCGACCAGCGCCTTTAGCCGAGCTTTCAGTTTCCTTGGAGCCAGCAAGCATTTCGGCGAATTTTGCGAGTAAAGTGTCATAAGAAATAAGTGCGATTTGATCGGATAAACTGGGGGAAATAGCATTGGGATTCTTTTTCAAAGCCATTAAAATAGCCGCCGTGCGAATTTCGCTTTCATTGAGGTTTAAAGTGGATTCGGACCAAGCATATTCGAGAATGCTCACAAACTGTGGAGAGAAGGTCGGCTTACCCGTATTTCCCGTACGCAGGTCTCTCAATTCCTTTTGCAAAGCGCCTTTAAATAAGCCGGGATCGATTTTGAAATAGGAGAGTATAAAAATCAAATCGCCATGACCTTCTTCTAAGGCTTGTGCGAGTATATGTGCAGCCGTTACCTCATAATGGGAGCGGCTTACACAAGCGCCGACAGCGCCTTCTAATAAGGCTCGATTATATTTATTGAGCTTCTCTAATAAGACGCGTACCGATTGAGCTATCATTTTTCCCCTGTTTCGCTTTAAGATTGTAGGCCAAGCACCCATTTGACCATAAAGATCAAATGAGGATTAACCCAAAAATTCACCTTAAAAGTTAAATAATAATGCGCTTAGCCAAGAGAAAGAATTGGCGTGTATTCTAACATTATCCTACTAAGAAAAGGGTTTTTGCAAAATAAAGGCTTAAAGCCCTTCGCGAATCCATTGTTCAATTTGCGCCTCGGAATGAGCTCCCACTTCCACGCGCTGAATAATGCCTTTCCTATCTACAACCATCAAGGTGGGATAAGCAAAAGCCTGATAAGTTCGCGTAGTCAATCCACTCACATCATTGAATAAAGGGTAACTTAGATGTTTCTGATCTTGAAAAGTTTTTAAATCGCCTAAACTTTCAGAACTGATACCGATTATTTCCAACCCTTTTGCATGGTATTTTTTATACAGATTTTCCAAACCCGGAAGCGTCATTTGACAAGGGCCGCACCATGTAGCCCAAAAATCGAGAATAACTAATTTACCGATATTTTTATTCAAGGAACCAATGTCTTGTGAATAGTAGTTTCCGCTTAAAGCCGGTGCCATTGAACCCACCATGCTTTGCGTAATGGCCCGCATATCTTCGGGACGCGGAGACAAAGCCATTTTTTGCGTCATCACTTTATTGTTACGTCCCAATTTTAACTCAACCACATCGCCTACTCTTTTACTGCCAATAGAATCGAGTAAAGTTTTGCGGCCGTCTAAGGTTTTACCATTGATGGCCAAAACATAATCGTCCACCAAAAGTCCCGCTTGATCTGCCGAAGTGCCTTTGTAAACCTGCAAGATACGTACCGCACCTGCAGGAGAAGCGTGATGAAATTCCACTGGCATTTCGGTTAAGGCTATATCCGTAAATGAAATCCCTAACCAAGCTTTAGGCATCCCTGCGGCAGCAGGGCTATTTATAGCCCCACACATCCAAAGTGATAAATATATTAATACTAATTTTATGGATTTAATAAGCGCACTTCCACAGGCTTATCTTGATTAAAATCGTTTTCCAAACCTTTATTGGCTTCTAAGGCTTCGAGAGTATAAGGAATTTCCTTCACTCGTTCTGCCTTCACCCCTTTTTCTACCAAATAGGCAACCAAAGCTTTGGAACGATCTTGCAGTAATTTAACGTATTCCTCTTTTTTCTTGCCTCGCAAAGTCATGGAAACATGAATTTCAATTTGCTTGTCACCATACTCTAGCAATTGCTTAGATAACATATCGAGGGATTGTTCGGACTCTACTGTTAATTCATCGGTACCGGTGCGGAATTTAACCGCCGCATACGATTGCGTCGCTTGTAAAGGTGCAGTAACATGATCGACGCAACCATCATCATCATCCACTCCATTCATATTTTCAGCTTCATTAGGACATTTGTCCATATTATCGGGAATACCATCTTTGTCATTATCTGGATCGGGGCAACCATCGGCATCTTCAAAGCCGTCTTTATCTTCGGCCGCATTAGGACATTTATCTGTAGCTTGGCAAACACTGGCGTATTTTTCCGATTGACCTTTTTCCGCTACCCACGCATCGCAAATGCCATCTTTATCATTATCTACATCAGGACAACCGTCATTATCTTCAAAGCCATCAATGTCTTCCGCATCATTGGGGCATTTGTCTTTTAGGTCAGGAATGCCATCTTTATCATTGTCGAGATCGGGGCAACCATCTTCATCTTCAAAGCCATCTTTATCTTCGGCTATTTCGGTACATTTATCACTACCATGGCAAACGCTGGCATATTTTTCGGACTGGCCTTTTTCCGCTACCCATGCATCGCAAATGCCATCTTTATCATTATCTACATCAGGACAACCATCCTGATCTTGAAAACCATCCATATCCTCCGGATCTTTTGGGCATTCATCATATTTATTGGGAATACCATCGTCATCCGCATCAAAGGCATGTAAGGGCATGCTATATAGTAAGGGGAGTAAGAATAGTAGGGGTTTTAATATCCGCATAAAGTCCTCGGTTAATAATCTGAGTTAATATAGAAAAAGCCTGCTAAGATAAAAACGGAAGACCGGAATTTTTTCTGTCCAGCAGAATTTGGGGGGGAAATTTATTCGCCCCTTAAATGTCATTTGTTCATCTGTATATAAGTGTTACTCAAGGAGTAGGAAAAAAGTTAAGCTGTAAATTAAAGTTAAAGTGAATAAATTAAAAATAAACATTCTCGCTACGTCTTATAGAGGTTACCGATGTTTTTTTATTGCGATAAATTTTAGCTTTTATTAAAGTATTTTTTAATATTAAAATTCATATCTTCAGTCTTTTGATCTTTTTTTAATTCTCTCCATTTTTCATAAGTCAAAGTATTTTCAGGGCTTACGTGCCTAATTTTTTATCCCGTTTTCTCCACATAATTTATTTGCATTTGTTATTGCCAGCCTACATAATAAAGATATGCGTGTTATAGATATTGAAAAATTAAAAAGCGATAATAAAATAATTACTTTAAAATGCTCAAGTCTTTCAAAACTAAACCGATAAAAAACAATAGACTCATTAGCCATAGGAGGGACATCAAATGAGCTTTTCAACTAAACTAAAAATGGTATTGGTCGCAGCTGCCTTATCCGCTAGTGCGACCTATGCCGTATCATTCACCATGGGTGGTACAATCCAAACAATTAATTCGCTTACAGCCGTTGGCGAACAACAATTGGATTTTACTTCCCCTGCAACATTCACCGCTATCGCTACGTTAACGATTAGTAATAATACCGATTCGTACGATTTGAATTTAAAATTCACCAATAGTGGTCAATTTCTTAAGCCATCCGCTGCTCTTGGCACAGGTGTAACTATGACCGCAATTCGAGTGAGAATGTTAACTCCAGCTGCGACTACAGGTGCGGGTGGTTGGGGAACAACTATCGCGTCCTTAGTTCCAGGTGTTGCCTCTGGTGTTACTGACGTGGTAAATTCCCTTATCACAGCTCAGGCCAATAACGTTGCGGGTTGGACATGGAATCCTGCCGATCAAACGACCTCAACGGTGGGTGGCGTTTTGAAAATCGAAGCGTCATGGTTGGCCTCCACGAAACTCGCTGGTGCTTATAGTGAAACTTGTACAGCCTTATTGACTTCAACGATTAACTAATCCTTGAAGTTAAAATTGTAGTGCCGTTCAAAGTTACCCCCAAAAGAAGAGGATGCCCCATTCTCTTCTTTTTTTTGTGCAATTTTCTCTTCACAAATTCTTTGCATTTGTTATTGCCAGCCTACATAATAAAGATATGCGTGTTATAGATATTGAAAAATTAAAAGGCGATAATAAGAATAATTATTTTAAAACGCTCAAGTCTTTCAAAACTAAACCGATAAAAAATAATAGACTCATTAACCATTGGAGGGACTTCAAATGAGCTTTTCAACTAAACTAAAAATGGTGTTGGTCGCAGCTGCCTTATCTGCAAGTGCGACCTACGCTGTGTCATTCACCATGGGTGGTACAATCCAAACAATTAATTCGCTTACAGCCGTTGGCGAACAACAATTGGATTTTACTTCTCCAGCTACTTTCACCGCTATTGCTACATTAACGATTAGTAATAATACTGATTCCTACGACTTGAATTTGAAATTTACCAATAGTGGTCAATTTCTTAAGCCATCCGCTGCTCTCGGCACAGGTGTAACTATGACCGCAATTCGCGTGAGAATGTTAACTCCAGCTGCGACTACAGGTGCGGGTGGTTGGGGAACAGCTATCGCGTCCTTGGTTCCTGGTGTAGCATCCTCTACTCCTGATGCAGTCAATTCTCTTATCACTGCCGAGGCTAATAACGTTGCGGGTTGGACATGGAATCCTGCCGATCAAACGACTTCAACGGTGGGTGGCGTTTTGAAAATCGAAGCCTCATGGTTGGCCTCCACGAAACTCGCTGGTGCTTATAGTGAAACTTGTACAGCCTTATTAACTTCAACGATTAACTAATCCTTGAAGTTAAAATTGTTGGACTATTCAAAGTCACCCCCAAAAGAAGAGAATACCCCATTCTCTTCTTTTTTTATGATATAATAAATGCAGAATATATCTAATAGCAATTTTTTATTGAGAGAAAGATTCTGTTGTTAAAATTTTTTTTTGCTTTGTTTATTACCTTATTTTTATCTAATAAGCTTTATGCAAGTTTGGACGAAAATATTAATACCATTCAAACGCAAGGCAATATTGGCTTGAGCCTAGGCGATGGGGGCAGCAATGAGCAAGTAGCCATTTTAATTATTAATAATAACTATGCAGCAGGCTTTCACATCACCTTCACTTTTACCAATAAAGGGAAGTTTAAAAAGGGTAGTAAAGAAATTACCATGACCAGTTTAGTATTGAATAAAATGTCTACTGGTACCTTGGGTAGTGGAATTACCGCGCCTACCAATGCGCCGATCACCTTGGATGGCTCAGGGTCATGGACTTGGAGTAGTGGAGCCCAAACCACCGAAACCACCAATTATATGTTAGAAATTAAAATAAGTTGGAATGGCAGTAGTAATAGCGCCGGATTCTATTTTGAAAATGTTACGGCAGCTATTGCAGTTGGACCGTAAAATTATTCTGGTACAATGGTTAAATCCATTTTATAATGTTGCTTAAAGGAGCGGAAATGCGCAGAATTTTATTGGGGTTGTTGGCTTCCAAAATACTAATATCTTCAGTATACGCTGGAGGCTATTCCATTGAGCCTTGGATATTAATTTTAGAACCCGCACAAAAAAAAATGAGCCAAGTTATCACGGTAAAATATGAGGGAGGATCCACCGCCCCCAAAACCCAGGAGCTAGGCCCTTCAAGATCAGATCCTGTGCCAGTAGAAATCAGCGTAGTGAAAAGGGAAATAGCTCTCGATGGAACAATTTCCTATCCCACTGAAAAACAAGATGATGATTTTGTAGTGTATCCCTCACAACTCATTTTATATCCCGGTGATTTGCAAAAAGTGCAAGTGCAATGGGTGGGTTCAAAAATACCTTCCGCCGAAACTGTTTATGGTTTAATTGCCATGCAATTACCTATTAACTTACCCGTTGATGAAAATGTTAAAACTCCCATCGGCTCCATGAATTTATTAACGCGTTATGAAGGCATTGTGGTCATGAGGCCCGCCGGAATTAAGCCACAAGTAAATGTAGACACCAGCTTTGCCCTTAAAGACAGCGCAGGTAATACCCATTTGATTTCCATTCTCAATAATAAAGGAAACGGTTTGCTATCCTTTAAAAAACTTCGCTTAACCGTAATTCCATTGGATGAAAAAGGTAAATTGCATATGCAAGATAAAATTGAAGTTAAACCTGATTATAATCAGCCCTATGCAAAGCAAGCTTTATTTGCAGGCAATGTGAGGCGCTTTGATATTCCATGGCCCAAAGATTTTCCCATAGGACCGATTAAAGCCTTTGTGGTTTATGATTCCGAAAATTAATTCTGACTAGCTTTGTAACACTTTTAAAAACTAAAAGTTTCACAATTCCATTGCTTTCCCTACCTGAAAAACGTTAAGCTAAACCAGTAAATTCAGCCACTTTCATTGTTTTTTATGAAAAATGGTGAATGCTTCAAAAGGAGTTTCCTGCTGAAGGATTATTCGATTTGTATTAAAAATAAGTTCAAAGGTTAATGCATGAATAATAAAATTCACGCGCAACATAACCGAAGCATATTGAAAGTTTTTATTTAAAAATGAAGGCTCTGCTTTTTTTAATATTGCTTTTTTCCCAATTCACTTGGGCACAATCTCCCAGCTTGGATGACAAAGTTTTTTCCGATGAGCAAAATACTGATGTAACATTGGTGATTAACGGTAAAAAATTAAGTGACACCTGGGTTACGGAATCCCAAGATAAACAAAGAGTTTTTTTTCCTGCCCCGCCGGTATTAGTAGCCCTTGCAAATGTATTAAGCCAAGAAAACCTCAAATCTTTGGAAGGGAAAATGTTACCCAATGGGATGTTTTCTAAAAATATTTTAGAATCAATGGGTATTAATGTCATCTTTAATAAAGATCGTAGTGAATTATTAATTACCGCCAAAAGCTCCGCACCCATTCACAATGAATCCGAACTAAATCGTTTAAGTACTTTAGAAAAACTTAAAACCCCGCTTCCAAACACACAGGAAAAAACACTGTCGCCACCCTCTCCTAAAACTATTTCAGAAAATGAAAAGTCATCTGCAAAAAAAATGAAAGAAAAAAACACGGTTAGCAAAAAACCAAATAATCGTTCTACTGACCCATCAACCAATTATTCCAATGAATCGGAATTAAATGGCCTTGCTATCATCGATTCAGAAAGTGTTTCCTCGCCCACTCAATCGAATGCGAAAAAATCATCTTCTCCAAAGCATGACTCAACAGGAAAACAAAATAATACTCCAATTCTTACTCCTAATGAAAAACCATCCAATAATAAACTAACGGAAGACAAAGCGATTCCTGAAAACAAAGACTTATCACTTAAACCAAATCCCAGACAAATCATGACATTAAACAAAACGCGCGAAGAGCTTTACCGAGAAATTTTTCACAAAGAAGCACCCAAACTTCCGGATAGTATAGAAGTTACCCTTATTGTGGATGGGAAGAGGGGTGAAAAAATATGGATTCATCCTCCAAAAAATAATACAGAGTTTTATTTTTCTGCGCCCCCAATAGTGAAGGTTTTAGAAAATATAATCCTCCCTGAAGCCATGAAGAAATTAACCAAAGACTTGAACGGCAGTAATCTTTTAAATGCAAAAATTATGGAAGAAAATGGTATGCCAACCCATTTGGATATGATTCGCTTTGAATTATCAATAACCATTCCTTCGCAATTATTGGGAACGCAAATCCATTATATTTCCAATTTTGAAATCGATCCCTATTCAGTAAATGCCATTAAACCTAATCCCTTTAGTGCTTATATTAATCTTTCCGGTAAAGAACAACTTCGTTATTTACAAAATATTGAAACTAAAAAAGACAGTGGTAACATTGGCAAAACCATTACTAATTCCGGAAACGAAAAGCCCCGTCGCCCTTTTGTAGCAAACTTTGATGGCGCCGCTAATTATAAAGGAGTGGTTTTGGAAACAACGGGAGATATTAATGAGGAAAATGAAAGTGGAAAAATATTAACCCATATTCAGGATTCTCGTTTTGTTTATGATCAGCCAAAATCAGCAATGCGTTATTATTTAGGCGATCTTTTATTTCCCACGGTTGGTTATCAAACCTTTATCCCATCGGGTGGAATTGGCATGTCTAAGGATTTCAGCTTACAGCCAAATGCCATCGCCTATCCAGTCCGTGACTACGAGTTTTATTTGGAAAACCCTGCCGAAGTAAATGTATTGATTAATAATGTTTTGGTTGCCACCCTTCAACTCGAAGCCGGGACGCAAAATATTAAGGGATTTCCCTTTGTTACTGGCGAAAGTGAGGTAGAAATTATTATCACTGATATCACTGGAAAGCGCCAACATTTGTTTTTTTCTTTTATCCATGAATCGAGTTTACTCGCACCAGGGAAATCTTTATTTTCATATAATGCGGGCTTTATAAATCGCCTAGATGAACTCGTTAATGTTCAAAAAGAACTTGTAACTACAAATAGCTACGATTTCCAAAAGCCATTTTTATCGATCTATTATTTACGCGGAATTAATTCCGTTTTTACTACGGGTATTTATAGTCAGGCAGTTTTAAATCAAGGCTTATTTGGATGGCAAGGTCTAAGGGCATTATCCTTTGGTAAAGTGCAATGCGATATGGCCTTGAGTTATCAAGACACCTTAAATCTAGATATGGCCACAAAACTCACTTACTCCTATATTCCCAAATATTCAGACAAAAAAACATCTCGTTTAAATTGGCGCGCCGAAATTGAATACTTAGGGAGAAATTTTTCTAAGCCTAATTCCAGTCTCATGAAAAATAATGCCGTAAATTTATTTACCTCATTCACAGCACCGCTTGAATTTGTAAATATCTCTTTCGGAGGTGGTTATTCTTTTAATAGGGATACTGTAAACTCGTACAATCTTTCCTTATCGCTCGCAAAATCATGGTGGAAAGGTTTAAGTTCGATATTAAATTTTAAAAATTCTTTTCCCTTTCAAAATCAACCCAATACTATAATAACCGCTTTAGTCCAATATAATTTTTCCAAAGGTCCCTATAGTGCCTCTGCTAATCAAAGAATTGAAAGTCATCGCGACCGAGACCTTAATCAAGCTTCTGGCAAAAAATGGGACAATTATACCGATTTAAATTTTGACTACAATTCATCCGCCCCTTTCCCAGAAAATCCTAGCGCTTCCTTTTTTACTAATTTCGGTCCCGAACAAAATGAATATAATGGTCGACTGGGATTGCGCTATGAGCAAGGATTAGGGGATATTTTTGTGCGCCGCATCGAACCCTCTAATACAGGTGAGGTAACATTTGCACAAAATTATGCAGACTTCACTTTTCAAACGGCTTTAGTTTATACAAATAAAAAACTTGCTTTTAGCAGACCTGTTCGCAATAGTTTTGTAATGGTAAATGGCATTGAAAGTCATAAAAATACTGATATTCTGGTGAATCCAAATAATAGCGGTTACGATGCTAAATCAGGTATTTTAGGTCCAGGAGTTTTATCTACGCTCGCCCCTTACACGCTTAAAAAAATTCATTTATTACCAGTTAATCCACCTATTGGAAGTAATTCTGGGGAAGGGGACTATGTATTATTTCCGACTTATAAAAGCGGTTTCTCCTTACAAATGGGTTCCGAAGCCACAATTATTGTGATTGGAAATTTATTAGATAAAAAGGAAAAACCACTTGCTTACTTGGCATTTAAAGTCGTTTCGCTCGATAGCAAAAACCCCGTCTCCTATCCTACCTTTACCAATGCGGTTGGACGCTTTCAAATACCGCAGGGCAAACCGGGAAAATATTCTTTAGTATTTGATGAAGATAGTCCCTGGCAAAATACCGTGATTGAAATACCCAAAACACCCGAAGCATTTTATCAAATGGGTAATGTGCAAATTCCCCATAAATAATTCCGTCTACTATCTAGTTGAGTTATAAATACCATATCAAAAATATATAATAGCAATTATATTACTTTTTCTTCACCGCCAAATGTGAAAACAATATAACCCAAAAGCATAGCGTGATATTAAACAAAGGTACCTGCAAAGCCACGGGCAAACAATAAATAATCGTAACTGTCGGAAACCACACTATCCACGTCGATAGTAAAACAGGTAAAATATTTTTAGAATAATACCCTTTATGCATTTCGGCTTTTAAACGCATAAATGAAAAATCCAAATCGCACCAGCGATAAAGTAAATAGGAAAAGGGTGCCGACCAAAATGGGCAATATATTAGTTGATCTACTAATACTTTTTTAACTAAAGTTAAGGTCGTACTGTCCGATCCAAAAACAAAGGCTTGATACTTATAGAATGTATCGACTTCGGCGCCTTTATAAGCCCAAAAGATTAATAGGAAAATAAAATGTGACAAAGGGCGAATGGTTTTAGGAGTGATCCAGCGAGAATAATAAAAGGGCAATACGCCACCAAAAAAGGTAGTGGCTATAGTGGCATAGTAAAGGCCCCAATGTGCCTTAACCGCAGCCACGGCCAATAAAAATTTTTGCGTAGGGGGATGGTAATAATACGCCAATAGAACAATTAGCGCGAAAGCTTGTAAAACTAAGCCCGGAATAAAATTGGCGCGCATTGCCAGCAAACTGATCCGTAACGAAGAGGTTTCCTCTTTTTTTAGTATTAAATGTTCAGGATTTTTTTTCAAAATGCACGGCAAAAGTTTAATGGTTACTTTAGAGCGTAACCATTACGGAAGATGTTATTCAATTAGGAACGCACCGGGCCGGTGTAAATATACTCAGGACGAACTATCGGTAAACCTTTGCCACCGCGAGCTTGTTTTCTTTCCCAAACAATTTGGGCAGCAATACCTACGCAACGAGAAAGGCCAAACAATACGGTATAATAGTCTTCCTCATGTAAACCACAAGCATTGAGTAACGAACCCGATACGGCATCCACATTAGGATAAGGATTGGAAATCTTAGGTTTCTGTTTTAAAATTTCCGTGCCCACTTTACGCAAGGTAACCGCTAAGCGAAAGAGAGAATCAGTAGGAACTAATTTTTCACCCAAGGTATATTGCACCGTAGCGCGAGGATCTTCAACACGTAAAACCGCATGGCCAAAACCAAACAATACGCCACCTTCAGCCAATAAATTTTCTGCAAATTTTTTCACGGCCCCTTCATCTTTGGGATCGGAAATGTTTTCTAAAGACTTTTTCAAAAAACGTAAGCATTCTTGATTCGCCATACCATGTAAAGGGCCAGCTAAGGCAGCCATAGCACCGATTAAAGACCCATACATATCTTCATGGCCGGAAGCCACTGCTTTACCCACGAAGGTGGATAGGTTGCCGCCACCATGATCAAAATGCAAAATTGAAAATACGCGCATTAAGGTTTTAAGTTCGGGCTTTGCACCAGGTGCGCCCAACATATTCACAAAATTTTCCATGTATCCTAATTCCGGATTGGAAGTGATGGGCTCTCCCCAACCGGCGCGTATGCGGAAAATGGCCGCTACAATTTCGGGCAATTGCGCAATTACATTCATGCAATCTTTGCTATAATCTCCCGTTCCCGAAAACATGCCTAGTGCATTTAATCCTGCAATCAGCCATTTCATGGGATGGCCGGATTTTGGTAAAGTTCGCAAATGATCAATAATGCCAGAATTTACTTTAGCATGCGATTTTAATTCGACTTTAAAAGCAGCGAGCTGTGCCGTATCCGGTAATTCGCGATTTAATAATAAATAGATAACCGCTTCAGGTTCTTTATCGGCAAGGCTGGCAATGGGGTAACCTCCATAGAACAAACCCAACACAGGATCAACATGACTATTAGGACAAGTGCCTACCGGGAAACCACGCATCCCAGTATCGAGATGCGCTTTGGTAATGGTAAATAGTACTTCGTTTTCATCACTCATGTTTTTTCCCTTATTTCCTTGCAAGTCTAGGCTTAAAGTTTTGCTTACAAAGCTTCGACAATATATTTTCCAAATTCAGAACATTTCACTTCACGTGCACCGTGCATTTGACGTGCTAAATCGTAGGTTACCGTACCATTGGAAATGGCTTTACTAATAGCAGCCAAAATACTTTCGGCGGCTTCGTCCCAACCTAAATGTTGTAACATCATGACACCAGAAAGAATAACTGAGCCCGGATTAATTTTGTCGAGATTAGCATACTTTGGAGCGGTTCCATGGGTGGCTTCAAATACGGCGGCCAAATCACCAATATTCGCGCCTGGAGCCAAGCCCAAGCCACCTACTTGCGCAGCACAAGCATCGGACAAATAATCTCCATTCAAATTCAAAGTGGCTAATACGGAGTATTCATCGGGACGCAAAAGCAATTGTTGAAACATGGCATCGGCAATACGGTCTTTAACGAGAATTTTTCCTTCTGGCATTTTGCCAGCATATTTATCCCACAAATCCGCTTCGGTGACAATCGCATCGCCAAATTTTTCTTTTGCGACTTCATAGCCCCATTTCAAAAATCCACCTTCGGTGTATTTCATAATATTGCCTTTATGTACCAAGGTAACCGAAGGCAGTTTTTTGTCGATGGCAAATTGAATGGCGCGAACCACTAAGCGTTTAGAACCGAAAGCAGAAACGGGTTTGATACCCACTGCGCTATCTTCGCGCAAAGTTTTCTTCGGCATTTTTTGTTTGATAAAAGCAATTAAATCTTTGGCATCTTGGGTTTCCGCTTCAAATTCAATTCCCGAATAAACATCTTCAGTGTTTTCACGGAATATGGTCACATTTAATTTCTCAGGTTCTTTAACCGGAGCAGGCACACCTTTAAACCATTGTACGGGACGCACGCAAGCATAGAGATCCAAAATTTGGCGCAAGGCCACATTGATACTGCGAATACCACCACCAATAGGAGTGGTTAGCGGACCTTTAATCGCCACTTTATACTCACGAATAGCTTCTATAGTTTCTTCGGGTAACCATTCATCTTTACCATAAATGGAAAGTGGTTTTTCGCCGGCATAAATTTCCATCCAGCTAATTTTCTTTTTTCCACCATAAACTTTTTTTACAGCTGCGTCCAAAACATATTGTGAAGCTTTCCAAATATCGGGACCAGTACCATCGCCTTCAATAAATGGAATAATGGGTTCATTGGGAACCTGCAAAACATTGTTTTTATCAAGGGTAATGGCTTCGCCGCTGGAGGGAATTTTAATGTGTTTAAATGCTGGCATGGGAAAAAACCTTTGTGTATTGTATGGAAAAAATATAGCACAAAATCGCCCCGAATTCCGGACGAAAGTACTTTTTAAAATGGTTTTTAAAAGGAAATTAAAAAGGAGTTTTTAAAATTAATTCGCTGCGGGTTTCCAGCTGCGAATATGCATATACTCAGGAAAAACCTCACTTTTATAAACCGATTTTCCGAGTAATAAACGCAAGCATTCTTGGATGCCTTCCGTAATCGAAGGATGGGGGTGAATGGATTTCATAATATCATTCAAACCTTTGTCCTGATCCATTAAATGTGCAATGACCATAATAGTACTGGAAGCCTGCGGACCCGCGGCACGCATACCCAGTATGCGATCCAAGCCATCATCACTAATTAAAATCTTCACAAAACCATCTCCGCGCCGCATCGCTATGGCACGATTCACTAGGGCATTGGAATAATAAGCCACCCGATAAGGGATTTTTTGCGCTTGGCATTGCTGCTCATTCAAACCCACTGCGGCCACTTCGGGATTAAAAAACATAATGGTGGACATATTGCTGTAACGCAGAGGATATTTGTTTGTGCCATACATTGATTTAATGGCATAACGCCCTTCCATCTCTGCTACGTTATATAGAGCCGTATGCGCATTTACATCGCCTACCGCAAAAATATTTTCTTTAACTCTACATTCGGCATCCGTATCAATAGCCCCATATTTGTTTGGAACAATACCCAAATTTTCTAAACCTAAATTATCGAGATTAGGTTTACGCCCTACGGAAATTAAAGCGGCATCTACTTCGATTACTTTAGAATGTCCATCTTCATAATCTATCACAACTTGTAAGTGATCGGGATGTTTAATGATGTCACGTAAAATGGCATTATGATGAATTTCCACACCTCGGTTCTGTAAATTATTATTCACAAATTCACTGATATCGGGATCTTCTATGGGTAAAATGCGTTTTTGTCTATCCAATAAATGCACTTTAGTTTGTCGATAATTGGAAAAAATCGTTGCGTATTCACAGCCAATTATACCCGCGCCAATAATTATCAAGCGTTTGGGAAAAGCTTTGAAACTAAGAATGCCATCAGAGCTGAGAATACGCTCTTGATCGATTTCAATGCCTGGAAATGCCCTGGGCTTTGAGCCGGTGGCGATCACAAAAAAATCGGCCTTAATATTTTCCTTACATCCATCCGCAGCAAAAATTTCAATTTCATGATTAGAAATAAAATGGGCAAAGCCCAATTTTAAATCCACGCTTCCATTCCCTTTCCAATGGTTGGAGGAAAAGGTTTCTAATTGCGAAAGTATTTGATATTGCTTTTCTTTGGCGGCTTGTAAAACCGTATCGCGCACTTCTTCATAGTTTACGACTAAGCCCGCCGCTCTAAAGCCGCGATCCACACTGGCTGAAATGGCATAATCCTTAGAGAGCTCCCAAAGTGTTTTAGAAGTCATTGCCCCGTGCATTACACCGGCACCACCTATATTTGTAGCTTCAACAATGCAAACCTTTTTGCCCAAATCAAATCCGCGCATGGCTGCAGCGAAACCACCGGGACCAGAGCCTATCACGCATACATCGTATTTGTCAATCATGGTCATCCTTTTTGCTATTAAAACAAATGTAGCAAAGCCTATTCCAACCTATGTCAAACTATGTTTTGATTTTATGTCCAAACCACCAGAATAAGCCCGAAATAGCAATCACTATTGTAAATATCAAAAAACCGTTGGATAAGTTAGTCGTAGTCGCGCCTGTAATCGCATATAAAATGGACATCGGTATGCAACCTGCCAAAGCTGCTATGAACATTGGTCCCCAGCGCATAGGTGAAGCACCAGCCAGTATCGCCACGGTTTCGGCGAATAAAGGCACGGGGCGAGAAATCAAAACGGCAAGCGTTCCCCATTTTTGCAAAAGCCCATCCGCTTTTATTTTTTCGGCAGGGGAAATTAACTTTTCTAATAACTTTCCACCACGACGACCCAAATAAAAGCCTAAGCACGTAGCACCGAAGCTACCTAATAAGGAAAGCAATATACCATTCCAAATCCCAAATAATGCGCCTTGCGCAATCATCACAATACTAGAGGGTACGGGAAGAAACACATCTAAAAGCAATAAAATCACACCGCCAGCTGCTGCCCAAACCCTACCCTTTTGCATTAGTGGGGCGGGATCAGTTAAAATAGGGATATGCAAAGCTTCAGTAATGCAAAAGGTTAACAGAAAAAAAGCCATTACCGCAGTCATAAATAACCAATAACGTTTCATAAACTCCTCATTTTAACTTGCCCATTTTGACATTATTTCTTTAATGTCAAAATAATGCCCCAAGCTTTACATGTTAGTATAATTTTATTCGGATAACAGTGGGAGATATTCATGTCTTTAAATGCCTCGGCTTGCAATCATACTTCACCGGATGATCTTTCAAAAATGGCGGAAGACTTACTTAAAAAAAATAATCTTCCCGAAGCCAGTTGGGATGGCTGTGTATTTGGGTTTGGTGAGAATGTGGTTTCGCCGGTTTATCTTTCCGTCTATATTGAAATTGTTCGACGTGGTGAAAATTGGTTTTCCACAAAAATTGATAGGCGTAAAGTTGCAATTGTACCGGAAGATAATGGATTTGTAATTCGTGAATTAAGTAAAGCCGCGCAAGAAAAAATCTCGCTTTAATTTTTTTCTATAAATCATCTTAATCCACCCGCAGCTGACTTAAAGCTAGAGTAACCCATAAGTTACTTTGATGGATTCGCACCAAGCGACTTCTTCAGCTTTTTCTCGTTTCGCACAACCCAATTGATAAATGTTTAATTTTTCAGCGAGTGCCGTAAGGGTTAATATTTTTTGTTCAGGTTTTAAACTATCGAGTGTCAATAATTCCAGTATAGCATTAATTCTTAATTTATCTTGCGCTGGATAAGCCACAGAAAGCTGATCCGCATGCCCACCATAACGCCGCATATAATTTTTAGGGATTAATCCTACTGGATATTTCGCTGTGATTTTTAGCCATAATGCATAATCTTCACAAGCCGGATACGCTGGAGAGAATCCATCCATTTCGGTATATAAACTTTTTTCCATCATCATGGAAGAGGGTGTAATCATACAGGCTTTTAAAGAAAGGGCAAAAAGATCCCCCGCTTGTTTGATATAATGCTGTGGCGGATTGACTCTTACCCCATTGCGAATCCAAATATCTTGCGTTTGCACAATTCTATCCGTGGTATTTTGCAAATAATCCCATTGGGCTTTTAATATTCCGGGCAACCATTCATCATCCGAATCTAAAAAGGCAACGTATTTTCCATTGCTCATGCTCACCGCATAATTTCTTGCCGCACTTACGCCTTCTTGAGATTGTTTATAATAAGCAAAACTACGGTTTTCTTTTACCGTAACGGGAATGTTTCCCAAATATTTTTCCACCAAGGCCGCAGTATCATCTGTGGATCCATCATCAACGATAATTAATTCGAAATCAATATTTTTTTGCAGAAGAACAGAATCAAGGGCGCGCACTAAAGTATGTGCTCGATTATAAGTGGGTAGTATAACTGTTATCGCGGCCAAGGTAAAAATTCACCGATAAAAATCACTTCGCGCTCTAAGGTAATGCCACTATTGTCATTGACCTTTTGAATCACTTCCGAAGTGAGATCATAAATATCTTGCGCGGTTGCGCCACCTGCATTTACCGTGAAATTCGCATGCTTGTCGGAAATTTGCGCGCCGCCTTTAGTTAAGCCTTTTAAACCCGCTTGCTCAATCAATGTCCCCGCATAATTTCCCGGAGGACGCTTAAACATGCTGCCTGCATTGGGTAAATTCAAAGGTTGTTTTTCTTTGCGTTTCAGTAGAGTCGAATGCATCTCTTGACTGAGAACGTCCACGTTACCTGGCTTTAATTCCACAGTAGTTTCTAAAATAATTTCATCCCAGTCGAAAAAATTTGAATGGCGATACGCGAAACCACAAGCCGCATTATCCCTTATGCGCAATTCTCCTTGGGGAGTACAAGATTTGACTTCGGCAATGACATCTTTTAACTCTTGTCCAAAGGCACCGGCATTAATAAAGGTTCCACCACCCATAGTGCCAGGAATACCAGCGAGATGTTGTATTCCCGCCAAGCCACGTTTTACCGACTGTCCCACCAAAGTATGCAAGAGTGCGCCTGACTGGGAGGTAGCGCGCAAGTTATCCCAAGTGATATTGGTAAAAGATCCAGTATAAATAATTAAACCGATAAAACCCTGATCCGAAAATACCAGATTCGTGCCTTGGCCTAAAAGAAAATAAGGAATGCTTTTATCCGCTGCCCATTGTAAAGCTTCAGTAAATTCAAATGTATTTTGGGGTTCGCAAAAATATTGAGCGGCTCCCCCAACCTTAAAAGAGATTAGGGAAGCCAATGGCACATTTTCCCGTATATTAATCACGGGAGAAGTAATAATTATTAATAATTACTCAGCGCGCTTGTTGCCACCGAGCTTCTTGACCAATTCTTCACCCACCATTTTTGGTACGGGGGAATACTTGAGAAACTCCATGGTGAACTCGGCTTTACCTTGTGTTAAGGAACGCAAGTCAGTCGCATAACCAAACATTTCAGACAAAGGAACCTCAGCAGAAACAATAGTGAATTGTTGTTCTTCTGTACTTCCTGTGATGAGTCCGCGCTTTTGATTAACTTGACCCATTACCGAGCCATGAAATTCAGTAGGCGTGGAAACTTCCAATTTCATAATTGGTTCCAAAATAATTGGCTTAGCTTTAGCATAGGCCTCACGGAAACCGCCGCGAGAAGCTAATTGGAAAGCAATATCACTAGAATCCACAGGATGCATTTGGCCGTCATTAATACAGCAACGAATATTTACAATGGGGAAACCAATTAAAGCACCATTGTTTAAGCAACCTTTAAAACCCTTATCGCAAGAAGGAATAAATTCGCGAGGAATTACACCGCCCACAATATCATCTTGGAATTCATAATCGACGCCTTCAACAGGTTCAATAAAACCTGCAACGCGTGCATATTGACCCGAACCACCGGTTTGTTTTTTATGGGTATAATTGAATTCTGCTTTTTGCAAAATAGTTTCGCGATAAGCCACTTGAGGACGACCTGTGGTTAAGTCCACACCGTATTCGCGACGCATGCGTTCGATATACACCTCAAGATGTAATTCGCCCATACCGGAAATAATAGTTTGACCACTTTCTTCATCTAATTTCACGCGGAAAGTAGGATCTTCTTTCGTAAAGCGGTTTAAGGCTTTAGATAAGTTAGCCAAATGGTCACGATTTTTAGCTTCGATCACCAAATCAATAACGGCATTAGGAACATGCATAGAAGTCATGTTAACTTCTAAGGTACCGTCGGTAAATGTGGTTCCCGTTGCACAATCAATACCAAAAAGTGCTACAATGTCACCGGCTTCGGCGCTTTGAATTTCACCCATTTCATTGGCATGCATACGTACTAAACGACCCACATTATGTTTTTTCTTGCTGGTCATATTATAAATAGGTTTGCCTTTATCTACGCGACCTTGATAAACACGTAAATAAGTTAATTGACCAAAACGACCTTCTTCCAATTTGAAAGCGTAACCTACAAATGGAAGTGCACTATCGGAGAACATCTCCATTTTTTCTTCATTTTTTTCGATATCTAAAGCGTAGTTATGGTTATCATAAGGTGCAGGAAGTAAATCTACCACGCCATCCAATAATTTTTGTACGGCTTTATTTTTGAAAGCAGAGCCCATGAATACGGGAGTTAATTCCATACTCAAAGTGGCTTTACGAATAACGGTTTTCAAGAAATCTACAGAGATTTCTTTTTCTTCTAAAATCATTTCCGTTAATTCATCGGAGAATACCGAAACCGCGTCGAGTAACATCGAACGACGTTCAGCAGCGGTTTCTTTTAAATCATCGGGGATTTCGCTGACGGTGATAATTTCACCATTAGCACCGCTAAAGCGATAAGCCTTCATATCCATTAAATCTACAATGCCTTCGAGCTTGTCTTCAAGACCGATTGGAATTTGCATCATTACGGCATTATGGCTGAGTTTTTCCCGTAACTGCTCCGTTACGCGATAAGGATTGGCACCTTGGCGATCGAGCTTATTAATAAAAGCCACGCGAGGCACGTTATAACGACGCATTTGGCGATCCACCGTAATCGATTGTGATTGCACACCGGATACACCGCAAAGCACAAGAATAGCGCCATCAAGCACGCGTAAAGAACGTTCCACTTCAATAGTGAAATCCACATGCCCAGGAGTATCAATGATGTTGATATTGGTTAGTGGTGCCTCTTTAGGATCGAGATAGAATGGACCTTTAGTCCAAGCTACGCGTGTACAAGCACTTTGAATAGTGATGCCGCGTTCGCGTTCCAAATCCATGGAATCCATAGTCGCGCCCACGCCGTCTTTACCCTTGACTTCGTGGATCTGATGAATCATACCGGTGTAAAAAAGAATACGTTCGGTCAAAGTTGTTTTGCCGGAGTCAATATGGGCGCTAATACCAATATTTCGCAGATTATCTAATGGTCTCATGATTACTCTTTATGTGTGAAATTGAAACAAAATGGCCGAATTTCTTGAAAAGGAGCCGAGAACATAATATAATGGGGGCCTTTCGGCAAGGGCTTATACGGCTTCGATTCGTTTCAATGCTGTTATAAATTGCGAGACTAGCGAGAGTCGGACATTTTGAGAATAGTAGAGAAAATATTATTGCCTACGCGATAACGCTCTTCCACAATATTCATCAGCTTTTCAATTTCAATCAATTCAGTCTTGGTAATGGTATCTAGGTTGCCAAGTATTTGTCCTAAAAAACCATCATTCCCTGGAGTTTGACCTTGAAAACGCTTGATGCGTTGACGATAGACGCGCACTTTTTGATCGGTTTCTAAGCGCTTTTTTAAAAACTCCGTGCTACTAATCATCTCTTCTAAAAAATGGCAAAGCACCACTTCTTCTTCCAGAACCCCAAATTTGGCATTGCTGCGAAACATTTCCAAATGTTTACGCTTTAATCCGCGAATAGCATCCGAGGCATAGTTGAAGGTGATTTTTAAATGCTCCAAATATTCTTCTAAGCGACGCACCATTTCTTTGGCCGGAAATGGTTTGCGTTTGGATAAACTTGCTATGGTTTCAAATAAAGCTTTCGATTGATCATAATACGTGTTGCGCATTTTGCTATAAAAAAAACGGTTTTTTTCGAAAAGATTTAAATGCATCAGTCGTTATTCTGGGTTTTACGGTTCATCCATACCATTAATAAATCTACTACTTCCAAATCGAGATGCGCAATATCTGCACCATCTTTTTGCTCATGAAATTCAAAATCCCCAACGGACAAATCTAGAAGTAAAAATATGGCCTCTAAGCCCTCTAAACCTCGATAAAAACTGCGCTCAATTTTACCCGCTTTTAAATCAATGAGTCCCGCGCGGCGACCGCTTACAATTTCTAATTGCCCACTTTTTTTTCCCATGGAAAGAAATTGTAGAAAATCATGTAATGGCGTTTGTGCTAAATTTCCCTGTAACATTATTCCGAACCTTGACGTCTTTCTACCGACTGAATGCCTTTAATTTTGTGCATCGCCTGCATAGCTTTTTCGAGTTGTTGTACATTACTGACTTGTATGCGAAAACGATTACGTACCAAATCACGTACCGTAACAATGGAGGCACGCTCCACATTAATTTTGGCTTTGGAAAAGACTTCGGTAATATCCTTCAATAAACCGGATCGATCTTTACCATTGATTTCCAAAGTCACATCAAATTTCTGACCTTCTTCATTACGCCATTGCACAGGAATGACGCGATCTTCATCTTTCATAAGTAACATGCCCTGCGGACAATTGGCACGATGCACTGAAACACCACGTCCTTTGGTTACAAACCCTTTAATACGATCGCCAGGCACCGGATGACAACAAGTGGCGAAACGAATGAGCATATTTCCCATGCCCGAAACTAAAACCGAATCTTCCGTTTTGGTGGGACGCTTAAACATCATGCGATCGAGAACGCCAGGTTTTTTGCGATTAGGATTTAACTCTTGTACAAATTGAGAAATTGAACCTAAGGAGATTTCTCCATGTCCTAGCTTCTCATATAAATCATCCCATTTGGCAACGCTAAATTTTGCGGAGAAAGGGGTAAAATTATTTTGCAATTCTTGCGGTAAATGTGTGATGCGAAATTCGCGTTCTAAAATTTCTTGTCCCAGTTGAATGCTATGCGCAGTTTCTTCGGTACGTAACCAACGTCGGATTGCACTTTTCGCTTTAGTGGTGGCTGCAATATTCAGCCAATCCTTGGAAGGATGTTGTGAATCCGATTTTAAAATTTCAATGCGCTCACCGGTTTGTAAAATGCGATGCAATGGCGCTACATTACCATCCACTTTGGCACCAATACATTTCAAACCTAATTTAGAATGCAAAGCAAAAGCAAAGTCTAAAGCCGTGGCTCCTTTGGTCAATTGCACTAAATCGCCTTTGGGCGTGAAAACAAAAATTTCGCCTGGCGCTAAATCCCCACGGAAAAATTCCATGAATTCGGAAGAATCGGTTAAATCTTTTTGCCAATCTAAAATTTGATTCAACCATTTGTTTTGGCGATCAATATTTTTAGCGTCCATGCCTTCTTTATATCCCCAATGTGCGGCGATGCCTTGCTCAGCCGTCAAATCCATTTCTTCGGTACGAATCTGTACTTCAATTGGTTTGCCGCCTGGACCAATAACCGTAGTATGTAAACTTTGATACATATTGGTTTTAGGCGTTGCGATATAATCTTTAAAACGACTTTGTAAAGGAGTCCATATTGAATGCACCAAACCCAAAGCGCCATAACAATCACCAACGGTTTTTACAATTACGCGCAAAGCATAGAGATCGTAAATTTCTTCGAAAGTGCATTGCCGAGATTGCATTTTATGCCAAATACTAAATAAATGTTTGGGGCGACCAAATACTTTTCCTGATACTTGAGATTTTAATAAAACTTCTTTTACCGGCGATAAAATACTACGAATATATTCTTCGCGTTCTTGGCGCTTCTCCACTACTTTTTTTACCAAATTCTTATAGGCATCGGGATTTAAATATTTGAAAGCTAAATCTTCAAATTCCCATTTGATTTTACCTAATCCAAAGCGATGCGCTAATGGCGCATATACTTCCACGGTTTCCGCAGCGATAGCCTTTTTCTTATCGTCTTTCATGTAATTGAGGGTGCGCATATTATGCAAGCGATCCGCAAATTTAATCATGATCACGCGCACATCTTTGGCCATGGAAATCAACATTTTGCGAAAAGTTTCCGCCTGCGCTTCGGCACGCGACTTCACTTGTAAGGCCGAAATTTTAGTAACGGATTCCACTAAAAAAGCGACTTCATCGCCAAATTTTTCTTTGATTTCCTGAATGGAGTATTTGGTATCTTCCACCACATCATGCAGTAACCCTGCAGCTACGGTAACACTATCCATATGTAAGTCGGTTAATAATTTCGCCACTTCAAAGGGGTGTTCCGCATAGGGCATACCGGAGCGACGAAATTGATTCGCATGGGCTACCACAGTAAAGTCGATAGCTCTTTCGATTAAATCGCGATTGAAGTGCGGATCCCGTGCTTGAATATAGGAGAGTAAGTGCTCTTTCGCGCGATCCAGATTACTTTCAATTTCAGGAAGTTTTATTTCATCAGCCGTTTCAATATCGGGAAGTTCGAAATTCACATCGGCCTCCGCAACCACAGCAGATATTGGAGACAAATTTGGAGACGTATTATTTTCAGCGGCTAATATTGGCTTAGCGGTGGATAAATCCCCTTCTCGTGCAGAATTTTCCATGCTCCCCTCAAGAGATAAAGTCTCTTATTAACTTAAATAAAACTCTTCAATATCCGTACCCCAGCCTTCGAGTTGCTTGATACGACTAGGATGCTGCAATTTGGCTAGAGCTTTACCTTCGATTTGGCGAACGCGTTCACGGGAGATGCGATATTTATCGCCAATTTCTTTTAGGGTTTTTACTAAACCATCATCCAAACCAAAACGCATTCGTACAATGGCTTGTTCTTTAGGGTCGAGCGAATCCAGTACCCCATCGATTTGCTTGCGTAGCATACGCATATTCACACCTTGCGAAGGTTTTTCTGCGCTTTTGTCTTCGATGAATTCAGAAAAGGTATTACTTTGATCACCCGAAACATAATCATCTAAAGAAATTGGGTCTTGCGACACGTCCATGGCTAATTGCACTTTTTTAATCGAGCAACCCACTTTAGTGGCTACTTCTTCTGGATTAGGATCTTTTCCCGTTGATTGTTGTAATTCACGGCAGGCACGCATGACCTTACGCACAATATCGAGCATATTGGCAGGGACGCGTACAGTTTTCGCTTTATCCGCAATGGCACGCGTAATGCTTTGTTTAATCCACCAAGTCGCATAAGTGGAAAACTTATAGCCCTTCGTGTAATCAAAATTTTCAACCGCGCGAATTAATCCACTATTTCCTTCTTGGATTAAATCAATCAGCTCTAGGCCTTTTGAGGTATAGCGTTTGGCAATGGAAACCACTAAGCGCACATTGGCTTCGATAATTTCTTCTTTAGCTCTATCGCGCACAGCTTCCCATTGTTTGATTTTACGCAAACAATCCATTTCTTGTTCGGTACTGCCGAGTTCGCCTTTATATTTTCCCACTAAGCGATCGATTTGTTTATGATTGAGTTTAAAATGAATACATTCGTTCACCAAACGCAATTCCAGATTTTCAATTTCCGAAGCTAAGGTTTGCAATTCAGGGTTCTCGCCACGACGGTCTTCACTAATAGCTTGATACTGATTGGATTGCTCTTCGAGCTTGTCGTATTGCTTACGCAGGCGCATAATGCTGGCAATGGCCTTTTCTTTTTCGCTATCATAAACTTTTTGATCAGTCCAGGCATCATTGTCGATTTGCAAAATTTCTTCAATGCGTAAATCTTCTTCGATTACTTGTCGACCTAAATTTAATACTTCAGCCACCATGCTTTTGGAACGGAATATAATCGCACCGATACGTTTTTGTACTTCTTCAATACGCTTAGCAATGCTCACTTCTTCTTCGCGTGAAAGCAAAGGCACTTTGCCCACCGAATTGAGATAAACCCAAGTAGGATCATTGTAACGCGCAAGTTTCTTAATAGAATCCGCTTTAACGGGCTTGCGCGTTTTTACTGCAAATTCCGAAACCTGAACTTTTTGCCCCACAAAATATTGTCGGAGAATATCGAACTCCTCATCCGAATGCGCTAGCGCTCGGATTTGGTTTTCGGCAATAAAGCCTTGCAGCTTAGCTTGCTTCTGTAAACGGCGAATAATTTGTCCATCGAGTTCTGTCATGGGTTCCCACCTTTGTTTCGGTTTCTGTTTAAGTCCACGAGCCGCTTTGCAAGAGCAGCTTTTTTAGCAAAATCATTTTCTTCGCCCATGCGTTTTTGAATAAAACGCGTTTCCAGGGCAGCCATTAAATCGCGGTAGTTTTTATGCAACAATTCCCAAGTCGAATTTTCTACGAACTCTGCGGTAGCAATAGCATCTTGGCCTTCAGAAGATAAGCTGGGTAAAAAATCTTTAAGATTTAATTTTTTTTCTTCCGCTACAAAGGCCAATAAATGATCGATTAAATCTCGTACAAAAACATCCGCAATCCATTCCAACTGCAATTGGTCTATGGCCAACAAACAAGTTTCATAGGAAGACAATAATAAATCCAGTAATTGCCATTCGGGATGCGCGCGGTTAGGAGCGGATATTCTAGGAAACTCAGGAGTTATGGAAGAGGCACTTTGCAATACCGAAACCGGCAAAGTATTGAGTCCTAATTTTTGGCTGAGCTGTTTATAGTATTCGGATTTCACAAGAGGTGAAGGAATCACTTGTAAGGCTTCAACCGCTTGCTGCAAAAGGCTTTCCTTTTGTTCAGGACTCCAAGTGCCGCCTTCGAGTGCATAAGGCTCGGTGAGAAAATCTACGACATTAGGGCTTTGTTGTAATAAGGCCAAAGTTTTTTCCGCCCCATTTTTACGCACAAAACTATCGGGATCCTCAGGAGACGGGAGTGCTGGAATTCGCACTTCCACACCCGCCGCTAATAATAAAGGAATGCTACGCAAAACAGCTTTGCGACCTGCGGCATCGCCATCAAAAAATAAATAGGCTTTTTTTACAAAACGAGCAAGGGTTTGCACATGTTCCGTAGTTAAAGCCGTGCCAGACACTGCTACGGCATGATGAATGCCCGCTTGCCATAGTGCAAGCAAATCCATATAGCCTTCCACCAAAATCACTTCGCTGTTTTGTGCGATAACACTACGCGAAAAATTAAATCCATAAAGAACTTTGCTTTTATGATAGAACATGGATTCGGGAGAATTCATATACTTGGCAAAATCACCATTCCCTAATAAACGTCCGCCAAAACCAATAACATGGCCACTTAAATTCCAAATAGGGAAAATCAAACGGCCTTGAAAACGATCATAATAACGGCCTTGGGAATTTTGCCCAATAATACCCGCATCCATAAAGGATTCCACGGGGATTTTTTTCGCAGCTGCTTTTTGCAAAAGCTTATCCACACTTTGGGGCGCATAACCGATTTGAAAATGTTTAGCTGTAACCGGTGTGATACCTCTACTTCTTAAGTATTCATGCACTTCCGTATTTTGCGCAAGTTCATCTTGGTAAAATTGACAGGCAAGTTGATTCGCTTGTAAGGCTAATGTGCTTTTATCTTTTTCACCGGCATCGCGCGTATGCCCTAAATTATCAGGTATGACAATGCTCGCTTTGTCGCATAGTAGGCGCAATGCATCGATAAAGCCAATCTTTTCATATTCTTGCACGAAATGAATCACATCGCCACCGGCTCCGCAGGCAAAGCATTTATAAAGGTTGAGCTGTGGCGTGACATGCATGCTGGGGCTACGATCATTATGGAAAGGGCAAAGACCAAGATAACGACTCCCTGCTTTCTTTAAAGGAATATACTGCCCAATCACTTGCACAATATCAAGATTTTCCTTTACTTGCAGAATAATGTCTTTTAAGGAAACAGGCATAGTAGTCCGTGTTAAAATGTCGGATACAAAATACCCATCCGATGTGGTCTTCACTAGGGTACTCATGAACACAATCCGTTTACTTGTTTAAGAGCCTGTTTAGTTGCTTTTTTAATTTGAAACCCAATTTCTAACTGGAAAAAACTTGGAGAAAAAACTTTCTGACAGATTTTCCCATTATAGATTCTTTAAATCAACTTTAACTTCTTCGGTTTTTTGATAAAAAAACTTTAATGCGAGAGAAAGGGACTTGACTCCCGATTCTTATGTCAGAGAAAGGTCAAAAAAAGGTAAAGAGGGCGTAAAGTGAACATAATTTTATCGGCTTTAAGCATTCGTGAAAAACAAGTTTTGTGCATTTTGTTCCAAAATCTCATGAAACTCCTCTAGTGCTTGTTTGCGAATTTCCGAAAAGGCGGACAATACAGCAATAAAATCAATGGGCAAGCTTTCCCCTAATTTATGCTGCACATTTCCCACATAAGGTGCATCAGTTTCTAAGAGCACAAAATCAAGTGGCACATAAGCGGCCATTTCCCTAACACGATTTCGCTTTGCAAAAGTTAAAGCTCCAGAAAAACTAATGTGCAACCCCAAATCCAAAAATAATCGCGTCATTTCCAAAGAGGTGGATAGCGAATGCATCACGCCTTTTAACTGGCCGCGATAGTCGGCCAAAATATCATAGGTCTTTTGCACCAAGCCTACACAATGAATAATAACCGGTAACTTTTTCGCGATGGCGAATTCTAATTGATGGCGAAAAAAGAATTCTTGTTCTTCCAAAGTATTTTCGCTGCGATTATCCAAACCAATTTCCCCAATGGCATGTAAGCCTTCCGCTTCCCAATAAGGCGAAAACACATCCAGTTCATAGCCTTTTAAAAAAAGCGGATGCAAACCCACAGCCCGCCTTACTTGTGTGGGGTGGTTTTTCCAAATTTGCATAGACCGATGCCAAGAAAAAGGTTTATAGCCAGGAATCACAAATCGCCCAATACCCGCTTGATTGGCAAGCTGCATATTTTCTGCGAGATGTTCAAAAATTGGCTTATCGGTTAAATGCACATGCGTGTCGGTCCAAGTTAATATCGGACTCAGCTTCTTCTCCAACAAATCAGAGAATTTTTCCTTCGCATTAGTATTCATCAAAAGATTTTTTCATGTTTAACCCTTCGCCCTTATTTTAGCAATTAATTTTCTCCCCATGTCAGAAACTAATTTTTCTCCCTCACTAGGTTCGCTAAACCCACTAGATCATTTTGGCCCAGTTGCTTTGCCACTGCTGATTTTAGGGATGCCTGGCGTACCGGGTTATAATGCTTTTTATTTTTTTCGCAAACTTTTTGGGGATGCGGTTTTTGGTTTAACACCTTTGCATGCTCAAGAATTAAATGGACCAGGGATTATCAGCGCCGAAGCCGAAAATTTCGAAGCTTTAAAAAAAGTTTTTGATGATTATCAATTTGCTTCTATTGTCGATGCCTCCGGCTGGTGCGCTTTAAAATCGGCAGAATATAATGTGGAACTCGCCCGCAAAGTCAATGTGGATATAGGTGAAAATGTCATGCGTTTAGCCAGTGAACGAGGTTGCAAATTGATTCGACTCTCTACCGATTTAGTTTTTGACGGCTTGCCTTATGAAAAAAATGGGGTCATTACCGAAGGAAATTATACCGAAGAGTGGCCGGTTTCTCCGGTTACCGTGTATGGAAAAATGATGGCCTTAGCGGAAAATAAAATTTTATCGGGTTATCCTGCCGCCAGCGTATTGCGCATTTCCCTGCCAATGGGCCCTTCTTGGAACGGGCATGCCGGGGCCATCGATTGGATCGAATCGCGCTTTCGCAAAAACTCACCCGCTACACTTTATTTTGATGAAGTGCGTAGCAGTCTGTATGTGCAAGATTTAAATCAAGTACTCTTGTATTTTTTAACGCATTCTCACGCCGGAATTTATCATGTTGGTGGCCCTTTAGCTTTAAGTTTGTATCAAATCGCACAAGTGATTAATCGTCTAGGTAATTATCAATCCGATTTACTCATGGGCTGTCCGCGTGCTGAAGCAGGGCCTATGCCTCCTCGCGCGGGGCATGTGGGAATGGATATCTCTAAGGTAACTGCAATATTACCCCTAGGAACACTTAATACTTGGCCTTTAAGTGCTGAGCAAATCCCTACCGATAAACAATGGCATGCGCCAAGAAACGCGCTATTTCCTAAACACAGTATTTCCAAATTGCTGTATGGCTATGCGGGAAATGATCATCCGGAAAAAATTATTCCTAAAACCCATCCTTGGCATATTGATTTCAATTAAGGCATCGATTAATTGCCGAAACCTAGGCACGAATTTATATTTCTCGCCTTGGTCGTTTAGCTCAGTTGGTTAGAGTACATCGTTCACATCGATGGGGTCGAAGGTTCAAATCCTTCAACGACCACCAAGTATTGCACATCACTTTTAATTTTAAAGTAAAGTTTTGGAACAAACTTCCTATACTGAAAAAGCCATCGATGCATAAATCCTTTTTTTAGGGACCACAACATGATTTATATAACCGTAAAACTTTTTGGCCGAAATGGGTTTAAAGGCGAATTTAAAGATTATGAAAGCAAAGCCTTAAATATTTTTAAAAAGTATGGCGGGGAAGTAATTATTGCTTATGCGCCATTAGTCGAAATCAAAAGCGACAATACTCCTGATGAAATTCAAATTTTAAAAATCGCCACGCAAGAAGCCTTCAAAAATTTTATGGTTGATCCGGAAAGGCTAAGCATGGCCGCTGAACGAGATGCCGTCATACGCAAAACTGAAGTTTTTGTTTCGGGTGAAGTTGTGGATTATTGAGTTCAAAAACTTCCTGTTTCCGAATTATTAATATCGCTAGAATAAGATGGCTAGATAAAAAACCATTCTCCCCTGAATTTTCTTAACAATGAAATTACCTTCAGGATTCACAAAGGAAATATCATGACGGATTTAAACCCCACTCTCTCAAGTAAACTTGCTTGATTCAATTAAAGAACACAAACCGGATGCACGTCCATTGAAAATCTCGGTTATGAATTATAATGCCGGTAGTACAGCCGCCCGATTCCTTGTGGGTTTTGGAGCAGGCTCAGCAAGATTAGTTGTTGAAGAATGAAAATGGATGAGTTAAGCGCATGAAGCGAATTTTTATTAGTAGCGTGCAAAAAGAATTTGCAACAGAGCGATCTGTATTCGGTGATTTTTTATTTTATCTAAAATTAATTCATGCAAAGGGGAAAGCCTTCCCCTAGCCTCGGCTTCCCTTTTTCGTATTTTGTAGAGGCACGTTTGTTTTTCGTAGGGGCACAAAATTTTATGCCCCTACGAAAAACGAAAACGCGTGATCCTCATCTACCCCATCTAAACGCATGTGGGGTCAAATCACAGCGCCCTTATGTATTAAAAGTCAGTCTTTGAGAGCATTCATTCCATTGGATTCAGGAATAAATGCTTCAATGATCAAAGTGTTGCCTTCCACAAAAATATTATGTCTTAGTGAAATAAAATCGGATTCAATTTCTAGTTGATGGGGCGATAGATATTTTAATGCGAATAATTTTCTTTCCTTGGGCAAGGGGTGTTGTCCGGAATTATGTTTACACAATTCGGAGACATAATGAAAGAACTGGTCAATCAGCGAAATTTTACCGAAGAATTCAAACGGTTTGTGGTA
>JAYTSD010000016.1:0-2286 GCA_043745805.1 Fibrobacteria bacterium
CTATGCGCCACATTCGGGATTAGGAATGATGTCGCCAAATGATTTTTTTAAACTTAAATTAGCAGCATAGCTGGTTCGAATTTAAGCCGATAAGAGCAACCTAAAGATAAATCACCTTTTTAAGTATAAATAAAATGAAAACAGCTTTAGATCTATTCTTTAAATCACTCAAGGGTAACCGGAATAATACTCTAATAAGTATCAAAGACATTATCTATTGGTGGGAGCAACGAAGATTAGCGTTTAATTTAATTGTTGGATTTGCTGGACTTGTAACCTGTTTCGTAATTTTTTTGATCGGCATTATGAGCTATGTTTTTTTCAAAAGTGATTTTGGATTGCCTGACCCTCCACTTTTTGCTCTATTTCTTATTCCGATTTATGGTTTATTGGCCAACTTAATGTATACGAGCGGCTGGATTACCGAATTAGTTGTAAAGTTATTAGCTCCAAAATATTCGAATAAATATGGTATGCGTGTATACTCAATTGGTATGATTTTTTCTTTGATTTTAACTTTAGCTCCAGCATTATTAGTAGCTGGACTAGTTTTTTTTAAATTGGTTAGGAGAATAGTTTGAAACAACACAACTCTATTCAATTATTTGAAGACAAAAAGGTCAGAACCTTATGGGATTCTGATCAAGAAAAATGGTTTATCTCCATTATTGATGTGATTGAAGTGCTGACCGGTACCGGCGTGTTTCAGGCAAAATGTCCGTTTAGTGTAATTTAAATTACAATATCGTAGTTGTCATTGACACCCTATGTTTGAGCTCAACAATTGGTGCTATCCCAAAATATTTTTTGCGACTACCGTAACGACTAGGATACGCTATTCGATTCTTTTCCAATAACCGATTCCTTTCCGCATAAATACCTGTATGTAACCCATTATGCACTTGCATTGGTGTCACATAATCGAGCTTAGAATGCAAATGAAATCCGTTATACCAAGTAAAAAACTCCATACAAAATAATCTCGCACTCTGAAGAGAGCCAAAATATTCAGGAAAAGAAATACGACCTTTAAGGGTTGCAAAAAGACTTTCTGCAAAGGCATTATCATTACTTGTATAGGGTCTTCCATGACTTGGAGTTACGCTTAGTTGCTCGAAAAACGTACGCAAACAATTGCTTCTCATCGGTTTACCATTATCCGCATGAACTGTGAGTTGACCTTCTTGTATGACTTCTATTTCCATAGCTTGCGAAATCAGGATGCGAGCCAGTGCACCATCTTCCTTGGCGAAGACTTCCCAGGCTACTACTTTCCTTGAAAACATATCGATTACCATATACAAGTAAAAATATTTTCCCATATGGGGCGATTTCAACCATGTTATATCCCAGCACCAAATCTGACCATGGCCATTCGCTTTAAGCTCTGGACGCTTAGGTCTATTTGCTTTAATAGGTTTTGCTTTTCGAACCTGACGCTCCGCTGCAACACGCACGAATGTTGAGGGTGAGCCTAGATATATCCCTTTATCCATAAGGCTTGCATGCGCGACCTTAATCGGCAGGTCTTTTATCTCAGGTAAATTTAGTGCCGCAACAATGTCATCTTTTTCCGAACTTGAGAACTTTTGGCCAGTAGCGCGATAACCACCTATTCGCTTGTCTTCGTGAGTGATTTTTCTCCACCGCAACAATTTTCTTGGACAAAGCTGTATCGCTTCACAAGCCGAGAACACTTTCACTTTGGCTTGTAACGCTTGATCGATAGCAATAATTATTTCGCTCTTGAGCTTAAGTGTCACTTTTCTCCTCCCAAGATCTCCAAAGTTTTTTTTGAAGTACTAACAAGGCCGCCGTCTCGGCCAGAGCATCGTTCTTGCGTCGCAAATCGGCTTTTAGAAAGGTCACTTCTTCGTTATGTTCCTTGCGAGCCATTCTAGGACTATTACCGTCTGCAAGCTCAATTCCTGAAAGCGCTAAATCGCGCCACGACAAAAGCTCTTCAACAGTCACGCCCTTTTGATGGCAAAATATTTTAAGGGCTTCGCCTTGTAATGAGAAACTCTCTGCGATAAGTGCAAATTTTACTGAAGGTGATCTTGGTTTTGTGCGTTTAGTCATCGCAAGCTGCCCCGTGGAAAAATTTGTACTGCGGCTCAAGCGTTTCTGGTTTGCAAGCCAAGCATATAAGGTAGCTTTTGGGACACCCGTTTCTTCAGAAATGACATTAATTGACGGGGAGCCTGGTTGGCTTAAACGATGAACTATTATTTCTCTATTATGATATTTCTTTTTCATTTTGTCTGTTTCTTCGCCCATGATTAA
>JAYTSD010000017.1:0-255344 GCA_043745805.1 Fibrobacteria bacterium
TACCACAAACCGTTTGAATTCTTCGGTAAAATTTCGCTGATTGACCAGTTCTTTCATTATGTCTCCGAATTGTGTAAACATAATTCCGGACAACACCCCGAGGATTCATCGCTACGCAACTTGAACTTCCCCCAGTTTAGTAGACATTTACCTAACCTGCATTTTTAGAATTAAATGCAGTGAAATCTGATTGAATAAATCAGTTGAAACTTTTGCCATCAAGATAAATAGTATCCGGACAAAAATCTTGACCATTTGTCCATGACACAGTTCCATTTTCAACTTTAACGGAAAAGAATAGTTCTCTATTTTTCAACTCTTTAAAAATACCCACATCAAGGTAAGGCTTGACATCAAATATTTTGCGCTCACTATTTGTGAATTTAACTTCTAGTGTAAAGTCACCTTTTGCCTTAACTTCAATAACTCGTGGATTCATATGTACCTATTTCAATGGGTCGATTTTAAAAACTGTTTCACCTTTTGATGCCAGCTCCCAATCTGCCATTAGCTCGTCTCGATGGATTTCTATCCAAAACTTCCCCAGACAAAAGGTTGAAAACAGATTCCTCGCCTTGGTAACCAGCGTGGATGTGCGGCATCTTATGCTGCTTGTTATCCAAGTAATACATCGATATTAATATACCATAGAACATTGAAATTACAGGCATTATAAAGCCTCCTTAACAGAATGAAAAATAATTTTTTTCGAGCTCAAACGGAAGGTTTGTGCACAGAGAAATCCGAATCAACAACCCGAAACTCGATTAACTTGGTTTTTTTTGAATTATTTTTCGTTTCTCCCAAAATAAATCTTTACTCCATTAGCTCCTAAGCGGTGGAGCTTAGGAGCTAATCCTCAAAACATGATGACCGAGGCTCGTCGGGTGGAGCCGATTGTTAGATGGCGGATTTATACTGCGAATCAATTTTCCCAGGTATCCCAAGATTTTCTTTGATTTTTTCAGCAAGCATCATTTTCATAAATGATTGATAAGGGATATCGTTTTTATTGGCCACAAGCTTAATGTCGCTTAAGAGACCAGTCGGCAACCTTAAGGAAATAACTTCCGTCGATGGCTTAAGATTGGATAAAGTAATCCTCTTTGCTTTTTTGTGATCTAAGTAATCCAATGGGCTTTCTTTCGACCAAAAAGCTTGTTCTTCTTTTTCGCTTTTAAATTTTGGGATTTTTTTCTTAGTGGTTTTCATAAAATATCCTTTCTCTTTTATTCATATCTCTTGCCGAAATGACTCGTATTCTTTTTTTTCTTAAACAGAATACGATAAGAAGTAATCTATCTAAATCCGTTTTTCCAAAAGCAAAATATCGTGATTCAGAATTTGAATGCCTTTCATCATCAATAATGATCAAAGGTTGATTAAAAAAAACCATTTCGCATTCGGATGGTTTAACTTTATGACTCACCCAATTTTTGTCGCGATTTCCATCGTCCCAATCAAAACCTTCGGCTAAATCCAGTTCGTCCATTTGTATATTATAGACATATACGTAAATGTCGGCAAGTCATTTCTGTGGTTTTGAGGTCGGTTTATTGTTTGGAGATTTTTCGTCGGTTAACAATCGGTTTACCGCTTTCCATAACGAATTCCGATAGCTAAGGTGGCTATTGGTCCCGTTAGAAGGATAGTGAATATTTTTAGCGCTCGCGATCCTGGATATTCTTTTCTTATTACGGACATGAAAGTCCAAATCGTATGTATTACTAGAACAGCCATTCCTGGCATATCCAGGGAGCCTAAAAGGTAAAATAGGCCATCACTCATGAATCCGAATTTGCTGGCTAAGGACAAAGTTAAGCAAACCAGTATATGGAACAAAAGGCCAGCTAATGCATACAAGGCCCATTTTCTTTTACTCATTCTCTGGCGCGACGATTGCGTAAGCAATTGGCGTGACAGGGAAATTTTATCTGCTCCAACCAATTGTTATGCGGCGTAGCATGCTGGTTATTCATAGGTTATTTTCTTTCTTCAAGGCTTCTTTGTTGCCTTTATTTGTTATTAGATCTAGAATGCTGGTAACAAAAGGGCTATTGACAAAGTTGTACAAAAGAGAATCGATTGTTATGCGGCGGGTTATGACCATTTTATTTGGTCTTACCTATTTATTCAATCGACAGATTGTAGTACCGACAATGATTGCGGTTACGATTCCAACTTGAATAAACTGTCCCCTACGGAATCGAGCCTCTTCAAAGTTTGCTTTTTTTGAAGCTATGGAAACCATTTTTTCATAAAAATATCCCTGCCTTTCTTTTAGTTGATAGAAATATATGGTGCAGAGACCGAGCCAAATTATGTCGAACGCAATCATTTTATCCTCTTTGTTTTCGCCCCCAAAAATAACTTCATTTCCTTGGTTCAACGAGCCAACTATTCGAGGCCCATTTCGCCCAACGTTCGCGCCATGGTGCTGTTGAGCGATGTGGGCCTCCGTATTTCTTTGGGGGCGGGTTTTTGAATTCCTATAAAAAAAGGGATCGAAAGACCCTTTGCTATGCAGATTTTGGGGCCTTGCAATGAAACCCGATTCATCCTAAATTACATTTGAGTTAACCCACTAACCCATCTATTGATCCTAAAGGCGAAATATTGCGATGCATCAATTTTAGTTCTTCCCAGGACTTTGCCAATTGAGGTTTTGGAATCAATTCGGAAGAACCGTTTTGTAATATTTTCCTGCATTCGATAATTGATTCCTTAATTTCGAAACGCCCAACATTAAAATGGTGTAGATGGTTATTAATTCCGTTTTCAGGGTGCTGATTCAGCTCATCATTAATTAACGCTCCGATAGCCATTCCATAAGCACCAGAATTGTTTTGACCCATCTCCATCTTTGAAATATTAACCACGTCTTTACTCATTTCAATGATCAGTTCTTGGTATTTCCGCACTGTTGACCCACTTCCGATGCTGTAAATATCAAATATCCCAGAATGAAACTCTGGCAAGAATTCGGGTGATTTTAAAATTACCCCGCCTACTTTTGCGCGCCCTGGAAGTCCGTTGTCGATATTAGGATGAGGAGCATTCAATAAAATATGGGTTTCCATTTCGGGATCTCGGTTATATTCCTTATGATTTTTAAAAACCCATTTTGCAACCGGACTCCAATCCTGCGCAGCAATTTTAATATCCCAAGCTTTGCTCAAATCTGGTTCGTATAAAAACTGCTTAAGACTTTCGATAAGAATAAACCCATTCTGAATGCCACCTGCATAACCAGCTACTACAGAGCGACAAACGTTAAAAACTTTTTGAACCGCGATTGGAAGACTTTTACCTCCATCCGAAACGCAAGTATCGGCAATTACAACCCCATATCCAAACATTGTATTCGCACCTATTACCCAAGTCATTTGTCGTTCCTAGAAGCTAATCCTATATTGGATGGGGTTGCCTTCTTTTTTGCATTGTGTTTCGTCCGGATAACATCGCACTGAGCTACCAGATCGATCACGTTGTTAGCCAGTGGTTTCATTTTCACTTCTCATTTATGTTATATCCATTCGATCCATAGATTGGTGTGGCTTCTCCACTGAACGCCTCATTAAAATAACTTAGACACCCCCGCAAGTATGCTTCTCTATTTTCTTGGTATGCAGTAAGATCCATTGTGCATGTTGACTGCCAATTTGGGATTGCCTTAGCACTGGAATCAGATTTTGATTTTTTAATATTTTTGGATTCGAATAAAATAAAATAAATAATTTTTCGATTTTTGATTCCATCGAATATTACTGGATTTAAATTCGTTTGACTTACATAAATTTTTTCGGGACCTATGTTCGCAGAAGCGCTGGAGAATGATGGCAAGTATTCAATATTTCTGGTTTTTATTTGATCGATATCCGTTGTAAAATAGAGTATGTATTCTGGACTATCACTATTTATTTCCCATTTAATGTCGGATAATATTCGACTTAGGTGATGTCTGATCTCCCTATTTTCGAGATTTATTGTATCAAATGGAATTACAGATACCGATGCCGATTTCGGCTTAAGATCCAGGTCCTTATAGCTATTTATGTATAAGGTTGGAGCACAGGAGACGATAAAGAATTGGCTGAGTAATATCAATTTTTTCATAAAATTATTTTCCATTTTTTTTTGTGAGTATAACAACTTATTAACCAATTCTGTATATCGTCCATCATTGACCAAGTAAAAATTCACGAGTAATAAATATTAAACAAAATCTATAACAAAAAAAAGCACCCATTACAGATGCCTCAATTCATTTACCAACTAAGATTTAGATTAATACTTATCCGCTTTACCCTTAAATAAACCCACATATTGCGCATAACCTTCCGCCTCCAATTTTTCCTTAGGAATAAAACGCAAGGATGCGGAGTTAATGGTTAGCGCATACCAGTAGGAACCTTTACCGAGATACTCTAATCTAATTGTCGATCATAAAACTAAAACCGACAATCATACCGACAGTCGCTCCACTCAACCCTGAAAGCAACAAACCATAATCACCTGGTTGATTTCCATGCATAAGGTAATAGGTACCACCCCATGTCAATGCACCTAGTATAGGTGAAATCACGGCGACCAATATTTTTTCCCCTGCTGTAGGTTTATGTGCCAATTTTTCTTTGGAAAAAGGAAATGGTTTAAGAATTTTCGGGGACGGTTTTTCGGTGAAATGAGTAGTGTCACGGTTATCAGAAACATCGAGGAGTTTTGTGGCAAATGAACTGGTATCAGAAGCATTAACGGAACTGATCGCAGTTATAGGTGCTGGGGTTTTTTCTCCAGGCCCTGCCATCTTAATTTTATTCGAGCTTGACCGTGCTTCCAAATTGTCAAATTGGGCATAACGAGGAATGCCATAGCCAGAGGTCACAATACGATTATGATAGTTTATATGCGATTGCATTGGCCAAACAAAATAAGCGCGGCAAAGCCCTCCTGCCAGCAAAGACGTAGTAAAGAATCCGGCCTCTCCATTTAAAATACCACCGTCTATCATCAAATAAATAATTGTATCCCAAACATAAGACCAAGCTTGGGTTGTTTCCAGCTCGGGAGAAAACGGATTGTCTTTTGTCACATAGCCAATCGCCGATCCCATGCTAAAAATGCTGTGCTTCCATAATTCTAGATTCGACTTGGGTTCGAGTACAATAAAAGATTCTGGTGTTAGGCGGCGATAATCGGGCATCACTTCTTCGAGATAGGCTGAACGCAAAAATGCGACTGTGGGATTGTGAACCCAATCTCTATCTCCTCCCCAAGCATTTATACCAATCTGGTATTCCATACGGCTTAAAGCCGCGTTTGGCAGAGAGTCGAGATTAAGCGTGAAGAGACTATACTTATTTCAGCCTCCCAACTTATAGATGGGTGAGTAGCTGGGTTTGAATTGAAACCATAATGAAAATGGCTCTGCACCTATTTTTTTTGCTACTCGTTCAACGCGAGCGTATCAAACCAGTTACGATCTGTAGCGAGTAAATTACCTAAGGCGTCTACTGCATAAGTGGATTGTGGGGATATGGTTAAGTGGGACTTTTCTGGAAGACTATTCTGGGCCAATGTACTAGTAGAAAGAAATAGGACAGCTACTTGGAGGAAATTCAGACTACGAAAATTTTGCATGGTAGGCGAATTATAGGAAAAGCATACGTTTTACACAATAAGCAAAAAGCATTATCCAAGAATAGTTGTTTTCAAAAGATAAACCTGATCCGAGGGTTCATCGCTACGCACCTTGGATTGGGAATCAAAAATTGTCCTAAGTAACATAACTATTGAATTATAACATTTATTATGTTAACGTTCTATATATATGTTAATAATCCCAGAAAAACAAAATCGATTATTAGTTCCCTTCGCTGCCTATCTCAAAGAAGCCATGGGAATTCAACCTAAAGTAAAACAATGGGAAAATGCGAAACAGCTTCCATTATATTTGCGAGAGTTGTACGAATTCTATCAAACAAAATTCTTGAATAGTGAAGCTTTGCTTATTCTTGTAAAAAATGGGGCTCAACAAGCCACGCCTGCTACGGTGGCGAAACATTTCATAAAGCTCAGAGAAAAGTGGGCGCACGATTTAATTTTGGTGAATGAAGCATTATCCAGCATTCAACGCAAGCGAATGGTGGAGCAAAAAATCCCCTTCATTATTCCTGGTAATCAAATGTATTTACCCATGATAGGGTTGGACTTTCGCGAGCATTTTAAAAAAATCCATACCCCTCGTGAAATTTTAAGTCCATCTACTCAAGCCTTAATTTTACATGCTATCTATCACGAAAAAAAAGAGGCTTATACTACGAAGGACTTCGTTCAATTGTTTAATTATTCAACTATGACTGTGACACGCGCGTTTGATGAGCTTCACAAAGTTGGCCTTGGCGAGCATAGTGTTTCTGGAAAAGAACGACGTCTACATTTTCCAGAAAAAAAACAATATTTATGGGAAAGGGCTTTGCCTTTTTTGAAATCACCTGTTAAAAAAAGATTGCATATAATGCATTTTAAACCCAAAGGCCCGCATTCTCTTTCGGGCTTAAGTGCATTGGCCGAATATACTCAGCTTGCGGAACCCGAAAACCGAGTTCTTGCTATATATCATTTTTTCCAGAAAAAAAATTTAAGCCAGAATAATATTGAAGTAATAGATCGATCAGAATCCGGATCTACGGAAATCGAGTATTGGTCCTATGCACCGGAATTATTGGCTCAAAATGGACTTGTCGATAGATTGTCCCTTTATTTATCACTAGAAGATGAGCAAGATGCGCGTACTGAAATGGCAAAGGAAGAATTATTACGAGGTATGCAATGGTAAATGGGTTGGAAAAGTTTAAAATGCATTTTCAATCTCATTTAGATCAGTTTGTTCTAATTGGAGGGACGGCTTGTGATTTGGCGATGAGGGATGCCGGACTTTCTTTCAGAGCAACTAAGGATCTGGATATAGTCCTGTTAATTGAAGTTTTAAGACCAGAATTTGTCCGTGCTTTTTGGGAATTTATTCGATTAGGTAATTATCAAATACGAGAAAAAGCTTCAGGTGAAAAACAATATTATCGCTTCACTAAACCAATGGACATTGAGTTTCCAGCTATGTTGGAACTTTTTTCTCGAGCGCCTATCGAATTTGTTTTAGCCGAAGGAAGCAAACTTACTCCCATTCCTATGGAAGAGGAAATATCCAGCTTGTCGGCAATTTTGTTAGATGAGGCTTATTATACTTTTTTACTAAATGGCAAAAAAGAAATCGAGGGTTTACCTATCCTTGGACCTCTACATTTAATGGCTTTTAAAGCTAAAGCCTGGTTAGATCTTACCGAGCGTAAAAACCGTGGGGAAGCCGTAGATCAAAATAATATTCGCAAACATAAAAATGATATTTTTAGACTTTATCCTATAGTGGATCCAGGAGATTCTCACAATATCTCAAACGCCATTCAATCAGACATGGAAAAATTTTTAACAGCGATGAAGTCAGAATCTATAGATTTAAAACAAATGGGGATTCGTGAATTGGATTTGAATGCTGTAATTGGGGAGATGCGCAAATTATTTAGCATTCAATAGTATCAACAGTGGGGTTGATGAGGGGAAAATAGATTGATTCACAATTCATGAATCGTGAATATAAAAGAAATAGGCCAATTTAAAGCAGATTTCGGATGCGGGTTCGATTCCCGCCGCCCCAGATTTTAAAAAGCCTTTCGTTGTAAATACCGAAGGGCTTTTTTTATGTATTAGGTTTTATAAAAAATAGGATCCGAGGATTCATCGCTGCGCACCTTAGCTTAAACAAAAAAGTTACCTTTGCATTTGCAGCTATAGTCAAATGATAAGATGATTTAAGTTTTGAAGATGTTAAGAATGTGCACTTTTTCAAATTGTATTCGATGTTTATTAATCCTGATATTTGCATTTAATTATAAAGTAGTTTTTGCACAATCAAATACTGGCAATGCTACCATTAGGGCGCCAATTATTAGAGCTTCGATTGGAAATGCATTTGGAGTAGATGGGAACCATGGAGGTACTAATATAGATTTACGATTAGTTTCAGGAATGGGGAATTGGGAAGCAGGACTTAATTGGGGAGCCATAGGGGAATTGGATTTGTATCCGAAACGTTACCCAACTGAAGATTATCACAAATACGGAATTTCCTTTGGAAGAAATTTTACTTCAGGGTTGGCGAGTTTATCCTTCGGAATAGAAATTGAAAGTTTTTCAGGACTTTCGCGAACTAGTTATAAAAGTAGTTCTTTACAATGTAAGCATTGGCATATGTTTTTGGGTTGTCCAGACAGCGATGAAATAAAAGTAGATGAATATGAAAGCCAAAGTTTCAATACCGTTGATTTTGGTCCCTATTTAAATGCGGATATACAGCTTTTTAAATATGTCGGAATTGGCGTTGCCGCTGAGGGATTTATCAATAAATATCAAGGCTTAGGAGCAGTTTATTTTTCAATTTATATAGGGAATAAGCTCCATTAGATATTTTAAATATTTTAAAGTTGCAATTGACTTGCAAAAAAAGGAGTAAATGATGGAATGTCCAAAATGCAAATCCGATATGGAGTCCGCCAATATTGAGGGAATGGTGGTAAATCGCTGTTTGCAATGTTATGGAGTTTGGTTTCATGAGCGTGAATATTTGCAGCTGAAAAAAAACAAGGTTTCAGAACAAATAGATATTGGAACAGCAGAGCTAGGCCGTGAATTTAATTCGGCAGAGGAAGTGCCTTGTCCTATTTGCAATGAGTCTATGGAAAAAGTGTCCGATTCATTTCAGACACATATACAATTCGAATCTTGTCCCTTTGGACATGGCGTTTTCTTTGATGCCGGTGAATACCGAGATTTGAAAACGCTTTCCGTCGGGGATTTATTTAAACGAATTTTTTAATCTTGGAATAAATCTCGATATAACAATCCGCTCAAAGCGATTTCAAAAACAGTATTAAGTTACTTTGTTGTGTATTTGACATCGCTTTAAATTTCACTACGGAAGCTTCTCCTTCACCACCATGCCACAAAATGGCTTCTTGCAAAGTACGTGCGCGACCGTCATGTAAATAACCTTCACCACTTACACCTTCGGTCAAACCAATATTCCATAAAGGGGCTGTACGCCATTCTGCACCAGTAGCCACACCTTCACCAAGATTATCGGCCAATCCTGCACCCATATCATGTAGTAGTAGATCCGTGTAGGTTTACCCGCTTTCCAACCAAAACGACCCATTTGAGGTTGTCCGGTTTTTGTAAACCATTCGTTGTGGCGGTCCATCCACTCAAGGTTACTGTACCTTCAGAGTTACTGGAAGTGTTTTGGGGTTGCAAAACGGATCCCAGTTGCGGAATGGCATTTCCATTCGCATCTCCAATCTTGAAAACATATTTCGAAAGCGTTGAACCCACGGCCGGAGGGATAGATCGTCCATTATTGAAATGGCAAGAGACGCAGGATGTATTCACAAAATTAGGTCCGGCTTTACCCATTTGTTTCGTCCAAATAGGATTTTCGGGTTCATCATGTGCACCTGTAGTAAAATTGGTATGGCTAACCCGACGTCCTCGCATAAAAGGCTGGCCATTTTGGGGCGACGCATTCGCTGCCATTTGCATAAAAACATTTGTCGGTTCATCGGAAGCTTGCTCATGTTGGGTAGTTTTACCTCCTAACCAACTTTCCTCGGGAAGGGGAAAAGAATTTCCTGCTTCAGTAGCCGTATCGCCAACCGTACCACGTGCTTCCCAAGGTATTGTGCCTCCTGTTCCGACTCGATATAAAAAGGGAGTTCCATAATATCGGGATCTTCCATCTAAGTTTGTTTGATCCATTTCTATAACTACTTCCATTTCAATTAAGTCGCCGAATTTTATGTCCTTATTTAGGAATCGATTGGAGGTGATTTCGGTAAAATAATGAAGTGGATTAGTCGAGTCAGATGTCATTTTATGGCGATCGTAATAATCCACCTCTGTATGCAGTCCTCTAAAAAAAAAGCGTTAAAGGTTTTCAAGTTATTATCCAAAGGTTGTAATGTCCATTCATCGATGCGGATTTTATTCCCTCCTTTGGCAAAGTAATCGGTAATTTGAATGGTTGCGGTGCGGTCTATCCAGTATAGTCTTAAATAATGATCATAAATATGAAATCGGGCTTCACGTGCATGTCTATCTCTGGCGCGGTCCGAAAACCTTGTTATCACGGCTGTGGAGGTTTCTGTGATATTTTCGGGATCGAGTTTGGTGGCGCCATTAAATAAAGGCACCAATTGCAATTTGCTAAAATCAAGCGTGGTATTACTTCCCTCTTTAACTTGGTAAACTTGGCTAGGTAATCCTGTTTTATCGCAAACAATGGAAATACCATTAGCGCCCGTAGCATTGATTGCCGCGGTCTTTGCTACCGTTTTACCATTTAAATTCGAATTTGCGACTCCACTAAAAATTATTTCTTGATCCAATTTGGTAAAGTGGGCTTGCTTGGAAAAATTTGCGCATTTAATATTCACAAAATATACGCCATGTTCGCGATTCGAAAAAGATACGCGATCTCCTAGGCTAAGATTTTGTTGCAGTAACTTTTGCCCTTTAAGATTGAAAATAGTGATGCTGGCTTTTTCGCCTTGCATTAAAGGGATTTGCGATAGGGGAGATGCATCGCCGATGCTCGGGGAAGGGCCGATGATGGACGTGCCTTGCACAGAAAGAACCATGGCTCCACTTGCATCTGATAATCCAGATAATCCTTCCAAAGAGGAGCAGGTAACACCGGAAATCCCATTCCCTTGTGAGTCTACAATTTTGAGTGTGGTAGCACTCCAGCAAATTTGCAAAGTTAAAGTGGTTATGAGAAATACGAGTTTAGAGTCCATCGTTTATCGCCTTGCTATTAAAGTTTTACCATCACAAGATTAAATCATCAGATCATAATTCAAACTTTAGTATCAAAAGATCTCCACCAAATCTTTTGATATTTAAATTGTATTTCTTGTGAAAGCTAATCGATTTAGATTATTGAAGAAAAAAGAGGACAAAGCGTTCTCTTTTCCTATAAAGTAATTAAGTAAGCAAATTGATTTTAATTAGAGACAAATAAATCTCTGCTTAATAGTTGATTGCGCGATTTTTTTAGGGTAACAAAAAACCCCGCGGCCAAAGCTGCAGGGTTTTAAGAATTTTGTTTTTCGTATGTATTAAGCGATACGACGACGATAGAAGAATACCATCATACCAAGACCCAAACCAAAAAGTCCGGGAATAGCTCATTAGATTTTACACTATTTGCTCGCAATTAAAATGCTTTACCCAATGTTACTAACAAGGTGGTATTTGATTTTGAGGCGGCGCCTTTTGTTTCAGGCGTTTTGTTCAGTATAACTAAACCACCCAATTCAATGTTTTGCAGCATGCGTCCCAAGGTGGCTTGGCTAAATAAATCCGAATCTTTATCGGGATAATGATAACCTTTGCCAAATTTATTTAGGCGATACCAAAGACCTCCGGATATAGAGCTTTTTATCTCATTGGTAGCATTGTCTTTTAAGGCATAGCGTCTTTGCGATCCAATGCGAAAGGTAATGTTTTGGAAAAAGAGTTTTTCAAATCCTATATCCACAATCGATTGGCCCGTAGCGGTGTCTTGAAAGTCCTGAATACCTAGTCGCATGGAAACCAACCAATCAGAAGAATTCCCATAAGCCAATCCAAAATTAAACTCCTTGGGTACGGTAACAGGTAAGGAATCTTTTTTTTCTGAGGAGAGTTTTAACAAATTTAAAAAGGCAATATCCGCATGTAATTTACGGAATGAACCTGCAATACCAATATCACCAAAGGATTTTTTTACCTGCTTGGCAGAGGATGATGTTTCGGGAAGGAAATCTAAATAACGCAGATTAAACCCCAAAGCTAATGACGGCGCTCCTTCGGAGGTGAAGCCCAAGTCGGTAGTAGAGACGCCATATCCCAGTTCGTATTTTTTAGCAGTATATGTATTTGCGTTTTCCAAACCATTGTCGGTTAAACTAAAATCCATAGTCTGTTTGGAAATGGCGAGTTGAAAATTGGGTAAGCCTAAAATTAAGCTACGGCCATCGGGTTGAATTCCAAATTGCAGCATGGTCTCCGTAGTTCGCGCCAAGTCGGCGGGATTAAGAGGGTGCAAAGGCTCCATAGTAGTGGGAAATACATCTCCACTGCTTAATGGGCCGCCAAAGCGGTCGGAGGCAGATACACTTTTGTCTAAGGCATAGGTTGGAAAAGATAAGCTACTTAGTGAGATAACCATCCCAAGAAGGTGAACTGGACGAGTAATAATAAGGCTAGTAAAAGGAATTGCAGAAAGCCTCATTAGGGGATTCTCCGAGACAAAGGATTAAAGGTGGCGGTTACTGAAAAGGCAACGAGACCTTCATTGTGTAAAGTTGAATAGCCACTATCGGCACGATATATCATACCCATTTGCAAATGTTGGCCTGCATCCATACGTACACCCACAGAATAAAAACGCTCTTCAATTTGATCGAGTTGTTCCAAGGAGTTTCCCAAGGCAAAATCCGAGGTGAAATATAAAGGCAAGGGTTTACCATTTGCATTGGCTAGGCGTAATTGCATTCCTCCAAAAATATGATAAGCATTGTAACGAGAGCTTAATCCTGCGGTAAAATGGGGTTGCAAAAAGGGTAAAGAACTTTGGAACCCCGCAACAAAATAAACTCCATAAGGCATAGCAAAGCCGGTGGCTATTCGCCATTGTCCCCAGCTAGTTGGCGTTTCACCTAAAGAATATTTGAGGCTCGGAATGATGGGGAGATAGTCACCCGCAGTTTGCGGTTTGAATCCACCATCTTGGCTACCCGAGGCCATTCTATAAGTGTTACTAAATCCAATTTCAACCGGAAAGGTTTGCAAGGATGTGAGTAAGGTTAATCCAGCGGGATAGCGATCTTCATTTGATACATCTTTCACAGCCATGAAATATCCTGCGGAAAAATCGGGCCCAAAAGATTTTTCTTCGGAGGGAACATAGTTGATACCTGAGAACCCGTAACGTGTCATATCGGCATAGAGGTAAGTAGGTAACAAAGTAAGTATTAATGAGTAAGGAAATATTTTATTCAAAATGGATTTTTTCATAATGCGATCAAGGCTCCTAAGGAGGCGACGAATATCAATGTGCCTAGGAGATAAGTTTTAGTTTTGGAGAAGTTACGTTGTAAGGTGGTTTCTTGATTTCCAGCAATGGTAATTTTTTTAGAGGAGCTTCCTTGGAAAGAGTTGAGGCGCACGGTATACTCTCCCTCGGGCAGTTTTACGGGATCAATAGGGGTATAGCCCATAAAGGCACCGTCTACTAATATTTCGGTATGAGGGGCAGAGGTAACCGCTAATTGACCTGGTTTTCTATCGAGGGCCACTTCAATGCGTGTTTCCTCATCGGTGGCAATTTCCATGGACATTTCTTTAGAGAAATAATTATCGGCATCTAGGAGTACGCGATAAGTTCCCACATTAAGATTTTCTTTTACTACGGGGGTTTGACCTAAATTACGGATGGTTTTTCCATCATCCAGCCGAACCTTGACTATGCGAGGGGTAGAAACTACGGTCAATAAACCGGTTCTCAGTTTTAAATCTTCGCGAATATTGATGGTGTCGGAAGGCTTAACACTATAAGTCTCTTGGAAGGTACGGTAACCGTCACAGGAAATTTCCACAGCAACTTTACCCGGTTCCACTTTATCTATTTTCAAAGGTGTTTTGCCAAAAAATCGCCCATTCAAAGCAACGGAAGATCCGGCAGGAAGGGTGGTTACATCGAGGTACCCCATTTTTATTCTTAGCTGAGCATTTGACTGCGTACTTTGGCCACGGTTTACAAATACCTTTTCTTCGGATGGATAAAAATTTTGCAATTCCATACGAAGGCGATGTTCTCCTTCGTCGACATTTTTGATTTCCAGCGGCGTTTTACCTACGGCTTTGCCATCCAAAAAAACCTGTGCATCGACTGGCTGCGAATTGACCACCAAATTTCCGGGTAAAGCACGTAAAGAGGCATTGATGGTAATCTGTGATTTGGGTACCACGGTTACAGTATCTATCCAACTCTGATACCCTGCCGCAACCAATTCTAATCGGTATTGCCCTTCTAATAAATCATTCATGCGTAATATGGTTTTAGGATCCGCTTTTCCCATTAAATCGCCATTGAGAAAAACTTCGGCTTCTACGGGTTGTGAAGCCACAGTGATAGCTCCCATCCATTGACGAAGATATTTCTTTTCGATATTTCCAGCGAGAGTTTTTATCAAATTACGTAAGTCTTTATCGCCAGCGGTATGACCGTTTTCCGCAGCCACTACTTCGCCTGTGCGTGTGGCAATGAGGCGGGTGTCAATTTCCAATACACCGTCCAAAAAGGCAGCATCACCGGTAATAACTACATCGGCACGATAAACCGATTCCAATTGACGGATTTGCTTTTGTGTTATCCCCAAGTAAGTTAATTGCTGCGTTCCCAAAACTTCCGCAATTTTTGAAGGTTCCAAAACTGTGAAATTGGAATGATTCCGAAGTTCGGTAACTAGCATGGCTGATATAGCTGAGCCATAGCCATTTTCTTTGGCTTTAACATTGGCGTCATTAAATGGTAATACCGCTAGTATAGGACGAACTCTATTCAATTGAGCTGGTGAATGCTCTGCATCGGGTAATGCGCTAGCAATGGTAGTTGTTATAGCCAAAGTAAGCGCAAGGGTTAAGAAAAAAACTATAGAGGTGGGTCGCATATTATTAATCCTGAGCATCATATATTTTGATCTGATTCCACAATCCTTTGCAGCCTACACGAAATTTATCATGGATTGGATCCACCTGATACGCATCATGTCCTGCCAAATCATCGAATACCAAAATCAAAGCATAGCTATACGTTCTATCAATAACCGGTCTATCTGGCAATGCTGGTGTTGCGACCCAGCCATGGCGGACACAGGGGACCGTCAGTAGTGACTTTACACCCGCTTGATAACAGGCTAATTCTTCAGAAGTTAAATCAGGACGTAACCAAAAATAAACGCTATGAATAAACATATTAATCCTTAATAATGGAGAGGTTTATGGTATTGACAATAAAAATTCCAAAAGCCATCGGCACTTTTGTCATATGTGAAATGTAAAGCTCTTTCGCGTGCATGTAATTTAAAGGCCGCTAATTTTTCGGGATTATTGGCGAGCATTAAAACTTTTTCAGCAAAGTCTTCGGGCTTATCCGCATCAAATATTAATCCACATTTATTTTCTTCAATAATTTCTTGCGGACCCCCTTGGTTGGACGTAATGCAAGGAATGCCCGAGGCTAAAGCCTCTATAACGCTATTGCCAAAGGTATCAGTGGTGCTGGGAAAAACTAAAATATCGGCACTGGCAATAATGCTAGTGAGCGATTCACCAGTTAATACACCCGGGAAAAAAGCTTTCCCAGTTTTAGCTAAGCCTGTTTTTAAAGTTTCCCAATAAGGTCCATCGCCTACAACGGTAAGTGTTACATTAGGGTTACGAGTAACGATTTCGGTAAAAGCCGGAATGAATAGGGCTAAATTTTTTTCGAGGGATACGCGGCCCACATAAAGTAAGCGTATGCCTTTGCTGGGGAGCGAAAGTTTTTCCCAAGTTTTTAACGAGGCTTTATCCGGATGAAAATGACTTAAATCGACGCCACGGGGTAATTTTACAATTTGCTGAGGGGGAATATTCATTTCCATTTGAATTTTTTCCGCATAGGCTTGTGACGGAACCACAACAGGTCCAGCCCATTTCGTGGCCAGTATAGTCCAAGTATTAATGCCCCAAACACCGGGTGCATTTTTTACTAAAAGTTTGGAATAGGTTAAAATATCGGTACGATAATGACTTAAGGTTTTTACACCAGCCACTTTAGCCACGATTAAACCTAAAACTGCGACGGGTCCGGGCGTTTGCAATTCCACAATATCGATGCGATTGTGTTTAAAAAAATCGATTAGTGTTCGCAAATAGGGGATGGCTAATTCGCTATGAGGATAACCTGCTTGATCCATAGAATAGGGGCCAGGGACTAATATCACACTATTATCTATGCCTTCTTGGCGAGGCTGTTGCTTATGAAAAGCGACACCCCAGAGAAAAATCTTTTTTCCTTTTTCGCGCAGCTTAGAAACCATAATTCGTGAAGTAATGGCTATGCCATTCACTTCATCTAAATTGTCGCCAATCCATACTACAATGGGATCCGCTTGAGTGTTTTTAGCTTGACTTTGATATTGCGCACGTAGGGCCATAAGCGCAGGAATATTGGTCAGAAGCTGTTGACAAAACCAAAAAATTAGCTTTAAGGACCCAGGCCAATTCGTTTTACTATGCGATCGCAAAGTGGTTGCAGCAGGTTTATTTGATTTAGACAAAGACTTATTTACCAAGGATAAAGGTTAAATAAAAGTTGATTTTCAAAAGTAAGAATATTTCCTTGCCTTGCGCGAACAGATTGCAGAAGATACCTTTGAGATTCATACAATTTTGGACGAATGGATTGCATAAAAGGTAATCAATATTTTAACACCTAGGTGATTTTCTGGATTTATGATTTTTGTGGACATCAATACATTTTATGCTGAAAAGACAGGTGGTATTCGTACCTATCATCATGCCAAAATTGCTTGGTTTTCAGCACAACAGGAACATCGTTACTTTTTATTTTCGCCTGGACCGCAATTTTTGCGTCGCGAATTAAATTCGCAAGTCACGCTGATTGAATTTTACGGGCTGGCCTTAACTGCCGATCCATTAGGCTACCGTCTTTTATTGGATTATTTAAAAGTCGCGGAATGTCTTCGTGAGATCAATCCGCATATTGTGGAAGCCGGCGATCCTTGGTTAACAGGTTTATTTTGCTTACTTGCCAAAAAAATATTCAAACGTTCCTGTTTATGGACTTCCTTTTATCATTCTGATCCCATAGTGACTTATATGTTACCTTGGGTTCAGCGTGGGAAATTTCTAAGCCTTAAAAAAAAACTTATTCCGCTGTGCAGTAAGGTATTTTATGCCTTACAAAATCAATACCATGCGACTTGTATTAGTTCTAAGGCAATGGACAAAAGGCTTGCCGATGAAAATGTGGGAACTCGACTTTATACCCCTTTTGGAGTAGACAAAGTTTTCTTTTCTACTGTAAGGCAAATTTCCATATCGATACCTTCATCGACCCCTTTTCTAGAAAAAAAATATTTGCTTTATGTGGGACGATTAGATATCGAAAAAGGCATTGATTTGCTGATTGCCATTTTACCGCGTTTATTGGAAATTCCACAGGTGGAGATTTCGGTATTAGGTCGAGGCAGTCGAGTAGATTTTTTTCAGAACTTTAAGCATGCACGTTTTCACTATTTAGGTTTTAAACCTGATAAATACGACGTGGCTGAAGTTTATCAACAACATCAAATTCTTTTGGCACCAGGCCCTTTTGAAACCTTTGGTCTAGGGGTTTTGGAGGCTATGGCTTGTGGGCTGGTAGTGGTGGGTCCTAATAGAGGTGGAACGAGCGAGTTACTCTCGGAATTAGCTTCGAATTTCATTTTTCATGCTGAAGATAGTGACGCATTTTATCAAACCATACTCAAAGCCCTTGCTTGTGATTTCACTAACGAATCCTTGCGTTCACAAGCTTTGGCGCAAAAATATGGGACTTGGGATAAAGCCATTGAAAGACAAACTCAATTATATAAAAGGACTTATAAAGCAATGTCGGAAAAACTTTTTGAAAAACAAATGGGAAAGAATTAAGGATTAAATTTTGCTGCAAAATAAATTATTGCTTTCCTTGCATGATATTACACCCTTTCATTTGGAGCGCTTGCGTAAAGCAGAAAAATATTTTGCGGATTGGGGTATTACCAAAATATTGTATTTACTAATTCCCAACTATCATGGCATTGCACCTGCGGATCATAGCGCACAAGCCGAATTTGTTGAGTATTGTCGCAGTTGTCGAGTCTTTGATATTCAATGGTTTTTGCATGGTTATTATCATTTGGAAATGCAGAATTTAGATCACACAGCAAAAAACAATATTTCGAGTTGGTTTAAACGCTCATTTATGACGGCTGGTGAAGGGGAGTTTTTAGCACTTTCTTCTTTATCGATGCAACAAAAAATCAGCGAAGGAAAAAAAGTTTTTGCAAATTGTTTAGGCTATGCGCCGCAAGGATTTGTTCCACCGGCTTGGTTACATAATGAGTATTTAATTCCCGTTTTAAAGGAACAGGGATTTCAATGGACAGAAAATCATCAGTTGATTTTTTCGGTGAATACTGGCAAAACTTGGGAAAGCCCTGTGATAACTTGGGCCACTCGTAGTCTGCTACGAAAATATGGTTCATTGCTTGTATGTCCCTCCTTAGCGCGCTACTGGAAATCCGCACCGCTCTTGCGTATTGCAATGCATCCATTTGACTTTGAACATACTGAAACGGTACGAAATATTGAAAAAGTTATTAAGTACGCCTTGCAAACCCGAAACCAAGAAATTTATACCGATTTCGATAAAAAAACAGGCGAAAATAAAATTTGAGTAGCGTTCGGTGATGGCTCGCGCGTCTAGTATTTTGTAATTTTAGAACATCCATTTAACGAGGACAACTTTATGAAATTGAAGACACTTTTTTTTATCAGTTCTGTGGCTTTGCTGGCTATGTCGATGACTTGGGCTGATGAAGTTATTATCAAAGAAAATCCGGAACCACCGCAAAAAGTTTCCTTAAATCCTTATAGCTTAGGTTTTGGCATAGGAAATATTGTGGCTTTGAATAAGCACTGGCAAAATAAAGATGAACAATTATTAAAACTTTCCATTATTCAATCCATTGAAGTGAATGATAAAGCCATTGTGAATATGGATATCAATTGGTTTATTCCTGGCAGCGGTTGGGGTGGCGATTTAAGCGCAGATTATTTATTAGCAGGCGGATCCTTTCGACCTTTTCTTGGTGCAGGCGTAGGCTTGCAATACGTGGATAAGAAAAATGGTCTCGGCAATGGTTTTGGCGCAGCAGGTACGGTGCATGCCGGTTTATTAATTGATTTAATGGATGAGTTACAAGTTCGTGTGCGTGTTCCTTATCATTTCATAGCTAACAAGGATCGGGACATGGGCGTTGGTCTTGACATAGGTTTTTTATTTTCCACTTCGCAACGTAAAATGAAAGTGGAAAAATTGCACCCATGACATGTAGAGACGCCATGCATGGCGTCTCTACATATTCCCACCATTACTTATCCCGGCAAAGCACGCTGCTTTGCTGGTTTAACCAAATCGCGGCTCTCTTTTTAACGTCTTTCAAAGCGTCCTCGGACTTAGTGAAATAATATTGGCGATTAGATTTACCCGCGAATATATCACCTTCCGAAGAATTAGAAAGAAACTCTTTACTTTCTTTAACGCGCTTTTCTACTTCTTTCATGACCGGCTCTTGCCCTTGTATGGATTTAGTAGTCACAATGATCAACTCCTTTTCATACACCAGATAATTGATTTCAATACGTGCAGAATAAGTTTTTACAAATTCATTTTTAGTGGCATCACCATTGATTTCGTGCAAATAAATGCCTTCACTTTTTAAATCGGCTTCCAGTTCATTGGCTGTGGGTAAGGAAACAATACATTCACGAAGTTTTTCCTTGCGAATATCAGAGCTGCCATCGGCTTTACTTTCCGCAGAAATAACGGTAATATTTTTGTTTTCCGTTTTTGCTTTTTCACTACGGCCTTCGACTGCAAAAGTAGGTGCCACTAAACCCAAGCTTAAGCTTATGGTTGTCCCTAAGAATAAATGCAATAATGATTTCATTTTTACTCCATATTTTTTTAAATTATATGCAGTATAATCTACAATTTTGAAGCGATAGGAGTCTTATGCTACAAAAAGTCAAAAATATTTCAGCAGCAATTTTAATTGGTTCATTGTTTATGGGCTGTGCCACCAAGGTGACCCGCATTAGCGCTGATTCAACGGTCGATTTAACCGGAAAATGGAATGACACCGATTCTCGCTTAGTAGCTGAAGAAATGGTTAAAGATGCTATGGCCCGTCCTTGGATTCAGCGTTATGAAATCAATAAAACCACTCCCAAAGTTATTATTGGCGAAATTCGTAATATGAGCCATGAGCATATTAGTGTGGAAACTTTTTCTAAAGATATTGAACGTTCATTACTTAATTCCGGAAAAGTGGATTTTGTAGCAAGCAAAGGTGAACGTGATCAAATTCGTGATGAAAAAAATGATCAAAGTAAAAATGCTTCGGTAGACACACGCAAAATGTCGGGTGAAGAAAACGGAGCCGACTTAATGATGACGGGTACGCTTAATACCATTGTGGATCAAGAAGGCGATAAAGCGGTGGTATTCTATCAAACCAATTTGGAATTGGTGGAAATTCAAACGCATAAAAAAGTTTGGATTGGTGAAAAGAAAATCAAAAAATACGTCGAACGTTCCAGCACTAAATTTTAACAGTGTTTTGTTCGCGTTGGCTCAGGGTTAGTCTGGGTATGGCCTATGGAGTTTTCCTCCTAGGCTGTGCCAATAAAAGTTTAACTCGCTTTGAAAAAATTGCGCCCGAATTTGAAAAAAGTAATTTTGCCGCTTCGGCTGCGCTTATTAAAGCCAATCCAAAATTATATGGCGAAAATACTCGTTTCCTTTATGATATGGACTTGGGTGTGCTTTATCATTATATGGGTAAATACGATTCTAGTAATATTTATTTAACCCAAGCTGCACAAACCTTGGATGATCTATACGCTAAATCCGTAACTAATGAAGCGGGTTCTATTTTACTAAATGACAATGTGCGACCTTATCGCAGTCGTCCTTATGAAATTGTGATGCTACATCAATATATGGCTTTGAATTATATGGCCGTAGGAAAGCTTGATGAGGCTTTAGTAGAAACGCGTAGCACTCAATTAATCTTCGAAGCTTGGCAACGCAAAGAAGGTAAAACCAAAAAATATGTGGATGATGGCATGTTTCATTATTTATCCTCCATTGCTTATGAAGGCATTGGTCAAAGAGATAATGCTTTAATCTCGCTTTATCAGTCGGTTAAAGCCTATCAGCAAGGTCCCTTTCCTTTGCCTAAGGAAGTGCAACAAACTGGTTATTATCGACTGAAAAATAATGGTCGTCAAAGCGATGTGGAATTATTGAAGCTGCAGCCGGTTTCAGGATTAGAAGAACCCGCTCCACTTGGAAGCGCGGAAATTATTTTAGTGGGTTATGCCGGCCATGGTCCGGTTTTACAAGACAATGTTTTTTGGGGAACTTATGAGGCGGACGGGGTACTGGTTTTTCATTATCACAATGCTAAAGGGGATACCATAACTCAAGTTTTGCCTGCACCCGGTTTACCCGCTTCGGAAATGAATAAGGTATCACAAGGGAGACGTAACAGCAGTGGTACTACCTTGCATATAAAATTTGCTATGCCCGCGGTGAAAATTTTACCTTCCCAGACGGAAGGCTTTTCTGTTTCTGTCGATGGGGTGATTAAAAAAAGTTTTGCCTTAACCAATTTGGATAAATTAGTCGAGCAAAGTTTAGAAGATGATAAAACCTCCACTTTAATTCGTACCGTAATTCGTGTTGCACTTCGGACTTATGCAGCGCAAAAAACCAAAGATCAGCTAGTTGGATCGAATCCCTTATTGAATCTATTGTTCAGCGTGGGAACGGATGTTCTTGCCGATCAATTAGAACAGGCAGACACTAGAGCTTCTTTTATGCTTCCCAAAACCTTACAGCTAGCGCGTTTTCCGGTAAGTCCGGGAAAACACAAAATTACTGTTTCAACAAACAGTTCCTCACTTATAGAAAATGTTGAATTAGAAGTGCATTCAGGAGAAAAAAGGTTTATGATAGTTCCATCGTTGAGGTAAAATGGAACATATTTTAAAAGTCGATCAAATTAATCCTTTTTTGCAGGCAACGCGTGAAACATTCAAAACAATGTTAAAGTGCGAAGTTAAGGCAGGAAAACCCAAACTTAAATTTACGCCGGATATGGAATATCATATATCGGGTATAATAGGCTTAAGTGGGGGATTACTAGGAATGGTGGCGCTTTGTTTTTCTGAAGACGTTGCTTTGAAATCCATTAGTGCATTTATACAAGAAGAATTGACTGAATTTGATGAAGTCGTTTTTGATGGGGTAGGCGAGTTAATTAATATTATTGCAGGTTATGCAAAAAAATTTATGACTGGATTTAGTATTGATATATCGCTTCCTATGGAAATTACTGGCCTCAATCATTTGTTAAGAGTACCCAAGGATGCCCTTACCTTTGTGGTTCCTTTCGAGTCCACACTCGGCAAATTTTATTTATTCGTTTCACTTAAAGCACCTTAAATATTAAACAAATAAAAAAACCCCCTTTTTAAAGGAGGCTTTTTATGGTTTTAATTGAAGACATTTTAACGAGAAATAATTTTTTCCGTTATACTTGGCTTTCCATTCTCTGCTGATCGGTTAATGAATATTCCTGCTGGCGGATTTGCGGCATGTTTTTTAACATTTTGGCCTTGCATATTGAAGGTTTTTACAGCATTGGTATTTGCTTTTAGCGAGATGCTTTTGGCTTTATCTTTATTGATGCCCACTGGACCATAACCCGATGTGTAGCGTAAAGCTATTGGAATGGCGATATCGAGATTAGTGAGAGCTGGTTTTGGTGTACGGTCGGAAAGCCAAATACCCCATAATGCGCCTACGCCACCAGCTTCATTTTTCCATTGTTCATCGAAGGGGCAAAAATACCAGTATTCCATATTCGCGGGGCCAGTTGCCCATGCATGTAGTTTTTGAATATAGGTTTGTTGATTAGCTGCGCTTCCAACTGCACCGCCTCGGGTTATGCCTGTTGGCCAACCTGTTTCGGAAATAACATCGCGTTTGTTTGGATTGGAAAGGTTAAAAGAAGTGATTTTAGCACGAACTTTATTATGTAAGTCGGTTACGAAAGCCACAGAGTTACCTATGGTTTGCTGATCCCACCAAGGGTGCACTTGCCAAAAAATGATGTCCACTTTTTCCCAAAGGGCACGTGAAGTTTTTATCCACCACCAATAGGGTTCAGCAGTTCCAACAGGTAAACCTGAAGGAATATTCTTTTTTACATAGTCAATATAGCCAATAAGTTTTGCTTCAGAAGCGGCCAAATTATTATTAAATACCGTTTCCTGTCTAAGCAAATATTCATTACCGACAATCACACTTTTAATACTAGAGTGCCCTTCTTTAATCACTTTTATGGCATCGTCCATGGCAGCCTGATTTTTGGTGTCATCATTGTCTAACCAAACACCTACATGAAGCTCCATCCCCAAGCTATCGCATAGTGCAGGTACAAAGGCTAAATAACCACTTAAGGAATAAATACGGATTCCAAACGTGTAAGGTAAAAGTTTAACCAAGTCTTCTTTTACCTCGGCGCGAGTGGGTTCCGTTCCTCCTGGAGCTTCTCCATCGCGATAGCCGCTATAACACAATACCTTAAACGGTTTGGATGCTGAAAACCCGATTGAAGCACAAATCATAATCGTCGTCATAATGCCGAACAACTTTTTCATATATCTCCGTATTATTAATAGAAAAGAAATTTAATTCGCTGTTAAATTTAACTGCATAGTTTAAAAATATAAGCAAATTCCTTGTGTTTTCGCAGAATAAAATAAGGGAGATATTGGGTTGGCCTGTACGCTTCGGTACTCAGCCTCAAATCCAAACCTATTTCACAAATAACGGGCGTACATAGCAAGCATTGCGAATACAAGCCTTAGGATAAGGAATCAGCATTTCGCTTTGGAAAATAGTTTGCTTAAAAATCGAATTCCCCGCCACTCCATAAATCTCTAAGCTTTGTGGAATTTTCCCTAAACTTTTAAAATAAAATCCTTTAGAAGTTTTGCTTATGGAAAAATTTGATTCTGGTGACATTTTCGCAAGGGTCGTAACATTTGTGTTACCAAAGACAGTATTCAGTTTATTTAACAATGGGGTATTGCCATTGGTTTGATAATCTCCTGTCATTTCCCAAATGATAACACCCGCGCCATTGTTTTTTTGCACGTATTCTGCTTTGAGGCCTATGGATTCTTCATCGTCATAGGATATGACTCCATTATTGTATTTGATCCAAGGCACTTTGGCGACATCATCCCAATAGCGGACAGCGCCAATACTATTCCATTTGCTGAGAATATCATGATAAGGAGGGATACCTTCATAAGTGCTCGCAGGCCATGTACTAATGTCTCCGTAGGAGCTCGTACTATTATGTGTTCCATACATTTCAGTAGCTTTCTGAAAAGTACGTCCATAAAAAGCGACCCCTAAATTTATTTTTGCAGCAGGGGCGCCTTTCGCTAAATAAAGTTTGAAAGCCGCATCGAGACAAAAATCTTTATTGCCTTTAACGGTTGCATAAAGCGGTGAGTTGTGATTTACCGTAGTTTCCCAAGCACCAAAAAAATCATAGGTCATGATATTTAAAAAATCGAGTAGATTCGCCACGGCCGGGATATCAATATTTTGAACTTTAAGAGGATCAGCAGAAAAACAAGCGGTGAGCAAATAAGGTTTTTGAGTGAGTGTGGTGTGCGTTTGTAAGGCCTTGCGAATGGCTTTTAGTAGCAGCGTAAAATTTTCTTTATCCGCAGCAGATCCATTATGATCGGCAAACCCTGGATATTCCCAATCAATATCGATACCGTCAAAATTGTATTCATCAATAATGCGAACGCATTCCAAAGCAAACTTATCACGCGAGGTGGCAGCCGAAGCAATGCTTGGGAAGTCATTGGATAGTGACCATCCTCCAATGGAGGCTAAAACCTTAGTACCACGTTTATGTGCATTTTCACTAAGTGATGTTCCTGCTTTATAACCTTCGGGCCACCAAATTTTTTCACCTTTCAAAATAGCTAAGTCGTCAGTGCTACCATCGGGATAGAGAGAAATTTTTCCATCCGGATGCGGAGCCAGAAAGGCAAAATTAACAATTGTGAATTTATTAAAATCAATGGTGGTGGGTTTTACTAAAAAGCTTCTATCCCATTGTCGCCAGCCAGGATAATAGCCAATGACTTCTTTATTAGGGTGAGAGTAGCTGGTAGTTAATACGCATCCAAATATTAGCAGTAACATTGTTCTAAGCATTTTGATTTCCTTAGGAGGTAGCCTGTGTCCAAATCACTCTTGTGACCCGTAAAACATAAGCTCAATTGGAGATTTAATTGCGCTAAAGTAGACAAAATTAAATATAAGTGGTGAAGTTTACTTCCTCAGTTAAATACTTGAAACCAATATTAGTAAGGGAATAACCTCAATAAACTGATTTTATTTATATTAAATATCAATAATTACTTCCTCACATGAAAAAGTTAAGGCTATCTTATATAATGTTGAAAAAGTATATGCGGTAATATGAACAGTATCTTTGAATATTTTGACTATCGAATCTTTTTGAAAGATTTTTATACGGCGCAAAAAAATATCCAAAGTTTTTTTTCCTATCGCTATATGGCACAAAAAGTGAATATGGATTCCAGCTTCATAATAAAAGTTTTAAAATTCAACTTGCATATATCTGATCAAAAAATTTTGGACTTTTGTAAACTCTGCAAATTAAATGAAAAAGAATCCACCTACTTTGAAACCCTAGTACATTTCACCAAGGCCAAATCCGAAAAAGAAAGCAAAGTGTATTTTGAAAAATTATTGCAACTTCGAGACGTAGCGTCTGATAAATTAACGGAATTTCAATATGCATTTTTTAGTAAATGGTATTACTCTGCGATATGGTCTATATTACATTATTTTCCTTATCAAGGGGATAATCAAAATCTTGCTGAAGCCCTTCGACCATGCATAAAACCCAATCAAGCACGCTATTCCATTAAACTTTTATTAAGCTTGGGATTGATCGAAATTCAAAAAAATGGCCTTTATAAACCTTTAGGTTTAAATTTAACGACTGGGCAAGAGTGGAAATCTTTGGCCATTTCTAATTATCAAAAAGAGATGATAAAATTATCCATGGAAAGTTTAGAGCGATTCCCCAAAAAGGAAAGAGATGTTTCCACGCTTTCTTTTAATTGTAATGAAGCTTCCTTAGTACAAATACAAAACATACTTTTAGAAAGTCGTGAGCAAATTAAAAAAATTACCAATAAAGTGAAAAAATCGGATAGGACCTATCAACTCAATTTTCAACTTTTTCCTCTTTCCAGTGTTTGTAGTTAAGGCATATTAGGATGATTCATTTGGGGAACAAAATCTGGACTTTGAGTATTGTAGGTGTTACCTGTCTATTTATTCATTGTACTGAGAATAAAATTGCTTCCGGAACAGTAGAAACTACTAATGGAATTGCTCGGCTGTCTAGCGGACAGCCTGCAGCTAATGCAAATGTATTTATTTTAGCCGACGAAGCGTGGTTGGGTCGCTATTTAGCAGGACAATCAGTAGTACTTGATAGCTTTAAAACTGATAGTGAAGGGCATTTTTCCTTTCCTTCCGAATTATGTAAATCCTGTAACATTGAAATTTCCGATTTAGCTGAAGGAGTCATTAACTTTACTTACACTGCTAAAAGCCCAACCAGTAATATTTTGGATACTTTCACCTTAGCCCCATTAAAAACTTATAGTGTTTACCTTGAAAAACAAAACTCTCTTTTACCCCAGTATTTTTTATTGGGAGGAACTCGTTATCATGCTGAATTAACCGAAGTTAATATTTACTCCTTTAAAAAAATTCCTCCAGAATCGTATTTGCTTTTGTCGCAATCCGATTATTTATATACCCATCATTGGCTAACTCCACAGGACTTCATGGCTAATGCAGTCATGGATACCATTCACACTAATATTCAAAATACCCTACCACTTGAATTATTTGATACGCCGGACAACCGTAATCAATTGGGCCTCTTATTGGGAGGCGGTTGGTGGGATGTGCAAAGTGATGCCTATCAAGGGGGAACATCAAAAATAATTTCCCCAGTTAATGCTTCACCCTTCGAATTTGCCAAGGCCATTGATAGAGATTCATTATCGCGGCAGGGACGTTTGCAAATGAATTATTTACTTGCCAATCCAGGTACCGAGAAGCCATATGCTTTCGCCTATGCTGAACTTAATTTGGGTAAAGGGCATTATAATTTATCCGCTATGGATAGCCTTACTTTTATAGCTAGTGGCAATGGGCAATTGCGAGTGGAGTTTATTCAACATTCCTTTGCCGCCAAAATACTCGTTGAAGCCAGCTACACCATTAACCTTGGGAGTAACATGCAGAATTTTAGTATTGGCCCTAAGCAATTGATTGTACAAAGTTTTTGGTTTCCTAATGATATCGCCTCCATTTATCCAGCTTTAACTACGGATCATATTCCACTTTATGTTAAGGCACCCGCTTCCTGGGGTGAAATGGGTGGCATGGTAAAAAGTATTCGCTTTACAGCTATCAGTGGAAATCAGTTTTCGCTGGAAAATATTGTATTACACGGAGTACATCTAAGCGATATGGTTAATTATGCAAAATAATTCATTTAATAAAAGTCCATTTTTATTCAGGCAGTTAAGTTTAGGCTTGTTGCTAATTCTACTTCATTTATCGATGGCAAGTGGATTTATTAATCCCCAGCAAAGAGTCATTGCAGGTTACTGGCATAACTTTTCGAATGGTTCGGTGGATATGCTTTTGAATCAAATCCCTGATAGCTACAATGTTATAAATGTTTCTTTTCTTGAAAATAAACCTGGAAGTACCTTTGAGGTAGCTTTTATGCCTTATACCAAGGCTTATCCTAATGAAGAAGCGTTTATTTCCCATGTTGCCGGATTAAAATCACAAGGAAAAATTGTGCAAATTAGTATTGGCGGACAAAATGGAAATGTGGTTTTGCATAATGCAACTGAAAAAAAAATCTTTGTGGAGCAAACGATTGCCATAATTAAAAAATATGGATTTAATGGTATCGACATAGACCTTGAAGGGGCATCTATCGGATCGGTAACCACTACGGATTTTGCTAATCCTGGAAATATCCAAATCACACTTTTTAATCAGGCTATAGATGAAATTCTCAACACATTTGGCAAGGACTTTTGGTTAACTGCTGCACCCGAAATTTATTTTGTGCAAGATGCTCGAGTTAGCTATGGAGCAGGTATTGTGGGAGCCTATTTGCCTTTCTTATTTCATTTTCATAACAGAATAAATGTTTTATATGTGCAACTCTATAATTCCAGTAATGCTTGGGTAGAAAATAATGGAAAATCTTTACAACTTACGCAAAACTCTGCAGATTTCATGGTATTTAATTGTGATTTACTACTAAGCGGATTTGTTACGGCTAATGGGACAGGACCTAAGTTTCCTGCTTTTCGACCCGATCAAATTGCCATAGGAAAGCCGGCAACCCAACAGGCCGCTGGATCAGGATATGCCACACCTGTTGATATCGCCAAAGCGATGCATTATTTGGCGACGGGAAAATCATTTGGTGGGGCATATACTATTTCAAAACCTGAAGGTTACCCTTCATTCAGAGGGGTTATGACTTGGTCGGTAAATTGGGATAGTACTTCAAATTATCTCTTTGCGAAAACGGTTTATGCTGAACTCAATTCGCTTTCACCGACAAGTATAAAAAATGGGAAAGCTCACACCGAAAAACTTATTTATGAAAACCCTAAAAAAATGTTACCTTGGAACTTTTTTTGGTTAAACGAAAATAAAATATTTAAAGCAAATGGCCAAAATATTCCTTTGAAAAACTAATTTTATTGAGTCGCTGATTTAAAAGACTAGATTCCATATACTTGCCGTGAGTTTTCACGCACTTGTGCATATAAATCGACTAATGCCACAGCTTTAATTTCAGCCATCTTAGCAGCGATATGGGGAATATGTCCTGGATGGGCAGGTTTTCCACGATGGGGAACCGGCGCCAAATAGGGGCCATCGGTTTCGAGTAGTAAACGAGTAATAGGTGTTTGTTGTAAAACTTCGCGTACGCTATCCGCATTTTTAAAAGTGATGATGCCTGTAAAGCCTAAATACAAATTAGAAAAATGTATTAATAGTTTTTGGGAAAAGGCTAAAGAGCTAGTAAAGCAATGTACATGAACTTTCCACGCTGGTGGGATTTCTTGATGCATAATTTCCCAAGTATCGTCTTCGGCATCGCGCGTATGAATGACTAAAGGCTTCTTGCATTTTATGGCTTGTTGAATTTGGCGGCGGAAAATTTGTTTTTGAATTTCTTTATCGGAATATTCATAAAAATAATCGAGACCTATTTCACCCCAAGCTACGGTTTTAGGTAAAAGCATAGTGGAATGAATTTGCTTTTCTAAATCGTCATTATAATATTGCGCATCATGCGGATGTATGCCAAAGGCGGCGTAGACGCTAGCATTTACGGTTAGCGCCTTAACGACTTCAATAGAATCGGGATCGCAGGAAATGGTGATGCATCCGGCATATTCGCCAGGAAATTGTTCAGCCTGTAATTGAGAAAAAGGGATATTCCCTAATTTATCTAAAATTTGATTGAGATGACAATGTGTGTCTAAATAAGTCATGCTTAAAAAGTAATTTCAATTTAAGCTTGAACCTAGGGCAATACGATTTAAAAAAATACCTTTGCAGAATAGAAAATTTGAATCCTAATTTTGGAGCCAATATGTCGGAAATTCAAAAGCGTTTACAGGCGTTAAATATAACGCTGCCGCAAGTTAATCGTCCTTTGGGAGCTTATGTACCGGCGCTTCGGGTAGGTGATTTAGTATACGTATCGGGTCAGTTACCTATGCGTGAAGGTAAAATGGTTTTTTCTGGGAGAGTAGGACGCGACCTTAATTTAGAAATGGCTCAGCAAGCCGCACAATTGTGTATGGTCAATGTACTTGCGTCATTAAGTAGTATAGGAATTCCTCTCGAAGCGGTGCAACAAATTATTCGCTTGGCTGGATATGTACAGTCCGCAGAAAACTTTTTTGATCAACCAAAAGTGCTAAATGGAGCTTCCGAACTTTGCCATAAAATATTTGGTGAACGGGGAATCCATACGCGCGTGGCCCTAGGTGCTTATGCTTTGCCTTTAAATGCAGCAGTTGAATTAGAAGCTATTATTCAAGTAGCATGATTGCACTAATATTTCCTTTTGGATTAGAGAAAAATGCTTTTGTAGGAAATGAATCTGGTTGGCAAGAAGAAAAAGTAGCTGGACTTACAATTTGGAAGCATCCTAAATACAATTGGATTTTAACCATTGCTGGGCAGGGAAAAGTGGAAACAGCATTAGTTTGCGAAGCCCTATATACGCATTTTTCTCCAAACTTTTATGTTCTACTGGGAGCCGCAACGGCTTTAACTCCGACTTTAAAATGTGGTGATTTTATTTGGGGAAATCGCTGTGTGGAATGGGATTTCGACGCGAATCCTGCTCCGAGTTGGGAGGCTTCAGCAAAAGTTAAGGAACTCATGCCCGATATTTTTAGCGGTACAATATTGTCGGCAGACAAAAATGTTTTTGCACCAGAAGAAAAAAAAGCCTTGGCTCAGCGTTTTAATGCGGCTGCGCATGCGTGGGAAGGAGCTGGTTTACAAAGGTTTTTACGGAAGAAAAATATTTTGGGCTGCGAGTTACGTTGTATAACTGAAACTGTAGATGAGGGTGAATTAGATTTTGCGCGTCTGAAAAAAAATTTAAACCAATATATGCCTAAGGTTAGAGAATACTTAGGCACCCTACGTTATTTATAAATGGCCTTAGCTCTTATCTTTGTCAATTTATTGTAGACTATCGTGTGTTTAGTGTTAAGCCATCATAGCTCATATACACTGACGGAGGTAACAATTTTTGCGTTTCCTCATGTTCTAGTTCATGCGTAAAGTGAGTGAAATAAGTTTCTTTGGCTTTTATGATTTGTGCATATTCAATGGCCTGTGGCAAGCATAAATGCGTAGAATGCGGGCGATGCCTTAAACAATCCAAAACTAAATAGTCGAGATTATTTAAGAGAGCCAATGTGCTTTTGGGAATAAGGGTAACATCCGTAATAAAAGCGAAGTTATTAATACGAAAGCCATAAATTGGCCAAGGCCCATGCATAATCGGTAAAGGGGTGATTTCCCAATCCCCAATTTTGAGTGGTGAATTAATTTCAATTAAATCGTATTGCGGAACGCCGCCCCCATATTCTTTAGGCGCTTCAAAGGCATAAGCAAAGCGTTCTTTAACTTCTTTTAAAGTTTGGGTATTACTATAAAGCGGCATGGCTTTTCCCGAGGTTTGGGAGAATATACGTAAATCATCCAATCCAGAAATATGATCGGAATGTCCATGGGTTAATAAAGTAAAGTCGAGTTTTTGTAATCCATATTGCAATGCGGCAATACGAAATTCGCTGGAAACATCGATAATAGCACTTTGCTTATCATCATGTAACCATACGCCGGTGCGATTACGACGATTTTTAGGATTAGGGCTTAAACAGACTTCGCAGCGACAACCAATAACCGGTACGCCATGTGAGGTGCCTGTGCCTAAGAAAGTAATTTCCATAACCTAAAAGTAAGTATAAAAGGCTAAGAATATTCTGCGGAATTAAAATTATTTAAGGCCATAAATATTCGTTTATTTTGCCCTCAAAGTGCCTAGTATACGGAAAAATGGCCTCCATGGTTTATTGGCGAACGGAATTGATTGATGATACGTGATCGCGATCACAGAAACTCAAATAATTAATAAATAATTTATTGCCCCGAGGGATAAAAAAACTATAAACAATTAACTCAGAGGAAATATGCAATTACAAAAATACCTACTACATGGAATAATGCTTATCTCACTTAATGCATTGAATGCTTGTTTATTTTCACCAGAAAAAAGCAAAGCCTTATCTTCGGATCATGGAACAACTTTGCAATTAAATTTAAAACCCAGCGCCTTAACCCATGGTACGGCAGGAGTGGTGAGTACGGTTGATTCTGTTAAGGTGGAAATAGTAGGCGATTCTATGAATACGCTTAATTATACCTTTCTGGGATCTTTGCTTAGTCCGAATATTTATGATTTGCCTGCGGGATTAAATCGTCATATCAAAGTGAACTTATTTCACAATGGACATATTACTTATTTAGGAGAATCTACGGTTGATTTTCCTTTCGGTAAAAAAGTGGAGGTAACTTTAAAGTGTGCGCCTCAATTTTCGCGTATTACGGCATTCTTTCACTTACCCAATCAAGGGCCGTTGATCTCATCGGGTGAACTTTTTCTAAAAGGGTCCGATCAAAATTATGCGACAGCTTTAGAAAAGCAAGGTGAGTTTGCTTTTTTCCATATTGAAGATGTGGTGGGTAACTTAAAATATACTGTCGCCTTAATTTTAAAAGATGTGAATGGAAAAATCATTTATCGTGCCGATGATGCCGGATTTAATTTAAACTTGGGTGAGCAAGTGAGTTTGAATTTGCCTTTAATCGCTCAGCAGGCTTCCGCAGGATTTTCCTTGCAATTATTGCCTACGCCGCAAGCGGAATTGGCAGTGAGTTTCCCAAGCAGCATTCATAATCCTTTAAAAAGTGGCGATTTAATTATTTCCGAACTTTATGTGTCTCCTGCCACCAAGGATTCTGGGGATAAAGGAGAATGGTTTGAAATTGCTAATCGGAGTGCCGATACTTTAAAATTAAACGGATGCCGCATCACCCGCGATCGCAATAGCCAAGCTATTTCAAAGTCCTTAGATCTTTCTTTGGCTGAAAATATTGCACCGGAAAAAGCCATAACTTGGGGTAAATCCGCAGCGCCATCGCAATTTCATTATGCTGATTTTAATTTAACGGAATCCTTAACGACCTTGTATTTGTTATGTGCCCAAGATACTTTAACCTTGGACTCATTGCGTTATTCACCGAGTATCTCCGATTCCTTAGCAATACAAATTAAGACGGGATGGGTAAGTACTTTAAATCATCGGCAATTGGAAAATCGTCAAGCGCCAAAAAGTTGGTGTTATTCTTCGCAAGCAGACACGGCTTCCGTGAAAGCTACACCAAGAAGTTTATGGTCGAGTTGTACGGAATAAATAGTGCTAAGTAGTAAAAACTTTAATCGGAATTAGGAGGCGTTGCAGCAGGGGCAATTAAGCCTTTCTGCAAGAAACCATAAGTAAAGCCAATAGCGCCATAAGTAAGTAAACCACCCATTAAAAATTCGGGATAGATCATTCCAAATCCACTACTGTATCCCAAAACGATACCGATTATTTGTATGAGATTTAGCCATTTACCTTTACGTCTAACCAGTTTAGGCAAATAAAGCGGACTCACCATCAATATGCCAGTGAAAATTAAAATAAGCGGTAAATAAATTATTTGTCCTGTTCCCGCAGCAATCATATTGTGTTTGTAAATCAAAAGAATATTTACCGCAACCCAACCACCCGCAAAGGTGGAAGGTAGTCCATGAAAATAATTCACTAATTCTTCGGAATCGACAGAATTATAACGGGCCAATCGTAAAGAGGCACATAGCACATATACCGCCATGGATATAATCATCAATGGACGATGGTCATTAAACCATAAGGGATCCATGAGTTGCACGGTGAAATAAACAAGGAAACCCGGCGCTACTCCAAAAGCTACTAAATCAGCTAAGCTATCGAATTGTGCGCCAAAATCGGAAGAGGCTTTTAAAATTTTTGCAGCAAAGCCATCGAGTTTATCAAAAAGTACGCACCAAACAATCATCCATGCACCAAGTACCATAGGCGGTTTGGAGAAGCCAAGTAAGTGTTGGGTAGGATCGGCGCTGGTAAATGATTCAGTCATCACCACGATGGAAAATATGCCGAGTAAAAAATTTAAACCAGTAAACAAATTGGGAACTAGATATCGTTTTTGCATGGGGTAAAATTTAACCTCTAAGGAAGATTTTCGGTATTAATTGGAAAGGAAAGTAAGAAATTTTGAGCAGTAGAAATGTAAAGGGTATTTCCGGAAATAATCGGTGTACCGGGCATTTCGGGTAATTTAAATTTGGCTAAAACTTGATGATTAAAATTGCGTTTTTCTAAAGCGGGTTCATTTGTTCCTATCCAATAAGATTTTTCTCCTATGGCGGGTTTCAAAAATAATTCATTGGGAAAATTTGTTTGTGCTAAAGTCTCGCCGGTTTGGGCATTTAAGGTGAGCATTTTTTTCGAACCTAAAGTAATAAGCACGACATTTTCGTGATTACCCGATAGACTAAAGATTTGATCTCCAAAATTACGCGACCATAGGAGGGCCTTGGTATTTTTATCGAGCGCTACAATTTGCCCTTGAGTATAGCCTGCATAGACATTTTCTTTTCCTGCAAAAACTTCGGTTACTGTACCCGCAGGAAGATTAAAAGACCAAAGGGTATTTCCGGTTTTAGCATTGAGAGCATAAAAGTGACCTTCAAAATCAATAGCATCCACATTATCAAGGCCTTTGCTTTTTAAAATTTGAAAACCGGTATGTCCTAATTTTTGATTCCAAAGAATTTTTTGTTGTCCTAGGGAAATAGAAAATAAATGACCTTGCCAATCACTGGCAATAATATTGGAATTGATGACAATGGCTTGGCATAGGGGATTTTTAAGTGTGATTTGACCAACCGATCCTAGTGGCATATTGGGAGCTAAAAAATATAAATGATTATTACTACTCACACATAAGGTATCGCCTTTCCAAAAGGCAATGCGCCCATCAATTTCTTCCGGAAAGTGAAAAGTATTAATGAGTTCGCCATGTGCATTATTGATTAAAGTGATGCTTTGATTATCCTGCTCAATAAAAAAAGTCATATTCTTATGCGGAATAATATTGGGATAGCCCGCGGGGCCAGTTTTTCTTTTCCAAATCCAATTTGCATCTAAAAAAGTAGCCATATTTTTTAAGAGGGGATGATTGGAGCTAGCAGGAACATAAGTAGAGCGCGTCGCTTCTAAAAGACATTGATACGCTTCGGTACGTAGTCCACCAAAATTTTTCAAATTGGAAAAACGATAATTCCACGCTAAACCATTGCCTGGTTCTAGTGCTAATATTTTTTTGAGTTCACTTTGTGCATTGTTTTGATCTTCTTTTTGCGAGAGCGGAATATAGGTTTGAAATTTTAATGTTGGGGAATAGGCCGTGATTTTTAAAAGGTCGGTTTTTAAAACAATGCGTTTACCATCGGCGTAATGTACCCAAATTTTATCTTCACTTGGTAAAAATTTGGGATCTTGATCGGCGCCATATTCATAGTTCCATAAAACTTTACCTTCCCGATTCAAGCTTAAACAATTGTGATTAAAGGTTAATACGAGTATGCCTGCTTCATACAAAATGATTTGTGCCGCAGCAAAATCTTTTTGCCATTCTATTTCACCATTACTGGAATTGAGGGATGTAATTGTCCCTTTGGAATTTAATACATAAATATGTTGTCGATTTAAATAAAATTGATCTTGAATTTGCGCCGGAATAGTCCATTTGGGAGTATCATAATTAGGAGCGGTAAGCCATGCAAAGGTGTTAAGGGTTTGTAGCCCTAGGTTACGGTCTTGATAAAATACATTTAAAGGCTTTTCGGTTTGCCCTTTTAAAGCATGCATGGTTTTTTTGTTTAAGTCTACTTGTACGATTCCATCGCTGCATTGAATAAAAATATTTTTGCCGAGTGCTTCACGTGCATCTTGGCTTGGCATTTGGCAATGCTCAAAGGGTAATGTGGTTTCCCATGCTTTTTTGAAGGCATGAAAATAGCACAGTTTTTTATTACCCCATAAAAGTATTTCGCCTTGATTACCGGAAATGATTTTACCATTTTCAAAGCCAATTTCTAGTGGAAAGTTAACCTGCAAGTTTCCTTTGGTGTCCATTATTTGGATGGTTTTTCGATTCTGAGAAAAGAGTAAACACACTTCCGCAGTTAAATCAATAACTTCTTGGTCGCTATTAATTTGTAAGGGCCACATTAAAAAATCGCCTTGTTCTTTTTGTATGCCAAATTGAAAATGGTCGACTTGATTCGAAGAGGTTCCCGAAAACATTAGATTATACACCATTCCGTGCAAAGTGTTTTGTGGAAAAACTTTAATTAGTCCAGAAATAGCCTTAGCACCAAAATCCATGGGTCTTAAGCTTTGTGGGTTTAAGGCAAAGAGTTTTGTGTAAAGTAGCAGCTTTTCGGAAGGCATGAGGCCTGCGGCACTTAAATTAAGCGTAGCCTCATAAGGCTCAAGAATGGCTTTCTGAGAGGGAAGGGTATGATTACCTTGGGAAAGGGCTTTTTCATGCAAGCGACCCAGCAAATAATAGGCTTGGGATTTTATTTCTTTATTCTGTGAACTATCAATGAGTTTTTGTAATTGATTTTCAACCGGCATAATTTGGTTTTCAATATTTAAACGATAGCGAATAGATTCAATTTCTCTTTGTTCTTCTGTATACTGCGTATTACGTGGGGATAAGGCTTGGACACAAATAAAAGACCATAGGCATATAGTAAGACTTGTTTTAAGGCTTATGGAAATACTTGCAGCGGCCTGTTTAATGGCATTATAAAAAAAATGTGTATTTGAAATCGGCATTACGAATTTTTTTGTGGAGGAGGATCAAATTTATAGCCGACGCCTCTTACGCTCTTTATGATTAAAGGATTTCCAATATCGGTTTCTATTTTTTGGCGTAGTTTTACTATTTGATTATCTACAGTTCGAGTGGTAGGCATATTTTCTAAAGTATAACCCCAAATATTTTGTAATAAATCTTCACGGGTAACCACTTCTCCGCTGCGGCCATAAAAGTATTTTAGAATTTGAAATTCTTTAGCTGATAAATCGAGTGTTACGCCATTTTTTGTGGCCGTATACTTTTTGAAGTCTAAGTGAAAATCTGCAAAGTCAAGGGTATCAATGGTTGTTGCTGTGGAAATGGTTTCCAAGGCGACTCGACGTAACATACTTTTTATACGAGCCATTAATTCAATGACGCTAAATGGTTTGGTTACATAATCATCCGCACCACTTTCTAGCCCTGATATTTTGTTGATTTCTTCATTTTTGGCAGTAAGCATTAGTACAAACATATGCGGAAATTGTTTGCGTATAAATCGACAGACTTCGTATCCACTGGCTTTAGGGAGCATTAAATCCAGTAATACCAAATGCGGTTGCCAAGCACTTACTTTGCGCATGGCTTCTTCGCCATCGATGGCGATTTCAATGGCATAGCCTTCGATTTCTAATAAATCGACCAAGCCTAAGCGGATGGACTCTTCGTCTTCGACGATTAATATTTTATGCATGCTTTTCTAACCCTTTAGAAAAAATGATGATCATGTCGGTGCCTTCATTTAATTTGCTATTCACTTTAATGCTGGCATGATGGGAATCTAAAATTTGTTTTACGATGGTAAGTCCCAAGCCACTGCCTTTGGTTTTGCGCGTAAGCTCATCGCCGGCTCTATAAAATTTATCAAAAATATGTTTTAAATCATTACCGGATATTCCAATACCCTGATCCCGTACACTTAAAATTAAATGATGACTATTTAGCGTTACGGTAACGGTTGTGTCTGCAGGTGAATATTTCAGTGAATTCTCTAATAAATTTTGTACCACGGAACGCAAGGCATGAAAATCCCCTTGTACTACGGTATCCGTGTCCAAATTCAATTGTAATTTTATCTCTGCTTTAGCAAATGACTCTTGCATTAAATCGGCAACTTCTTTTATCACCTTATCAAGAGTAACGGCAGTAAATTTTTTTGGAGAATTCTTTTCTTCTAGGCGATTGAAATTTAAAATATCTTCAATCATACTTTGCAGGCGTATGCTTTCTTGCCCAATGAGCTTGGCATAACGACGAATTTTACTTTCTTCGGTTTGTTTACCACTTTCAATAATTTCAGCGAACATACGTATAGCAGTTAAGGGCGTTTTTAATTCATGGGATACCGCCGACAAAAAATTACTTTTCATTTTAACCATACCACGCTCATTACGCAAACCCACAAAAACAGCGAAAGATCCTAATAGCAAGGCCGTTAAAGAGAAACCTAATACGGTATAAAGCAGTATGATTTTTTTATGTCCCAGGGCGGCAACTTCACTGGCTTGCTTTTTGAAAATTACCATTTTCCATGTGGGAAATTCGCCATGTAAATTTTTTTCTAAGGCAATGTCGCGTTCGCCGTGCGATTCTTTAGTTTCAGTAGTTAATAAGGGATTGCCTTTTTGATCATAAAGTTCAAAATCAATTTCGCCCCAAGTGGAAGTTTTATCTTTGAGTACTTCTGAGCGAATATTTTCTACCAAAAGATTTTCATTGAGACGAATGATGATATTTATTTCTTGATCCACCCAAGGATAACCAATAATGAGAAACGGCTGCCCGTCTTCATAATGAATTTGCATAGGGCTGGTATAATCTTCGGCTGCATTGCGAATTAATGCTTCGGGATGAATTTTCCAATCCTGTAAAATAAATTCGGCATTGGATAATATAATATCCGCGCGTTCATGCATAGACCAAAAATAATCGCGTACTTCGCGCGGTAGCGTTTCTCGTGAATTCAATAAATTAATACTTTCCGTTAGATAAAAATGAATTTCCGAATAACTGGAAAATCCCTCGCTAGTTAATAAAGCATGAATAAATTCTTTACCATGTTGCGCGGCTTCTATATTGAGATTTAAAGCCACCAGACATTTAAGTTCTAATAAAGCAATGCCAAAGCGATAAGAAGTGGGAATAGTATTGTCGAAATTATTGTCCAAGGGATGCAATAAGTTGCGGATAAGATGAATACAGGAATTGTAACGACCTTGATTGAATTCTTCTTGTATTTGTTTAAATAGCTCGGCCTGTTTAACTGGCCAAGCACTGGGCTCTAAACCCACATTATTTAAATCTTCTTCATTCGCCAGATGTTGCGGAAAAAGCATTCGCTCTCTTTGGTAAATAGCGACGGATTGAAATAAAGGCATATGTAATAAATCAGTAGCTAAAGCAATAAATTGTTCGCGATCATCAATGCTCCCTATTTTTTGTAATCGAGCTTTTAAGTTTTTTAAATATTCACTTTGAGTTTTTTCCATGACTTGATTTACTGCAGTGAATAACTCTAAATTTTTGTTTTCCAGAGATTTTTCTAAAAGAATTCTTTCGTCTTTAGCGGTGCGAAAACTGATATAGCTAAGTATGAGTCCGGGAATCAAAATACTGATAAGGAATATTAAATACAGATGTTTAGAAAAATTCACAGCATCTCATTAGAAGAAAATATTTTCTAAGCCTTGTAATATGCCTTCGCCTAAATGCTGATAAATAAAATTTCGGGTGAAGGGAAAATTATACACTTCCAAACAAAGCAATACCATACTCAAAACCAGTAAGCTCACAAATAAACCTGTAAAATAATAGAGGAAAAAAGAAATTAAAGCCCGAGGTTTCTGGGAACGGGGTTGAATTGCAAGGGCATATAAAAAGTGAATAATTTTTTCGGTCATAGTGTAAAATATTATTTTCCGCTTATGCGGTAGACCGGATTAAAATTACAAAATTTGTAGGAAAAAGCAGTTTATCACGGGTTTAAACTGCCATTGGAAGGATTAATTTAGCGATTGTACGGCCACTGCAAAATCGCCGCGATTAATAATACCTGGAAAAATATCATGTAAAAACACCGTGGCCGAATTTTTCCCTACATTTACTAGTACACCGCTAGCTAAAACTTTATCCGTAACCTTGTGATTGGTGGAATTATAGATTAATAGGACATCTCCAAGTTTAAAACCTTTATTTGCACCTTCGTCGATCAATAAATAACCGAATTGTTCAGGTACTTGTTGTTGTTGAACTACAAAAACGACATGGGCGCTTTGATCGCCATTGGGAAGTGGGCTATAAACTTGCCCCGTTAAATCATGATATTCATCTACTGGGGTAGCACGCGCTTCGCGCGATATAGTTCCAAAACATTGCACCAAAACGCCAATTGCATTTTTAGTATTAACGCGAGTAATTTTAACGACACCTTGCGTGGTGACAATTTTACCCAAACGATCGCCACTAGTAAAATGATGAAACATATCACCCGATTCAAAAATTTTATAAAGATCACCGACTTTAACTCCATCATTGGAGCCTCTGCCAATTTTTATTTCTTCATACAATTGTAAAATAGCGCTTTCATTGGAAGGACTGTATTTAATAGATGTTTCATCGGGATAAATTTTTCCATGTTGGGTAAACGCAAAAAAGGGCGCATCAAAAATTAATTCGCGGGCAAAATAATGGGTTTCATTAGCGGATTCAGTATTTTTAGAATTGCTTTTGATGTCATTGGGATCGGGGATGGGAATATGTTTTGCATCAGTAACTATGGGCAAGCCGTCGATTTTTTTTCGAAAGGCTTTTACTCGAAGTTCGTTAGCGCTGGGCGCTTTTGCATTTTTAGAAGCTTCCGCTAAGGAGGGTTTGGAATAATCCGCCTTGTTTTTCATGGCCTGATTCTTCGCGGAATCGAGACCTTCAGCACTTTGAGAATAGTTTTTCCAAACGCTAGGCCATTTAAAGGGATCTTTCAAATAGGTTTTGCTCACTTCCCACAATTCAGCCCCTTTTAGGGTTTTTGCCTCAATCAGGGTTGATGCGACAATGGTTATCGCAATTATAATGGAAGAAAACTGCATAAATCCCTCGATCATGGAACTATTTCGAAAATCAATCGAAATTCGAAAAACAATGACTAATCATGAGATTTTTTAGGGAATCTGGCAAGGAATTTCCACAAATTAGGCTATAAATCGGGAAATAATTGTCGTTATAAAGCCCCTCTTTTGCATGTTTTTAAAAGCGAGCGCTAAAATAGCCCATAAACCACGGAATAACAGGGTTTTGATAGAGGTAAAAAGCGTATTCCTAAATGTTGCTTCTAGGTCGTTTATTGGGGCCTTAATAAAGTGCGAAGCAAAGTGCTAATTCGGATAGGCTAAATAACCAGAATTTAACGACTTAAGCCAGCCACCCTTTATAATTAAAGCTGCATTCAAAACAGGAGGCAATTATGTTACCAGAACATAATGCAAAATTAATTGAATATTTTACTACCGGCCAGGTAGCGAAAATGTTACGCGTATCAGTATCCACTTTAAAGCGATGGTTAGAGGAATCTCCAAATTTAGCTGTGCATCGAGAAAACGCAAGTGGTTGGCGATTATTTACCAATTTGGAAATCGCTAAGTTACGCGAATGGCAAAGACGTAAGAAAAAAATCGGAAAAACCTTTAAGCCTTCTACCCTTCGTCCATCCGATGAGAAGGCATAAATAGTGATGAATAAGATGTGTGTCTTACTCTTATGTCTCGGACTCTATGTCTTTACTGCGCAAGCTGCTATTAAGCATTCGCGTGCAGAAGGCTTACCAGAGTTGTTTGCTTCCAACACAGTTGGCTTAGGCGACATTTGGTTGAGTATAGGATTTTCTTCCTATTTCAAAACTTTAACCGTACATAACGATGTGTTGACTGCATTAGTAGATAGCAGTTATCAAAAAGACATTCAACGAGTAGTGGGATCTGATTCTAAAGTGCGTAGGGACATTCTGGTTGCTCCTGATCTGCATGGCATTATCGGCCTCACTAACTTTTTGCATTTAGAAATCACTAATACTCCATGGGATGGTGAAAAAATTGGCGCGACTACAGCGCATTTAAAATTAACGACACCAGGTAATGATAATTTGCGCGTGCTGGGTATTGCGATTAGTATGAATGCTACTTTGGCAACTGATGAGAGTGCAAAGTTAAGTGGGAAGTCAACTCCTGGCTTTGATCCACAACTTTCGGTTACCGCTATTGCAGATGCCGATCTTATAAAATGGTGGCCGAGTTTTCCTATGAAGCTTTATTTCAATTATTCAAATTTAGATGAAGTGCGTTTAGCGCATACCTATGAACAACATGTTTTTCAAGTGGCATGGGAATATAAAAGCGAAAAAGTGGGCTATTATGTAAAGGCCGGTGCTTATTTGTATAAGCCATTACCAAACCCCAGCGATTCTATGACTAAGCTGAATTATCTTCCGTTATTTTATGACATTGGATTTGGCTATAAGAAAAATGTATTGGATAAATTTTCTTGCGTGGCAGGTGCCAGTATCGATTTGTTTAAGCCCTTCGCCTTCTATTCGAGCGAAAGTCATAAATCGCCAAAATTATTTTTCCAAATTACTGGACCGCTCTGGCAACAAGAAACTCGCGCGGAAGCTATTCGGGCTTTGATTTTTCATGAACAGAAACGCAATAAAGTAAAAACGCAAAAAGCAGATCAAAAAAATATTTCAACTGACAGCAAAAACGATTCAACTATGGCTACACCGGCTTTGCAGGGCGTACAAATGGAAGACATACTCGGCACGCAAAGTGTGCAAGATGTTAAAGAAAAGAATTTAATGCAGGACGTATTTGAGGATGAAGCCAGTGATTTACTAGAAAAACGTAAACAAATTCGCGGGGAGTTAAAACAAATTGAGGAGCAGTTAGAATGAAAAAAATACTGTATTTATTCATTTTGTGCCTAGCCTGTATTTGCCCTTTGAAAACACATGCTGAAGCGAAACGCTTACGTCATGAAGGTTTGTTTGCTTCACAATCTTCGTCTACTTCAGGACGAGGTAACTTAATAGTTACTGCATTTGGAAGAAGTTTTTTATGGGACAATAACGCTGCGCAAAAGATTCCGCCTACTTTACCTCATTTGGAAATTAATTATGGGGTTACGGATTATCTCGATATTATGGCAGGCACAGGATTGGTGAGTTATACGCTTCAACCGGGAGAAGTCTATCTGCGTGCAAAAATGACTACACCGGATAATAAAATGATTCGTCTTTTTGCATTTTCACAAATAGTGGAAGTGAATAAAAACCTTTCGAATTTTTTTCCTTCTAATGGCTATCGCGTGCAAAATGAGGGTTTTGGTCCCGAAGGATTTATCTATGGAAACTCATCCTTTTTTAATTCGTATAAATTCACTACAGCTTTGGATTTAGAATTGATTCGACTCTCTTCATATTTGCCTTTCAAGTTCTACCTGAATTTAGGTATTACAGGTGAATGGGATTCTTGGATTGAAAAACGCAATCAAAAAGATGCACTTCAAGGCCATTATCAAGCTAGGGATCAAAGCTTTGCTAAAGTGCCGATGAGCTTAGGCTTAGAATTAAAAACTTATGATTCGGATTTCTTTGTAGAAGTTTCGGGCGAACCTTTTGTCGGTAATGTGAATTCGGAGTTGCAATATTGGTTTGGATCGCGCAAAGAAGGCGGATGGACACGCTTTCAAATAGGTAACGACAATGGTTCGGCTAAAAATTTTGACGTGCATATTTTTGAAACACCTTGGTATGCCCATGCAGGTACCCGAGTGAAATATGAAAATGGTTTAACTTTAACGGGCGGATTTTCTTGGTTACTGAGTACCAATCGAGGAGCTGAATTAGGATCTTGCCGTCCTGCATCAAATGCTTGCCGGGATGAAGGGGTAACGGATGGTTTTTCACCTTTTTATCCGCAGTGGAAAGTTTTTGGACAAATTGAATTTCCCATAATGTTTACCCAACCGTCAAGTGAATTGTATCGATCCTTTATGCTAAAGCGTTATGAAGAAAAACGCAAAGTAGTAGATGTTGATCAAACTTTGAAAAATACTTCGGCTACGGTGGAATCAGATTTAGAAAAAAGAGAAAAGAAATTACAAGAGCGCAGGAAGGAGGCTGACGATCAAAATATTCCTCTTAATTAGCCTCTGCATTTTATGCGGGGTTAATGTATTAATGCCTCAACAGGCATTTGCGCAACTGTCGCCACAGGAAGAAACACACCTGTGGGCCAAGGCTAATCTATTGGCTGAACAATTGCGAGAGGAAAAAAAGAAATGGTCAGTATTAGCAGAAGAGTTAGAACGTTTAAAATTTATGGGTGAAGATTATCGCGATTTACAATTGATTCCTAGTCAAATAACACTGCTCTCAAAAGACGAAGAAGTGCAGTTGGATAAGCGCATTGAGCAAGTGGAAAAACGTCATGCCGATTATCGTAATCAATTACATGACTTAGAAATACCACTTAATGATGGTATTTTGGTAGCGCGAGAAATGTTAGAAGGCAATCCGAATACGGATATGATGGAATTAATCTCGCATGATCATTTAGCGCGTGTAGAAAAATTAATTCGTATTCAAAAAGAGCTTAATCAATTTTGGGATGAAGCTATAGAATTATTAGCGCCCCTGCAAATTAAGATTGGTATTAATCCAGAACGTCAACAAGAAGAAGAATATATTAAGGTATTAATGTCGAATATTGGTCGTGCATCCCTGCGCTTCTATCAAAGTTTTAATAATTATAAAGACGGCTTAGCCAAGCGTGGAACCACTAATGATTGGGAAAAAATGGCTCGTATTGATTTAGGTCGTTTGCAAAAAAGATTGGGATCTCGTAATGCCGAATTAGTTCAACAAGGATTGCAACGTTTATGCTTACGCTTTACGGGCAAAATAACTATGGGATCAGGTTATTACTTATTAGGAAATAGTTATTTAGCGCATGCGCAGTATGAGAAAGCAGCTAGGTCATATGCACGAGTAGAAAACACTAGTCGGAGTTATGCACAAAGTCGTTTGGGTTATTTACAATCTCTATTTGGTGCGCATATGGATGATTCCTTAGTGTTGGCTTATGGACAGTTTTTGCAAGAAAAAGTATTCGATCAAAAGATGTTTCCTTCAGCCCACTATTTGGCGACACAAAGTTACTACGCCTTAGGATTGGATTCGGCATTAGAAAGTGAAATGTTACATGATGCGACTAAGGATATTAATCATTATAAATCCTTATTTATTTATGCAAAATCTTTAGTACGGTTGCATAAGAATAAAGAGGCACGCGCAGTATTGGGGGATTTAAATGCGCAAGCCCAATTGCCACATACATTCCATAATCAAATTCAAATTACCTTAGCGCATTTAAGTTATGAAGAAAAATTATATGATCTGGCTTTAAAAGGATATCAAAGCTTATTGGATCAAAATGGATTCCAAGCGGAAGCCTTATATGGCATGATTTGGAGCAATATTCGCTTAGGGGATATGGATGCTGCGGAATTTATTCTGAAGAAATTGATTGCACAATACCCCAATAATCCCTGGGCTATTGGCGGCTTTAATGTATTAGCCCGTAAATTAGCACTCAATGCGGAGAATGCATGGAGTTTAAGCCTGTCCTTGGAAAAAGATAAAGCCCAGTTACAAACGTACAGAAAAAAATTACAGAATAGAATTGCAGATCATGCGCTTACGGATGTGGAGGCAAAAAAATTAACTGAAAGATTAAATCAAGCGGAGTCGGCATTATTACAACAACATAAGGTTCCTATTGAAGATATTTCCAGAATGTATGAACAAGCTTTAGGGCTCTGTGACTTTGTAGAATCGCGTTATCAAACTGGAGAATATACCGATAGAACCTATCAACGGGATAGAGAAAATGTGCTACAAAAATTGACGGCTTTAACGAATGAGTCGAGTCCGTCTAATGCAGCAATAGAGGATACCAGTAGTAGTGGTAGTTTAGCCATGCGTTTAAAAATATTTGAAAATAAATCATTAGCCTTAGATATACGCGTACAACGACGAGCTTGGTTAGAATCGTGGTTAAAATATACGCAAAGAAAATTAAATGAAGAAATTAATGCCCAGCCTAATGATTCCATAGGCACAGCGAAACAGGCCTATTTACGCAAGCAAACTTTAACCTTGGCCGATCAGATATCAGAACGCTTAGCCGCTTATAGCGAAGATCTTTTAAATCGCCTCCATCCATTGATGGAAGATCCTGCTTCTTATTCAATTCGCGATTGGTTGCTATTCCAAAATGGTTTGTTGAATTATGAACAAGCGGAAAATACTTTGAAAAAACAATGGGCTGCTACGCAATGGTTAGATGCGCAAGGCATTAATAAAGAAGCGCAATCTACTATTGATTTTATGAGTTATGAAAAACCATGGGAAGAATTATTAGAAAAAAATCCACATTCAGCATATGCGGCAGCAACATTGTATTTCTTAGGCTTTTCACAAACCGCACGTGGAGAAGCGACAAAGGGCATTCATTCCTTTGAAATGTTGGCGCAGAGTTTCCCTAAATCGTATTATACACAGCAAGCCTTGGTATTTATTGGAGAATATTTCTTCCGCGAAAACAATTTAATTCGTGCCGAAGAAGCCTTCGATAAAGTATTAGACTTCCCCGATTCCAAATATTTTGAGCAAGCCCTTTATAAATTAGCTTGGACACGTTTCCGTTCTAGTTCTTATAAGACGGCAATAAGTTCATTCACTTATATCTTAGAAGAATCCTCAACTAAAGGAAAAATGGAAGGCAAAACTGAGAAGAAAAGTCAGCTTACACAGGAAGCTTTGCAATTCGCGGCTTTGAGTATTGCTGAAGGTGACACCAGTGGAGACGGTGGTTTGGGAGCAACTCAAGTTTTTGCTAAAAAATTAGGCGATGGTAAATTGGGTGCTAAGTTAACCCACCGCATGGCAGTTATTTATGCCCAACAAGGACGTTTGGAAAGAGCTAAAAAAGCTTTGGAAACTTTATTCAAAGATTATCCGGACTATGAAAATTTACCGCAGGCAATGATGGAAATGTCACAGGCATTTGATAAAGAACAAAATTATGCAAAGGCTATTGAAGTGCGAGAAGCACTTTTCAGACAATATCATAAAGGATCACCTTGGTATGAAAAACAAACCGTATTAGCTATTAAAGCGCAAGCGGATACCGTAAATCAATTGGCAACCGAAAGAGTGGCAAATAGTTATTTATATGAAGCAACACAAAACAAAAAGAATACTGTAGAACAGCAAAAGAAATATTTACGCAAAGCAATTAATACCTATGAAAACTTTTTGCAGGTTTATCCAAATCATCCGCAAAGAGCAAAATATATTTATCAAGAAGCCGAAGCATATTATGGTTTGGATGATTTTGCGGAAGCCTCTAAACAATATATGCGCGTTTCACGAATTGGGGATGCAAAATTAAAAATGACGGCTGCCTATAATGCTATTGCTGCGGCGCAGGAATTATTAAAGAAATTGGAAGAGGAAAAGAAATGATAAATTTGTTAATCATTTTATTTTGCCTAGTTTCTTGTACACGGCATCCTGGAAACGAAACAGCAAAATCATTAGTCGTGGAAAATGTGGTGGTTCAGGTGCCAAAAGATGATAGCGTGGTAACGCTTGATTTTCAAATTAAAAATTTGGATAGCTTGCGTGCTACCTCCGCTTATGCTTCTGATTTATACTTGTTAACCTTAGATAATTTTTTAGAAGTAGGTGGAAAAGATGAGCGTTTGCCAGAAATTACCATTTGGAAAGCAAATCATTTATATAATCGAAATGCATTTAAAGAAGCTCTAGCGCTTTATCAAAAATTTCAGCAAAAATATCCCGATAGTAAATTTAATGGAGAAGCGGGACAAATGATTGCGCAGTGCTATGCGCAATTGGGTCAGAATGATAAGGCGGAAGCTTTTTATCGTGGTTTATTAACACAAGGAGACGTGGCGGTACGCGGTGAAGCACAGGCTAGAGTTGCACAAACCTTATATTTACAAGCAGAAAGCGCTGAAAAAAATGGAGATTTAAAAAAGGCTTCGGATATTTATGCACGGGTTGCAAATGAATTTCCAACGGTGGAAATCTCACCCGTGGCATTATTCAATGCCGGTGTACTACAAGAAAAAATTAAAGATTGGAATTCAGCTATTGCCTTATACCATAAATTTTTTGACGCTTATTATTCGAATAATATGTTGCCAAAAGTTTTATTTCGGGAAGCGAAATGCTTTGAACAATTAAGTATTTGGGATTCGGTTGCGCAAAAATATACAAATTTAGCTCGCGCATTTCCCAAATCACCTGAAGCAGAATTGGCGGCTTATAATGCTGGTTTTGCTTTTGCGAATGCACTTAAGCAAAAAGAAGCGGCTTTGGCATTTGAAAATTATGCCAAACAATTTCCGGATAAATCCGAAGCGCCTAATTTATTATTTCGAGCGGCGGAAATGTATGGCGAATTGAAAGCTTGGGATAAAGTGGGGGAGTTACAGGGATTATTTGCCAAGCGTTATGCCAGCGATAAAACACGTTTGATTCAAGCCCTATGTATGGGCGGCATGGCGGCTTTTCAACAAGAACACTTCGAGGAAGCCAAGAGATTATTAGAAAATACCTTAGCTGAATTTTTTAAACAAAAATCAATGGATCCCAATTCGCGTTATTATGCCGCGCAAGCGCAACACACTTTAGCAGAAATGGAATGGGGCAATTTCTTAAAAATTTCGTGGACGGATAAAAGCAATAATTTTGAAGCGGTATTAAAAAATAAAACCCAACAAATGAAAAAAACCGTTTCGGCCTATTTACATGTATTTGATCTTAAAATTGTGGATTGGAGTTTGCGTTCGGCCAACTCCTTAGGAAATGCTTTTGGTAAATATGCAATTGATATTTATGAAGCACCTAGAAAAGCGATTAAAAAGGATCAAGATGAATGGGAAATTGAAGCAGATACTTATACCGCACTAATTAATACCATGGGGAAGGCTCAAGATCAATTTGCACAGGTATTAGCACTTGCCGAAAAACAAGATGTGCATAATATTTGGGTGGATCAAGCGAGACAACAACTAGGAATATTAGCCACACAACTAATTAATATTCATGCCCAAGTTGAGCAGCGTACTTTAAAGTCGATCCACGAAGAAGATGGGAATTCCGATAAGGCCATTGCCAATGCATTAAAATTAGCTGGCCGAGTGCGCGATATCGCCGAAATTTCTCAAGGGTATTATAAAAGTTACCTCGATATAGCCGCAGAAGTCGTTTTGGATAGCGAAGTGAATACTAAGGTAAGTGTTGCCTTGCTGAACAGCTCTTTGTCCTTAGGCCAAAGTTATCTGAAAGTGGTTACCCTTGCAAGGGGTGCTAACATTCCCAAAAATTTTCAAGCTATGGAAAGTTTTTATTATAAAGCAAAATTGTTGCAAGAAGGTTTACCCAAATTTGAAAAAGTGGCTATTGAGTATCTTCGCAATGGATTGGAACTTGCTGAATTATATGGATTAGAAGACAGTTTGCGTATTAATAATTTGAAAAAATCACTGGGAGAAGAATTGTATACTGAGGCTTATGCCCTTGATTTGTTGGGTCAAGAAGCACTTTTGCATCCCCCTATGCCGGAGAAAATTAGCGAAGTAGAGAAAAAAACCTATAGTGAAAAATTAGAGAATACGGGATATCAATTACAGGATAAGGCCATAGAAAAATATAAGCAAATTGTGGATTTAGCGATGGTTAATAAAGTGGATTTACAGTTTGCTAAAAAGGCTTTTGCCCGTCTTTATCAAGTTGAGCCGGATAAATGGTCGAATGACGACAAGCCCATTTACCCTTGGAATTCCGAATACCCCTCCATGGAAGAAATTCAAAACTTGAGAAACGATCAGCCGGTATTACCAAACTTTCCTCCGGTTTTGCCAGTTACCCAAGCGAAAGTAAATATGCCAGTAACACCCAAAGTACATGATTCGACTAAATCTGTGAAGGATTCTGTAACAAAAATAGATACCGTAACAAAATCTGTTGCTCAAGCCATAAAGAATGATACAGTAGAAAAAGTGGATTCTCCCATAAAAGTTGAGTCCATGTTGAAAGTAGATCCGGTAATTAAAAGGGAAGAGAACATTGACATTACAAAGTCAATAATTCCCATGCCTGAGGCAATTATTAAAATGGATACAACTGTTAAAGTAGATACGCTAATTAGCGTCGATAAATAATGCCGACTAAAAAAAAGCGCAAGAAATAGGCCTATATTGTTTCTTTAGATTTGTGTGTATTCCTCCGATAAAGATACTATGCTAAAAAATAAATCTTTAATAAATGCCTTATTCATCGTAACTTTAAGTTTCATTTCAGCTTTTGCGACAACAAAAAAAAGCTCGCTACCCTCTAAAAGCAATACTGATAAGCCTGTAGAAGTCATTTCTAAAATGTCCGAAGAAATTAGTTTTGGAAAAAATTTAGTGGTGGAAGGTAAAGTGGAAAAGCCACAAGTTCAATTCCCACTTGTTAAAGAAGCCCCTCCCGAGAAGCCAATTCAATTTGAAACTAGCTTTCTTCCCAAAATACTCTATCTCGAAAGAGAGAATACTTTTACAGAATAATTTTGAGTGTGTTGATGAATTTGTTAAAACTCGAGATTTTTGAGTATGCAATTTAATGTCATTGTGCAAGATCAGTGGTAACATAAAATGGCTATTTCATAAAGGAAACGCCATTGCTTAGGCTTTTTGACAAATGTTTTATAAGGGAAATTAAAGGGAAAAAGTGATAAATGTTACACGTAACATTATAGTTATCAAAGGGAATATCAATTTTCTTCCGGATTTATATGTTGAAGTTTAACGTTAAAATTTACCGATTTTTTGCCATATTGTTTTTTGCCTTTCTAGGTATTCAGTCTGTTTACGCATCCACCCGAACATGGTCGGGTGGTTCTGGTGTTGATGGCAATTGGCAGACATCGGCTAACTGGGATGTTCTCCCTGTAGCAGGTGACGATTTAATTTTTGCGGGAAGCACGCGCTTAACTAATGCCAATAATTTTCCGAATGGAACCAGTTTTAAATCAATTACTTTTGCGGTGGGAAGTGGCGCTTGGGTAGTTACAGGTAACGATATTACCTTAAGTGGTGGTGCAACCGCAATTGCTTATAATTTAACCAGTGCAAACTCTGGCTCCTTAGCTTGTAATATCACTTTTTCTACGACGGCTCCAACCATCACAACGGCAGCGAGTGGAACGGGAACATTGACTTTAAGTGGTACTATGGCCACAGCAGGATACACGGTAACCACGGCTGTGAATGGTGCCACCTTAGCATTGACCGGAGTGGTAAGTGGCACTGGGGCAATTAGTAAAACAGTTGCTGGAATACTTACTCTTTCGGGTGCAAATACTCTTAGTGGTGGCGTAACAGTTTCGGCCGGAACCTTGAATATTAATCATAACACCGCGCTAGGAACAGGAACTTTTGCAATTTCTGGTGGCACAATAGACAATACGAGCGGATCGACAGTTACATGTACAAATAATAATACGGAGAATATTACTGGTAACATTACTTATACGGGTACAGGTGGAGCAACCCTGGACTTAGGCACAGGAACTTATGGTGATATGGGAGATCGTACTTGGACTGTAAGCGCTGGTGTTTTAAAAATGGGCGGACAATTTTGGCATAATAGAAATATGACTAAAAGTGGGAACGGTGAATTGTATTTATATGGACCTGGCGATGCTACTTATGGCGGATTCGATTGGCTTTATGGATTTAATGTAACGGCCGGAACACTTACCCTTGTAGGTGCTAGCACGGGAAATATTGGATCAGGAAATTTAGACGTCCAGAGCGGCGGTACATTAAACATTAATAATAATACGGCTCTTGGTTTGGCAGGAAGTGAAAGATTAAAAATTCATAGTGGAGCTATAATAGGAAATTCCAGTGGCAGTACCATTACCCTCACAAATAATAATCAATGGAATATGGGCGGTAGCTTTACTTTTCAGGGTCCTAATGATCTTAACCTAGGAACAGGTGCCGTCACTTGGGGCAATGGTTATACCATTACTACAAGTGCTGGAAATTTAACCATAGGTTCGGTATTAAGCGGTGCTAATTCTTTGACTAAAGCGGGAGCAGGCAATTTAATACTTTCGGGTGCCAATAGCTATTCCGGCTTAACCACTATTAGTGCAGGAACATTAAAATTAGGAGCAACGGGTGGCGGAACTAATACTCCATTAGGAACAATTGCAGCAGGAACGGTAGTGTCTGCCACTGGAGCTGCTTTAGATTTAAATGGCTATTCACTCGGTACAGCAGAAGGTTTAACCCTTAATGGAACGGGTGTTTCTAGTGGTGGGGCATTAACCAATTCCAGTGCTTCCGCAGCAACTTATACCGGAGCCATCGTATTGGGAAGTGCTAGTAGTATAATTGCTAGTAGTGGAGATATAAATTTAACTACGGGTGGTATTACGGGTGCATTTGGATTAACCCTTGGGGGAACGAGTACCGGAAGTACAATCACTAGTATTATTGGTAGTGCTGCGGGTACATTATCAAAATCTGGTGCAGGAACATGGGCATTATCTGGAGTAAATACCTTTACTGGGGGCAGTACTATTAGTGCTGGAACAATCAGTATTAGTAATGGAAGTAGTTTAGGAGCGCCTTCGGGTGTTAATTTATTAACCTTTACCGGTCCTGGAACATTAGCGGTTACCTCTGATTTAACTCTTCCTAATAAAATGCTTATCAATCAATCGGCCAGTGCTTCTACAATGACTATTGATGTTGCTTCGGGAATTACTCTGACTACCGTGGGAAATATTCGTTCGGACCAAACTGGAAATATTAATTATAAAACCGGTACGGGTACATGGATTAGTAGTTCAGATTGTAGCTATTGTGATAATGGTTTTTTTATTCAAGCGGGAACTTTTGAAGCGCAAGTTAATAATGCATTTGGTGATATTAGTACCGATTTAATTACCATGGCGGCCAATACTACCCTTCGTTTAACGACCGATGCGACGGTAAATTTTCAAGCGGGAATAAAAATTAACGGATCAGGGGTAAATATTATTGAGAATCGTATTACTTCGGGTGCAGCGGTTACTAATACTGTAAGCAAGTTAGTGGTGAATGGTGCCTATACTGTAAATTTTAGTGCGGGTACAAATGTAACAAGTGGAACGCCTGGATTAACCTTTAGTAATGCGAATACTTTGGCCGGAGCCACCATACTTGATGTCGCGAATTCTCCGGCGAGCATGTTGGTGACTTATAGTAGTACTATTACGGGCACGGCAACCAATCTTACTGTGCAAGGCGCTGGAAATACTACTATAACTGGTGCGATTGCTATTACGAGTGGAACTTTAACTAAGGCGGGAACAGGCACTCTTATTTTGGGTGGGAACAGTACTTATACTGGCCTCACCACAATCAGTGCAGGAACCCTTAAACTAGGCGCGACTGGTGATGCCACTAATACACCGTTAGGTACAACAGGTGCTGGAACCGTTGTTTCAGCAACGGGTGCCGCTTTGGATTTAAATGGTTTTTCCTTGGGAACGGCCGAAGGTTTAACCCTCAATGGTACTGGGGTTTCGAGTGGAGGTGCTTTAACCAATGGTTCGGGAACAGCGGCTACTTACACTGGCGCGCTTGTGTTAGGTAGTGCTAGTACCATACTTTCTAATAGTGGAAATATTGTATTGACAACGGGTGGTATTACCGGAGCTTTTGCTTTAACCTTGGATGGAAGTAATGCTGCTAGCAGTATCAGTGGTGTAATAGGTATTGGTGCTGGTACAGTAACTAAAGCGGGTACAGGAACGTGGACTCTTTTGGGTGCAAATACCTATTCAGGTGCCACCGCGGTCAATGCTGGATCCTTGGCGGCAGGTGTAGTCTCAGTGGCGAATACCAGTGGTGCCTTTGGAAATAATTCCGCTGTGACCATGGCCAACGTAGCGTCTACGGTACTTAATATTACTGGTTTTAATACTCAAATTGGTTCTCTCACTGGTGGCGGTGGTACGGGTGGAAATGTAACTTTGGGAGCAGCCACCCTTTCCATAGGTGGTGATAATTCAAGTCCTTCGGCTTATGCGGGAGTTATTTCCGGCACCGGAGCTTTGACTAAAATTGGATCGGGTTCATTAACACTTTCCGGTACCAACACTTACACCGGCGCATCGACCATCAGTGCTGGTACACTGCTTGTTACGGGATCAACTTCTTCAGGCGCAGTTTCGGTTACGGGAACTCTTGGTGGATCGGGTTCCATGGCTGGCGCCTTAACAGTCAATAATGGCGGTACTATTCAATTGAGTGCGGCCAGCTCAACCCTTACATTATCAAGTGCGACCACGCCAACATTTACCGCAACATCGACTCTTACGATTTATGCCACTGCTTCCACTTTAGACAAAGTCTCCTTGACCCATGCTACACCAACCTTTGCAGCTGGTAATGTTGCTCTCAACGTAGATGCTACAGGACTTACCGGAACTGTTACTGGTGTTACTATTGTGCAAACCACAAATGCCTCAGGAGTTACTGGCACATTCTCATCAATTACCTGTAATAATGGGTATACCGCAACTCCGCATTATAATGCAGCAACTATTACGCTTGACATAACCGTAAGCCCAATGAAAAAATACTGGACGGGATCGGGCACTTGGAATGCTGCGAATACAAATTGGGCAACCTCATCGGGTGGCACCTATAATCAAACCTTTGTTGCGGGTGATACAGCAGTCTTTGAAGGAACTGCGGGCACGGTTACTGTATCGTCTCCTAATAATCCTGGAGGCATCATTTTCAATGTGGCAGGTTATACTGTGAGCAGTGGAACTATTACTATGGCCAATAATCCCACTGTTATCACGGCTACACAATCGGGAACTATCAATTCAATTCTTGCGGGTGCAGTAGGCATGACCAAGAATGGAGCCAATACATTGACATTAGGCGGATCCAGTACTTATACCGGAACTACAACTATTAGCGTGGGAACACTTAAACTAGGTGCAACGGGTGATGCGACAAACACCCCACTTGGAACAACCGGTGCAGGGACAAGTGTTACTTCAGGCGCAGCATTGGATTTAGGTGGATTTGCTTTAGGAACTGCCGAAGCCTTAACTCTTAATGGGACAGGGGTTTCGAGTGGTGGCGCTTTAATGAATTCAGGTGCAGCAACTACTTATAGTGGTTTAGTAACTCTTGGAAGTACGGGTGTCAGTATCCTAGGGGGAACTGGAACCATTGCTTTAAGTAATGTAGGTACTATCACAGGCTCTGGATTTACATTAGCTCTGGGTGGTGCTCAGGGTGGTAGTATTACCAGTATAATCGGTACTGGTGCAGGAACAGTAACAAAACAAGACGCAGGGACATGGACGCTCTCAGGATCTAGTACCTATACTGGCCTTACTACTGTTAGTGCAGGAACACTAAAATTAGGTGCAACCGGTGGCGCAACCAACACTCCATTGGGAACAACAGGTGCAGGCACAAGTGTTACTGCTGGCGCCGCATTGGATTTAGGTGGATTTGCTTTAGGAACTGCCGAAGCTCTTACCCTTAATGGCACAGGGTTATCGAGTGGTGGTGCGTTAATGAATTCTGGCGCGGCAACAACTTATAGCGGTTTGGTGACACTTGGAAGTACCGGTGTCAGCATAATGGGCGGAACAGGAACCATTGCTTTAAGTAATGTGGGTACGATTACAGGTTCAGGCTATGCTTTGACTTTAGGTGGTGCGCAAGGTGGAAGTATAACTAGTATTATTGGTACCGTTGCAGGTACGATAACCAAACAAGATGCAGGGACTTGGACATTATCTGGAGCAAGTACATATACAGGTGCGACCACAGTTAATGGTGGAACTTTGGCCGCTGGTGTCATTACCAATGCATTTGGAAGTAACTCAGCTGTAACAATGGCAGATGTGGCAGGAGCAATTTTAAATATTACTGGTTATGCAAATACAATTGGCTCAGTAACAGGAGGTGGAACCACCGGTGGTAATGTAAATTTAGGAGCGGCCATCCTTACCGTTGGGGGTGACAATACAAGCCCTGCGGCTTATGCAGGTGTCATATCAGGTACTGGAGATATTACCAAAACTGGTTCCGGAACTCTTTCGCTTTCAGGAACTAACACTTATAGCGGGACAACAACTATAAGTGCAGGTATTGCTTCGGCTGTTGGAACCACCTCGGCTTTTGGAACTTCATTATTAAAACCCAATGGAGGTACGATTCAGGTTTTGAATAATGGAGCTGGAAATAATGGTACTATTACATTTACTAATAATATTACTCTCAATTCCACTAATACGGGCACTTTTGATGTCAATAATAATGGATCGAATACCGGTAATACTGTTGTTTTTTCCAGTGCCACTACTAATTTTGGAAATGGACAACTGAATTTTACTGGAGGCAATTCCTATAATGTTCAAATTACCACTTTCAAATTGGGTGCAGGAACTGGAGCCGGTACTACAATATTAAATCCTACTACGGCAAATATTTACATTTCCACGATTACTTCTACAACTGGATGGGTTCACACACTGCAATTAGACGGAACAAGCAGTGGAAATATAGTTTCGGGAGTATTCTCGGATGGAAGTTCAGTAGGACCCGTAAATAAAACGAATACCAGTACTTGGATATTAAGTGGGGCTAACACTAATACCGGTGCAATTACCGTTACAGCGGGGACTTTGCAAATTGGAAATGCAGGAACTACAGGCTCTCTTTCTACAACGTCTACCATTGCCAATAATGCGACCTTAACCTTTAATCGCACGAACACAATCACCCAAGGTACGGATTTTGTATCCGTTATTTCAGGTTCTGGTGCCTTGATCCAAAATGGTAGTGGTGGAACTTTAGTTTTAAATGGATCAAATACTTATACCGGCGCTACCACCGTAAGTGCTGGAACTCTCAAATTAGGTGCAACTGGCGGTGGAACCAATACGCCACTGGGGACAACCGGTGCGGGAACAAGTGTTACCGCAGGCGCCACTTTGGATTTAGCTGGATACGCACTTGGAACTGCCGAGGCATTAACATTAAATGGAACAGGTATTTCCAGCGGTGGTGCTTTAATGAACTCTGGTGCTGCGACTACATACAGTGGATTAGTAACACTGGGAAGCACAGGGGTGAGTATACTTGGTGGAACAGGAACTATTGCTTTAAGCAATGTCGGTACTATAACAGGTTCAGGATATGCATTAACCTTGGGCGGTGCTCAAGGTGGAAGCATCACTAGTATAATTGGTACTGTAGCAGGTACGGTAACAAAACAGGATGCAGGGATATGGACGCTTTCTGGATCAAATACTTATACCGGTCTTACCACTATAAGTGCAGGAACCCTCAAATTAGGGGCAACAGGTGATGCAACAAATACACCATTAGGGACAACTGGATCTGGGACAAGTGTTACCTCGGGCGCGGCTTTAGATTTAGCGGGCTATGCATTAGGCGCAGCGGAAGCCTTAACGCTAAATGGAACAGGCGTTTCCAGTGGCGGTGCATTAACCAATAGCTCTGGCACGGCAGCGACTTATACGGGAGCCATAGTTTTGGGAAGTGCTAGTTCAATTGTATCAAGTAGTGGAGATATTAATTTAATTACTGGAGGGATTACCGGGGCCTTCGGGTTAACTCTGAGTGGAACCAATACGGCAAGCACCGTAACGAGTGTCATCGGCATCGGTGCCGGTACACTCACTAAATCTGGAACAGGAACGTGGACATTATCCGGTATAAATACATATACCGGTGCCACGGCAGTCAATGCCGGAACTTTAGCAGCAGGGGTAGTTTCGGTGGCGAATACCAGTGGTGCTTTTGGAAATAACTCCGCTGTTACCATGGCGAATGTGGCGTCTACTGTACTTAATATTACAGGTTACAATACTCAAATAGGTTCGCTTACTGGCGGTGGTGCAACAGGGGGTAATGTAACCTTGGGTGCAGCTACACTTACGGTAGGTGGGGATAATACTAGCCCATCAGCTTATGCAGGTGTGATTTCGGGAACTGGGGCCATGACTAAAATTGGAACTGGCACAATAACTTTAGGTGGTGCAAACACGTATACCGGTGCCACAACTGTGAATGCAGGATCCTTGGCGGCAGGTGTAGCCTCAGTGGCGAATACCAGTGGTGCCTTTGGAAATAACTCTGCCGTTACCATGGCAAATGTAGCAACGGCTATACTTAATATTACAGGTTACAGTACTCAAGTTGGTTCACTTACTGGCGGCGGAGGTACAGGAGGTAATGTAACTTTGGGCGCAGCCACACTTTCGGTAGGTGGTGATAATACTACCCCTGCAGCATACGCCGGCGTAATTTCGGGAACTGGTGGATTCACTAAGATTGGAACGGGCACAATAACTTTATCCGGTGCCAATACCTATTCTGGAGCAACGACGGTAAGTGTCGGATCCTTGGCGGCAGGTATAGCCTCAGTGGCGAATACCAGTGGTGCCTTTGGAAATAACTCTGCCGTTACCATGGCAAATGTAGCAACGGCTATACTTAATATTACAGGTTACAATACTCAAGTAGGTTCACTCACTGGCGGTGGAGGTACTGGAGGTAATGTAACCTTGGGTGCAGTCACACTTTCTGTTGGTGGCGATAATACTAGCCCGGCCGCATATGCTGGAGTAATTTCGGGAACAGGGGCCCTTACAAAAATTGGAACAGGTACCTTTATTGTTTCAGGATCCAATACTTTTTCGGGTGTTACCACGGTGAGTGCAGGAACACTAAAGCTTGGGGCAGCGGGTGGTGTTACCAACACACCACTAGGAACTACTGCTGGGATAACAAGTGTTACCTCAGGTGCCGCATTGGATTTAGGGGGATTTGCCCTTGGCACCGCCGAGGCCTTAACCCTTAATGGTACTGGTATTTCGAGTGGTGGCGCATTAATGAATTCGGGTGCGGCGACTACCTATAGCGGTTTAGTAACGCTTGGAAGTACCGGAGTTAGTATTCTTGGCGGAACGGGAACAATCGCTTTAAGTAATGTTGGCACTATTACCGGTTCAGGGTATGCTTTAACTTTGGGTGGTACTCAGGGTGGAAGTATTATCAGTATCATCGGCACGGGCACGGGAACCTTGAGCAAACAGGATGCTGGAACTTGGACCTTGTCGGGAGCGAATACTTATGCCGGCGCGACGGCAGTCAATGCTGGAACATTAGCGGCAGGTGTAGTCTCAGTGGCTAATACCAGCGGTGCTTTTGGAAATAACTCTGCGATTACGATGGCCAATGTAGCGTCCACGGTACTGAATATTACAGGTTACAATACGCAAATTGGTTCTCTCACAGGTGGCGGTGCTACTGGCGGAAATATAACTTTGGGAGCTGCTACACTTTCGATAGGTGGGGATAATACGAGTCCATCGGTTTATGCTGGAGTAATATCTGGTACGGGAACTTTAACTAAAATTGGGACAGGGACATTTATTATTTCAGGTTCCAACACCTACTCAGGAACAACTACCATTAGTGCCGGTACTTTAAAACTAGGTGCAACAGGTGATGCTACGAATACTCCGCTAGGAACAATAGGCGCAGGCACAGTTGTTTCAGCAACTGCTGCGGCATTGGACTTGAATGGTTATTCGCTGGGTACAGCGGAAGGCCTAACACTCAATGGAACCGGTGTTTCCAGCGGTGGTGCTTTAACCAATAGCTCAGCATCGGCAGTAACTTATACTGGAGCAATTGTACTCGGAAGTGCTAGTAGTATCGTTGCGAGTAGCGGGGATATCGCCTTAACCACAGGTGGCATAACGGGTGCTTTTGGTTTAACCCTGGATGGAACCAGTACAGGGAGTACGGTTACAAGTGTAATAGGTACCGGCGCAGGTACGTTAACAAAAGCAGGTGCAGGTAATTGGATTCTTTCCGGATCGAATACTTATACCGGTCTTACTACAATTAGTGTGGGTACGCTTAAGTTAGGCGCAGCGGGCGGCGCAACGAATACGCCATTGGGAACGGTGGCTGCGGGAACCGTGGTTTCGGCTACAGCTGCCGCTTTAGATTTGAATGGTTATTCATTGGGTACGGCGGAAGGCCTAACCATTAATGGAACCGGTGTATCGAGCGGTGGTGCTTTAACGAATGGATCTGCCTCAGCGGTTGCTTTCACTGGAACCATTGCATTAGGTAGTGCAAGTACTATTGCCTCGAATAGTGGAAATATTGTACTTACCACCGGAAATATAACAGGTGCATTCGCTTTAACACTTACAGGTAGTAATACTGCTAGCAGTATTTCCAATGTAATTGCTATTGGTGCAGGCACTATTACAAAATCCGGTGCTGGAACATGGACTTTATCTGGAACAAATACTTTTACCGGTTTGACCACGGTTAGTGCTGGAACATTTAATCTTACGGGATCGTTAGGATCGGGCGCTGGTTTAACTGTGAGTGCAGGTGCAGTAACAGGTACAGGTACAGTAACAGGTACTGTAACTATTGCCAATGGAGCTACTGTTGCACCAGGCGCTTCCGGCATTGGCACATTAAATACCGGAGCCACCGTTTTAAATAATACTACGACACTCACTTACACTTTAGGAATTAGCCGCTCAAAAATTGTAGCGACTGGTAATCTTACTTTGGATGGGACTATTAATGTTACCGCCGGATCAGATTTCGCTCCTGGCAGCTATCCGATCTTAACGTATACGGGAACATTAACCAATAATACCTTGGATGTAGGAACTGTACCTGACGGTTATTTTGGAACGGTTACGGCTTCGGCAGGTACGGTTTATTTGAATTTAGCGAATTATTCCGGTTGGACTTATGTTACCACGATTAATTTTAATACCACCTCTACAGGAGCGAATGTGTCTGGCAATGTGACTAGTTTCCCTATGCTTATTCGCCTTGATTCTAATAATTTCATTTTTGATCAAGCCATGAGTGATGGCCGTGATATCCGTTTTTCGGATGCCGATGGTAGCCCCTTAGTCTATGAAATTGAACGCTGGAGCAGTACTTTAAAAAAAGCTGAAATCTGGGTTTTAGTGCCGCAAGTGGATGGCAATTCAAAAAGTGATTTTATTAATTTTTACTGGGGTAACTCTTCGGCTACTGCCATGACCAGTAGTGTTAAAGTTTTTGCTTCCACCGCGGGTTTTGCAGGGGTTTGGCATTTGAATGCTGCCTTTGCCGATGCTTCCTCGAATGTTAATAATGGAACGAATAGTAGTTCCAGCGATACGACTGGTATTATTGGAAGAGCTCGCGACTTTGCAGTGGGATCGTCTCAGTATGTGGAAGTGCCTTATGCAGCTTCATTAGATTTGTCTAGTTTTACCTTTTCCGCATGGACCAAGTTAACGACTCCGGGTTCAAATCGTGGAATTATTTCATCATTGTTTGGTGGAAATTATACCTTTGACGCCCAATTACATAACGCTACAGGGATGCATGGCGATATTGGAAATGGAAGTTCATTTTTAACTTCCGCAGCAGACTATACCACTACTTTAAATGCAGGAGATTGGAATTATGTGACCTGGACTGGAACGGTGAATGCATGGCAAGTTTACTTGAATGGTGCCTTGGTAGCGAATAGCACTTATGTAGGTACACCCGAATTTATGAAAAGTGGAGAAACACTTCGTATTGGACAAACATCTTCCTCAGGATACTTTAGCGGAAGCATTGATGAACCGCGTGTGGATAATGTGGTTCGCAATGCGGATTGGGTTAAATTATCGTATGCGACGCAAAGATTGAATACTACCACAGTTAATTTTCCCAATACTACTCTTTCTACCTTTGCCTATTCTTCCAAAATTTATGTTAACACCTCGGGGTCGGGTGCCAATATTACCACGGGCCAAACGAATTTTCCACTATTGGTAAGACTATCAAAAGCAAATTTTGATTTCAGTCAAGCGAAAACCGATGGCGGTGACCTGCGCTTTGCCGATAGCACAGGCGTCCTACTCTCCTATGAAATAGAACGTTTTGATGCTACAAATAAGTTAGCCGAAATTTGGGTATTAATGCCAACCGTAGCGGGAAATAATAATTCCCAATGGTTAAAAATGTATTGGGGTAAATCAACCGCTACAAGTTTATCTTCGAGTGGTTCGGTATTTAATTCCACTAATAGTTATAATGGCGTTTGGCATTTAAAAGAAGATGGTAATACCACTGCAGGTGGTTATGTCGATGCTACACCTTATGGCAATAATGGTACAGGTACGGCATTTACAAATACATCTGATGTTACCGGTAATATTGGTATTGGACAAACTTTTACAGGCAGCACTTGGATTGATTGCGGAGGTGGATCGACAGGTTCATCTTTGCATTTTGGTACGGCCTATACACTGGAAACTTGGGTAAAAGCCTCCTCAAATGCAAGCAATGATAAAATCTTAATCAAAGCAGCCGCTGCTACAAATACATCCCCTTATCGCGAATATGAATTGTCCATGCAAACTGCAACTTTTGAAGGGGATGTAACCACTAGTGGATCGGCTTCAACTGTAAATTCCACCACGGCTCCAGCCCTTAGTACTTGGTATCATGTGGCCTCTACTTATGATGGAACCAATATTAAAATGTATGTAAATGGAGTTTTAGAAGCCAGTGTTGCCAAATCTGGTGCTCCAAATGATTATGCGCGGGCCCTTTGGATTGGAACCGTGGAAGGGAATCATGCTTTAGCCTTCCATGGAATAATTGATGAAGTTAGAGTGGGGAATGCGGCTAGGACGGCCGATTGGATTAAACTGAGTTATGAAACACAAAAATCAGGCGCCACCGCAGTTCAATTAGGACAAAGACCAATTGATTTCACAAACTCCACGCGTTTTAATTTTAACACCACGGTTACAGGTGCGAATGTTTCGGGAAATGTAACCAATATACCAATACTGATTAATCTAACGTCCTCTAATTTTGATTTTTCCAAGACGACCAATACTGGAACCGATATTCAATTCGTCGATAGAGATGGAAGCTATTTATACCATGAAATCGTTGACTGGGATAAAGGAAATAGCACTGGAAAAGTATGGGTTAAAGTTCCCCAAGTCGATGGTAATCTCAGTACTGATTTTATTACTTTATATTATGGTTGCTCGGCTTGTACCGCGAGTCCTTATGCCGTTAAGGATTCCGTATGGAGTGGTTACAAATCAGTTTTCCATTTGAATGCCCCCGAAGATTTAGCCTATGATGCAACCACCTTAGCTAATCATGGGGCGTATGCCGATAATCAATCCAATGTCACCGGTTTAACTGGAAAAAATGCGCTTAACTTCAATGGCACCTCAAATAAAATTGATGTTCCCAATGAAAGTAATTATGACTTTACGACTAATATGACAGTATCCGCATGGGTCAAGGTGACTACCTTGACAAAGGCTTGGCAGGCCATTGTAACCAAGGGCGATGGTTCATGGCGTATCATGCGGAATAATCAAACTAATGGTGCTGAGTTCTCATTAACTAATGGTTCAAATTATGATGCGGCGGGATCTACTAGTATTAATGATGGCAATTGGCATATGTTAACCGGAACCTATGATGGCACCACTGCAAAATTGTATGTGGATGGCGCGCAAGATGCCTCTTTGGCTGGGCCGGCTAGCATTGCGAATGGTTCTTATGATGTAATGATAGGGGAAAATAAGCAAACTACGGGTCGATATTGGGATGGAAATATTAGCGAAGTACGTTTAGCCAATTCCGCAATTGTACAATCTGCGGATTTCATTAAGCTCAGTTATGAAAATCAAAAATCCACTAGTACACTTTTTTCCACCACAACTTTTTCTACGGCTTCATTCCAAAAGAGTAAAAAATATCAATTCAATACTACGGCGTCGGGCGCAAATGTTTCTGGCGATATTTATAGTTTTCCAACCTTAATACGAGTGAATACGAATGCGGCTGGGACAGCCACTCCCATTGTAGATTTAACTCAATCGGCGGGACAAGATATTCGTTTCTTAGCTTCGGACGGGGTAACTTGGTTAGATTATCAAATTGAAAGATGGGATCCTACTCTTGACAGTGGCGAAGTATGGGTTAAAGTTCCTGTGATTCATGGAAATAGCAATGCCGATTTTATCACGATGTATTATCAACAAGCTTCAGGCGTTACTGTACCCGATGGACAATGTGCCTCTTGTGTCTTTAGTAGTTATAAAGCAGTATATCATTTAAGCGAAAGTCCTGGCGGTTCGGCACCACAATTTACGGATTTGTCAGGCAATGCCAATCATGGAACGGCACAGGGGGGTGTCTCGGGGGATAAAGTTTCTGCCGATATAGGAACAGGATATCAGCTCAATGGAACTAGTAAATATATTAGTACAACCACCCAGTTTACAAATATCAATACATTTACCAATGGGCTATGGTTTAAAACGACGTCTACCACAGGAGGTATGTTATTCGGTTGGGACGGTGGTCAGGTTGCTTATTCAGGAAGTCATGATAGACATTTGTGGATGGATAATACAGGTAAATTGAATTTTGGAACTTATAATGGTTCATTTCAAAATATTGCTTCTACGGCTGCCTATAATGATGGCAATTGGCATTATGCCGTAGGTCGCCTCTCTTTAGCGGGTGAATTTCTCTATGTGGATGGCGCTTCGGTTGCTTCTAATACGGCTTATACCATTGGTGAAAATACCAGTGCATACTGGCGTTTTGGATATGGAAATACTGACTGGAGTCCCACGCCCACATCCAAATATATAAATGGAACGCTAGATGAAATTACGGTTTCACATAATGAGCTGAGTGCTGACTGGATAAAATTGGCTTATCAAAATCAAAGGCGAGATGCAAATTCCTTATTTAATCCCAGCCCAAGCGATTTTCAAAAAACCAAAAAGTTTGTTTTCAATACCACAAAAACAGGTGCCAATATCATGGACAGTGTCACCAACTTTCCTGTGCTGGTAAGATTTACAGATGCGGATGCAGGACTGTTAAGTTTAGTGCAATCGGGTGCGCCCGATATTCGTTTCTTAGATGGGGATGGAAAAACCTGGCTTAATTATCAAGTTGAACGATGGAGTACCGCTACGTCACCGGACTCAGCAGAAATCTGGGTGAAGGTTCCGCAAGTCGATGGAAACAGCGATCATGATTTCATCACCATGTATTATCAACAGGCCACAGGGGTTACGGTAGCTGATGGGCAATGCGCCTCTTGTGTTTTTGATACCGCCAATGGATATAAAGCTGTTTATCACTTAGGAGAAGCCGCGAACACAACTGCGGGTGGATATGCCGATGCGACCCTAAACGCCTATAATGGAACCGGTAGTAGTATGAGCAACACTGCTGTTGCAGGTGTCATTGGTAAAGCCCAAAGTTTAAATGGATCTTCGGATTATATCTCCGCATCAGGAAAAGCCGTTGTATTAGGGGCTGCGGCTCGTACTTTTTCCATTTGGGCGAATGTTACGGGATTTTCGGGAGTAAATACCAATGATGGAGCATTGTTTCAGGGTGGTAAAACAGGTGCATCCGCTGGGAAAGATTTCACATTTAGAGTGGCTGGAAATACCGATGATAATTTCCAAATGAATTATTGGACCACCAATGTTCCAGTTACGGTAACTGGTGCAAAAAATAATTGGAAAAATTTTGTGATGAATTATTCAGGAACGCGTTCCCAGCTTTGGGTAAACGGAGTTTTAACATTGGATACCGCAGTGACTCTGAGTACCGACACCAATACCACAGGCCCGTCAGCATTTCGCATAGGCTATTGGAGCGGTGGATCGCCGGATTATTTGACCGGTTTAGTCGATGAAATGGTGGTATCTAATGTGTTACGCGATTCCAATTGGATTAAATTAGCGTATCAAAATCAACGCGCTTCAGGTAATATATTTTGGAATACTCGCACTAGTCCAAATAATAAAGTGACTCTTAGTTCTTCAGTATCCAGCACAGGAATTAATTTATCCTGGGGATCTTCTGTATCAGATTCTACCAATGCGGATTCAGTTGGCCTTTGGGTGAAGTATACCGCACCTACTACTGCATACTCCAAATTAAATTTTCCAGATAGTGCGAATACTGGTTCCTTTGTGGTGCGTTTACCTATTGCAGATACCACTTATAGCTATCCCGATTTTGCTCCGCAAATGTATTATTTCGCCTTAGCGGTTCGTAACACTTCTGGAGTTTGGAGTCCAATAACCAGTACCTCAAGTGATACGGCTATCATTTATGGAACGGCTAAATTAGATACCGTGTATGTAGATTCTGCTGGAAGTAATTCGAATAGTTGTTCTGATGCAAAAGAACCTAGACTTGCCAAAAAAACCTTAACCTCCGCATTAACATGTAGCCCTACTAATGACACCCTAGTTATTAAAGTTATGGCGGGACTTTATACCAATGCGGGTGATGCCGACTTGGCACCCACGGGCAGTGCATCCAAGGCTTATAAAATAATGGCCTTAGATAAAAATTCACGTCCGGTTCTTAATACCAACGGAACTACATATACCACGCAATTGAATAGCCATGTGCATTTGTATAATGCGGATATTAAATGTGGAGTTGATGCTAAGCCGGGCGTACTCTTTAAGGCTGCCAATACCGATATGACTTTATATGGTTGTCGTATTTTAAATGCTTCGTCTAGTGTGCGTAATAGTGTGGGTATAAGCGGCGGTAGTAGTTCCACGGCGAGAATTTTAATTGCCAATAATATTATCGATAGTATGAGCCAAACGGGTATTCAATTGCCTAATGTAGCAGATGTAAATGTATTTAATAATGTGATATATAATGGTGGGGGAGCCGCCACAGATACTGGAATTACGGTTACCGGGGCTAATGGTACGGTAAGTAATATTGCTATTAGCAATAATATTATTAACGGAACTTCAGTGGGTACTTATACCGCGGATGCCTCTATCGGACAACTGTCCAATAATTTATTTCATCGCGTTCCTACAGGATATGAAAATCGTGGATCACAAACTGATGCTTCCAAAGTGGTTAAAGATCCTTTGTTTGCCTCAACGGCTTGGTCTAGTAAATATATGAAGCTCTTACCCAGCTCGCCAGCTATAGATGCGGGAGTGGATACTGTTCCTACTGCCTTTACTTTTACACGCATTCCTTATACGGATATTTTTGGAAGCACTCGACCCGTTGGCACTGCACGTGATATAGGTGCTTATGAGGGAACAGGATATGTTCCAGGATTAACCGGTGATTTTGATAGCTTAACCACAACTTCTACGGCTACTACCATTACGGTATACAATAACAAATGGAAAATTGTATTTGACAAAGCCAAAGGGGGAGGCATTAGTGAATTTTATGATCAAACCGCGCCATCGACCAATTTAATGGGTTCCTCAGCGGTTACCTTATTTGATGCGAAAATTGATAGCTACACTGCTTCTTCGCAAACAACCTTGGCAAGCGCTCCATCTTACCTTATTCAATCACGGGCGCATATGGGTGTGAAACAAGTTTTAAGCGTTTCCGCTAATTTAGTGTTAAATATTTACTATCATATTTATCCTTCGGGACATATTTATGTGACCAGTGAAATGATTAATCAAGCGTCTAGCAACACAGCCATTGGAACAGTTGACTATAATTTGCAGGTTGGTACGGCAGTTACTGCTTTCCATAGTGGTGGTACAAAAAATGGTTATGGCTATTTAACCACCGCAACGCGTGATGCTTATTTAGGGATATTGCAGGACCTCGATGCTGGAGCAACTTCGGCTGATACCTGGACCGGAACGCCAACTTTAGGTTCGAATAAATTAGTTTATGCGACCACAAATCTGGAAGACTTAACAGGCTACAATACACGTCAACAACATTTTCTTTTATACATAGGCGATGGGGCCATAGACGGTACCAAGGCGGCAACCTTAAATGATGATAATTATACTCCCTCACCTGTTACGGTATCCGAAGGGTCACTTTTACATTTACGCTCTTGGCAAGATGAATTGGTGGGCCATTGGACTTTTGATGACGGCGCCGGAACAGTAGCTAACGACAAATCGGTGGTGGGGACTAATCATGGAACTATAACCAGTGGAACTTTTGTGGCGGGTAAATGGGCCAGTGCTTTGCGAATGACCACCTCTTCCGTAGTGACCGTGCCCACTGCGGCATCTTTAGATGCCGGCTTAGGTAAAACTTATATGTTCTGGGTCAAGCCTGATTTTGCAGCCATGGGCGCAACCGCTCGGTATATTAGTAAAGGGATTACCACAGGTTCTGGTTGGTATGCGCAAAGACCTTCGGGTTTAAGTCAATTGACATTTTATATTGGTGGAACATCGGGTACCGTAACACTTACGGGTAGTACATGGAATCACTTAGCTGCTGTTGTTTCTTCTACTGGTGTATTGTCGCTTTATGTAAATGGAGTACTTAAAACATCGGCCACGGGAATTGTTGCTCCGGTTACGAATAGTACAAGTTTATTATTTGGTTCCGGTGGGGCAGATGCCAATAGCTTTGCGGGAGATTTAGATGATATTCGCATTTATACAGGTAATACCGCGGTTATGGGAGAATCAGATATTCAAGCCATTTATAATCAAGGATTTAGTAGTAAATTAGGTCAATATCATTTGCGCAGCAATAATAATAATCGCATTGTCGCTGTATTAAATGAAGCCAAGGCGCAAACTCGTTTTCAACCCAAGTTTGTAATTGATAATTGGTACGGCCCGCAAACTCCCGTTTATGTTTATGTGGATGGAGTAAGACAAAAACCTATTACCGATTTTATAAGTGCCACTGTGAATGATAACTTGGGTGGCTATCACTTAGAAATGCAATTCAATAAAAATTGGACTAATCAAAATGTGGATTTATTTATTGATGATAATGATTCAACGGGATATTTAGGCACTAGTGCAAAAATGAAATCCTTAACTATGAGTTTTGATGCCTCCACACGGAATTTTAAAATACGTAACACTAGTGATACGGTATTTGGGGTGTATGGATCTAATCAATGGGAATTAATCCTCCATTTGTCAGGTAGCAATGCAACGAGCGATGGGGATGGGGGACTTTCCTCATGGAAAACTTCGGAAACCAGTCCAAGCACCTTAATTGACAGTGCGACTGATTTAACCGGTACCGCGCAATATACTTTGGACATGATGCAATACGATGGGGCAGGCCATTATACCTCGGGTACGGATTTTACTCCTACCTCTGCAACCAATATCAACTATACTATCCTCGATAGCTCCTCTACACGTTTGCGTATAAAAGATTCCGTTACCCTTAATGGAAGCACTCCTAATTTAACCCTGGTGCGCGTGTTTACCATATATCCTACGGGAAGAATTTTTGTTTCTCAGAAATGGACGGCCTTATCCGCCAATGCCACATCCCCTGTGCAATTAGTTTTGCAAGGGATGACTAATATGAGTACCACCAGTGATCCCTGGGCTACCGCCACCTCACAAACCAATGGCCGTTCTGGCAAAATTGGGGGTAACATTGCTACCGATTTCCATTCTTTTGGGGTAAGTATGTTAAGTGTGAAGCCTGGTGCTGCTTCGGTAGTTATGGGAGCCTCAGCGATCAATGGAAATGCAATATCCTCTTCGCAAGTACGTTTAAATGTTAATAGCACATACTTCACAACGGCTAATGTGGCGGGTAATGGTGTAATCACAAATTATATGGTGGATATTGGTAAAGATTATGCGGATTCTGCTACTTTAGATACCGTTTTAGCAGATGTACAAACGCCTTCGGCTATCACGGCTATAACCGGTTCAACCAATACAGCCGATACTACCGATTATGATTTTAATAATGATGGCTATTCCGAAGGCGAAGGCGCCTATATGTACAACGCATCCAGCGGTGTGGCCCAATTTCAATTTGCTGCTACAAAGCCACAAGTAAATCCTACTTTCCGAATTCGTTCTTGGACTTTGGGAACTTTACCTGAATTTGTAATAATCAATAATCAATTACAAGTTTATGGTTATGATTACAATGCTTATTTGAATACTGCTTCAACTGAAGTGATTTTACAATTCAATAAAACCTTAAGTGGTACCAAAAACATTTATATCAGTCATAAATTGGGTTTGGCAGTTACCCTAACGAATTTCCATGCTGTCAGTGGACAAGGTGAAGACACCTTAATGTGGACTACCGAAAGTGAACATGATAATTTAGGCTATTACATTTATCGTCGCGTTTCGCCGGATTCCATTTTGGCGGAGCAAATTGAACAAGTACAAAAATCCATGTCTCCTTTGGCTTTAGCGAGTCAAGCGAAAATGGCTCAAAGCGACAGTGTTAAAACTCTATTTGTGGGCGCTAATTATTCTGCGGATTCTTTGAAAGCCATGGGTTACTTGCGTATTACCCCACAAATTATTGCCGGTCCATCCGGTGGTAATTCGGTGACTACTTTAAAATATGCTTTTGTAGATAAGACCGTACCTTATGAACAATGGCAAGATTATTTATTGGAAACAGTGGATATAAATGGCGTTCGAGAACAATTTGGACCGGTGCGCGCAAAACCACAAAACCCCTTAGAGACGGCTCTCTATGGAAATTACCCTAATCCGTTTAATCCCATTACAATTATTCGCTTTTCCTTAAAAGAAAAATTAAAAATCTCTTTGATTATTTATGATGCGAATGGTCGCACGGTGAGAGAATTAATAAAAACGGATAAACCATTAAATCCAGGCAAGTATCGTTTGGTTTGGGATGCCCGTGATGAGTTTGGTAATGAACTCCCTTCAGGCCAATACTTCTATCGATTTGTGGCTCCGAAATACAAAAAAACCATGAAAATGCTTTATATAAAATAAAACCCCAGAGTTGCCTTTTTTGGTACACTTGTAAATATAAAGCTATTGCATAAAATTCAAAAGATTGGAACCCTTATTCCCATTTGGAGCATTATTAACAACAAATTTGTGCGCAAGTGCCTTATATTTACTGGGGGAATAAATAAAGTTTAGGGGACAATATGCAAATTCAGCGAGTTTTAATTTTCATGGCATTATTGTCCCATGCGATTTTTGCACAACAAGTTTGTGATTTGACTTTTACCGATTGTCCAAAAACTTTTAATGGAAAAACCTTGGTGGTGGGCAATGATATTAAATCCATTGCTGCGAAAATAAGATATTGTACGGAAGGTCAAGTGGTTTCAGGTGGAACAAGTGAGCCAGTTTCCATTGTTTTTATAATTGATAATTCAGGAAGTATGCGCGGCGGAGATGGCAATGATCCATCAAATGCTCGATTTAATGTTGTTCCTGAATTGATTGATACGCTTTATAAAATTTCACCAGATGTCGAAGTCGGATTGGTTGTATTTACCAGACGTCTTTTATTTGATGATAGAGTAAATCCTTATTTTAAATCACTATTTAATGATGGTGTTCAACATGACGGTTATGTCCCGCTCACTGCACTGAACAAATCATTTGGCAATGGCAAATTAGGTGTAGATACATTAAAAGCATTTTTAAAAATCAATCCCAATGTTGATCTTGTAAATGGCTTAAATGAGTCCAATAGATATGCATTTACAAATGGACGTAGAACAAATGCGAATGCGAATGACAGTACTAATATTAAAGACGGTACAGATATAAACCTTGGTTTTGAGGCCGCGAGAGCCGCTATGGCAAGTTCAAAATTTACGGATAAAAATAAACATTTTTTTATTTTCCTATCCGATGGCGAACCTTCTGGAGTAGATAAAGGCCGACCAGCACAAGATTTGTTTAGATATGGAAGAAATGTACCCACTACTTTCACCATATTTTTTAATAAAGATCCTAAAGCACCTGCCCCTGGATTAATTACGGAGATGACGGATAGCATTAAAATTAATCACTACTCAACCATCAGCAATCCTAAAAGCAAAGTGACCACTAGTGCTAATCCTAAAAATGAACTAAAACAAATTCTTTTTCAAAATGTATTCTCTAACATCATTGTAAACAGCAAAGCCAATCAATTTACGCTCAATGATCGCGTATCAACCACTTCCGACGGTACAGATTTTACCTTTAGCAAGCGCTATCCGTTAAATGCCGACAAAACCGATGTCAAAATGCAAATCAGTTATAACTATAGCGATAATAATGTGGTTAAGTCAAAAACTGATACCATTAACTTTACCGTGCAGCGCAGTGCCACAGCCACTTTGGCACCAGGATTGGATGCAGTTTGTCATGCTCCCGCCACGGTAGCGCTTTATTCCAATGGCCAACCCATTACCACGGTTTTGGATGAACAAAAAACTTTGGAAGCGCGTGTTACCTTGCCTACTGGGGAAACTTGCATAGGTTGCTTTACCACCTTAAGTTCAAGCAATGGAACCGACATTGAAAAATTAAATTTGGCAGCGAACAAAACAATTCTTTCCGGAAACTTTAATCGTTCTATTAATTCAAATCCTTCTAAAAATGGTGCGTTAGAGCATGCCGAAACAGATAATATTATTTTAGTTTATCACAATGCCGACGTCCCTTTGGATACGATACGCGTAAGTTACCCTTTTAAATTTATCCCTCTGATTCCAGGCGATTTAGTAGTGTCAAACCATAATACGGTAGCTAAACCTCAAATCAGTGAAATGTCAAATGATTCCCATCAATGGACATTAGTGGGGCCATCTAATTTGCAAGTTGAAAGTAGTGATGCTACTAAGTGCTGTAAAATAATTGATGCCGAGCATGCCAAAACAGAATTCTCTTCTTATGTCGGTTTTGTTTTGCAGGCTTCTCGTGCTTTTTCCGTGGATGTAAAAGTCTTCGATCATTTGGGATTGTATATCAATAAATTGCATTTAAAAGTTTCACAAAATGAATTTGATAAATTGCCTAAAGGCTCAACAAAGGGCACGAGCACTCTAAGTTTATTATGGAATAGTCGCACTGAGGACGGTGGCTTTGTGGGAACCGGCGTGTATATTTTTAAAACACAGATGCATTTAGAGCCTTTAGCAGGGGCGAAAGATGCGGATAGTAGCTTTGTGCGCACTTATGGAGTACTTCGAGCTAGCTATTAATTTTTAAGAATTTTCAGCATTTATTTTTTACCTTTTCTCCGTGGTTTATTAACCAAGGAGAAAACATGTCGATTGATGTGTCTGCTATTGAGTCACTCGAAAAAAAGACGCCGCTATTTGCGGAACATGTAGCCTTAGGTGGCAAAATGGTTCCTTTTGCTGGTTTTTCTATGCCCGTACAATATTCCGGAATACGAGTTGAACATGATGCAGTGCGACAAAAACTAGGTCTATTTGATGTTTCACATATGGGCAATATTTTTGTGCAAGGCAAGGCCGCATTATCTTTTTTACAAATGTTAACTGTAAATAATGTGGAAAAATTGCTCCCCTTTAATGTGCAATATTCTGCTTTTTGTTACTCCAATGGCACCGTACTCGACGATATTTTAGTCTATAACTTAGGCAATAATACCTATCATATTGTGGTCAATGCTTCGAATATCAGTAAGGCTTGGGCTTGGTTAAACGAGCATTTACTTCCTGAAGTATCTTTGCATAATGCCAGTGAAGAGCTGGGTATTTTGTCTTTACAAGGCCCCTTTTCGGAACAAGTGGCACAAAAAATTTGCGCATTGAATTTATCGGATGTGAAATATTATTCGGCTTTTAGAACCGAAGTGAATGGTGTGAATATGTTGGTAAGTCGCACGGGATATACCGGAGAAGACGGCTTTGAATTTTTTCCTGAGAATGTTGACGCACGAAATTTATGGAAAAAATTAATCGAGCTAGGTTCCGAATATGGTATACTGCCCATAGGACTGGGAGCGAGAGATACCTTGCGATTAGAAGCGGGATATTCTTTATATGGCCATGAACTTTCGGATCAAACGAATTTATTAGAGGCCGGCTTAAGTTGGATTACGGATTTAAATAAATCTGATTTTATCGGCAAAGCAAGCTTAGTGCAAAAAAAAGCAAGTGGCTTGCAACAGAAAATTGTGGGCTTAGAATTATTAGAAAAAGGCATTCCTCGTGAGGGTTGCGATGTAGAATATCAAGGCGTGAAGGTCGGGCAATTAACCAGTGGTACAATGTCACCTACGCTTATAAAGGGAATTGGCCTAGCTTATCTTCAATCCAATTTAACCGTAATAGGTCAAGAGGTGAATGTGGTGATTCGTGAACAAAGAAAAAAAGCAAAAGTTGTAAGTCGTTATTTTTATAGAAGGAAGAAGTGAATTGGCGGTAAAAACAGCCGGCAAAAGCCCCAAAGAAAAAAAATCATCTATAGCGACAGTGTCTTCCAAAAAGAAAAAAAAGGGAGATACCAAAGAACAGTCGAAAGAACATGCGCCTACGCGTTTAGAAATTCCCGGACTTTTTTTGCTTTCTATTGCATTAATCTCGGTAATAGCTTTACTTTCCGAGTTTGTAAAATTCAGTGGAAATAATTTATTAGGTCCTTATTTGGGGGAGTGGTGGGCCTATACTTTAAATGCTACCGTCGGTAGTTTACCTATATTATTCCTTTTAACGGCTATTAGCATTTTAGGGTTTAAATGGATTTGGCCGCGAGAGGAAAGACATTACAAATTCGTGTATGTTTTTCTGTTATTATTTCTTTCGTCGGGCCTGTTATTAAGCGTCCATAATATTCCTAAGCCATTGCTCTTGGCCACCGACTATTCACTTTCGGGTGGTTATGTGGGTAATTTTTTAGTGCAAACTTTTTTTATTCCCTTATTTGGTAAAACTCAATTTGGGCCTTATTTAATAACCTCTCTAGCGATTCTCTTTACCTTGGTTTGGGGCTATAAAGTGAGCGTTGCCGCAGTGGTGGAAAAAGGTGGCGTCTTGATGGGGAGCTTAGTCTATCCGGTTTTTGACGGTTTAGCGAAGCACAAAAAAGATCGTAATGAGAAAAAATTACAAGCGCAAAGCGAAGCGGCTTTGATTGCCTCACTTTCTCCCTTAGAAGCGGCGACTTTACCGACACGAAAGCGCCTTAAAAAAGAAAATATCTTAGCACCCGAAAAAGAAAATCCCAATAAAATTAAGGAAACTGGAACGTTACCTACTCTTCTGGCTAGGGATATAGAAATGGAGGACGAAGAAGATTATGCCGAAGAAGATGATGGTATTGACTACTCCGATCCTTTAGCGGTGCGAAAATCACGCGATTTAAATTTAGAACGTCAACGAGTTACGGAACTTAATGAATGGGAACAAAAAAGTCGAAGTCCTGAAATTGCCGGTCTTTTACTTAAAGAAAAGCTTAAGGAAAACCTCCATGATAAAGACAGTCATGGCAAAGAAGTAAAAGGTAAAGAAACGGGTAAAGAAATTAAAAGTGGTAAATCCGAAGCGCCTCATAATGAAAATAATGATTTGCGGGGAGTGGAGAATATTCCAGTCGATGGGGATGCATTTGGTGAAGAAGCGGATGTAGAGGAAGAAACCTTTGCGCCAATAATACCAATGAAAAAAGCTGCCGCGCGAGGATCTATTCCCAAGCCTGAACAGAATACTCCGCAGGTTAAATATGATAAATATATGGTTCCAAGTTTGAATACCATGTTTAAAGATCCACCCGTGCAAGCCGTTGAATTTACCGAAGACGAATTGCGTGAGCAAAGTAAAATGTTAGAAGCGCAATTGCTTAATTTTAAAGTGATGGGCAAGGTCATGCAAATTTGTCCGGGGCCAGTTATTACACGCTATGAATTGGAATTAGCTCCTGGTGTAAAAGTTAATCGTATTAGTAGTTTGGCCGATGATTTAGCCTTAGCACTTAAAGCCAAAAGCATTCGCATCCTGGCACCTATACCTGGTAAATCCTTAGTTGGTGTGGAAGTCCCCAATCGCAAGGCGCAAATTGTTTATATCAAAGATATTCTTCAATGCACAGAGTTTAGTACCGAAGAAGACACTTTAAAAATTTGTTTAGGCAAAACCGTTGCGGGTGATCCTTATGTGATGGATTTAACACGTGCGCCACATTTATTAATAGCTGGACAAACGGGATCGGGAAAATCAGTTTGCATAAATAGTATTATGGCTTCCTTTTTATGTTCTAAAACACCCGATGAATTGCGCATGATATTAGTCGATCCCAAAGTGGTTGAACTTAAACCTTATGATGAAATTCCACATTTACTTTATCCTGTGATTACTCAGCCTGAAGTGGCGGTACAGGCTTTGAAATGGTCAACCTATGAAATGGATAGACGTTATGAAGTTTTAGCGCTTTGTGGGGTGCGTAACATTAAGGGCTTCAATCAAAAATTTCGCGAAGGCAAATTAAGCGAGAAATTAGATGAAGCCGACAGTAATCTCATGCCCTATATTGTTATTGTGATCGATGAATTAGCAGATCTTATGATGGTAGCAGGCAAAGAAGTGGAAACAAATATCGCGCGCATTGCCCAAAAGGCACGCGCCGTGGGTATTCATTTGATTTTAGCAACGCAACGCCCATCTACTAATGTTATTACAGGAACGATTAAAGCCAATTTACCGACACGCATTGCTTTCCAAGTAGCAAGTCAAATCGATGCGCGTACCATTATGGATAAAATGGGTGCGGAAAAACTTTTGGGACGTGGGGATATGCTTTTTCGTCCTATTGAATTTCCCGAACCTATGCGTTTACATGGATGTTACCTCGATGATGACCAAGCGCAAGAATTGGCCAAGGCCGCTTCCCAGCAACATGTGAATTATCCGCAATTACCAACTTTTAATTTGGACGATGATCCCAGTAGTATGGAAAGTTCAGATGAACCGCGTGATGCTAAATTTCGCGATGCGGCAGAATTAGTGGTTCAGCTTAAACAAGCCTCCGTGTCCTTATTACAAAGGCGCCTAGGCATAGGTTATGCTCGTTCGGGCCGTTTAGTGGATCAATTGGAGCGTGCAGGCATTGTGGGTCGTGAACGAGGAAGTAAACCTCGCGAAGTGCTCATGACTGAAGAAGAATTAAATTCATTTTTATCTTCCGGTTTAAACGACTAACCTCTACTTAAGCTCAAACTTCACCAGTAAGATTTTTGACCTTTCAAATTCCCCAAAGTTAAAGTGGCGTATTTAACATAAAATCCGGATTATCAAAAACTGTATTTCAAAGCTAAAAGGGTTTTGATTATAGTTATAAGAAGTATTTTATGCTTTGGCGATCCTAGTGTACAATAGTTTCGATGGCGCCACTGTTAATCTTAATCGGTAAAATTTTTCGCAGATCCTATGTTGGGCATATTCTCGAACTAGGAGTGGATGCCTCTTGGTGTTTATTTACCCGCGGCGGCAATCGCAAAAATAATCTCGAACATTTTCTTTCGCAACTTTACTTTACCGGAGTCGAAGCCTTGCCTTTAATAGCTTTTTTGGCGGTGGTTATTGGGAGCGCAACCATTTTACAAGCGGTAACGGTAATGCCCAAAATTGGTGCAGGGGATTATTTCGGTAATGTGATGGTGGTGGTGGTGATTCGCGAAGTGGGACCTTTGTTTACCGCCTTTTTGGTGGCCGGACGCACAGGATCGGCTTTGTCCACTTATTTAGGTAACATGCAAGTGCAGCAAGAAATTGACGCGCTGCGCACCTTAGGTATCGATCCAGTACGTTATCTAATATTTCCTTCCTTTGCAGCGACGGTAATTGCCATGTTTTGTTTAACTGTGTTTTTTAATTTAGTCGCCATTTTCGGTGGTTTTTTTGTGGTCAAAACGTTAAGTATTTTTCTGCCGAATCTGTCCGGAGTAGAATTGTCACTCTCCATTTTTTTGGATAGAATTTTAGCCTCTATGGGATTAATGGATGGTCTTTTAGGTATTGTTAAACCGGTGTTCTTTGGTTTTTTAGTATCGATCATTGCATGTTACCATGGTATGGCCGTAGGAAATGATATTCGTGACGTCCCCAAAGCTACGACGCGAGGTGTAGTAAACTCCTTTGTTTTCATTATTTTATTTGATTCTATTTTTGCCATTCCTTTCTTAGCACAGTTGGAGATTTTATGAGTGCTATGATATCGGTGCGTAATTTAAAATTTGGATACCCTGATCAAGAACCAATTTTGAAAGGTGTAAATTTTAATTTGTTACCTGGGCAGATATTATTTGTTTGTGGAATGAGTGGCCAAGGGAAAAGTACTTTGCTGCGTTTACTAATGGGTCTCGAAAAGCCGAGTGGGGGATTGATTCATATTTTTAATCGTGATATTACCTTATTAAGCGCTGCGGAATTTAATCAATTAAAAACCCAAGTTGGCTTTGTCTTTCAAAATCCAGCTTTGCTCGCCAATAAAACCGTATGGGAAAATGTGGCTTTGCCTTTGCAATATCATAATATTGGCGATGAAGATGAAATTCAAAATCGGGTGGATAATGCACTGGAAATGTTACTGATAAAAGAATATCAGCATGAATATCCTGCAAAATTAAGCCTTGGAATTTTAAAACGTGCTGCGGTGGCGAGAGCCATGATTACCAGACCTAAAGTGGTTTTAATGGATGAACCCACGGCGGGCCTAGATAGAATTAGTCGATCCGTTTTATTAGCATTAATAGGAAATATTCGTCGGATTAATAATGTAGCGATGATTATCGTGACGCATGATTTAATGGCCGCACGAGAATTAGAAGGTGAAATTGGAGTATTACGTGAAGGTGAAATATTGGAGCCTATGGGTTATGAACAATTAAAAACTTGCCAAGATTCTTTTGTGGAATATCTCTTTCGCATTCTTGAAGGGGAATCGATGGAGCGTGCCGTATGAAAATTTATTGGCATCAACATAAAAATCTATTAGTGGGGTTTATGGTCACAGCGGCTGCGATCACTTTTTTAGTAACCTTACTTTTTCTTTTGCATCGCAAAGGGGTTTTCGAAATTCAATATCGTTTAAATGCGGTATTTGAAAGTGGTGTTGGACTGCGTGAAGGGGCCGATGTACAATTTAATGGCGTCAAAATTGGGCGTGTAGAAGCCGTACATCTTTTTAAAGGCGATAGCAGTTGGCAGGCGATGGGCAAAGTGGTTTTACGTTTAGCTATCGATAAAAAATACCAAGGATTTATTACTGATAAATCGGTTGCATTTGCTTTGCGGGACAAAAATTTGGTGAGTGATAGGGTAGTGAATATTGAAAATTTAGGTCCCTCGCATGGGCATTTGCAAGATAATGATACAATTGCCGTATCGGATTCACGGGATATTGAATCGGTATTAAGTGCCTTAACCAAACTGATGAATAAAACCGATCAATTATTGGGACGTATGAATCAGGTGGTACAGATGAGTTTGGATCCACATAGTACTGTAGGTGCCTTGTTAGGATCGCGTGATTTATACGATAGATTCTCCTTAAGTCTCGATAGAATGGACACTGCAATGGGAGAGGGAAAACATTTGTTTGTACGCTTACAAGGTTTAGAAGGAAAATTATCTGCAACTTTGCCCAGCGTTTTAAGTCATGTAGACAGCACTGCCTATCATTTGTTACGTACCTCACAAGAAGCGGAAAAATTAAGTACTCATGCTAATTTATTAGCAGATCAAGGTGAAGGCATTTTGAAAAAAACCGATCATTTGTTGAGCGAAGGCGCTGGAAAATTAGAGCAAGCAGGCGATTTAATGGATGCGGTTTCGCAATTTTGGTTTATTCGTCACAAACTAGAACAAAAAGGGGATTACCCTTTACTCTCTAATGAATTAGGGCCTTAGCATGCAATACTTAAGCCTATTTTTTTTCATGATTTTCCTGACTCCATTTTGGGCCATGGCTGGAGATACTTCACCAAAACTTTCGGGTCGAGGTTTACAAGCTTATCATGCGGGAAAATACGATTTGGCCAAATTATTTTTTAACCAAGCTCTGCAAGATGCCGTATTAAAAGGCCATGAAGAATGGGTGGTTAAAAGCGCTTTAAATTTAGTGGATTTGGAATTAGATGCGCAAAATACAGCCGAAGCCGCGAAAATCTTAAAAACCCTGCAACCCTCAGAAAATAAGGCTTTGCAAGGATTTATTCTTTGGAAAAAATCGCAATGTAGCTTTTTAGATCATCAATTTGCAATGGCCTTAATGGAAATTGAAAAAGCCATGCCATTATTGCCCAATCATTCTCCAGAACTTATGGCTTTGCAATTTGATCAGTATAAATATTTATTAAGCGCTAAAAAATTTATTGCTCATAAAGAAGAGTATCAAAAATTTAAGGCGAGTCTTTCTAAAAAAGATCAGTGGCGAGCCTTACCCTTAGAGGCAAAGATTTTAATGAGTGAAAATAATTTTGGTGATGCAGCAAAAATTTGGAATGAATGTACCGCGAGTTATCGCGAAAAAGGACAATTACAAAAAACGGCGGCAAGCTTAAATCAATTGGCCATTTGTCAATTCCGCAATGGGCAAAAAGAATTAGCCAAGGAAGCGAATTCCAAAGCTATTGGCATTTATGGTGAACTAGGATTGCTTATACCAGGATTAAAGGCGCAAGCCTTAAAAATGAGTCTTACGGAAGATAAAACAGAACTTGCCAAATTACAGCAAGATATGGATCTTGTAGGTCAAAGAGTTTCTCAATTTGATTTACAAGAGGTCTTACATGAATATGCCCAGGTTTTGGCTATTACTCAACCTACTCTTATGCAGTAGCTTTGCGGTTAACCTACAGCCCGCCGATTATTTATTTTTTTCTACCCATAAAAATCCCACTCAAGTAGTGTCCGATAGTAAATACGCCTATATCCTCACTGAAGGAGGCATTTTGGTTTATGATTATCGCCGGCAAAATTGGATCGATAATATTATTCTCACAGTCCCCGTCAGTCGCATTAAAATTTCTAAGGAGCGAGGAACTTTATTAGTCGATATTGCTGGTAAAACTTTAGAGTATAATTCCACCTTTCATCGCTTAACGGATGCCTTTAGTAATGTTACTGAAGACGATGCGACGCTAGGAAAAACGGCCGATCTTAATGGCTTAATGCTCAATAATAATTATGTGTATTTGGGCGACGCTATTCGAGATAAATATATGCGTCGCTCACCCGTAGTACAAGCGCGAGTATTTGATTATGATAATTTATGGATGCTCACACAAGGCATGGGATTATTTCAAGGATCGGCGCGTCGCAAAGAAGCCAATAGTATGTGGTTTGGATTAGATCAAAATGCCACGTTTAGTATTTATGCGGACGATAAAAACTTTTGGTTTGGCTCCAGCAAAGATGATGGCGCATTAGTGCGCGCCTCACAAGATTTAAATAACTGGTCCTATTATCCTTCAACTTATGAATCGGGTTTTCCTAATGGATGTGTCAGAGATATTATTCGTTGGAAAGATTATCTCTGGTTGGCTACTAATCGCGGCGTAGTACGTATGGAACCTAAAACCAATCAGTATAAGTTCTATTCGCATTTTCAAGGAGGGACAGAATTGAAAATTTTGTCTTTGCATGTGCATGAGGATCAATTATATGCAGGCACGGAACAAGGGCTTTCTAAAATAGCAGGACCGCAAGAGGATTTTCAAAATGTGCCCATGCCGCGAGGCGATATAGCTATTGCCGTATTAGGTATGGCTTCCAAGGATAAAGATTTATGGGTAGGCACACAGTATGGACTTTATATGTTACATGATCAATGGAAGTCATTAGATGAACTTTCCAAAACCTCCGTAAAAAACAGTATCAATGTACCCGTCCCTGCGGTGAAATATCAGGATACAACTTTATATTGGTTAGCCTTGGATAAAATTATGGCAAAACCGAAAAAAGTAGCCGCTAAAATTCTCTTGGAAAGAGAATCGCCCTTTAAACTTTTTGTGGACGATAAATTTTTATTTGTGGCTTATAAAACGGGAGTAACGGTTTACAATTTAAAAACTAATTTGTGGACCGATTTTACCCTTTCCGATGGAATCCCCGGAAATCAAGTTTTAAGCCTTGCCGTACAGGCTGATAAGCTATGGATAGGAACGGATTTAGGTATAATGCGCATTAATGCGCGTCAATATTATCCCTAAATATATCCCTAAACGTCCTTTAAGTTTTTTTAGTCTTTCATGACATTATAATTTCTTGTGATTTGCCTAAAAATTAACCCTTTCGGCTTTTTTTTACTTGTTGAATTCTTTCACCATCCCGTAATGTGTGAATAGAGAAGTAGAAAATATGAAGAAAAAATTTAAATTTCCTGTATCGCAACAAGCCAATTTACTGGGTTTAGAATGGAAAAAACTGGGTGTTTTTGCTCATTCGAATGCGCAACGATTTGAAGAAAAAAAACATCGCTCGGTATTTTTTGGATCGAATCATTTTAAAGGGTATCATTGGACATACCCTACCTTAGATTTTGGCGCAACGCTCGGTCGTTTTGATGTGTATTATATTCATGAGGCGCAGCAAATCGATGGAAGTATTTTTGAAATTTATTTGCAAGAAAGTGAATTTCAAACTCAACTCGAAGAAGTATTAACCTTACGTTTAGGTGAAGCCGAAATTGCTTTAGTTGAATTTTTGGGAATGCATGAAGATCAACATCGCTTTTATGCACGAGACTTAAATAGTGGGCGAGAAATATTGTACAGCCCTAATGATTATTTAGACGCATGGGTTTCTCCCTTACGTCCCCAGAAAGATACCTGTTACATACAGGTTTATCGCGTTCCCTTACATTCGGTGAATTTAAATATGACCGAAGCGGTATTGTTAACGGCTCCCACTTATTTTACTGGCAATGAATTACGCAGTCGTGCTTTAACCTGTTTGCGTTTGAATCCAGGAGGACTCACAGCGCATAAACTCGAACAAAAAGTTTGGGCGCATGCGAATTGGATGGATTTTTGCGTTGACATGCCTATTCCTTCGGAAGGCTATTTGCAAGCCTTGGTACGTTGGGAAGAGTATGTGGGCGTGGAGTTAGAAAACTGTCCGTCCTTCCCTTGTTTTTTGCATGAATTAGAATTTAACCCTTATGCACGTTGTAAAATTGTAGCAGATTTAGGTAAGGCCGTTATTGCAATTCCCGAGTTTGAATGGGTATTAGAAACCTTGTGGAATGAGCAACCTCGATTGGGTCTTTGGGGTAAAACGCCTCGTCAACTCGAAAGATTTCTCTGCACACAAACTATGTTAGATGAGGTATTAGAAGGCCTGAAAAATCGAGGGAAGGCTAAAATTTTACCCGCCCATGTACTGATGGCTCGTTCTTTAGAGCTTACTTTAAAGTAAGCTTAAACTTTGTTTAAGGCTGTTTTTTCTTTCTATTTACAAATGCTTTTATTATCAAAGCAAAAAATCCAACTAAAAATAAAGCCATAAATAAGTTTTCAACTTGCGCACCTATTTTTTGATAAAGGGTGTTATAAGTTGTAAGTGGTAATTTGCGGCGTAAAACTCTTTGTTCAAAAAGTTTAGTTTTGCCGAGTATACGTCCTTGCGCATCATAAAACAAACTAATCCCCGAATTAGCACAGCGCGCAAGGGGCAGGCCCGATTCAACACCTCTAAAGCGGGATATATTCGCATGTTGATAGGGTGCATTGCTTAAGCCAAACCATCCATCATTAGTGATATTCACTAATAATTTTGCACCATGTCGTTTGGCTTCACGGACATAATCCGAATAAATGATTTCATAGCAAATGGACGGGCTATATGCTTTTTCATTTCCCCAAAGGGCATAATCTTTGCCAGGGCAAAAATCCCCTTCTCCTAAATTCACATAATTCAGTAAAGGAAAAATATCGTCGAAGGGTAGGCGTTCGCTAAAAGGGACTAAGCGTAATTTGGAATATTGCTGAGTTTCGGTATTGGAATCGGGAGAAAATAAAAAGGCCGAATTATAAAAGTAATAAGGCCTTTCTGGTAAATGACTATCAGTATAGTCTAATGCACCTGCTAATATGGGCGCATGGTAGGCCGCTGCACGGCGTTTACATTCTAAAAATATATCGGGCCGTGTTTTGATAAAGTCGGGAATAGCGGTTTCGGGTAATAGGATTAATTCACTACCGGTTACCGTATCTCCAAAATGACCATCCATGGTATTCCAAGTTTTTTGCATAACTTCTTGAAAATAACCTTCATTCCATTTTTTAATTTGGGGAATTGACGGCTGTACCATGCTTATATCCATGCTAGGCTGAGTCGGAACTGGAGTAGCTAGGCGAATGCCACCAAGAATTAACATGAAAGTAGGAATGGATAAAGCTAAAGTTATTTTGCCGGCACGTTTTTTTTTATTAGTCCATGCGGAATAAATAAATAAGTTTGTGCATACTAATAAAAACGATATGCCTATTGCGCCCACCCAAGCCGCACTTTGTAAAAAAATCAAATAATGTCCCAAGGTATAGCCAAAATTGTTCCACGGAAAAGACATTTCTCCCTTGGCACGTAAGACTTCGAGTCCCGTCCAAAGAAAAGGATAAAGGCACAAACCAAAACGAAAGTTTAAGCATTGGCGAAATAACCAACCCAAGCAAGCATTGAATAGCGAGAGAAAAAGAATAAGTAGAATTAAACCCATGAAAATGACTAAGGCTGGACCCACCTTCATCACATTATAAATCCACCAATACATGACCAAGTTATAAGCAATGCCGCCGGTAAAATTATAGAGAAAAGCTTGTTTACTATTAAGGCGAGTGGTGGCTAAAAATGCAGGGACTAAAATTACAAAGCTAAGAAAACCTAAAGGAAAGGGAGGATAGCAAAAGGCCCATAAAATATTGGAAAGTAAAATGAGAAAAAATGCTTTTCTCTGCTCAATTTTAGGTAAGGAAAATTTCAAAACTTAACGCTTATTTTGAGGATGAAAAAGTAAAACATATTCCCCACGCGGTGTTCTCTCTTTATAGTAAAGCAAAAGCTCGGAAGGCTTGCCATTTAAAAATTCTTCAAATTTTTTCGTAAGTTCACGCGCCAAAACTAAATACATTTCATCGCCAAATACGGTTTGAATTTCTCCTAAAAAATTTACGATTTGATGAGGAGATACATAAAACGTTAGGGTAGGGGCATGGGCTTGACCTTCGGGATAACGTAACTTCAAAGTTTCTAATAAGCGTAAGCGTTGGGCACTTTTTTTAGGCGGAAAATTTTCAAATGAAAAATGATCGGTGGGTAATCCTGAGCAAACCAAGGCGGCGATTAAAGCACAAGGCCCGGGAATAGGAATAACCCGAATGCCTGCTTCTTTGGCTGCACGAATCAAATTATAAGCGGGGTCAGCAATACCTGGAGTTCCGGCATCACAAATCATGGCAATGCTATTTCCTTTTTGCAGGTATTCCAAATAGACGGGAGTTTTTTTCTCTTTATTAAAATCGTGATAGGCTTCACTGGGCGTGTTCAAACCAAAATGTTGTAAGAGTACACGAGAATGTCGGGTGTCTTCAGCAAGAATTAAATTCGCGCTGCGCAAAGCTTTTACGGCTCGAAAAGTAATATCGTCTAAGTTTCCAATTGGTGTAGCCACCACATAGAGGCAAGGTTTTTCGTCATTTAATATGTCACTTTCAAGCAAAAATGCCTCCCTATTCTTGCGAGGAAAGATAGAAAAGGGAGAGAGTGATGAACTAAAAAATAGTGGTTAATTAGCGTTCATTTATATTGAAATAGCCAAAGCGGCGGCATCATGCGGGGGTAATTATTTACGCTGTTTTTTGAATAGTTTAAAAATCCGACTTACTTCTTTGTCACTATTATAGGCCGTTACTTTTAAGTAATAAAGTCCATTGGCAATATTATGACCAGAACCATCTCGTCCATCCCATACCACTTCCCGATATCCTACTACATTATGTTCTTCTAAGGCTTTTACTAAACGCCCTGCACGCGAATAAATTTTGAGGTCCACTTTATCACAAAAATCTGTTAAGCTATATACAAAGGTAGCGGAATCTGCAAAGGGATTAGGGTAACTGCCAAGATTTTGCAGAGTTAAGGCATCGCCCAGTCGATAAGTAATGGATTTTTTTGTGATATTTCCACTGATATCAAAAATGGTAAAGGTAAGGGTATCGACGGCTATTTTTTGTTTAGGTAAAAATCGTAAATGCAATAAGGGCGTCATCGCTTTATCCGTTTCAAAAACGGCAGAAGTAGAATCGATTTTTTGCTTGGCACTTATTAAAATTGGCTTGTGTAAAATATTGTCTATGCCATAATTGTCTTGTAAAACAATATCAATCGGGGTATTGCGCGGAACATAATCATCGGGTAATAAAACTTGTCCATGGGAACTTAATTGAATACCTGGGACTTGTATATCTTGATTTAATAATAAGGCATATATTCCGTTTCGAAAAAAACTAGCGCTCGCAATGCCTACGCTGGCTAGCGAATCCAATTTTAACCAAGTATTATCTGCAAAGGTTCTAAAATGCCAATCCGGCCTTTGGGCATTATTAAAGGTTTTACTTTGCACATTCAATTTATTTAAAAGTAAGGGTGTCCAGAATTCAGATAATTTTAAAAGCGCAGAATCATTAGTCAAATTTTGTGATGACATTTGTATGGACCAAGCTGTTAATGGGTTATCCCAGGGTTTTAAATAAGCGGGAAGGCTAAGATTATACATAGGCTGGATAAATATTCGTAATGGATTTGAGGGAACATAATTTAGACTAAGGAATATCGGATTATTAGGTAGGCTGAAGGGCAGTTTTAGGGTATCGTTCAGGTTACTAAATAAAAATGTTTGTATAGTAAAAATGGTATCACTACTATTATTTCCCAAATTGACTTCTTGATCATGAAGTGATTTTAATTCAGCATGTATAGGCATGCGGAGTGCGCTATCCGTTAATGGGAAAAACAAAGAATCACTTTGCCCTAAGTTTAATTTCTTTGCATATATTAAAGTATCCTTGGTTTTGGCAGACGATCCAGAAGTTAAAATGGCTTGGAAATCAGAGTCATGGCCAAAGCCCATATTTTTAAAATGCAACCATATGCCTAATGTATTTTGAATGGGCAAAGAAATAGCTGGATGCAAAAATGCTAAATCAGGAGGTAATTGAATGGGTAAGGCATAAACTCGAGAGTCTAAATTATTAATCGGTTGTGCCACACTATTCGAGTCCATACTTCCCGCAAGAGCCATACGAAATTTAAGGATTAATTGCGGCGTTAATAAATCACTGCGGGAGGTTTGTAAAAATATTTTTTGGAAAGAGGTATAAATTTTTTGATCGTCGCTTTGTAAAGTAATGTCTGTCGAATTTTTTAAATCGTTTTTATTATCAATGGCAAAAGTAATAATGCCACTTTTAAAAGTGATTTGCGAATAGGCTGTTTTTAAACGAAACCCAACGGTTACGGAGTCTCCCATTTTGGGATTATTTGGAATGGTGAAAACAGAATCAATCAGCCAATCTAAAGTGGAGAATAGCGCAGAAGTAGTTACGGTGCGGGTATTATTCCAAGTGACCAAAACAACTTTTCCCTTGCGAAATCCCTGCGGAAAATTGGTTAAGCTATGTTCCAAGGAAAAGGCATTATTTTTAAGGGTAACCTGGGTATTACTTTCCAATGAGTCATCTAAATAAATCGAAACCAAGCCTTGTCCATCCGCAAAGGCCAGATTTTGTCCTTGTATAGAGAGCGTATTTTTTCCATTTAGCGCTTGGGGCTTTAAGATTAATTCTCCTTCTGCTTTGGCCGTTTGTAAGGTTAAAGCCGGATCGCCTAAAAGGTTAAATTCTTCCAATATGGGGGTAAAGTTTCCTCCGAAAGGTAATTGCACCATGGCTTCGGCTTGTTGCACAATACTTCCTACACTATGCGTTCCCGACGCGAAAGCAGCTTCTAATATTTCTTGAGAAAGAGCTTCACCCGCTTTACTGGAAATATAACCTGAAGCACCATAAAAGGAAGCGGCGCCACCTTTAGGGTAACGTAGCAGTTCCTCACCCAATGAGCGTGCGGAAACATCTTCAAAATAACCCGTTAAACATGTGATAGACGAAACAAAGGAAATTGGATAATTACCCTTTAAGCTATCGCCAACTAAGGCTTCGATATTAAGTAAACCCGCATCAGACCAAACAGAGCCGCCACCATGACCATAAAAATTTACCCAAGCAAATCCGGAATCCATTTGCTGATAAAAATTTTGCCTAGCTGTATTGGATTTATAATAAGGCGATTGCGGATAAAGATCAATGCGTGAAAATTCGCGGTCATGATCTACCGCTAAAGTTTGCAACACATAATTTGTTTGGGCGAAGCCGGCTTCATAACCGGAAATGAGTAAACTTTTATTTTGCCATGAACCAGAATTGCGTTTTTCCAAAGTTAAAATTTTGCGAATGACATGCGATAAATCCAATTTATTGGCGACCGGAATACGGCCAATTAATAGATCGGGTAAATCATCGTCACCGGAAACTTTGGCAAAGTAATCATCATTTGCCGCAATGCCCCAACCTTGAATATTCACTAAATGAGTAGGCACTAAATTTTGTTGAAAGGCTCCCGAAATTTTATCATACCATTGCGAGGTTTCTCCCAAGAGCAATACATAAGTAGGAGCTGGCCTAGGCCAATTTTGAAAAGCATATTCTAAAAACCGGCGTAATGCGGCGGGATCCGTTTCTCCATTTCCAAAACTTTGATAAATATGTTGCATGGTTACAACTTGGCAACGTAGGCCTTGGGCGGTGCGTATTGCTAGGAGGGAGTCGAGGGCGTTTCCAAATAAGCGTTTATCCGTAATCACAATATAATCGGCACCTTGGGTGGGATGTAATAGATTGGGTAGAGTGTCTAAATGTATTAAGGGCTTTTCGCGATTTTCCCATGCAGATAAAATAAATTTTGTGGCATGGAATAAGCTGTCTTTAAAAGAAAGCGTTCCTCCTTTAGCGTTAGCTAAAATATTGTAACCTGTGAGTTTCCGTCCCTGTGTATCCCACAGTGAAATTTTGTCCGCCGTAATATTTTGCAAGGTGAAGCGCGTGAGTCCTAGGCTATCATGAAAGTCATTACTGAAATGCAATTGGTTTTGGGAGGCCGAAAAAGTAGCGGGAAAATCGAATTCCATATAATTTAAATAGGCGTCTTGTAATTCAATCAATTGTCCTTCATTAGTGCGTATATCATTAATTTTTTGAATGGTTAAAATATTTTTGCCTTCTTTTAAAAAAGTGGGACTGAGTTTTTGGGATTTCCACACATAAGCGGCTTGCCCTTCCCAGCGGGCTTCATTGCTTCCCACATTGGCCACGGTAATATCATGGCTATTGAGTAAAAATTTTAAATGATGATCCGGATCGGCTTTAAAATTATTGGTAATGCCTTTTAAAGCTATGGTGACATATAAGTTACTGTTATCATTGGTCGGTAAACCGTCTTTGTAAGGCGCATAAGGACAATTAAACTCAATATCTATAGCATCTTTGTCCACGCCTTGATTTTTCCAAAACCAAAAATCACTCAATGCTTCTTCTTTTACTTGATTGCCCAAGTCTTGAATGTCTTGAATAGCTGTACTTCCGGTGCGTAAAATTTCATTGTCTTCTTCCACATGTAAATGTACGGTATGCTGGGTAGGGATAGCTTTCGATCCAGGCTGGAGAATTTCATTGGCGTCTGAAGCCACAGGAGTTGCTGGCGCTCGCAAACCCAATCCATTGCCCCAGGTTAACAGGAATGTTGCGTGGTTGGTATAAGGTGATAAATAAGTTGAATTGGTTGTTGCAGCCCCTAAGCCTTGTGCTCTAGCACCGATGAATTCTAAATAATCGCCTTCATTCCATTGCCCATCGTCTTCCCCTTGTATGTACAACGGGATTTCCAAGCCATTGCGCGTTAAACGCATGGATCGCGGATCAATTTTATTGAGAGGCAAGCCTTTACTTTTTAAATCGGCATAAGTGATCACTTCAATATTTTCATCTTGCGTTTCCACTATTAATCGCTCAGTAGGTAAGGCTAATGTGGAACTGAAACCCTGTCCCGAGCCTGTCGATTTTTTGGCAAGCATATTATTTGCCACGGATCTAAAATTTCGGCTTTGTGCATAATTCATAATCCAATTCTGTAAAAATATTTCGGCTGGATTATCTGCGGGTGCTGCAAATACAGAACGGAATTTGCCATTCGGTAAAAATTGTAAATGAATGCGCGCCTTTAATAGCAAAACTATTTTTTCCCCTTGCTTAACTTTTCGATGCAAAGTCAATGAAGAAACTTGCAAGTCACGGTATTGCTGCGGGGGCGATAAGGTTAATAAAGGTTCTTCAGAGGTTGTTTTTTGTTGAGGAAGGTTAACCGTTTCAAGCACATCGACTGTACCATTCACACTGCCACCTGGCAGGGCAAAAGCCTTATGCATATCGCTAGTGGACTCATTTGTTTCAGCGGTCCACAATAATGTTAAAGCATTGGCATCGCTTTGCTCAATGCTCCACGAGGCAAAAGTAAGGTGGCCCAAAACGAATAAGATTAGGAGAAATATTTTTTTTATCATAAAGGGGGATAGCGATAGAAAAATGTGCAATGCAAGCTTTGCGAAAGTCCTACGGTTTTATTTTGAAAGCTTTCGGTACTTAAAAAACAAGCCTGAATGGGTAATGAATCTTGTGCCGTATAGTTCAATTGTAAGCTGTCTTTTTGTAAAGTATGTCCATAGATAGGCACATTGCAAGCTGCGGTGGGAAAGCATGTATCCAAAGTACGCTCCCAATTTTTTAATAGCGCGGGTGATTTTTCAAAAACCCATAAGCGAATCATTTGACCATTATCGCCTTCTGTACTTAACTCAAAGGTTACCTGCCGATTTTTTTCTTGACTGCGTGGGAGGGGATTATATATTTCAAATCCTTTTAACACACTAAGCGATTGATATAATAAAGAATCACCCATAATTTTTTGTCCGGTATTTTCCACATAAATGGGTTTAATCGCATACTGAATCCGATAAGGTGGGGAAGAGTCGGGAAGACTAACTGTCCATGTTCTTGCTGAGGCGGGAATATTAGTAAGAATCCTATTAGGAACGGAGTCAGGATTAAAAGTGGCATAGGCTTCAAAATAACTCACCTTTTTATCCACACCATAAGTCCAAGTGATTTTTGCACCAATAATTCCTTTTGTCGTGTCCAGTAAATCCAATTGCAAGGCCGTAACCTGCGCATTCACTAACACTGGTAAAGTTGTTTTGTCGTCGACGCAAAAGAATCCGAGCGACATCCATAAAAGAGCATAAAGGGGGAGTTGGAATTTTAATTTTTTCACTTTCTCGATTATATCAAGAAACGCAAGCGGCATTCCAGCACTCTCTTATTGCAAATCAACATCTTTAAAGTGAATCTTAATTTTCCCCACATCATCTTTCCTAAAATTCCTAACTTTACCCGCATGACAACTTCATTTATAGTAGCCCTCGATGGCGTTAGTGGTTCCGGCAAAAGCAGTACGGCCCGTGCTGTGGCGGAACAATTGCATATATTCCACTTGGACACTGGGGCCATGTATCGTGCGATAACTTATTTAGCAATGCAAGCGAATTTACCTGTTGAAGCTACGGAAACCATTGCCAAATTGACTTCCCAAATAAAAATTACCGTTTCCGCTGAAGGGAAATTGCTTTTTGATGGACAGAGTTTCAGCACGGAAATTCGCAAACCCGAGGTAAGCGCTATGGTTTCCGATTACTGCAAAATCCCCAAAGTACGGGAAATTTTGGTGCATAAACAAAGAGAAATTGGTGCCATGCAGTCGACGGTGATGGAAGGCCGTGATATTGGCACGGTGGTTTTTCCTAAAGCTCAATTCAAGTTTTTTATGTGGGCCAGCCCTGAGGTGCGGGCTAAAAGACGGCAACAGGAATTAGCGGAGAAGAATATTTTTCAACCCTACGATGAGGTTTTACATAATTTGGTGGAGCGCGATGAAAAAGATTCTACACGCGATCATAGTCCTTTGCTTAAAGCCCCCGATGCCGTAGAAATAGATACTAGCGGCTTAACATTTCCCCAACAAGTTGCTATGATTACCGAGCTTGTTTTAAAAAACAAGCCTTCCGCTTAAGCGTATGAGCCCATCCTAAATGGGGTCATAGGTTTTGATTTTACAGGGGAAGAGATTGGGAAACCGTTTCTTGTTTCAGATGTTTGGAACTCAACCCGGCGGCCCAGGAGAATAAACGCATGTCAACCAAATTATTATACGGCAGTGCTGAGGATCTTTTAGACTTTGAAGAAGAGTCAAGTTCCGTTGCAGCTGTTGAAAGCAAAGCTGCTCAATTAGCGCTTTATGACGCAACTCTTAAAGGGTATGCCGAAGGCAGTATCGTTAAAGGTACCATCGTACGTATTACGGCGAATGATATTTTTGTCGATATCAACTTCAAATCCGAGGGTGTTATTCCTCGTAATGAATTTAAAGATGAGAGCGAATTAGTTACTGGTAAAGTTATTGACGTGTTCTTGGAACAAGTTGAAAATGCCGATGGCCAAATCATTTTATCTAAACAACGCGCTGACTTCATGCGCGTATGGGAACGTATTCGCGAAGCCTATGAACGTGAAGAAATTATCACCGGCACCATTATGCGTCGCATTAAAGGTGGCGTGGTTGTGGACTTGTTTGGTATCGAAGCTTTCTTGCCAGGTTCGCAAATTGACTTGCGGCAAGTGCCTGATCTCGACGCTTTGATCAATACCAAAATGGATTTCAAAGTTATTAAAGTCAATAAAATGCGCCGTAACATTGTGGTTTCCCGCCGCGTGGTACTGGAACAAGAACGTTCCAAAATGCGCGATGAAATTATCGACAATTTGGAAAAGGGTCAAATCCGTGAAGGTATTGTCAAAAACATTACTGATTTCGGTGCCTTTATCGATCTAGGCGGTGTGGACGGCTTATTGCATATCACTGATATGTCTTGGGGTCGCGTCAATCATCCTTCTGAAGTGGTATCGCTCGGCGACCGCGTCAAAGTGGTGGTTTTGGATTACAATGACAAAAAAGAACGCATTTCATTGGGCATGAAACAATTGACCAAGCATCCATGGGAAGATGTAGCTGCCAAGTATCCTGAAGCAACTCGCGTTAAAGGTAAAGTTGTTTCGATCACCGATTACGGTGTATTCGTAGAACTTGATCAAGGCGTAGAAGGTCTTATTCACATTTCTGAAATGTCTTGGACACAACACATTAAACATCCTTCACAAATTGTCACGGTTGGACAAGATGTGGAAGCGATTGTGTTGAAACTCGATGCAGAAAACGAAAAAATTTCTCTCGGTTTAAAACAAATCACTCCTGATCCATGGCAAAGTATTGATGACGAAATCCCAGTTGGTTCTAAGGTAACTGGCGAAATACGTAACTTGGCTGCTTTCGGTGCTTTTATCGAAATTAAAGAAGGCGTAGATGGATTAATTCACGTTTCCGATATGTCTTGGACCAAAAAAATCAATCATCCTTCCGAAGTCTTGAAAAAAGGCGACAAAGTAGAATGTATTGTAATGGCTATCGACAAAGAAAAACGTCGCATTTCTCTTTCCATGAAACATTTGGAAGAAGACCCATGGGATGCCGTAGCGACTAATTATCCAATGGGTAAAGAAGCTAAGGTGACTATTGCACGTTTGCTTGATCGTGGCGTTATCGTAGAAACTACTGACGGCCTCGAAGGTTTTATTCCTACCACTAAGTTAACCTCCGACTCTATCAAGAGCCCAGGCGAAGCTTTCAAAGTAGGCGATGAAGTTCCTGGCGTAGTAATTGAAATGGATGCTAGCAATCGCAAACTAACCTTTAGCGTAGTTGATTATTTCAAAAATAAAGAAGATGCAGAATGGCGTACTTATTTAAATGCGCATAAACCTTCGGCAACTACTATTGGTGATGTAATCCAAATCGAAGGCGAATAGCCTTTTATTTAACTAAATCTGATTAAAATCCCGTAACTTCACTGTTGCGGGATTTTTTTTGCGTAAAATATTACCTTTGTAGTATAAACTCATCACGAGAACATATTATGTCTGAATTTTCCAAACTCCCAACACTTTTTATTTCTCATGGCGCACCGACCTTAGCCATGGAAAATAATGCAACCACCCAGTTTTTGGCGAACTTGGGAAAAAGTTTGCCCAAGCCTGAAGCCATCGTTTGCATTTCCGCGCATTGGGAAACCGAAGCAACGGCTGTTACGGCTTGGAAAAGATCGGATTTGATTTATGATTTTTATGGATTTCCGGAAGCGCTTTATACCATTGAATACCCCGCATTAGGTAGTCCTGCTATTGCAACACGCCTACAAAGTTTACTCCTTAAAAGTGAAAAAAAATGCAGCTTAGAGCTGCGTAGAGGTTTAGATCATGGGGCATGGATTCCTTTACGCATTATGTTTCCCGATGCGGATATTCCGGTATTGCAACTTTCATTACAAACGCGTTATTCCACCCAACATCATTTTGAATTAGGTAAAGCGATTGCGGCTTTGCGTGACGAAGGGGTGTTAATTATGGGTAGCGGAGGAGCTACGCATAATTTAGGAACATTAGATTTCTCCTCTGAAGCATCAGCTCCTTGGGCAGTGGAATTTATGCATTGGCTCGATAGCGCCATTGTAAGTCGCGATGAAGAGTCACTTCTCGATTACCGTAACCGACAACGCTTTGCTGCGCGCTGCCATCCTCGCGAAGAGCATTTTCTTCCGCTATTTGTAGCCCTAGGCGCATCCGAAGGAAAAGGCCGTATTTTACATCAGGAAATGGCCTTTGGCTCTTTAAGCCTTTCGGCCTATGCCTTTGATTAAGAATAAATAAAAACCTGCAAATCCCTTTAATTCAGGGGTTTCAGTGATTGAGAGAATTGAGGGCCTTTGCTTTTTTAAGCATTGGCTCTTTTTTTATGTACTAAGATAGAGGTTTACTCTCGACCTCAAGCGACGCCTCCTGCTATGCTGCTAAGATGAGTTTTACGGCCCGCATCGTTCAATGCATTTTATTCATTTTACTGCTACCCTTAGGGGCGCAAACGATATTCTATTCTAAGACACCCATAGATTCACAAACTTTAGCTCGAAAAAAGCATGCTTTTCCAGAAATGGATATGCAAGAAAAAATGGCTTTAAACACTCGTTTTGAATTGGGTAATTATTTAGTTGAAATGCAAAACTATGCACAAGCCGAAATGGAATTCAATAAATTGTTACCCTATTTTCCCGAAGACAGAAAATTGCTTTCCATATTGGGTGCTTGTCAATTAATGCTTGAAAAAATGGATTCGGCAGAAATAAATTTATTGCATGCTCTACAATTAGACTCTAACAATACTATGATCCTAAATCTTCTGAGTCGCGTTTATCTCTCTCAGCACCGTGAGGGTCTGGCGATTCAAATGTTAGAGCAATCCTTAAATTATGAACCGTCACAAATATCCTTGCGATTATTGTTATGTCAGTTATTAGTGAATAGCAATGATTTTTCCAAGGCAGAGCCACAAGTGAAATTATTGTTTCAAGCGAATGACCATCCCATTAATGCGGAAGCTCATTATTTATGGGGAAATATTTATACCAAACGGGGCCAACTGCCAGAAGCTCTTTTGCAGTATCAAAAAGCCTATGTGCAACAACCGCATTCCGATATTTTTCTTTTGGCTCTCGCATCGGCGTATCAACGTGTACATCAGTATAAAGCGGCACTACCGCTTTGGCAAAAAAAAATGGAACTCGAAGCACAGAAATGAACTTCGAGTTCCATTAAAGGGATATTATTCTATATCCTCAGCATCAGTATCCTCAACACCTTCTTCTTCGGTATCTTCACCACCTTCAGGAGCTGTAGTCGCCTCTAAGTCAAAGAGTCGTTTGAGGGGAATTATTTTCAAACCCTTTTTAGGATCTACTGCATCCGACATTTTATCGGCGGCAAAACCTATTAATAAAGGATGTTCAGGATGATTAATTACGGCTTTTACAAAAGGAGAACTGCTGAAACCTGGCATTAAAAAATTGACTACATAAGTATCAAAGTCAACTTCTTCCATCATTTCATGAGCTTCTTCTGGGTCATCCGCTTCTTCAATTTCAGCATTAGGCAAAATTTGGCGAATGATGGTAACCGTTTCTTTACGGCGTGGGCATTCTTCATCAACAACCAAAATGGTTCTATCAGAAGTATCAGTGGGTATTAGATTAGTTTCTAGAGACATATCCTCAAGATCGAGGTCCTCCTCGCCAAACAGTTCTTTTTCGTTCGGCATTTTTATATCGTCTTCAATTTCTTTTTTACGCGTATCGAATTTTTCGATTAAGATGTCCGCGCTTATCTTTTGAATGTCGATGGAGTCTTCAAATTCCAAAGGAACAGGTTTTTTAGCATTCTTGCTTTCTTTATTTTCTTTTAGTGGCTTGGCATTTTTTCCATCCCCAGCATCGGCACTATTGGCTTTTGCTTTGGATTTGGAGGAAGGTTCTTTTGAATCATTATTAGCTTTGGACTTATCCATGCTTAGGCTCCAGCAAGTTTGGGGTATAAATATGCAAAAAAGATAGGGGAGAGAGCGGTTAAATTTTAAGGGATATTTTTAATCGTCTCATTTTGACATGAGTGCTTCTATTTCTAGGACTTCTTTAGGAATATGAGCCGACATATTGCGGCAGCCTTTGGTGGTAATCAGTAAATTGTCTTCAATACGAATGCCAATCCACTCCGAATATTTAACACCGGCTATAATCATTTCAAAATAACCATACAAACCTGGTTCACTGGATATCATCCACCCTATCTGTAAGGGATAATCTTGATAGAGGCGATGCGGATCTCCATCATGTTCTTGCTCACCCATCAAATGCGAAACACCATGCGGTTGAAGGTTATAGGAGCGCTTTGCTTTCCCACCTTTCTCGAAAAAATCACTTTGGAGTTTCTCTTCAAGGAATAGCCATACCTTTTTATTTAGTTCGCGTATGGTTGCATTGGGACAAACATTTTTTTGATTTTCAAGTTGCGCGGCCAAGACCACATTATAAAGCAATTTTTGCAAAGGATTATAGCGACCCGAAGCGGGAATAGTACGGGAAATATCGGCATGCATGGTTCCAAAGCGTACGCCAAAATCCAGCAATATCAGGCCTTTAGGGTCCAGTGCTTCATCATTTTTTAAATAATGCAAAACCGTTGCGTTTTTTCCGGAAGCGATAATACTGGGGAAACTTAATCCAAAGGGACTACGTTTTTTCATTGCATATTCAATGTAACAAGCCACTTCATTTTCATTATGGCAATTTTTTATTTCTTGTAAGGTGTCGCGAAAAGCCTGATGCGTGTGCTCCGTAGCCCATTCCACATCTTTAACTTGGAATTTTTCCAAAGGCAATCGTAAAGCAAAATGTGGCTCTATCCAAGTATTTATAGCAAATTTTTTGGTTGAAGCAAGGCGACTTAATTTTTCCAAGTATTCTTTAAATACCCAATTATAATCGGATTTTGTTTCCAAAATTTTGGGTGGTTTTTTTTCGGTCTTGGGTTTTTGTTTTGAATCGCTTTTCGAGTTTGTTTTAGATTCCGATTTCGGTTCAAATTTTTGACTGGTATTGGGATAAGAATGAAATAGAGTATAGGCAAAACCTTTTTTATTCGCCTTCACTAACTTTTGAAAATAGGCGACAAAGTCCTGTATAGGTTTTACACAAGTTATTCCAGTTAAGGTGGTTATAGCAGATTTATCTTCGGCATAACTGTCGGAATTAGCCTTGGCTAATCCTAAACGTACGCCATCCCAAAATTCTTTTTTGGGATCTTTTTGCGGTACAAAGAGAATTTCTTTTTCATCTTTGCTAAATGGGTTCAAAATCAAAATGATTTGGGTTTGGTTGATGCCGGTAAGATGCATGAGCGCAGGCTCTTGGAAAATACGTAGGCCGCTCATTACCCATAAATGTTCGGCTCCTGGTTCACGAGGTAACCCAGAAAATACTGCAAAGCTATCTAGTTTAGCTAAGTGCGCTTTACGTCTTTGGATTAAAATTTGTGGCATGGTACTTCCCGCCGTGCCTATTGGAAAAACTTGGGAATATTTTTTCAGTAAGGCAGGGGAAGGTTTAAGCATGGAATTAATTACCAACCTGAGACATACGGTAAGCCCTGGGCGACCAATTCAATTTCATTCTGAGCAAGTAACAATTCATTCAAAGCGTTCCAACGCCCAGTGAGAAATTGCGTTTTCACTCCCAAGGGAATTTCGCATGGTTCGCTGATAGGGCCTTTGACTGTGGAGGTGATTAAATCAACTTCCCAATTTGCTGCAGGATTTTGGCTTAAAGCGGCCACCAATTTATCTATAGACTCTTCGGTTACGGTAACGCATGGGATACCTAAGGAAACACAATTGCCATAAAATATTTCGGCAAAGGATTCACCCACAATGGCTTTGATTCCCCAACGCATAAGGGCTTGAGGGGCATGTTCACGCGACGATCCGCAGCCAAAATTTTTGTTCACAAAAAGAATCGAAGCCCCTTGATTTTGAGGTTTATCAAAGGCATGCAAATCGCCTTTCACTTTTAATTGGGCGCGATCATCTTCAAATGCATGTTCCCCAAGGCCATCGAATACTACGCAGCGTAAAAAACGTGCAGGGATAATGCGGTCGGTGTCTATATCATTACCATTTACGGCAACGGCTTTTCCAGTAACTTTATTGACTATAGCTTGTGCTGTCATAATTTTATCCTTTTATTTCCCTAAACTTTAGTTAAACTACCGATGCATAGGCGGGTTCAAAAACAACACGTGAATCCGCTACACTACCCGAAATAGCAGCCGCCGCAGCCATAGCTGGGCTCATTAATAAGGTTCTGCCTAAGGATGAGCCTTGACGACCTTTAAAGTTGCGATTGGAGGTGGAAGCGCAAAGCTGACGACCGGATAATTTATCAGGGTTCATCGCTAAGCACATAGAACAGCCCGGTTCGCGCCATTCAAAACCAGCCTCTAAAAATATTTCTTTCAAGCCAATTGCTTCAGCCGCTTTTTGCACGGCTTCGGATCCAGGAACTATTAAAGCTTGCACATTAGGGGCTACATGATGGCCTTTGACTAAGCGTGCGGCTTCTTGTAAATCGGATAAGCGTCCATTGGTACAGGAACCAATGAATACCACATCCACTGGAAGTCCGAGTAAACTTTGACCTTCGGAAACTGACATATATTCAAAAGCTTCTTTAACCAAGCTTTGTTCGGAAATAGGGAATGCCGAGAGAGCTGGGATAGTCTGACTGATACCTACACTTTGACTAGGCGTGATACCCCAAGTTACAAAGGGTTCGATGTCTTCACCTTTGAGAACCACTATATCATCATATTCCGCATCGGGATCCGAAGCAGTGGATTTCCAATAGGCCAAGGCTTTGTCCCATTCGCTATCCTTTGGCGCATAGGGGCGACCTTTTAAATAAGCATAAGTTTTCTCATCGGGGTTCACATAACCGGCGCGTGCACCACCTTCAATGGACATATTGCACAAAGTCATGCGCTCTTCCATCGAAAAATTTTCAATTACCGAACCAGCATATTCGTAAGCGTGACCTACGCCACCATTTACTCCTAGTTTATGAATAATAGCCAAGATCACATCTTTGGCATATACACCTTTACGTAACTTACCCGTTACTTCGATTTTACGAACTTTTAATTTGCCCATGCTCATGGTTTGTGTGGCTAAAATATCGGCCACTTGACTGGTTCCAATCCCAAAAGCTAAGGCGCCAAAAGCACCATGCGTAGAGGTATGGCTATCCCCACAAGCGATGGTTTGTCCAGGTTGGGTTAAACCTAATTCTGGACCAATCACATGGACCACGCCTTGTTTACCCGAATCGGGTCCAAAAAAAGGAATGTCTTGCGCCTTGGTGTTTTGTTCAATAGCCACGAACATTTCTTCCGCTAAAGCGTCTTTAAGCGGCCTTTGTCTGTCCTTGATGCCAGTGGGAATAATATGATCCACAGTGGCGAAAGTACGCAAAGGATATTTGACTTTTATGCCTCGGTCTTTAAGAATTGAAAAGGCTTGGGGAGAGGTGACTTCATGAATTAAATGCAAGCCAATAAAAAGTTGATATTGTCCCGAAGGCAACTTTTGTACGGTATGTTTATCGAAAACTTTATGGTAAAGACTTTTACCCATTGTTTGTCCCATGGTTAATGATTTTTAAAATGTATTAAATCGAATCGTGGAGCGCGCTTAGGATTTTCTCTTCGAGCTCTTCTTCGGGGTGTAATCCCACAATTTTTGCCTTAAACTTTTGATCTTTCCCAACTAAAAAGGAAGTCGGCAAACCTTCAATGCCACCAAATTGCTTGGTCAATTCTTCCGAACCAATGAGCAACGGATAGTTTATACCCATTTCTTGCGCTATCGCTTTCACTTTTGCGCCTTCAGGATCATCGACATTAATGGCTAATACCGAAAAATTTTGGGCTTTAAATTTCTCATGAAGTTTAATCAAGCTAGGAATTTCCATTTGACAAGGTCCACACCATGTGGCCCAGAAAACGATTAGGCTTACGCGACTTTCCTTGCTCTTAAGAGAAACACTTTCGCCATTATACGTTTGCAGAATTAAATCCGGTACTTCACCGGAGATTGCATTTTTGCTAACCTGGCAATTCCAAAAGCAAGTACAAAGAATTAGTAAAAAGGAGAGACGATAAAACAAAAGACTCCTGAAAGTGGCATATCCTGTGGATGTGTTTTACAATATATAAAAATATAAAAGCTCTGAAACAAAAAGGCAGAGTTAAAAGTTCGCATGAATTTCGGACTTTGAGGAAAAACAGTTGGCAGAAAAACTTGGTGAAATTTTATTACGTGATGGCATTGTTGCTCCCGAGCAATTAGATAAAGCCTTAAAGGCCCAAGCAGCACATGGCGGAAGTTTAGGCGAACATTTGGTAAGTGTGGGTGCGATTGCTACGGTAGACGATATAGTTTGGCAGCTTGCTGAGCAACTGAATACCAAAGTGGTGAATGTCGCTGAAATAGATATTCCTGCCTCGGTCATTTCCTTAGTTCCCGAAGAAATGGTTATGAAATACGGTGTTATACCGGTTCAACGGGAAGATAAGCTTATTCATATTGTAATTGCCGACCCCAAAAATGTGTTCGTCAGCGAGGCCATTAAGTTTTTAACGGGCTGCCAAGTGCGGGTATGGTTGACTCCCGAAAGTCAGCTCAAAAAGGCCATGGAAAAATATTATTTGTCCAATGTGAATTCGGGCGAAATGAAAAATATTTTGCAGGATGTAGAAGAGAGTTCCATTGAAGTCGATCAAAATACCGAGGATTTAGACGAGGCTGGTAGCGAATACCAAGTTATGGAAGCCCCACTTGTCCGCTTGGTAAATAAATTTATTTCGGATGCTATTAAATTAAGAGCTTCAGATATTCATGTAGAGACCTATGAAAAATCAGTGCGCGTGCGCTATCGTATTGATGGTAATTTAAACGAATCCACTAATTTGCCTTACAAATTAAAAGGGGCCGTAGTTTCGCGTTTAAAAATTATGGCCAATCTCGATATTTCCGAACGACGCCTGCCTCAAGATGGGCGTATAAAAATTCATATTGGCAAAAAAAAATATGATTTGCGCGTAAGCACATTGCCCACTATTTATGGTGAAAAAGTTGTAATGCGTATTTTGGATCAAGACAATTTAAACTTGGATTTAGCCAAAATTGGTTTTTCGGAAAAAAGCTTGCGTGATTTTAATGATGCTTTAGGCTCTCCCTTTGGAATGATTTTAGTAACGGGACCAACCGGATCTGGTAAATCCACTACGCTTTATTCGGCCTTACAATCGGTCAATAAACCGGATATAAATATTATGACTGCAGAAGATCCCGTGGAATACAATTTGGAGGGCATTAATCAAGTGCAAGTCAATGGAGATATTGGACTTACTTTTGCCTCGGCTTTAAAATCCTTTTTACGGCAAGATCCCGATGTTATCATGGTTGGTGAAATACGTGATTTGGAAACGGCGCAAATAGCTACCAAGGCTGCATTAACAGGACATTTAGTTTTAAGCACCTTACATACTAACGATGCGCCCAGCACGGTGACACGCATGTGCGATATGGGCATTGAACCTTTTTTAATTGCAACTTCGGTGCGTATAGTAGTGGCGCAAAGATTAATGCGGAAAATTTGTGTCAATTGCAAAACCTTAGATCCCAATCCCAATCCCGAATTTATTCGCTTGCTGGAAATAACTGATGAAGAAGCAAAAAATATTCAGTTCTTTCATGGCAAAGGCTGTAGTACATGCTCAGGCTTAGGGACTAAGGGGCGTTTAGCCATTCATCAAGTGATGCCCATATCCAATGCTATTCGCCAGCTTATTGTGGACCGAGCTACTGCGGATGAAATTGAAAAAGTTTCCATTGGCGAAGGGGTATTTAATTTACGTATGTCGGCTATCGAGCAATTTAAAAAGGGGATAGTTAGTGCACAAGAAGTGATAAAAACTACCAAAACATAATTTTTTCACTATATATTTGTGTGTTCGATTATAGGCAGGTTAAATGGTAAATATTCAAGAACTCCTCAATAAAATGATAGAGCTCGGGGCTTCCGATTTACATATTACACAAGGTAAACCTCCATTATTTCGGGTGCATGGAAATTTACGTGCTGCGATGCAAGACGCCTTAAATGCTGAGGATTGTATACGTATTTCGTATAGCGTTATGAATGAAGCGCAACGCAAAAATTTTGAACATAAAAAGGAATATGATTTTTCTTTTGGCATTAATAGCTTAGCCCGTTTTCGCGCTAATGTTTTTATGCAACGTGGCACGGTGGCGATGGCCATACGTTTAATCCCCTTTGATATTCTAACCATGGATCAACTAGGCTTGCCAAAAGCGATGGGCGAATTTACCGATAGGCCTACTGGACTGGTTTTAGTGACTGGACCAACAGGTTCTGGCAAAAGTACCACTTTGGCTGCAATGATTGATAAAATCAATACGGAAATGGAAGGCCATATTTTAACCGTAGAAGATCCAATTGAATTTGTCCATAAACATAAGCGTTGCATTATTAATCAAAGAGAAGTTCGTTCCGATACAGAAAGCTTTAGTTCGGCTTTAAGAGTGGCTTTACGTCAAGATCCTGATGTAGTTTTGATTGGAGAAATGCGCGATACTGAAACGATGGCTGCGGCATTATCGATTGCTGAAACCGGACATTTAACTTTAGCTACTTTACATACTAATTCCTGCGCACAAACAATTAATCGTATTGTAGATGCTTTTCCGGCGGGAGAAAAATCACAAATTCGTACCCAACTCTCTTTTGTATTACAAGGTGTCATAAGCCAAAATTTGATTCCTAAAATTGGTGGTGGGCGGGTTTTGGCTTATGAAATAATGACCATAACTCCAGCGATACGCTCTATGATTCGCGATGATAAAATTCATCAAATCCAAAGTTCTATTGAAGCGGGTCAAAAATTTGGAATGAATACTATGAATGCTAAATTGGTTGAGTTGGTGCAAACTCGTAAAGTAGAACGCAATGAAGCGCTTAGCCGTTCTCCCGATCCTGAACATTTTGAGCGTTTATTAGCAGGTAATTTTCGTTAGTGAGAGCTAATGCTTAAGCAAGTTAGGTATGAATTAAAGGAATACAATGGCAAAGTGGTTATATAAAGGCCGAACGGCAAATGGTAAAGAAGTCAGTGGTGAATTTGAAGCCAATAGTAAAGAAGATGCAGAAAATCTTTTAAGAAAAAAACGCGTTCGGGTTAGTCAAATCAAAAAGAAGCCGATGGCTATGAATTTTAATATGAACAAAGGTGTTCCGCTTAAAATTTTAGCCCGTTTCACCCGTCAATTTTCGGCTATGACTTCAGCCGGCTTACCTTTAATTCAATGCTTAGATATTCTACAAGAACAAACCGAAAATGAAAATTTAAAAGTTGCGGTAAAACAAGTAGCATCGGATATTCAAGGAGGTGGCACATTAGCCGATTCTTTAAATAAACATCGCGCCATCTTCTCAGAGCTTTATTGTCAAATGATAGCAGCCGGTGAAGCCGGTGGTATTTTGGATACCATTCTTTTAAGGCTTGCAGAATATCAAGAAAAAGCCGAAGCTTTGCGACGTAAAATTAAAGGCGCTATGACCTATCCTATTATTGTAGGTGTAGTGGCTATGGCTGCCGTGGCTATTTTAATGATTTTTGTGGTACCCATTTTTACCGGGATGTTTTCCGAAAGTGGTGCAAAGTTACCGTTACCCACACGTATCGTTGTGGGGATCAGTGATTTTATACGCCATTGGATTTTAGGTATTGGCGCGGGCATAGGTTTGGGTATTGTGGCATTTAAAAAATATGTAAAGACAGATGCCGGCGCTTTGAGATTCGATAAAATTTTATTGAATGCGCCGGTATTTGGGGATTTGGAAAGAAAATCTTGCATATCACGCTTTACGCGTACCTTAGGAACGCTGTTAAATTCGGGAGTAAGTATTATAGATGCTTTACAAGTTACGGCTAAAACTGCGGGTAATAAGGTTTTAGAAATGGGTATTTATAAAACCTTAGAGAGTATATCTGGAGGCCAAACCATTGCCGATCCTTTGAAAGCGACTGGGGTTTTCCCTCCCATGGTGATTCAGATGATTGCGGTGGGTGAACGTACCGGTGGATTATCCGATATGCTTGTGAAAATTTCAGGATTCTATGATGATGAAGTGGATGCTGCGGTTGATAACTTAACGGCGATGTTAGAACCTTTGGTGATTGTGGTTTTAGGTAGCATTATTGGTGGCGTACTTGTGGCTATGTATTTACCAATGTTTGAAATGGCAGGTACGGTTGGTTAAGCATAAGTTTTGATGGCTAATTTTAAGGAATATTTTAATTAGTCATGCTTAAGAACTTTTTTAGACAAATAGGAAAATTGATTTTTCCTAATACCGAAAGCACTTCGCCTTGGCAAGGGCAATTTCATAAGTTGGATATACTCAGTGTGGTTATTTCACGAGCCACCTTATTTGGCATATTATTTTGGGTAGCCATATCTTTTGATCACGAAAATATTTTACGCACTTTACTTTTTGTTTATGGTTTATCCACGGTACTTTATTTATCGGTATGGATATGGTCCTATCGTACCAAGCGATCTTCGCCCATAGGTGTTCTCCTTTATTTCCAATTTTTCATAGAACTATCCGTTGAAACCACTATCTTTTTTTCGGGCGGAGGATTTACTTCCGATTATGGCTTACTTTTTTTACTTACCATTTTAAGTGCGGGTTTGTTTTTCCAATTTTGGGGATCACTTATCATTGCGACTTTAGCAGTAGGATTATTAGGCTATTCAGGACTTTTGCATTTAGGGTTGGCAAATCCGTTAGGCATATATTTGCCGAGTTTATCGGTGGAAACTGTGCAAGTTCGATTTTTTCTATACACAAGTTTATTTTACTTAAGCGCATTACTCTCCTCTCATTTATCTGCGCGACTGATGGCGGCTACCAAAGAATTAGCAGGGACTCATGAGGCATTAGATTTATATCAATTTAGTGCCGAAAATATGATGAGCAATTTGCCCAATGGCCTAATATTTTTCGATGCTGCAAATCTTTTGAAATACACAAATAATCGTAGTGAAGAATTGTTAGGGTTAAAATTAATTGCTGGCATGAGCATACAAGAAGTCTTTAGTGGCATACCTTTTCCTTCAGAAATAATAGATAGCGTGGAAAAGGAAAAAAGTGATTTCCCATTTACCGAAGTGGAAATATGGCTTTCGGAGGACAGGCCCTTACACGTGCAGCTTAAGGCTTTAGTGCGCAAAGAAAAGTTTTTGGGAATGATCATTACCTTGATGGATTTTACCCAAGAAAAGCAAATGGAAAAAGCTTTGCTAAAATCGGCGCGTATGGCGGCAATTGGGGAAATGTCTGCAAAGATGGCGCATGAAATTCGTAATCCATTAGCCAGTATCAGCGGTTCTGCGCAAATGCTAGAGGACTCTACGGGTTTGGCAGGTAGTGATGCAAAATTATTGAGTTTAATTATTACGCAATCACAGCGTTTGGATAGAACTTTAACCGGTTTACTTAATTATGCAAAAGATAAAACGCCATCTTATAGAAAAGTTTCGGCATTGGCTTTGTTTCGTGAAGTAGAGTCGGTATTGGAAAAAAATCCAAGTTTCAATAAAGATCTTGTTTCTATCACACAATTTATAGAAAATGGAGATATTGAGTTTACTAGCGATAAGGATTTAATATTTCAAGTTCTATTGAATATCGCCTTGAATGGATTACAAGCTTTGCTCGAGGGGAATGGTGTTTTGGAGTTTAGTGCAAAACATTATGAAAAGGGAATTTGTTTTCAACTACGTGATAATGGAATAGGATTGACTCCATTGGAATTATCGCGGGCATTTGAGCCTTTTTTTACAACTAAATCTTTTGGAACAGGGTTAGGTTTAGCAACTTGTTTTCATTATGTGCAAAAGCTGGATGGAAATATTAACTTAAACTCCACCAAAGGTATCGGAACGGTGGTGACGGTCACATTGCCGAAGAACATTTCTAAAATGGGAATTGTACAGAATGGATATCAAGCATAGAACTTTAGGCAAGTGGAATATCTTGGATATTAGCGGCCATATTAAGGGAAATGAAGTTTCTCATTTTCGTGCAGCAATTCAAAAATCCATTAGTGAAAGTAAAAATTTTCTAGTGGCAAATATGGCTGAGGTCGGCTTTATTGATAGCTCAGGCGTGGGGATGTTAATTACCTGTCATCAAGATTTAAAATCTGTGGGCGGGCAATTAGTACTTATGCGTTTATCGGATGACATTTATGATTTATTTGAAATGACATCCATAGATAGGCTTTTTGAAATTGTGGATTCTGAGGAAGATTTAGCCTCCAAGGGATAAATTCAATAATTTTTATTAAAAACCCTTTAAGCTTCGGGATAATTATCCGATACTACTAGTAGGGAAGTAACCATGAAAATCGATCCAATATATCAAGCGCTCGGTGTTGAAATCCAAAAGGTTTCGGGACAGGCCAAAAATGTAGAGAAAGCGGAGAAAGGCAATAAGCTTGATTCTGTTACCCTCTCCAAAAAAGCCCAAGAGTTAAGTCGCGCTTCAGATATCGATGCTGTATCACGTCAAATTGCAAATATTCCTGATATTCGTACTGAAAAAGTGCAAACGGTAAAGGCTAGAGTTGCTGCCGGATATTATGAAACGCCTCAATTTATGGATCAATTAGCAGAAAAGCTTATCAAGGATTTTGGACTTTCCGCTTAAACTCACTGTAACGACATGCGTTCAGTTTTTCTCCTCTTAATTAGCCTTACGTTTCTTTACTCCGAAAAGAATATTGTTTTCGAAAAAGCAAATTCACCGCTTCCTGAAACCAAAATTAATTTTTTAAATGCTGCGGATTGGAATGATGGGAAAGCCGAAATTTTGAGTTATAGTGTGGAAAAATCCTATCGAGGTGAGGAATTACTTTTTAATAGCGATGTGCTTACCGAAAGAGAGTATCTCAATACGAAGTCCGGTATTTGCGCACATAAGGCTGGTGAAGAGGATATAGGGGTATTTGCCATGACCTTACAATACCAATTTATCAGTGATACATTAATTACTCAATTTAGTACTTCCCTTAAAACCAATATGGAATGGCCGTTGCATATTATAAGGCAAGAAACTGCCATACAAAGTTGGTTGGGATTAAGCTGGAGATCAATCAAACAAAATGAAAATGGTATCCGTCTCTCGCTTTTAAGTAGTGGCCTAGAAGCCAATAGGGAAAGTGATTTAAATAAAACCGATATTCTTAGCGAAGAATTGCTTTTTTTGTATTTGCGTAACCTTCCATTTGCTTCTGGATATAGCGAAGAAATTTGGTTACTGGACAGCCAATTTAATGAAAAAGCTCCTACTAATGTGCAGTATGCTAAAATTAAAGTGGAATCTAAAACGGTTAGCGTACAAGAAAGAGTTACTTGGCCTGTTACCGTAACAAAAGCAGATGGTCAAAAATTATTTTTTTGGATTAGCGTCGATGGTCTGCATCCTATTGTTAAAGCTATTTTAGCGGATAAGAGTATTTGGAACCTAGAAAAAATTCAGCGCAAAAAATATTGGACTTGGTAAAATCAAAACTATTGACAAGCTATTCACTAACCTTCACCGCATTGCATTAATCTTCACCTCACTTCACATCCCTTCACTATAAAATAATCCTTACCTTGAATTTTAAAGCGAAAATCACGTTTTTTTAAATTGGCATCGGGTTTGCATTAGAGATAAATTATCGGGGCAAGAGTGCTTCGAGTTAACTCAATGGAGAATATATGTCTTTACAAGGATTAGAAATTACCAATGTCAATGTTCACCCTATCAAAGAAAAAAAGCCCGATAGCCAAATCGAAGCAATGGCCAAAGTGGTTTTTAATAATCACTTCGCAGTGAATAGCATAAAAATTGTGCAAGGAAAATTTGGTTTATTCCTTTCCTTCCCTCGTCAATTTAGTCGTGATGAAAATAAAGGTTATAACCTATGCGCTCCGGTAACACGAGAAATGCGGGAGTATATTTCTGAAATTGTTCTGGATCAATATCATATGCAATTAGCGGCATTATCCTAAAACTCAAATAATAATTAATCTCTAAAAATGTGATTGCATTTAGAAAAACATTTGCCTAGATGTAATCACAGGAAAAAATATATGCTCGCAATTATACATTCGGCTGCTTTACTTGGTATTAATGCCATACCGGTTATTATCGAAGTTGACATTAGTTTAGGCTTACCCGGTTTTAATTTGGTGGGCCTACCTGATTCCGCCGTGCGCGAAAGTCGGGAAAGAGTTTTTTCAGCTATTAAAAATGCTGGCTATCAAGTTCCTAGTCGCCGTATTACTATCAATTTAGCACCCGCGGATATACGCAAAGAAGGTACTGCATTCGATTTGCCTTTGGCCATAGGGATTCTCATGGCCTCGGAACAAATTGAAGCTTTGCCAGTAGGAAAAGTGATCATCTTAGGAGAACTGTCCTTGGATGGTGGTATTCGTCCGGTGCATGGTGCGCTCTCAATTGCTGCTTTTGGGCAACAGATGCAAGCAGCGGGTTTAATTTTGCCTTATGCAAATTCTGCGGAAGCCTCTTTGGTTTCTCGAGTAAAAATTTTTGGTGTGGAAAGTTTATCGGAAGCGATTCAAGTTTTACAAAACCCTCAGTATACAGCTCGTCCACCATTACCATTCATCGAAAAACAAGCTGAACCTACCTTAGACTTCACGGAAGTAAAAGGCCAAGAACAAGCTCGCCGAGGGTTAGAAATTGCAGCAGCGGGCGCACATAATTTTTTAATGATCGGTAGTCCGGGGTGTGGGAAATCTTTAATGGCCAATTGTTTGCCTTCGATATTACCCCTTATGACAGAAACCGAAAGCCTAGAATGCACCAAAATTTATAGTGTATCAGGATTGTTATTACCCGGCGAAGGGCTTTTACGCAATCGACCTTTTCGCGCACCGCATCACACGATTAGCTCGCATGCTTTGGTAGGTGGAGGAACTTATCCTAAGCCTGGGCAAGTTAGCTTGGCGCATCATGGGGTTTTGTTTTTGGATGAAATGCCAGAATTTAACAAAGGGGTATTAGAGGTGTTACGGCAACCTTTAGAAGAGGGAAAAGTAACCTTGTCGCGTACTCAGCAAACATTAACCTATCCATGTCGTTTCATGTTAGGAGCGGCATTAAATCCATGTCCTTGTGGTTATGCGATGGATTCAAGGCATACTTGTACTTGCCGACCCGAAGAAATCGCCCGTTACCGGCAACGCTTGTCCGGTCCTTTGCTCGACAGAATAGATTTACATATGGAAATACCAAGTTTGAATTATGACCAATTGAGTGGAACGGAACCAGGTGAATCGTCTGCAGCCATTCGGCAAAGGGTGGAAAAGGCGAGGGCTATCCAACGCGAACGTTTTGCCGGTAAAGTGGGCTTATATTGTAATGCGCAAATGACGGGAAAAGAAATTCGGGAATTTTGCAAACTTCAGGAGGATGCTCAAGGTTTATTACGTGAAGCCGTTGAGACTTTGGGTTTATCGGCGCGTGCTTATGATCGGTTATTAAAGGTGTCGCGCACGATTGCCGATTTAGAAAATGTCGAAAATATTTTGGATTCTCATTTAGCCGAAGCTATTCATTATCGTAGTTTGGATAGGCGAGAAAACCAGGTAGGAGTTATGCCTGCATAAAGCTACTAAAGCCACTCTAAACAATATATTTTGCTGTGAGTGGTAATTTTTAAAAAGTTAAAATGCTTTGGTCCCACATGGCAGGCGCTTCATAGCCCAATAAATTAACCGTAGTAGCTGCGATATTCGAAAGTCTAAATTCCGAATTAGCAATTTTGTATTTGCCGACATTTTGATTATCATAAAAAATGCAAGGCACTGGATTTAAAGTATGGCTAGTTTTGGGTTTGAAATTTCCATCTACCGATTTAACTGGCTGTCCGGTTTTTTTATTCAGCTCATACATTTCATCGGCATTGCCATGATCTGCTGTAATAATCGCCATGCCACCTAATAAATCGATAACCGGTAATAGGCGACTTAAAGCCAAATCTACTGTTTCAATTGCTAAAACGGTGGGAAAAAAATTGCCTGTATGTCCTACCATATCGCCATTAGCATAATTCACTCGTGCGGTGCGAAAATTTCCAGTTTTTAATTCTTTAATTAAAGCATCGGTAATTTCGGCGGACTTCATCCAAGGTCTTTCATCAAAAGATACGCGGTCGGAAGGCACCTCAATATAGGTTTCTAGCTTTTCATCAAATTTACCGCTGCGATTTCCATTCCAAAAATAAGTGACATGCCCAAATTTTTGTGTTTCAGAAATAGCTAATTGCGAAATACCGCTTCCCGCCAAATATTCGCCCATAGTATTTTTGATTTCAGGGGGCGTAACGAGGTAATGTTTAGGTAACATCAAGTCGCCATCATATTGCAACATTCCGGCATAACAGACTTTTGGGACGCGCATGCGAGGGAAAAAATTAAATTCAGCGTCTTCAAAAGCGCGGGTAATTTCAATGGCACGGTCGCCGCGGAAATTAAAAAACACCACACTATCATGGTCTACAATGCGTCCAACAGGCTGACCATCTTCTGCAATGATAAAAGCGGGTAAGTTTTGATCAATGACTTTTGCTTCGCCGCGATAAGTATTAATCGCCTCTTCCGCACTTGCAAATTGCCGACCTTCGCCAAGTACATGGGTTTTCCAACCTAATTCTACCATGGCCCAATCGGCTTCATAGCGATCCATAGTAACTTGCATGCGGCCACCGCCACTGGCAATTTTTACATCAAAATTAGTTTCACGAATTTCTTCTAAAAACCTCTCGAAGGGTAATACATAATCCAAGGCCGAGGTTTCGCCCACATCGCGCCCATCAAGTAAAATATGGACGCGAACTTTTTGTTGCCCTTCTTTTTTGGCACGCACAATCATTGCTTTCAAATGATTAATATGTGCATGCACATTGCCATCGGAAAATAAACCCAGAAAATGCAAGGTGCTTTGATGATCCTTCACATTTTTTAAAATTTCTTTCCAAGCATCGCGTTCAAAAATTTTACCCGAAGCTAAGGCTTCACTTACTAAGGAAGCGCCTTGATTAAATATTTGACCTGCACCAATAGCATTGTGTCCCACTTCGGAATTACCCATATCTTCATCACTGGGCATACCAACTGCTTTGCCATGTGCTTGCAATAAAGTGTTGGGATATTTTGCAAACAGATTTTTGAGAATAGGCGAATTCGCCTGGGCAATGGCATTCCCTTCCGTATTTTGACTAATGCCAAAACCATCCATTACAATGGTAACAATGGGGCCACGGTAACTTGGGAGATGCGAATTGCGCTGTAGCATATTAGCGTCCTTTAGGTTTAAAGCGAGTAGATGCTTTGGGTTTTTTTAAGAAAGAAGATTTGGAAGGATATTTGGCTTCGGCTTTAGTAGCGAATTTTAAAGATTCCAAAGCTGAAACCTTTCCCGTTTTAGGGTTGATTTTCGCTGCGCCTTTAATTTCACGCGCTTCAGCCTCATGGCTAGGCGGAGGGATACGATTTAATAAACCGAAGCTATCGGGAATTAACAATAACATGACTTCCAATTTATCCGTACCAGGAAACATATCCAAAGGAATAATTTTGGAAACCATATAGCCGCTTTTACGCCAAGCATTTAGCTCTTCAGGAATAATATCGGTATTACAAAAAATATGCACAATGCGTTGTGCGCCACGTTCGGCTAGTTTTTTAATCACGCCCGCTTCGGTGCCTTGGCGAGGAGGATCCAATAAAATGGCTTCCGGCTTGTCGCCATACTTGGGTAAAAGTTTTTCTAAAGTTTTTCGCTCGATTTTACCTGCGCGATACTGCACATGCCGTTTTATTTTTCCGCCGGTATTGTGAGCTTTAGCGGACTCAATGGATTCCCCAAAAGTTTCAATACCAAAAACTTCCGCAAATTGTGGTGCAAAATGATGGCTGAATAAACCATAACCGCAATACAAATCGAGCAAGCGATTTTCGGCTTTGGGCTTGAGTAGTTGATTGGCTTTGTCTAATAATTCGGGAAGTATGGACACATTGATTTGCGAAAAGCAAATGGGATTATATAAATATTTGGTTTCGCCAACCTTAAGGAATAATTTTTCCGGCCCAAAAATATTTTTTAATTTCCAAATGCCTTCCGGCTTACGCTGGTCAAGATAAAAAGGACTTTCTTCGGGATCGTAAAAAATGAAAGCGGAAACAACTTTGGGTCCAATTTTCTTTAAATGTTCACCTAAAAGTTTTGCTTTGCGCACCACTTCACCGCTTAAGTGACGCAAATTAAAAATTACACAAAACTCATCATAACTTCCACGTATCACCAAATAGTTAATGCGCTTGGCGATATAAGCATAGGCCGGTGAATTTAATTTTTGGGAAAGGAAGGCGTAAATCTCAGCATGGGCTTGTGGTTCGAGCGGAGAAGTAATTTGATTTTTTCTTTCCTTGCTATAACCAATGCCTAATAAAAATTGGCCGCCACTCTCAAATACTTTGCGTTTGGAGGTGGTGCGATAATGCCGCGGTAATGGAGAGGGTATGACTTTATTTGGTTTATCGGGTAAATGATGGGCTTTCCAGAAATCTTGCAAAGCCTCATTTTTGATTTTTAATTCCACTTCATAATCTAAAAAAGCCATCGGTTCAATATCGGAACCTGCTTGGCGTGCTGGAGTATGAGGTCTTAATTTTTCGTGCAGAATTTCAGTAAAAGTCTTTTCCATGGGGCACAAGTTAAGAAATTTTTTGGGCAATGAGCTCAACAAAATCAGGATGAGAGCCAATATGGGGAAAAAGCGTGAGTTCCAGTGTTGGAAATTGAATTATTGCCTTTTCTAGAGCTTGAGGAATGTCGTGAATAACATGCATTCCCGAAAAAAGGAATAGGGGCAAGACACCCACTTGATAATGCCCAGCTTTAACCAAAAGGGTTAATGCTTCCACTAAATTGGGGGTTTGCAGAGTTAAAAAAGCAAAATGCACGACGGTATAATTTTGGGACTTCGCTACCGCTTTACTTAAGGCTTGTATTTCTGCTAATGTTTCGGGAGTTTTACTCCCATGGGCCAAAAGTAAAAGTGCCTTTTTCCTTTTAGATTTCGCTAATTGCAGGGTGGGTTTTTTCATTGGTTTCTTTACAATAGACTTCGCCATATGCTAAAGTTAAAAATAACTTTCACTTCTCGGATTATTTCATGAGCGCTTTAAATTTAAAAACAGTTTTATTTGCTGAGGAGCCTTGCATTGAGCTTAAAGGCGCATGCGATCAAAGAAGTTTAGATGTGCTTATTAAAGCTTTTCAAAAGGCTGTTCCTAAAGCCAAAGAATCCCTTTATCTACGACTGACGGAATTAGAGTATCTCGATAGTTCCGCCTTGGGAGTGATAATGTTTAATTATCATGAGCTTAAAAATAAAAGCGCCAAGCTTATTGTGCTCGAACCCTCCGATGAAATGCGCGAACTGTTTCATTCTACTTCATTGGATAAAATCATTATTATCCAATAAAATCAGTTTTTTTTCTGCGCGAATTAATTCTCAATAATTAGCAATCATACTTAAATTTATCCTTTGATTAATTGATAAGGAACTCCTCTATTGTCCTTTGCCATTGTATTAGTTGCCCCGGAACAGCCCGAGAATATTGGCTTTGTGGCTCGATCTATGAAATGCTTTGGACTGACTGAGTTGATTATTGTCGGGCATAAAAGTGCAGGCGACGCTGCTTACAGAACAGGTGTTGCGGCGCAAGAAATTTTAAACCAAGTAACTTTCTACGAGGATTCATCCAAGGCTTTGGAGAAAGCCTTGAACCCCTTTCAGGAAGCTTGGGGTTTTACGCGTCGGCCAAAAAATCCAGGTCAACTATGCGAGGACTGGTGGTCTTTTTTATCTCAGAACTTTGCGTCAAGTGAAGCGAGTCTAAGTGCGCTTTCCAATAAGCGTATCGCTTTAGTATTTGGCAGAGAATCGGTAGGATTGCATAAGGAGGAAACCTTGTTGTTAACGCATTTGTTACGCATTGAATCCGCTTCGAAAACTATGAGTTTAAATCTCTCGCATGCCATAACTATAGTGCTAGCTGATTTACAAAGAAGTAAATTATTGGGACATGCAAAACAAGTTGCGCAACCCAAATCAAATGCGAATGCCTTTACAAATGGCTTTACATTAGAAGAACGCCATAAAATATTACAACAATGGAAAAGGCTGTTGCAAAGCAAAGGATTTATGCATCCTGAAAAGGAAGCCGCGACCACGGAATATTTACAACAGCTTTGGCAAAGATTAAATCCGCAAAAGCAAGAATTAGATTTTTTACAAGGTTTGCTGCGTAAAAGTTTAGGGGATTAAAGTAAATTACAGTGACAAGTTTTATCTTTAATTTGATGGAAAAATCAAGTACCACTTTATTCCCTAGCATTTAACTGAAAACTATGCGGATTTTAAAAAATACTCAATTGAAAATTGAAATCATTGATCCCGTAACCGATAGGGAACGGCTTGGTTCGAGGTATTGCCATGGCGGTTATATTTGGCAAGTGCACGATCTTAAATTAGGGCCTTTGCTTTCAGGACCAGAATACCCTTTAGCCAATCCCACTCCATTTAGTGGACAAGGTTTACCCGAAGTCTTTGAAATTACCTTAGGCCAAAATACGGTACAAATAGGGGAAGATGTGGCGGCCATTGGAGTCGGCTTGGTGACTCGCCAAAGTGAAGTCAAGCCTTTTCATGTACGCGATAATTTATTTGCTAAATCGGTTTTGGATTGGTCAATAGAAGAATTTTCTGATCGTATATGCATGACTACGACACAACAATTTGGCAAGTACAGTTTACTCTTGCAAAAAACCGTGAGTATTGATAACCGCAAAGTTACCTCTACCACCCAAATTAAAAACACCGGATCAATTGATTTACCCATTCGTTGGTTTGCACATCCCTTTTTTCCAAAATGTAAAGATGAGGTATACACAAAATTTTCAGTGGAAGCATTCATGCCGGAAAATAAAGGTTTTGCATGGAATGATCAAAAGCAAATTGTCATGCAGCAAAAACTGGATTGGAGCAAAGGTTGTTTTCAGCTTTTAGCCTTACCGTTTGGTTATCCGATAACAATTACACAAAATCATCCATTGCTTTCGCAAGTTTTAATTGAATGCAATTTTGCATTGGCATGGATGCCAATTTGGGCAAATGATCGCACCTTTTCTTTTGAACCTTATTTCCATACTGTTTTAGCGCCGAATCAAAATGTGGAGTGGTCTATAGCTTATGGTTTTTAAAAGTGTTTGGGTGACAATTATTCTGAACCATTTTATTTGCGAGTGAAATGAGTTTAATCAAATCTCCTGGATTTATTCTGCATAAAATTTCATTTTCGGAATCAAGTTTAATTCTCAAAGTTTATACCAAGCAATCAGGATTAATCAGCATGATTGCTAAAGGTGCCAAAGGCCCTAAGTCAAAATTTAAAGGTTTGCTCGATTCTTTTCACGAGTTGCAATTTCTGTACCCCGAAAAAAGCAAAAGCGAAATTTTAACCCTCACGGAAATTACCTTACTCAAAGATTTCCCCCAAATCAAAACGGATATTATGCGGCAGGCCATTGTGCATGTCTTATTCGAAACTTATTTGCGCTATTTGCATGGGCCTATGGCGCATGATGAGCTATACACTTTACTGGGAAATTTTTTATTTGCAATAGAAGCGGAAAGTGATTCTACCTGTTATGGTAAAATTTTATGTGAATTTTTATTGCAATTTTGTTTAGGATTAGGATTTAGTCCACAATTCAATCGCTGTGTGCATTGTGAAGGACCGCTTAAGGAATTTAAAGTAAATATGCATATCGATTTGGGTGGTCCCATTTGCGGAAATTGCAAAGTCCAACAATATGTGGCTTTGCAGCCCATGCGCATAAATATTTTACGATGGTTACATCAATTACAAAAAAAAATAGAAGCAGTAAATTCTATTACTTTATCCGAAGCGCGCGAAGCGGAAACATTTTTGTTTTCTTTTTTAGGAAAACATTCGGGTGGAGAGAAAAAATTAAAAGCTTTAGAATTTTATCGACACTTACAACATGAATGAAAGAAGATATTTTGAAAACACGCATCGCACCGACACCTAGTGGCTATTTACATATGGGAAATATTTGGTCCTTCGTTTTAACTTGGCTGATTGTTAAGCAAAACAAAGGTAATATTCGCTTACGCATCGACGATATGGATACGCCACGATTTCGCGAAGCTTATTTAGAGGATATTTTTGCTTCTTTAAAATGGATGGGCCTCACATTTGACGAAGGCCCCAAAGATTGTGGAGAATTTCATACTAGTTTTTCGCAAAAAATTCGTTTGGATCAATATCAAGAAGCCTTATTGCATTTATGTTCTTTGCAGGTGAATGGCCAGCCTTTGGTATATGCTTGCTCCTGTAGCCGCGAAAAAATCCGTCTTGCCGCCATAGCTTCAGGTAACCCCAAGGTTTATCCTGGCACTTGTCGCGATAAAGGGCATGATATACTTAACCCCAGTCATATCTTGCGAGTGAATGTACAAGGCATTGCTATTTTTAAAATCAAGGATAAATTACTCGGCGAAATTGATTTTAATCCGCAACAAGATATGGGTGATTTTGTGATTAGGCAAAAAGATGGATCACCAGCTTATCAACTCACTTCCTTAATCGATGATCAACTTTATGCCACAGATTTTATTGTACGGGGACGGGATTTACTTTTGTCAACAGGAGCGCAATTATTATTAGCCCAGCAGTTAAAAATCGATTCCTTTTTAAACTGTGAATTTGTGCATCACGGTTTATTAACCGATGCTAAAGGGCATAAGCTTTCTAAATCCGAAGACGCGAAATCCTTAAATAATATTCGCCGCACCAAACCTACACCAGAATTTTTAATTCGGTATCTCGCCAAATTTGTGGGAGTGAATGAAGTGAAAACATTAGCCGATTTACTATTACAATTTGATTTTAAAAAAATTCCCAGTGAAGATCATATTTTGGAATTTAATGCCTAGGTATCTTGTATAGAGTCACGGAATGATTAAACCTAAATTTTCAAGCAGGATCATATCGGTTTAACGCATTACTAGGTCTTAATGTGGCCGGTGCATATGCTTTGAAAACTATGGATTAGGGTGAGGCTTTTGCTTCACCCTTTTTTTGTCAAATTTTTACCTTAGATTTTGACATTAGCGGGACAAATTTTCCCAAAAAACATGGATTCCATAGATAGAGATAAAGAAAGGAATTAGCTTTTCTCATCGATCATTTTTAAAATAGCATTGGGGAATGTGATACAAAATATCCATTATAATCATCTAAACTTTGAAGAACGCTTGCTAAGCCCAAATTTGGGGTTTGGTTTAAAGTTGATATCGATATTAAAAAATCATTGCAAATCCATTGCAAATCAAGGTTTATTAAAAATTTCAGGAGTATTAAGCCCATGGTTGTCCAACCCTTGGTTTTACCAAATTCAAAGGGACTTAAATTCGGTTCTAACAACAAAATCGACTTCTGTGTCCAGCTCCATGGTAATGGAAACGGAAAGTCCAAATACTCTTTCTTTGGAAGAGTTGTACAAAAAATACAGTGCTGCGCTTTATTGGGTTTGTTCTCGCTATACACGCAATCGCGAAGATGCTGAGGACATGGTTCATCAAGTTTTTATGAAGGTTCATCTCAATCGCCATCAATTTCAGGGTGGCAGTAGTATTTATACTTGGATTTATCGCATTGCGGTCAATGAATGCTTGCAAATGCTACGCAAGAAAAAATTTGAAAAAGAGGGAGAATTATTTCCTGGTTTAGAAAATAAGTTGGTTTATTTTCCTGAACGAACTATGGATGCCAAATTAATTTTGGAAAAAATCACTAAAACGGTTGATATTAAAACTATGGAAATATTATTTCTGCTTTATCTCGAAGATCATAAACAAGAAGATGTTGCAGAAATGTTGAATATTTCGCGTGCCACGGTTAATCGTAAAATTGCCCACTTTAAAATTTTAATGACACGCTTCAAATGGTAAGGCCAACTCTCGAATCCGGAAGTGCAGAGATGCCCTCCGAAAAAAACATTCATCCTTCTAGGCTTATTTTAACAAACTTTCTCAATGGGGATTTAAACTCTGAGCAACAAAAGGAATTTAATCACCATGTGCTTGGTTGTCTTCAATGCTCACAAATCATATCTGAGGCGCGACAAGTAACCTCCGAGTTCACTCAAAAATTTCCAACTTTTGCTTCTCTAGATAGCAAATTTGGAATAAAATATTCATCCCGCTTAAGACCAACCTTTGTAGAAAGGCTGAAGGGGTTATGGCAAATTTTTGAAAGTAATATTTGCTATGCCATTTCGCCAAAAATCGCGTGGGCCCTTGTGTTGTTTTTTGTTGTAGGCGTAACTTGGATATTCAATTTAAAGTCTTTAAATACACAAGGTCAATCTTATAAAGGGCAAACTCGCTTCACACTTTTTCGAAACGGACATCAAGTATTGAAAGATACTTTTTTTGCCGAACCACTGGATACCTTACAATTAATAATTACTAGTCCTGAACCCGTTTATTATGCAGTGCTATATCAAGATGATACTGCCGCTTTAGAAATTTATTTGCCCGAGCTGGGAAAAGAAAATTTATCACTGGGTAATGCCCATGGCGAACCCTTGCCGCATAGTTTGATTTTAGATGCAAGTTGGAAAAACGAAATTTTATATTGCTTATGGGGAAGCAAACCGATTTCCTTGTCTGAAATGACTTTAAATAAACTTTCAAATAGGATAATTAAAATTGATCCAAAAGATTTACGCAATTGGATGGACAAGAAAAATATTCACTATCAAGTTTATTACTTAAATAATAGTTTACCATGAAATGGCCACACTATAAATTATTGCTGGCTTTGCTTTTTTGTTTTCATCCCAGTTATGCATTAATAAAAATGGCCTTGGTAATAGGTAATAATACCGGAATGGATGATGAAAAGCCCTTGCAGTATGCCACGCGCGATGCCAAGCAAATTTATGAGACCTTAGGTCAATTAGGAGGAATGGATAAAGGCAAAAGCTATTTATTGTTAGATTTATCCGTTGCCAAAGTAATGACGGCATTACGTGAGGCCAGTAATCGCATACAAACTTTGCATAAAGAAAAACAAAAAGTACAGCTGCTGATATATTTTTCGGGTCATGGCAGTGAGGATGCTTTGCATTTAAATGGTGAGAAATTGCCCATTGCACAAATCCGTGAATATTTTACCAGTATGGACGCGGATTTAAAAATTTTAATTGCGGATGCTTGTTATAGTGGGTCATTAATTCAAGCCAAAGGGGCTAAATTAGGGGCGGTCATTCCCGTTAAATACTCTGATGAATTAAAGGTAAATGGATCTGCTATTTTAACGTCTAGTTCCGCAGGAGAATTGTCACAGGAATCTCAAGATTTTCACGGTTCAATTTTTACGCATTATTTTTTAACTGCCATGCGTGGAGCGGCGGATTTTGATCGCGATGGACAAATTACTTTATGGGAAGCCTATAACTATACGCAATTGAATCTTCGACGAAAATCTATGACAAATAAAGGTTTTGTACAAAATCCAGGATTCGATATTGATGTAAATGGTTCGGATAATGTGATTTTGACACACTTAGATTTAGGTCAAGCTCTGCTAAGTTTCAAGGGCTTTACCGAGGGGCAATATCAGATTTTAGAAGCGAATAGCACATTGCAAGTTGCCGAAATAGATTTATCAGGTGGGGAAGGGGTAACTTTAGCATTACCTAAAGCCAATTATTTAGTGTATCGCTCTTCTCAAGGTAAGGCTTGGGCGGTATGGGCGGATTTGCGGCAAAACAAAATTACAGAAATAAATCCGTCCCTGTTATATCCGATTTCCATGGGCGCTTTAGCCGCAAAAGGCGGCGATGGAGGCTTAGAAGCTAAAGGCTTGCTAATACCTAGAGAAATAAACTCTTATCACTTAGCCTTGCATTCACGTTTATACCCTTATTTTCCAGGGCGAAAAGAAACGGCAACGAGTTGGATGCTATCTGCCGAGAGTCAATGGGAAACATGGAGTTTTTTACTCTCAGGAAGTTTTTTACCCACCTTACAAACTTTAGTAAAGGGTAACCGTTTTACTCAAACTGGATATAGTATTGGCGGAGAATTACGCTATTATTTTTATCCTACGCATAATAGTACTTGGCATTTGGGACCGCATTGGGAAAGCTGGTTTTTGCAACAAAATTTAAATGGAAAAACCCTTGGCCAAGGAAATTTACTTGGCACTATGGGAAGCTTGGGTGCAGACTGGATAATATTTCATCGATTCACTCTTGGCTTTAACTGGGAGCCTGGTATTTTTTTGCATTATGATAAGGCTGCTATATTACAAAAAGATTTCGCATCTCCAATTTCAATAGGCGTAACAATGGGTTTATGGTAATCGCAACCAAGAGCATTAGGTTTCCGTTACTTATAGGTTACTTTTACCTATTAATCACCGGTATTTTTGTGTGTTCTTGTCTAAAAGAGAATCCAGTAATTTTACCGGAAACAATTTATGATGCCAAAACTTTTTTGCCGCTCGATTCACTTTATCGTTTTGATTCCGTGACCATTACCATAATGAATGAAAAGGATATTACGCAACATAAAACTATATGGTTAGCTCCGGTTAAATATTCCTCAGAATTTCCGGTATTCATTTCTGGAGAACAAGAAAATCTATATCTCGATATTAAAGGTTATAAAAAAATTAAAGGATCATTGCCTTGCTACAAAGCAACAAGTAAACAGGGTAATTATTGGGTAAATATTGATACATGTGATATTATTAACAGTATTTTGATTATCGATTCCATAGCATGGTCCGATTCCATTGTAGATTTTGATAGCCTAGATACAGAAAAAAAAATCATATTTAATTTAGTTGGAAATAAAATTCATTCCTTAAACCTGACTCCGACTTCGAATTACCTACTCTTATTACCACCCTTTCAATTGGATTCTAATCATAAACAAATAGAAATTCGTATTAAAATTATCCGTGATAGTTTGAGCAAGAGCTTGTATTCTACGGCTTATTCCATTACAGATAATGGCCTTAAGGTGGGGGAAATAAAAATCAAATTCAAAGTTGCAGAAAAGCTACCAGTCATAATATCTCACAAGGACAGTTCAGTAGTAAAATTGAAGGTACTTAATAAAATAGATTCACTTCCGGTGTCAGGTGCTAAAATAAATCTGGATGGTAAAGATTTATTGGCGTTAACGGATTTAACGGGAAAAATAAAATTAGATTCGCTGGCCCTTGGTCAGCATAAGTTTTTTGTCACAATAGCAGATAGATTGGGAATTATTGATTCGATGAATATCACATACTTTGATACTGTGGTTTCATTCTATTTACCTCCTAAAACCGTATTGCAGAATTTAGCGGTGGGATGGAGCGCACCTAGTTTAGCGAACTTTACAACTTTTCAAAATCAGGCCATCTTTTTAAGTCAAGATATTCAAAGTTCGGGATTAGTTTTGAAATTTCCACTTAACAATTTGGACCCGCGACTACAAAGCACGATCGAACAAGGAAATAAAACTTTAGCAAATCCACCTGAAATTTTTGATGCCATTAATTCTGTTGCGGATGCCACTAATCTTTATATTACTTATCCAGATGTAAATAGAATTGGAAAAATAAGTGATTGGCAGAATACTAGTGCGGCGAGCAACACCTTACTTGCATTTTCACCTTACGGTTTATTATTGGAAGGAAATAGTCTTTTTAGTATTGGACGTAATCAAAAAGAACAATTGACACTAGCGGAATTCAATACAACCGATTTTTCCATTATTAAAATGGATACACTAGGTAACTTTAAATGGGATGAATTAGATATTTCTAATCGTGGACCTAAAATGGTCTCAACTCCAGATGCGTTTTATGTGGTCGATGGAAATGGACCACAGCAAATTGGGAATCTTATTAAGGTCAGCAAAACTTCACGGAATATTCTTGTTAGTCAACAAACAAAATCCGCACAAATTTCCGATATTTGTATTTATAAGGACCGAATTTATATCACTTCTCATGGTTCAAGTATTGTGGAAATTTACGATTTTAATTTAGTGCCCAGTGGAATAATCAATATTGGAAAATCAGTAGAAAAAATTTCCATTGTGCAGAGTGGCTATTTGCAGGGGACCGGATTTTTGACCACCAATGATAATTCAGTGCAGGTGATAAATACAGAAGCTAAATTAGTTATTGGCTCTTTAAGCTTACCCGTTGGGGAGCGATCCAAAAACATTATTTTCAATGCGGCCATAGCAAAATTAATCGTCACAACGGTTAATAAAATTTATATCGCAGAATTTTAGCAGAGAATATTTTCAAATCATTTTAAAAATAATGAGGGTTTTTTATGGTAAAAATGCCGGTTGGTTTTTTTTCTAAGGCTTTATCGAAGATCGTTTTCATAAGCGTGATTACACACTGTGCATCGATATATGCGCAAGAGTTTATAGTACTAAAAGACAATATTCGTAGTTTACAAGATCGTTCTTATAACTCGGCTGAAGTGGGAGAAATGAAAGGGCAAGTATCCTTTTTAGATTTCAATTCCGATGGAAATAAAGATTTAGTGTTTTCGGGAAATTGTTGGCCTTCACCTGGGTGCATAGAATTATATCAAAATACAAATGGTGTATTTTCTAACACCCATGCCTTTGATAGTCTCGAAAATTATCATTTGCAGGCCGGCGCTTGGGCAGATATTAACCATGATGGTAGCTTAGATTTTGTGACCTATGAGGAAAGAAATAATATTCGCTTGGCAAAATTTTATACTTACAATGTAACACAAAAAAAAATATTGCCTTTGAATATAAGTTTACCCACGGGTAAATGGACAAATTTAAGCTTTAGTTTTTGTGACATTGACAATGATAGCTTTCCTGATTTACTAGTGAGTGGTCTGGTAGATTCTTCGCTTTTTTGGCCGCCATTCACTGAAGTTTATCATAATGAAAATGGCAAAAGTTTTAAAAGTATGAATATGGGCTTGTTACCTATGTGGAATGCGAATATGGCTTGGGCCGATTTTGATAAGGATGGATATTCCGATTTATATATCACCGGAAACACAGGGGTTAAAAATTTTTCTGCGATTTATCCTACCTCCATGGCCACAAGGGTTTATCGTAATAATATCGGCAAATTAAATTTATACGCAACCTTGCCCAGTTTGGTTTATGGAGGTGCGGCGTGGGGAGATTATGATGGCGATGGAAAATTAGATTTAGTCGTTTCTGGAACCCGTATGCCAGGCAATACTCTTCCTGCAACGCTTTTATATAAAAACAATGGTACGGGTTTTGATCTGCAAACGAATACGCCCTTTGATTCCTTATGCTTTGGATCGGTTTCTTTTGCGGATATGGACAAGGATGGTGATCCCGATCTTTTGTTAACCGGAGAAATTTCCGAAAGTGCACCGCTCACCAAAATCTTTCGCAATGATAAAAGTGTGTTTGTAGATATGCAATCCAATTTACCTTCCCTCACTCATGGTGTTTCATCGTGGGGCGATTTTGATGGGGACGGAAATATGGATATCTTTTTAAGCGGAATAAATGCCAATAAAGAATCCAGCGCACATTTATTTCATAATATTCGTGGTGATTTTGAGCCCTTAAATAGTTTTTCCTCACCTATTATTGCCTCAACACTACATTGGATAGATTATGATAATGATAAAAAGTTAGACTTTTTTATTAGCGATAATTCTGAAAGCAAGCTTTATCGGAATATCGGTAATGGGCAATTTTTAGCAGAGAATACAAATCTTCCTATAGGTTCTACGCAATCCGATTTAGGTGATTTTGATAATGATGGTAAAGTTGATATTGTGATGGTTGGCACAAACACTGCTACAAATGATGCCGTAACTATTCTTCAAAATAAAGGGGATGGAAATTTTTTAGATACCAAAATAAAAATTTTAGGCACAACTAATCCGGGGCTTATAACCATTGACGGCGCTAAATGGGGGGATTATGATAATGATGGAAAATTGGATTTGGTGGTTTGGGGACATGATTATAAAATTGGAAATAACCCTTTTACTAAAGTTTTTCATAATGAGGGGGACTGGACTTTTTCTGAATTAACAAAAATTTTTACCGGCATTACTCGCGGTCAAATTTCATGGGGTGATTTTAATCGAGATGGTCGATTAGATTTAGCCTTAGCAGGGGATAGTCTTGAGAGCTCTTATACTCCCTTTGTTAAAATTTATCGTAATGAAAATGGAGTATTAAATACCACTAATGATAATATTAGTCCATTATCGCATACTTCTTTTGCATGGGGTGATTTTGATAATGATGGGGATCTTGATTTTGCCCTTTCTGGAGAATACCGTGTAGGATCAGCTTTTGATTCAACCATAACCCGTATTTTTAGGAATAATGGAGGGGTTTTTGAACAATTTGGACAAAGTTTGATCGGTGTTTTTAATGGCCAAATCTTATGGATAGATGCGGATAATGATGGTGATCTAGATCTAATTATGAATGGGGGTTATCTAGATTCTCCTTATAAAAATGCCCGAATTCTACGCAATGAAGGAAATCGTTTTACTGCAATTCCTCCGGTTTTCCCGAATTATTCCCCAACAGTTATGGATGTGGGTGATTTTGATGGCGATGGAAAAGTTGATTTACTGGTTTCGGGATCAAGTTGGAGTGTTCCCTCAGGAACTTTTATTTATAAAAACACAGTACTCACAGCTAATACTTTGCCTTCAGTTCCCCCAAATGCCAATGCGACTTTAGGTTTTTCGTCCGTTACTTTAGCCTGGGATAATTCCACCGATAACGAAACTTCTTCTTCCGGTTTGCAGTATAATGTGCAAGTCGGTAAAGCGAGCGGAGGGTTTGAAATATTATCGAGTGCGTCCCATTCCGATGGAATTCTCAGGGCCAATCAAATGGGTAATGCTTCACATGCAAATTTTAAAAATCTTATTGGACTTGCTCCAGGAAAATATTTTTGGAAAGTACAAGCCATAGATAATGCCTTAGGAGGCTCTTCATTTTCGCCGGAAGGGAAGTTTACCATTGGCATTACTACACCAACTTTGTTGGAAACCGGTGCAGGTAATTCACAAGTGACTTTGAAATGGAAGAAATTGACTGATTCTAATTTCCAGAGATATTATCTCTATTACGGCTTAATCACTAATCCTAGCAATAAAATGGATTCTGTATCACTCGCTAATGATACGGTTAAAGTTATTTCGGAATTACAAAATGGACAGCTTTATTATTTTCGAGTTTCAGCTATTGATCAAGGGGGAAATCCTAGTGGTTACTCTAATGAATTAACTGCCATACCCGATGGAACGCCTCCCGCTATTCCCAGTGGATTGGTCGCAGTGGGTAATGATCGAACGGTTACTTTAAGCTGGAAAGCCAATACCGAAAATGATTTTCTCTGCTATTTCATTTATCAGCGAGCGTCCAATGGAGCATTATTCCTTATTGATTCTATTGCGAATATTAATCAAGTTTCAAAAACAGTTACGGGATTAAAAAATGGATCGGCTTATGCTTTTGTAATGTCTGCGGCGGATAAAGTTTTAAATCATAGTGGATTCTCCCAAGAGGTTCTAGCTTCTCCCTTTTATTTAGTGAGTAGCTCATTGAATAATTTAAACTTTGGAAAAACTCATATTAGTATTTATAAAGATTCGGTATTAATGCTTAATAATTCGAGTTCCTTGCCTGTAACCTTAGATTCAATAGTAATTTCAAATAGTAATTTTGCTATAACTAGTCCAATAAAGCTGATTCCTGCTAGTGGGCAGCTAATTTTGTCTATAAGGTTCAATTGTCTTCAGTCAATGGGAGGTGATTTTAATTCTACGTTAAAAATTTATTTTGGAAATTCTACCATCGAAATATCTTTATTGGCAAAAGCTGTGGCTAATCCGTATAGTACAATTGAACAGGCAAATCCCTCACCTGCAATATGGGATACTACATCCAATATTGCTTTTTTAGCGAGTGCCGATGATTCGGATATTGCTGGCACTGGGGATAAAATTGCATCCTATTTATGGTCCTCGAATCTTAATGGTATTTTACCAAGTACTAAAAACAGTTTTTTAATACACCCGTCGGGGTTCAAAATCGGTAATCACAAAATCTCTTTAAGGGTTGTGGATAATGATGGGGATACCTCAGCGATAGTGGAAAAACTTTTAACGATTAAGGGGCGAAAACCTTTTGCCAAAATCGATTCTATAACTCCCAAGAACCTTATCCTCCGAGGATCAGATAAACCTCATTTTTCATTTACCTCGTATGACCTCGATGAATTAGCAAATTCGGATCATGATAGTTTAGTTAATTTTGGAATTTACTCCACTTTACAAGGCAAAATTAGCAGTAATAAAGATACTACCTTGGATTCCATCTCTCTGCAATTAGGTTTACATGGTTTTTATGCACGTGCCATTGATAATGAAGGGGATACGGTATTTTCAGATACCCAATGGATTCCTGTTCAAACAGGGGTGGGATTAGCAGTATTAGTTGCGGGCTCACCTTTTGGTGATTATCGATACCTTTTTGAAAATATCTCCCCCAATTGTAATTGGGCTTATGCCAAATTACGTGAACGAGGATTTACCGATGAATTAATTCAATATTTTAATCCAGTGGGTTGGCAAAGTATTGGCGATTCTTTTAGCAATAGTGGTATTGTAGACGTTACCGATATGACGGTAAAAAATTTACGCAAAGCTATATTGGATTTGAAGCCTAAGGTTGAAAATGGTGTGCCTTTACTTATATCCTTTTTGGGTCATGGGACCAACAATACTCAATTAGGTAAGTTTTATTTAACTCCTACTGAGTTTATTACTCCTGATACTTTGAATGCTTGGTTAAATACTTTTACCATTTCTAAATCCATGAATTCTCCTATAGTTATATTATTAGACTTTTGTTATGCGGGTACTTTTCTCAATAAGTTAAAATCATCTACGCAAAATCGTATTGTAATAGCTTCAGCAGCAGCGGATAGAGTGGCTTATTTTGATGGGGGCCGATCATTTAGCTATAATATTTTTAAGCAAATTTCCAAAGGCAATAATTTGGCTCAAGCATGGAATACAGCCAATATTTGGTCTGCAAATCTTGGACAAAATGCAAGCATCTCATCTAATCCCCAAATGAATGCGAATAGTGATAATAATTACAATGATCTATTAGATATAAATGTATTACAAAACATTTATGTTGGAGGTAGCCAACAAAATCAGGACTTGGAATCGGAATGGAAAAGTATAGATGGAAGTTATGACAATTTAAAGAATTTGATTTCTTTTAAAGTGATTCCTAAAAATTTATCCAAAATAGATAAAGTATGGTACTCCATTTTGACACCCGATTTTGATCCTGCTAATCCCCTTATGCAATCTTTGCACTCCGAAGATATGGCGGTGCAGGATAGTGGTTTTGTGGGTACTTACACGCTCAAGCCAAATCAAAATGGCGAATTTTTAATCACAGCATATGGATCGGTGGGAGGAAAACAAATTTTACCTATTTCAAAATCAATTTATACGCTCACCACAGGTATTGGAAATGATTCTGCTTCTAAAATATTTAGTTTAAAACAAAACTTTCCAAATCCCTTCAAAAACTTTACCACCATCCCTTTTAATTTAATGCATCAGGGAAATGTGAAATTAATTATTCAAAATTTAAAAGGCGAGAGGGTTAAATCCTTGATTAACACTCATGTTAACCAAGGAACGCATTTTGTGACTTGGAATGGGTTAAATGAAAACGGCTTCCAAATGCCTGCTGGTCTATATATCTATACTTTAATTGCACCCGATGGCATTTTGCGAAAGAAGTTTAATCTTCAGAGATAAGTAAAAAATACTGATTTTTTTTCCCGAGTGGAATCAGGAAAAAAATATTTATTTCACTATTTCAAATTCCATGCGATAAATTGGTTTGCCAAGAAGTCGATATTTTTTTTCAAAATTAGTTTGAATACCTTCGGTAGGCTCTGCATTTCCATTAATCACTTTCAGCCAAGGCAATGAATTAAATAATTCCAAACTATCGGCGTGATACTCGGCATGATCGGTACCCCAATAAAATTTTCCATTGGGAATGGTTACTCTTTTAACTTGTTCTAAAAAAGCGACATTAGCTAAGCGATGCTTGCGCTGTCTTTTCTTAGGCCATGGATCAGGAAAATACATATGTACGGCCTGCGTACAGGAATCCGGTAAAAAATCGCGTAAGAAAAAAAAAGCATCGCCGAGTAATAAGCGTGCATGAGGGAGATGTGGTCTTTTTGCAATACGTGTGGCGGCAAAAAAAGCGATCTCGGCTTCTTTTTCTATTCCAATTATGGGTAACTCCGGATGTCTCTCGGCATACTCCACCATGAAACCGCCTTTACCACAGCCAACTTCAATTTCAATTAAGCCCTCTTTAGCAAAAAAATTGTGGAAATTAATAGGAGTAAATTCTGGCTTTCCACTTTCTGTAAGTACTGGTAAATTTTTGGCATCTTTTTTATGCCTAAGATGGTAATATTTTTCCAAGTCATTGGAGGGTAACAATTCACGCTGCAATTCATAAGAACTCAGCCCTTCCGGTAAAGCCATTATCCGCCCAACTTTCGTTTTACAATTTCGCTGACTAAACGCCCATCCGCTTTACCTTGAGTTTGCGGACGAATAACTCCCATCACGGCACCCATATCTTTAGGGCCTTTCGCATTTGCGGTGAGGATTGCTGCATCCACGAGTACAGTGATTTCCTCTTCACTCATTTGTGCAGGCAAATATTTTTCATATAAGGCAATTTTAATTTTTTCAAGGACAATAATATCTTCACGCACAATACCCGCATCATTTTTTCCGCTAGCTTTTTCTAAAGTCTCACGGAATTGCTTAATGCCTCTCGACAAAATAGCGGAGATATCTAAATCTTCGGGTTCTTTTTTATTGTTCATTTTAAAGGTTTTCACTTCTGCCAATAAGGTGCGCAATGAGGTAACCTTTTGTGAATTTTCTTCTTTTCGAGAGGGCTCTCTATCTTTCATAGCGGCAATGAGATCCACATTAATTTGATCAAGAATCATGAGTTGTACCTTTGGCAAAAATTCACCCACAAAATAGGAATTGTTGGGCTTTGTAGGGTCACCTAGGTCGGATTAGACCTTAAGACTTGTAGGTAAATGACTTTGCACGCGGAAATTGCCAATTGGAGGGGGGTCAACACTAGGTTTTCCGACCGATAAAAGATATTTTTGAAAAAAGTTTTAGTTTCGGATTGTTTCCTGATTGTATCCTTGAGGGTTTGATGAAATATAGCGTTGTCATTGGTTTGGAAGTTCATGCACAGCTTTCTACGAACACGAAAATGTTTTGCGGTTGTCGCTTAGAGTTCGGATCCGAACCCAATACCTTGGTTTGTCCTATTTGTTTAGGCATGCCGGGAACTTTACCGGTTCCAAATGAAAAAGCAGTAGAATACGCGATTAAAATGGGCCTAGCCACCTCGGCAAATATTGATAGACAAGCAATGTGGACACGCAAAAATTATTTCTATCCCGATTTACCCAAGGGTTATCAAATTACGCAACAAGGGGGAGTACCCTTATATGACCGCCCCATTTGCACCGGCGGATTTATTGATATCGATCTCGACGATGGTAGCCGTAAACGCATTGGCTTAACGCGTATTCACATGGAAGAAGATGCTGGTAAACTCATTCATGATATGACGGTAACGGATTCTCTTTTCGATGCCAACCGTTGTGGCACACCGCTTTGTGAAATTGTATCCGATCCTGATTTGCGCACACCGCGTGAGGCTTATCTTTATTTGGAAAAGCTAAAACAGATTTTAGAATACTTAGAAATCTGTGATGCGAATATGGAACGCGGTAATTTACGTTGTGATGCTAATGTGTCTTTGCGCCTTAGCGAGGATGCTCCATTTGGAAATCGCGTAGAATTAAAAAATATGAATTCTTTCCACAATATTGAAAAAGCTTTGGAAGTAGAAATTGCTTTGCAAGCCGAAATGTTGGATCGCGGCGAGGTTATAGGACAACAGACGAAACGTTGGGATGTTGACCGAGGTGTTACAGTACCTATACGTACTAAAGAAAATGCGACGGATTATCGTTATTTTCCCGAACCCGATTTAATGCGCATTAATATTTCAGAAGCCCAAATCGCGGCTATTGCTGCAAAGCAACCTGAATTGCCCGAGGCTCGACGCAGTCGCTATGTGACTGAATTCGGCATTCCGACTTATGATGCGGCGGTGCTGACTAAAGAAAAAATCGTTTCGGAATTTTATGAAGAAGTATGTTCCATTACGGCTGATAAGAAACTAGCCTCCAATTGGGTGATGGGCGAAGTTTTACGCGTGGTTAAAGACAAAGGTATTTCTGTACAACAATTGGCTTTTAAGCCTCAACAATTAGGGGAATTGATCAATCTTATTATTGATCAAACTATCTCGGGTAAAATTGCAAAAACGGTTTTTGAAGAGATGCTAGAAACCGGTAAAGCGCCGGGAAAAATTGTTGTGGATAATGGTTTACAGGTCATTTCCGATGATGGCACTATTGAAAAAATAGTTCTTGAAGTGATAGAAAAAAATCCAAGCTCATTGGCTGATTATCGCGCAGGTAAGGTAAAGCTATTCGGATTTTTTGTAGGCCAAGCAATGAAAGCTTCGCAAGGAAAAGCTAGTCCAGAAAAATTAAATCAATTGCTTAAAAAGCATTTGGATGGTTAAAAAATTATCGCTTTTATTATGGCTAACTATGGCTAGCTTGGGAGTGAAAACTCTTTTGGGGGCAGAAAAAAATACTCTTCCAGTTACTTCCCAAATACATCAAGATTCAGTGAGTTCGCAAGGTGCAATTCATCCCGAGTTGCATGTGATCGCGGAGAGTTCCGCTACTTCAGTCAGTTCCGTTTTCATGCCTAAAACACGAGCCGATACAGTTATTATCATTCAGCATCAATTTGATCATAAAGAACAGATTATAACTGGAAGCGTAATTATGTCTTGTATGATTTTAGTTTTGGCTTTGATGAACAATTATAATCCTCGATAATGAAGCCAGGAAACCTTTTGTTTCATGTTTGCATTGATTTATTTGGTAGATTGACTTATATTATTTTTAAATCTCACTAAGCTTAATTACAAAATAGATGGCTTTTGCTCAGCATTTTTTAAGTCGCTTAATTTGTGAATGGTACTGCCCTTAGCAATTAATAAGGGTTAGTTCGGTGTTAGAGCGAACACTTTAAAAAGTCCCCCCTTCTTTATTTAATAGGGTAAAAGGGACACCCAGTTGTCGACATAATCAAGACAGCTAAATCCAAAATTTTTGACTGTGAAGCTGAAATTGCTTCGTTTAAAAAAGGTTTTTCTTTTGAGCCTTATGAATGGCCAAAAGAGTTTAAATAAAAGATAGGACAGCTTTTGCTATGATAGATGAAAATACTCCCGAAGAATATATCCATGCCAATGACCATAGTGTTGAAGAGGATGTTCAGAACGATGTAGATGAAGAGTATGAAGAGGATGGAGAAGGCGAAGAAGAAGAGGAATATGTTGAAGGTGAAGAAAATATTAAAAAGCCCGAAAAACCTTATGATCCTTCTCGCCAATTAAAAAACCTCACCACAATATCCCATGAATCCAATGATAGCATGCGCCGCAATCGTCGTCGTGCGAAGGTAACTAAAATTAAAACTCGCACGGTACAACGCAAAAGAAAACCCGAAAAAGATGCCTATACTCCCGACTATACAAATGAATACGATGTTCGTTCGGAGCTCGAAGAATATACTGGCTATATTCAAATTCTAGAAGGTCACTTCGCCTTAATGCGTTCCGAAAAAGTCAGCTTTATTGCTCAAGAAGGGGATATTGTAATCCCTAAAGAAATGGTGCAACGCTATTCCTTGCGCTCGGGTCATAAAATTCATGGTGTAGTGCGTACCAAACGAAATCGTCGCCAAAAAGTAGTAACAGAAATTTTGGATATTCAAGACGAACCCATTCAAACTTGGCGCTCGGCTCCCACTTTTCAATCGCTTACGAGTGTGAATCCCTTTGAGTTTTTCCGTTTATCCACACCAGCGGATAATGATAAAAGCATGAGCTTGATGGAACTATTAACACCAATTGGCCGTGGCCAAAGAGGTTTATTAGTAGCGCCTCCACGTACTGGCAAAACTATGCTCATGGAAAAAATTGCTAATGGCATAGCATCTAATCATCCCGAAACAGAAATTTTATTATTGCTGATCGATGAACGTCCCGAAGAAGTTACCCATTTAACGCGTAAAGTAAAAGGTAAAGTTTTCGCCTCTTGTTTGGATAAACCCATTGAAGAACATATCGCCCTTTGCCAAATGGTTATTGACCTAGCTCATCGTAAAGTGGAGCGGGGTAAAGATGTAGTGATATTACTCGATTCTATTACTCGTATGGCGCGTGCTTATAATAACCAATTGAAATCCTCCGGCCGTACTTTATCTGGTGGAGTAGACGCGAAAGCCTTAATGGAACCTAAAAAGTTTTTTGGATCAGCCCGTAAATTAGAAGAAGGCGGCAGTTTAACCATTATTGCAACTGCCCTTGTACAAACAGGTTCGCAAATGGATGAAGTTATTTTCCAAGAATTTAAAGGCACAGGTAATATGGAATTAGTGCTAAATCGCCGTCTGGCCGAAAAGCGCATTTATCCAGCTATTGATATTCCGATGTCCGGTACACGTCGTGAGGAATTAATTTTACCACCGGAATATTTTAAGGCCGCTTCGAAATTTCGCCGCTACCTTTCGAATATGACCGACACCAACCAAATGCCTGCGGCTATTCAAGCTTTGGAAAAATATAAGACTACGGCAGAATTCGTAAAAGCTTTCGCTTAAAATAAATACAAAGGAGAATATCGATGCTTGTTAAATTGTCAGCAACTCCTGATTTTAAATTTAAAGCCAGTAATGATTCGGGTGCGCAATTTGATATTGGCGCTTCCAAAAGTATTGGTGGCGATGAAAGCGGATTTCGCCCTATGCAATTAGTGTTGGCGGCAGTAGGCAGTTGCAGTGGTATCGACATTATTTCTATTCTTAAAAAATCGCGGCAAGACATACAGCATTTAGATGTAGAAGTGGAAGGGGAAAGAGCGGATGCTATCCCATCACCCTTCACTAAAATTCATGTAAAATTTATTATGCAGGGCAAAGGCATTGAGTTGGCTAAGGCTGAAAAGGCCGTCTCGCTTGGCCTAGAGAAGTATTGTTCCGTAGCAACTATGTTGGTTCCAGGCGTGCAAATTACCAGTTCTATTGAGATTCACGAAGTTTAAATATTTATTGTAGGGGCACAAAATGTTGTGCTCCTACAATAAATAACGGCGGTTAAACGTAATGCTTTAGCGGGGATTTCCCAATCGCAAAAACATTGAATCCTAATTTATGCAGCTTTTGATGATCCAAAATGTTGCGACCATCAAAGATAAAAGCAGGTTTTGCCATCGAAGTAAAAATTCGAGCATAATCTACTTCTTTATACAATTTCCATTCGGTCATGATGGCAATGGCATGACAACCTTCGGCGGCTTTATATACATCTTCTTCGAAAATCACATTATGGGCAATATCTTGTAAATCATGTTTTGCATTGATTAAAGCTTTAGGATCCGTAATCACCACATTGGCACGTTCTTCACAAAGGCCGCGCGCAATAGCAATTGCAGGGGATTCACGCGTATCGCCAGTATTCGCTTTAAAAGCAAAACCAAACAAGGCAATGCGTTTGCCTGCGACGGTATTAAACATGTTACTGAGCATATTCAAAATAAAACGTTTTTGTTGCCAATTATTAATGCGAATGACAGATTCCCAATAATCGGCTACTTCGGAGAGTCCATAACTTTCGCAAATATATACTAAGTTCAAAATATCTTTTTGAAAACACGATCCCCCAAAACCCACACTGGCTTTGAGAAATTTAGATCCAATACGCGAATCGGTTCCAATAGCATAAGCCACTTCATCGACATCCGCTTCGGTTTTTTCACAAAGGGCCGACATGGCATTAATGGAAGAAATACGTTGCGCTAAAAAAGCATTGGCGGCAAGTTTAGAAAGCTCGGCGCTCCAAACATTGCTTTCAATAATATTGGCTTTGGGTACCCAATGGGCATAAATATTCACTACGTCTTCACGCGCTTTTAAGCCGCCGGCCGTTTCGCGTGAACCAATGAGTACACGATCAGGATTTTCTAAATCCACAACCGCACTGCCTTCTGCTAAAAATTCAGGATTGGAAAGTACCTCAAAATGAATGCCCTTTTCATTAGCATTTAAAATTCTTTCCATGGCATCCGCAGTGCGCACTGGCAAGGTGGATTTTTCGACAATGATTTTTGCACTATCTGAATTAGCTAAAATTTGACGAGCCGTTTTTTCCCAATATTGTAAATCGGCCGCGCGCCCAGAACCTTGTCCAAAGCTTTTGGTGGGTGTATTTACAGAAACAAAAATAATGTCCGCTTCACGAATGCCGGTATCGACATCGGTAGAGAAGAATAAATTTTTACCGCGCGTTTCATTGACTAATTCTTCGAGGCCAGGTTCATAAATAGGGCAGGGGCCATTATTCCAAGCATCAATGCGATTTTTATTAATGTCTACTACAGTTATTTTATAGGTAGGGCATTTGCGAGCAATCATGGTCATCGTAGGGCCGCCGACATAGCCGGCACCAATGCAGAGTATATGTTTTTCAAATTTCATAGTGTCCTAATTTAACAAAAACCGCTATTAAAAAACGAGATTTAAAACTGATTATTCTATTCAATATTTAGGGCACTATCTTGCATAAGAATTTGTTTCAATTCAACTTCATTAAGAATACGAATACTCAACTTTTGGGCCTTATCTAATTTACTTCCGGCGGCTTCACCTGCAAGTAAATAGGAGGTTTTTTTGCTGACCGCATCGGTTATTTTACCACCGGCTTTTTCAATTTGAGCTTTGGCTTCTTCCCGCGACCAAGTCGGTAATGTTCCGGTTATCACAAAAGTTAAACCTTCGAGTACTTGGCTTTCCTGCGTAGAAAGATATTCTGTGTTTACACCTAATTCGGCAAGTTGCTTAAGTAAGTGTTGATTTTGCATGTCTTTAAAAAAGTTGAGCAAACTTTCGGCCATGCGTCCGCCAATTTCAGAAACTGCTTCGAGTTGCTCTTGAGTGGCTTCACTTATGGCTTGCAGGGTTTTGAATTTTTTGGCGAGTAGGGTAGAAGAAGTTTTGCCGATATGCCGTATACCCAAACCAAAAATTAAGCGTTCCAAACTATTATTTTTACTTTGCGCTAAACTGCTCATCACATTTTGTGCAGACTTTTCAGCCATACGATCAAGGTCGGATAAATCCTCTGCTTTAAGTTGATATAAGTCGGCCACATTTTTAATTAAGCCCTTAGCTAATAAAGTATCGACTAGGGCCGGACCAATATTTTCAATATTCATCGCACCGCGACTCACAAAATGCAAAATGGCTCTTTGTACTTGTGCAGGACATTGTAAATTTTCACAACGTAAAACCACTTCTTCCGGCACTTTTACCAATTCACCTTGACATACGGGGCAATGCGTAGGAAGTGCAATATTTTCAGCATGGGTAGGCCTTTTTTCTATGATCACGGCGGTAATTTTGGGGATTATTTCACCACCTTTTTCTACCCAAACATGATCGTGCAATTTAAGACCCAAGCGTTCTATTTCCTCAAAATTATGCAAGGTGGCGCGCTTGACCAAAGTTCCACCCAACGATACGGGTTTTAAATTAGCCACTGGGGTAACCGATCCGGTACGCCCCACCTGAAAGGAAACCGATTCCAAAATCGATTCTGCGGCTTCCGCTTTATACTTATAGGCAATGACCCATTTGGGACTTTTAGACGTGCGCCCTAATATAATTTGTTGCCCGATGCCATTGACCTTAATTACCGCACCATCGATATTATACGGTAAATCGTCACGGATTTTTTGTAAGCTATCGCAAATAGCCATAATGGCTTCCACCGTTTTAGCCTTAGCACGATGGGTATTGACCGGAAATGCTGTTGCGAGATGCTCCAAGTTTTCCCAATGACTGCCTTGTGTTTCATCATTCAATATGGCATAAGCAAAAAAATCCAACTTCCGTTGAGCCGCCTCAGCCGGATCTTTAAGCTTTAAACTACCGGAAGCCGTATTGCGAGGGTTTTGCATTTCTTTGCCATAATGCAATTGCGAATACGCATTATAGTGTTCAAAATTTTCTCGCGTCATATAAATTTCGCCACGTACTTCAAAGCGTTCAGCGGGAAAGCTAGAAGGTAACTTGTGTGGTACTGTAGCAATAGTTTTAATATTTTCTGTGACTTCATCGCCCATCACCCCATCGCCGCGTGTAACGGCTTGCATTAGTTTGCGGTTTTCGTAGATTAAACTCATGGCTACACCATCAATTTTTAATTCCACCACATATTCCACTTCCGCTTCGGGAATTTTGTCTATCACTTGCCCATGAAAATGGGCGACCTCTTCCATAGAATAAGTGTTTTGAATACTCAGCATAGGATATTTATGCGTCACCTTCCGAAAACCATGACTTTTATCATCACCCACTTTTTGCGTTGGAGAGTTAGGATCGAGATAGGCAGGGTATTTTTCTTCTAAAGTGGTTAACTCTTGCAATTGAAAATCAAAGTCTCCATCGGACATAGGCGAGTGGCCTAAGCGATAATAGGCATGATTGGCTGCGATTAATTGCAGGCGCAATTGTTGTAAGCGCTCAATCTCTTGGGTTTCGGAAGCAGGTGTTTTATCAGCCCGTTCTGCATTATTTATTGCTTTATCAAATTTTTCGGCATTCATTGGTAATGCTTCCTCATTTTGTCATTCTTAGTGAGTAAAATATTACTTATTTTTAGGGCTCGATTTTGATTTAAGACAGGGAAAGTTCACTATGACATTGCTTGAATTGGTGGGGAATACACCCATGGTAGAATTGGTGCATATCAACCCAAACCCCAAGGTGAAAATTTATGCAAAGTTAGAAGGGCAAAATCCAGGCGGCTCTGTCAAAGATCGCCCAGCTCGCTCGATGATTTTAAAAGCAGAAGCGCGTGGCGAATTACGCAAGGGCATGAAATTAATTGAACCCACTAGTGGAAATACTGGAATCGCTTTAGCTATGATAGCTTCGATGGCGGGTTATGAAATGCATCTGGTAATGCCTGAGAGCGCCACTCCTGAACGCGTACGTACCATGAAGGCTTATGGAGCTGTTGTGCATTTAACCTCGGCAGAACAGGGCATGGAAGGCACCATTGATTATGCACGTGCCAAGGTAGCCGAAGGCGGCTTTGTAATGCTCGATCAATTTTCCAATCCCGATAATCCTGCCTCTCATTATGAAACTACTGGCCCTGAAATTTGGCGCGATACCGAGGGTAAAGTTACGCATTTTGTTTCGAGCATGGGCACCACAGGAACCATTATGGGTGTGTCGCGATTCTTGAAAGAAAAAAATTCCAAAATTGAAATTGTGGGGGCTCAACCTACCGATGGCTCTTGCATACCAGGCATTCGTCGTTGGCCAATAGAATATTTGCCCAAAATTTATGAAGCTTCGCGTGTCGATACCATTATGGATGTGAGCCAAGCCCAAGCTGAAAAAGTAACCGTGGATTTAAGCCGACGCGAAGGTTTATTTTCCGGTATATCCTCGGGAGGGGCTGTGCATTGTGCTTTAGAGTTAGCCAAAAAATTAGAAGGCGGAGTGATTGTCGTCATTATTTGCGATCGCGGGGATCGCTATTTATCGAGCGCGGTATTTGCTTAATGTGCTAAACATCGTGTGAAAAGCTTGGAATTGTTGATCAATAACGAGTTTACAAAATTCATATCCATGATTGGCTTCCACTTCATTATAGGTAAAAGGAATTTTTGCTTTCCCTAATTCCATTTTAAGACGTTGATGTTGTGCATAAGTAAAATCTTGTTTACCCACACTAAGCACTAAAACTTTTTCCTGTCCTTTAAGTTTTGCTAATAAATTTGCGAAATTATTTTTCTTCCAATTTTGTTTTTGTTGGGAGTATAAACCTAAGGCTTGCTTTAACTCCCATTGATCTTTAAAGTCCGTTAAATCAAGAATGCCGGCCATTGAACCTGCCGCACCATAAAGATTTAAATGTTTACATAAAAGAGTAAACGCACCGTGGCCTCCCATGCTGAAGCCCGCTATGGCGCGGCCTTGCGGTGTTTTAATGGTTTTATACGCACTATCCACAAAATGCAATAATTCACTCGTGATAAAACTTTCATATTGATTTTTTTTATTAAGGGAACTATTGATATACCATGAATTAAAACCTCCATCGGGGGTAACAATTATACAATGATAGGTATTTGCATATTGCTGTAATTGAATCACCCTAGACCATGTGGTAAAATCTCCCGAATAGCCATGCAATAAATAAACTACTGGCCAAGTGTTCGCACTATCTTCAGCATTTTTACAAAATGGCAAAGCAATACGCACGGGAATATACTTATGCATACTTTGGCTATAAATCTCATAATCCACTATATCGGCATAAAGTTTTGGGGATAAGAAAATAGACGAGAGAAAACTCAAAGTGAAAAGCAAAAATTTCATGGACAAAAAATATCTTTTATCGGCCAAGGCCTCAATGACTCATGACCTAACTATCTTTTAAAGATGCAATGGTTAAATACAATTCCACATTGGATGCGCCATCATCTCGATGATATTGCCATCGGCTTAACCACTATGATTTTGGTGGTCAGTGGACCTTATATTAATGCGGCGACCAAAGGCTTAACGCGTAAACTGCATTGGCTTTTGCGATATACTTTGTTCGTATTGCTTTCCACTTTAGGTTATGGCATACTCATGCATTTTCTCACCATCAATGCGCGGCATACCTTGCTTAATTTATCGGATTGGCAATTTGTGGGGGCAGTTGTCTTATTACATTTAGTCTTGGCCTGGTTGCTCAAGCGTGACAAAACGATATAAATTTTGACTTAGTTTTCGGTTTAGGTTTTTTGCTTTTTCCTCAGCAAATAAAGAAAATATTTCCTTGTTTTTTGTTAAAAAATCTTGATTTCAAATTTTCAATCTTGTAATTTATGCTCAAATTTTTCACCCGGGTTTAACTTATTTAACCCTGAAAGGTGTTTATGATCGATGTGATAGGCTTGTCCAAGCAATATGGCCAAGCATTGGCGGTGGACAATATTTCCTTCCATATTAAAAAAGGGGAAGTAGTGGGCTTGCTCGGTCCTAATGGCGCAGGCAAAACTACCACCATGAAAATTTTAACTGGCTTTATTTCGGCAACTTCCGGAAAAGTGATGGTTAACGGATATGATACCTTTGATGATGGTTTTAAAGTTAAAGGCTACATTGGCTATTTACCCGAAAGTTGTCCGCTTTATCAAGATGTAGATGTGAATCATTATTTGGCCTTTGTAGCCGAAGTTCGAGCTATTCCCAAAAGTCAAAGAAAAACTGCGGTTGATAAAGTGATTTCTGATTGTGATTTAGGTAAAGTTCGGAATAAATTAATCGGGCATTTAAGTAAAGGTTATCGCCAACGTGTAGGGCTTGCGCAAGCGCTTATTCATGATCCGGCCATTTTAATTTTAGATGAACCCACTTCGGGTTTAGATCCGAATCAAATTCGGGATATTTTAAAATTAATCAATAATTTAGGAGCGGAAAAAACTGTAATTCATTCCACGCATATTTTATCCGAAGTGGAAGCAACTAGTGACAGAGTACTTATTATTAATAATGGGCAAATCGTGGCGCAAGGCACACCTAAAGAACTTATGGCACGCTCCGCTGGACCAACTTTGTTTATTACAGTAAAAGGGGAAAATGTGCAAGCCCAATTGGCAGAGCACTCTGCAGTACAACGATTGGAAAAGCTTGGAGAATTGGAGGAGGGCTATATGCGTTTTGCTCTCCATGGAAAAGATAGTGCCGATGAAAAAGCCTTAGCTACCAGCCTTTTTAAATTCGCGGTAGAAAAACAATGGATACTTTCGGAGTTACGTACAGAATCTGCTAAACTCGAAGATGTATTCGCCAAATTAACCCGAGGTCAAGCATGAACAATGTCTGCTCCATATTCAAAAAAGAATTACGATCATATTTCTCATCGCCTATTGGCTTTGTTTTCATTATTTTCTTTCTCATTATCTCCAATGCCTTTTTCTTTTTCGTGCAAGATTTTTTCCGTGCGGGGCAAGTGAGCATGCGCGGTTATTTCATGGCCTTGCCTTGGATATTACTTTTCTTTGTGCCTGCGATAACCATGCGGTTATGGGCCGAAGAAAAAAAAATGGGTACTATAGAACTATTATTAACCATGCCATTGCGCGAATCCGAAGTGGTTTTCGGAAAGTTTTTAGCTAGCCTGGCTTTTCTCACCCTTACTTTACTCTGTTCCATCACTATTCCCATTTCATTGCATTTCTTAGGTCGAGCGGATATGGGCGTGATTGTAGGCTCTTATATTGGCGCATTATTTTTAGGTTCGGCTTATTTAGCAATTGGATTATATATTAGCTCGATTACTGAAAATCAAGTGGTCGCTTTTATTATATCCCTAACGGTAATTTTTTTATTATTACTGATTGGGATAGCACCAAGCTACTTAAACAGCTTAGGTTCACTCGTATCTGTCTGTGAATATTTAAGCCTCCTGAGTCACTTTAATAATATCACACGTGGTGTTATCGACACACGGGATGTCATCTATTATTTATCCTTAGTGGTTTTATTTTTAACCCTAAATGTGCAAAACATCGAAGCCAGAAAGTGGAGATAAGCATGTTTTCTAAAAACCAAAATTCCCGAACAAATTCTTATTTAATGATTTTTACTTTAGTGATTATACTCACCATTTTGGGTATTATTAGTGAACAATTTTTTCATAAACGCTTAGATCTAACTTCCAATAAACAGTTTACTTTAAGCAAAGCCTCGGTAAAAACTTTGGCGGGTTTACCTGATTTAATCACTATTAAAGCCGTAATGTCAAAAGACTTGCCTACACAATTCGCACAAATCCGTACGAATGTAGTGGATTTATTACATGAATTTGAAGCACAAAGTAATGGTAAGGTAAAATTAGTATTTGAAGATCCAGGTGAAAGTGAAAGTAAAAAACAAAGCGCCACGGCTTTGGGAATTCAAGAAGTGCAATTACAGGAACAAAGTTCAGAAGGCTTGCAAATTAAAAAAGGCTTTTTTGGATTAGCCTTACTTTATGGCGATAAAAAAGAAGTGATTCCAGTTCTCCAAAATTTAGAATCTTTTGAATATGATTTAATAGTAAAGCTTAAAAAATTAACGGGTAGCGTTAAGACCATTGGTATTGTGGAAGGAAGTGAAAAATTTTCCTTTACACTTTCGGGTCCTCAACCCAAAGTTACCACCGGTTTTGATGAAAATTATCCCACCGTTAAAGAAGAAGCTGGAAAGTTATATAAACTGGAAAAGCTGGATCTGGCTACCAATGAAATAGGGACTAATATTGATTTACTTTTAGTTTTTGCTCCCAATCGATTAAGCGAAAAAGAAAAGTTTCGCATCGATCAATTTTTAATGAAAGGGAAATCTATTTTATTCCTTAGCCCAGGTGTGAATATTAACTTGGCCTCTGGCATTAGCGGCATGGCCAGTAATAATGGTTATGAAGATTTGTTGGCCGAATATGGCCTTGCAGTCAAAAAGAATATCATTTTGGAAGATCGTAGTTATGAATTTGTGCGCTTTGGAAATTCTTTTTTTCCTACCCCTTATCCGCATTGGATCCGAACTGGAGCTAAAGGTTTAAATTTAGAAAATCCTATTACTTCAAAATTAGGAAGTATTAGTTTGCCTTGGACTTCCGAAGTAGTTATTGATAGTAGTAAAAAAGGGAATGCTAAAATCGAAATTCTTGCCTCGTCCACCAAGGGATCATGGGAAGAAGAAAATAGTTTTAATTTGTTACCCCGTGATTTAAAAGAGTATTTGCCCGTCAATCAAAAAGTACATGCCTTAGCCGTTTTAAAATCGGGTTCATTCAATTCCTATTATGCCAAACATCCTATTCCTTTCGATAGCACACATCCCATAGATCCAAATACGGTATTGAAGTCCACACAGGGCGATGCGCGAGTGCTTGTCATTGGCAATGCTTTGTTTGCCACAGATTTTTATGCAGGCCTCACGCAAGCTGTTGCTAATTTGCATTTTATTTTAAATAGTTTTGATCACCTGGCCTTAGATCCTGATTTGATCAGTATTCGCAGCCGCGAATTTAATAATGTGCCTATTTTGGACGAAAAGAAAAATTTAAAATTACCGATTCTATTGATTGATTTTTTATTGGCTCCGATAGTATTACTGATTATTGGCGTTACCATAGGTATTCGTCGCAAAAGCAAGGAATCCTTATCATGAAAAAAACTTTAATCGTACTTGCTGCAGCTATTGCTGTTTTAGTTTTAATTCTCTTTAAAAATAAGCATGATGAAAAAACCTCTTCAGCGGATGTTTTTGCTTTTGATAGCACGCAAAAAGCTACCGTAAAAAGTTTTAAAGTGTGTAAAAATGCCGATACTTCTGAGTTACAGTTAAAGGATGGAAAATGGGTGGTGACACCCAATGATTTCCCCGCTGATACAGCGAAAGTAAATAAAGTTTTAAAAGTTTTATTCGCCTTACAGAATAAAGAAATCGTGTCGCAAAACCCTGAGAGGCTTAAGGAATATGGCTTGGATGCTTCTGAAGCTAAAAATATTTCTGTGCAATCCGTCGACGGTAAAAAACTTGTGGATGCATGGATAGGAAAAACCTCGGGAGCGGATTATAATTCCACTTATTGGAAAATGCCTAATCAAAAAGAAGTGTTTCGTACTCCAGGAAATTTCACTTGGGAAATATTGGCCAAGGCCGACGAATGGAAAGATCGTAAACTATTTTCCGCAACACTGTCTAAAGAAGTGAAATCTTTGGAGGTTACTTGGCGTGATAGTACGGATTCTGTATTTACTTATCATGTAGTTAATGAAAATGACAGCAATTGGAAAATGACCGCTCCGGTAGAAACCAAGGTGGTTAAGCAAGCGGTAACCGAATTAATTAATCGCTTTGCAGAGTTTAGTGTTGATGAATTTATAGCTACCAATGATACAAATTTAAGCAAAGTGGATTTACAAAATCCTCGCATACAAATTCAAGTTGGTTTAAAAAATGGAAACACTATCGTGCTTAAAGCGGGCAAAACGTTTAATTTTTATACTTATGCCCAACATCCAAGTCGTTCGGATCTAATTAAGTTTTCCAGCTGGCGTTTTGAAGGTTTTAAAAAGCGTCCTTATGAATTGCAGGTATTGTCGCATGAAGACAGCCTAGCTTTGAAGTTAGATAAGAAATTAATGCCCGTGCCAATGCCGAAAGCGATGAAGAGGTAAATTTTAGGGTTTTGCTTTAAAAATCCAAACACTCTTCCTGCAATTTAATCTCCGCTTTGATCCAATCCTCCAAAGCGGCGGTATCAACCGTTGATCCACTTAACGCGTCCACACAAGTCAAAAACTCCCGATGCCCTCGCTGGCCCCTATATTCGGGCTCTCGTGAAGGATGGCCCAAATATTTTTCGATTTCCGAAATATTATCCCGCACCAAAACCGAAGCCAAATACAAAGCAAAACCTTTGGGCATATATAGCGAGCAACCTAAAATCTTTTTTCCACGAAAACTCAGATCCGAAATGCCGGAGGCTTCCGCTTCAATCTTTAAATTTTTCTGCAAGGCCTCGCGAATAATTCCTGAACCCGTTTTAAAATAATCGGGAATATGCCAAGCCTTATCTTTTTTAAAACGCAAGGCTACACAAATGCAAGCAGGGGAGAGTAGTACCGCTCCGCCGCCGCCATGTCTTTTATAAATCGGAATATTATCGCTTAAACAGGCCTCTACATTAATTTCAGTTTCCGCAACTTGGGAGTTACCTAAGACAATAACTTTTTTTTGAGGAATCCAAATTTTATAGGGAAGGTTTTCGTGATTTAATAAAGTTTCGCCAGTAACTTCCAAATCCCCTTGGGCATCGGTATAATGCAAAGGGGAAATAGTCACAGAATTAGAAATTCGAAAATTAAATATGAACGGATAGGCCTTGCGAATCCATCGCGGCTTCCATGACCGCTTCGCTCAAGGTTGGATGCGCATGAATAGTATGCATAATTTCGGAATAAGTACTTTCCAATTTCATGGCTAAACCTAATTCGGCAAGCATTTCTGTCGCTTCGGTGCCGATGATATGTGCGCCAATAAGTTCGCCATATTTCGCGCCAAAAATTAATTTCACCATGCCTTCGGTATGTCCAATAGCACGAGCTTTGCCACTGGCCATAAAAGGAAAGCGACCAATTTTCACGGCGATATTTTTTTCCTTACAAGCCTTTTCGGTTAAGCCAATCGACGCCACTTGTGGCTGACAATAAGTAGCTCCAGGAATTTGGCCATAATTCAGGCCATGCTTGGCAGTGCCTAAAATTTTTGCGACAGCTGTTTCACCTTCTGCCGAAGCTTTATGCGCCAATAACTGTTTACCAGCGCAATCGCCTATTGCAAAAATGCCTTTGATATTGGTTTCTTGGAATTCATCCACTTGAATAAATCCGCGTGTATCGAGTTTCACACCAGCTTGTTCTAAACCTAAATCTTTAGTGTTAGGTGCTATACCCACAGCCACTAAAACTTTATCTACTTCAATTGGAGTAGCTTTTTTAGCTGCATCTACCAATTTGGCAGAAATTTGTCCGGGTTTAATTACTTTCACATCTTCCACCGCGGTGGTGAGATAACAATTAATGCCTTGCTTTTTAAATGAGCTTAATAAAGCTTTGGAAATTTCTTCATCTTCCACAGGTAACAATTGGGGTAACATTTCTACTAAATGTACTTCGCTGCCCAAACTATTGAAAAAGTATGCGAATTCCACACCGATAGCACCAGCGCCTACAATTAAAATTTTCTTAGGTTGTTCTTTGCTTTCTAAAGCATGGCGATAGGTGATAAGGTTTTGTCCGTCGATAGGGAATTGCGGAAAGCTACGTGCTGCACCACCCGTGGCGATAACAATATTTGCCGCTTGTACATTACTTTTTTTACCATCAGCGGATGTTACTTCAATGAGACCTTTGGAGAGCAACTTAGCCATTCCGGCAATCACTTCAATTTTATTTTTTTTCATCAAAAATTGCACGCCCGAACTATTCACTTTTGCCACGGAACGGGAACGATCCACTACTTTGTCATATTGTACGGTTACATTGTCGGCGGTTAAACCATACTCTTTTGCGTGTTTTAAATTATTGAATACTTCCGCGCTTTTCAATAAAGCTTTAGTCGGGATACATCCCCAATTCAAACAAATGCCGCCGAGTTCACTACGTTCTATAATCGCTACTTTTTTGCCAGCTTGCGCGCCTTTAATCGCGGCCACATAACCGCCAGGTCCACTGCCTATTACTACGATATCAAATTGTTGACTCAAGTTAACTCCAAATTTATTCGTGACGATATTTACAAAAAATAAAAAGGCTAATAAAAATAGCCTTAGTTTAATTACAACATTAAGCTAACTGGATTTTCCAAAATGGCTTTTAAGCCCATTAGGAACTTGGCTCCCAAAGCACCATCCACCGCGCGATGATCAGCACTTAAAGTCACATTCATATAAGAACGTTCTTTAATGGCCTCTCCATCTTTATACAATTCATTTTGAATACCACTTACTGCTAAAATGCCTACTTGCGGAGGATTTATGATAGCGGTGAAAGAATCGACGCCAAACATGCCCATATTAGAAATAGTAAAAGTGCCGCCTTGATACTCTTCGGGAGATAATTTATTCGCTTTCGCTTTTTCCACTAAGTTTTTAATATCCACGGAAATTTGTCCCAAACCTTTTTGATCTACATTGCGTACAATAGGAGTAATCAATCCACCATCTACGGACACTGCCACGCAAATATCAATGTTGGCATATTGACGAATATAATCGCCATGGAAAGTCGCATTCAATTCCGGATGTTGACGTAAGGCATAAGCGGTGGCTTTTATCACCAAATCATTTACACTCACTTTATAGCCGGGTGCTTTGTTTAGTTTGCCACGCAATTCTTGTAAAGCATCCATTTCAATTTTCATGGTCACATAGAAAGTAGGCATGCTTTGTGTCGATTCTAGTAATCGTTTCGCAATGACTTTACGCATCATGTTCATAGGAATATCAGTTGTAGGTAACACTGGTGCTAACGATCCATAATGCGGACGCGATAGAGGCGCTGCGGCTCCCTTACCTGCTGCTGGAGCGCCAACTGGAGCTTTGGGTTGAGCTAAATAATGATCGACATCTTGACGAATGATGCGGCCATGTGGGCCACTGCCAGTAATATTATTTAAGGCAACTTGAGATTCTTCCGCCACTTTGCGTGCTAGGGGAGAGGCTTTAATGCGAGAGTTCTCCACGGGTGCCACAACAGGTTGAGCGGCCACGGCAATGGGTGCCGGAGTTGGTATTGATGCCGCAGCAGCTGCTACCGGTTTTGCACCGCCGCTTTTTATGGACTCATCTTTTTTTAAGGCCTTTTCTAAAAATGCCGAATAGTCTTCTTCTTTTTCATCAGTAAGAATACCTATCAATTGATTGACTTTACCTGCGGCGCCGCTAGGCAAAATAATTTTACGTAAAAAGCCTTCGTCTAGACTTTCATAATCGACTGTGGTTTTATCGGTTTCCACACTGCATAACATGGTTCCAGGTTTAATGAAGTCGCCTTCTTTAACCAACCATTTTGCTAATACGCCTTCTTCCATAGTGGGGCTTAAACTTGGCAATAATAAACTTGTAGGCATTGTCACTCCAATTTTGATGAGTAAATATTTAAGAAATTAGAATTTTAAAATTGCCGCCATAATTGCGGCATGAAAGAAATAAGATTAAGACAAAAAATGTGTAATCTATCGGTTACACATTAGTTACCTATCAGTTACGATAGGTAACTTGTCTTGCAGCTTGGATTATTTTTTCCACCGATGGCAAGGTGGCTGCTTCTAAATTAGCAGCGTATGGCATGGGGTTTTCGCTTTGGGCAATACGCACAATAGGCGCATCGAGATAATCAAAAAGGTTAGAGTAAATGCTTTCGGCAATTTGCGCACCCACGCTGGAAAAGAAATGTCCTTCTTCAGCAATCACCACGCGATTAGTTTTCTTTACACTTTGCGCGATAAGCTCCATATCGAGAGGTTTTAAAGTACGCGGATCCAAAATTTCCGCATTGATTTCTTGTTTGGCTAATTCTTCAGCCGCCTTCATAGCATAGCCGCAAGTACGTGACCAAGCAATAATGGTTACATCTTTACCTTCGCGTTTAATATCGCCTTTACCGATGGGAATGATATATTCATTATCGGGAACATCTTCTTTAAGATTATAAGCCATTTCGTTTTCTAAAAAGATCACCGGATCATTGCAACGAATAGCGGCTTTAAGCATACCTTTTGCATCGGCAGGCGTTGACGGAGCCATCACATAAAGCCCAGGGAAATGCGCATAAATACTTTCCATATTATGCGAATGTTGCGAAGAAACACGAGGTCCCGCACCATTAGGACCGCGAAACACAATAGGAATATTAAATAAACCACCGGACATATAATACATCTTGGCCGCATTAGAAATAATTTGATCAATGGCTACTAAGGAAAAATTCATACTCATGAATTCTACTATAGGACGTAAGCCCATCATAGCCGCACCTACAGCCAAACCTGCAAACCCGGATTCGGAAATAGGGGTATCAATTACGCGCTTTGGACCAAAATGATCCAATAAACCTTTAGTGACTTTGTAAGCACCATTGAATTCGGCAACTTCTTCCCCTAAAATGAAAACTTTTTCATCGCGGGTCATTTCTTCTTTCAAAGCTAAATTTAAAGCTTCTCTCATTTCAAGCGTGGCCACTATTTCACCTCATCCATATAAACGTGCATCGTTAATTCTTCCAATGGGGGTTCGGGACTTTCATCCGCAAACTCTAAAGCGTCTTGTACTAAATCTTTAATTTTTTTCTGTAGCGTTTTAAATTCATCTTCTTTTAAAATCTTTTCATCAATCACAAATTTGGTGAGTGCATGCAAAGGATCTTTTGCTTTATAACAATCCACTTCTTCCTTACTGCGATAAAGTCCCGCATCCGAAACCGAGTGGCCAGTATAGCGATAGGTTTTCATATGCACTAAAGCGGGGCGACGTGTAGTACGGGTTTCATGCACAATTTGTTGCATTTTTTCTTGCACTTCAAAAAAGTTCATGCCGTCAATGGTATAACCTTTAACACCATAAGCTTCGGCTTTAGAAGCAATATCGGTATTCGCAATAGCGCGAGTATTCGCTGTGCCCATGCCATATTGATTATCTTCACAAATAAAAATGGCCGGTAAATCCCAGAGCGCGGCCAAATTCATACATTCATGGAAAGTGCCTTGCACCGTGGCTCCATCGCCAAAGAAAATAAAACTCACGGCATTATCTTCATTGTAATTGGATTTAAAAGCGGCACCGATACCGATACCAAATTGACCGCCTACAATACCATGTCCGCCAAGGAAATTATGTTCCTTGGAGAAAAAATGCATAGAGCCGCCTTTGCCACGCGCGCAACCAGTCACTTTACCAAAAAGTTCCGCCATACCGGCACGAGGCGACAAGCCTAAAGCTAAGGAAAGACCATGACAACGATAAGTGGTGACAACGGAATCTTGGGGAAGTTTATGCTCCAAGGTTCCTACGCCAACAGCCTCTTGACCTATATAAGTATGTAAAAAACCGGCAATTTTCTTTTGTTGATAAGCTTTGATGCTGGCTTCTTCAAAGAAGCGGATAATCAGCATTTTTTCGAGGGCACTTAAGAGTTTTTCCTTAGAAAAACTCTTTTTCTCTTTTTTTACGCTTTCCATTCAATACCTTTCATTTTCTTACTTGTCACTTTTCATATTTCACGCATTAAAAGCAATGTAACTGGGCATAAAGCTTGCCTTATAGCTCAAAATCGAATCCATCTCCTGATTTCTGCTCCAAAAGGCAAAAATGTTACTTGAGAGGCTTGGATTGATGTTTTGGTTTTTCATTTGTTGCAGAAACTTAATAAAAAATTCATATATTGCATATTTCAAGTTAAGATCATTTCAGAAAAAAACCTTGTTTGCCAAAAAATTGTCGATTTTCATTCCATCTTGTTTTTTCATGAATACGAAATTAGCCTTTAAGTCCTAGTTTTTGATAAATTAAACTTACCCGATTATTGTAATGGGGACATGGGAAAATTGCAATCTTAATTATGAGGGTTTCATGACTACAGAAAATACCGATAAGGCTTTGGCCATTGGCAAAATAACTTCCGGCTTATTCATTGTAACTGCAGGTAAAAATGAAGTTTATGATGGTTACTTGGCTTCTTGGATTCAACAAGTGTCCTTTGAACCCTTATTACTTTCTATTGCAATGAAACCAGGTCGGCCCTGTTATGATTTTATTCAAGAAAATGGAATTTTCTGCATAAATATCGTGGGATCGGAAAATAATGGCCTGATGAAACCCTTTTGGAAAGGCTATGATCCGCAAATTTCTCCCTTCGAGGGTTTACAAAAAAGCATTTCTAGCCAGGGAAGTCTCATTTTGCTCGATGCCATGGCTGCTATTGAATGCAAAATGCTTTCATCGATCAAACCTGGAGATCATGAAATCTTAATTGCCGAAGTTTTAGCCAGCTATACGCTGAAAGAAAAAGATAAACCTTTAGCCCATGTGCGAAAATCTGGTTCGAGCTATTAGGGCATTTTTACTGTAACATACAAGGACACTTGGCGACTTATAAGTAAACGTAGGATGTTTAAAAGCTTGGGTTATAAAGGAAAAATCATGCACTCGACAATGAATTTATGGCGGCCTGCTACTTTGGGTTTAATGGGTTTACTAATAGTTTTGCTATGTATAAAACTATTACCCGCCTCTAATAGTTATTTAGAAAAAGTCTCCGAAACAGCCGATCAAGCGGCAGCCCGTGAAGCCAAGGCCTTAGCCGATCCGAATTTAGCATTAGCCACCTTTGCTGGAGGATGTTTTTGGTGTATGGAAACTGCTTATGAACATGTGCCCGGTGTAAAGGCCGTAATATCAGGGTTCTCCGGCGGTGCTGAAAAAAATCCCACTTATGAACAAGTAGGGGAGGGATTAACCGGCCATGCCGAGTCGGTGCAAGTGCATTATGACCCTACTATGATCAGCTACGCTTCCCTAGTGGAAATTTTTTGGCGGCAAATTAATCCTACGGATGCCGGAGGTCAATATGCTGATCGTGGTAAACAATATCGAACAGCTATCTTTTATCATAATACAGAGCAAAAAGGTATAGTGGATGCTTCGGAATTACAATTAATCAAGAGTGGTCGTTTTAATAAGCCTATTGTGACAGAAATTACAGCGTATAATGCTTTTTATGCTGCGGAAGAATATCATCAAAATTTTTATTTAAAGGATCCTTTCCGTTATAAAAGCTATCGAAAAGGGTCGGGTCGTGTGGACTATTTGGCTAAAACTTGGAAAGATGAAAAGGAGATAAAAATGATTCCTGTAAATGCAGATAATGATGGTGTGGAAAATAAAATGGGTGAGGAAAAAAAAGATAATATGAACAATAAAGTTAAAGTAACTTCTCGATTCACCAAGCCTTCGGCGAATGAATTAAAGAAAAAACTAAGTCCCGTGCAATATCGTGTCACTCAAGAAAGTGGCACAGAACGGCCTTTTGAAAATGAATTTTGGGACAACCATAAAGACGGCCTATATGTCGATATTGTTTCTGGCGAAGCCTTATTTAGTTCTGCAGATAAATTTAATAGCGGTACCGGTTGGCCAAGCTTTACTAAGCCCGTGGATAAAAATAGCTTGAAGTCACTAGGTGACAATAGCCTTGGTATGGATAGAATGGAAGTGCGTAGTAAATTAGGCGATTCGCATTTGGGGCATGTATTTGACGATGGACCAAAGCCGATGGGTTTGCGTTACTGTATAAATTCCGCCTCTTTACGTTTTATCCCTAAGGAAAAACTTGAAGCTGAAGGTTATGGAAATTGGAAAATGCTTTTCGAGAAAAAGCCCTAGTTTAGAATTCGAATTGACCCGATCATGGTAATTCTCGCAACAGTGTTGCGTGAATTTTAGTTTAAATAAACTGGCGCGCTTATAGCCAGCTTTTTTTCCGAAGTCCAAGCTTCGGCACGGTAATATAAACCGGTGTTTAACGCATGTTCTCTTTCAATGTGATAAGCACCTGAACGAAGCTCCCAAGTCTTTTCAATACTTTCTTGTGAACCGCCAAGTTTCCCCATGAACAAATGAATTTTTTGTAGTTCTCCAAAATCAGGTGAGGAATGCGCTGCTATTTTAATTTTATTGGCTTCGGTTTTTAAGGAAATAACTGGCCCATCGGTGATACAAATATCACCATTATTAATGGCTTTTTGATATCCCTCAATACTTTTGTTTTCAGTTTTCACAACGGTACGCACCGAACCTAAAACATGCTTACGACTGTGGTATAAGGAAAACATGGGCATTTTAACGCCGATATTCTGATTTAAATCTCCATGAGCATCACTCGATCCAATCGGCAAATAGCGATTGCCTTTGAGTAATTCACTAACCCATAAAGCTCTTCCATGCGAAAAATCAATACCACGATGACCATTCCAAAATTGTAAGCCAGTAACACTGCGAGTCTTTTCTTTGGTTTGTAAATCTTGTGCATGCCACATGCCACGACGGAAAATCATTTGCTCTAAGCGACTTACTTTAACGCGTGGGTGTGCAGCAAAGGCTGGAATTTTACCAATGCGTTCTAAGACTTCCTCAATTTTTAAATCGGGTTTATTATTGAACCAACGTCGTCCGCCATCACCATGGCCCGGAATAAATTCTGGATGCCCCATTACCAAAAGATGCACATTTTCACCACGACTATTGCCGCAGGAAACTTCTTCACCAGGAATAAGAGTGGGGAAGTGTTCCTGTTTCGTTTCGTTTAACTGCAAAGCTTCTTGACGATAATTTTGAAAATTTTTAAAAGGATCGGTAGGTTGCATATATTGATCTTTACGATAGTAAAAATCATAAGAATGATCGGTACAGCAAACAAAGCCCAAGCCTAAAGCCGCTCCAGCTTCCTGTAACACTTTTAAAGGCGCTCCATATTCCACAGGATCATTGGAATAGTCCGAATGGCAATGTAACTCCCCTGCTACCCAATGCTCGGGATAGGGTAAGGCATGGGCCAAGCGCTGCACTTGTAAAGACGGTGTTTGTAGGCTAGGAAAATTGCCATTGAAAATAATTTGCAGCTTGCCATTTTTTTCAATTACAATTTTTGTGTGTAGGGTATAGGTATCTGGTTGTTTAGGTAGCTTTAATGCAAGAGGAAAAAATAAAAGATTTTCATTGACTAAAAAATCGAAGGAAAAAGACTGTTGCGTTTTTTCTTGCTGCGCATGGATTTGTACATCCACACTTTTAACTTTTATGGGAAAATAATCGGCATCTTTAATGATGAGATAAAAAATTGGATCACTGTCAGGTAAACAAATGCTCGGCCCATCTATAAAAACTTCTGGCCACTTTTTATGTAGCGGTGACCATAGCAATTTGAATTTATAATGGGTTTCCGCGTAAGGTAAAGAAAATGGCGGTTTAAACATTCTATAAGGGTTCACCTTGTGGATATTCGGAGTGAGAATTTTTTACAATAACAGAGTCATCGGTATTCAAATCTTCATTGAAGAGTGGAAAATAATCCCTTCTATCGTGAATTCTATCTTCTGCTCGCCGGTTAGCAAACTCGATAGTAATTTGATTTAAACGTCTTTCCGTTTTACGTAAGTCCCAAGAACCACCCTTAAAAACTCTGCTTTCATTTAAGTCACTCATATAGACCCCCCAAAAAAATTAAAGCAATGAGCATGATTTAATATAAAATTAATAAGACTACGTATTCATTCTAATTTTTTTGCAATGCTATGATTTTCGAGACAAAATACAATTAAAGCAACAAAACTAGGCTTGTAAAGAATTTAAGTTTACATAATATATATTATGCGAATATAAACTTCATTTCTTAAATGGGGAGTTTAAAAATTTTCAGGCACTCTTAAGAGTTTTGTTTCAGTTGTAAACTCTTTAGCCTCTGTGCCATTTATTAACAATCTGTCTTTGGCATCCCAAATCATTCTCATTATAAATTGATTTTTTGAAAGTTCTATTTTACTGGCAACTTGCTTTAATTTTGAGTGTGTAGGTTCATCGAGTTTAAAAGATAATCTGGACCTTGCGGGACCTAAATTTGTAACCTTCGCTTTTTTTATCCAGGATATTCTATTCGATTTAGAAAGGTAATATCGCAACATAGATTTAAATGCATCAGGTGTTTCAAGTCTTGAATGATATCCAATACTTAAAAGCACATCATTTATAACCTCGGGAACCATATAATCAACAAATTCCGATTGCTTTTTGTAATATGGAGCAATTTTCGGAGTCGATTGTGGCGGCAAAAGCAATCTTTCATGGCAACTATCACAAAAGCCTTGTAAAACGTTCGGAATTTCATCCTTTTTTTCTGTTAAATAGGGTCTATAGATAAATGTTACCGTAACAATAGATTTACAAGTTGGGCAAAATGCTTTTATTTTATCATTTTCATTAAATATTTTAGTCATTGATGTACCGATATAAAGAAACAATCTGGATCAACAAAATAAAGTTTGATATACCATTTTTGCGATTTAAATAAATGGACTGGTATTTTAAGGTCAGAGTGCAATTCACTACAGGTGTATTCATTTCCATTACATCCCTTTAATATTTTTATAACCTCTGCCTCGCTTATTATGCCAATGGCAAATAAGTTTTTCTCGGCTTGGTCTATCCTATTTTCATGTATATATTGACCTTTTAATAAGCAATCTATCACCTTTGCTCTTATAACTTTGAAATTCATTAAAAATTCCTTTATTTGATTTTTCCATATTGTCGTTTCCTTAGTTTTCCATTACGACTATTCCGTTATTGGAACAGTTTCTTTTGGTTCCTATAATGTTACAACAAAAGTTGGGTAAAAGTCAATGTAAATCATTAAGATTTTCTGATAATTTTTATTTTTAGGTGGCTTTGTGACCCAAAAACACTTATTTAAGTGCTCATCGACATTAACTTTGGCATTGGATATTAATCTGTACATTTTTAAGGCCATTTCCGGCTTGGTATTAGGTAGAACAGAACGGAAATTTCTGGAATCGAGCCATAATTCCAATATTTTGACCCGCTTAAAAGCTTTTACTTCTACTTTGGAGCCACTTCAAACCGAATCTCCGGTTTTTCGCCGTACAGCAAAATGTCGATTTGCTCCCAAACTTCTTCGCGCCCAATTTTTTCCGAGGCGCTCGTTAAGCAAGGTTTAGCGGGAAAATCATAACGGGCTTTTAAATCTTCCACAGCTTTTTTGGCTTGCGCGCTAGTGAATTTATCAGCCTTGGTCGCGACAATCAAAATAGGGAAATCAAATTTAGACAACCAATCTAAAGCAGCTCGGTCCACTGGGCTATCCTGCATACGAATATCGATAAGATAAAGTACACCATGGATTTGTGGAGAGCGTTTAAAATAAGTTTCCACTGTGGTTTCGAGCAAATGGCGTTTTTCTTTGCTGGCCTTGGCATAACCAAAGCCAGGAATATCCACAAAATAAAAGGCTTTATTAATGGAGAAAAAATTTAATTCGCGAGTTTTACCTGGGCGTGCACTGGTCTTTACCAAATTTTTACGCTCTAACAAAAAATTCAGCAGGGTGGACTTCCCCACATTGGAACGACCTGCCACGGCAATTTGCGGCATCTTATCTTTGGGATAATCTTTTTCTTCTACAATGCCACGGATAAATTCAGCGCTTTTAATTTTCATGAGAGTTCCACACGGCCTTCAAAAGCCCTTTGTACGGTGAGTTCATCGACATATTCTAATTCGCTACCCACAGGAATGCCGCGCGCAAGTCGAGTAATGCGCACATTTTTTCCCGTTAATCTTTGCGCGATATACATAGAAGTTGCTTCGCCATCGGCATTCGTATTTAAAGCTAAAATCAATTCTACGCCTTCCTGGCAACGCTCAAAGAGGCTGGCCATATTTAATTCGGCGGGCCCAATTCCATCAAGCGGTGAAATCGATCCGCCTAAAATATGATACACACCACCAAAAACATCGGAGCGTTCAAAGGCAATCACATCAGCCGGTTTTTCGACTACGCAAATCAAATTTTGATGTCGACGAGTACTACTACAAATGCGACATAAATCACGTTCTGTATAATTTCCACAACGGGTGCACGCATGAACATTTTGTTTGGCCGCGAGCATGGACTGAGCCAATTTTTGCACGGATTCGGATTTTTGTTGTAATAAATAATAGGCTAATCTTTGCGCCGATTTTTTACCGATGGAAGGTAATTTCGACAACTCCCCTACCAAATTTTCAATCAAAGTTTCGTCTTTGGAATATTCTGTCATGGGCTAAAAATACTTTCCGCAATCATTTCCGTCCGATTTGTTTTTTTTTTCTGATTTTTTGTAATTTCTTCTCGAATTAAGAGGATTTAAATTTTTAACCATTGATATCGTGAAGACATTTCTTTTTATAGCATTTTTACTTTTACAAGCTTGGCCACAAGACTCTACCTCCATTTTATCGGGCCAAAATCCCATGATTAAGGCTCCGGTTGACAGCGCTGCGATTCAGCCTGTTGCTGAAATCACTGCATTTAAAATAGATTCCAAAACGGCTTTCAGTCTCCCCTCCCCTCATGTGGGTGATTCCCTTGATTTTGTCATTTCTTTGGAATGGAAAGACATGCAAATTCCCATTATGGTGTTGGCTCCCGAAAGCTTAAGTTTTTCGGGTTTTAAAATTTTAGGCCAAAATACTCAGCATCAAAAATTAGTACGCGGCGAAAATGTGATTAATCATACCGAGTTTATTTATCAGGTCAAGGCTATCACTCAAGGTGCAGGAAAAGCCTCCTCGATTAAATTGCGCTATATGTCTCCCCTATCTAAAAACGAAGAAGCCATTTTTGTACAACCTACTTTTATTGATATTGGCAAACAAAAAATTCCCTTTACGCATTCGTGGATTTTTAAAATCATCGTGGGCTTGGTTCTAGGAGTATTAGTTTACTTTGGCATTCGCATGGGTTTGCAAAAATTAAAAGAAAGAAAAAAAGCCAAAACACCGTCGCAAAAAGATTTTTTACCTGCCCTACAGGCGATTAAAGCACGCTTGTTGGTGGTAGATAGCAAAAGTGTGATCGAACAAATGGAAAAAATTTGCATTGATTTTTTAAGTGAAAAATTATCTTTGACACAAACGGGGATATTAAAGTTTGAACCTTTATTGTTAAACTATTTGCCGACTTGTGAAGATGCGATGCAAAGCGAGTGGAAAGAATTACAAGGTTTGTTTCATCATGCCCGCTTTGCGGGTGGACAAAAAGCCAGTCATGAAATGCAAGATTATTATCGTCGATTAAAAAAATGCCTGAACCTAGGGGACAATGAATGAGCAATGTAGACATACAAGCCATCACCGAAAAAGTAAAAGTTGAAAGCGCCATTATCCAAAGAGTTTTAGAAGAACTCGGGCAAACGGTGATTGGCCAAAAAAATATGTTAGAGAAGCTGATGATCGGTTTATTAGCCGACGGGCATGTGCTACTCGAAGGTGTGCCAGGCTTGGCTAAAACCACGGCGGTTAAAGCGCTTGCGGCAACGATTCAATGTCATTTTAATCGCATTCAATTCACTCCCGATTTATTGCCAGCCGATTTAGTGGGTACTTTAATTTTCAATCCTAAAAGCGGTGAATTTAATGTGAAGCGCGGCCCGATTTTTTCCAACATTGTATTGGCCGATGAAATCAATCGCGCGCCTTCCAAAGTGCAATCGGCTTTGCTCGAAGCCATGCAAGAAAAGCAAGTAACTATTGGCGATACCACCTATCCCCTACCTAAACTCTTTTTGGTTTTGGCCACGCAAAATCCCGTGGAACAAGAAGGAACATATCCTTTACCCGAAGCGCAAGTGGATCGCTTTATGCTCAAAGTAACTCTAGGTTACCCTACCAAGGCCGAAGAAAAAGCCATTGTGAATGCGGTTTCGGGTAGTGGTTTGCATATGCCAAAGGTGATTACCACCGAAGAAGAAATTTTAAAAGCGCGTCATGTGGTACAAGAGATTTATATCGATGATAAAATTACCGATTATATTATTAATCTCGTTGCCGCCACACGCGATCCGATGGGACATGGAATTAAAGATTTAGCGAATCTTATTGAATATGGAGCTTCGCCAAGAACAGGCATTAGCTTGGCCAAGGCGGCAAAGGCGCATGCTTTAATTCGAGGTCGTGGCTATGTTACTCCTGAAGATGTGAAAGCCATTGGTATGGAAGTGATGAAGCATCGCGTCATTTTAACTTATGAAGCTGAAGCCGAAGAAATCAAATCGGAAAACATTATCCAACGTGTTTTTGATAGCATAGAAGTTCCTTAATTTAAATACAAAAGAGTTAAGCTGAGTACGGAATAATCGTTAAAGAAGAGTTAGCATTATTTAAATCATGATCTCAAAAGAAGTTTTAAAAAAAGTTCGCCAAATAGAAATACGCACCAGCAGTATCGTGAATTCGGTATTGTCCGGAGCTTATTCATCTTCCTTTAAAGGACGTGGAATGGAATTCGCGGAAGTGCGCGAATATATTCCAGGAGATGAAATTCGTTCCATTGATTGGAATGTTACGGCTAGAACTGGTGTACCCTATGTTAAAAAATTTATTGAAGAACGTGAGCTTACGGTTATTTTGGTGGTGGACGCTAGTTCTTCTGGTGAATTTGGAAGTCAAAGTGAAATGAAAGGTGAAGTGATGGCGACAATTACCGCCTTACTTGCTTTTTCGGCTATTAAAAATAATGATCGCGTAGGATTACTCATTTTTACTTCGCAAGTGGAAAAATTTATTCCTCCCCAAAAGGGTAAGAAGCACGTGTTACGTGTCATACGTGAGTTACTTTATTTTAAACCCAAAGAAAAAGGCACCAATCTTTCGTTGGCTTTGGAATATCTCAACAAAATTTTAAAGCGTAAAGCCGTGGTGTTTTTAGTCTCGGATTTTGCCACGGGAGATTTCGAAAAACCCATTAAAATGTTGCAACGCAAGCATGATAGCGTAGCTATAACGGTTCTCGATCCACGTGAAAAAGAATTACCCAATGTGGGCTTTATTGAATTTGAAGATGCGGAAACCGGAGAAATTATTTTAGTGGATACTGGGGATGCCGATTTTCGCCAAACTTTTAAAAAAGAAGCCATTAAAGAAAGTACTGTTTTAAAGCGTTTGTTTCGCAAATTAAAAATGGACTATGTGGAAATTATTATTCAAAACAATTATGACAATACGATACAGCCTCTTTTGGAATATTTCCGAAAAAGAGCCGCTAAACTTTCTTAAATTCGTCGGAAAAAAATCTTCATGAAATTTCGTTCACTAGGATTACTTGCTTTAATTTGGCTTGCATTAAGCGGGCAAATGTCCTTTGCAGCTGATGTGAGCATTGTTTCGAATGTGGATCATGCCGAGATCACTATTGGCGATCGCATTACCTATAAAATTGAAATTCAATTTCCATTAGAGGGGCATATTGAATTGCCTTCCGTATTAGGAAATTTAGGAAGCTTTGAAGTTAAAGATTATAAAAACGCTGAACCACGCAAAGAAGGTGATCATCGAGTACAGGTTTGGACTTTTAATCTCTCTACTTTTACCGTAGGTAAATATGCTATACCGCCACAAGAAGTAAAATACTTTGCGGGACAGGACACTTCGTCAAAAATTTATTTCACTCAGCCCATTGAAATCAATGTAAAACGTACTTCGCCGGAAACCGTAAAAGATATTGCTGACATTCAAGATTTAATATCAGTAGAAAATTCTAAAATTGGACTTTATCTCCTCTTTGGATTGTTAATGACTATTGTTTTAGGATTTGGCATTTGGTGGAAGCTTAGAAGGAATAAAAATGGTGTTGCGATGGATAAGCCTCGCTTACCTCCATTTGAAGAAGCCTTAGAATATTTGAAAAACTTAAGGCAAGAAAAATTAATCGCGCAAAACAAAAGCAAAAACTTTTGCTTTCAATTGTCTGAAGTTTTACGTCGTTATTTAGATAGACGTTTTGCCTCGGCAACTTTAGAAAGTACCACGAGCGAGTTTTTGCAAAAATTAAACAGCTTACCTTTAACGGTTTTACAAAAGGAATGGATTGCACGCTTTTGTGAAAAAACTGATTTTGTAAAATTTGCAAATGCGATGCTAACAGAAGCAGAAGGCGAAGAACTTTTACAGCAAGTGGAAAAATTTCTTCAGCAAACCAAACCGACGGAAACAGAAAATAAAGGTAACCCAGAGAATACCCCTCATTCAGAAGGGAGAGCTTAATGAATCTCCCACATTTTCAAAACCCATGGTTTTTATTGGCTCTATTTGTATTGCCTATATTAATTTGGGATTATTTTCATAAACAACAAAAGCGAAAAGCCAGTATTCGCTTCCCTTCTCTGCAAATTGTGAAACGTATTCCACAAGGTTGGGCTTATAAAGCGCGGCATTCCCTGCTGGTTTTAAGACTTTGTGCCATTGCCTTACTCAGTATTGCCTTAGCAAGACCACAATGGGGCGAATCCATTGAAGATATTAGTACTAATGGCGTAGATATCATGTTGGCATTGGATATTTCCAGTTCTATGCGTACGATGGACTTTAAACCGAATAATCGACTTTTTGTCGCCAAACAAGTGATAGAAGATTTTGTACTGGGTCGTAAACACGATAGAATCGGTTTGGTGGTTTTTTCGGGAAAAAGTTTTACGCAATGCCCTTTAACTTTAGATTATGGAATTCTTACGCAATTTTTACAAAGAACCGATTTCGGGATGGTGGAAGATGGTACAGCCATTGGAACCGCTATTTTAAATGGTGTAAATCGTTTAAGAAATAGTGATGCAAAAAGTAAAATCATAATTCTCTTAACCGACGGATCTAATAATTCCGGTGAAGTAGATCCCATAACCGCAGCAAAGGCGGCACAGGCATTAGGGATAAAAATTTATACCATTGGAGTGGGAAAAGATGGTGATCAGCCTTTAGAAATAGACGATCCTATTTTTGGAAAACGTATAGTGAGCGTGCGTACCGATGTGGATGTAAATATTTTGAAACAAATTGCAGAGAGTACCCATGCTAAATTTTATCGCGCACAAGATGCCGAAGCCTTAGTGGATATTTATCAGAATATTGATAAGCTGGAAAAAACGGAAATCAAGACGACTAGTTATTATCGCTATCATGAACTCTTTTATAATATTGCTATTGCTAGTCTTATACTTATTCTGCTGGAAATAGTTCTCGCTAATACAAGGTTTATGAAAATCCCATGAGATTTGGTTCCCCACAAAGCCTTTGGCTGCTTTTATTATTGCCTATTATGGCTGGATTTTTTCTTTATGCTTATCGACGCAAAAGAAAAACCTTGCAGCGCTTTGCGCAAGTAGAGATGCTGCGCAAAATGACAGATCAAATTTCCTATTGGAGACAAGGGTTAAAATCAATAATGCTTTTGTTAGGACTTTTTTTCCTAATCATTGCTTTAAGTCGTCCGCAATGGGGCACTAAAATGGAACTCATGAAACGCAAAGGCTTAGACATTGTTATCGCGGTGGATGTTTCCCTATCCATGTATGCCGAAGATATTAAACCCAATCGCCTAGCAAGAGCCAAACAAGAAATAGGAAAATTTGTTGATCGCTTAAGTGGTGATCGCGTGGGACTAGTCGCTTTTGCAGGAGATGCTTTTATGCAATGTCCGTTAACTACGGATTATAGTGCCTTAAAAATATTTTTAGATGTCCTAGGTCCTGACCTCATTGAAACTCCTGGCACATCTTTGGGAGCGGCTTTAGAAACCTCCATGAAAGCTTTTGATCCCAAAGAAAGAAAATATCGCGTTATTTTATTATTAACCGACGGTGAAGAAAATAATGAGCATGCCGAAAAATATGCGGAAGAAGCCGCTAAGCTAGGTATTTCGATATTTACCGTAGGCATTGGATCTTTAAATGGCGTTCCCATTCCCTTAAAAGATGGTCAAGGTAATGTGAATTATAAAAAAGATCCCGATGGAAATATTGTCACAACAAAATTGGATGAAGATGTATTGTTAAAAATTGCTTCCGCGACCAATGGAAAATATTATCATGCAGAACCCGGACGCTTTGAATTAGAAGAAGTACTAAAACAAATTAATACTATGGAAAAGCGAGAATTAGAAGGACAAAAACTAACACAGTATGAAGATCGTTTTCAAATCCCTTTAATCTTGGCTTTTATCTGTTTATTACTAGAAATGTTAATTCCCGATCGTAAAAAAAGGAAAACCGAATGGACGGGACGATTCTCATGAAAAATTTTAAAGGCTTTTTTATTGTCGGCTTTATCTGCCTTATGGGTTCTTTATTGCCAGCTAATTTATGGGCGCAGGATTCGAATTCTATAAGTGCAGAAAATAACTCCTCTCCTCGTTTATCGACATGGTTTCGCGGGACATTGCAAGCTCTGCATTTAAGCCCATCTCCCCTTAAGGAAGCGCAAAAAGCTTATGCCAATGGCGATTATGATTTGGCGGTGCAAAAGTTTTCTGAAGCCGAACTCGATCATCCTAATTCTCAAGCCTTGGCTTATAATACCGGCAATGCATTATTCAAAAAAAAGCAATACGACTTGGCTATACCGGCATTTAAAAAAGCTTTAAATGGAACCGATACTAAAGTGGCCGCGGCCGCCTATTATAATTTAGGGAATGCGCATTTTCGTAAAGGGGAATTTGCCATTCAAAGTGGTAAGCAAGAAGGTTTACAAGATTATCGCGAAGCCATGGCAAATTATAAAAAGTCATTGGAAATTATTCCACAAAATATCGATGCGAAGCGTAATGTTGAAGTCGTACAAGCACGCATCAAAGAATTACTTGATAGACAAAAACAGGATCAAAAAGATCAACAAAAAAACAATCAACCTCCTCCTGAACCCAGCGAAAAGGCTAAAGCGGTTTTAGCGCGCGCTATGCAATTAGTTGAACAAAGAAAGTATGCCGAGGCAAAGAATATTTTAGAACAAATTATTCAAGAAGATCCTACCGCTGCCAGTTATAAATCGCATGTACAGCGTATTGACGATGTGGAAAAAATCCTCCGTGGTGAAATACCAACCGCTCCCAAAAGTCAAGACCCAAGAGCACAACAAAATGGCGTGGGTGTGATATGAAATTAAGCAAACTTATGAGCCATACTTTTGGATTTGTTTTTTTATTGTTGGGCTCCACATTTGCAAAAATGGCGGATGATTATTTACATGCGGCTTCGGCTAAATATATTGGTGGACGCATGCAAGAAGCAGGTATTGAAGTGGAAGAAGGCTTACGCCAATACCCAAATGACGCGAAGTTGAAAAACTTAAATGGACTGCTAAAACAAATGAAGGATCAGCAGAATAAAGATCAACAAAAAAACGATCCGCAAAATCAGGATCAAAAAGACAAGCAAGACAAAGAAAACAAAGACAAAAATCAAAATGGCCAGGGTGAGCAAAAACCCAAGGATCAAAAAGATTCCGCCCAAGATAAAAAGTCGAAAGAGGATAAAAAGCAGGACGCAAAACCTGAAGATAAAAAACCGCAACCAAATCCATCGGATAGCGCACAAAATAAAGATCCCAAAGATAGCGCAAAAGGCGAAAATGGAAAAGCACCACTTCCAGGAGAAATGAGCAAGGAAGATGCTGAGCGTTTATTAAATTCTTATCAGGATGATGAAAAGAAAGAACATCGTAATATGCAAAACAAGCAAAGAAAGCGAGTACAAGTTGAAAAGGATTGGTAAGCTTTTTTACCACCTCTTTTTTTCGGGATTATTTTTGGTTTCTGGGGTAAACGCTGAAATCTTAAATGCGACGGCATCATTATCTTCCGGTCAGGCGGGAACGGGAGAGGCGATACAATTGACGGTACAAATCGCCACTGACGAGCAAGCTGCAAAACTGCCTTGGCCTCAAATTGAGGGATTAGGTAACTTTACGGTAACTAAAAACTCAGGGTCTTCAGCTAATTCTCAAACGACTATTATTAATGGCAAGATTTCACAGTCTTCCGTTTATGTTACCAATTTTATCTATACTCTCGTTTCCAACAAACCCGGAACTTATTCCATTGGACCCATTAGCTATAGTTATAAAAACTTTACAAAAACTTTAGGTAGCGCAAGTATTACCATTAGCAAGCAAGAATCGGGTTTACAATTAGTGCCGAGCCTATCAAAACGGCAAGCTTATGTTGGGGAGCAGTTAACTTATATGTTACGTATTATTCCTAATGCGAATGTACAAAAGGTAACGCCTCCCGATTTTCAAAAAGTCATAGGTGAAAAGTTTTGGTTCCAACACTTAGACAAAGATGTGCAAGCAAAAAATGTGGTGATCAATGGTCAAAATGCTAGAGTATTTGATGTGCGCATAGTGCTTTTTCCTTTGCTTAGTGGAACAACGGAATTACCTGGTGTGTCCGTTGATTATCAACAAATTTCAAGAAGCACGCGAAGACATCGTACCGGATCGATTTTTGATATGCTGGATGATGATGCCTTTTTTGGTGGTGGATCGATTGCCAATTTAACGGCACAAAGTAGCCCTATGAGCTTGGAAATAAAACCCTTGCCAGGAGGTGCTCCCAGTGATTTTTCGGGTGCGGTTGGGCAATATACTTTGTCCGCAAATATTGATAAAAACACCTTGGCTTCAGGTGAGGCTTTGACTTTAACTATTACGATTAAGGGAAATGGTGAGCCGAAAACCATAACTAAACCCTTATTACCTGATCTTTCTTCATTCGAAATTTTTGATCCCGAAATTAATTCTAGCACCAATGTAATTGGTAATACTTTGTGGACCACTAAAACTTTTAAATATGTATTAGTGCCACATAGAGTAGGCAATACGGAAATTGGTCCTATAGGTTTTTCTTTTTTCAATTCCGAAAAAGGAATTTACACTTCAGCAAAATCGCAACCCTATTCCATTACTATTAAGCAAGGCAAGGAAATGGAACAACCTCGCAGCTTGGTATCAAATCAAAAGGAAATTACCGAATTAGGATCGGATATTCGTCATATCAAAGGAAATACCACGGTGCTAATTCGTGAGAATAATTATCTCTATAAGCATTTTGGTTTTTGGTTTCTGTTCTCCCTCGCTCCCCTAACCTATGCGGGCTTGATGATTTTTCGGCGTAGACAAATATTGCTGGCTTCGGATGCTTCTTTAAAGCGTAAAAGTCTTGCGAGTTCGGCTTTGAAGAAAAGAATGAAAGAAGCTCGCGAAGCGATGCAACAAAGCAAAGGTTCGGCTTTTTATAAAGCTTTGGATCAAGCTATTATTGGATTTATTAGTGATAAACTTAATGTTGAATTTCGCGGTTTAACGCTGCAAGATGCCAAGCAATTGTTGATACAAAAAGGCGCAAGCACACAAATAGCCGAGGAATATGAAGGTTTAATTCAACAATGTGATTTTGGACAGTTTTCTGGACAAGATAAAAATGAGGAGCATTGGAAAATGGCTCTGCAAAAAGCCGAAGACATTCTCTCTCGTTTGGAGAAAGAAATATGAAAAATATTTTTCCAAAAGCAAAATTTTTTCTGGCATTAATCATTTTGGCCCTCAATGCGAAATCAAGCTTTGCTTCGCAAGATATGGCCACCGCTTTTTTTAATCAAGCGAATGCGGCATATGAATATGGCGATTATGCAACGGCTGAAACCATGTATCGTAAAGCTGTTGATGAAGGTGTTGCCAATTCAAAACTCTTTTATAATTATGCCAATACTTTATTCCGCCTACATAAGCTTGGACCAGCGATTCAGTACTATGAAAAAGGATTAAAGTTATCGCCTGAAGATGAAGATATTCAATACAATTTAAAATTTGCCAATGCGCAAACTATCGACAAAAACCCAATCCTTGAAAATAATTTCTTCACTAAAGTCCTTTGGTTAATTCACTCCGCTTATTCTATTGCACAAGGTTTATGGGCGATTTTACTGCTATTTTCAAGCATATTTCTTTTTGCAGCGATGGCTTTGTTTTTACCCGCAAAATTAAAACCCCTAGGTTATGGTTTAATGGTTTTGTCTATTTTTTCCATTTTGCTATTGATTCCTTCACTTTGGGTTAAAATCGATCAGCAGGAAAGTGCAAAGTATGCTATTGTTCTAAAACCCACCGCCGAAATGTTTAGCGGCCCGGGAGATAATTATCAGGTGCTTACCAAAGTGCATGAAGGCACTAAATTCGAAATCATTAATATTACCGGTGAATGGGTATCGGTGAAGTTACTGAGTGGTAAAGGCGGATTTGTAAAGGCAGCTGACTTAGGAAAGGTTTAAATGTTTAAGTTCACTGTTTTGGCATTGCTTTCCATGGCTGCATTTGGATTTGCGCAACATTCTGCCATAGTTGAATTACCCGATTCCATCGCCGCCGCAGGAACAACCGTACAATGGGTTAAAAAATTACCTAGCTATTGCGAAGGCCCTGCAATAGATGCCGAAGGAAATCTCTATTTTACGCAACAATCTGGAAATGTTTGGCCCGTTTGGAAAATAAACCCCAGTAACATAGCGGATACTGGGTCTATTTTCTTAAATACCAATCAAAATAATGGATTAGCTTTTGACGCAAAAGGTCGCTTAGTGGTCGCCCAAAAAGGGAAAATTGGGCGCTATTTAAAAAATGGGACTTTGGATTCGGTGCTTGGCGTATCGGGATCAGGCGCTACTTTTGGACAAGCCAATGATCTTTCTTTAGGCACTAATGGAGACATTTACTTTACCGATTTAGCCAGCAATATTTTTTATATCGACGCAAGCCGTACCCTTAAAACCGCTATTACCGGCCTCAGTGGATGTAATGGCATAGAATGGTTGGAAGAACAAAATGCCGTCTATGTTTTTGAAGGCGGTAAAAATCAAATCACTCGCCTCGATATTCAACCCAATGGAAATCTTGGCAATGCGCAAAAGTTCATTACGGTTACCGGTCCAGATGGCGGCGACGTGGATAGCCATGGAAACTGGTATATCGGCAGTTATTCCCAAGGTGCCGTATTAGTGTTCAATGCAGCGGCGCAACAAATCGGCAAAATTAGTTTTAAAATGACTGCTGGGATTTATGATACGCGCGCAGGTGATGCGGGTAATATTTGCAATTGCCATTTCGGTGGGGCCGATAGAAAAACTCTTTATTGCACTGGCGATGGCGGTGCATACAGTATTCAATTAAAAATCCCTGGAAGACAATGGGCTTCAAGTGTCTCCATAAACAAATTAAACTACCGTAACCCTATTATTACCCACTCTGCCGAATATTTGGCTGATGGGAAAAAATCAAAGCCGCAGTCGCAACTAAACCTGAAGAAGTTTAAATCGGTCAAGTAAGAGCAAAAATTTCTAAGGGGAAATAAAATTTCCTGCTTTAAGTATTCTCACCAGAATTTTGCACATGATCAAGAATACTTTTTTGATCACCGGCTTCTATCCAGTGAATAGGAATTCCCCTTTTTTCCATACCTCGAAAATAAGTTTCTTGCCTTTTGGCAAGATGACGAATTTCATTTTCTAAATCCATAGCCATTTTATTATAAGATTTCTCGCCACATAAATACGCCGCAATTTCCCTGTATTCCATACCCAACAAGTCTAAACGGTGGCGTGATAATCCATTTTCCATAAGCAGTTTCACTTCCTCTATCATACCGGATTGTAAACGCTGATGAAGCCTTTCGGCAATGCGCGCTTGCAATAAAGGTCTTTCCATTTTTATCGCAAATACAGTGAAAGTAAAAGGTTCTTTTGGAAGTTCGCCGTAGGAAATTGGCGCCAATTTTTCGGCTTCCATAATTTCCAAGGCGCGGACAATTCTTTTTTTACTGCTTTTATCGGTACTATCCCAAAGCAAGCTTGAGGCTTCCTCTTGTAATTTATGCAATAATTCTGTTTGCGGAAGCTGAGATAATTCATTGCGCAAACTAAAGTTTTCGGGAATATTGGCAATACGATATTGCTTAAGCACCGCTTCGATATATAATCCGCTGCCGCCGCAAAGAATTATGGATGATGATTTTTGAGTATTTAAAATTTGATAAAAATCTTGTTGATAACGAAACAAACTATACACTTCATGCGGCTCAATAATATCGATTAAATGATAAGTAATGGCCTGAGCGTATTTTCGATATTCCTGTAAATCTTTACCGGATCCAATATCGAGACCTTTATACACTTGGCGAGAGTCTGCAGAAATAATTTCGCTATTTATTTTATGGGCAATCTCCACCGCTAAGGCAGTTTTGCCCGTAGCAGTTGGCCCACATATTACTATCACATGCATATTTATTCGGCCTTACCCAGAACCAGCGATAATTTATTTCGCATCACATTTAACTGCTGTTCAGTTTTTGCCACTACGCACCAACCAATACGTTTTGGATGAACCTGTTGTTGGTTCTTTGTATAAATCAAAGGTGTGGTTAAGAAAATACCTTCTTGGTGAAGCGGATGGTAATTAATATCATCCAAAATATTTTCCCATTGCGCATAATTGGTGGGTAAAGTTAAAGCATGGGTTGAGGGCAGTTGCCAAAGCAAATGTCTATCGGGTAATAATTTACTGATTTGATGGGCTGGAAAGGCCATGGAATATCGCGCATTAATATCGACCAGTGGACGTAACTTTAATGTTTCCTTATCTTTCCAGACATAAATATCAAAATTCACCGGCCCAAAATAGCCTTCCGTATAAAGTGCATTCGCTAAAGATGAAATCGTTTTGTGTAATGAATTTTCCCAAGGCTTTAAAAATTTTTGCTCAGGATCAAGTTGTACGCCTAAGAAAACACCTTGTGCGGAATTGTGTAAGCGATGAAAACGTGGAATGCTGATTTCACCTTGTTGTGATAATTCAAAAAAACAACCCATGTCTAAAACCCTTTCATGAAAAGGTTCTAAAACCACACAACCATTTTCATGTAAAAATTTTTGTACCACCTGTTCATCAGTGGCATTCATTCCCTCTCTGGAAATATAGCGATGCCCCGCGCCAGCATTACCGTGATTTGCTTTAATCACCCACTGTTTTGGAGAGTCTTCAAATTTTTGTAAATGATTTTTTAAAATTTCTATTTCATAAAAAATGCCACCTTGCGACAAAGGTTGATCCAAATTTTGTGAGGAAGAGATTTCTAAAGCACTTTCTAATGTAAAACTAAAACTCCTGCTATTGACCTTCGCAATAATTGCTGCAGAAGGGCAAGGTGTGGGATTATTATGTAAATCATTCAAGGCGCACGTTTGTTTATTCCAGCCAAAAGGTTTAAAGTGAGACTGGACTTTAATTTGTGGGTATAATAAAGTTTGTGGGCAAACCAAACCTATGCGTTTAAGATAGGTAAAATACTCTTGCGGAAAATTATAATGCGCTAATAAAGTATCGTCGGCTTCACAGGCAAAAAGATAGTGCATACTTAATTCATGTAAAAAAGTATCTCCCTGTTGGGCTAAAAGAGAAGGTGTACCACGTAAGGTACGGTCAAATTCGGCATTAAAATAATAGGTATTCACGTAAAAATATTTTCACTAGCTAGTTTAATAATCATGGCATAATAAGGCATGGATATTTTTTATTTGAGCGGTAATGCAAGAGGATAAATGTTTTCTAAACAATATATTGAGCCGTCGGGTTTTAATTCACTGGAGTATAAAGCAAATTCATTCATCTCTAGGCTTTCGCTGCAAAACAAAGAATTACGCATCATATATTCCCCTACCCATTCCGGACGCGCTGATTTTAATTTTGCTAGGGTAACATGAGGATGAAATTTGCGTTTATCCATGTCAAGGGAAAGTGTTCCTAAGGCACGCTCCACTTTGTGCTGTAATTGTAATAATTCCGAAGAGGGCTCTACTCCCGCCCAAAGCGTAAGGGGATTTCCACGTAAAGGAAAGTTACCTAAACCTTTGAGCGTAATGGAAAAACTAGGTATGGAAATCTTTTCTAAAACTCGATTAATTTCCGAAAGTAATACCGTATCGACTTCACCAATAAATCGTAAAGTTAAATGATATTTTTCTTGATCGGTCCAATCTGCTCCTGGTAAATCGCAGGCAATTTCTTGTAATTGTTGACTTACCTCTCGGTTAATGGCTAAAGCTACAAATAGTCTTTTTTTCATTCACTAAGGCTTCCCCGATAGTTATGGCTTCCGCGTTGTCTTTGGTTGTCACGTAAACAAAAATGCTCTTCATACAAAGAAAAGTAAAAACAAAATCAAAAACCTAGGAGCAAGGATTAAATGCATTTGGTATAATAAGGAAAGATTTAACCAATGAAACCATTTGCTGGCAAAAAAAACCTCATTCGTATATAAATCCTTATATAACCTGTTAAAGTTTGGAAGGCCATTTTTGCTTTGCGGCATTTTTATGTCTATACTTGTTTTACCCCTACAAGCTTATGTGGCCTATAGCACTAGTGATTCCGTTATTAATAAACCCGATACGCTTAATACTATTCATGTAAATAATTTAAAAATCGATTCAACGTACACCGCTATGGAGAAGCCTATTCCCCATTATCACACCGTACTTTTTTTAAGTGCCGAAGATTTAACTTTTTATAGCACCATAGGTTTATTACAAGCTTTGGAAGAGTTAAACTTAAGTCCGGATATTATTGTGGCTGAAAGTAAAACGGCTTTATTAGGCGTGGCTTGGGCTTTAGGTTACTCGGCGCAAGAGATGCGCATTCAATTTGTGCAAAACCCTGCAAACTCTTTATTTATACTTGATACGCATTTAGGGAATGAGGAAAAAAATAATTTAGTCTCCCCATTAAAAATTTCTTTTAATAATATAAGTCCCTTGCCCAATCATTTTAACTTTGAAATTGCCACTCAAAAAAAACCAGAGTTTTTGAATTTATCTTGGACGATTGCTTTGCTTACCTACAATACACCATTTGGTCCCATCGATAAAATGGAAAATACGCCTTATCCTTTGGCCCTGCAAATGCTTCCTACAAAGGACTCTGTGATTGAGCTGGTACAAAATGGATCGCTACAAAATCTATTAAAAGCCTGCGTGGCACCATCCAATTTAACTCTAACGCGATCTGATTTGTCACATTTTCAACCAGGTGAATGGGTTACTGGACATAATCCTAAACCGAATAAATGGCCTTTCAGTTTTGATCATATTCTCATGCTTAAACCATCGGGTCATGAACCACCCGCTAACTTAGATCAACATCGATCAAATACTGTCGATTCAGTATTTTTTAATTGGCAAAAAAACTTGGCTAATATGGAAAGTTCATTGTATCGCAATAAAATTTTTGAAATCATTTTTACGCCTCCTGCAAGTGATTCTGTGAATTTATGGATCGAGGCGGGTTATCAAGCGACTCTTCAAAATAGAGATCCTTTAAGAACTACGCTTAATGCGAAAAATAATGCTGCCAACATAGTAATGGCAACGTTACAAAAAAATAAAATATCGGCTAAATCATCTTTAGTGTCGAGTTTAAAAAATGCTGGACTTTTGGGTAAACCTATATTAGGTGATATTTTAAACTCGAATTATACCCAAAATGATAGTAATGGCTATTCCGCTATTCGTGCATTAACTAATTCCGATTTTTATTCACAATTAGATGTGGAATGGTTTAAATCTTCGCAGGATCCTCAACCCACATTACAATTTTACGCTAGTGAAAAACCTAAAATATTATTTGAAGGTGGCGCCGAAGCCAGTATGCAAGGGTATCCTGAGCTTTATGGACAATTATCATGGGCCGAGCCTTTTTATATTCCCTTTAAACTAGAGGGTGCGGCCATAACGGGATTAAGGGAAACCGGGTTGGGGTGGCAAATGGGTGTATACCCTATTTTCCCTATGAAATTAGCACTCACTTTTTCACAATTGCAAAGAGATATGGAATATAAAATTCCTCCGGATAAAATTATTGAAATGGGTGGAAGGGGTTATTTCCTTCGCCAAAATCGTCAGCGATTTGCCTTAGCCTATTTTCCCTTTCCGGCAACTTGGCTTAAATTTGCTTTGGCGAAGAACTTTTATCTTAGTGGTTATGATATGGAAAATGGTAAGCTCGGATTTAGTACTATGGATATTAGTAAAGAAATTCATATTCCCATTCCTAATATTTTATCGAGTAAAAAAAATAATGGCGAATTAATGCTGCATCATGAAAATCGTTTTCCTAAAAATGAATCTGGAGAAGTACAAGATTCTGTGCAATGGGTCGAAGCCTTACTATCCTTGGCATTTGGCCCTGTGCAACTTAAAACCCAATATTACTGGTCGGATTTTATTTTTAATAATCGGACACTTTTTTTTGATCCACAAATCTATTATGATCCCTTTTTGGCAGGGGAAATTCAGGCCTTAGATTTACAAGAAAATTATTTTTTGTATTCACTAAGAGCAAATCATTTCCTTAATCCAAAAATGACTTATACTGATGCCATTTATAATTTTGAATATGCTGTCAGTGTGGGTCGCTATTATATTCTGGGCGATCGGTTTTCACAGGAGATAAAATCAACTGTTCAGGATTATGGCGAAGCCTTATTGCGATACCAAACACCTTTTGGACCGATTCAAATTGGTTTGGGTTCTTTAGGACTAAGAAGAGCTACTTTTTTTTCTCTAAAAATTGGGGTTCACGGCAGTTTATTGAATTTGCTTGATCATTCTTCCTTGTAATTCGCTAATACGGGAAAACTTGTTTCGGTAAGTGTAAAAGATTTCAACGATTTTCTTATAATTTTCCAGAAATTCCTACAATGTTGAATGTTTTTTGGTTCATTTTACCTTAGATTAGAATATGTTTATTGAGAATTTAATGACTAAACGTTTACAACTGCATCCTATCCAAAATTTTTGTAGTGCAATTTAAATCATTTTTTTTTTAAAATAATTCAAATACTTTGCGATTTATTCCAATAAATCGATTAATTTCATTAAATGCCGTAGTGCAAAAATGCTTTCAACTGAAGGAGCGACACATGAGTAAGACATCCCTGAAATTTTGGGGGGCGATAAGTTTTCTTTTAAGCCTTACTGCGCAAAGCTGGGGACAGGCTAAGCCAGCCTTTTTACCTATTACTATTAAGATTCGCGATCAAATGGAATGGGGATCAGGCGGTATTAAAGACACCACTAGTGCTAATCCACAAAACCATCAATTTGAAGGTCCAAATATTCATGCTGCAAATGTGAATGCTGCAACTACTGGGGTTTTAAAAGCAATTATTGATACTACGGGTAACATAAATGTTTTGGACTCTGCTGAGTTTAAATTCGACAATCGCACCCCTAAACTGGCCCTTCCGTTGGCCACAGTTTACCCTGCAAAACTTTATCCACGACCAGAGCGGTTTGAAGAATGGTACAATGATTCCAGTGCATCTAAAAATCGTTCTTTCTTAAAAACTGTTAATTTAACTCGCGTTGGTACTACTGACAATTATGAATTTAGAGATGATAATTTTTTCCCATTAGATATAATAGGGACCGGCGCAACGGATACAAGAAAAGTTGATCCTGTAAACGGACCCGATCCATTTGGCCTATCGTATATCTTTAACGGCGCTACTCCCACAAAGCAAGTCCATAATTATGGTTTTACGGTAGAATTCCACTCCCGCTTTACATTCGTAAATCAAGGTAAACAAGTATTCACATTTACAGGAGATGACGATGTATGGGTATTTATAAATGGTAAATTAGCCATCGATTTGGGTGGAGACCATCAGGCACTTACTGCGACGGTAGATTTAGACAATCCCTTAACCCAACAACAATTGGGATTAGTGGACGGGGAAACCTATATCCTTGATTTTTTCTACGCTGAAAGACAATTCACAACGTCTCACATGAAAATCACTACCAGTATTCTTCTTGATGCTAAGGAAGTCCCTGCCGAACTTTATTTCACGGATGCAAATGGAAGTAAGCTTGCTCCTGGAGCTACTATTCTTCCATCCACTCCAACTCTAAATCTTATATATGTCGATGATTATGGAAAAGGTACACCTCCCGACAATTTAACCTTGACAATAAAAAATCGTAACGGAAATGCACCGGGTGATGTGGAAACTATACTCGTTAAAAATTTTACTGCCACTCAGTTAGGGGATGCGAGCACTTGGAAAATTTCTATTCCATTGGTGGAGTTACAAAATGCTATCCCGCAAGATGGCAAAGCTGAAACATACTATTTTAGTGAAGTTAATGCCTCTATCAAAACCAGGAATCCTAAAGGTTTATTGGATGGTGGAACTGTGGAGTCGAATTTAAATATTACCAATCCCGATGTAACTGGTAAAATTGAAATCACCGATGCAAAAAATCCATTAATACCTATCGATAGGGCCACGGATTCGATTAAAATAAAAGTGATTGATCAAAGTTTTTCAAAATTTCAAGACACCCTTTTTGCTACCGTAACTTGTTCCGGAACAGGTGATGTAGCGAATGTCAAATTAGTCGAACAACAACCCGTAACCACAAACCCAGCAACATATATAAATGTTACGCCCATCTTGAAAGATGAAGGAAATGTTGCAAGCGTGGGTCCAACTTTAACTTGTAAATCAGGTGATGTTTTAATTGTAAAATATACAGACCCAGTTTATCTTGGCACTACACAAGACCAAGTAAGTTGGACGGTAAAGGGAGCTGATGCATTAAAATTTACATCCGTAATTGATCTGGCTACACCCATTACTCAAATAGAAGATAAAGATCCGCATACATTTGCTATAGTAACATCAGGTGCGGACCCTACAGCTAATAAAATTGATAATGTGAACATTATCATAACATCACCTCAAGGGGAGAGTGAAACCTTTCCAGCGATTGAAACAGGACCTAATTCAGGTATATTTATTTTGCCTACGGTCACCTATGGATATACCGTAGGGGCTCCTATTGCTGGTGATGGAATATTGCAAGCCCAGCTCAACCCTAATTCAGTAGACAATAGTGTTGTATTCACAGCAAAGGTTACCATTGGAACAGGTAGCCTTCAATCAAAAACCATCACATTGACATCTTCGTTAAACCCTGTGGTTATGGCCTATATCAAAGATGAAAATGGTGATGGACGTGGAGATAAAGTGTATGTGGTATTTAAAAATAAATTAGCTGCGGTACCGGATCCAATTGATGGCGTGTATTGGAATGTATCAGATGACGCACATAAAAAAATACCTAAAGCGGGTACAGTCTCTACCGATGGCGATAAAACTGTAATTATTGATTTTTCTAAAGATCAATTTCCCTTAAATTTAACCGGCATTGGAATCGGTGCAGCGCCAATAGTTAGTTTGCCTGCAGGAAGTGTTTTCAACGCACAGAAACCAGTTATAGTTGATTCTATCGGCCCTAAAATTGTTTTCGCCTATAAAAAACCTTGGGATCCAACAAAAACCGTTCCCGGTTCTAATGCCTTAAACATTGATACGATATTGGTAACCTTATCGGAACCGTTAGATAAAAATATAGTGGATTTAAGTGTGCTAATTAAATTCGGTACCGGCGATGGAAAACAATGTGTTTCCTATGCTTTGGCATCGACTCTTGTGGGTGATGTAAAGCGCTTGACCGATACCACTTATATAATTCTAGTAAATAATGGAAACGCCGGAAAAGGCTCTCCTCTTTTTGGGAATGGAAATAACTGTGCATATTTAAATGCAGGTGGAAAATATACGGATATTAATTTTAATAAGCCCGGCTTAGTTGGTGTTGAATTAGGTGGAAGTGATCCTGCTAAACAAGTTGTTTTGCGTGGCTATCCTCCTGTTGTAGGCATATCCAGTGATGTAAATTCCGAAAAGTTTCGCATAGGCACACAAGACAATCCCAATGGTAATCCTTACGCGACCTCAAGGGATTCCATGATTGCCGTTTACTGGATTCCTCCAGCGGGTTGGGATTTTGCTGGCAAAGATGCTACGAAATTCGAGTTAGATAGAGCAAAATATTTACCTAACGGTATTAATGGTGATGTCTCAACTTCAATTCCACAAGATAACAGTAGATTGCCTGAGCCCATTCCTCAAAATGTAAGCCTAATTCAGGTGGTTTCCTTAGGTCGCTATATTGCGAATGTAAGTATTTTCGATAATTTAGGTCATTTTATGAAATCCTTTAAACAAGCTTTTGGATATCAAGGTGAGCTGGATAACCGTAATCGCATTTCTCAAAATGGTCCTCGTGGAATGGTGAGTTATTTGGTTTGGGATTTAAAAGACAAAAATGGAGCGATGGCTGGTCAGGGTGTGTACATTTGGAAAATTGCATTTTCATATCCACAAAACAAAAAAACCGAAATCGAATATGTGCGCATTGGGTTAATGCGTCAAAAATAACCGTTTGCTTTTGTAAAGCTTTTAAAATCAGTTAGTTAAAGCCGAGGCAACTCGGCTTTTTTTTTGTGCTCAAAAATAGATGACTTAAGGGATAAACTTTTGTTTTTTTGCGAATTTATATTTGTTAGGTTTTATCTCGTTTTATACCTATAAATAAAGGGCTTTCCCTTTACTCTGACGATTAAAAACGCGATAATTATTCATGACTACAAAGAACCATTCCTCTATGGACAACAAATTGCCTTTAAAAATAATCATAGGACTAACCCTCATGAATTTTTATTATCTATGCATTGGACTTTTTGGGGGATTTTAGAATGGGTGAGCGGGGATATTATGAAAAATAACAATTCACATTATTTAATGAACCAAATGGTACTCGGAAATCTTGTTAATATGCGTAAAAATTTTTCTTTGAGTATGTTTAAAGTTACGGTAACATTAATGATACTGTTGTCGAGCATGAATATTTTTGCTGCGGCGAAACGATGTGATTTGGTGGGTAAAGATACCACAACGAGTGGGGGTGTTAGGTTTAAAAAATGTTTGGATTTGTCCGATTTAAATGGAAAAACAATAGTTATTCCTTCCAACATCACACGTATCGACAATGATGGACTGTCCTTGTGCAAAGGCGCGGTAAGCGGAAGCGGATCGGCAGATATTGGTTTTGCCGTCGATCAAAGTGGAAGTATGAAACCTATATACGGATGGATTGATGTTGCGAAAAATGACACCATCTATTATGAAATTAATCCAGGTTGTGCAAGTAAAACAACAAATGGAACAATTACAATTCAGGGTGCAAGTCCGCTTGGACCGCAAACAGTTTTAAAATTAGTTGACAGCACCGGATGTAAAGAATTTGCGGGTGATCCGTATAGCAAACGAGCTGATGCGGTAAAAAAAGCTATGGTGTACATGGCCTCAATTTCTCCAAATTCTACGGCAGGCTATTACGGTTTTGCTAGTGGTCCAGGTTCTGCAGGGGTAGCCCAACCATTACTCCAACTCAATACAGCTGCCAAACTGCAACAAGATACAGCTGCTGTAAAAATTTTGGATGCTGGCGGTACATCGTATAATCCTCCTTTATCTGCCATAAACGGATGGCTGAATGATATTAATTTGAAAAAAAATACCAACCAAGCAATAGTATTAATCTCAGATGGAAAGCCTGGAGATTCTGCAATATATACACCTACCTTGGTTAATATGCCCAAAATATATACCATATACCTTGGTAAATCGTCCAATTTAGCAGGATATGCTAAACTTCAATCCATAGCGAATGTTACCGGTGGAACTTTTACCATTATCCCTGCAGATCAACCCGATAGCTTAGCTTCAGTTATTAAAAACATTCTTAAAACTGTATTACAAAGTTATACTCCAGCTAATTTAACCGTAACCAATACCACAATTGGGCAATCAGCCTTTAATAGCACACCTGCTAACTTTGTGCCTCAGGCCGATGGAAGTTGGTTAGTGAAATTAAATGATATAGTTGCACTTAGCCCTTCAACGGGTAATAGTATCAAAGTAGTTTCTAATTTTAAGGAAACTGGTACTTCAACTTTGGATACTACCTCTAGTATTTTCACTATTAGCACTACAGGCACACCCGATTCGGTAAACCATAGCATTCTAGGATCACAATTTGGAATTGTCTGCTACGATAAATCCGCAATTCGTATTTTAAATAATGCTAGCATACGTCCCCCCTACCTTACAGAAAACGATCTTAATTATCGATTGCGTATACGCACGACTCCCATTGACCTAACAATACTCAATGCCAACTCCAAAACTCAAATTAAATTGGATAATGAAGCGCCGGTATTAGGAGCTCCAGTTACAAATACGGACAGTATTGTTTACGGCGGATTATTTAATTTTAAAGTTGGAGCGGCTACAAATTTAAACGGCACCTTGGAATCGTCTCCGTACGATTTTTTAATTGCTAATTGGACTCATCCTCGTGATGCGCAAGATTTTGCAGCGGATACATTAGCAATTAAAGCATCGCAAAAAATTTCGACCATGATTTTTACGCAAAGCGATTTTGTCACTCCGCCAACCAATGGACAATATTCTAGCACCCAAACTTTTGCCTATATAAAAGTTACCGATCAAGAAAAAGATCCTTCTAAATCGTATACCGTAACCTTTACGGATAATTTGGGTGATTTGGAAACCGTTACCTTAACTCCAACAGCAGTGACAGGCGTATTTACTGGACAAATACCCATGGAGATTTTTGCAACGACAAGCCCGAATAATGGTAAAATTCAATTCTCTGCTTCGGGTGATCAATTGCATGCGATTTATATCGATCCCGTATACGGCGACACGGCCATCGCGAATGTGGGAATTGGTCAAGATGTACAAGAAGCCGGCGTGCTTAATTTTACCGATGAAAATGGAGTAATCTTAGCGCCTAATGCTTTGTGGAATCCAAGCAAGGGTAAGGTTTATGTTACCTATGCAGATGATTATGTTTCAGGAACTATTGCTAATAAAGATATTGCCTTAGTCATCAACAACAAAAAATATGGTGCTACTAGAGATCAAGATATTGAACATTTCATCATAAATTTAAAACTGCCCCACAACTCAGGCCCTGGAATTTGGACGGGGGAAATTAATCTTTCCGATATATTCCCCGCAAAAGATTCCAATAGTGTTTTGGAAACTAATTTTCGCGGTGAATTAACAGCTTCAGTTTTCCCCCATGATAATGTGGGAAAAATCCAATCCATACCTGCAACAGCCAGTTTGCTCATAGCCTATCCTGATGCCGTAGCTAGTTTAAGCTATGAGGTGGTAGATTCGACTAAAGGTAGTCCTTTTGTAAAAACCAGTGAAGGCTGGCGCATTACGGTAAAGGATCAAAGTTTTACCAATTCTGCTTCAGATACCGTTTTGGTTTCCATGAAATGTTTAATAAATGGCGATAGTGTTTCGGGTATAAATGCCATAGAAAATGGAAGTGGAAATTATGTTACGGGTTGGGTGGAAAAAAATGAAGGTGCACCGAATTTATCGGACAAAATATTATCTTGCGCTAGTGCAGATAATATTTCCATCACTTATGTGGACCCAGTTTATGGAACAACGGGACAGCTATTAATTAATGAAGTGGCTAAACCGGTAGCGAATCCTCCTGCACAACAGTTCGTTTCCAAAGTGGATGTGGTACTCACCTCAACGACAACGAATGCCTTAATTTATTACACGCTCGATGGTAGCATGCCCGATACTACTAAAACTCTTTATAAGGGCACTATCACTATTACGAAAAACACTACTATTAAGGCTATTGCGGTAAAAGCGGGTTGGAAAAATAGTAAGGTGATGACGGAAGTTTATATTAAGCAATTCACTTTATCAAAATTAACTATCACCCCACTTGATACTAATGGCAATATTGTCGCTGGAAAGTTTTTAACCCAATTGACTAAAACTTATAAGGTGAACTTAACTACTACCGAAGCTGGATTTAATCAATTAAGTCCAACAGCGATTATGAAAAGAAGTAATGATCATGAAACTTTGAATTTGTTTATTAATCAACAAAATGGGAATGGCATTCTTTTCAGTAATGTGCAAAATTTTGTAATTGGTTCTGCCACTAATCAAAACAGTATTACGGAATCCTCTTTATTCGATACGCTAATTGTTTCATGGGTAAATCCTAATGATGCCAATGACCATGCTGAAGATACAGTTTATGTGCATCCTGGATTTCAACAAGCTCAAGTTTATTTTTCTAATTCCATTGGCGGCACACCGATTTCGCAATACCCTTCAAATCAAGATACGGTTTATGTGAACATTGATGATCAACCTGGTGATTCACGATTGCCTTATACAGTAAAAGTTACATCGAACAAGCATAACCCTATTGACGAAGAAATTTTAACACTAACCGAAATATCACCTGGGCATTTTAGTGCCAAGATACCAGTAACCGCGAATGCATTTCAACCAGGAAATAATGCTTTAGAAGTTTCTCGAGCGGGAGATCAATTACAGGCTATATTTGTGGATCCGGTTTATTTTGATACCTCTATTGGTTCGGCAGGCTTTGCCGAAGGCGTTCAGGAAGTGGCCCGTATTGACTTTATCGACACTCTTGGTGGCAGCGTGCTTGCTCCCGATGTGGTGTGGAATCCAGAAAAGGCAAATATTTATTTGCGCTATAGTGATGATTGGAGCATAAGCGTTAATGCTGTATTGCAACAAAAAAGCATTAGCCTCATTTTGCAACAAAAAAAGTACAGTCAAATTTTAGCCATTGATACGGAAACGGTTAAACTCAATTTAATTTCACACAATGCTACGCGAGGAATTTGGGAAGGCAGCTTCCCTTTAAAAGATGCCAACCCTCCGCGTAAAAATGATACCAGTGATACTTATTATCGTGGGGAATTAAACGCCAATGCACAGGCCCATGATAATGCAGGTGTTGCCGAAAATACCAGTGTAGGTGATTTATTGGTGATTGCTTATCCAAATCAAACGGCGGACATTGTGCTTGAAGACTCTGTCAATAAAACTATAGAGCGCTTAACGGATAAATTGATTATCACCATTCATGACCAAATTTTCACACATGTGGGTAACCCTACAATCTTGGCACAAATTAGTTGTGCGGCCACAGGTGACATTATTGATAATGTGGAAATGGCTTGGGATGCAAGTAAATCCGCTTATGTGACCACTAAGGCTATTATTAAAACGGAACAATTGACAGGTCAACCGAATACCAGCGATAATTTCTTGGCTTGTAGTGAAACGGATATTGTAAAAGTAGTGTATATCGATCCCGTTTATGGCAATAGCAATGAAATAAAAGCACAGTATTTTGGCGATAAAGTCCCGTCACTTATATTCGCTTCAAGCTTGGACAGTACCAAAGTCACTTCCCGAAATGAAAAAATAGATAAGGATTTCTTGGTGATTGTCGAAGCCAAAAGTCCTACTCGGGATCAAATTGATATTATTAAAGTTGTTGTAACAGGACCGTTTGATGAACTGGATACACTATTAGCTGTGGAAACGGCATCATTCTCTGGAAAATTTGTGGTGAGAGTTCCCTTTAAATTTGTAACCGCAATGCCAACACCTAATAATGATAGTATTGAGGCGAAACTGGATATTACTTCCAATAAAAATAGTGCCTTTATTAAAGCTAAAGTCATTATCGGAGCGAATACCATTACTGCGGACCTAACTTTATTTGCGCAATTTAATTTGGTGGTTCATGCTTATATTAAGGATGAAAATAAAAATGCCCGTGGCGATAAAGTTTATTTCGTTTTTGATCATTCCTTATCCTCTTTACCTAAGTCACTCGATGCCGTATACTGGAATCAAGTGGATGCAAAGTTCAAAAAAATTGTAGGTCCATCGCAAATAAGCTTTGCAGGAAAAGATTCCTCGGTAATTGTGGCCGACTTTACCCAAAGTGAGTTTGGACAAGATTTAACGGGAATACCCGAAGGCGTAGAAAATCCCTATGCCCTGTTTCCCGATAATGCCCTCTTTGGCGCACAGAAACATAATATCGATGATTCCATGGGACCCGTAATGTTAACTGCAAAAAAATTACCTTCAGATCTTATCGCTTATCAAGTCTCGGAAAATCAAAAGCGTTTTAGCCCTGATACATTGTTGATTAAAGTTTCCGAAAAATTAATTACCGGACCTGGAAATAATAGTTGGAAAACTTTATTTCGTTTTAGTAAAGGTTGCAGTGATTATGCACATACTGCTCCGGTTTTAGTTTTGGGAGAACCTAAATTAGACAGTAATAACACTTATTTTAAAGTGCTTGTAGATAATACCCCAGGGGCTATCACTCCTTTAATTGGTGATTGTATTTTCCTTACCATTGATGGATCTTATACTGATGCTCCAGGAAATTTACCTTTGCCTATCGGTGTGGAACTTACTGGTGCAAATCCTGCGCAAATTGTTCGTTCATTTAGAAATTTTCCACCTGTGGCGGGTTTAGATGTAAATGACCCTAAATTTTTAATTGCAACTCATGATCCTGCTAACAATGTTCCGGGCGAAACATATAAAACCCAAGATCCAGGTAAACTTGGAAAACTTTTATTTGTTCCTCCTGTGGGCTTTGATGCTAAAACTGGAAAATGGATTACAAATTATGTTCCTGAAAGCGTTAATGATTCGACAAGGGCAAGTTACAATGAAGTAGCTAGTTTTGAAGATTTTGAATCAACCAAGTATTCTGCTGTGGAAGTTGTTGCCTCCAGTGAATACATTGCCCATGTAAGTATATTCGATCATCATGGGTTATTTATGCAATCCTTTGTGCAAAGTTTTGGCTACAATGGTGAAATGAAAAACCCAAATCGTTCAATGCAAGGAGGGCTTGTTTCTTGGTTGGTTTGGGATTTAAAGGATTCGCATGGTGCGCTATCGGGTAATGGTGTTTATGTTTGGAAAGTGTTATTCCAATTTAAAGGCAGCAAAGATGGAAAGTCCAAGCAAGAAATTAAGTACACAAAAATGGGACGATTAAGACCTCAATAGTTTACATATTAAAAATAATTAAGCCTTGCGATATTTTCGCAGGGCTTTTTTTATAGTTTAGTAATGGGAGGCGGAATCGGATTAGGTAATGAATTTATTACTGGAGGAGTAGTGACATTAGGCTTTAAAGGTTTAACTGAAGGTGTCCATAATAAGCGAAATTGAAATTCTAATCCGGATAATTCCCAGCTCGCTTTTCCTGCGATATTATTCGTAGGTATAATAGCGATCCAAGCTTTATCGCTTTGCCATTTTGCTTGACTAAAGGTTAAGGCACCTTGCCAAATTAAACTTTTTGACGCATCATGCTGAAACCCTAATTGAATATCATAGCCAATAGGTGCAAAACTTAAGGTGGCAGGTAACTTTCCAGAAGTGGAGTAGATTTCACTAAAGCCTAAATTCCAATAAGGTAATACACTAATAAATAAACCTATTTGTTTATTTACGGAAAATACCGAGGATGGAATGTAATACTTGATCCCTACCCCACCTGAATGCGCTTGCACAGCATATGATTCTTCATAAGAGGAATGTGTAGAGTCTTGCGATAAAGCGTTTTGTTGATACCAAAAACTTTTACTGCCCACAATAATATCTAAATCATTATGAATGGGGATTCCGGCTAAAAAGCCTATTGGAAAGGCCAAATGTACAGATTCAAAATCTTGGGAAGACTTCCAATGGTTAGCTCGGCGTAAGGAATCCAAATTATTCACGAAGTATGTTTTTGCGCTGAAATCAAAAAAGGAAATTCCTGCATACACACCCAAATAGGCTTGCCGTTTGGCAGAAGGCATTTTTATTTTTGTGGAATCATGCGTTTCACCTAGAGTATCTTGAGGGTTACCTTGGGTATTTAGTAAGTTTGCTTGACTATGCGCGGGTGCTGCAAAAAAACCAAGTAAACCTATTAAACTTAATGATTTAAACATTCCCCCTAAAGGGCTTCCTGAGGCTTGTTTTTATCCGCTTCTTGCTTTTTCACTGCAGCGTACTTGCTTTTAGCTTTTTCTAAACGTGTATAGCCATCTTTAACTTTTGCTAAAAAGGGATCGTCTTTAGCTACTCCGTCAAATTTAGCGAGGTACGATTCTGCTTCTTCGAATTGTTGCAAAGCGATATAGCAATCCACTAATTTCATATGAATATCACGTAAATCAATATAGCCAGGATAATCCTTGATTAAACCCTTGTAGTAAACGGCGGCCCCTTGAGGCTCCCCCATGCGTGTGTATAAGCGGGCAATCAGCATTTCTTTTTCCACCAATTGCTTGCGTAATTTATCGGCAAAATTTTTGGCACTATCGGCATATTGCGATTCGGGATAGTAACTGATAAATTTGTTAAACTCATCAATGGCTTCCACTGTTTGACTTTGATCGCGGGCAGGAATTTCTACTTGTTTGGCCGCAGTTTCCGCTAAGCGAAACTGAGCTAATTCACCGTATTTTTTGGAGGAGGGATAGTCTTTTAAAAAGGACATATATTCGCTTTGCGCTTCAATCCAATCACCCAACTGATAATAAGAGTCTGCTAATTCATAATAGGCTTGTTCTGTAAATGAAAAGCCATTACAAGCACTAATTAAATCACGTAAGGGATCACGTACTTCAGTATAATGTTTTTTGTCGTATTTCTTTTGCGCATCATTAAACTTATCATTACAAGTTTGTTCATGAGTTAATTTTTTACTGGAGCTACAACCCCAAAAGGACAGGAGCATTGCGTAGCAAAGCGCATGGATAATAAAATGGGCGGTTTTACTTTTAGTGATGATTTTATTTTTTGTGAAATGCTGCATAAGCATAATAATTAACTCCAACTCTACTCTAATTTAGCCAATTCATCTTTGGCTCTCTCTAAATATTCGCTATCAGGATACAAAGATACTAGTTTTTTAAACTCTTCTACCGCCTGCTTTCGGTCTCCTAAACGTAGGAAGCAATAGCCTAATTTAATTTGCGCATCATCGGCTTTTTCCGTATCGGCAAAGGTGAGTACTTTACGAAAACTCGTAATGGCTTTAGCAAAATTTCCCACGGAGAAATGACACTCCCCTATCCAGTAATAAGAATTATCCACATAGGCACCGGAAGGATAATTGTGAATAATTTCTTCAAATTTTAAAATGGCTTTTTCATAGTCTCGCGCATAATAAAGATCGAAAGCCTTTTTATATAGTTGTGCTTCGGCTTCATTGGCTATTTTTTTTGGCGGAGCATTTTTTGTTAAGACTTTAGCTTCAGGCTTAGGATTTTTTTTGTCATCACTAACGACTGCATTATTAGGTGGATTTGAGCTGGGAGTAAATGTCGCCACCCCTTTTTCCGGCACCGATTTTAAATGACTCAAAGCAGATTCCATATTTTTAAATTGCTCTTGTAATAAACGGACTTGCTGTTGCAATTCTTCGAATTTGGCGGGAGACAAGGTTGCCAATTGCTCTTGTAGGGCAGCAAAGCGGCCCTCAATTTCCTTCATTTTAGTATTGAGCGTTTGAATCTCTAATTTGTTTTCCTGCGAAATTTTTAAAGCTTCATCCGCATTATCTTTAATTTGCAATACATCGACTTCTGCAGAAGTGGGATCCGGTGCAGCAAGCTTAGGGGCTTGTGTAGCCGCGCAACCCAAAAAAAATAATGCCAAGCCAAAGTTTAAGGCTAAAGTACAACGAGACAAAAATTTGTGTTTCAATTTGTATTCCCGCTGGTTTACTAATTCATTTTCCATAAGTTTTAAGTTGCAACAAAATAGGAAATTATTTGTCTTAAATAAGGGCAATATCGAGGGATTTAGCTATCTATTCCCTTCCGGTGGAAGATAATTCTTTACATAATCTGGTTGTTGTATGATCCTAGCTAGATACATCTTGCGTGAGCATATAGCTCCGTTTCTATATGCTTTATTTATTATCACTTTTTTGTTCCTTATCGATTTCCTCATTCGCATTTTATCCTCCATTTTGTCCAAAGGATTGGCTTGGCAAACGGTTTTAGAAATTATTGTCCTCAATTTAGCATGGATGCTGGCCTTATCCATTCCCATGGCCGTTTTGGTAGCTACGCTAATGGCCTTCGGGCGATTTTCCGCCGACAATGAAATTACCGCTATGAAGGCGAATGGCATTTCCCCTTTTCGCGCTATTCTTCCTGTTTTGACCATGGCCATTTTATTATGCGGAGGAATGATTTATTTCAATAATTATATTCTTCCCGATGCGAATCACCGCGCTGCCGCCTTACGCAATGATATTGGCCGAAAAAAACCTACTGCTTTAATTACTCCTCATACTCTGATTAAGGATTTTGAAAACTATCAATTGTGGATCGATAGTTTAAATCCCGTAACTGGCAGAATGCGTGGTGTGCGTATATATGCCATGGAAATGGGAAAACCTTTGCGTTATATCTGTAGCGATTCCGCCTTTATGGAATATGCCCGCGGAGGCAAAACCATACTCATTCGCCTTTATGGAGGTGAAAATCATATTGTCGATCCCAAAGAAAATAAAAATTATGTACGCATAAAATACCAAAAGGAAATTGTGTCCATTGATAATGTTGACGCCGCTTTAGAAAGGCATGAAAGAAGTTATCGCACGGATAGAGAAATGTCGGTACAAGATATGTACGGGGTTATAAAAACAGCCGGTGGACGCTTAAAAAGTTTGAATGGAGAATATCAAAATAAGGTTTTTGATGAGCTTCAGGCTTTAGATGTTTTGTTCAAAGCGGACACGGTAAAAAATATACCACCGCGATTAATGGATCAAAAATGGTGGACCAATGCTCCCATTAGCAGCGTGACTATTGCCGAAGTCCGAAAGCAAGAACAGGATAAGCAATATATCATTCAACGTTATAATGTGCGCGCCGATGATGAGCAAAAAGAAATGGATAAATTTTGGGTGGAAATTCATAAAAAGTTTTCCATTCCCGTGGCTTGTTTGGTTTTTGTTTTTATTGGCGCACCCTTGGGCATTATGGCGCGGCGCGGTGGTATAGGGACGGGATCCATTTATAGTCTATTTTTCTTTTTACTGTATTGGGCTTGCTTAATTCGTGGTGAAGTATTGGCGGATAAAGCGATTATCACTCCTTGGATGGCGATGTGGTTTCCAAATATTATTGTGGGGATTGCGGGTTTGTTTTTAGCGATACGTATGTCACGGGAAAATTATTTATCGCAAAATACTTGGTTACAAAAATTTTTCGCGATGTTTAAATCCATTTTTATCCGACGCAAAGTGCCATGAAAATTTATTCGCGCTATATTTTCAAAAGCTTTTTAGGGCTTTTTATACTGTGCTGTTTTAGTGCGGTCTTAATTTTTGTGGTCGTAGATTTTGTAGGCAATAGCAAAGAATGGCTAGCACGCCCACATCGAGAAATTTATCTATACTACATGTATTATTTGCCGCATATTCTCTATTTAATATTGCCTATCGCTTTATTGCTGGCCGCTGTTTTTTCGGTGGGCAATTTAGCTAAACATCTAGAGCTAGTGGCGCTTAAAGCGGCCGGACTTTCGGTATTCACTATTTTGTTACCTATACTTTTTTTTGGAATCCTTTGCAGTGCGGGAATGTTCTATGTGGAAAATCGCATTTTGCCGGATGCCAATCATAAGCGTTTTAAAATTAATGAACCGAAGAGTCAAGACAGTGATAATGCCGAATCGAATGAAAAATTCAATTATATCTATACGGGTTCGGATGGCTTTCAATATTATTTTGAATATTTTTCTGGCAATAAAAAAATGGGTCAAGGGATAACCATATTAAAACATCATCATGGTCTTTTGTTTGAGCGCTACGATGCACGGAGTATGTATTGGGAAGGCCATAATTGGAAATTAACGGATGGCATACATCGGACCTTTAATGACAAAGGCTTACAAGCCGAAAGCTTTAAAGAAGTCACTCTGTTGGATTTTAAGGATCAACCTAAAGATTTAATGGATGAAAGAGTTTATCCCGACGAAATGAGTTTGCAAGAAATTCATCGCCGAATTTCCATTTTGAGTCGAACGGGTGAATCAACCCGCGCTTTGGAAACGCAAGGGCATTTTCGATTTGCCAGTGCCTTAGTCAATTTTTTTATGGTGCTTATCGGTTGCGCCTTAGCCGTAAATACTATTAAAACTGGCCTTGCGCGTAATTTTGGATTCGCTTTGTTAATTACCTTCCTTTATTATATCGCTTTGAGAGTAGGTTTGGTTATGGGAGAAAACGGCGCATTAACCCCTTTGGCGGGTGCTTGGTTTGGCAATGCTTTATTTGCCCCACTGGGACTATTTTTTCTTTGGAAAGCCGCGCGCACATGAGATTAGGCCTAACCTTTTGCTTGTTCGCTTTAGGATGGGCATTAGGTAGAGGTTACTGGATTTTCGCTTTAATTGTTGTAATATTTGTTGCGATAATTATTTATTTGTTTAATAAAAAATCGTCATTTTTTAAGAAGAGCAAAAACCCAGTTGAGCCCAATAATGAACCGGAAACGAAATCGTTTTTAAAAACGCAAAGCGCTTCTGCCAATCCAGAAAGCACGGGAAAACCAGGCCCGGCTTTGCGTGAAGATCGTAAAAAAGCCTTGCGCGATGTAGAAGAACAAATTGATATCTTGCTATCCGATGGCCTCACTTTATTGAAACAAACTTTGGATAAAACCTTTACTTTAGCGGTCTTTTTCCCCAGCCGTGACGGCGGCGTGTATTTACGATCATGGATTTCGGAAAGCGAATCTTTAATTGGTGGAGCGACTTTACAAAGTAATCAGGGATTAGCTGGTAAGCTATTGAAGGATGATATTACGCGTGTATTAGAAGGTGATATTATTACCGATTCCACGCAATTGCATTATTATGCAGCAAATGAAGGCATAAATTCTTTGGCTGGTGTACCTATTTTGGTACAGGGATCGCGCCGTGGAGCAATTTTAGTCGACAGCTTGGAAAAGCAAGCCTTTGATAATCACACCATTGAAAACCTCGAAGAATTTGCGCGCTTAATTGGTCACCTTGTTTATTATGCCTATTTGTCTTGTGAAAATGCGCATCAACGCGATCAGCTTATTGCGCTTAGTCAATACCAACGGAAATTTTTGGAGAATATGTCGCTCGATAATATTCTATTACATGTGCGCGAGTATATGACACAGAGTGTAGAAGGCGAACGCTTTATGGTTATTGCTCGCCAAGAAGAAAATTCGCAGGCTGGTAAAGTGATTAGCTGCGAAGGCGTGGGCACAAAATTCTTTCAAGATCTTTATTTTGATTTTTCGGAAAAAGGTTTAATCTCTTTAGTCTTTGAAAAAGAACAAATTATTAATCGAAGTTTTCAGGGGTTTGAATATACACCTCGCTTTGGCAGCAAAGAAAAACCCGATCCACAATGGTCTTGTCTCATGGCAGTTCCCGTGCATACAGATCAAGGTGTGGATATGGCGCTAATGGTGGAAAGCTCACGCTTAAAACGTTATTCGGAATATCAACAGGCCATGTTGCTCACTATCGCAAGAGCCATGGGATTTGCCCTTTCGCGTGCGCGCCTCTATCAAGAAAAAGAACACCTAGCGAGTCGCGATGGATTGACTGGCGTACAAAACCGTCGCGTTTTTAATGAACAATTTCAAAAGGAAATTCTTCGGGCTCAGCGGCAAGATGTGCAAGTTGCGGTGCTTATGATGGACATCGATCATTTTAAAAAAGTAAATGACACTTATGGGCATGCCGCCGGTGATTTGGTCTTAAAAGAAGTGGCGGGTATTTTGTCGCAAGCGGTACGCGCAGGAAGTGACACTTTAGCGCGTTTTGGGGGCGAAGAATTTGTGTGTTTACTGACGGAAACTACACCTAGTCGAGCAATGGAAACGGCTGAGCGGATTCGACATAGCGTGGCACAAAAAAGTTTTGATACCGGAAATGGAATACCTTTTCAAGTCACCATTAGTATTGGTGGCGCTATTTTTCCTGATGATTCGCGTCATGGAAAAGAGCTTTTAGAAAAAGCCGATAAGGCGCTGTATAAGGCAAAGGAAAGCGGACGCAACCGCGCTATATTTTATAATGGCTAAAAGGAAATAAAGAGGGCTATGTTCGGAATCTGGGATTGGGCTGTAGTAGCCACTTACTTTGCTGGAATTGCTTGGATTGGTTTTTACTTTTCCAATAAAAGCAAAAATTATTCAGAGTTTATGTTTGGTGGCGGGAGCATGCCTTGGCTGGCCATAGGTATTTCTTTAATTGCAACTTCAGTAAGTGCCACCACATTTTTAGGTGAGCCGGCGGATGCTTATGCCAATGATATGAGTTTGCTCATGCTTAATTTTGGAGCTCTCTTGGCCATTTTAATTATTGGAAAAGTTTTCATTCCCCGTTTTCGGGCGGCCGGAATTCGCTCGGCTTATGAGTTATTAGAATTGCGTTTTTCGCGTAAGGTACGTCTCTTGGCCGCTACGCTTTATTGCGGACATTTATTATTACGTACCGGTATCTTAGTTTATGGTCCCTCGCTTGTGCTTTCAAAAATTATGCATGTGCCGATGATAGTCGCTATTGGAATGATCTCCATTGTAGCTATGCTCTATACTTTTTTTGGAGGTATTAAGGCCGTTACTTGGACCGATGTGATTCAGTTTTCCATTTTCTTTGGAAGTGGAATTGCGGCTTTATTATTTGTGGCCCACGCCGTGGGATCCTTTGGCGAAACCTTATCCTTGGCTGCGCAAGCGGGAAAAACCCATTGGATAGATTTTCACTTTGATCCGCATAGCGCCCGCAATATATGGTCGGCTGGCATGGCCTATATTGTTTTTGAAGTGGCCATACGTGGCTGCGATCAACAATTTGTGCAACGTTACCTCTCGTGCAAAAGTGTAAAGGAAGCCAATTATTCTTCCACGAGTTCGGTTTTTTTAGGTGTGGCAGTGGGTTGTATTTTCTTTACTTTGGGCGCTTTTCTTTATGTTTATTTCCAAGTTAAAAAGGTGGAAATTCTTCCCCCTATGGGCGTGAATGAAGTATTCCCCTATTTCATTCTAAATATTTTACCCACGGGTTTTAAAGGTCTTTTGGTAGCAGCCATTTTTGCTGCGGCTATGGGTGCCCTTAGCTCTGCCTTTACAGCCTTGTCGAACACCGCTGCAATTGATTTATTTCCCCGTAAAGAAAATACCAGTGGTGAAGTCAGTCTTTGGCATGCTAAAAAATGGGTATTGATTTGGGGAGCTATTAGCACATTAACAGCTTCGCTTTGTGCCTTAGGCAATGTTTCTTTATTATCGAAAGCTTTATTCTTTACTTCGCTTTTTACCGGTCCCCTTTTAGGCATGTTTTTATTAGCCTTCTTTGCCCCCTTTGTTAAGCCTTTGGCCGTTATACTTGGCGTCTTTGCGGGCATAGCTGCTTTATTACCTTTTTTACAAATCCCTATCTTTCCCGATTTATGGTGGAAGCCAATTTATGCTTTTGCTTGGCCTTGGAATCCTTTAATCGCCTTAAGTGCAATGCTCGTAACGTCCTTGTTACTTAATTTGGTTTTACCGAATCAAAAAAACCAGCAAAAAGATCAGCGGAGAGAATTATATGCTTGAGCTTCCCGACGATAATTTTTTCATGCAACATGCCATTCGTGAAGCGGAATGGGCTTATCGCGAAAGAGAAGTGCCGATAGGTTGTGTAATAGTCAAAGAAGGCATCATAATTGGTAAAGGCTATAATCGCGTAGAAGCTTTACATGATCCCACTGCACATGCCGAAATCATTGCTATTGGAGCGGCCTGCAATCAATTAGAGAATTGGCGCTTAGAGGGCTGTACGTTGTATTGCACTTTAGAGCCTTGTCCTATGTGCGCGGGAGCGATTTTGAATTCGCGAATTTCCAAAGTGGTTTATGGATCGCGCGATAAAAGATTAGGCGCTTTAGGATCCACTTATAATATCTTGGAGAATAATCCGCTTAATCGCCCAGTGGAAGTATTACACAATGTAATGCCTGAAGAATGCTTGGGATTGATTCAAGATTTTTTTGCAGAATTAAGAGAAAAAAAAGGGTAACCTAAAAGCTACCCTAATCTGTTTTAGCGGCTAATTCGGGGGCTAAATTTTTCCTGCGTCAGAAAGCCATTTCAGCCATTGATACAAAGCCAAAGTACGGTGGCTACCACGAGCTTTTATTTCACTACCCATTTCCGCAAAAGTATAAGTTGTGCCATCGGGAATAAATAAGCTGTCATAACCAAACCCTTGTGTGCCACGCTCTTCGGTGGCAATAGTGCCATTACATACGCCAGTAAAAAAATAAGGTTTACTATTGGTTTTTAAATAGCAAAGGACGCAAACAAAGCGCGCACGACGATTGGTTTTACCCTGCATAGTCTCTAAAAGTTTTTGGCGATTATGCGCTTCATTGGCCTGAGGGCCGGCAAAGCGTGCGGAATAAATTCCCGGCGCATCACCTAAGGCCTCAACCTCTAAACCACTGTCATCACTGAGTACAGGCGATTGACTAAAACGAGATAAAACTTTTGCTTTCAATAAAGCATTTTCAGCAAAGGTTTCGCCGGTTTCAGGAATTTCTTCCACAAAACCAATTTCTTTGGAGGACATAACTAAAAAACCCAAGGGAGATAATAATGAAACTATTTCTTGAGTCTTACCCGCATTGGCGCTAGCTAGGACGATTTTTCTTTGAAATTCTGACATAAGAATATTATACCGGTTTTACTACGAAGTTAACCAGTTTATCCTTTACTATAATAATTTTTATGACTTGTTGATTCTCTAAATAAGTACTGAATTTAGGCTCTTGTTTGGCAAGGATTTCGAGTTCACTTTCCAATGTTCCTTTTTGCACTTCCAAACGTACGCGCACTTTCCCATTGGTTTGTAACACTACGGTTACGGTATTTTCAACGGTCAAAGCTTCTTCATAAGTTGGCCAAGTTACATAAGTTAGCGTTTCCGTATGCCCTAGGGATTCCCATACCTCTTCCGCAAAATGAGGTGCAAAGGGTGCAACTAATAAAGCCAATGTTTCGGCGACCTTGCGAGAAACCGAACCCGTTTTTTCATGGTCTTCACTCAACTCATTGCAAAAAATCATTAATTGCGATATCGCGGTATTGAAGCGAAGATGTTCAATATCTTCGGTAACTTTTTTAATGGTTTGATGTAACCGTTTTTGAATTAACTCCGAAGGACCGTCTTCACTTAATCGTAAAGTTGATTTTTCATCGCCAACGGTTAAACGCCAAACCTTATTTAAAAAACGCCATAAGCCTTCTATACCAGCGGTTTGCCAAGGCTTCTGCCTTTCCAATGGCCCCATAAACATTTCATATAAGCGCATAGAATCCGCGCCATAATCCTTAATCACATCATCAGGATTTACCACATTACCCCGTGACTTTGACATTTTTTCGCCATCTTCACCAAGGATTAATCCTTGATTTACCAATTTGTAAAACGGTTCAGTTTGCGAAACCAAGCCCAGATCAAAAAGAAATTTATGCCAAAAGCGAGCGTATAATAAATGCAATACGGCATGCTCAGCCCCACCGATATATAAATCGACGGGCATCCAATATTTTTCCGCGTCCTTACTAAAAGGCTCCAAATCGTTCATCGGATCGAGATAACGCAAAAAATACCAACTCGAACCCGCCCATTGCGGCATGGTATTTAATTCGCGCATGCCATGTAAGGAAACCTCGGCGTTACTGTAATTAAGCCAATCTTTAGCCTTCGCGAGTGGTGGTTCAAAAGTTCCCGTAGGTTTAAAATCTTCTAGGGCTGGCAACTTAATTGGCAAATCACTATCGGGTACCGCTTCGGTTCCATTTGCACCGTGTACAATAGGAAAGGGTTCGCCCCAATATCTTTGACGTGAAAAAAGCCAGTCGCGTAAACGATACTGCGTTTTAGCCTGACCGATTTTTTTTGCTTCCAGCCATGCAATCATTTTGCTTTTAGCAACTTCGGCATTTAAGCCATTTAAGAAATCAGAATTAATCAGCAATCCATCGGCAGTATAGGCTTCTTTGCCAATTTCTCCACCAGCGATGACTTCCATAATAGGCAAAGAAAATTTTTTGGCAAAGGCATAATCCCTTACATCATGCGCAGGTACAGCCATAATGGCGCCAGTGCCATAACCCATCATGACATAATCCGCCGTCCAAATAGGTATTTGCTGACCATTCACAGGATTAATAGCAAAGGCTCCGGTAAACACACCAGATTTTTCTTTTTCTATGCCACGTTCTAAATCCGATTTACTACTCGATTCTTTTCGATAGGCTTTCACGGCTTCTTTTTGCACAGGAGTAGTAATAATATCAAGTAATGGATGTTCTGGCGCTACCACCATATAGGTTGCTCCGAATAAGGTATCGGGACGGGTGGTAAAAATTTCTAAGGAAAACTCATGGCCCACTAAAGCAAAATGCATTTCCGCACCGATGGATTTACCCACCCAATTTCTTTGCATTTGTTTAATGGAATCGGGCCAATCTAATCCATTTAAATCGGAAAGTAATCTTTCGGCATATGCGGTAATGCGTAACACCCATTGTCGCATTGGTTTACGTTCACAAGGAAATTGACCACGCTCACTATGCCCATCTATTACTTCTTCATTGGCTAGCACCGTGCCCAATTCTTGGCACCACCATACGGGTACTTCGGCAATATAAGCCATGCGAAATCCGTCTTGATATTTATTAATCGCTAACTTGCCTTGTACAGTATTTGGAATCGGTAATTCGGCAATGGGACGAGCCTTTTGCGCAGAAAAATCATACCAATGTTCAAAAAGTTGCTTGAATATCCACTGCGTCCATTTAAAATAACGAGGATCTGCGGTGCTAATTTCGCGATCCCAATCATAAGAAAATCCTAAGGCGCGGATTTGGCGACGAAAATTATTGATATTGCTTTCTGTGGTTACCGCAGGATGAGTTCCGGTTTTAATGGCATGCTGTTCGGCAGGTAAACCAAAAGCATCCCAGCCCATTGGATGTAAAACATTAAAGCCTTGCATGCGTTTATAGCGGCATACTATATCCGTGGCGGTATAACCTTCGGGATGCCCTACATGCAAACCATTTGCGGAGGGATAGGGAAACATATCCAAGCAATAAAACTTGGGTTTAGTTTTGTCTTGGCCAGCACGAAATGATTTATTGGCGAGCCAATATTCTTGCCATTTAGGCTCAACCGAATGAGGATTATATCTAGGCACCTTATATCCTTAGAAAATGTTAGGTAAAGGTAAAAAAAATGCTTCCCCAAAATTGTAATTAACCAAATAACTGAAGGAAATTTAGGCTTGAGTCTTGTATATTTTACGCCCGACATTGGGGATGTCGTTTTGAAAGGTGATCATGAAATTTAGAACATTGGGGAAAACGGGAATTAGTATTTCCGAAATCGGTTTTGGTGCCTGGGCCCTGGGTGGAGCAATGTGGGCTGGCCAAAATGATGACGATTCATTACAAGCCTTACAACACGCAATCAGCAAGGGTGTCAATTTTATTGATACCGCTGCCGGTTATGGTAATGGACATAGTGAAAAAGTTATTGGAAAATTCTTAAGCGGGCAAAAAGAAAAAATTTGGGTTGCAACGAAAATACCTCCCGCAGCAGGTTCTTGGCCCCCTTCGCCCTATGATAAAATAGAAGACTGTTATCCCGAAAAATATATACGCGAAATGGTGGAAGAACGTCTGCGTTATCTCAATGTGGATTGCATTGATATTTTACAATTGCATACTTGGACCAGGGCGTGGAATAAAAACCCCAAAGCTTTGGATACCTTACGTAAAATTCAAGCCGAAGGGAAAATCAAACATATTGGTATATCTACTCCTGAACAGGATCAAAATAGCCTCATTGAATTGATGAGAAAAGGTTATCTCGATGTTGTACAAGTGATTTACAATCTCTTTGAACAAGAGCCTGCTGCCGAATTTTTGCCTGCGGCTTTAGAAGCAAAAGTAGGTGTCATTGTGCGCGTGGCCTTTGATGAAGGTTCGCTTACCGGTAAATTTACTGTCGATTCAAAATTTGCCGAAGGTGATTTTCGTGCCGACTATTTTCATGGCGATCGCTTTCCACGTACCGTACGTCGCGTGGAATTAATTAAAAAAGATTTAGTGGGTTCTGGTTATACCATGCCACAAGCGGCTTTGAAATTTGTATTGGCGCATCCTGCTGTTGGAGTAGTTATTCCTGGCATACGTAATATTGCACAAGCCGAGGCTAATACTTCGGTTTCGGATATGACGCCGATGCCTCAAAGCTTACTCGAAAAATTACATGCACATAATTGGTTACGAGGAAACTGGTATCCGGGAAATTTATAAACTTAAGCGCTAACCACATGCTACTTATGCGTTACCTGGAGTTACCTTTAACTTTCAAGTGAGAGGTAACCTTTAATTAATCGCTAAATTATTCTACAAATCGAATCGGCGAATTACGATCCACGCCTACGGCACTGCGTTCATAAAAATCTGCCAATAATCGCAATCTTTCCGGCTCCGATAATACAAAATTTTCACGCCCTTTTTTTTCCATCCAACGATCCACGGTGGAAATCAATACTCCCCCACAAACGGACACATTCATGCTTTCGGTGAGACCACGTTGCGGTATTTTAAAAGCTATGTCGGCAGCGGCAATTGTGTCGGGATGATTGCCTAAGGTTTCGGATCCTAAATAAAAAGCCGTCGGCTTAGAAAAGTCTAAATCCTGTAAATAGGTTGTGGCATTGGTAGAGGCCACAGCCACCTGATAACCTTTGGCTTTAAGATTTTGTAAACAGGTACTGCGTTTTTTATAACGATAAATATCCAACCATTTATAACTGCCTTTTAAAATGGAGCGTGTAATGGCATAAGCATTCACTTCTTCGATAACATGTACATCTTGCAATCCAAAGACTTCGCAAGTGCGAATCACCGCACTAATATTATGTTGATCTTTTAAATCTTCCATCACCATGGTGAAATAACGAGTACGCTGATTAACGGTTTTTTGTAATAAATCACGACGCGCAGGAGTTAATTTAAAAGCATATTTTTCAATTAATGCTTGTATTTCGGGCACATTTTCCATGCTAGGGTAATTTCAAAAGTGAGTCTATTTTCATTTTATCTTCCAATGACCATTGAGGATCTTTTCGGAGTGAATCGGCACCTCCATTGGCAAGCTTTTGTGCCGAACTGGTAATGTCTAAAAGTACATCATGAATTTTTCCATCGACAATTTTTTTGAAAAGTCCCAAATTCATAATCCCATTAATAACTCCATTACCAGGGAATACTAAAATTTTCATTTTATAATAAAGTCCTTTTTGCGGATCGCGATAATAAGAAAATTCTAAGAGAGCTGGTCCTTTTAATTTCCACCAAGCAATTTCCGCGACACCTTGTCCAAAATAAAATAAGCGTTTTTCGGTGAAGTTTCCTGAAATGAACCGTGCTTCTCCACTTAAGCGTTTGCCCTTAGTGCCTTTAAAAAAATTATGTGTCGTATCCACATAGACCGCAGTATATTGCTCGGTTTGAAAATAACTGACTAATTTAGCGGCAAATGGTAAATCACTGAGTAAATATTCTAAACGTTTTTCACTAATCGGTACAAAATCTTCAATAATATAAATGACGCGATATTCCATACCTAAAAAGCGATAGAGTTTATAACCCACGGTAGGATTATCAGGACCTATGCCTCGCTGATTCAATAATCGGCCTTCGGCACAACGTGTGGAATCATAGCTAAAATTACTTTTTCCTAAGGCAGTAGAGTCAGGACAATAGGTCGCTTGTTTAGGTAACCCGCAATGCCAAATGAATTGACAATAATCTCTTTGCCCTTCAGAAAGGGTAATAGAAACTTGGGTATTAGCGCGCGGCGCTGTATTGGGAGTGGCGGACCTAGCTTTGGAATTTCCCGCATTCAGCAAGGCCCAGGCCGCCAATACGCAAAATCCAATGCTAAAAATCCGCCGCATATAACTTAAGCTAAAAAAAATTAATGCTCAAAGCTTTTAAAAATTAAGGTGCAATTATGTCCGCCAAAACCAAAGGAATTAGATAATACCGCCTTGACCTTTTTTTCCTGCGCGACATTCGCGACATAATTTAAATCACACTCTTCATCTTTTTCAGTTTGATTAATAGTGGGATGAACAATGTCCTGAGTTAAGGCTTGAATATCCGCTATGGCTTCCACGGCCCCAGCCGCACCCAATAAATGACCAATCATCGATTTAGTGGAATGCACTAAAAGTTTATTAGCATGCTCGCCAAAACATTTTTTGATGGCTTTGGTTTCTCCAGCGTCGCCTAGTGGAGTGGACGTACCATGTGCGTTAACCACATCAATATCTTCAGGATTCATTTTTGCCGAAGCCAGCGCCAATTTCATAGCGCGATAGCCGCCATTACCTTCGGGATGAGGAGCCGTAATGTGATGTGCATCACAAGTTTGTCCAAAACCAACTATCTCAGCATAAATTCTGGCGCCACGTGCCTTGGCATGATCCAAACTTTCAAATACCAAAACGCCCGAACCTTCGCTCATAACAAAACCATCACGGCCTTTATCAAAAGGACGAGATGCCTCAGTAGGGCTTTCATTGCGGGTAGAAAGAGCTTTCATATTCGCAAAGCCGGCATAAATAATTTCACAAAGTGTAGACTCTGATCCACCAGTGAACATAATGTCGGCATCGCCACGCTTAATAATTTCAAACGCTTCCCCCATACTATGATTTGCGCTGGCGCAAGCAGACAACATGGTAAAATTTGGGCCTTGCAAATTATTTTCAATGGCAAAATAAGCGGGAACCGTATTGGCTAACATCATAGGAATAAAAAATGGAGAAACACGACGATGACCTTTTTCAATCATCACGCGCATATCCGATTCGAATACACCTGTGCCACCGATACCTGTACCAATAGCCACACCCGCACGTTCGGGATCAAAATGTCCTTTTAAACCGGCATCTTCCATCGCTTGCGTTGCGGCCACATGGGCATATACTACACAACGATCTAAACGCTTCGCCATTTTCTGATCTTTGAAAAAGGGCAAATAATCAAAGTCCGCCACTTGACCGCCAATGCGACTAGTCATGGTGCTATTATCAAATCGATCCACTATGCGAATTCCACTTTGGCCGGCAGCTAATTTTTTCCAATAGTCTTCCACATTCAAGGCTAAAGGATTAATCGTTCCCAAGCCTGTTATTACTACTCTTTGACTCATTATTTTTTTCCTGTTGCTTTAGTTGCATTAGGAAGTGCAAGTGCTTCCCGTTTTTCGATTTCTTCAGTAGTTAAAAAATGTACGACCCCAAAATCACTAAGTTGAGCATTATGCTTTTCATCTTTTGCTAATAACGCAGCCTTTGGCCCAACAATGACAATGCGCATAGAATCGGGATTAAAATATTTGGCAAAAGTTTGTTCTACTTCAGATTTTGTCATAGCTTGAATCGTTTTCACATATTCGGTGAAATGATTTAAATCTCTTTTCCAAATTTCTCCTTGTGCAAAAATGGAAGCGGTTGCTGAAGGGGTATCAAAAGTAGAAGGCAAACTTTTAATTAAACCATCCTTCGCTCTTTGTAATTCTTCATCGGTTATGCCTTCTTTAGCCATTTTCAACATTTCTTCTTTAATCAATTTCAAAGCATAAGCCGCGGTTTCCACCTTGGTTTGTAAGGAAACATATACGGTACCTGACCTTTCATAATCACTGACAACCTCACTGCCGATGCCATAGGCTAGGCCTTCATTCGAGCGTACCCGAGTTACCAAGCGAGAAGTAAAGCCCCCATCGCCAAAAATGGAGCTGGCCACAATTAAGCGATAATAGTCTGGATGAGGACGTTGCACACCCATAGCCGAAAGTTTAATAGTGGCTTGGGAAAAAGTTTTATCCACCACATAAACACCAGCAGTTTGTGGGCCTTTAAAAGATGGGGTTTTAATGACGCTATCAATTACGCTAACTTTTGGTTTAGGAAATTTTGCGACCAAGGCATTCAAATTTTTCAGCATCTCTTCGCGATTAAATTGACCCGACACCGCGATCACTAAATTTTGCGAGGTAAAGCCTTTTCCCAATAAGAATTTTAATTCCGAAGGCGTCAGTTTTAATATTTCTTTTTCTTGAGGCATCCAATTGGAAGGATGACTTCCATACATAACGAATTCAGAAGCCGTTCCCATTACTCCACGAGGAGTATCATAGCGGTGACGTATGGCCTCCCCTATTTTTTTCTGTTGTAATTTAAAAACCTCAGGATCCAGACGCGGCTGTAAAACTATTCCAGGCAATAATTGCAAAAGGGGATAAAAATCCTTCTGCATACAATTTATGCCCATTTCACTTTGGTAATCTCCCACATGTGCGGAGAGCGAGGCGGCGACAAATTCTAAAGTATCTTCCAATTTTTCGGGTGAAAAACGTTTAGTACCACCCGTTTTTAACAAGGACGCATATAAAGTGACTGCCGCTACTTCGGACGGTTTTAAAGGTAAATTCGGAACTCCAAAATAAAGCGTCATCGAGATCAAGCCGAGCGTGCTATCGGGTACCAAATAAGCTATGGCTCCCCCATCTAATGCAATGCGAAAATCTTGGGGAGCGGGCGGATTATATTCCCAATTTGGAAAATTTATTTTTGAATAATGACTAGGCAAAGCATTTGCATCGGATTTGGTTACTGTGGTTTTAGCGTAGGCAATGCTTAAGCTCATTCCAAGGAGTACGGTGAATTGTTTTAGCGTTTTCATTTGCCTTCCTCCCCTTCGGTTATTTTAGCCTGGGACAGCGTATTTTTTTTATCGGTTTTTTCTTTACTCAATGGTTTTATTTCTGGAATCAAAATGCCAACCGTAGATTTTTTTTTCAAAAAATATTCTTTGGCAATCCTTTGCACATCATCGGCGGTTACCTTTTGCACATTTGCAGGGAAAGTATTAATATTATTCCAGCCTCCACGCATTTCCCAATAAGCCAGTTCGGTTGCTAATTCATCAAGGTCTTCTAAAGATCTTTGGCTGCGCGCAAGTACTTGATTTTTTGCGCGTTGCAATTCTCTTTCACTAATTGGTTTTTCAGCTAATTCATTGAGTACTTCCCAAATAGCACTTTCCACTTTATCGGCTTTTGGATTCGGACCTAATTGTGCGGATATGGAAAAGTTAGATGTGTATTTATCTACCCCATTTCCTCCATCTGCCGAAGTTGCAATTTTTAAATCCTTCACTAATTTTTTATACAATCTTCCGCTTTTACCGGAGAGCACTCCTTCCAAAATATCGAAGGTATATAAGTCTGCATCTGGGAAACCAGGTGTGTGAAAAAGCATGTCCAAACGAGGTTCGGCGGCATTTTTTTCAACAATCATTCGCTTCTGTCCAATTTGGGGTGGCTCCTGGGTTAATACCGGAGGAAAATCTGCACCGCGTTTAATGGGGGCAAAATATTGTTTTATTTTCTCCAAAGCCTCCGGAGCATTGATATCACCGGCTAATACTAAAATGCAATTATTGGGTTTATAAAAACTTTTATAATGGGCCGCTGCCGCTGCTTGCGATAATGCTTTTATATCCGAAGGATAACCGATAGTAGGAAATCGAAAAGGATGCGCTTCATAAAATACGCCCATTAAACTTTCCCAGTAGCGCCCGGTAGGACTGTCTTCTACGCGCATACGACGTTCTTCTTGTACCACATCACGTTCAGGATAAAATTCGCGTAAGATTGCATTTTGCATACGATCGGATTCCAACCAAAGAAACAAATCCACTTTATTTTTAGGTAAAGACACAATATAGGCTGTCATTAAATCCGAGGTAAAAGCATTCAGTCCCGTGCCACCATTTTTTTCATAGGCTTCCCATAACTCGTATTTATGTATGAGCTTACGTTGTTCACTTAATAAAGAATCGTATTGATGACGTAAGTTCAAGGTTTTACCGGAATCAAGTGGTAACAAAGCAGTTACGGCCTCTAAATTCATCATTACATTTTCAATTTTGCTTTCGAGAACGGCATCCGCTACGGAATCAACGGTCCCCACTTTTTTCGTGCCTTTAAAAAGCATATGCTCCAATAAATGCGCAATACCAGTATGGCCTGGTGCTTCATGCACCGATCCTGTAACGTAGAAGATACGACAAGACACAATAGGCGCACGATGATTAGGATATAAAATCACCTTTAAACCATTGTCTAATACGGTATATTGAGCGGCGATTTCCGCTTGCACTAGCGAGGTCATTGCCAAGGCGGCCATATTCACAAGCCCTAAAATTTTAAATCCTCGAGTAATTAACTTTGTTAGGAAAATGTTTGGCATAGATTACTCTCCCCAATCGATAATGGAATAGGTGTAGCCTTGTTCAGTTAAAAACAATTGACGGTTCATACCAAATTCTTGTTCCTTGGTATCACGCGTAATTAAAGTATAAAAGTGGGCTAAAGCGCCATTGGCCTTTGGTCTCAATACTCTACCCAATCGTTGAGCCTCTTCTTGACGGCTTCCAAAAGTTCCCGAGATTTGAATCAAAATATTCGCATCGGGAATATCGATAGCAAAGTTACCTACCTTACTCACCATCAAGGTTTCGATAACGCCGTCACGAAATTCTTTAAAGAGTACTTCTCTATCAGGATTCGAAGTGGCTCCAGTGATAAGCGGCACTTTGAGTAAAGTAGATAAAGCATCTAATTGCTCTAAATATTGACCGATAATTAAAACCCGTTCATGTTTATGCTTCACCAATAACTCTTGCACCACGGCAAATTTTTCGCGATTACAGGAAGCCAACATCACCTTCTGGCGCAAATCAGCCATGGCATAGGTCATTTTTGCTTCGGGCCGTAAACTTACGCGTACTTCGGTACAATCGGCGGTGGCAATCCAGCCTTGTTGTTCCAGTACCTTCCAAGGTACCTCAAATTTTTTCGGACCAATTAAAGAGAACACATCTTTTTGGCGTCCATCTTCACGAATTAAAGTGGCCGTCAAACCTAAACGACGTGTCGCTTGCATTTCCGCTGAAATACGAAATACCGGTGCTGGCAAAAGATGAACTTCATCATAAATAATCAATCCCCAATTATTCCGCTGGAATAAATCGAAATGAGGATAATCTTCGGTTTTACGTTTGCGATAGGTAATAATTTGATAAGTCGCTACCGTAACTGGCGCAATACATTTAAGATCGCCGGTATATTCAGAAACTTGTGCCGGTATTAAAGTCGTTTTATCTAAAATTTCACGTATCCATTGGCGCGCAGCCGTTACGTTGGTCGTTAAAATTAAGGTTTGTGTTTTGCAGTGAGCCATAATAGCTAAACCCACTAAGGTTTTTCCTGCACCGCAAGGCAAAACAATAACACCGGACCCACCTTTTTCGCTACCTCCAGCATGAAAAACTCTTGCTCCATCAACTTGATAATCACGCAAATTAAGAGGTTTATTGTCTGACAACATAGCGGATCGCAAGGTAACATCCAGCGGAGTACCCACGGTGTAACCCGCTAAATCTTCGGCTGGAAAACCAATTTGCGTCAAAGCCATTTTCACTAAACCACGCGAATGAGGCATTAATACTAATTGATGTTCATTTAATTCTTTTTCGATATAATTGGCAATTTGCTTATTGTGTTTTATTTCATTAAGCAAAGCTTCATCTTCAGTTTCTAAAACCAATTGACCATCTACACGGATGATACGGACCAAGCCATAGCGACCCATAAAGGTTTCAATTTCGTATACCAAATTATGAGGCAAGTCGAAGCGGGAAAATTTACGCAGAGTTTCCAAAATGGTTTCTGCGGTTTGACCCGAAGCTGCTGCATTCCACAAGGATAAATGGGAAATGGCATAGGTGTGTATATGCTCTGGACTTTTAACCAGCTCCGTAAAAGCAGCGATAGAATCACGAGCTTCCGTGTACATTGGATGGGCCACTTCTAAAAGTGCCGTCATATCGCCCTGTACGATTAGTGGTCCTGGTTGTGTCGATTGGATTGAGGATGGAATCAATTGTACCTCGGAATTACCCATTGTTTACCTATGGCGAAAAATTTTACAAAAAACCAAATGTCATCCAGTTCTCTGGGCTTTTAGCCACCAAAATTGAGAACCGCAATTTACAATTTTATTAAGTAATAGATAAGGGACTAGGGCTATTTTTGGAAAATTTGCCACTTTATTGCTGGATTTCAGCTACTGACCTGGTATTGCTGCCAATAAATGTTGGGTGTATTCATGCTCGGGTTGGGAAAAAAGCTCTTCTGAGGATTTCATTTCCACAATTTCACCTTTTTTCATTACCGCAACGTTATCGGAAACATGTTTAATCACGCGCAAATCATGGGAAATAAATAAATAACTCAAATTGAATTGTTCTTTTAAATCCAATAATAAATTCAAAATTTGGGCTTGGATAGAAACATCCAACGAAGAAACTGGTTCATCACAAACAATAAATTCAGGCTCCACGCATAAAGCACGTGCAATGCCAAGGCGTTGTCTTTGGCCTCCAGAAAATTCATGAGGGTAACGCGCAAGATAACTAGGGTCTAGGCCTACGGAGCGCATTTTGGTGGCGGCTATTTCGTCCCAAACTTTTTCTTCCCCAGGATGGCCTAGACTTAAAGCCTCTCTAAGACTTCGGCGCAGGGTAAGCTTGGGGTCGAGTGAGGAATAAGGATCTTGAAAAATAATTTGGATTTTTTTGCGATAAGGCAAAAAGGCCTTTTCTGAAAGCGGTAATATATCTTCGTCTTGAAATTCAATTTTTCCACTTTTAGGTTGTAGTAATTTAATGATAGAACGTCCGACCGTGGTTTTACCACAGCCCGATTCCCCGACTAATCCTAAGGTGGAATGTTTGGGAATATTAAAACTAACATCGCGTACAGCTCTCACAAGGCTTTCACCACGGCCGTATTCCACACAAAGATTTTTGACTGCTAATAAATCAGGCATGAGGGAAAGATAAAAAAATCTTGCGTGCTTCTAAAGAGAAGCTGCTTAAATTAATCAGCGACAGTATAATCGTTACCGCGCTGCTTAGGATTAGGACATCAATTTAGGAAGAGGCTTATGCTCCTTACTAACTGTCTTTTCATTTGCTTTTAGTAGATGGATTTGTAGCCTTTAGTATTTCGTCTAAACCTATCTCCACCGTAAAGCGATGTGTTTGTCCTAGTGACAACTCACTGCTTTGACTGGTCTGAAACGCATACTGTACAGCTACTCCAGAAAAATTAAAACCCAATCCTCCGGTGAATAGCATATTGTCTCGGCTATTTTGAAATATACTATTGGCCCCACCTCGCACAAAAATGCTCCAATTATCTTTGGAGAAACCATACTCCAAACCACCAAAGCCTTTATAATTGCTCGCTACACCATTTATTCCTTCGGTGTATTCCACATCTTTTTTGTTGGCAATATCCGTGGCCACAGTAATCTGATGATGAGCATTGCTCCAAATATAACCCAAACCGTAGCGCAGTTCCGGTTCAATTTTATCACCCATCATATCGGCGCCTAATGAATGCCCAGCAATACCGAAGCGAAAACCATATGGAAATTGCGTGAGAAATCCTAAATCAAAACCTGTTCCCGCACCATTATCGTTACCGCTGCTCAGCACATAGCGATTAATACTCACACCTATACTGGTATGTTGAAAGCCCAATAAGTTGTCCCAAAGCTCACGACCACCAGCTAACGAGAAATCATGCTCGACCCAATTATTCGTTTTGTAAGTATCGGTATTACCTTCTTCCAAATTTGCGTACTGCATCAACCAGCCACCTGCTAAAACTCCCACACCACTGATAGGAAATACACTGTTGAAATAATTCACATTCAATCCGGATATATCCTTCAGCAACCAATTCGTTTCCGAAAAAGTAATTCCTTTGATTTGAGGAAGCCCTGCTGGATTCCAATAAGTGGCCGAGGCATCATTTGCGATGGCGACAAATGCCCCGCCCATACCAAAGCCGCGTGTTCCCATTTGTAAATCCAATGGTTTGGAAATACTATATGTTACGCTGAGGGAAATGCCCAATAAGAGTCGAAGCCAATTTTTGTTTTGCATAGTCCCTCCTTATTTCTTCACCAGCCCAAGGGGCTTGCGGATGAGTTGTGAAATTTTGCCATCATCAGATACGTATTTAAAGACATAAACATAAAGTCCTGCACCTGCGAATTTGCCGGATACATTTTGCCCATCCCATTCTTCTGAAAATGTGCCAGCACTTTTTACCGTTTGCAAAGGAATGATTTCCCTGGCCATATCACCTGCTAAATCAAGAATATGCAAGGATACTTTTCCTGCCGCAGGCAATTGATAATTGAATACCGCAGGTTGATTTTGATGGATAGGATTGTGATTCCAATATACCTTAAGTTTGGTGGGAAGGGGCGCGATATCCGAAGCTAGATCATATAGGGTAAAATGATTTACAGTTACCGTAACACGATGGTTAATTAAGTCGCGACTTGACTCTCCCGCTTTGACCCACGTAGAACCATCCCAAAAAACAATGCTCAGGGTTTTGGGGTCAATATCGGGAATACCATCTTGGTTTTTATCCAAATCCGCTTCAGTATACGATAAAGTAAGTGTTACAGGTTTACGGAATATGGTTTTATCCGGTCCATATTCATGGGGCACGCCTAAAAGCTTAATTTGGTTGTCCAAAGGTTTTGGCTCTTCGATAGGATCCACAATACGAACTGTTACCTCCAGAGGATGGTATAAAGATTGGGCTGGGATAGTTACCCCGCTGCCATCAGGGCTAGTAATGGTGGCCGCAGAATCGGGCTTCACTAAAACGGTGACCTTCGGTTCAATAAATGTTACTTCGCCGGATACTGTATCGATATTCCCTGCCCTATCTCCCGTAACTAAGAGGATACGGTTTTTTCCCGGCACCAAATTAATGATGCGGCTGAATTTTCCTTGGTCCAACGGAATACCGTTAGGACTGTTGTTAACATGCGCAGCACTATCATTGAGCACAACTAAGTTCACAAAGGCCATGCCTGAGCCTCCGCTATCGCTAAAATTGCCCTTCATCACCAATTTTTCGCTATATACTTCCCCGTGCACACTATCCGCTCCGCGTACAGGTTTAGGAAGCAAATTGAATACAGCAATAGGTGCAATATTGTCCAGTACCACAAAGCTTTGTAAGGTGGTATCATTGCCCAAAGCATCACGTCCACGTAAGGAATAAAGAATTGCTCCTGAAGTATCATTGTTAACATTCACAGTTGTGCTAAACACATTGTCACCCGCCACTAAGTCACCGTTCAAACCGTCATCATGCATAATTAAGGTTTGAGGAGTCGTCGCAATTTTCGCTGTGTATAACACCATCGCAGAATCCTTATCTAAGCCAGCAATATAATCCAAGCCTAGGGCCGAAATTACGAGTGGCAAACCTTTTTTACTTATGCTGCCATTATCAGGATAGCGCACCGAAGGCATGCTAATTTTTGGGGCGGAATTATCAATTTGCATAGAGACGATAGAGGACAAACCATTTTTTCCACTGCCATCCGTGCTACGTATTTGTAATGTGAAAGCCCCATCTTTAAATAATCGCGTATCCCAATTAAAGGTGGAATCCGACGCAACTTGCCAAGCGCCACCCGCTAAAGCAATTTCATTTTTAACAATGACATCGGGCGCTACAGCCTTAGCCTTAAAGCGTACTGTCGTTAAACCGTTCACTAAAGCCGCCGGAGTTGGGTTATTAATAGTTACCGTAGGCGCATTGCGAATATTAAACTTCACAATCGTGGAGAAAGCCGTCTTGCGATTGCTATCGCGCACCTGTAATTGCAATTGATGCGCCCCTTCAGTTAGAGCACGAGTGTCTAGGATCAAAGTTGAATCTGTATTCGTAGCTCGCCAGTTACCTCCATCCAGAGCATAAAAAGTCGAATCTACAAGTGCAGGCGCCATGGCTGATGCGTTGAAAAGCAAAGCTAGTTGCCCAGACACTGTCGAATCCGCCAAAGTTGTCAATAAGCGAATACTTGGAGCATTTTTACTGAGAACGGTAACCAGTAAAGACCAACCGACTTTAGCATTATTATCCGTGCTTTTAATTTGGAAAGTATGCGAACCGTCGATCCAAGCCACAGTAACCACGCTATCAACACCCGCAAGGCTCAAGGATGCATTCGCCTTACCGTCGACGTATAAAGAATCTGTAGCAATTGTCGCAATGCCTTTAGGCGTAACGGTGTAGGTCAGGGCAACTTTTCCGGAGACCGCAGATCCAGCTATGGGCGTGGTTAACACAACAGTGGGTCCATTCTGTATCAAATAACTTACAACTTGGGAAGTCGCTTGCCCACCAGCGGTATTGGTTACCCTGATTTGTACCGTATGATTTCCTTCACTTAAATTCGCCGTATTCCAGGTATGCGTTGTTGTCGTAGTCGTAGCAATATAGGCCGCACCATCAATAGATATTTCCGTAACCGTGATGCTACCTGAACCTGCTGTAGTTGTAAAGGCTATAGTTTGCGTTCCTGAAAGCGTACTACCTGGAGTGGGTGTGCTTAAGCTGACAGTAGGTAAACTGCTGCTACCGCTGCCATTACCAATGGTCAAGGGTACTAAACGATCCAAGGCTAAACCACGAATATTGGTTACGCGAAAAATTAAAGTGTCGGATCCGTTGGCCAGATTGGTTACGTTCCAAGATCCAGACCACTCCCCTGCCCTAGCAATTCGAGTTAAATCAATTTTAGTGGTGGTATCCGATGCACGAAAATATTTTACCGAAACAATGGAATCTACACCTGAACCTGCTAAACCATTATCCTGCGCAAAGACACGCAAATTCACAACACCTTCTACGGTTGCATCATCGACCGGAAAAATCACTTGGGAATAGGGTGCGCCTAATTGTAATTCTGGCCAACCAATTGAGGAATATATACCCCCATTATTATCCAAAATCACACCATCGCTATTGGGAGAATATTCCCAATAATAATCCGCTACGGCTCCCGCTTTGGCATCATGATAACGGATGAAAAATCCCATCGGAGAATTTGCAGAAAAGTTTAGATCTTGTGCATCACCCGTGCGGTTAATTTGGAATTCGTATTCATAATTTCCTGCTGCAAAACGTTTACCCATTGCTGTTTGACCTGCCGCCACATCAGCGATCCAACTTGTTGCCCCCCAATGTTGATCGTTCGCTAGCACAAAAGCATTTTCCGTCGCTTTCAATGCATTTTCTTTGCCTGCATCTAGGATATAATTTCGCACCGCACTTGGACTGGTGGCATAACTTTGTTCTTGATAAACGATGCAAGTATCACCCGCATCATTAGTAGGATCCACTACTTTAAGACCTACATAAATATTTTTATTGGTAACATCTTCCACAGAGTAAAGTGTGGCCGGTAAAGTATGCCCATTAAAATCTGTTAGCGTGATACTGCGGCGATATGATCCACGCCAAGCATCATCGGGGGTCGTACCACCGGAAATATTGCCATCGATAATAGGATTGCCATTGGCATTGAAGGTGGAATAAAAAGTGAGAAAAGATCGTTTCACACCTAAACGTAAATCAGCCCAACCGGGCAATGAATCAGGGCGTGTTTTAGAACGATTAGTTTCAATCCAGTTATAAGTTTTATTTCCGCCTTGTTCAAAGGCTTCAATATATAACCCTAATTCCTGGTTATTGGTTACATTGAGATAGGAATTATTATCATTAATGGTATTTCCATTCAAGGGAATTTTATATTCCGCTTGTACAAAGGAAGATCCTAAATTACTTCCCGATCCGCTAAATACGGCTGCATTAGTATTGGCTATCCAAGTCGTACCATTATAGGATCCTTCCTCCTTGGTATTATTATTCGGAAATACTTTTGCATAGTATTCTGCATTATTTATTCCGGCTCCACCACCTTGCAAAAGATCATCATGATTGCCTCCACCTATGCCTTGATCAAAATGTAGGGTAAGGTAATTTCCTACTGCGGAATTGCTTAAGTTAGTCGTAATACCAACATAGAGATAATTATCATCATTCATTAAATAAAGCGTTGCAAGTGCAGAATCCGCACCACTCGCTGTTTTCAATCGCACTTGGCGTACAAAAGCATTTTTCCACTCATCATATTCTACACCGGCAGATCCAAGCGGTGCATTATTGGTTTTGTCCGTAACACTACCGTTAATTTTAGGGGGAACGCTTGTGTAAGCACTGTATAATTGTAGAGCTTTGCCTTGTCCGTCCGAAATATGTGCAAAAGATGCTGGGGCGAGTATCGCTATACATCCAAAGCTTGCGCATAATGTTTTCCGTATCGTGTGATGAAACGTTTTTTTACATCCGCCTGTCATCGACGCCTCCTTATCATTTTTTTTATCTGGACTCAAAACTCATATAGTAAGCTTATTTGATTTTTGAATTGGAAATGAGATTCTCTAAAATTGATTATCTAATAGATGAATCTCTTATTACTAGGTAAGATTTTAAAATTGGATATTTTTTTTGATGTAAGTATTACCGAAATAACTATCCTGATTTCCCAATCAAAAAAATATCTATAACAATTGGAAGCAAGGTTGATGCCTAAAAGAATTGGGCGAAATTTGTTTAATTGAGTCTATATTAAATTCAAGTAAAAAAAAAGATGAGGCTATTTCACCCCACATTCAGTTAGAAATTTCTTTATAAATATTTTAATCCTATATAAACCAAGACTTTAGCAAGCCGTAATAATTGTGTAGTGATTTGACCCCAAAAGTCTAAACGAATCGACGACTCTTACTCTATAGTATGTTAATCCTCTGCTTATTTTTTTCTTATAAAGAAATTTATGCCTTCCTCATTATTATTGACCTATTTTTCTCCGGGTTAAAACAGATGTTAAAGGAGCAAGGAACTTGCCAATGAACAAAGAAAAAATTTAGTCTCTTGGAGCGGAGGCAAGGATAGTAGCCTAGTGCTGCACGAATTAATTCAGTCCGGTAAATATGCGATCGAAGCTCTGCTTTGCGTAATCAAAGAAAAAGATCAGAGTATTAATATGCATGGAGTACCCGTTGGAAAAGTACTGATGCATTATTCCGAATTGGGTATAAATAAAACAGCCTATGGAGATTTGTTTTTAGAAGCTCTTCCACCAAGTATTGATCGTTGAGGAGAGAATAGGGAATTTCATCCCTTTGTTTTTAATGGCCCGCTCTTTAAAAATCCCGTAGGTTTCCAAGCGGCTGCTTCGGTTTTGCAACACTTCCGTGACGGAGCTCATGAATTTCTTTTAGGGTTTTGCGATCTAATACCATTAGAATTTAATACCGTATCTTAGTAGTTACCTTCTCTTCAATGGAAATGCAAAAAATTTGCGGGCAATGTTTGCAAAGCGAAATAGAAAATGATAAATTTGGCTGAACCTCAGGATGCTTTTTGCAATGGTTAACTGGATTGGAAATAGCGTAAATTATTTGCGATAATCGTCGGCGCGTAAATCCGCTTCTTCCATTAATTTCATCAGCCATTTGCGATCTACATCCAACATTTTAGCAGCTAGCGAAACATTGCCAGCAGTTTTACCTAGCGCCTCTGCAATCGCCTTTTTATCTGCTTGCTGTCGAACTTCTTTTAAGGTCGTCTGGCCAAAGCCATTTTCGGTAGGAGCATCTCCCCAATCCCATTGCAAATCCTCTGGGCGAATTTGTTGTGTATTGGAAAAGAGCACAGCCTTTTGCATAATATTTTCAAGCTCGCGAATATTACCGGGAAACCTATAGGTCAATAATTTATTACGTGCTGCAACAGAAAAGGTTTTAAGAGGTAAACCGAACTGTTGCAGATATTTTTTGAGCAGATAATCGGCCAAGAGCAAAATATCCTGACCACGCTCACGCAGAGGGGGAAGTAGCAAGCCCAAAACCGATAAACGGAAAAACAAATCTTGCCGAAAGCGCCCTTCCTGAATTTCTTTGGACAAATCCCTATGGGTAGCACAAACGATACGTACGTCCACGGTTATGGGCTTCGTGCTGCCTATGCGCGTCACTTCGCCTTCTTGTAATACCCTTAACATTTTCACTTGCAAAGAAAGAGGTAGTTCGCCTATTTCATCCAAAAATAAAGTGCCTTGATGCGCGGATTCAAAAAGACCGACTTTGCGTTGATCGGCACCGGTAAACGATCCTTTTTCATGCCCGAATAATTCTGATTCAATAAGATTAGCCGGTATAGCGCCACAGTTAAGAGCAACAAAGGTTTTATCCATGCGTTTGGAATTTTCATGCACATAGCGTGCTAGTAATTCCTTTCCCGTTCCCGTTTCTCCTCGAATAAGCACCGTTGCATCGGTTTTAGCGATGCGTGCGGCTAACTCCATCATCCCTAGCATGGCGGGACTGGCGTAAATCATTCCGCCCTTTGATTCCATACTCACCTTTTGCAAGCGTTCTATGGTTTCCTTTTGCCTTTGCGCTTCCCCATGGCGGGATAAAATTTCTCCGAAAAGTTTACTCAAGGTATCACAAAGTAAACGTTCTTTTTCGGTAAAAGGAATGCCGCCACCCAACCTATCCATATAAAGATACCCCAAAGTATCCCCGCCTTCGCGCAAGGCCACACATAAGATTGAAGCAATATCATTGGTACGCAAAGAGCTTAAAGAGTTTTTGTCTTCCCATTCGCCTTCATGAAGCAATACAGCATGGCTAGAGGCTTTAGCCCAATCGATAGCTCGATCGGAAAATCTTTCTAAACCGCTATGCATGGGGTAACGTGCAATAGTATGTCGCAATCCATTCGTCTTATCTTCTATCACAACCCGAGCCGCATCGCAACGTAACAAACGAGATACTCCAGATACTAAAGGTGTAAATACATCCGCACCTCTTTCTCGCAACAATTCCACTAAGGCTTCGATTAACTCCCCTAGAGGAGCTGACATTTCATCATGATTTATAGGGCTTTCCCCTATTGGAAAGGTATCCGTTTCATTTATAGGCTTATCTAGGTAATGGTAACGTGATATTCCTAATTCCAAGTGATCGCCATGCACAAGTGCTAAGGCTTCAGTAACTTTGACTCCATTACATTTGATAACGCTATCCGCAGTAACTACTTGTAAAAAATATTTACCTTCCCGAAACAAAAAATGTCCCATTCTCTCTTTTAGCCCTTTTCCTTGCAATTGTAAATTGCAATCCCTGGAAGTGCCAAAAGTAATCAGGCGACCAGAAAGCACAAAGTCAGCCTCTCCATTTTCCAATTTAAGCAATGGATATTGATGGGTTGGCATAATCAATTCAAGTCTTTCGATGATCTTTGTGCAAGCATACTGAAAGTTTTTCTTTGAAAAGGAAGCAATGACATTTTCTCTATTTGCAAATCATGGCCCATTTTATCGCGACAAAACAAAATGTGAGTTCCAAAAACAACTGGAATTCCTACACGTGCCGTAGCAGGTATTAATAGTCGTTGATCTATAAATAAACGATCACACGATTCAGGGTTTTCAATATAAACCCAACCGGAAAGTTGATTTTGCCCGTGCACCATTTCTTTTAATCGCAAACCTTTTGTTAAATGTTCATTTGATTTATGGGGTAACACGAGTAAGACTCTTGATTCCTTATTTGCAGAAGTTACTGCAAAAGTTCGTACTTTAGCTGATTGTTTACCGAAATAAAAAGCCAAAGCTAAAGCCGACATGAATCCCAATAATATTCCCACACTCCATATTTTTTTTATTCGATTCTTGCGTTGCGAAATACTCGGAAATTGCTCCATCATTTTTAATGCTTCGAGTGAATCCGGATTTTCTTCTAAGCATTCAGAGAGTAACCAATAAGCTTCTTCCTCCCGTTTAGCAAAAAGAAGATTTTTCGTCGCTTGCATAAGATGCACCGATAATTCTTGAGCCGTGAACTGTCCGATTAATATTTTCCAATCACTAGAATGGCGAGGAGCTAATTTTGTTTCCCATTCAGTCCAAAATTGAAACGCAGATTCCGGCCTCCGTAAAGGATTGTCAGCCAATAAAGCGGTAATGGGAATTTCCCATTCTGAACCTAGATCCAATTGGCGCAAAATTCTACCCAAAGCAAATAAATCTGCTTTCATAAAATTTATAGCATCACGATCTTCCCATAATTCTGGAGCCATATAGGCTGGAGTTCCCTTTACAGCATCCACAATAGATCGTTTACCTCCATCCATTTTTTTTGCAAAACCAAGGTCTACCAGATAAATACCATCTTTGGGAGATATTAAAATATTTGCTGGCTTTAAATCACGATGGGCAAAGCCCAAACGATGTAAGCTTGCCAGAGCAGAAATAATCGCGGAAGCCAGTACTGAAGGATCCCATTGTGGTAAATCTTTTTCCAAAATGGAAAAAAGTGAAACGCCCTTAATCCATTCCATGACGATGCAAACTTGTTGCCCCCAAATGAAAGCATCGTAAATATCTGGAATACATCCCAAGGGCATTTGCGCTTGAATTTTTGCTTCCTTCAATAACTCTTCGCGACGTAAAGGATTCTTTTCTGATAAAATTTTAATGGCTACCCATCGATCAAGTGCAGTTTGGCGCACACGATATACTGAAGAAAAAGAACCTTCCCCTATTGTCATCGGATGCGAAAATCCTTTGGGCAATTTTGGGATCATGGATTTTCTCTTAATTTGCTTTCCGCAAAAGCAAACCAATAAATAATATCTTCATTTTGCGGCATTGCTCGTAAAGCTTTTAACCAGTGATCATGCGCTGGCTTAAATTCACCGGCTTGCCAAAGTATCATGCCTAAATTAAAATGAGCTGAAGCATCATTACTATCTAGTTGAAGTACTTTTGCAAATAAGTTTTTCGCTTTAGAAACTTCTCCCAGTTTGCCGTAAATTATACCCGCAAGATTTAATGGTTGAACATTATGCGGTGCACGTTCAGTAGCCTTGGCTAAAGCAGAAAGAGCTGACAAAGTGTCGTTTTGATTCAAGCAAATGCGAGCCTTTTCTGTATAGACATCTGCTAATAAACTCGATAAATCTTCCGTTGGATGTAAACTCCTACACGCTTCAAACTGAACTAAAGCATATGCAAATGCTGAACTATCTGCTTCTGCGGTTGCTTTTTGTAATAATGCTTTACCTAAACCCAGACGTGCCAAATAATCTTCAGGATTTTCTTCTACGGCTCGAATAAAAAATTGTGAAGCTAAAGGATAATCTCCTAAATCCAAACAAGCATAGCCTTTTTCTAAAACTGAATTTTGACAACCATTAACGATAAACAAAATGATTAACAAACCATGAAATGTAAGTTGCTTTATTTGTTTCATTATGAACCCCAAGACTTATTCCATTTAACCGCCGCAGAATATTCTTTGTGCGGAATCCAAATGGCTGCATCTTGTGACAAGTTGGACCATGTTCTAAACATATTAAATTCTAAAGTTAGGTAACCCCAATTCATTAAAGAGCGCTTTAAATTAAATCCTATTTGAGCCCGTTGATCGATGCGTTTTTTAATTTTATGCAAAGCCGACGAGGAACTATAATATTCCTTTATACCACCATTTTCCACTCGCAATAGAGAACTATAATATTTTCCATCTACTTGATTCAAAACTAAGCTCCGAAAACTTTGCGCTGCAGTTGAAGAAGCCGATTGCGGTATTTTCGCCTCCAGCCATGTATAGGATTTGGGATAAATTGTCAAAGCGTAACCGCTATTGATCTCTCCAATCCAATTCCAATATAGTGGGTGCGTATAGGAAAGGTTCGGAAAAATACTGATAAAACTTTGTGGTGAAATGGCAGAAGAAATGCTTCCAGGATCATTAGTATAGAGTTGATAAGCCGTAATTTTTTGATAGGGAATACTATCTTGAAATTGATTGTCCTTAAAATGAGTCGGACGGGGCTTTGAAACGTCATCGACATATAAAAGAGGAATTTTTTCAACTGCTTGATCGACTTGTACTCCGAAAAAAGAAAATAACCAAGCAAAGCCTTTCCCTTTTTGTAAAAAACCATCATGATACCAAGTTAGCCATCCGGAAGTGAAACGCTTATCTCCATGAGAATTATATTCCGATTCAATGCCTGCATTTGCAAGCATAAGTCTTTCTTCAGAAATATTGAGATAAGATATTTCCGTGCGGTAAGAATAAACATGTCCTATACTTGTTACCTGTCCCATTTGGCCTGCCAGCGTGAGCGAAAGACTGTCCCAAATATGTTCGACTTTAAATTTTAAATTGATACGATAATCGAGAGAATCATAGTAATAGTTTTTTCCAATTTCATAACCCACTCCGCTACTTAAAGGAAAACGCTTGGGAGATAATAGCGGCCATAACAAATTTCCTTGCTGTTTAAAAAGCCAACCCGTCGAATTGAGTCCTTCTGGAGATTGCGAAAAAGGGTAATCATATGCCGTAAAATAATTTTCTCGATCATAACCTGAACTCCATTTCAAATCCCATTGTGGAATACGGTTTTCTTCAGGAATAAGTTTTTGTGGCAAGGAATCACGGAGCTGCGCCGCTTCAATCGACAATCCAGCAATACTGTATAATTTATATCGCTGCTGCAAAACCATATTTCGCATAGGTTGGAAAGCGGGCGTTCGAATCGTCAGATTAAAAGCCATTGCAGTGTCATAGGAACATTTTCCAAAAGCTGCTTCAGCAAGAAAATAGTATAAGCTGTCTAACGACATTCCATGCTGATAAGCCTGCATAAAATAATCTTGTGCCAAATCATTTTGACCCTTTTGTAAAGCTTGTTGACCCAGCTCCAAAACTTTTTCCACCGATTTGGAATTTTCTGATAAAGGTATAAAGCCAGATTTTTCCGCGTGCGAAATTGTTCCAACAGATAAATAAACCAATAAAAAAAATATCAGTATGCCAGACATACTATTCATATCGAATTTTTAATTGTAATTTTATTTGCTAAGACCAAAGAATCTTTTCTTAAACAATGTGTTACCGTTAAAAAAATACTTATCAAAAGGACAAAATTATCTTGGCCGAGAAATAATGTATTGTAATGTCTGTTTCGATTTTCGTATTGGCTGCCCGGTTTGATTTTCCAAAAAATTTAGCTTCCGACCAATTAGATTGAATGAGTTACTGGATAACTTTTCACTCGTCAAAAGTGGGGTGCCATGCGGGGCATGAATAGAAACCGTGGCGGTAGAAAACTGTATAGTGGAAATAATATCTGAATAATAAGTAACATTATTCGCCATATCTGTTGAATCTCCAATTGCATAAATCTCATATCCATAATTTCCATTTGCGGTATAGCGCAAGTATTCCGAATAAGTCGCGTCGCCGTTTCCAGGATAAAAGATTGAGTAGGCTTCTGGAGCCCAATAAGAATGCAGCTTAACACTTGCGGCGGAGTCATAAAAGGCAACGGATCCAAAGGGAAAGACAGAATTTTCCACAGCTAACATATAAGCAATAAATTGTGCCTGTGTCCAACTTTCGGCTGTTGGATAAGTGATTTTGTCGATTGAATATACAACCAAGGATAACTGTGATTTATGGGCTTTTGTTGAATCGCGAAAATAGTGTTGATTGGTTCTAGCCTTAATTTGCACCCAGTTTGTAGGTAAAATGATGGAATAACCGAGTGAGGCATCGGTGATAGTTTCAGCGAAAATTGAGGTAACAAATAATACCAGTACCACTAAAAATTTCATTTTTGTAAATCCTTAAATTCTAATTTACGTTCTTCCTTTCTATTTTCCATATCTGCCATTGCCTTGTCAACTCGATTCTTTACTTCGGGTGGTAAATCTTTTAATGCTTCTAGCTTTTTTTCATGGCGTTCTTTTGGTATGCCTTCAGAAGATGATTTCTTTTTTGTTTTTGATGGAGACTCCTTAATCAGAGGAGCTCGAGCAGAATCTACTTTTGCACGATTGTCTTCAGGAAGTTTTTTTAATATTTCTGCGTATAGTGCATCATACTTTACTTTAGTTGGAATCACAACGGGGGAGTTATTTTGCTTTTGAGTAATTGAATTATTTTCTGGATCAGCATTTGCAATTATCGCTAAACAAAGTAGGCTGGGTAAAATTTTAAGACAGTCTTGAAATCGCATGTTAACCTCATTGTTACTAGAAAAAGGGAGAAATAACTTTCCCTTTTTCATACCTTAAATCAAAGAAGAATTTTAATTCCCTCTAATGCACAAAGCTTAAGGATTAGCTTTGGCATCCGCTTTTCTTTCATCCAAACGTTTAGTCACAACCTCTTTGGCCTTAGTTACCTTTTCTTTAGCAACATCAGGTAAGCCATTCAATGCATCGATAGCTTTTTGTAGATTTAAAATCGCGGCAGCTTTTTTTTCTGTAATCGTAGCTTGAATTTCTTCTGGAGTTTTTCCGGAAGCCTTCATCGCATCAATATCAGCTTTAGCAGCTTTAGCTGCAGCTTTAGCTGCAGCTATTTTATCAGCAACACCGGCAGGTAGGTTTTTCATGGCATCAGCAACTTTGGTGCTAGAAGTAGCCTTGCCCATTGAGTCTGCTGCTGGAGGAGTGCTAGGTTTGCCTTGTGCAAATACACCAGTAGCCAAAGCCATTCCTAAGGTAAGAGTCGTTAATAATGCTTTCATAATTAATCCTTTTTGAATTGTTAAGAAGCCTTCATTTGTACGATTACTTCAAATCAGGCTTCTCTTTATATTGGAAGCAACCCTTATGCCTAAATAAAAACTTCATAATTAATCAAAAAAAGGCATGTTTAAAAAGGAATTCCTTATTTAATGGGTTGTTTTAACCCCAATAGGACTTCAAATCATCAAGTATCATTGATAAGTCATTGAAAAATATGAGTTACACAAAACAAGCTTTCTTGGGGTGAAATGACCGCAACTAAATTTCAAACTTAAGGATAAAATCAAGAAAATAAATTCTGAAACAAGAAAAATGAACCGCATACCCCTAAGCCCAAACTAACATACCACAGAGGTTTTTTCTTCACCAGCACTGCAATAGCTGACATGGCAATTGCGATCTGAAAAAATGTTACCCCGCGGGCAAGTACACTGTGTTGTGCTAAATGTTGTTCTCCTGATTTTTGTTTTTCTTCCGCTTTTTCTTGAATTTCTTTTTGTTCTTTTTTGTAATCGGAAATTTTTTCAATGTCTTCCTTAGAAGCTTGTTTTCCTAAGACGGTAAGCAATTCTAATTTATTGGAAAGTATTGCCGACTTAATACCTTTGGCTTGATAATACGACCATTGATCAGAAGCCTGTAATTGCTCAATCATCGCTTCATTAGCATGATGACCCGCTAATAAAGCAGCGATAGCGGCAAGCACAGCGAGCAAAGCTGAGCTTAATGCAACTTGCATAACCCAACTCACTCCATTTTTATGTCCCTCACCATGGCCCGCTTCATGGGCGGCCTCATGAATATTTTCATGCAAATGTTCGGTGGGAACTTCGATTTCTTCCGGCATGTTTTATCCTTAAAAAAATGAAAACAAAAAATAGCTAAGCTTCTACCCAGCGTCCATGCTCTTTGATAAGATTGACCAAGGCTTCGGGAGCATTGTCTTCGACAATATTTTTTTTCACGCAATCTCGACCAACATATAAATTTACCTTACCCGGTGCGCCACCCACATAACCAAAATCTGCATCGGCCATTTCGCCAGGTCCATTTACAATACAACCCATAATGGCAATAGAAATATTTTTTAAATGGGCCGTGCGTTGACGGATTTTTTGCGTGGTGGTTTGCAAATCAAAAAGCGTACGTCCACAACTCGGACAAGCCACATATTCGGGTTTCGTTTTGCGTACGCCGGCCGCTTGTAAAATATCATACGCTAAATGCATAGCTCCGCGCGCACTGGAACTAGTGATATGTAATAAATCACCCAAACCGTCCACTAACACAGCGCCTAGTTTTGCCGCTAATTCCATATTGTCCTCCGGAGAGCCATCGCTAATTCCACGTAAAACAATTAAATCCGAACGTTTTAACTTTTCAATCCAAGCGGCCACGGAACGATAACCAGCAATAGGATTTTCTGTTCCTACAAAAGACCATAAAATTTGGTCTTTTTGTAAAACCTCCGGTGAGATTTTTGTGAGATGCATAACATCTTCAATAACTATTTCTAAAGCACCGGAAGGAATGTTTTTAGCGTTAGCAATTAAATCACTGCTTTTAACAATATTCCAAACAGTCACTTCGACAGGCTCAGTGACCGAAGTAGCTGGCTTAAGAACCAAGGCAATTGCCTGATTTGACAATCCAGTCACGGAGCTTGTCGAAGTGACCCATTCTAATTGTCTTTCTCCTTTGGGCAAAGTTTCTTGGGGAGGTAAGGGCGTGCCAACCAAAATTTTTTCTCGATGTCCCGCCATTAAATTTTCCATAGGAAATTCTACAGAGTCTCGTCTATGATACGCATAAAAATTTAGGTTTTCTTCAAGTACAGAGGACGCTGCAAGTTTTGCGGTATCACAAAGTTCAACTAAAATTTTAGCTACAGGAATTTCATGCACCGGATCTTCGGTGAGAGAAACACGTACGGTATCCCCTATTCCATCTAATAATAAAGCGCCAATGCCAACCGAGGATTTTAAACGCCCATCTTCCCCATCACCCGCTTCGGTCACCCCAACATGGAAAGGATAAGGTTTATGTCCTTGTGATAAGCGAGCGGCCAATAAACGATAAGCCTGCACGGCGACTTTGGGGTTGGAAGACTTCATGCTAAAAACAATTTGATCAAAGTTTTCCGCTTCGCAAACGGCCAAATATTCCATGGCACTTTCTACCATGCCTTCGATGGTATCGCCAAATTTCCACAGCATTCTATCGGATAAGGATCCATGGTTAGTTCCGATACGCAAACATACTCCGCGCGATTTGGCTTCGCGAATTAATGGCGTAAAGGCTTCAAATACTTTATCGCAACCAGCCGCAAAAGTAGAATCATCATATAAACGTGTGACAACTCCTTTGGAGTCCACAAAATTGCCTGGATTGATACGCACCTTCTCTACCCATTTTACTGCTTCCATGGCAGCACGTGGTTGAAAATGAATATCCGCTGAAATTGGGACGGTACAACCCGCAGCGCGAACTTGTTGCACAATATCACGCAAGCACTCAGAATCTTTTTGCGTAGGTGCAGTAATGCGTACTAATTCACAACCGGCGGCAGCCAATTCCAAAGTTTGCTTTACTGTAGCCGCAACATCTTTGGTGTTGGTGGTGGTCATGCTCTGCACTAAAATGGGCGCATTGCCACCAATAATGCGATTGCCTACGCGCACTTCTAATGTTTGCCGGCGCATTGGTGCGAAGCGATTATTCATATAAGGTAATTGAGTCATTTTTCCGTCTTTTTAATTTGCATTAAATATACGAAATTGCGAGAAGATGGGTTTGGGTATTGACTGATTCCACAGCAAAATTACAGAAATTTTTATAAATCCCTAGCATGTTTCAATTACCAATTAAGGTTCAAAAATTTTTAGGTAATATTGGGTATTCTCACTATTTTGCTTTATTGCTTTTGCCCCAAATTATTTTGGCAATGCCCTCCGAACTCGCCAGCCAAGAATCCGAATCAAGGCAAGCCGGAATATACTTTGCCAATGATGCGCAACTTTTAACTCTCGGTTTATTAAGTGATGAAGATCGATATTTTTCCCAAGGCGTTCATGTCTTTTGGATGAATGCCCCGCATACCGTTCAGGCTAGCTGGAAACCTATACACTGGATAGGCGAAAAATTAAATGCTGAAAATACGGCTTCCAGCTTTCGCTTCGGCCAAGATATTTTTACTCCCAATGATTTAAGTATGAGCTCGTCACCTATTCTTGACGATCGACCTTTTTTAGGTTGGACACATTTGGATTTAGCACAGCGCTTTTATGGGCAACTAGGCATAAAAGCAACGCGCTTAATTTTGCAAATGGATATTGGATTGGTGGGGCCATTATCATTCGGAAAAGATGTTCAAGTTTGGTACCATGAAAAACGCAGAGCAACGTCCACCCATCCCGAACTCGATCCAGACCCGTCCAAAGGTTGGGATAGGCAATATGGAAAAAATGGATTTCCAAGTCGATTCCAGGTAATCACCAATTATGGAATAGATATTCTAAATAGAAAATATGGTAATATTTTTGGTATTAATCTCGGCGCCGAAACTTTCATTAATGTAGGAACGCTTTATGGGATTCTCGGACTAATTGCACAATCGCGATTAGGGCTAATGACACGTGATTTTTATCAACCCCAAATCGACGGTAATTATAATGGTTGGGAAGGTTTTATTTTTACCCGGACGGAAGTAAATGCCGTAGGCTGGAATAAAGTGCTAACGGGTGAACCCTCAAGTGAGGTAAAAATAGCGCCTTTGCTATTAAAGCATGAATTGGGAATATTATTCAGAGGTCCCTCGCCCATACCCGAATTGAGTTTTAGTCTATCATTTTGGAGTCGCGAAACCCTAAACAACCCTCGTGAACCCTTTCAACTTGAACATACCGACTATCGCCCTTATCTTCAAGTACGCGGGCCATGGTTTGATCATGGTTTTGGAACAGTGCGTTTGGTTTGGCTTTGGTAAAAAAAATTCTATACCATCCAGAAAAAACTCACACTTATATTCAGCTTTTTACGGTATGTTTACCACAGAAAACTATCATGGGGATTTGAGCTAGTTTTCTCATTGTATATCTCACTTTTGCTTTGGCGAGTTTTGATAACTAAAATGCAAATCCCCGATAATATGATTTTTAAAAGCGGGGGCTTGGCTTATGGAATCTTTTAAACTCTATAATCACCTTATTTGGCTAGGTATAATACATCTAAGTGTCGCTTTGGTTTTTTCCCAAACTGCTGGTATTAATTCGGGATCTATTTACACTTTGAAATCAAAGGCCAGTAACCGTCTACTCAATATCAGTAATTCCTCGATGATTGCGGGTGGTAATGTTGATACCTGGACCGATACAAAATCTGATGCACAAAGATGGATTATCACCTATCTCAATAATAATTTATATACCCTAACCAATATCGCCAGTGGAAAATTGCTCCATATTGCCAATGCCATTCCAGCTAATGCCGTGAATATAGATCAAAGCAGTAACACCGATGATAACACTACCAAATGGAGTATTGTGGATGCCGGTGGTGGTTATTATCAATTTAAAACAGCTGCTAATACAAATTATTCCATGGACCTTTTTAATGGAAACAATGCCGATGGTGCCAATGTACAATTGTGGACAGCGAATCCTGACGATCCCCAAAAATGGTTATTAACATTAACCAGTCCTCAAGCTGCTGCACCAACCTCCAACATCGCCGATCAAATTTATGAAGCGTGGAAAAGCAAATATTATTTCACCAATGCGAGTGGTGGATATATAACAGGTGAAGGCTTTTGGGGTGTGGCCGAAATGATGGAAATCATCGATGACGCTTACGAAGTAACCGGCTCGGCTAAATACAAAACTATTTTAGATGAACTCTTTAAGGGGTTTATTGCAAAAGAAGGTTCTGACTGGATGTGGAATGATTTTAATGATGATATTGCTTGGATGGTAATAGCCTCAACTAGGGCTAGTTTATTAACAGGTAACACACAGTATCTCGATAAAGCCAAAGAACAATTCGACAAAATGTATGCACGAGCCGCCACTAATTTATATGGTGGTGGATTGATTTGGAAACAAGGAATAGTTGGCAAAAATTCTTGTATAAATGGACCTGCTATGGTCGCATGCGGTTATTTGGCTCAGGCCACAGGCGATAAAGCTTACTACACTAAGGCCATAGAAATCTTTAAATGGTCTAAACTTTATTTGTTCAACAATAATACCGGCAAAGTGAATGATAATTATGGTTTCAATGCGGCTGCGGGAAAGGATGAAGTGGGCACATGGAGCTCAACTTATAATCAAGGTACCTATTTAGGGGCTGCGGTCATGCTTTATAATTATACCCAAGATACAACGTATCTTAATAGTGCTGTAAAAATTGCAGACTTCACAAAAAATAATATGTACAAGTCTGAAGTGATTAACAACGAAGAAGGCCCTGACCTCAATGGGTTTAAAGGGATTTTTATGCGTTATGCAAGACACTATGCAATTGATTTAAACAAGCCAGAGTATATACCATGGCTACAACTCAATGCCAAAGTGGCTTATAACAACCGTAACTCACAAAATCTTATCGGTACTCTTTGGGGTACGCAAAAAAATGATACCACAAAATTCGCCGCCTTTAATGCATCTACAGCAATGTCATTATTGTTTAATTGTCCATTATCCCCTATTCTAAAGAAAAATGCTTATGCCAATATTGAATCTGAAAATATGGATTATTTAAAAGGAGTCGTGGTGGAAAAAACCACTGATGCCAGTGGGGGTAATCAATTAGGAGGCATTCAAAATGGATATTATAGTGCTTATATGAATGTGGATTTTGGAACAGAAGGCGCTACCAGCGCATCCTTTAGCATTTCCAGTGCAACTCAAGGAGGAACTATCGAAATACACCTAGGCAGTGTAATGGGGACATTAATTGGAACGGCATCTGTTACGGGTACGGGTGATTGGAATACTTATGCTACCGTTACTTGCCCAGTGAGTACTACTAAGGGTTTACAAAATGTATACCTAGTTTATAAAGGCTCAGGTTATTTATTTAATTTTAATAATTTTAAATTTTTGACGGCAACAAACACAAAAACCCTCCCTAATGAGACTGCAAAAATAAATATTACTATTTATACTAGTTCCTTTAGCGGCCAAATTATTTTAAATGCGGGGTCCCAAACCTTACATAATCTTAGAATACAGGACGTTAAAAATAAGTTATGGGTTTACCATGCGCAAGATTTTTCTGGATCTAAAAAATTGGATATTTCCGAACTTCCCAAGGGTGTGTACTTTCTCTCTGCCAAAATGAATAATCACCAATCTTTTGTGGCAAAATTTATTCGATAAATTGAGAATTTAAAGAAATACATGAAGGGAATGAGCTCAAGCGTCTTTCCAGGAAAGGATTGACGGCAACTCCGCTTGCAGATTCCTTCCACCTATTTTAGCCCAAGTTAAATTTTAATAGCTATTTTTAGCGGATTCTATTTCATGGCTTAATCCCAAGGAAGAAATCTGCATGAAAAGGCTTTTTATTTTTGCTCTAGGCATGCTTTTGCTCGGTAAGACTTCGTTATATGCCCTAAGCTTACACGACGCACAAACCCAATTATTCAAGGGTAATTTAGACTTAGCGATTTTGGATTTACAAAAATCTCAGCTAACCGAAGCAAAATCCGAAGCACAAGCTATTTGGCATCCTTCCATCGATGCTTTTGGTAATTACAATTATACTACTGAGGTTGGTCACTTAACGTTACCCTTGCAGCCACCGCTGCAACCAATACAGCGAGAGTTAGGTGATCATGATAGAATGGAATTCGGAATCGATGCTACTTATCCCCTATTCACAGGCTTTGCCGGGCAAAATAATATTCGCAGTAAGAAATTTGCTATTGCTTCCCAAGAGGCAAATATTAAAGCACTTAAAAATCAAATGTCCTTGCGTTTAGCCGGTTTGTATACTGCTTGGTCCAATGCCGACAAGCAAGCAAACTTCCAAAATAAAACTGTAGAATATGCCCAACAATTTACTCAGCAAACGGAAAAATTCTGGAAAGCCGGATTGGTAGTCAAAACCCAAACTTTGGCCGCGGTAGCAAGGCTTAAAACCGCTGAGCTAGAGCTTTTAGCTACGCAAAACACACGTGATTCCATTCGTTTAGAATTACAAAGCTTCTTACAAGTATCATTAGAGAATAACAAACCTGATACGGTAATAATTACAGCTCTGAAGACAGAAACCGAGAGTAACCTCTATGACACCTCACAAAATAAAGTCCATGCAGAAATAGAGGCCCTTTCTTTGACTCAGCAACAATTAGATTATCAACAAAAAGCTTTGGGCGGACAAAAGCTTCCTCAGCTCTTCGGCATGGTTGGTTATCGTTATGCCAATCCAGGCCTCAATCAAACCGATGATAAATTTATGAATTATGGCTTAGCTGGTTTGCAATTAAAATGGAATTTATATGATGGCACAAAAAACCATTCCCAAAGGCAACAGTTGCGCGTGCAAAAACAAATTTTGGAAACGCAAAAGCAAAAACAAATTTCCGAATTCAATAAAGCTTTAGCTGCTTCACAGTTACAAATCAACAAATGGGACAAACAAATAATAGTAGTGCAAGCCTCCTGGGAGGCTGCTAATGCCTTGGCTGAAGATTTACGCAAACAACAGGGTAACGGATTAGCAACGGCTTTAGAATGGCTGGAAGCCAAAAACAATTTAGCCAAAGCTCAGTTGCAAATGGAACAAGCCCAAAACCTTAAAAACTTAGCTGTTATACAATGGCAATACGCCGCCGGAAAGGAGTTGCAATTTTAATATGCAAACTTATCGAATATATTCTCGCCTTCACACTTCTCTCATAAGCCTTACTTTATTGGCCCTTGGAGCTTGGCTTTTACAAGCTTGCTCTGGAAAAGTAAGCGAAGATTTTTTAAGTTCAGCTGTAATTGAAACCCAAATCTATCAAATAGGCACTACCGCACAGGGAAAGATCATTGCCCTGTATAAACAGGAAGGGCAAATGGCCCAAGCGCAAGAGTTAGTAGCATTGGTAGATACTTTACCTCTATTCCTACAACTGGCTGAATTGCAAGCAGGATTAGGTGAAATCGATGCCAATACTGCGGCGAAACAAGATGAAATTCAAGCGGGAGCTTCGGATTTAAAAGGCTTGGAAAAAGATTACAATCGTGCCGCACCGCTTATACAAGAGGGCGCTTTACCCGGGCAGCAAGAAGATAAATTCAATACCTCCTTAAACTCTTCGCGCAATCGATTAGCGGCCAATAAAAGCGTCCAACAAAGTTTACGGAGTAAAAAAGCAGGTTTAGAAGCCAAGCTCGCGCAATTGAAAGATCAAATCCACCGTTGTTATATCTATGCTCCCGTAACCGGCAGAATACTTACCCGTTATAAAAATTTGGGTGAAGTAGCTGCTCTAGGGCAACCGCTTTTTGAAATGGGTCGCGAAGATACTTTGCAAGTGGATTTTTTTATTCCGCAGCCTTATTTATCAGGAATACATTATGGACAAGTGATACGTTTGCGTTTGGACCAAGAAAAAGGAGGTGAATTATTTATGCCTGCTACCGTAACTTGGATTAGTAATGAAGCAGAGTTTTCTCCCAAAAATATTCAAACGCGTGATAGCCGTAATGAACTGGTTTTTAAAATCCGTGCCGTAGTGGCCAATAAGGACGGGCTTTTAAAGCGTGGACTGCCGGTTGAGATTTGGAAATAATGTTTTCACTTAAGAAAAAAATATGCTAGCGATTGAGGCAAATGCATTAGCTAAAAATTATGCTGGCGAAAAGGCTTTGCAAGGGATCAGCTTTCAAGTACCGCAAGGCAGTCTCTTCGGGATTATTGGTGCCGATGGCGCAGGTAAATCCACCTTGCTGAGTATTTTAACCACCTTAATTGATAGTGATACTGGTTCCGCGCAAGTGCTGAATTATTCCGTGCAAAATAATATTCGAGCGATACGCCAAGAAATTGGTTATATGCCCCAAAAATTTTCCTTATATCAGGATTTATCGGTTTTAGAAAATCTGGAATTCTTTAGTGATATTTTCAGTGTTCCGCAACAAGAAAAACAAAAACGCATCGATGAACTTTTACGCTTCGCGGATTTGGTACCATTTAAAGCGCGTAAAGCTGGACAATTATCGGGAGGCATGAAACAAAAACTGGCCTTGTCCTGTACTTTAGTACATCAACCTAATTTGCTATTACTCGATGAACCTACGGTTGGCGTTGATCCTGTGGCTCGACGTGACTTTTGGCGTATGCTTAAAATGCTCAAGGTGCAAGGTAAAACTATTTTGGTATCTACACCTTATATGGATGAAGCGGAGCTTTGCGAAGACTTGATTATTTTACATCATGGAAAAATTCTTGCCCATGGTACCCCTCAAAACTTAATGTCCCAATATCCTTTTCAATTATTAAAAGCCGAAGGTAGCAAAACGCTTTTTTACAGTCAAACGGAAAATACTCCTGAGCCCATTGAAATTATTTATCCTGTTGGTGGCGCCTTACATATTGGCATTCGTAAGAATAATCAAAACGACAATCTTGAAAAAAGAACGTCATCGGAAGCCTCTTTTTCAAAAAATAAAATTTTGTCTTTAGTGCAAACTTTAGTTCCCGAAATAACTTCATTACAAATCACCTCACCTAATGTGGAGGATGTTTTCATTGCTCTACTGGCTGGAAAAATGCAATGGCAGTCCTCGCAGGGTATCGCATGAGTTACGCTATTCAAACCCATGGACTCACAAAAAAATTTGGGGCCTTCACGGCAGTGGATCATATTGACGTACAAGTAGGCGAAGGCGAAATATTTGGATTTTTGGGCGCGAATGGTGCTGGTAAAACAACAGCTATTCGTATGCTGTGTGGATTAATCAATGCCACTAGCGGCACGGGCACAGTAGCGGGTTTTGATATTTTAAAAGAGGCGGAAAAAATTCGTTCGCGTATCGGCTATATGTCACAAAAGTTTTCTTTATATCCTGATCTTAGCGTATTACATAATATGCAATTATACGGCCGACTATATGGCCTTACGAAATCCGAATTGCCAGAATGTATCGCCACCATGGCCGAGTTTTTGGATTTAAAAGATTTATTGCCGCGTATCACAGGAGGCCTTCCCTGGGGCTGGCAACAACGCTTAAGCTTGGCTTGCGCTAATTTACATCGTCCGCGAATTTTATTTTTAGATGAACCCACGGGATCCGTGGATCCGGTCAGTCGCCGTAACTTTTGGGATCTTATTCATCGTCTATCCCATCAAGGCACCACAATTTTCATTACTTCGCATTATATGGATGAAGTGGAATACTGTCATCGCCTTTCCATTATGATTCAGGGAAAAGTCGCCGCTCAAGGTAGTCCGCGCGAACTCAAACAAAATTACCATTGTGCTTCGCTGCAAGAACTATTTATTCACTTAGTGGAAAAACAATTGCCGGAAAGCGCCACAGCAGGCAATGTAGTATGACCAAGGTTTCCAACAAATTTTCTCTTACACGCTTAAGCGCCATTATTCGCAAAGAATTTTGGCATATAGTGCGCGACTGGCAAACCTTAGGTGTAGTTATTGGCATGCCCGTATTAATGATGTTTCTGTATGGCTATGCTTTAAATTCCGATGTTAAAGAAGTTCCTGTTATTGTGGAAGATGCCTCGCAAAGCACGGAGAGTCGCGCTTTAATTGAAAAAATTGATGGCAGCTCTCTCTTTAAAGTTACTCGTATCGTATCGGTTACCTCCGATCCCACCGAATACTTTAGATTGTCCCCTATTCATGCTTTATTTCGTATTCCTCCAGATTTTAATCGCGATTTACGCCGCCATGGCAATGGGGCGCATATACAAGTTTTGATTGATGGCTCTGATCCCAATGTCGGCACTATTATTCGCAATGCCAGTGAGCCTTTATTGCTAAATGCCACTTTACAACTTTTACAAATTGAAAGGCCTAAAGTTTTAGATATACGATCCCGCGTTTTATATAATCCCGAACAAAAAAGCGCCTTCTTTTTTGTTCCAGGCCTCATGGCCGTTATATTATTAATGATCTCCGCCTTATTAACTTCCATTGCAATTACTAAAGAAAAAGAATTGGGTACTATGGGGCAATTATTAGTTTCGCCATTGCAACCCTTAGAAATTATTGTGGGAAAAATTATTCCCTATATGCTGTTGGCTGCCATAGATGGCTTATTAATTTTAACCGTAGGCCGTTTTGTTTTTGGAGTAAGTATTGTAGGCAATAGTTTATTGCTGGCTGTTGCCAGTCTCGTGTATATTTTTACGGCTTTATCCATTGGATTATTTATTAGCACCATAGCCAAAAAGCAGCAACATGCAATGATGATGGCATTGGGAGCTACTATGTTACCTACGGTTATTTTATCGGGCTTTATTTTTCCCACCAGTAGTATGCCGCTTCCCTTACAAGGGATATCACAAATCATACCGGCAACACATTTTTTAAAAATTGTACGAGGCATTATTTTAAAAGGAGTAGGCCTAAGAGAATTATGGCAACCGCTTTCAATCCTATGTTTAGAAGGTTTTGTTCTCATGTTTGTGTCGATTAAAAAGTTTCGGTTAAAGTTATGAAAATGATTTTTTTCATTCTACTTAAAGAACTGCAACAATTGCGCCGTGACAAAGGCAGCTTACGTTTGATGATTATTATTCCCATGGTACAGCTTTTTGTATTGGGCAATGCCATTACTACTGAAGTTAAACATACCCCTATTGCTTTACTCGATTATAGCCAAAGCTCGGCGAGTCGCGATCTCACTACCCATATTTTGGCTAACTCCTTATTTACTTTTAAAGGCTATGCGCATTCGGAATCGGAATTACGGGCATGGATGGATGCGGGTAAAATTAAAATTGGTTTACTTATTGGCGCAAATTTTGCGACTGAGTTAGAACAAAGTACGCGTTTGAATTCGATCGGATTACAAAAATCATCTGGAGCGCTACTACAAATTATAGTGGATGGCCAAGATGCCAATTCATCAACTGTGGCTAATGGTTATTTAAATGCCATCCTTATTCAATGGTCCAATGATTATTTACAATACAAGCTTGCTGCCTCGGGCATACGTTTAAGGCAAATTTTACCCCTCAATATTGAATCCAAAATTTTATTTAATCCCACGCTTAAATCTACTTGGTTTATGATTCCCGGCATTGCCGTGATTTTGGTGACTATGGTAACCGCTTTGTTAACTGGATTTTCCATTGTAAAAGAAAAAGAAGTCGGCACTTTAGAGCAACTCATGGTAACCCCTTTAAAACCATATCAACTTGTGCTCGGAAAGGTTTTGCCATTTTTTATTATCGGTGTAATAGAATTGCTAATTGTGCTTTGTTTGGGCTTAACTTTTTTTCATATCCCTTTTCGCGGTAGTTATTTCACTTTATTTTTATTTACCTCTATATACATGCTTTCCTCCTTAGGCATCGGCATATTCACCTCTACCCTTGTAAAAAGCCAGCAACAAGCCTTATTCGTAATTTGGTTTTTTCTGATTTTTTTCCTTTTGCTGAGCGGATTTTTCTTGCCGATAGAAAACATGCCCCATTGGGTGCAAAACATAACGTATCTCAATCCGGTGCGTTATTTTATGGAAGCTCTGCGTTGTATGTTTCTCAAGGGCTCTGGGCTTGCTGAATTATGGCCGCAAGCCTTGGCCTTACTCGCTATTGGGGGAAGTTTATTTGGTTTTGCCATACTTAGATTCAATCGCCAAACCGATTGAAAAAGTATTAAAAAAAGTCAACAATTTTGTCGCCATATTTTTTTCAAAAAAGCTTCACCATAGAGCATCAAAAATATCCCGAAAAGAATAAACGGTAACCCCCAGAATAAAAGAGGTACTTGCTTTTCACTCCCTATCAATAAACCTAATAAAACAGCGATTAATGGATTAACTAATGCATAACTGACTACTCGTATCGCCGGTTCATTTTGCAACAAAAAAATGTAAGCTGCAAAACCTAAGGAACCAAAGACGGTTAAATAAGCGAGTCCCCAAATAGAAGATACAGTAAAAGTGCCCATCAACTCAATAATCCTTGGTTGAAATATAAATACAGCAAGCAAACTCACTCCACCTACAAAAATCATTTGTATGCCACTATTGATTAATGTGTCGGGATAACCCTTTATTTTTTTTCCTAAACTGGTGGCCAAACCCCAACACGCCACTGCAGCCAACACCAACAATGTATGTGGCGTAAAACTAGCCAGCATGGAATGGCCATCGTATAATATAAAACCAACGCCTATAATTCCAGCGAGAATCCCTACTAATCCAATCCATGAAATATGAATACCTAATAGAAACCGATTAAATAATGCTACAAATATGGGTGTCGTCGCTATAATCAATGCCGCGACATAACTGTCTACTTTATGTTCCGCTAGGGTAACTAATCCATTACCCCCTGCCAATAATAATATGGCGAGAAAAATCGAACGTAAAAACTCTCTGCGTGTTGGCCATCGCGTAAACCTTTGGCGTATGGCTGCGAATATTAAAAGTAGAAGTCCTCCAAAGAAAAACCGAAATCCCACTACAAAAAAAGATGGCATACTTTGTATCGCTAATTTTATGGCAAAATAGGTTGAGCCCCAAACCAAATAAATGACAAGATAATTTAAAACAATTACCCAAGTTTTTGTTTTCATGGTCTATCATCGCGACGAGGGTAACTTTGCTGTATAGTCCTTTTCCAAAAGCCCCAAGCTTTAGCCTTTTCCGATGCTTGACCCAATGTTAATTCAGAACTATCGCGAATCAAGTTTTCCCAATCTTGCATATACTGCATAGCCGAACTGTCTTGCCAAGGAGACGATTCCATAAAATGTCCATACTCTTTTTGCACATTAATTAATATGCCATAATTTTTTTGACTAGCCAAGGTATCTTCAAAGGTACGGTAAAAAAGGGTTAAAAATTCGGAAGCTTTTAGTTGAAACATAAAACCTAAAGATCGCTGTTCATAATTACTGGGGAATAATCCCACATGGGAATTGTATCCTATGCGTAAATTATATCCTAATTGAAATAAATTCATGGCGGCGGCTTTTCCACGCACACGAATATCATAAGGGTGTTCGGGCAATGGATCTAAAAAAACTTGATACAAAATATTCACCATATTTTCGAAAGGAGGCATAGGAATTTTTCGATATACTTCGATCAATTCATTAACATTATAGGGATTCAAATTTTGGGAATAAGAAAAAAGTCCCACTAAAATTTCTTCTATGCGCGCATAATAAAAAGTTCCGCTAAAATTTTTATCGCTTTTGTTTAACGTTGTATTTGGCTCGCTTTGAAAAAGTGCTCGCGCCAATTCAGCCTTATCTTGTTTTAAAAAGATATAGGCCTGCAAAACTTTCAATACGGCATTTTGCGAATCAATTTGCAAAGCCTTTTCCAAAGCTTGTTCGGCAAGGGCATACTGGATTTTAGGAAGACTGTCCATTTCCTGTGCGGATAAAACACCATTATTAATGGTATCTCCTAATTCTAAATAAGCTAGGCATAAAAAATAAGGTATCAAGGATTCATGACGATTTAAACTTTCTGCTTTTTGTAAATAAGCAATTCTTTGTTCCTGCGAACTATCAGTTAAACCTTGCACAAGTAGTATACGCCAATCATGCGGATACCATTCCTCAATATGTTGTATGGCCGATGAAGGATTCCAAGTTTTTAATGAGGCATCACGTTGCGAAGGCGGAAGTTTACCTTCGGATACGGACAATCTATCGGAGCATCCCATTAAATAGCTGCACCCTAAAAATATTCCCAAAACCAAAAAATATTTTTGGGCCATGATTAAGGGCGTTGCTTTGTATTTATTGCTTTTTCTTGCTTTAACTTGCATAAACTAATCGAATTATAGGATAAATTGTCATAGTATTGTTAAAATTAAAATATGCAAAGAATAGCAAGAGGAATTGGATACTCCACCACATTCATTATCATGATGTTGGTTTTGTGGTTATTATGGACTATAAATCAAGATCGAGTATTGGGACCTTATAAAATACAAGTTGCATTTCCTAATGTCGGCACATTAATGGAAGACGATCCCGTAAAAATCCAAGGCGTTACCGTGGGCAAGGTGATCGACATCGAACGTCGCAATGAAGCCGCTTTGGTGACTTTGGAAATATTTAAACGCAAAGCTATTTCTAGACATTCGCATTTTATCAATTACAATTACAGCTTATTTGGATCGCGAATGATTTTACTAATTCCCAGTGATGAAGAGGTCGCTCTTAATCCCCAGGAAATTCAAGAAGGTTATTTTTTAGATGGCGTAAGCGAAAGCATTCATAGAATGGGCGAGTTATTGAGCTTCGTTATGCAAGTTCAATCAAAAGTTCAATTTTTGCATCAAGGATCGTCCTCCGATTCGTCCTCGCAATCCTTACAAGCATTATTTACTAATAAACTTTATCCGCTCGCACATGCCTATGCTCAGCTTAGTCAAGATTTTACGGCCTTTGAAAAAGCAACTGAGCAACAAAGCCAAAGCCTGCAACAAGAAATGGCTAGCGCACAAAAAATGACCAAACATTGGCGGCAGCATAGCGATTCATTATTACAAGTTGGCCAAGCAGCCATAGATAAAATCAATCAATTTACCGATCAAAATGCCAAATTTTTACAAAATATTGATCGCTTGACCCAAGCCATTGCCGATACGTCAGCCGGCCTTCCCAAGGCACTATTACAAAGGGAACTTTATGATCAGCTATTGGCTTTCGATCATGATTTGCAAGGTTTATTAAAAATTTTACGGCATGAAGGTTTACAGGAAGCCATACATTTTTGGCGGAATATTCATATCCTAGGCAATAATCCCACGCATACACAGCATGTTAAATAAAAAGCAAAAAGCCTTGGAAGCCTTGTATTATATACGCTTGCTGCCATTTATAAACTATATTGCGAACATAAAATTACTTTTGGGGAACAGGAAATTATGAAGTTTTTTTTGCTGCTTATAGCGACCATTGGAGTTTTGTTTGCATCCGATTCGGTTTTAGGAACGATCAAAAACGTGCAATGCGTAAATTGTACGCCAGGTTTTATCAATTTAGCGGTACATGATGAGATTGAAAATAAGGATTACAGTATTTATTTAACCGAAAGTACTTATAATAAAATTTTAACACCTTTAGCCGATAAAGTGATTTATACTAAAGATCAAATTTGTTTTTATTGGTTGGAAACGCCAAAGGTTTTAACGAAAACTAAAGAAAATGCAGCCTCAAGTAAAAAAAGGAAAACGCCTGAATCCAAGGCTCCGGTTATCAATGAACCTGCAACTGAACCACCCACTGAATCGGCATGCATCCCTTATGTGCTTAGTCCCGAAACTAAATCCAATTAAAACTCTTCATGGCATTTTTTTTGTTACCGAGGATTTAATCGATGGCTGAGCCAATTGAAACCATATCCTATGTCGCTCGGCGTTTTATTCAATTCGAGAAAAAATTTGCCGAGGCCACTGAAGAAAGACGTAAATACAACTCACAACTACTTCGTCGTATTTCCCGAAACCTAGTGAATCTTGAACAATCGCTTTATCGCAATGAACTTGCTTTAGAAGCCTGTCGTGAATTAGCTGCTGGGGCCGTACAATTAAGTCATTCTACTTCGGAAGAAATTGGAGAAGTGGAAGCGGAAAAACTTACTTCCGCTTTAGAAGCAGCCTGCGATGCCGAAAAATTAATGCTTCAATATCGCCATTCTTCTCAACATGATTTTTTATCTTCCGAACTGGTAAAGGCAGCGATATTAACCAGAGCACTAGCTGACGGCCTATTCATTGAAGAAAATGCTACGGGTGAAATGCCTCGCGTAATCAACTAATTACTTAACCGCTATAATCGCGCCACCAGTAACTCTTTCTGAAATATCATTTCTTTAGGAAGATGATCATAAAGTTTCACAAATAATTCATCTTGAGAAATCACTTCTCGCTTCCAGGCCTCTATATCAATAGCCTGTATAGCTTGAAACTCAGCAAGCCCAAAATCCTTTAATCCTTCGCGATCAAAGTCTTCCACTTTGGGCATCCATCCTAAAGGGGATTCCTGCGCGGCTACTTTGCCTTGGCATCTATCTACTATCCATTTTAAAACGCGCATATTTTCGCCAAACCCAGGCCATAACCATTTACCTTGTTCATCCTTACGAAACCAATTCACATGAAAAAACAACGGTGGCGAAGCAATCAGCTTACGCATTTTAATCCAATGTGCAAAATAGTCGCCCATATTATAACCACAAAAAGGCAGCATAGCCATAGGGTCACGACGTACTATACCTACTTTTCCTGCCGCAGCGGAAGTCGTTTCCGATCCCATGGTCGCGCCTAAAAATACGCCATGTATCCAATTGAAAGCTTGAAAGACCAATGGCACATTGGAAGGTCGACGACCACCAAAAATAATGGCGCTTATGGGTACACCTTTTGGATCATTCCAGGCCGCATCTAAAGTAGGACATTGAGAAATTGGCGCCGTAAAGCGCGCATTTGAATGCGCTGCAAGTCTTCCGCAATCGGGTGTCCAAGCTTGTCCTTGCCAATCGGTTAATTTTGCAGGAGGAGTTTCGGTTAAACCTTCCCACCATACATCTTGGTCTTCCGTTAATGCCACATTAGTAAATATGGTATTCTTTGACATTGCCGCCATAGCATTAGGATTGGTAATTTCATTTGTACCTGGCGCCACACCAAATAAACCTGCTTCCGGATTTATTGCATATAATCGTCCATCGGCACCCGGCTTAAGCCATGCAATATCATCCCCGACTGTCCAAATTTTCCAATCAGTAAAACGCGGTGGCGGAATGAGCATGGCAAAATTTGTTTTACCACACTGACTCGGAAAAGCAGCTGCTACATAAGTTTTTTCTCCCTGCGGAGACTCCACACCTAAAATCAACATATGCTCTGCAAGCCAACCTTCATCACGACCCAAGCTTGAGGCTATACGCAATGCAAAACATTTTTTGCCTAATAAAGCGTTTCCCCCATACCCACTTCCAAATGACCAAATGGAATGTTCTTCGGGAAAATGTACAATGTATTTATTTTGGGATTGGCAAGGCCATGGAACATCTACGTTACCCGGTAACAAAGGCATACCCACTGAATGTAAGCAAGGTACGAAATCACCATCAGCTAAAATATCGAGCACAGCCGATCCCATGCGTGTCATCAATTTCATATTGCAAACCACATATGCCGAATCGGTAATTTGCACGCCAATGCGACCCATATCGGAACCTAAAGGTCCCATGCAAAATGGAATGACATATAGCGTCCGACCTTGCATACAACCCGCAAAAAGGCCCTGCAAAATGCTTTTCATTTCCTTTGGATCCTTCCAATTATTTGTAGGCCCGGCATCGTCTTTTCTTTTGCTACAAATAAAGGTTCTCTCTTCGACGCGTGCCACATCATCGGGAGTGGAACACGCATAATAGCTGCCAGGACGCTTTATAGGATTGAGTTTTTTAAAGGTACCCTGCAGAATTAACTGCTCGGCTAAAGCATCAAACTCCTCTTGGCTACCGTCGCAGTAATGCACCTTGCTCGGCTTACAGAGGTTGGTTATTTCTTCAACCCATTTTTTTAATTTTTCATTCGCCATAATTTCTCCTCAATATCCAAGCAAACACTTAAGCACCCATTTCCTGGATACTTATATAAGTGATACAAAAACACCCTTTTGTCCTAATATATTTCATAGCAAAAATAATGCCTTCATTTATTACATTCTTCTTACAAGTTAATTACAGAAACCCCAAAATGAGCTACTTTTTCAAAGATGATGTTTTCTAGGAGAACAGTAACATGTCTGATACCTTAACTACCGATTCACTATTTACTGATATTCAAGGTGTACTTGATAAAAGAGGCGTGTCCGATCCCGCCTTAGAGGCCATACTTGATCTTATTCTTAAAGACTTTGATTGTCCCGTGGGTACAATTCACAGCATTGATCTTTCCACCGGTCAATTAAAGCTCCGTGCCCAACGTGGAATTCCGCAGATGATTTTGGATAAAGTGAAAATGATTCCCATTGGAAAAGGCATGGCTGGAATTGCTGCGGAAAGAAAAGAACCGGTACAAGTCTGTAATTTGCAAACCGATGCGAGCGGTGTCGCTAAACCTGCTGCCAAAGAAACCAAAATGGAAGGCTCCATTTCTGTTCCTTTATTATTAGCAAATACTTTGCATGGCACATTAGGGATTGCCAAACCCATTCCTTATGAATTTTCCTCGGAAGAATCCAAACGTCTTTTACGCATTGGCCATCTTTTAAGCAAATACCTCGCTTAAATACTTTTATGTTGCTTCCATTTTTTCTGCAAGCGCAGCAGTTCATATATCGACAAGCCAATGGATGCGCCAATTAAGGGTATAAAATAATAGATAGCACGATATGCCAATAATACGCCGATCAACTGTGAAGCCGGAAAATAGGGTTTGAGTATAGCCAAAACGCTCGTTTCTAAGATCCCAATACCGCCAGGTACATGACTAAGAAAACTTGCTACTTGCGTTAAAATAAATCCACCAATAAAAAAAGTGAAAGGCACAACATGCGGCCTAGGGAGTAAGCAATAAAGTACCGAACCCGCTAAAGTCCAATCGATTAAACCGAGTGCAAGCTGTTTCCAAGCTAAGGAGCGACTTGGAAGTTTGAACGTCCATTTCCAAAGCTTTACCAGGCGACCTTCACGTGAGCAAATGAACAATAAGGCAGCACAGGCTAATAAAAAGAGCATTCCTAAATAGCGTGTCGCTACCACATGATGTTTTAAATTACTCGCTAAATTCGGTTGCAAAGTAAGATAGAAACCGCCTCCCGCAAAAACGCCTATCCAAAAAGCCAAACTAATATACACTACTATTTTCGCTATATCCACACCCTTTAAACCACAGGCTTTATAAAGTCGAAAGCGCAAAAGTCCGCCAGTAACCATGGGCGCACCTAAATTATTACTAAAAGCAAAGCCAATACATCCCACAAAAAATCTTTGCATGAAGGGCAAGGATTGATTTGCATAATTTAAAGCTAAAGCATCGTAACCTGCAAGTGTCGCATAACTTAAAAAGGTGACAAAAAAAGCCAAGGCAATTTGCCAATGCGGCAAAGTGACCAGATCTGTCAAAATATCATCCCAAGTATAATCGTGAAGTTGCGCGCGCAAAGTGTTAAAAGCCCAAGCGAATAAAGCCAAGGCCACTAAAGGCAAAATAAAGGAGGCTAGTTTTTTCATGAAAGTGGTATTAAAGGATTATCGGTTTCCACCGTTAAATTTTTCGTTTGTAATTCGGCGGCTTGCATATTACGGACTGCTTTATCGATAGGTAAAACAGGAGTGATTTCTTTATCGGTTCCAATTTGCAAATCTTGAAATTTTCGCGCGGTAACTAAAACTCGACTTTCTAAAGAACCCACGGCATCATTATAACTCGATACGGCTTTACCTAAACGGTCGCCCACGTCGGCAAAACTTTGACTCATGGTCGCAATACGTTTGTACATTTCTTTTCCTAATTCACTAATTTGCTGCGCATTCACCGCTAAACTTTCTTGCCGCCATCCAAAGGCTACCGCTTTCAGCAGAGCAATTAAAGTAGTGGGTGTAGCTAACAATACACTTTGATCCACCGATGTTTCAATCAAACTCGGATCATGTTCTAAAGCAGCCCCAAAAAATGTTTCGCCAGGCAAAAACAACACCACAAATTCAGGTGCAGGTTGAAACTGATCCCAATAGGATTTTTTACTGAGTTGGGTTACATGATCGCGCACTTGGCGCGCATGATCCATAAATTTTAATTTACGCGTTTCGGCATCCGGTGCTGCAATTGCCTCTAAATAAGCGGCCAAAGGGGCTTTAGCATCCACAACAATATTTTTACCACCGGGTAAACGCACAATTAAATCGGGACGCAAACGGCCACCGTCAACCGTCACACTTTGTTGCTCCTGAAAATCACAATGATTGAGCATGCCCGCCATTTCCACGACGCGGCGTAATTGAATTTCCCCCCAGCGCCCTCGCACTTGCGGGGTTCCCAAAGCCTTCACTAAATTGGAAGTTTCCGTACGTAATTGCACTTGGGTTTCCAAGAGTCCTCGCACTTGTTGTTGTAAACCTTCATAAGCGCCTACACGCGCTTTTTCCAAATCTTGGATTTTACCATCGAATTTTTCCAAAGACTCGCGCACCGGCTTTACCAATTGATCAATGGCGATTTGGCGTTTCTCTAAATCACCTTTGGCGCTTTCTTGAAATTTTTCCAAAGTACTTTTCGCTAATTCTAAAAAACTTTGATTATTACTTTTTAGGGCTTCCCCGCTTAAAGCTTTAAAGGCATCACCCAGTTTAAGTTGCGCATCTTGCAATAAGGATAGTTTTTCATCCGAGGCTTTGCGTTCTTGTAATAATGTCTCTTCCGTTTTAGCGCGTAAGGTTTGTAACTGTTGTAAGTCGCTTTGAATACCTTGCAAGCTCTGATCTTTAACACTTAATTCATTTTGTATTTCACCTAAGCGCTCTTCTCGAGAAATTAAACGCTCGCGCAAAGTAGCCATTTGCGTTTCGGCTTCGCTTTTAGCTAAGAGGGTGGCTTGCTCGATTTTGGCTTTTAAAAAGCGCAACATTAAAAAAAGACCTAGTGCTAATCCCAAAACAAAAGCGAGGATTATCCAAAGACTTTGCATGCGTTTAAAATCCCTTTACCAAATAACATCGGTATGAACCGATGTAAAAATTCACTCGGCCAACCCATAAGGATACTTTAGCCAAGCACGGTAAAGGTAATTACTTATACGATGGCTTCCAGCAGTATTAGCAATTGCCCACTATGGACTAAAGTGCCTTCACGGCATAAAATGGCCTTCACTTTTCCCGCTGCAGGAGCGGTTACGGTAAATTCCATTTTCATACTTTCTAAAATGATTAAAGGCTCATCTACTTTAACTATCAGTCCCATTTGGGTAATACATTTCCACACATTTCCCGAAAGCGGAGCTTCTACGATAATATCATTGGAATCAACCTCTTGGTGTGCCTGATGAGGCATTATATCTGTTACAGTTTCGGCTTGGCTATCAGCCAAAGCCCAACGCTCTCGTTCTTCTTGGAATGCGATTTGTTGAGAGTCCCTAAAAGCGTCAATATCGGATTTATTTTTCTCCAAGAAAGTATTATAATCTTTGAGCTTAAATACATTTTCCTCTATGCGTAAATTCGCTTGGCCACGCGCAAAAGCCGTACGAAAATCCATAAGCTCGGCATGGCTCACAGGATAAAAACGAATTTGATCGAAAAAACGTAACAACCAAGGTTTGCCATCTCGGAAATTTTCTGTTTGCCGATAGGTATTCCATACTTGCGCCGTTCTACCAAAAAGCTGATAACCGCCCGGACCTTCCATGCCATAAATGCATAAATATGCGCCGCCTATACCCACCACATTTTCCACCGTCCAGGTACGCGCTGGATTATATTTGGTAGTAACCAAGCGGTGACGGGGATCTAAGGGCGTTGCAACCGGTGCGCCTAAATACACATCGCCTAAACCCATCACTAAGTAATCGGCTTCGAAAACTATTTTCTTTACGGCTTCAATATCGCCTAAACCGTTAATACGGCGAATAAATTCAATATTGCTCGGACACCAAGGCGCTTCGCTACGCACCGACTGAATATATTTTTGAATTACTTCATGTATCGCTTCATCATCCCAAGATAAAGGCATATGTACAATGCGAGTAGACAATTCCATATTTTCAATTGAAGGCAAATGTTTTTCAGCTTCAATAGTGATTTGTAAAATCTTTTGCAAAGGCAAAATACGGCCGTCGCAATGCACTTGCAATGAACGTATACCTGGTGTTAAATCAATTACGCCTGGTAAATGCATTGCGCGCAAATATTCCGTTAAAGCATGTACACGAAAGCGCAAGTTCAAATCTAAAAGGGGTGCGCCATATTCAATAAGTAAATGCCTGTCTCCGCAGCGGCGATAGCGTACTTCAAAATTTTTATCATGGGCAGGCGTGTAATACAATACCGGACTATGCGCATTATCCTCCGCAAGAATCTCTTGCGATTTTTTTTCCGGCGATAATTTCAAACCTTTACAAAGTTTGTCTTGTCTTTTTTCCAAAGCTTGGGCTTGCTGCAAAGTGAGTTTATGAAACCGAATTTTATCACCGGGTTTTAATTGCCCCATTTTCCAAAGTTCGGCCTGCACAATAGTTGCTGGACAAACAAAGCCGCCCAAGCTAGGCCCATCCGGCCCGAGTAGTATAGGCATATCGCCCGTAAAATCTACTGCGCCGATGGCATAAGCATTGTCATGAATGTTGGACGGATGTAAACCGGCTTCTCCCCCATCTTTGCGCGCCCATTCGGGTTTGGGACCAATGAGGCGAATACCTGTACGATTAGAATTGTAATGCACTTCCCAGACCGCTGCAAAAAATTGCTCAATATCTTTTTCAGTAAAATAATCCGGTGCCCCGTGCGGTCCATACAAAACGCCGATTTCCCAATCCTTAGTATAAACGGGAATAAGTTCCGCAGCTAATCCATGAGTAGGTAAAGAAGACGTAGCTATAGGTAACTCTTGAGTAACGGCTTCGGATAAACTTATTTTATCCTGTATATGCAAAATATCACCGGAACGTAAAATTCGTCCCGCATGACCGCCAAATTTGCCTAAGGTAAAAGTAGAGCGACTACCCATATATTTAGGAATCACAAAACCATATTGCACACAAAGATAAGTACGCATTCCTGCACCTTTTATGGAACTCATTTTCAGCACGGCACCAGCAGGAACATTGACGATAGTCCAGTAGGAAATTTCGGTATTTTTTTCATCCACTACTAATTCGGCATGCATATACGCACCGGTTAAGGTAATGCGCGTGGCATAATTAAAACGTAAACTCGGACCGGAAACCGTGAGTTCCAAGCCAGCAGCGTCTTCGGCATTGCCCAATAAGCGATTGCCTAAACGAAAAGCTAATGTATCCATAGGCCCTGAAGGCGGTATACCCACATCCCAGTACCCTATTCTTCCCGGATAATCCTGTACCGAAGTTTGCGCACCCGGTTGAATCACATCCACCGTCTTAGATGCATATTGCACAAGACTTAAAGTGCGGGTGAGCGTAAGGCCTTGTACAAAAGCAGGTTCGGCGATTACGGCTTGTAAAAACTCCACATTGGTTTCAATGCCATGCAATTGCAATTGTTCCAAAGCCAATTGCATTTTCGCCAAAGCTTCGTCACGATCTTTTCCATGTACAATAATTTTGGCTAATAAGGGATCATAATGTGGCGTAACTTCCAAGCCACGTTCCACCCAAGTATCTACGCGGACATCATTTGGAAAAATAACTTCAGTTAAAATACCTGCGCTGGGACGAAAAGCCAAACGCGGATTTTCTGCATAAATACGGGCTTGCAAGGCATGTCCATTAAATTTAATGGCAAAAGAATCGAGCGGTGCGAGGTCGCCTGCTGCTAAACGAATCATCCATTCCACTAAATCAAAACCGGTTACTTCTTCGGTTACCCCATGCTCTACTTGCAAACGGGTATTCACTTCCAAAAAATAAAACGCCTTGGAATCCGCATCGAGCACGAATTCTACTGTACCGGCGCTTTTATATTTTACCGATTTTACCAAACTTACAGCGGCATCCGCTAGTTTGTTTCGAACGTCTGCACTTAAACCCGGAGCAGGTGTTTCTTCAATAACTTTTTGATTGCGTCTTTGCGCGGAACAATCGCGTTCGCCTAAGGAGATAACGTTCCCTTCCCCATCACCAAAAATTTGCACTTCCACATGTCGGGCATTGGCCACAAATTTTTCGAGATATAAACCGCCATGTTTAAAATTGCTTTGACTCAAACGACTCACCGTAACCCAAGCATTTTCCAATTCATTTTCATGCTGGCAAACTTGCATGCCAATACCGCCACCACCCGCAGTGCTTTTCAACATCACCGGGAAACCTATACGTTGCGCCTCTTGTAAAGCCACTTTAGCATTTTCCAACAAAGCCGTACCAGGCAATAAAGGGGCTTTACTTTCGCTGGCTAATTGACGCGCCGTATGCTTTAAACCGAAATCGCGTAAATGACTCGGTGCAGGGCCAATAAAAATAATATCTGCCTTTTCGCAAGCTTCGGCAAACTCCACATTCTCACTTAAAAAACCATAACCCGGATGAATAGCTTCCGCTCCACAGGTTTTAGCCACTTCTAAAATTTTAGCCACATTTAAATAACTGGCTGAAACTGCGGCAGGGCCTATAAGATATGCTTCATCCGCAGTAGTAACATGCAAGGAACTGGCATCCGCTTCGGAATATACGGCCACCGAAGCAATGCCCATGCTTTTTAAAGTGCGGATAATACGGCAAGCTATTTCACCGCGATTAGCAATTAAAACTTTTTTAAACATACTTCAACTCACTTAACCTTTATTCCAAATCAATAAACGAATCGGCGTAGGATTATAAGCATTGCAAGGATTATTGAGTTGTGGACAATTGGAAATCAATGCGACCACATCGCGCTCGGCGCGCATTTCCACATATTTACCTGGCGCCGAAACGCCATCGGCAAAAGTCAATTCTCCTTCGGGGGTAACCGGCACATTCATAAAAAAATTGATGTTGCTAGATAAATCGCGTTTGCTTAAACCTCTATCCGAATTTGCTAATTCCAATAGAAAACTATCGCGGCAATTGTGCATATACTTTTTATCCAAAGCATAGCGCACACTATTACTTTCCGCGGAACATGCCCCGCCTATGGTATCATGGCGTCCACAAGTATCAGCGACTATGGTGAGCAAAACTTTTTCTTCGCTGGAATATAAAGCCGTTCCACTCGATAAGAAAATATTGCCTTGTTGGCGTATGGTCACAGAGGCATCATAATGATCGCTAGGATCAGCGGCATCATAAAATAAAGTATCCACGGCTTGATTGCCTTCCAAATCCTGAATACGAAAATATTGTCCCGCTTTAATTTCCTTTATCCAACCTTTGCCGGCAGGAAGTATGCTGTCATAAATAGCATTTTGCGGATGGAGAGTGCTTTCGATATAATTTAAAGTAGCCATGATTTTCTCTTGTCTTATTTTTTTAATAGGATTTAAGGAAAATATTTTTCGGTATTAATGAAACCGCGAACATTTTCCGGACGAAAATTTCGACAATAATCATCTGCGGAAGCCGGCGGCACTTCAAGTAATTGCAATTTAACGGCGCTCGGCGCATAATTTGTTGCCGGATTTAAAGGATGCGGCGTATTGGAAAGCACAATCAAGGTTGGCATTTCCGCTCTTAAAGTTACGGCTGCATTCGCCTTGGAGTAACTTGGTTGATACTGTAAATTTCCAGCTTCATCCACCATTACCTTGCTAAAAAAATTCACATTGGCAGAAACATCTCTTTTGCCCAAGCCATACTTTCCTAGCTCTATCAAAAAATTATCACGCCCATTGTGATGATAAGCATTGTGTTGTTCTTGATAAGTGGACTTTCCATATTTTTTTTCGCTGCCTTCTGCCGTAGTACAACCGCAAAGCGTATCGTGCCAACCACAACTGTCTTCGATAATGGAGCATAAGACGCGTCCCATATCCGAAAATAATACATGGCCGCGGGTTAAAAAGGCCGTAAATTGCGCCTTTAAAGTATCGGGCATATTATAACGTTCAATAGGATTTAAGGCAGATAAAAACAAAGCGGAAATATTGGCATTACCATTTATATCGACTAAACGCAAAGCCTGACCCTTGATTAATTGTCGAGAACTCATAGCTCCGCCCGGCAAAATCTCTTCACTTAAAATTTTTTCCATCATTTCCCTTTTAATCGGTCACTTCGACAAGCTCAGTGTCCGATTTCTTTGTTTCTAACTCTAAGGTCACTTGTCTTATCATTCTCGGTCACTGAGCCTGTCGAAGTGACCCTTAAATTTAAGCTTCATCGCCTACTTTGGTGAGGCGTATCATGGGCAGATCTGCTTCCTCAGCCGTTTCTTCTCCGTGAATAAGCTGTTCTAAGCGTTTTTTCGTCGCTAAAAAATGAGGCGAAAGAATTTGCCCGGCATGACGCGGCCTATCCACTGGCACGGAAATAATTTCCAAAATACGTCCGGGCCTCGCGCCCAAAACAATAATTCTATCCGCTAAAAAAATTGCTTCTTCCAAATCATGCGTCACAAACAATACCGTAACATTCACGTTTTTCCAAATTTGCAATAAATGCTTTTGCATTTGGCAACGTGTCTGCACATCTAAAGCGCCAAAAGGTTCATCCATCAATAATACCGGAGGATAATTCGCTAAGGCGCGCGCGATAGCCACTCTTTGTTTCATACCACCGGACAATTGATGCGGATAAACATTGGCATTAGCCGATAAACCCACCATATCCAACCATTGCAAGGCTTCGCTTTCGCCGATGTCTTTACCACGTCCAGCCATCCTTGGACCAAACATCACATTCTTTTTTACGGTGAGCCAAGGAAAAAGTGTATACTCCTGGAATACCATGCCTCTATCGGCTCCTGGCCCTATTACCTCCTTGCCAGAAATCTTCACCGAGCCACCATTCGATGATTCTAAGCCTCCGATTATGCGCAATAAAGTAGATTTACCGCAACCCGAGGCGCCGATAATACAAACAAATTCGCGACGTTTAACCGTGAAAGAAATATCCCCTAAAACCGGTGGTAAATTTTCATTGCCGATAAATTTTTTATGCACATTTTGTATTTCCAATAATGTTTCGCGCTCGCTAATAGTTTGCATTCTTGCTTTTAAGGCAGGCGAAAGATCCAAATACGAAGGTAGCGTCAAAGATTCTTGGGATAAATTTTGTAGTGACTCTGGTGTATGTTGCAACATTTTAACGCTTTCCTTTTTCCCAAGGAAAAATAATTTGCCCCAAATATTTCAGAATAATATCCGTTCCTAAGCCAATGAGACCAATGATAATAATAGCCGCATAAACATTATCATAATTGCGATATTTAGCCTGCTGATAAATAAAGAAGCTAATGCCCGAACTCGCTCCTATCAATTCCGCCACAATTAAATAAGTCCAAGCCCAACCCAATAAAATACGCATATCGCGATACATCATGGGTAACACACCTGGTACTACCACATGAAATAGCAATTGTTTACGCGTAGCACCTAAAGTTTGCGCGGCCTCCAACCAAGGCAAAGGCAAAGCCCGCGTGGTATTCGCGAGTACCAAAAGCATTTGAAAAAAAGTACCCACAAAAATAATGGCGATCTTAGGCGCATCGTTGATACCAAGTATTGCTACAGATAAAGCTCCAAAAACCGGCGCCGGCATATAGCGAATAAAATCCACAAAGGGTTCTAGCAAACCCGAAAACAAAGCAAAGGTTCCGCATAATAAACCTAAAGGAATACCAATAAAAGCCGACAAAATAAAACCCCAAAAGATAATCCGAATACTATGCGCCAAACTCTCATGTAACCATGGCTCACCGGCACGTAATGGAGGGGTTAAAAAAGCGGTCACCAAAGCAGTGGCCACGCGATGCGGCGCAGGCAAATAAACTGGATTTTGTCTTATGCCGGTTGCTTGTGGTAAATATGCCTCCGCGGCTTTTTTATTTTCTTCCAAAAAAATGCTACGATCGATTTGCATATTGGACACAAAATAATCCACGCTTCCTGGATTAATAATTTTCACTTGCGGATGCCATAGAAAGGGCAGATAACTCACAGCAGACCAAAGTAAAAGTGGTAATATAAAAGCAGCTATGTATAAGAAAATTTTACTGCGACGGCTTAAAGTATGGCGTACGCGCAACCACGGTAAGGAAGAAACTCGATTAACGCTTGGGTCCTGCTTATCTTGAATTTCCGTTCCCCAAGAATTGGAGTTAGATAAGGCAGGCAAAGACATGGGTATATTTTTCTCTGAATTTATTGTGGGCAAGGCTGTGGAAGAATCTCGGGATAAATTCATCTCCGCAAATATTGGATTTTATTTTAAAGCTTTGATAAAGCTAGTATCAAAATAAGCAGGAATATCTTGTGCCTTTTTATATACCGCATTCTTCACATTAAAGTCATCCACAATTTTGGAGGAACCATAAACCGAGGACAAATCTTTTTCATCCTTAAAATGTGCTTTATTCTCTTTCAAGTCGAGCAAATGCGTGCCCTTCAACAACGGAGCGTAGTCAGCGGGTTTCAAACCCACACGCGCACTTAAAATTTTAAGATATTCGTCTTTATTTTTTTCGTCTTTAATAAAGGCCACTACTTTAAACCAAACCTTCACCACTTTTTGCCAATCCGCTTTGCGCTTAGCTAAACTTTCAGGGCTTACATACAACAAATCATAAATCAAACCCGGAGCATCGGCACTGGAATAAATCGATTTGGATCCGGGTACTTCTTTTAAAGCTTGTCCGGAATTCGGTTGCCAAGCGGCAATCGCAGCCACCGAACCGGAAGCCAAGGCTTGTGAAGTTTGGTTAGTAGGCGTATTCACCAAAATCACATCTTTTTCTTGCAACCCATTCGCTTCCAAGCCTTTGAGTAAAAGTAAATGATCGACAAAGCCTACTTCTACGCCAATCTTCTTCCCTTTCAAATCCTTCATCGATTTAATACCTAGCTTTGCAACTATCATATCATTGCCGTCACTAAAATCATTAAGCAAAATTCCCTTAGCGCCTTTTCCTGCAGCACCCGTAACAAGCGCGTCACCATTAGTCATACACACAGCGTCAACCTTGCCCGCGGAGAAAGCATCCATGGAAGGCACATATTCAAACCATACCAAATCCACATCCACGCCAGCTTCTTTAAACCAACCCTTTTGCACAGCAATATCCCAAGCTACCCAGCCCGGCCAATCGCTATAGGCAATTTTTAATGGTTCGGCATTAACGCTGACCCGTAATATGGCGAAAAATATTCCGGCGAAAAATGAAACGCGTAGTATGGATAAGAAAATGCTTTTAAAGGGCGATGGAAGACTTGGGGACATAAATTCTCCTGGCTGTTTTGGGATTTGTAACGCAATCCGTGTACCAAATAAAAAGGTTTGTTGCCTATATAAATGTGGCCTTTCTACAAAGGAAATGTTTATCGCTTAGGTAAGAAATAAAAAGTGCGTTAAATTGGAAAATTATTTGTCTCTATTTGTCTATTATTGATATTAATAGTCAAAAATTATTTTAATTCTTGCCATCTTTTGATGGATATCCCCCGAAATGGGGAGTTTTGCTAAAGAGTGTTAAAAGTGAGCGCTATGATTTGTGGAAATTCATATAAAGTTGAATTAAACAAGAAATGCGATTACCTCCATAAAAATGCAAAATAAGATATTTTGGTTATCCAATCAAAAATTTCTAAATAAACGCCCATCATTACATCTTAATAGCAATCATATTACTATTGTCTTACTACACGAACCACATGCAGGAGCTAAAGGTCCGTGAAAAAAAACTTACACTTACATATAATGCCTAGCATAAACATCCACCACCCGCTTAATCATACTTTGATAAGGCACATCATTTTCCTTAGCCATTTTTTTAAAGAACATCACACTCTCCTTCCCTAAAGAAAGGGTAACCTTAACTGCATCATCTTTAAAAACCAGCTTATCTGGGCTAGGAAGAAAATCCTCAATCGACTCTGAGACTTTAATAGCTTTCGCAATGGCATTAGGTGGCTTTTTATTTTTCTTGCTTGATTTCATTTTTTACGCTCTCAAATTTTATACATATAATTTACCATATTTTAAACCATATAAATACCCATATTTATATTCACTTTTAAATCCAGTAAATCCTGATTCTGATAGTTGAAGAGGTGGACGAGGATCGCCGGACGCAAGCCTGTCGAAGCTAGAGGAAGCCGAGGCCAGGGGAATACTTTCCCCTCCTCGAATAAACCAAAGAATTGACGCAATTAATATTTTATGGGGCAAAATTTGATGTAGATATGAGCCGTAATCCAACTCTCTATCGACCGAGCTACATTTACAGTCTATTATTATTTGAATGGAACGCATGTACATACTGGCATTATTGAAATTTTACCAAATGGACAAAGGCGATTTATTAAGAAAATCGATTCCCCATTGAAAGTACCTGTCGGAACTATAGCTCAAATTCAGTGACCTTAGAAATTCCACACTTGTGTATGATTGCTGGACCTAATGGCTCCGGTAAGAGCACTATAAAATCAGTTTTAGCGCCGTATTTATTAGGTAGCTATAACAACCCCTAAAGGTTACCCCACCCTGGTAGCACCGCAGCCTGCTTCACCCATTTCGCCATTTGCGCCTCATTGAAATCATCTTCATGTATATCAATCCAGCGCGCATCCTTGCCTGTGCCTCCGGCTGGAATCGGTTGCAATTCTGTACCCATGAAAAAGCTCACCTTAACATAGCGAGTGAAAACATGGAAAGCCACCAACCAACCTCGGCCCTTTATGCCATAGAAGGGCGAATTCCATCTCACCGCCTTATATACTTTCGGTACATTACGTGTGATGATCGTGTCGAGGCGGCGTCCGATATCTTGCTTCCAACCTGGAATGGCTGCGATATAAGCCTGCACAGGCGCATCGCCATCGGCCTTTGCGACTTGAGGGTTACCCCCAGAAAGTAGAGTCGGCTTTGCAGCTTTCTTTGTGGATTTCTTTTTATTAATCACCTAAACCCACCCCATCAAGAATTGCATCCACATATTTTTCAACTCTGGACTCACGCGTTTTGGATTGTTTGGCCGCGGAAAAATAAAGCAGATAGGCTCTTTGGCGTCCTGGCGTTAAAGCTTCAAAGGCGATTTTTAATCCAGGGATTGTATTTAATTTGCTGCGAAATTCTTCCGCCAATTTGAATTCGGTCGGTTTTTTTAATTGCACTTTCGCACCGGATTTTTCCACTTCAATGGCTTGCTGAATATAGGCTTTCATGACAGCTTTCAACTTGACTATATCCCTTACTGCAGTGAAACGAATTTGGCGCGCTGCCTGCACATTTTCGGTTTGCTGAATGAGAATATTTTTGGGATCCTTTAACAAAGCCCCTTTGAAAAATAAAAATGCGCAGTACTCTTTAAAGCCATGAATTAACACGATATTATTTTTCTGAAAGGTGTAACAAGGATTACCCCATTTCAATTCTTCATTCAGTGAACATTCGAGAGCGATCTCGCGCATTTTTACAAACTCTTTTTGCCACTTTTGGCCTTAGTGAAATACCAATCGACCTGAGGATTCATTTTACTTTTTGCCATATTCAAACCTCCAAAACTCGTGAAATAAGTGTAGATAATTTAACCCTATAAAAACATGTGATCGCGCTCACCGAAATCTCCAGAAATCTTGCTAGTTTTGTTAAACAAACCATTTCCAGGGGTTAATATGAAAAAATCCTTTTTCCCTCTCATTATTATCGCCGTCCTTTCCGTAATCTCTGCATTTTCAGAGCCAATCTATTATACCTTCACAGGTACAATCAGTTTTTTACCTCAGGATATGGGTGGTTATGCGGCGACACATAATATACGCGTGGGAAATACTGTTACCTATATTTTCGCAGTGGACACAGCCCAAATGGGTTTCACTAAATATCAAGGCGCAAAAACCAATAAACCGGACTCCCTTAATGAGGGCACGGGGTATCGCGCTGATTACTTTTTCGATTCCCTAATTACGCCCTCGCTCTTTTCCGCTGCGGTAACCGATAATAATTCTGGCTCCTATTTTGGATATCATATTTCTTCCAAACTGGGAACCTTAATCCGCAACTCAGCCGCATTGCAAACTATCATCGGCGATGGGAATCGTTATACACAAATCATTGTCAGCATCCCCAATTCAACTTCTGCTGTTTTTCTCCCCGTGGTTGGAACATCTTTTTCCGTTACTGAAGCCTATGCCAATGGTTCCACTGCAGCGTCTTCGGCATCTATGACTATGACTTTAACGGCAATTAGCAATACCAAACCTTCCGTAGGAATTCATTCGCAGCACACAGTTTCTTCACAGGCTTGGATGCAAGCAAATCTTGCTGGAGATTTCTTGGTCCTACAAAATCGATCTGGTTATAAAGCGCAAGCGAAAATTTTTGACGTTTCCGGAAAAACTAGTATTTCTCTTACTTTAAATGGAAAGACTTATATCCCAGTATCTACCTTACCCCATGGATTATTTTTTCTCAAGGCCGCAACGGAAAAATTAAATAAAACCATGTTATAAGCTTTTATGCATTGAAACAAAAATCAAAAAAAGGGTAAGGCTATTGTTTAAGATTACTTTGATATTAATGAATTTAATTACCTTATTTATTCAAAAAAGGACTCCCGGTGTTTACTAAATCGACATACCTCATCAAAGAGCAAGTTAGTTTTTTAAAATTACATGATACCTTTGATATTATTGATCCCGAAAATGGGCAAAAAATTGGCTATGCAAAAGAGACTATCAGTGTTTTTATAAAGTTATTACGCTTAGTTATTAACAAACGCATGCTTCCCACCAAGGTGGGTATCTTTTTTCAAGAGCAAGAAGTGCTAGTATTAGAAAAATCTGGGTTATTTATTCCTAAGGTTTTATTAAAAAAAGAAAATGAATTAATCGCCATTTTTAAAAGCAAATTATTTTCCATTGGCGGTGCGTTTTATGTGTATGACAAAGATGAAAGAGAAATAGCCACTCTCAAAGGTGATTGGAAGGGCTGGAATTTTATTTTGAAAAACAAGGAAGGCTTAGAGCTTGGAAAGGTTACGAAGAAATGGGCGGGTATCGGTAAAGAACTTTTTACCTCAGCAGATAATTATGTCATTTCACTGAATGAGGAAGGGGCAAAGGACAAAACGCAAATAGGTATTTTGATATCCGCCGCTCTTTCCATCGACATTATTTTTAAAGAGAAAAAATGATAAAAATGAAAATACTTTTATTCCTACTCCTAAGCGCACTATTCGCTTATTCGGATACGGCACTTGAATGGCCCGGCACAGGTAACTTGCGGCGCATGCTTTATTGGCATAATCCCTTCCCTATTTACGATGCCACGTATATATTCAAAGTTTATCCGCGCAAAAAAATAGTCGGTGCTGCGGCCGATGGTTCCAAATATTACACTACTTTTTTTTGGGGCAATGATGGCACATTTATTTGGGATAATGGTAATGCAAATACTTATTATGGTGCGCATCCTTATCCAGTCCCAGCGCCTACGGGTCCAGGCCAATGGGAAACTTCCGTGTATAGTAGTGATTATACTACTGGCCAAGAAGTACAGTGGGGCCGCTGGCATACGCAAGTATTCCGCGCTTGGCGCGAGTCGGCTTCCATAACGCATCAAGAATTTTATTTTGATTGGCCCGATACCACCAAGGTGATCAAAACTTCTGAAGTAGATGCGCATTGGGCTTCGATTAATCCTCCAGTGCCGGCCATTGTCGTTGGCCAAAGTCCTGACTTGAATGGCGCATCTTGGGGCGGTTATGGCGGTTGGGAGGAATTCAATGGCATGATTCGCGGCATGCAGTTTTATTCCGGGTTACTTTCACTTGCGGATGTCAAAGCCGAAATTGCCACACCCAAATCCAGCACCAGTGGATCCGCCAAAATCTGGTATTTCAACATTAATCCTACCCCTACTGATGTTTTGGATAAAAGCGGCAAAGGGCATCATGGATCATGGGATGGAAAAGATAGACCGGATTTATGGACTGATGGCAAACCTTTGGCGATTAAAAAGACAGCCCGGACCGCAAAGGTGTTATGCGATTTACCCAAAAGTTTTTATGATGGGCATCGGATAAATTTTACGAAACCGCTGCAAATAGGACCCAATATTTTTGATTTAAAAGGAAAGAAAATGGGGAGCGATTTAAACAACAATCAACCCATAATTGACAAGCTTGACAAAACCAAGTAAACAAAATGACTAGAATGACTCGGTTATATTCTGCATGCTGTTTGGCAACTTCAAGAAGCGAAAAACAGTTTATATGATTCGTGTCCAAAGCCTCTCCTATACCTATTCCCAAGCCCAAACACCAGCTTTGCAAAGCATAAATTTTCAACTAATCAAAGGTGAAATACTTGGAATCACTGGACGCCAAGGCTCTGGGAAGTCAACTTTGTTACGTATCTTGGCGGGAAATATCCGTAACTATTCCGGAACTGTTTTTTATCGTGATAAAGATTATTTGAATTGGAGTCGAGATTTTTATGAAAGCGTGGCCGTTTCCTTTGCTAAGCCAGGTTTATTTCCGAAGCTAACTGTGCTAGAAAATCTCCAAACCTTTGCTGGGTTGTATCAAAATAAAGACATTGCCCTAAAAAACATTCCTCTTTTATTAGAAAAATTGAATTTAAATAAATCCATAAAAAAAAGAATACAAGAACTCTCCCCCAATTTACAAAAGCTTGTTGATATTGTTAGAGTTTTACTCCCAAATCCTACCTGTGCATTTTTAGAGGAACCCTTTATGGGTCAACATGAAATCGATATTGGGTTAATACAAAATATTTTGCGACAGCAAAAAATTATGGGAAACAGTGTGGTTATCTCCACTTTAAATTCAGTTAATTTTCAAGACCTATGCGATCGCTGGATTATTCTGGAGCAAGGTCACATTGCCGGTACGGGCGAAAATAAATGAAACGCTTAGCAGGAAGTGTAATACGAGATTTTCGCGTACAGCTACGCAGTGGTTACCCGTGGATAAATATTACTATAACCTTATTTATTGTTTTATTGATTAAGTATTTTATTCCGGTTAATTTTCTTAACCTGCTTCCTGTCATAGCATTAACTTTTTCCTTATTTACCACATTACCATTTTTATTATTGCAGATACATGATGAAATTCGGAATGAGAGTTTCGCTTTATTGGACATTACACCTTTGCGACCCCATGAATATATAGTTTCCAAGGCTATTAGCCTTTTTCTATCGTCACTTTTGTGTAATATAAGTTTAGGATTTATTATGCTTTGGTCGAATTTTAATTTAAACGGAATAAACCGCGCATTAGGTATTAAGGTTTTATGCTTAGGAATCAGCGGTTATGCGATATTTGGGATCATTTGTTTGATTTACTGCCGAACCGTTTTTTCGCGATTACGCGATTAATTGACGGGGAGCCTGGTTGGCTTAAACGATGAACTATTATTTCTCTATTATGATATTTCTTTTTCATTTTGTCTGTTTCTTCGCCCATGATTAA
>JAYTSD010000018.1:0-17146 GCA_043745805.1 Fibrobacteria bacterium
CAGCGACAACATTCAACTATCGGCCATGTTAGCCCAGCCGAGTTTGAGAAGAGGGCTTGTGTTGTTTAACTAAATGTCCGTGAACAAGGGCGCAGATCAGGGACTCCTTTATTTCCTCGAATCGGAATATAGGCGTCATATATATGGCGATGACGAGTTACAACTACATCTACTGTTTGTCCAAAGAGATCATTGCATTCTTTACAAACTTTATATACGTGAATACATCCACCTATGCTTTCAGGAATAACATGTTCATCGCTTGATGGTTTTTCGAGGTCACAAAAAATGCAGATCACTGTATACTTTCCATTCGTTCTCTCAACTCCCGCCAATCAAACACTAGCAACAAATTCCAAACCCATCTTCATACATTTTGCTTACAAATGATTAATAAACGAGTAATAATGTCACATAAATCATGACTAATAGGAAAAATTGGAGAAACCTAAAATTTTACAGGCAGACGTTTCGACAAAGCTCAGTTCTCAATATTTTTTGCGGCGAACAAGCTAGATTTTCCCCCAAACCCCCACACTTATTGCTTGCTCGTCGCAAAAAATATTGAGAGCTGAGCGAAACCAAGAAGGGGTAGCGGAGGATCACCGATTTTAAATAGGCTATTTCGACAAGCTCAATGTCCTATTTAAAATTCGGAAGCCGTAGCGAGGGGAAGGCTTTCCCCTCCTATTAATATTTATTCAACTTCACTAAACACAGCATCTTCAACATCATTTTCATTCGAATTTGATTTCACCGTCGCAGCATCTTCCACTTCCGCATTGGCAAAATTAAAAGTGAAATCCTCATTATGAAAATCCACTTTTAAATGCGCGCCAGAGCGTAGCTTGCCGCCGATAATCAAACGGCTTAAAGGATTTTCCAAACGCGTTTGAATGAAGCGATTAATAGGGCGCGCTCCATATTGCGGATCATAGGAAAGCTTGCCAATGGCCGCCGTGGCTGCGGAAGTGATTTCCGAAGTAATACCGCGCTCTTTCAAGCGCTTGGCTAAATCGCGGAAGCGTAAAGCGGCGATGCCGGTTAGCTCTTGTAAGTTTAAGGCTTGGAAAACCAGAATCTCGTCAATGCGATTGATAAATTCCGGACGGAAAAATTCTTTAATCTCCGGCATTAAATCTTGCAGGGTAACAGATTTGTGACCTTCTGATTCCTGTAATTGGAATTTATGCGCACCAATATTGGAGGTCATGACTATGATGGTGTTTTTAAAATTAACCGTGCGACCTTGCGAATCGGATAAACGACCATCATCCAAAACTTGTAATAGCACATTGAATACATCAGGATGCGCTTTTTCCACTTCGTCGAATAGCACTACGGAATAAGGTTGTCGACGCACTGCTTCGGTGAGTTGTCCGCCTTCTTCATAGCCTATATATCCTGGAGGTGCGCCTATGAGTTTGGACACGGAATGTTTTTCCATGAACTCGCTCATGTCGAGACGTACGACATATTCTTCATTGTCGAATAAAAATTCCGCAATGGCTTTGGTTAATTCGGTTTTGCCAACGCCGGTAGGACCAAGGAATAAAAAGGATCCAATGGGACGCCCTTCGCGGCCTAGTCCAGAGCGATTGCGCAAGATAGCATCGGCCAAAGCATGAATGGCATTCTTTTGGCCTACTACGCGTTTAGCTAAATGCTCGGGGAGATTCAGCAATTTATCTTTCTCTTCTTCTTTCAAGCGTGTCACCGGAATGCCTGTCCAACGCGCCACTACTTCGGCGATTTCGTCTTCGGTTACTTCTTCGTGAAACACCAAATCATTTCCCTTAGCATTTGCAGAATCCTTGCTGGCATGGGTTTGTAAAGCTTCCAGTTTTTTTTCAGCTTCGGGCAAGGTTTTATATTTCAATTCAGCTGCGCGATTTAAATCGTATTCGGCTTCGGCTTTTTCGATTTTCTTTTTGATTTGATCAAGCTCTGCTTGTTGCTTCCGCACTTTTTGAATATGCTTGACTCTTTCATCCCATTGCTTTTGAATGGCTTCAGTTTGATGCGTTAACGATTCGATTTCTTCACGTAAATTCACCAAACGTTTTTTGCTAGCATCGTCCTTTTCCAATTTCAAAGCTTTCTCTTCGATTTTGAATTGCAATAGTTTACGGCTTAAAGAATCTAATTCTTCGGGCATGGTATCCAATTGCGTTTTCACTTTAGCAGCCGCTTCGTCCATTAAGTCAATGGCCTTATCGGGTAAAAATCTATCCGCTATATAACGCTGCGAAAGTTTAACCGCGGCCACAATGGCATTGTCTTGAATGCGCACGCCATGATGATGATCAAAGCGTTCTTTGATACCGCGCAAAATGGATATGCTGTCTTCCACGCTCGGTTCTGAAACCATCACTTGCTGAAAGCGTCTTTCCAAAGCTGCATCTTTTTCAATATGCTGTTTGTATTCATTTAGAGTTGTTGCGCCTATGCAATGCAAATCGCCGCGCGCTAATTTGGGTTTGAGTAAATTACCCACATCCATAGAACCTTCGGTTTTGCCTGCACCGACTATGGTATGCAATTCATCGATGAAGAGCAAAGTGTTACCGTGATCATTTTCTAATTCTTTGAGCACGGCTTTGAGGCGTTCTTCAAATTCACCTCTATATTTTGCACCAGCGATTAAAGCACCCATGTCGAGGCTATAGATTTTTTTTCCTTTTAAAGATTCGGGTACATCGCCGCGCACAATGCGATGAGCGAGGCCTTCGACAATGGCGGTTTTACCGACGCCGGGTTCGCCAACCAGTACAGGATTGTTTTTGGTTTTGCGTGAGAGAATACGAATCACGCGGCGGATTTCTTCTTCACGGCCGATAACAGGATCGAGTTTCCCATCACGTGCTTGTTGCACTAATTCTTGCCCGTATTTTTCTAATACTTTGTCTTCTGTATCTGCACTTTGCATAGGAACTCCTGAAGCTTGTTTTTCACTTGAAAAAGCAAAAGCAATGCCCGATGACTACCTTATGTCTATAAGGCCCGAAACTAAAGGCTTAAAGCATCATTACAGGCTTTATATACTATGGGATATAGTTTGTTTTGCAACAGGAAGGGATTTAATTTGGGACGGATTTTGTTTTAACTTGCAGCGCTGTCAGATTGGCAAATTCGTTGCAATTATTTCATTTGACTATAAATTTTAAAAAATTACCGGTAGCCAACAAAAAATAAGATTAGTCACGCACTGAGTGACGAATTTGGTAGAGTTTAAGCTTAAAGCCCAGGTATGCGAATAAGCCAACCTAAGGAAAGTACAAGCGCAACCGATACCGTTAAAACCAAGATATAATTCCAGCGCAATTGATGTCCGGCAACGCTTTGATTTTCACTTACCGCATCCATCCAAATGGACTTCACCAAACGGAAATAAAAGAAGAAGGAAATTAAACTGGCGACTACGGCAACACCCACAGCACAACTCCCAAAGTGAGGAAGACTTGGTCCAAGGCGTAAAGCTTCTAATACCACACTAAACTTGGCGGTAAATCCAGCGGTGAGTGGAATGCCTGCATAGCTCAGTAACAGCACGGTTAACCCTAAAGCGAGCAGTGGATGTTTTTTTCCTAAGCCTTGCAAATCGCTGATTTCATCTACATCGGCTTTGGCTGAACCTAAGGCCATAAAAGCAGCGAATGTTCCAATAGTGGTAATGCCATAAGCGCCTAAATAGAAGAGCGTAGCTGAAGCCGATTCAGATAATACACCGATTAAAATAAAGCCTGCATTAACTACGGCGGAGTAGGCTAATAAACGTTTTAAATTGGTTTGCAATAAAGCTTGCAAGTTACCCAACAATACCGAAAGGATTATGGCTACGATTAATGCAGGCTTCCATGTTTCACCTAAAGCGCCAAAAGGTCCCCAAAGTAAAGTGGCTAACATTCCAAAAGCCGCGACTTTAACCGGCGCGGAAATAATCGAAAGGGAAGCGAGATTAGTGCCTTGATAAACATCGGGCAACCATGAATGAAAAGGTGCGGAGCCAGTTTTAAATAATAAAGCGCCTAAAATTAAAGCTAAGGAAATTTTTGCTAAACCGATATCACCGGCATGATTAGAGGCTAAGGCAATAGTGAGCTTGTCTTGAATAGCTTGTAGATGAATTTCGCCGGTGGCGCCATATAAAAAAGAAATGCCCAACAATAGTAATACGCTAGTAAACATTCCCAAAAGCAAGTATTTCAATCCCGCTTCATTAGAGCGCGCATCGCGGTGGCTAAAGCCTGCCAGTACATAGGATGGGATGGATACTAATTCATAAGCAATGAATAAGGTTGCGAGATCACCGGCTAAAGATAAATGCGCAATGCCTAAGGCGGTAGCTAAAACAACCATGCGAAAGTCGGTGGAGTGAATATGCACTTTCTCTAAATAGTCTTCCGAAAGTAATGTCGCTAAGGCCGCTAGGCTTAAAGCTAAGAAGGCCAGTACTTTGCCGATACTGGTAACACGTATGGAACCTCCAAAATATTCGGAACCAATAGGTAAAAAACGCCACATAAAATAAGTGCTTAAGCTTATGGCAACAAAAGCAATGGGGCCTGAGAGACGTTCTTTTTCCCAAGGTTTAAGCGCTGCTAAAATCAGTAGAAGCATAAACCCGCTGACTAGTGGGATTTGGGAAAGCATATAATTGTTCATGGAAAGCCTGCTGCGTTTTTAATGAGCAGTATTTTTTCAATAGGTTGTATGAGCAGCATAGGATATAAACCTAATAGCAACCAAACTGCGCCGAGTGCTAAAGCCATAGAGGTTTCGAAAGTGCTAAAGTCAGCGGCTTGCTCAATAACGGAGCCTTCAACGGGTTTGCCAAAGAAAATATTATGAAATCCTCGAAACATGGCCGCAGCGACTAATAAAGCACCGATAGAGGCAAAGAAAACCAAATAAGGCGAAGCTTGAAAGGCTGCATAGTAAACCAAAATTTCACCGGCAAAATTGCTAAGTCCAGGCAAACTGGCTGAAGCAAATAAAGCCAAGAGCAGAATGGCGGTTAAACGGAATTGTGATTTGCGTAAACCACCCGTTGCATAGATTAGTGGGCTATTCCCATTTTTATTAATGCGTGCATCAAAAGCAAATAGCGCAGTCATAATCAAACCATGATTGAATACTTGGAAAATGGCGGCGGTTAAGGCCGTACCTGCAAAGTTACCTTGAGCCGAGAATACCGATAAAGCGATTAAACTTAAATGGCCGAGCGAAGAGTAAATAAGAATGTCCAACCACTTTTGCGCCGAAAGGCAAAGGAAGGCAGCATAGACTACGCCAGCCACACAAAGCCATTGCAATGGCAAGGCAAAAGTGCGGCATTCTTCGGGAAAGCCAGGGGCCAAGATAAGGATAAAACCATAAGCCCCCATTTTAGACATAAGGGCCGAAAGTACGGTTCTACAAGCCGCTGGAGCAACTGTGTAAGTGTCACGTAACCAACCATGAAATCCTAGTAGAGGTAACTTCACGGCGAAAGCAATTAAAAAACCGCCGAATACCCAATGGCGATAAATGGCGGGCATTTGATTAAGTGTAGCTGATATACCATCAATACCAGGATCTCTTCCCGCCGCCGCACATAGCCAAATAATGGACAATAACATGGGCAAGCTACCCAATAAAGTGACTAAGCAAAAACGCATTAAAGCAGAATAAACTTTGGCTTTGTCTTCCTTATCTTCCGCTTGGCCAAACATTCCAATCCAAAAATAAGCACCGATTAAAGCGAGTTCCCAAAAGAAATACAATAGGATTAAGCTTTGCGAAACAAATACACCGAATAAACTAAAGAGGAGTAAATTCGCGGAGATATAATAACCACGGCTGTAAACTCGCGCTTTGTCGCGCAACCAAATAAAAATGAGTGGTAAGCTAATGCCCATCAATAATAAAAAGGGGGTATTACGCGCATCGAGATAAACGGAAGGTTGAAAACGTAAACCTGTACTCGCTAAAGACAAGCCTTCGCTCGTACTTTCCAAATGTAATCCCGAGTGAATGCTAAGCACACTTAAGAAAATTAATAATAAACCATATACACAATGAAAGGCCATGGCCAAGCGTGCTTGATCCTTCGCTTGATTTTTATATACCGCGTGAAACACTATGCCCAGTATGGGCCAAATTAATGAAACGACGAATAGGCTATAGAGGAATGATTCCAAATGTTAACCCTTCGCTAAGAAAACAATGAGGAGGAATATGGCCACTAAAAACCCCAAAGCATATTGCTGGGCATTGCCCGTTTGATAGCGACGTATTAAATAAGAAGAACCAAATCCCAACCAGCCAGCAAGCTTTATACTACCAATAAAAATATTTTCCAAAATGAGACGTGAAAAAATTCCCAAAACTTTTAAAGGTTTCACAAAAATGTATTCGTATAAATCATCGAAATAAAATTTGCGGGCAAGTGGACCGTATTGACCTAGGCTTAATTTCGGTAAACTTTCGCGGCGCTTAGCGCTGCTAAAAACGAAAAAGCAAATTCCCGCTAAAACCAAATTCAAAATGAGGAAAGGTAAAGCATGTGCAAAGGAAGGGCCTTCGGGTTGCTCCGTACCGCCAGTAATTGCAGAGTAAATGAAACCTTTGCCGCCAAAGAGTGGGGTAGCGCTCAAATAACCGAATACTGGACCTACCACAATCAGAATACCCAGCACTAAACGAATACTAAGGGATTTTTCTTTAACAGGATGATGTGCATCTTCATGATAAGTTTTGTCGCCAGATAAATAACCGAGCAAACGGAAAAGGTAAAGAGCGGAAATGCATTCCACCACTACGACTATCCAGTACACCAAGTCCGCAGAAAGCGAAAAACCAAAACCGGAAAGATGACCTTCTTTAATGCTTTCTAAAATAAGTTCCTTGGAAAAAAATCCGGCGGCGAGATAAGGAATTAAACCCGCTCCGCCTATACAGCCTACCCAAAAAGCAATGCGTGTTACTGGTAGCTTCTTTAATACCCCACCCAAATGATGCACATCTTGTTCATGATGCGCTGCGAATATCACCGAACCAGCGGCCAAGAATAATAAAGCCTTAAAGCAAGCATGGCCGAATAAATGCATCATAGCCGAACCAGGAGCTAATACGGAAAGTGCCAAAAACATCAAGGATAAATTCGAGAGCGTAGAATAGGCCAAAATCTTTTTGATATCGGTTTGCGTTAAAGCCATTAATGCGCCAAGCACCAAGGTAATTAAGGCGCAAATCACCATGACAAAATTGGCTTCCGGCGAAAGAGTGAAAACGCCTTGTAAACGCATCACTAAATAAATACCTGCTGTAACCATAGTGGCCGCATGAATTAATGCAGAAACCGGAGTAGGGCCGGCCATAGCATCGGCTAACCATACATGCAAAGGAGCTTGAGCTGATTTAGCAAATGCGCCACCGAGTATTAATAAAGCGCCCCAACCCGCATAACCTGTTTGGGTCGCTTGCGTAGAAATACCGACTAAGGAGGCCGTTCCGAAATGGCCAAAGAGCGTAAATACGCCAAGTAAAAAAAGGATATCGCCAATGCGGTTCACAAAGAGCGCTCTAAAGGCGGCCAGCGGCACATCTTTCTCTTCCCAATAATGGCCAATCAACAAATAAGAACAAAGACCTACGCCTTCCCAACCTAAGAAAATCAAAACCAAATTATCGGCCAAAACCAAGATTAACATGGCGGTTACGAAGAGATTCAAGCTGGCAAAGAAACGGCTTTGTTCTTTATCATCACGCATGTAACCTACAGAATACAGGGTAATAAGCGCGCCGAAGCCGGAAACCAAAAGACACATGCATAAAGAAATGGAATCGAGTTTAAACGTAAAATCCGCTTGAAAGGCTTGCGTCGCAAGCCAAGGTCCAGTGGAAAATTCAATGACATGATGCACATCACTAAATCCCAAAGCAAAAGCCAAAACTAAGGCAAAGGCCGCGCTTACAGCGGCAACAGCCACACTGCTCACCACATTATAAGGTAAACGTCTTCCAAATAAAGCTAATGCTAATGCGCCCAAGGCTGGGCAAACGGGGATAAGTAATAATAAAGCAGGAGACATTAGCGATGCTCTCCTAATTGCGCGATGCGTTCGCGACCTATATCATGATGATTTTTAAAGAGCACAATAATCATGGATAAACCGATAGCGGCTTCTACGGCGGCAACACCGATGGATAGCATATATAAGTAATGGCTCCATTCTTGATTGCCAAAGCGGAAATAATTGAAGGCCACCATACTTAAATTCACGCCATTTAAAATCACTTCTACGGAAAGCAAAATTAAAATTAAACTTTGACGACGCACTAAACCAAAGCTGCCGATGAGAACCAAAAGTATGGAAAGCGTTAAGCAATTTGCAAGATTGAAATGCATCTAGTCCTTTAAGCCTTAAGGGGCCCGCATGCCTTTGCGGCGGGAAAAGTTCAGGGCGGCAATAATGCCAACTAAAATGAGAAAGGAAATTAATTCAAAAGAAACGGTTAAAGGATTATTCATCGGATCACGGAATAACAAATCGGCGATGGAGGCGATGGAACCAAAATCGGGTTTAGTTACAGGAACAGTTTCAATTTGATAAGCCACATGGCGCACTAAAGGAATTAAGCCTGTGCCAATGAAAACCAAAATGGCAAAAGCAAAAATCGAAAAATTAAGTGTGGGCTTGGGTATATTTTCGCTTGGATTATTGGGATCAAAGGCAGGGATTTCACCGCCGGTAGGCATGGGATTTATCATCATGATCACAAAAGTAAAGAGCATCATGATTGCGCCAGCATAGACAAGAATTTGTAATACACCAACTAATGGGGCCTGCAGCAGTACGTATATCATGGAGGTGGGTAAAAAAGAAATGATTAAAAGTAAGGTAGAGCGAACTGGATTTTTAATCAGCACTACGCCTAGCGAACTAATCACTATGAGGATAAATGAGAGGGTAAAAACTATGTGAACCAAAGCCGAGTCTTGCACTAAAGAAATCCCACCTTAGACCTTAAAAGTGCCTAAGTTTAACAAGATTTCAATAGAATATAAAGCCTGTTCTTTGAATAAATACAGTTAAAAGGCCTAGACTAGACCTTTTCGCCGGACTTAAAAGGAAAATTTGATCTGGGTTTCCATTACATTGGAAGAATATTTCAAAGTATCGAAATAGCGGAAATACATTATATCCCAAGAACTGTTTTGCAGAAAGTCTAAATCTGGGTTTCCTTTAGCAAAACCACCCAAATAATATGACAAATTAGCTCCGGCATAATGCGCATCATGTGCTTGCAATTTAGGATCGCGAGAATAATAGCCATTTTTTCCAGGTGAGGAGACGAAATAGGCAGCAGTTTGGGTATAGTAGCGATACTCCGGACTAAAAATGACATGGTCCGTGATGTACTTATTGAAAATGAATTTGAAAGTATGTGATATTATTTCCCAGTCATCTTGGTAGTAGCGATAATGCCCGATTACGGATCCGTTTAAGTCGGAAAGAAAATGACTCATTTCCAGCCATCCCGCAGAGCGATAGCGCTCGGTAGGTGCATTACCAGTGACATAATCAACAATTACCGGATTTATTGCATTTGGCATGGCTATTTTTTTATAAGGATCGCTTAGAAAACCCGAATCTAATCGTTCATCTACTCCCATGCGCATGAAAGTCGTTGGCGAAAGTAATTGCGTTAATCCAAAAGAGAGTTGAAACACTTCTTTATTATTTTCAAGCATTTGTTCATCAGAAATAATTTCTCCCACAATGTCCATATTATATTGGCCACGTAAGGACAAGGTTAAATTCTTTTCGAAAAGCTCTTGTGTCAAAGTAGCGATTCCCGATTGGCTTTGATAATCCTCTTCTTGGCTATTGTAATAATTAAGTGCGAAGCGTGTATTGTCTCCTAGGCCTTGTTCTAGGCCCACAATAAATTGTCCGCGATTTTTTTTATACTCCCCTGTGCCGATCACATTACGCTTGGGACGTGATGCCGAAGAAATAACATCCAGTGAAGCGCTGGTTAGTAAAGGTTGGCCCACTTGATCCAATTCAATGTCGAGCAAAAGCGTGGTATGTTTATAAAGGGATTTTGCTAAAGAAAAAGAGGTAGTAAAAATATTGACTTGGCTATTATCTGCAACATAGTACGTATTATAGGCTAATTGATCCGCATATAAACTTGCGTGCAGAGATAATAAGAAGATTAGTAATACGGATAGCTTTTTTAAAAACTTAAGCCTTATTTGGAGCAACCGCAGCCCCCGCCAATTCCAGTTCCACCACCCATACTGCCTTCACGTGTTGAAAAGAGTTTATCTTCCAAGCTTTGTTTGGTTCCGTGTCCGCTAGCATCCATAATCGGGTCGGCAAGTTTTTCGCGTTCATAGGGCTTAACCATGGCGCAACCCATAAGTAATATACAGGTAACGGTAACAAATAAGGCGTATTTCATTTTACTCCCACCTTTGGGCTTATTAAAAGAGACATCTTTTTTTCAAAGCTTTCTAAGGATTCTGAACTATACCCGTCTATTCTTTCACTTATTTTTCCTTGCGGATCGATGAGGATTAAAGTAGGCATACCTTTGATATCAAAAAATTCGGCTACCGATTTTTTTGCATCGTGCAAATAGACTAGATTAGCAGGCATTTTACTTAAAAAATCTTCGGCCTTTTTATTGTTTTCATCTACACTTAAGGCCAAAATATTTAATTGCGGGAAATGGTTTTTGATGCGGCCTAATTCCGGTAAAGATTTTTTACAGGGCGGACACCAGCTTGCCCAAAAATCTAATAACACCCATTGCCCATTAAATCTTTGCAAACTCACGAACCCATTTTTTTGCAAAGTGGGAAGTTCAAAAGCAGGCACAGATTTATGCAAAGGAGCCTCGGCGCGCAAGGCCGAGACGCATAGTAACATTAAAGAGACGATACGGAAATGTTTCACAATTACCGGGGTCGAGCTGAGTGGAAACCAGAGCGATTAGAATATTGTACACCCATGTCCATCCATTCTACTAAGGCGAGCAGATCTTTATTTTTGGTATTAAATACGTTAATGTGCGAAGTGGTAGAATCTTTTTCCCATAGAGAAGAATGATCGAATGAGCTAAGACGGAAAGCATCTTTCGACCCATTCAATTGTTTATTATATAGAACCCAAGCTAAAGGACTTTGTCGGGCTCCATTTTGAGAAGCATATTCAATACTAGTTGCTTTAGCTGTTTTATAGCCACCACTCTTAGTTAAGCGTTCATAAACCGTAGACGTTCCTCTTTGATTATAAATGGCGGTGTCGATGGTTTCTTCCAAAAGCAAATTGCCACCCTCCGTTGCGGCTTTGGCCAAGCTATGACAGGTATTGCAACGCGCGTCTAAAATGGCTTGGAGTGAATTTGTAAATTTTTTAGTGGAATCTTTGGTATTGTAAAAATCTACGGTATCATTACGTAAGGCCGCATGCTCCGTAACTTTTTGCGCATTAGCAAAGCTGGATAAATATTTATCCACCGCTTCGGTGCTGGCGGCAATATTCACAACATGGCCCGCCTCATTAATTTTTAAATGGCTAATATCTTTATCTTTATCTCTATCGCCATGACATCCGGTACACATACGTCTTTCACCTGGCATGACTTGAATCCATTGCAATTGATTAACAAGCATTAAGCCATTTTCATCCAAGGTTTGCATATGCAAAGAGTGATTAGCCGGAACTTCTACCGAAAAAGATCCATCGGCACGAATATCTCCATAACCAATCACTCGTTGTTTTTCAAAATTCGTTTCCCCAATTTCACCGCCACGAATATTACCATTAACGGGCAACGGAATAGCTTCCAGAATGCGTAAATATTTCGCTTGGCCTTTGCTGCCATCCGAATTTATAAAAGTGCTATCGGGTTTTAATTGTCCATCTCCCACAGCCATGCGGCTATAGACACTGGCATCAAAAAACATCCCTGTACTGGCGCTGGACTGTAACCCATCTTTTACGGAAAGCTCGGATTCAAAATGTTTAGGCACCACGCGGCTTTGTACGACCACGGGATCATAATCATTCATATCCCCATTATCATAAATGCGTTTCAAATTTTTTCCGTCTATGTCCATTACATATAAACCATAATTCACGACCGTGCCCCCATTGCGATCGCCCACGGGATGCGGAGACATTGCTACTAATAATTTTTCTACTCCATTGTCCAAAATAGGATAGGGAGTTTTAAATTCCATCGCGGCCACTTGATCTTGCATGGTATTGTTAAAAGGCGCATCAGATGGGGTAATAATGGTGGGAGGTTGAGTCACCTTGGACGCATCAAATATGCAAATTGCACCGCCTTCTCCATGCGAAGTTCTTTCCATTAAGGAGGAAACAATTCCCCCATCCCTTAACTCGCGCGCTTCCAAGTAGGTGCGGCTGCCGCTATTAGTAGGTGCATCGGCTCCATAATAAACAAAAAGGCCAGTACCATCGGGGTTTAAGCTAAAGAGAGGGATTTTATTAGGATTGCCAAGATGATCCCATTTACTGAAAATAATCTTTCCGCTGGAATGCACCCAAGGATTAATATCATGACTTTGATTAAAAGAAATTTGCCGAATATTGATTAAAACGCCAGCGGATCCTCTTTCGCCTATAGTTAACAGGGGCGATACTCTTCTTTCATATTCATCGACAATTTGGGAACGGGTAGAGGTAAAGACAAAATGATTATCGTCAATATAGGCAGGGTTCATATCATCGCCTTGTTCGGGACTCGTGAGTTCCACCAAATTAGTTCCATCTACATTCATTTCAAATAAATGAAAATGTCCACTTCCTTGTTTACGCATGGCAAAGAGAATTTTTTTCCCATCAAAAGAAATTTCAGGATCAACCGCCGCACCCCATTTGTTTTTATCGGTTTCGGAACCCCGCGTATATTGCTGAGTTAAATTAACCAAGACTCCAGTGGGAGAAATCGGGGACAATGAAACGAGATCCGTACCCGGATAAAATTCGTCGACATGACTGGCCATAGCTATATTGCGATCATTCGCTGTGCTAGGCTCTTGCACAAAAACAATTTTACCTTGTTCACCCGAAACGCGTAACATTTCATCCGCCGGATTAAGGCAAGAATTGAAGAAGAAGATAGCCGGACACAATAGGGCAATGGCGAAGCTTGCTGGAATAGTGTGATTGGTTTTCATGACCTCTCCTGGTTTGAGTGAATGTTTAGTAGTAATACTGAACACCGATTAAGAAAATGAAGTTTTGTGTGATATAAGGTTTGGTTGTAATTTTTTGGGAATAAATATGATCACGCAACCCATAATTCAAAGCCCAGCAATCTTTTTTGCCTAAACCTGGCAATTTGGTGCGCTGCCCAAAACCTAATACGCCACCAATATTAGATGATCCGCCTTGATAAAGCGCGGTAATACCACCGATGAAATAAGGAAAATGGCCGCCACTATACATTTCACCGGAATAGCCATCCCAGCTCATGCTATAACCGGCTAAGGCTTCGAGGGTAACCAATAGGTTATTATCAAAAATATCGGCTTTATGCACACTTTCCGAAAAACTACTTTGCAATCGTCCTATACCGGCCGTGCCTTCAAAAAAGAAAGCCGCGCGCGCCGGAAAATAATCCCATAAAAAACTGGCATAAGGATTAGCGCCTAATACTTCAGCATTATAAATCCCCAAGAATAGGCCATAACTATTAGAATAACTTTTTGCAATTTTTTCCGTGACGATATTGCGCTTAGCTTCGGGCATTGGGCGCGATTCCACCACTTCGGTTTTTTCGGGAAGTGGCACCGTATAGGCGGTATCCATATCTTTTTCTCTTTGCGGTGGCTTATTGGATTTTGCCGAGGCGCCTTTTTTAGGAGCTGCAAAAGCCATGACGGATAAGGTTAAGCAACCGATAATGATTTTATCCAAAAACAAAAATAACCCCCAAACTAGCACCTTGAAAAATCACGAGCTTATTCTGATCAAAATTATTTTTAAAGCGAGAAAATAATTGTTTACTTTCAAAGCGAATGCCGACTTTGGAATTGATATAATAACGCAATCCACCCCCAAAGTTTAAACCAATAGTACTTATCGTTTGACTGCCTACGGCATTTTCAGGAACGGTAAAAAACAAGCCTGCACCCACAATACCATAAGGAACAATTTTTGGAGAGGAGGCGAGATTCACTACTAAATTAGCCGTGAGCGGATAAGTGGTTGCGGTGCGTCCGACAATCTCTTCGGCGGCCATTTCCAAAGCGAGCGAACTATAATTCATCGCTGCACGTATTCCTAATGCGCCTCCACCACCCATGAATCCAGCATGAGGAGAAATTTCAAAATTAACAAAGGACGGTTTTTGTTCGAGTTCATTACCATACGTTAGCGAGAGCATAAAAAATGAAATGAAAATGAAAGAAGGAAAGGATTTTTTTTTCATGTGTTCTTAATTATAGCCCCGCTGTCAAGCATAAGAAAGCGAAACGTCTGTGATTTCAAAAAAGATTATGCTCTCGCAAATTTCAAAAATCCTTGCAAGCTGAATGCACGCCTCGCTTTGTGGGGAATATTCGTAGAAAAGGGCGTAATTAAAAAAGAAACTCATCTGTTTAGTCCTATATCTAAAGACTATAATTTCAAAATTCATTTTCCGAAGGATATATATGAAAAAAATCAAATCAATTTTAGCACTCGGAGTTACAGCAGGCTTGCTTTTACAGAGTCAAGGTTGCTATGGAAATTTTGCGCTGACGAAGAAGCTTTATAACTGGAATGGCACAGTGGGTGATAAGTATATCAACTCGATTATTATGTTTGCCTTAGGTGCTGTTCAAGTCTATACGATTTGTGCTTTCGCAGATTGGGCGGTTTTTAATACCCTTGAATTTTGGACCGGGAAAAACCCAGTCACCTTAAAAAATGGTGAAACAGAAACGCAAATTGTTTTTTGGCAAGGCGAGCGTTATGAAATTACGGCCACCACGAATCGCTTTGATATCAACCCTTTAAACGCAAAATCTATGCATAAGCCTGCGGTTTTAGAGTTTGACGGCCAGAGTAAAACGTGGTTTTCAAAATCCGTTGACGATAAAAACTTTTTACGAATTTTGGACATATCCAAAACTGAAAATATAAGCTTAGTTAAAATTAATTAGCAAGATAAAAGGTCTTGGACTTTTATGTCGAAGACCTTTCAGTTTTTTATCGCCACTCTTCTAAAATTTGGCCTTGAGCATCACGAAAATCATTACTGATATTTTGCTGTCCATCTATTGATTCCGAATGTGGCAAGCGGAAGTACCAGCCATTATTCCAGTAACGATTTAAACTTTGAGATTTTGCACTGTGAGCTGCATTTTGAATACTCAATACATTTTTATTGGCCTCTAATGGGGCTTTTACCACTACGCCGGGGGGAATGGCAAGGGTAACTTCAAGGTAACTATCGGCAGGAATGTTTCCATTAGAGGTGAAAGTCATTTCCACAGCGGATTGTGCGCCTGGTTTTACAATATAAGGAGCACTAACCACCGATTTCACTTGATAACCGGCATCACCCACTACTTTTAAACCGGCAATGAGTACACCTTGATTCCCTGCAAAATGACTTAGATAAAGCGTACGACTTTTACTTTGGCCGGAAGGGACTATGCCGAAATTAAAGGACGCTTCGGTTGATTTTAATTGGCCAGCGATTAAGGCCTCGCCTGTAGGAGGTAGAGAGTCTGCCATGAAGAAAACTTCGGTAGTTAAAAGTCCGCCACCACCATTGGAATTGGGGGAACCTGAGGCAATATAAAATCCTGTATTATTAATGAATCCACCGGTTACCTGTCTTCCAGTATTAAGTGGCGCTAGGGTTCGCCAAGTTTGGGTCAGCACATTAAAAGCATCGGTTTCGGTATATGCGGATTTGGTTCCATCATTAGGATTCCCACCGCCTGCATAAATTATTTCATTTCCGATGGTGGCTACAATTAATCCACTGCGCGGATGCGGTAAATCGGCTTGTGGACTTGCTAAGGTTGACCATGTTCCAGCGGCAATATCATATACATCCATTTTTTCCAGATTGGTGAAAATGGGTGTTGCTGGACTAGCTGATTGACGACCACCCGTGGCATAAATTTTTCCATTCATGATAGCAGCTTGAAAATGATCGCGAGTGCGCGGTGCGTCGGGCAAGGCTTTCCATTCATTAGTGGTTGGATTAAATTCATCTAAATAAGTAACACCTGCGGCAGTATGTCCCATTTTATTACCTAAGACAGAATAAAATTTATCATTATACTCCACTACACCAGCAGAGCCTCTTTGTCTTTCTTTGGGAATAGTCATTCCTTTTATCCATGAATCTGAAAGCGGATCGTAGATGTAAACATTGGGAGTTGGCAATTCTTTTGGGAAAGTTTTATTACTGTCATTAAAGGAGCTGACAGCATATATTAAACCTGCATAAGTTAAGGCTTGGAAATGATTTAAAACTACGGGGGCAGCTTTTAATTTTTTCCAAGTATGAGTGGATGTTGTGAATTCTTGGACAGGCGGCATTCCATCGCCACCCATTAAATAAAACTTACCGCCGGCTTGCGCAAAGGCGCATTCTTGACATCCCGTAAGTGCATTTTGTGTGACCAAGGACCATTTTCCGGTTTGGGCAATAACGATGCTGTATGGGAGTATTCCAAGAATAAAGCCAACCAAAAGGTTACGTTTGCTTTTTTGAAGTTGTGAAACCATGATTCTCCAGGAATTTTTATCAGTTCAATTTAATCCAATTTACTTCAAAAAGGGGTGTTTAGGGTGATGTAAATAAACATGTATTTAGAAATGATGGTACAAGGATCATGTTTAGCGCCTTCATTTCCAGGAAGTTGTGACTTTAGATAGTTGGCGATTGCTTAGCAATTTTATTGAAGTACGGGGTAGCGAAATTCACCCAAAGTGGATTTAGACCATAAACAGTCGAAAGTTAAACTTTTCAAAGATCTGTATTATTTTGGTAAATGATGGGGATATTTCTGAAGTTGCTCTCCAAAAACATTGTTTTTATTCCTCAAGAGTTGGAAGATGGAACAGATCAATTGCCATTGAAATATTCATTAACTGATTTTGAAGGAAAT
>JAYTSD010000019.1:0-3602 GCA_043745805.1 Fibrobacteria bacterium
CATATCAATTTTATCATTGACCAAAGTAAAGCGAGAAATTTTATAGTCGGTATTGCTATAAAATAAATAAATCCATTTATTGGTTTTGAATCCTGGATCCAAAGCAATGCCAACTACGCCGTCGCTTCCACCGGTAGTGACTATGCTAGTAAAGTCGCCGATATTAACGGTTGCTTTGGTAGAGGCAATATATTTGCGAATTAATCCAAAGCGTTGTACGAAGTAAACGTCTACGTTACCTGCACCATCCATGTCAAATGCCATTTTGAGCGGCTCGGTAGTTTCTTTATTAGTTGCATTTTGCACCAAATACGTAGCCTTGAAATCAGCATCGCTAAGAGTCGCGCAATTGGGATAGCTTAAAGTGGAATAGGCTGACAGGGAATTTATCATCCCTGTAATCAATAGCCCATAATAGATTTTTTTAAAGTCCATAAGTCCTCGTTTTCTATAGATTATTAGGTATGCATGCTCGTCCCCATTGTTTAATAGTATAGTAGACTAGTAATAAAAATACATGTGACTTATTGGGGAAATGAGCGAAAATTGCTTACAAATTGCAAACGGCTTTGCACAGTAGGCAATAAAAAACCCACCGGCTGAGCCAGTGGGTTTAAAAAGTAAAAAAGTTTTAAAATTAATCTTTTAAAATCATGGTAGAAAACTTCCCTAAGGACGTATTTACTGTCACAAAATAAACCCCAAGATTTTTTAAATTATTAAGATTGTATTGGGTAGGGCCTTCGCCTTGTGCAAGGTTTATGGATTGTCCCGCAAGATTTTTAAATTCTAAGGTATAGTGCCCTTTTGCAGTAATTAAAATTTCCGAACGATGAATTTGCGCGCCCATTCTTTCTTGATTTGAACGATTAAGTGGATTGATTATTCCTAAGGGACAAGGGTTTCCTTGATAAGAAATTTTCAAAATACCCGTCGCAACCGATGTGGTTCGGTAACCTGCATATCTTACGAAATAAATTGAACCATCGGGACCGGCTTGAAAATCCAATACTCCATTGGTTCCCAATTGTGAATTAGCCAATATTTTTTCTCTAGCCGTAATTTTTTCGCCTTTAGCATCCAAGGTTAAAGCTTCGATATAGCCTTTGTTGAAATCACTCACCAACCAAACGCCGTTAAAATGCGCAGGAAATTGTTTTAAACCGGTAGGCAAATTCGAATTATAATAAAGTACAGGACCGGTAATCGCTGCCGATTGTGCATAACCGGAAATGGCTGGAATGGCAGGAGGTAAAGCGGCTAAAGCGGTATCACCTGCTTTTGGATTTAAAGGTGCCGCTACAGTTCCACCACCGGCTTCAACGGTAACTTGATTTCCATTAGCATCACCGCCCGCAAAATAAGGCCATCCACCATTCATAGGTTTGGTTGTAAAATCATGTTCTTCCGTACCACCAGAAGTAATATTATCTGGACCTACATCACCCCATGTTACCCCTTTGCGTACCGCATCGAAGGTAATGGAATAAGGGTGGCGAGAACCCATAACATAAATTTCCGGTTTGGTTTTTGCGGTTCCTACGGGGAATAAATTTCCTGCAGGAATGTCATAAGTAATGGTAGGTCCCATAGTTGTGAGTACGGTTGCATCATCAATGGGCTTAGGTTTTATGCGTAAAATTTTACCGCGTAAATCAAAAGTATTTGCAGCAGGGTATTTTGCAACGTTTTCACCAACCGTAATCCATAAGTTACCGTCGGCATCAAATTGCATGGCTCCACCGGTATGCTGACTCAAACCTTGAGAAGGTACTTTAAGAATTTTTTTCTCTGTCGTTAGATCTAGGCTATTGCTCTTAAGGGTAAAGCGAGAAACGAAAAAACTATGTTCATCGTCGCCGGTATAGTACAAGAAAATCCAATGATTCGTTTTAAATGCCGGATCAAGCGCTATGCCTAAAAGTCCGTCACTGGTTGTTCCTGCAGAACCCGTAGTCGGAGGATTGAGTTTAGCCAAATCGATTACGGTTTTAGTTTTTGCATCATATTTTTTTAAGGCACCAAAGCGTTGCACAAAATAAACATCGGTGTTACCTGAGGCGTCCATATCGAAAGCCATTTTTAAGGGCTCGGAAACTTTCCAACTTGCTGCGGTTAAACCTTTATTGGAAACTAAAGTATCCACTTTAAAATCGGCATCGGTAATATCATTACAGCCAGCAAATTTTAAGGTGGTATAAGCCGAAGCCAATTGCAGTGAGGATACCAATGCAATGATGAATGTGAGTGAGCTAATTTTTTTTACTTTCATACAATCCTTAAATGATTAGAGGATGAAATTCATTATATCTTATCTTGCTCCAAGTTAGAAATGAAAAAGGCCTCCGGTTTAAAAAACGGAAGCCTCTAATCAAATAAATTTTAGAAATATCTTACGCCATTACTTTTATTGCGTAAATGATATGGTTTTTACAAATGACTATTCTCTTACAATTTTGGAAGCAAGGCTACCATTCGTCGTTTTCACTTGAATGAGATAAACACCCGATTTTTGAATACTATTGAGATTGTATTGGGCTCCGTCTTGGCCAGCAAATTCATTAATTATTTGACCGGCAAGGTTTCGTATGGTTACGAAATGAGCGCCATAACTGGAAATAATAATTGATGAATTGGTGATGGATACACCACGTAAAAAAGCATTGCCTTTATTCACGGAGGTTACAAAACCCGGATCGGAGCAAGTGCCATTATATTCGATTTTAAGAATACCCGTAGTCGGTTTGGTTGTACGATAACCTGCATAATTCATGACATAAAATGCGCCATCGGGGCCAACTTGAAAATCTAATGGACCATCTATTTTAGGGTTGAGAGTAGTAAAGACCATTGATCTTGCGGTGATATTTTCACCCTTAGCATCCAAGGTCAAAGCTTCAATATATTTTTTGCTGAAATCCGTTACAAACCAAATTCCATTAAAATGGGGCGGCATTCTGCCTTTGTAAGTGGAGTTAGGATTGTAATAATATACTGGGCCAGTAACGGCGCAAGCTTGAGGAGTGGGATTTGTAGCTGCTATTGCAGGAGGTAAATTGGTAAGTGCATTAGGATCAGCAGGGCCGGTATAAGTTGGTGCAGCTGGTGTTCCGCCACCGTCAATGGAAATTTGATTACCCGCCCAATTAGGGTAGCCGCCATTCATAGGTTTGGTAGTAAAGTCATGTTCATCTCCAGAACCTTTGCCATCGGGACCCACATCGCCCCATGTCATGCCATGACGACCTACATCTAAAGTCAATGAATAAGGGTTTCTAGCGCCCATGACATAAATTTCAGGTTTTGTTTTTGCGGTTCCTACGGGGAATAAATTTCCTGCAGGAATGGTATAACCGCCATCAGGGGTTGGTTTGATGCGTAAAATTTTTCCACGTAAATCGCTAGTGTTTCCTGAAGGCCACTTGGCATTGTTTTCACCTACGGTAATCCACAAGTTACCTTCATTATCGAATTGCATCGCCCCGCCTGTATGCACGCTTCCCACATTTTCTTTGATATGAATCATTATTTTTTCAGAAGTCATATCAATTTTATCATTGACCAAAGTAAAGCGAGAAATTTTATAGTCGGTATTGCTATAA
>JAYTSD010000020.1:0-209526 GCA_043745805.1 Fibrobacteria bacterium
TACTACTAACTCCAATCATGGTCATCCATTAGCAGAAAACTTGCTGAATAGAGATTTCACAGCGTCGCGACCTAATCAAAAGTGGACTCAGGACATTACTTACATTTGGACGAAGGAAGGTTGGCTTTACTTAGCAGTAGTAATTGATCTTTTTTCAAGGATGGTAATAGGCTGGTCGATTGCTGAGCGGATGGGACAAGAGTTAGTGCTCAAAGCCTTTACTATGGCTATTTGTAGAAGAGCGTATCCTGAAGGTATTTTGGTTCATTCAGATAGAGGAAGTCAATACTGTGCGAATGAATTCCAAAAGTTGTTACGTCAATACTCCATGGTTTGTAGCATGAGTCGTAAAGCAGAATGCTGGGATAACACTCAGCGACAACATTCAACTATCGGCCATGTTAGCCCAGCCGAGTTTGAGAAGAGGGTTTGTGTTGTTTAACTAAATGTCCGTGAGCAAGCGCGCAGATCATTTTTATCACGAAACGCTTCAAATTTTTTCTTCATCATAACTTAGAGCCTATTTTCGTTTTTTCCAAAACGCTGGTTTTCTATGCAGATGTGCAATAGCATAAATCTCAATAACTTCATCATTTATACTATAAATCACACCATAAGGAAAATCAGGTAGTATTGCGCGGCGAATATTTTTACCGATTTCTGGATTCAAATTAGAAAAATACTGAAGGCGATAAATTGTAGCTCTAGTTTCAAGAATAAATCTATGTCCGAGTCCGCTTTGTTTTTCTTCATACCATTCAAAAGCACCGCCTATATCTTTTGAGACTTCAGGGTGTATCCAGAAAATCATTTTTTGTATTTGTCGAAAACCTGTTCGAGAGAAAGCGGCTTTACCTTTCCCGAACGCATTTCTTTTTGGCGGCGTAGAGATTCTTTTAGCCAAGCTTTATCAATTTCTGGATCAGGTCTATCTAACTCGGATAATAAATAATTAAGAACAATCATTTTTTCATTATCCGATAAATCGTCAATTTGTTGTTTAATTTCTCTTTTGATTTTTACCGCCATATACGACTCCTCATATTCAATGAAATTTAACTTTGTCTTTTAGGACTGTCAGAATTTGCACTATGAACTTCACCCACCCCGCAACACCCTCATCGCCTCCACCAACTCCTCCGGCCTATTCACATTCTGCAAATGCGCTCCCTGTTGCTCCACCTGCACAATCTCCGAACGAATCAAAAATTTCCGTGGACATTGCAAACCTTCGCCCAAAAACTGCAAAAGCCGAGGGTAACTTTGCGGTTCATAAATAGCACAAAGCGGTTCAGGCAAACCATCCTCAGTACTGATATAAGCCGTAGCGAATTTTTGAATATCACGCTGTTGCAATAAATGCGCAATAGCCTCTTCATTCACAAAAGGCAAATCACAAGCTAAAATCAACCAAGCCGCTTGTCGATGCGCACGAAAAGCCGAAAGAATTCCGCCAAGCGGACCCATATTTAAAAAGCTATCATGAATTTGATTTAAGCCAACAAAGGTATTTTCCTTCGCTTGCTCCGCGCGGGTAGAAACAAAAACCTTAGCACAGAATTTTTCTAAAAGTTCATAGCCGACTTGCACTTGCGGTTTGCCATGATAAATCAAAGCCGCTTTATCCCGACCCATACGACTGCTTTTTCCGCCCGCTAAAACCAAACCATACAGCGGAATATCAATAGGAGTATCTTGCAAGTTACTCATCAATTATTCAACCTTCAGCTTAAAATCACTTTTGCCACCACTTTTTTGCAAAAGCTTTACTTCACGAATAATCATTTCGTGCGACAATGCTTTGCACATATCATAAAGCGTCAGCGCCGCTACCGTCGCTCCGGTTAATGCTTCCATTTCCACGCCGGTTTTATGATGGGTAACAGTTTGACAATGTATTACGGCCTCTTCCCCTTCCAAATGAATATCCACATGACATTTATCGAGCGGAAGCGGATGGCAAAGCGGAATCAAATTAGAAGTTTGTTTGCAAGCCATAATACCCGCTAGAATTGCGGTTTGAAAAACGGGACCTTTAGGGCCTTGGATATCGCCATGGGCGAATTGTTGCAAAATAATTTCCGGCAAAAAAACCCGAGCTTCCGCTAAAGCTTCACGACGCGTGATTTGCTTATCGCCAACATCAACCATAGTCGGTTGTTTTTGATCATTTAAATGGGTGAAGGCAGTATTGGATTTATCGTTCATAGAGCTAAAATACCTTTTGGCGACAACACCGCCAAATCATCACCAAATCGCCCCTAATTGCCAAAAAAATTATGGGCGATATTTGTGCCACCCTCTATAATCAAAAGGTGAGCAGGCAAAGGCCCTGCGCTGAAGGTGTACAAACATGCGGTGCGTCTTCAATAAAATCAAAACCTTAAATGAAAAGCCCGGTCCTGCCGGGCTTTTCTTATTGTCCCCTATTTATCGATTTAATACCGATATTTAAGAGTATAACTTGACTTTCTAGCGTTGTTTTTGAATTATAAATTGAAGTTAGAGACTTTTGGAATAAACAGGTTTTGCCAATGAAATCAATTAGGCGGAATGGGAATAATTTAAGGCTATGCGCTCTCTCGATTCGGTTTATACACCTTATTTAAAAAGCTTAGAAGGTCACAGCGAGTTAGCAATTAGCAGTATTAGCGAGTGGGCACTTATTCATTCGGGTAGTACTAACTTGCATGGACTAGCGCAAATGGCCGATATTATATTTAAAGCTTTTTCGCCTTTAGCCAAAACGGCGGAAAAAATCAATCTCAAACCTTATACCCAAATCAATAGTTTAGGCCTGCCTTTTGCACAACCCTTGGGACAAGCTTTGCGCTTTCGTCAAAGGCCCGAAGCGGACAACCAAATTTTTCTCGGCATTCATATGGATGTGGTATATGGAAAGCATGCAGAACAAAAATCAATTATTCCTGTGCAGCGTAGTGAAGAAAATATTTTACAAGGTTCAGGAACGGCGGATGCAAAAGGGGGAATATGGATAATGCTGAAAGCCTTGGAATGCTTAGAAGCCAGCCCCTTCGCTAAAAATTTAGGTTGGGAGGTATTGATTAATCCGGATGAAGAAATTGGCTCGCCAGGATCTTTACCTTTATTACAAGAAGCGGCGCAGCGCAATCAAATCGGTTTGCTATTTGAACCGGCTTTACCAAATGGATCTTTAGTGAGCGATCGCAAAGGTTCGGGAAATTTTACTGTGGTGGTGCATGGTCGCAGTGCACATGCAGGACGCAATCCACAAGATGGCCGTAACGCAATTGTTACCTTGTCCGACTTTATCACGGCCCTAGGGCGGCTTGAAGATTTGGCACCCGAGATTACCGTGAATATGGGGCATATTGAAGGGGGTGGGCCACTTAATCAAGTACCTGCTTTGGCGATTGGGCGTTTTAATGTGCGCGTGCAAGACGAAGACAAGCAAAAAATGTTCGAAGGGTATTTGCAGGCGATACTCAGTGAATTAAATCTTCGCGATGGTATAAGTGTGGAATTACATGGGAGTTTTACTTCCCCTCCTAAAAGTATGCATACTCCGCATAGAGAATTGTTACATGCCTTGGCGACTTGTGGAAAAGAGTTAGGCTTAGATTTACATTGGCATAGCAGCGGTGGTGTTTGTGATGGCAATAAATTAGCAGCTGCCGGATTAGCTAATATCGATAGCTTAGGCGCGCGCGGTGGCAATTTACATAGTGATGAAGAGTTTATGTGCATAGATAGTTTAGCAGAAAGATCTAAATTAGTAGCCTTATTCTTAATGAAATTAGGTAATGGAGAATTAACGGAGGCATTGCCTTCTTTTAAATTGAAGAATAGAGATATCATAAAGTGAGCTTGATAGGAAAATTAACATGAAACCTTTATTTGCCGATGATTTAAATCAAGATCCAAAAATTATTGAAGCGAAGCGTTTAATTCGGGAAGCAGTAGAAAGTCGCCGTAAAAATTTAACCGGCGTATTACCTTCCGATCCTGAGCGTTTACAAAGTTATAAAGAGGCAATGAAAGAATTTTCCGAGATGCGCGGCACTAATTTAGTTTATCCCTTTTTAGGCAGTGGCCTTGGAAATGGCGCGTTGGTGGAGTTGGCGGACGGTAGTGTAAAATATGATTTCATCACTGGCATAGGCGTACATTATTTGGGACATAATTCGTTAACGATTTTAAATGCCTCACTGGACGCGGCTTTGGAAAACACTTTAATGCAGGGTAACTTACAGCCTAATCGCTGTGCTTTGAAATTCAATAAGCTGATGTTGGAACAAGCCAATTGCCAAGGCGCAGATTTTAAACATTGCTTTATCACCAGCAGTGGCGCCATGGCCAATGAAAATGCTTTGAAGGTCCTATTTCAAAAAAACTTTCCCGCCAATCGTTTATTGGTTTTTGAAAACTGTTTTATGGGCCGTACCATGGTGCTTTCGCAAGCTACCGATAAGCCAGGGTATCGCGAAGGTTTACCGGCTACCATTGCAGTGGACTATGTGCCTTTCTTTGATCCCGATCATCCGGAAGAAAGTACGCATAAAGCGGTGACGGTTTTACAACAGCATCTTAAACGTTACCCTAAACAATATGCAGCCATGAGCTTTGAATTGATACAAGGCGAAGGCGGCGGCTATCAAGTAGGCGAGGAAAAGTTTTTTAAAACCTTAATGAAAATTTTAAAAGAAAATGGCATAGGAATTTTAATCGACGAAGTGCAAACCTTTGGGCGTACTTCGGAATTATTCGCTTTTAATCATTTTCATTTGCAGGAATTTGCCGATGTGGTAACGGTGGGAAAATTAAGCCAAGCCTGCGCCACCTTATTAACTGCGCCTTATAAACCTAAGCCGGGTTTAATCAGCCAAACCTTTACCGCCACCACGGCCGCTATCTATGCAGGCATAGCCATTATCGAAAGCATAGTGCAAGGTGGATTATTAGGGCCGCAAGGGAAAATCATGGAATTGCATCGCTACTTTGTGGGTAAAATGGAGGCCTTAGCTGCACGTTACCCTCAAAAATTAGCAGGCCCTTATGGCTTGGGTGGAATGATAGCCTGTACTCCTTTGCAGGGAGAACCCGAGGCCGTAAACGCTTTTATGGTTGCCTTATATGAAAAGGGTGTCATCGGTTTTACGGCAGGTAGCAAACCGTTACGTGCACGTTTCCTTATGCCTATGGGTATTGTGACGCATGCCGATATTGATGCGGTAGCGGAGATTTTTGAAAAGGCATTATTAAGTGTAACGGAGAAGAAATAATGGTGATTATTCGTCCGGTACAGTTAAAAGATTTGGAAGCACTACTTCGTTTGTCTTTGCAAACCAGTTTTGGCTTAACCACTTTGCCGCATGATAAAGAATTATTAAAGCAACGCATACGCGATTCGCTGCATGCCTTTACTAAACTCGATGCCAAGCTCGATGGCAAATTAGACGGGAAAGGGCAGGGCGAGGCTTTCCTTTTTGTGATGGAAGATTTAACTACCCATAAAGTGTTGGGAACTACCGGTATAGTTTCTAAAGTCGGCGGCTTTGAACCTTTTTATGCCTATCGACTCGAAAAGGAAATGCATGTTTCGGAAACGTTGCAGAGTCGTAAAGAAATTCCCTACTTGCAATTGATTAGTGAACATAATGGTCCGAGCGAAATTGGCAGTTTATTTTTATCACCGAATTATCGCGGAGGAGGCAATGGACGTTTATTGTCGCTATGTCGTTTTATATTTATGGCGGAGTATCGCAAATTTTTCGATGCGACGGTATTGGCGGAAATGCGTGGTACTATTGATGATAAAGGGCATGCCCCTTTTTGGGATGGACTAGGCCGGCATTTTTTCGGCATTGATTTTCCGAAGGCCGATTATTTAAGCATGAAAGACAAACGCATCATCGCGGAATTAATGCCACGGCATCCGATTTATATTCCTTTATTAACTAAAGCCGCGCAAGCGGTAATCGGTAAGGTGCATACGCATAGTGCCCCGGCACTAAAGCTTTTGGAAGGCGAAGGCTTTGCTCGTAATGGCATGATTGATATTTTTGAAGCGGGGCCGATTGTCAGTTGCGTGGTGGAAGACATACGCACGGTACGTGACAGTCAAGTTACCACGGTGGCTAAAATTTCAATTCGAAAATTCGATTCGGATTTTTATTTGATTGCGCAATTCAACCCTAATTTTCGAGTTTGTGCGGCTCCTTTAGCGATAATCCCGGGTAAGGGCGTAGAAATTTCTTCCCAAACGGCCAAAGCTCTTAAAGTGAAAGTGGGAAGCGTTTTGCGCATAGCCCCTTTATATTCTTGCTCAAACTCTTCTTCGCATACTTCCTCTTCCAAGAAAAAATCTCGCGGTAAATAATATGATCAATGGTAAACATTTTATTGCCGGTAAATGGCAAAAAGGAAGAGGGCCTTCTTTCACCTCCACAAATCCTGCAACGGGCAGAATGCATTGGCAAGGTTTTGAAGCCGAGCTTGAGGAGGTTAATGCGGCTGTAGAAGCGGCTAGGCAAGCGCAAAAAGAGTGGAGTTTATTTTCCTTAGAAAAACGTGCCAGTTACCTACAAAAATTTGCCGAATCGGTAACGGCTCAACGTGCGGATTTGGCGGAAACCATTTCACGCGAAACGGGAAAACCCAAATGGGAGGCCGAACAGGAAGTCGATACCCTAATTGCTAAAGTAGGCAATTCATTAGAAGCCTATCGCGATCGCTGCACGGAAATTTCTTTTCCTCTAGGTGGAACAGGAGGATCGGGCGGATCAGGTGGAGCAGTTGTATCGGGACAAGCGCAAGCTCACAAACGCTTTCGCGCCTTGGGTATAGTCGCCGTATTAGGGCCTTTTAATTTACCGGCACATTTACCGCATAGCCATATTATTCCGGCTTTATTAGCCGGCAATACGGTAGTGTTTAAACCCAGCGAACTCGCGCCTTGGGTGGGCGAAAAATTATTAGCCCTATGGGAAACGGCGGAGTTACCTCTTGGAGTTTTAAATATGGTACACGGTGGACGCAGTACTGGTGAATTTTTAGCCAATCATCCATATTTGCATGGCATATTTTTCACCGGAAGTTATGCGGCGGGAATTGCTTTGCATAAATTATGTGCTGGACAACCGGAAAAAATGTTGGTTTTGGAAATGGGTGGTAATAATCCGCTTATTGTTTGGGAGCCTGTTTCCTTGGAAGCCGCGGCTTTGCTGACTATACAAAGTGCCTTTATCACATCAGGCCAACGCTGTGTTTGCGCGCGACGACTTATTATACCGGATAATGCCCAAGGCGAAGCTTTTCTAAAAGTGTTACTCGAAAAAACCCGCCATTTGCGCGTGGGACATTTTGGTGATGCCCATGAACCCTTTATGGGTCCGGTGATTTCTGCGTTAGCAGCGGAGCGTTTACTGAAAGCGCAAGAAAAAATGATTTGGAGCGGCGCTCAAATTATCTTGCCCTTGCAAACTATGCCTTTGGGTCCGGCCTTTTTATCGCCAGGTATTTTAGATGTTACGGGTATGACAGAGCGTTTGGATGAAGAATGGTTTGGTCCGCTTTTACAAGTGATTCGCGTAGCGAATTTTTCCATGGCTATTGCCGAAGCTAATAAAACTCGCTTTGGCTTGACGGCTGGCCTAATAGGAGGCAGCGCGGAACAGTATCTTCAATTTCGACAAAGCATAAAAGCAGGAATCGTGAATTGGAATAGACCGATTACCGGGGCTAGTGGCAAATTACCTTTTGGCGGCTTAGGGCAAAGTGGAAATCATCGACCCAGCGCCTATTATGCCGCTGATTATTGCGCGGATCCGATGGCATCCCTAGAAAATGAAAGCTTGCAAATGCCAGAGAATTTGCCTCCTGGCTTAAGTTAATATGCATTTCAAAAACCAATAGGCAGCATTAGTAAAGCATTAGTATGAATAATAGTAATGACCACTAGTATGAAAACTTTCGAGTTACAACTCGATGGTTTAGTAGGCCCTACGCATAATTATGCGGGCTTGGTTTTAGGTAATTTAGCATCGACAAAAAACCAACTATCTGTCTCCAATCCCAAAGCCGCGGCATTGCAGGGCTTAGAAAAAATGCGGCGCGTGATGGAAATGGGCATTCCACAAGCGGTAATGCCGCCGCAACAGAGGCCACGCCTCGATATATTGCGTAACTTAGGATATACTGGGTCTGTTCCAGCAATATTACAAAAAGTCGCCAAAGAAAATCCTACCTTGCTGGCGGCTTGTAGCAGTGCTTCGTCCATGTGGATGGCGAATGCGGCTGCAATCTCGGCTAGTGCGGACACGCAAGATGGTAAAGTGCATTTTACACCCGCCAATTTGATCAGTCAATTTCATCGCGCTTTAGAAAGTGAATTTACCGCAAAAGTTTTAGCGAAAATATTTTTCAATGAAAAATATTTTCACCATCATGCACCATTACCAGCGCAAAAAAACTATGCCGATGAAGGAGCAGCCAATCATTGTCGTTTGGGGAAACTTGGAAAACCCAGCTTATCACTTTTTGTTTATGGTCGTAGCGTAAAAAATTTAGGCCCTAAAAAATATCCTGCCCGGCAAACTTTAGAAGCTTCCCAAAGTATAGCTCGGCAACATGGTTTGCTTTGGGAAAACACTTTTTACTTACAACAAAACCCTGCGGCTATTGATGCCGGTGTATTTCACAATGATGTTATTTCCGTTACCGATGGCAATTTATTTCTTTTGCATGAAAAGGCTTTTGTAAATCAGAATGTTCTGTTGAAAAACATTAAACAAAGATTAATGGCTTTGAATAGCACCTTGGATGAAACCTCGATAAATTTTAAAAAAATCTCCGCTAAGCAAATTTCTATTAAAGAAGCTGTATCGACTTATTTGTTTAATAGTCAATTATTGACTTTAAATAATGGCAATCAATGTTTGCTCGCTGCTTTGGAATGTGCAGAGAATAAAAAAGTAAAGCAATACTTGGAAAATTGGGCCGCAGAAGCAGAAACAAAACTGCATTTAGAGTTTATGGATTTGCGACAAAGTATGCGTAATGGCGGAGGCCCAGCCTGTTTGCGTTTGCGAGTGCCCTTAACGGAAATAGAATTGAAATCTATGCATGCGGGAACATTATTAACCGAAAATTTATATGCAAAATTAAAAACTTGGATACATAAACATTATCGCGAAAGCTTGCAGTCTAAGGATTTAGCGGATCCGGCATTGTTTCATGAAGGGCAATTGGCTTTAGATGAATTGAGTCAATTATTAGGCTTAGCAAACATTTACACTTTTCAACAATAAGTTAGTTAAATGTTGATACCCGTAACCCATAGGTTAATGGGTATTATGGCGAGAAAATAAAGCGCTCCAAGAAGGATTAATATGGGCTTCTTCCACCGCCACTTTCCATTCGGAACCTAAAACTTTTTTCGCAATAGAACAGTGTTGCAATTGAAAGCAGGATTCACAGGCGCTATCGCATCCATCTAAATGTTGCATGCCTAAACTATCCTTGGAAAGCGCAATAGGATTGTCCAACATTTGTTGCAAACCTTTGAAAGCAACTTGGGCGGGAAGGCGATCTAAAAAATCTACGATTATCCCTGCTTGCATAAGTTCTACTTCAATGCGATTGAGAATAGGAATCAATTCTATATCAGGTAATGCAGCCGTATTTGCCAAAGCGGATAGGCTTAATAATTCACGTAAAGAAACAAAGACACCTTGACTTCCATTGTCTTCCGTAGAGGTCCAATCCGATTTTTTTTGCAGAGAATTTGGCTGAGTATTTTTTTCGAACATGCTTAATTTTTTCCTTTGACTCCAACCATTCTACGTTTGAAGAAAAACGCATATCCAGAATAAAATCAAGGACTTAGCCGCTAAAAACCAAAGTAGCGCAAACACCTTTTAGAAGGTCAAGGAGCTTGAAAATTTAGAAGGAAATTGGGTTTAAGGGAGAGTTAAACATAACTTCGCCTAAGAGCGGAAGTTATGCAAAAGCAAGGCAAAAATCACAAAAGTTTTTGTAAGGATTTAATAATTCCGATATGCATTCCTTCATGCATGGAATCAAATAATATGGCATCTTCCACATTATTTAAAGTCACGCCAAAACTGGTGGGATAAGCGTTATAAGTTTTGAATACGCCCTCGGAATAATCATTTTCCATAGCAGGAATGGTGGAAAGTAACAAAGCTTTTAATTGATCGAGATCAATATTTTCCGTCCATTCTTTGGGGCTGCTGCCTTTGCGAAAAAGCGGTAAATAAGTATCGGGAATGCGCAAAGCTAATCCTGAATTAGCGTAGCATAACAATTGTTGCGCCGTCAAAAGATGGCCAGCATTCCACAAAATATTATTGCCAAAACCATTAGGGATTTTTTTTAATTCGACTTCAGAATATTTGTTCAAAACATTAACGACATTTTGTCGAGCGACTTTTAAGGAAGCGAAAAGCGAAGGGGTTGGTAAGTTTATCATGGTTTAAATCTAATTACTAAGTTTATTGAATGGAAATTCTTGGGAAATTTCTTAGTTCAAATGGGAGTTATTCATGCTAATTCACGAAGATTTTGTTGATATTGAAACTCCTACCGGACCCATGCGTACTTTTATTTATCGACCAGCCTTTGCTGGAAAATTTCCTGGCATCATTTTATTTTCTGAAATTTTTCAGGTCACCGGCCCTATTCAAAGAGTAGCGCGTTTATTGGCTAATCAAGGCTATATGGTAGCTGCTCCTGAAGTTTATCATGAGTTTGAACCTTTAGGTTCTCCTTTGCAATACAATAAAGAGGATACCGATAAAGGCAATCGTTATAAAATTGAAAAGCCTGTAAGTGCCTATGATACGGATGCGCAAGCCGTGATTCAATATTTGCAAGGCGCAGAACATTGCACGGGAAAAATTGGATCTATGGGCATTTGTTTAGGCGGCCATTTAAGCTTCCGCTGTGCGATGAATCCCAAAATTTTAGCGGGTGTTTGTTTTTATGCAACGGATATTCATAAGCGCAGTTTGGGCCTTGGCATGCAGGATAATTCACTAGATAGAATTGCTGAAATCAAAGGTGAAATGCTAATGCTTTGGGGCAAGCAAGATCCGCATGTGCCACAAGCAGGTCGTGATTTAATTTATAAGACCATGACGGATGCCCAAGTGAATTTTACCTGGCATGAATTTAATGCGCAGCATGCATTTATTCGCGATGAAGGCAATCGCAATGATCCCGCTTTGGCGCAAATTGGATTCGCTTTGGTTTCTGAATTATTTCATCGCAAATTAGTAGCGGGTGAACCGCCATTGAGACTATTAGAAAAGCCAGAGACCCTTCTCACACAAACCCTCAAATTTGGGTAAACCTTAAAGTTACGGTAACAAATATGAAAAAATTTAAAATTATTTTAACCTTAATCGTATTGTCAGCGATTGGTATTTTGGCTTTGTTGGTGATGGGGAATTATAGTGACGGGTTTCGGGCAGGAACCATGGTTAAGCTCAGTAAAAAAGGCTATGTGTTAAAAACTTATGAAGGCCAATTAAATTTGGGTATGGTACTCAGCGAAAATCAGCCTGGTGTTACGGGTGCCGCGGTTTCCAATATTTGGGAATTTTCTGTGCATAGCAAAGACAAAGAAGTGGTAGAAACCTTAGAGAAAGCCATCTTGGAAGGCGAGCGTGTTAAATTGCATTATGAAGAAAAATTCTTCCACTATTTTTGGATGGGCGATACGAAGTATTTTGTGTACAAAGTAGAAGTGTTAAAGCGCGAAGAAAAATAAAAGATTAAAACCGAACAATGGGCAAACTTTGGGTTTCAGTATTCAAAGGCATGCAAAGACGCTTGCACTTGAATTTTTAGACTGTCACTTAATGCCGGTAAGCCAGTTAAGTTTTGTAAAAAAACCATTTGTGAATAATTAATTCTTCCCAGCGTTCTTTCTAAGTTTTCCATATCATGCCCATGCACCAAAACAAAATCTGAATCCGCAACCACGGTATCTTGAATCATTATTTCCTTTAATTGTTTTAGTCGATTAGTTCCGGTGATTAAGGTGAAATTAAATCCGGTACTATCGTCCCAAGCATAAAGCTCATAGCCTTTGACACTGCTGGGAAATACGGTACTTTGATTTACACAATAATATCCATTGGCGAATAGTACGAATTGAGCACGCATATAATTAAGGTCATCGAGTTGCTTTAAATTGCGTAAGGAGGCAAAAAACAAATCTACTTCCGGCCATAATTTTGGTAAGGCCTTTTTAAAGGCCTCTAAGCCTTCGCCGCGTATACTCCATAAAGTGTCTTGATGCCAAGTCTCTTGCAGGTTTTTGATTTCAGAAAGGGTACGGATTTTATGCACGCCCCAATCAATGGCAAAGGAGATTTTATCCGATTCTTTCCAAGCATATAATTCATAGCCTGGCAAAATTTCTAAAGGCTTAGTTTTTGTTACGCTATCCTGTGGCGTTTTTATGAGCGCTACATTTTCCGTGGGGTTAACCTCACGGTTACAGTAAAAAAAACACCAAACGAAACCCAGCAGGAACAAAAGCTTGCAGGCTTGGTACAGCGGTGAGTTAGATTTTGCTTTTAAAAGCACACTATTCCTTCGTTTACTCACAAACTATGGTTTTTTGTAAATATTCGCAAGGGGTTTTTAAAACAAAGCTAAAAGCGAATCAGTAAATGCTTGCGGTTTTCCGATAAGGTTAAGGGCAGAGATAAAATCTCTACTTGGCAGGAGGCAAGTTGGCGAATACTTTCCGCTAATTGTGATAAATCGGTTTCCGTGAACTCCAATAAACCCTGTTTTTTATGCACCTGCGCATAGGAAGAAAACTTAGCGCGCAGTAAAAATTGCAATTGCGCCCATAAATATTTTTCTTGCCAAGCTTTTTTAAGCATAGCATAGAGGTTACGTAAAAACCCTCCTTGCATGCAAATATCGGCGATTAAAAATAAAGATCCTGAGCGAGAAACTTTTTTCACCTCTTGCACAAGATTTAAAACCTCTTTCACCTCTTTAAAATATTGAATCACGCTCAGACAAAGAATTTTATCAAAAGTTTGGCCCTCTAAAAAGTTTAAGTTCGAGGCATTTTCGACCAATACATGAAAATGAATATGGGATTTACCCGCAAATTTCTTTTGAGCGAAATCAATATAGGCGGAAGAAATATCTAAACCATGAATTTCCATGACTTTATTGACGAGGTAACCTTCCAGTGTCCCTGGTCCGCAACCCATATCTAAAAGTTTATCCTTTTTTGTCAGTGGAAAAATTTTGTGGCTGGCCGCTAAAAATATTTCCATATTTTTTGACCAATTATGAGCCTGAAAAACTTTTTCTTGTTGCCAAAATTCGGACCAAGAATTGGGTTGAGGAGAAGAGTTCAAACTTTAAGCGCGTTAATTATTTGCAAACTTTGGGGAGAGGGATGCCCTTCTAGCCACTCCTGCAAAACCTTTAATACCAAGGGTTCTAGCTGAGGTCTGGATTGTGCTTGATCGAGTAACAGCCGCACTTTCTTTTTTTCCCCAGCACTTAATTTGTCGCCTAAAGGAAAAATATTTAAGATTTTTTGATAAAAAATTTCTTTGTTAATTTCATTTTCGCTGCGAACATAATTTCCAATTAAAAAGGCGAGTGAGATTTGTTTTTCTCCGCCGCGATTTAAAAAAGTGGCATAAATAGTTTTGGTATAGGAAGGAATATCATCGCGCTTCGATAAACCTTTTACATACTCCGCTGCTTTAACATAATTGGAATCCCATTTTAATTGGGCTAAAGCTGCATAAATATTCAAACGCCATTCGTCGGGAAATTGTTTTATGCCCTTTTCCAACATGGGCAAAGTTTTAGGAATGTTGGCTTTCTCTTTGGTGAGTATTACGCCCGCAAATTCATAAGCATGTTTGAATTGTGGATTAAGCGTGGTGACTATATCTAAAATATGTCCCATCCATTCGTATTTTTTGCCCTCCAAATATGCATCCGCAAAATAAATCATACCTTCAATCCAAAGCCCGTCAGCCATGGCTTCATCAAAACCTAAGGCCGCAGGTTTTAAAAGTTTTCCTGAAGGTAAATAAGTGAATTGACCGGAATACCAGTCTGGTGTTTTAGTAGCATCAATTTTTGTTAAACAAAAATACGCGCATGCCAATAAAATTATAAGCGGGAGAAAAACCAAAAAGGGTTTTTGCACAAAGCTTTTTTGCATAGCAGAATTATGCCATTCGCTTATTTTAAAATCAAATTATTAACGATAAGGCCACTGAAAAAAACCATTAAATAGCCAAACCAAAGCACCATAAGGGGATAATTAAAAAGCTTATCTTCAAGTTTATGCTCGGGCTTTTGTTTGATTTCTTGGATGTTTTTTCGAAAATAACGGAAGCTGAGCCATAATCCGCCCAAGCCAAACAAAATTAAAAGTGGAATTTTAAGCATTTTTTGCGGTTTCTCTTCCCATTTAAGGTTATCTAAGTCCTTCATCTTGCCGAAGATAAAGTAATTTACTTAATTTTCGCAACTTTACGAGTGGGTCCCCACGGTAACGCGACTTCGCTTTTCTTCATGAATGTGGGAGCGCTCCTAAAGTGAGTGAGGGTTTGTATTGGATTTATTGGATATAGTTTCTGGGTTCGCTGCAAAAATTGCAGAATCTAAAGGTCTTGATCTTGTAGATGCGGAATTGTTTCGCGCAGGAAAAAGAAGAGTTTTAAAAATTTATATTGGCAAACAGGGCGGTGTTAGCGTAGCAGATTGCGCAGACCTTAGTCGTGAATTAAGTGCCGTGCTCGATGCTGAAAATGCAATGGGCGATGATCCTTTTGTTTTAGAAGTGAGTTCGCCGGGTTTAGACCGACCCTTCAAAACAGTTAAGGATTATGCAAGAAATATAGGACAGTTTGTACGCATCTCTTGCAAAGAGCAAGTGCAGGGCAAATTTTTATGGGTGGGTAAATTGGAAAAAGTTTCTGAAGATGAAGTCACTCTGAGTGCTGACGGAACAGAAAACACCATCCCCTTGGACCTTATAGTTCAAGCCAAAGTGGATATTCGATTTTAAGGAGTAAGTATGGGTTCGACAACTGAAATCTTCGAGAGCTTATCGCTAATTGCGAAGTCCAAAAATTTAGGGCCGGAAGTGGTGATTTCCACTTTGCAGCATAGTTTGGTCAATGCCGCGAAGAAATATTTAAATCTCACCAAAAATATTGAAGCCGAAGTCGACAAAGACGCTGGCGAATTACATGTTTACTTGCGTGTTACGGTGGTGGAAGATTATCCCGACGTAGACGAAAGCTTAACCGCCGAAGAAGTGCAAGCCATTGATGAAAAGTTTATGCTGGTCGACGAAGCGCATGAGTATAATGCCGATGCCACACCTGGCGATTATTTGGAAATGGAAATTCCTATTGAAAATTTTGGTCGTGCAGCTATTCAAAGTGCAAAACAAATGCTTTTGCAAAAAGTGCGTGATGCCGAGCGCGACAAGATTTTCGATGAATATCAACATCGCGTGGGAACCTTGGTTTCTGGTGCGGTGCAACAAGTGGATAGAGGTAACATATTGGTTAACCTCGGCAAAACCGAAGGCATTATTCCTTTGAAGGAACAAATTCGTAAGGAACGCTATCGTCAAGGCGATACCATCCGTGCTTATATTGCTAATGTGAATGCCAATGCCAAGGGTCCGCAAATTCTTTTGTCACGCACTCATCCCGAATTTTTGGCCAAATTGTTTGAACTCGAAGTTCCTGAAATCAATGATAATATCGTACAAATTCGTGCGGTATCGCGTGACCCAGGCTTCCGTGCAAAAATTGCCGTAACCACCAAGGATGATCGTATTGATCCTGTGGGTGCCTGCGTAGGTATGAAAGGTAATCGTGTACAAGCTATCGTGCGTGAGCTGAGTAATGAACGTATTGATATTATTCATTGGAGCGATGATCTTGCCGTCTGCATCAAGCGTGCTTTGAGTCCTGCTAATGTGCGCCAGACCACCGATATTGGAGACGGTCGCGTAGTGGTAATTGTGGGCGATGAAGATTTATCCCAGGCCATTGGCCGTGGGGGTCAAAATGTACGCTTAGCCTCAAAATTATTAGGCCGAGAATTAGACATTTATGGGGCCACAGAATTTGGCAATATGCCACAAGAAGAAAAAGATATTTTGTTTAAAGCACGCGAGGGTGTGCGTCTTCCAGGAGTAGAAGCAGCGATTGCGGCCCCTACTCCAGTTGCAAACAAATTCTCGGAGCTTGAATCTCTCTTCGCTCCTAAGATAAAAGTAGACGTGGAATAATGTCCCAGGAATAGTTGGGCTTACCGAAAGTATATATGACGGATTCTAAAAAAAGAATATCCTCCTTGGCGAAATCGTATGAGATTTCCGGCGATTTGCTCGTTAAACTTTTGCGAGACGCTGGCGTTGAAGCAAAGTCAGCGATGAGCATGATTGATCAGGAGAGTTTCTTGAAAGCAAAGCCTTTAATCCTCGCGGAAAAGGAAAAGCTGGATAAAGAAGCTTTGATCAAAGCTGGAAAAAAAATTCCCATGAAGGCCGTGATTAAAAAAGCACCTCCCGTAGTTGCCGCACCAATTATTCCTAAAGCAGAAATAAAATCTGTTTCGGCTCCACGTGAAATTATTCCTGAATTTATTACACCGGTGCGAGCTGTGGTGGCTCCTGTCGTTGAAGCGCCAGTTTTCAAAGCGCCCGAACGTATAATTGAAAAAGCCCCAGAAAAAGCACCCGAAGTTTTTGCTGAAAAAATAGAAGCTCCCAAAGAAAAGCTTTCGACAACTATTATAGTCAAACCTACGGTGGTGCCTAAGCCTGAAGTGCAAGCTACAACCACTGTTAGCGAATCAACTCCTATTCCTCAAGCAACCCCTGTTGCTCATGTAGCGCCTGTGAGTCCGGTATCCTCCGTGGCACCTGTAATAGTTGCACCGGTTGCAGCGGTTGTCGAAAGCAATTCGCATCGCCCTCCAAGTAATGAATTAAAAGTGTCGGTGGAAAAACCTGATGCGAATTTATTAGCGCGTATAGCTCGTTCCCAAAATGAAGCCTCCCGTTTTAGAGGCCGACCAGACAATAAGGGACAAGGTTATTCAGGAAATTTAAGTCGCGGACCGGGTGGTCAAGGTGGCCCAAGTAATTATGGTGGTGGCCAAGGTGGTACTGGCAATTATGGTGGACAGGGTAGCTCAGGCGGCGGATACAATCGTCCTGGAGGTCCTGGCGGCGCAGGCGGCCAAGGCGGTGGCGGTTATGGTAATCGTCCAGCAGGCTCGAATTATGGTGGCCAAGGTGGACAGGGTGGCTCAGGCGGCGGATACAATCGTCCTGGTGGTTCTGGAGGTCCTGGCGGCGCAGGTGGCCAAGGCGGTGGCGGTTATGGTAATCGTCCGAGCGCTCCTGGTGGCGGTGGTAATTTTGGCAGCCAAGGTGGCTATGGTAATCGTCCCGGTGGTTTTGGTAATCGTCCCTCGAATGATGGACCACGCGATGTATTTGCACAACGCGCTCAAGAAGCAGGTATTGCTTCCGTATTGTCGGGCATTACACCTAAACCCGATAGGCATTTAGATAAAGATCGTGCTGATAAAGACAAAGTTTTTGCGGCAGGAGCGCCTCAAAATCGCTCACGCGGTGGTCATAAGAAAAAAACTAAAGAACAAATAGAAGCCGAATTACTTGAAGCACGCAATAACGTGAATAAGGTAATGGCCAGCTTATCGAAAACCGGCAAAGGCAAATCTAAAGGTCGCGATAAAGAAGAAGAACTTGCTGAAGGTCAAGAAAAGCCTATTTTACAAGTAGGCGAATTTATTTCCATCGGTGAATTAGCCGGTTTGATGAATAGAATGCCTAATCAGGTCATTGCCAAGTGTATGGAAATGGGCATGATGGTAACCATTAATCAACGTTTGGATCATGAAACCATTGCTTTGATTGCCGATGAATGCGGTTATCAAGCAGAGCTCATGGATGAATACGCGGAAGAAAATTTCACTACCGAAGAAGAAGATCTAGCGGGAAATTTAATTCCTCGCGCCCCTATCATTACTGTGATGGGACATGTGGATCATGGTAAAACCTCTATTCTCGATTATATTCGCAAAACTAATGTGATTGCTGGTGAATCGGGTGGTATTACTCAGCATGTGGGTGCATATATGGTAAGCACGGCCAATGGCCCGGTTTGCTTTTTAGATACTCCAGGTCATGAAGCCTTTTCGGCCATGCGTTCCCGCGGTGTAACGTTAACTGACGTGGTACTGTTGGTAGTCGCTGCCGATAGCATGGTTATGCCACAAACCAAGGAAGCTATTACCTTGGCGAAGAATGCCAATTGCCAAATTGTAGTAGCCATTAATAAAATGGATTTACCCAATGCCAATGCTGATAAAATTCGTGCGCAACTCGCCGAAGCCGGTGTGGAAGTAGAACAATGGGGCGGTAAATATCCTTGCGTAGAAGTCTCTGCACGTCAGGGCTTAAACATGGATAAATTGCTAGAAACCCTAGCTTTAGAAACCGAAATTTTAGATCTCAAAGCCAATCCAAATCGTCCTGCACAAGCTACGGTTATTGAGTCTCGTCTCGATAAGGGTAAAGGTGCAGTGGCCACTATCTTGGTACAAAACGGTACGTTACGTGTAGGTGACCCTTTTGTTACGGGTATTTTTTCCGGTAAAGTGCGTTCGATTTTGGATGAACGCGGAAATCCTCGTGAAGCTGCAGGTCCTTCGACTCCTTGTCAAATATTAGGTGTAGATGGAGCTCCTCAAGCCGGCGATTCCTTTGTGGTGGTAGCCGATGAACGCGAAGCGCGCGAAATCGCTAATCGACGTCGCATGGCGGCCAAAGACAGAGAGCTTCGTCAGAAACGCCATATTACTTTGGATCAGCTTTATGACCAAATTAAATCGGGCGAATTCCATGATCTCAAGGTGATTATCAAAGCGGACGTAGATGGTTCCGTGGAAGCTATTGCTTCGGCTTTAGAAAAATTATCCACTAAAGAAGTGCGCGTGAATGTGATTAGCAAAGGTGTTGGCGCCGTTAAAGATGCCGATATTCATTTGGCTGCCGCATCCGAAGCATTAGTTATTGCTTTCCATGTATTGCCTACTGAAGCCGTACGTAGCTTGGCTGAACGTGAAGGCGTAACCATTAATAGTTATCGCATTATTTATGAAATCGTAGACGAAATTAAAGCGGCTATGGAAGGCTTGCTCACTCCTGAAATTAAAGAAGAAGTGGCTGGCGAAGCGGAAATTCTTAAAGTGTTCAATATCCCAAAAGTGGGTCTCATTGCCGGTTGCCGTGTACAAAGCGGTTCCGTGGAAAGAGAACTCAAAGTGCGTTTATATCGCAGCGGTATCGAAGTGGGAGAAGCCAAGGTTACCTCGCTCAAACGTGAAAAAGACGATGCGCGCTCGGTCCGTTCGGGCTTTGAATGCGGTATCGGTATTGAAGGTCTCAAAGATATTCGCGAAGGTGACATTCTCGCTTTCTTCAAAAAAGTTGAAGTAGCACGTAAACTTACTGCGCCCTTGAGTGCTTAATAGCTCCTTTAAATTAGGGCGGAGAGGTCGCAATGACCCGTAGAACAGAAAGAGTAAGTCACTTGATCCAACGCGAGTTGGGTGAGGTGATTCAACGTGATTTATCGGATGTACGCATTGGTTTCGTAACTATTTCCCGCGTGGAAGTAACTACGGATTTAGCGCATGCTAAAGTGTATGTATCGGCGATGGGTGATGAAAAACAAAAAAGAGATTCTATCGCTGGATTAGAGCATAGCAAATCTTATTTGCGCACGCATTTAGCGAAAGTCATGCAAACCCGCACAGTACCTCGTTTGCAGTTTATTCATGACAAAAATTTAGATCATGGTTTTAGAATTCAAGAACTTTTAAGTGGCTTGAATCGATCGGCTAAAAGTGATGAGGAAGCTAAAGAATCCTCGTCTGAAAATCCCAGCGAAAAATCAGAGGACTAAGGGACTAGGGACCTAGTTTTTTTCCATGAAGGAAATCACAGCTGAGGGTTTTTACTTGGTGGATAAGCCCGTGGGCATTTCCTCATTTCAAGCTTTATACCCACTCAAAAAAAAATTTAGAGGTTTTAAAATTGGACATGCGGGTACTTTAGATCCGGCAGCTTCAGGCCTTTTATTAGTGGGCGTCGGCAATGCCACGCGCCTCTTAGAGTATCTCGAAGGCATGATCAAAACCTATTCTTTCGAGCTGTGCTTAGGCATCACTACCGACAGTTATGATTTAGAAGGCGAAGTATTAACGCGTTCACCTATCCCCTCTTTAACACGTGCGCAATTAGAAGCCGAGCTGATTCCCTTTCGCGGAAAAATTTCACAAATGCCGCCAGTTTATTCTGCTTTGAAAATCGGCGGAAAACGTGCCTGTGATTTGGCGCGTGCTGGTGAAACGGTGGTATTAGCGGCACGTGACGTGGAAATATTTAGTTTGGAAATCGTGCACTTTTCAGAACTTAACTCAAACGTTACGGTAACTTTAGAAATGGTTTGCTCCAAAGGCACTTATGTACGAAGCCTCGCGCATGATTTAGGACAAGTTTTAGGTTGCGGTGCCGTGGCCGATAAAATTCGTCGCTTAGCCATTGGCGCCTTTCGTGTTGAAAATGCTTTGCCACCCACTACCGATTGGGAAGCTTCACATGGCCATCCCCTCGAACAAGCTATACAGCATTTACCCGGTCTAAAACTTTTACCAGAAGCGGTACCGGCGCTTGCGCAGGGTCAAAGAATAACGGCTAAATATTATACGGTGTTGGAAACGGCCAAGTTACCCCTAGAAAATGCAGAATGGCGAGTATTGTCGTCGGACGATATGCTTTTGGCTATTGCATTAATCGATGCCGTAGGTGTATTACATCCTCGCAAGGTGTTTATTTCATGAAGGCATTAGCTTGGCAACAATTACAAATGGATCATTCCTCCATAGTCGCTTTTGGAAATTTTGATGGCGTGCATTTAGGACATGCGCAAATCATGCAAGCTTTAGTGGCCGAAGGGGCGCGAAGAAGCCTACAACCCACCTTGATCACGTTTGATCCGCATCCGCGCTATTTTTTTAAACCGGAAAGTAAACCATCCTTACTCACTACGCGAGCAGAAAAAATGCAATTGTTAAGGGAATGGCCAGTACAAGCACATTGTTTAATCTTTGATCAAAACTTGGCTAATTTAGAGCCCGAAGATTTTATCCAAAAAATTTTAATAGCAGGACTAAAAGCTAAAGTGGTGGTGGTAGGTCCAGGCCAAAGATTTGGCTATAAGGCGCGTGGCGATGCAGAAATGTTGGCGCATTTTGGTTTGGAGGTTTGCGTTTTAACGCCATATTTAGTGCAAGAGGAAATGATTAGTTCTTCGCGTATCCGCGAATTGGTAGAAGCGGGAAAAGTGGAAGAAGGAAATCTTTTATTAGGCCGCCCTTTTACTTATACCGGAAAAGTGGTGCAGGGAGATCAAAGAGGCCGCACTATTGGCTTTCCCACCGCTAATATTGACTTGGCCGATACGCATAAAGTTTGGGCAAAATTTGGCGTTTATGGCTGCGAATTTAGCCTAGGCGAACAAACGTTTAAGGCTATTGCCAATATTGGAATTAACCCTACATTCGCTTTAAAAAAGCCGAAAATTGAGGCGCATGTACTTGATTTTCAAGCAGATATCTATGGCCAAATAGCAACACTAAAACTACTATTTCCCCTTCGAACGGAAAAAAAGTTTGCCTCTGTTTCTGACTTAAGTGCTCAGATAGCCGAAGATGTTATACAATATCGCCGGCGGTTTAACGACTAGAAGCAAACGGATCACACTTAAAAGGTAAAATCATGGCAACATTAACTAAAGAAGTCGCAGCGAAAATTGTTGGCGAACATGGCAAAAACGAAAAAGACTCGGGTAACATCCAAGTGCAAGTCGCCTTATTGACTCATCGCATTTTGGAAATCACCAATCATTTAAAAGTGCATAAAAAAGACAAGCATTCTCGTCGTGGCTTAACGACCATGGTGGCTTTTCGTCGTCGCTTGCTTAATTATTTAACACGTACTGACTTAGAAGGCTATCGCGCCTTAATTAAGAAATTGGATTTACGTCGCTAATTTATTGGCAATATCAAAAAAAACATTAAGACAACAAAACTGGCTGCAGGATAGCACCGGGGAGAAAATTGAATGGCTCAACAAATCGTTAATATTACTTTGCCCGATGGCAAAACTATCACTTTGGAATCCGGAAAAATGGCTAAGCAAGCTGGCGGTGCTGTTATTGCTCGTATGGGCGATACCATGGTGCTTTGCACAGTATGCTCGGGTGCCGAAAGCACGGGCGATTTTTTCCCTTTGACGGTGGAATATCGCGAAAAATTTTATGCCGCAGGTAAAATTCCTGGCGGATATATTAAACGTGAATCAAAACCTAGCGATAAAGAAGTTTTAACTTCTCGTCTTATTGACCGCCCATTGCGCCCTATGTTTCCGGATGGTTTTAAAAAAGAAGTGCAAATTATTTGTACGGTTCTTTCCGCTGATGAAAAACATGATGCCGATGTATTAGCAGTAGCTGCGGCTTCTGCGGCCATTGGCCTTTCCGCTTTGCCTTTTGAAGATCAAGTAGCTGCGGTTAAAGTAATTGGTACCAAAGACGGTAAATTCACGGTTAACCCCACTTATGAAGAATTGGAAAGCGCCGATATCGAATTGATTGTGGCTGCCAGTAAAAATTCTGTATGCATGGTTGAAGGTTCTGCATTCGAAGTTTCCGAAGATATTATGGTGAATGCAATTTTGGCCGGCCATGCCGCCATTAAAGAAATTATCAAAGGTCAAGAAGAATTAATTTCTCGCTTCCCTGTAGAAAAAGAAGCTTGGGCGCCTAAAGCTGTTAATGCTGAATTATTCGCCAAGGTAGAAGGATTTTCTTTGAAGCTTTTGCAAGATACCTTTCATAAGCCGATGTTGAAAAAAGAACATTATAAAACCATGGCGAAAATCAAGACGGATACTAAGGCAGCTTTAGCTGAACAATTTCCGGATCAAAGCGCTACCATCAGCGAATATTTGGAACAAATCGAATGGCGTGAAATGCGCAATATGGTGTTAACTGAGAAGTTACGTATTGACGGACGCAGCCCATCACAAATTCGTGCCATTGAAATAGATACTCAGGTATTACCTCGCACTCATGGATCGGCCTTGTTCCAACGTGGCGAAACTCAAGCCTTAGTGGTTTGTACCTTAGGCACCAAGAGCGATGAACAACGTGTGGAATCTTTACAAGGCGAAAGCTTTAAGAATTACATGTTACACTATAATTTCCCAGGCTATAGCGTAGGTGAAGCCAAACGTCAAGGTTCAATTGGTCGTCGTGAAGTCGGTCATGGTTATTTAGCAGAACGTGCATTAGCACCAGTATTGCCTACTTCCACTAGCTTTCCTTATACCATTCGCTTAGTATCGGATATTATGGAATCCCATGGTTCATCTTCCATGGCTTCGGTTTGCGGTGGCACATTAGCCTTGCTCGATGCCGGTGTGAAAATCAAAGCACCGGTTGCTGGTATTGCGATGGGACTTATTTCAGACGGCGCTCGCGTAGAAGTGCTTTCCGATATCAATGGTACTGAAGATCATTTAGGCGATATGGACTTTAAAGTTTGTGGTACCGAAGAAGGCATCACTTCCTTTCAAATGGACATTAAGATGAAAGGCATTACGCCGGAAATCATGCATCGCGCTTTGAAACAAGCTAATGAAGGTCGTTTGCATATCTTGGGTAAAATGAAAGATGCTTTACCTCAAGCCCGTGAATTATCGAAATACGCGCCAGCCATTTTGCAAAAGAAAATTCCTTCCGAAAAAGTAAAAGAATTAATTGGCCCGGGCGGTAAGGTGATTCGCGGCATTCAAGAAACTTCGGGCGCACAACTTAATATCGATGACTCCGGTCAATTGGTAATTTCGGCTGCCCATCGTGGCAATGCTTTGATGGCACTTAAAATGGTGAATGAATTATTTGCTGAAGCGGAAGTTGGTAAAACTTATCGCGGCAAAGTAAAAGGCATAGCTAGCTTTGGCGCCTTCGTCGAAATTTTGCCAGGCAAAGAAGGCCTGGTACATATTTCCGAACTCGCTCCGCATAAAGTGGAAAAAGTGGAAGACATTTTGTCCATGGGTGATGAAGTTGAAGTGAAATGCATAGGCGTGGATCCTCAAGGCAAAATCAAATTAAGTCGCAAGGCTTTGTTAAACGCGTAAGCGCTTGCAGAGAGAAACTTTAAAGCCTTTTTCCTATCGGGAAAAGGCTTTTTTTACGCCTAGATTACTGCCGCATAGGCTAATAGGGAACAAGGAGTAAACATGAAAAAATCCATGAGCGCTAGTATAAACATACAGGTTACTACCTTAGAAAATGGAGTGATTGTTGCGACGGACATTATGCCCGGCGTGCGTTCCGCGAGTTTGGGTGTTTACTTGGATATTGGATCACGCGATGAAAAGGCCGGCACCAATGGCTTAGCGCATTTATTCGAGCATATGGTTTTTAAAGGCACACAAAATCAAAATGCCTTAGAAATTGTCAAGAGTTTTGAAGCGAGCGGCGGCCAAGTCAACGCCTATACCTCAAAAGAGCAAACCAGTTTTTATGCCAAAGTGATTGATAATGAAGTCCCTCGGGCTTTATCCACATTACTCGATATGGTACTGTCCCCGCTTTTCGACAATGCCGATTTGGAAAAAGAACGCGAAGTCATTATTGAAGAAATTCGCGGCGGCAAAGATAATCCCGAAGATTATATTTACGATTTATATTCCGACGCTTTTTATGGATCGCAAAGTTTAGGTTACCCCATTGCAGGTACTGAAAAATCAGTACGCGGTTTACAACGCAAGCACTTGGTGTGGCATCAAGACTTAGTCGCACAGAAATATCCGGTTTATGTATTAGCGGTGGGCAATGTCTCGCATGCTGAAATTGTGGAAATCACTCGTCAAAAATATGCCTTAAGCAAAAAAGCCAAGGTTGGCACTAAACATCTGCTTCGCAAACCCCTACTACGCAAGGCTTCGCGACCTATGTCCAAGCATTTGGATGATAGACGTAAAGTGGAACAGGCAACGGTATTAATTGGGGGTCCAGGCTATGCTTGGGATCATAATAATCGTTTTGCTTTGCTATTACTAAATTCAATACTAGGCGATGGCATGAGTTCTCGCCTCTTTCAAAATTTGAGAGAAGCGCATGGTCTAGTTTATAATATTTATTCTAGTCCTGAATTTTTAATTGGCACCGGAACCTTTAGCATTGGTTTCGCGACGGAAGCCAAAAATTTACAAAAAGCCTTTTTAGAAATCAGCCGCGAAATTAAAGCACTGAAAAAAGATAATGTGCAAGAAAAAGATTTAGACTTCGCGAAGAAAAATGTATGCGGTAGTATTTTGCTGAGTTTGGAATCAACCTATTCGCGCATGGGTAACTTGTCGAGACAAATTATGTACCGTGATAAAAGTGAAACTTTAGATGTGATTTTGAAAAAAATTGAAGCGGTAAATTTGCAAGATATAAAACTTTGCATTCGCGATATTTTCAAAAGCGAAAAATGGTCTTCCGCATTGATTGCTTCGCCTAAGGCAAAGGTGGATATTGCCAAGGCGCTGGATTTTTAAAGTTCGATTTTAAAAGAAATAGGTGATTTTAGTCATCCAATACCAGTCCTTAAGTGTCGAGAAGGCGGTAAAGTATGTTTTCGACAAACCGAATTCCGAATCAATACCCGAGGGTCTAAAATGATCATTTGCTACTTGGCCACTGAAACGAATATGGCCCAGTATGGTTTTGGAAGCATGTAAGGACCATTTCCAATCATCTTTATGCAAATTGGTATAGTCATAGGGGTCACCCCATAAAATATCTTCTCGAATTTTACCGCCCGCTTTAACAACATTTCTTGGGGCTCTTAAGGTATCACCATTTGCAAGTACATAACCTGAATCCAAAGTAACTTTAACAATATTTGTGGTGCGATTAGATGTTGGTAAGGGGCTTAATAATGTCTCTAACTCATTCACGTCGTTTTTATAGGGGTTTTTAAAATACTCCACTTCAAAGGATAAATTATCTAAGAGGCCCCAAGTTGGCAAATTGAGTCCGACCATAACAGGCATCCGTTGCATTCGATCATTATAAATTCCCTTGTAATTTTTTACACCAATCAATCCTACTTCGCTGTATAAAATCAAATCATTCAACCCAAAGCCAGTAAAATCAAAAAGTTTTTTAATATCCAAACTAAAAAATCCCGTAAGCTTTGTGCCTTGATGGGAAAACCAAGTAGTGTCCTTATTAATAGGATCCACATAAAAAAAGTTTCTTTCAATGGGACTTTTTAAACGTGCTGCAGTTGTGCTATCTTCGAAATTAAAAATTGCAGGTGACCGTGGATTGGTAATACGATCATATATAGGTAGTAAATGATAAAAATTTATGCCTGCTCCATAATTAAAACTTTCAGACACTTTATGTTTAGCGATATAAGCCAGTGAGAAATCAAAAAGAGGGTGGAACTCCGTTTCGGAAGTAAATAAAACATCATGAGTAATCGGACCAGTTTTGGCATGCAATTGGGTTCCCAAAAAATTGGCTATGGGTAAAGTTTCTTTGGCTTCAAAACTGGAAACTAATGCATTAGGATATACAGGGCCCCTTAATAAGTAAAGTCCTAAATTTTTTACATCGGTATTATAGATATAAGGAAAATGACCCACAGTAAGTGCTAAATTTGGATTTTCTTTATCTCCGCTATACCATTTAAAGCTGGCTTGAGTGATATAAGTTGCAAAACGAATATGTACTAATCGCGCACTAGTTGCATTTCCTTGCATAGGATGTTCTTGCCCGCCTCCAATACCCAAATAGCCTTCAAGATTATCCGAAAAACTCATATTAGCAGTGATTTGCGTGGCCGCGGATTGCATCCAATTTTTCGAATAATTATAATCTAGGGTATCCGTAGTATGCATTATTCTACCCGCTTGCACCCATCCATAACCATGTAAGGTGAGTTTGGGTTCGGACGAAACATCAAGTAGCAATAAGCCGGTAACAAGAATCGAAAAATATATTTTATTGAACTTCATTTTAGTGTTCTTTCATTAACTGTTTTTAAATCGTTTGATTCTTTGGACTAAAAGAAAAAGGCGACTTTTCCAGTGATATACCAATCCTTTAGGGCTGATAAAGTTTCATTATAGGTCGGATCAAGTGGTCGACCTGTTCCGAAGCGGCTATGATCATTTGCTAATTGTCCGCTCAATTTAACATGCTCGGCTATTACTTTAGATAAATACAAAGACCATTTTACATCATCGGTTTTTGTATCATAAACGAGGGGATTACCACTTCCATCTACTCCAAGACGTTTATCGACTGGAATGGGAGAAGTGTTTTTCATAACCTTTTCTATGTTAGGCATATAAGGGTTTTTGAAATATTCCACTTCGAGTTTTAATTCATCAAGGATTTTGAAGGTTGGAAAGGCAATGCCCAGCATAACAGGCATACGTTCCATGCGTTTTTTATAAATGATTTGATAATTTTTATATCCAATTAGAGCTGCCTCTCCATAAAATTTTAGCTCTTCGGGTCCAAAAATATTTTGCGTACCTGTAACCGTTTTTAAGTCCAACATAAAACGACCCATAAGTTTAATGCCTTTATTGCTATACCATTCATAGCCCACGGTATCTCCATTACTATTTACGAGAGGAAGTGCAAATTTCGGATCCCCGCCACCCGCTTTGGGGTCATAAAGCTTAGTAGAGGGAGAGGTAACATCGGAGTTAATTGGCAGACAATGGTAACAATTAACACCACCACCTAATTCCAAAAAATCACCTAAAGTGTATTTTCCAATATAGAGCGCTGAAAAATCATAACGAGGCATCATCGTGGTTTCACTCACCAATAAAAGATCTTGCGTATAATTCCCAAAAGTACTTTGCAAATGAAAGCCTTCCATATTTGCGCTGCCGACCATTTCATTGGTTTCGAATCCAGAAACAAGCAATTGAGGATATACTGCACCACGAATTAAATAAAGGCCAAGATTACGAATATTATCGTCGTATTTATAATCAAACAAACCCGTCGTAAATTTCAGTCGAGTTTTGTTTCCGGTTCCATTGGCATTATAGGTAAACTTCGCGAGGTTAATAAAAGTGTAATTTCCAAAACTAACATCCTTCACTTTTGAGGCTTCAAAGGATCCAATTGGATTATGTTGTTTAATCGCTCCAATGCCTAAGGTACCATGAAGATTAGGATTAAAATCAAAATCCATATTAAATAAGGCGCCGGTATTTATCAATACATTGCCGGAATAATTATTCCGATTGATTAGTGTATCGGTAGCTTTTCCAATAAGCCCATTCTGCCACCAACCTGCTCCGTGAAAACTAATTTTAAAATCATTTTCAAATTGAGCTAAGGCTGAGAGGCGAGCAATTGAAATAATGAAAAGGACACGATAAAGTAAAAGTTTTTTCATGGTTGTTCCTTGTGGAAATTCTTGTTCTTAAGAAATAGTATTGGGTTCATTTGCAATGCCATTCTTTAAAAGGTAAAGCCAATTTTAAACATAGTGTAATAGTCGGTTAGTTTAGTAAATGCGGATTCATAACGTTTTGAATCAAATGCATTCGGCGAATCACTGGCCCAAGGACGATAATGATCATTAGCAATTTGAAAGCTTAGTTTAATGTATTGCTGTAAAGTTTTTGACATATAGAAAGACCATTTCCAATTATCATTCACCATGTTTTCAACATTATAGTCAGCAAATTTAAGGCTTGGAATAGGCACTTCTTCTACAATTAGCCCTCCCGTTGAATCCGCGCTTCTATTATATTCTTGGTTAGAATTACTTACTGGAATGGGGGAGCCACGCTTCTCAAGTTTATATCCATCATTTCGAAATTTTGCGCCATACCATTCTACTTCAAAATTGCATTCATCCAAAATTTTGAATGTAGGGATACCAAATCCCACCATTATTGGAATACGCTCACTTCTTTTTTCATAAACGCCAGGATAATTTTTCCAGCCAATAACAGCAATTTCAGAATAGAGTTTTAAATCATTTTCTCCCATTTTATCAAAGCCAAATAATTCTTTAAAGCTGATAGAACTACGCGCCATTAGTTTGATTCCACGATGTGATAGACGGGTAGTGTCATTGCTTGCCCAAAGATATAGCGAATCGGTAGTTGATGTTGGCATGGCAGTGATAACGCCGGTGAGGCTGTCGCGAGCCTGATTATTTTTTGTCGTATAGCTGCCATTGGCATTGTGTTTAACAGTATCGATAGGCACATAAACAAAGTTACGATTGTAAGGGCTTTTTACTTGATCAGTGGTTTGAGTTTCTTTGAAACTTGGGTCAGTTAAATCGGTTAATTCGGGTTTCATGGCGATTAGTCGGAAAAAATTAACACCTATTCCGATAGAAAAAATATTTTTGTATTTATACTGCGCTACACTGATTAAGGAAAAATCAAAAACAGGTAAAATATCCGTTTCACTTTTAAAAATAAGATCAAAGCTAAAGCCACCTATATTTGATCTTAAATTGAAACCCAATGTATTGGCTATACTGGGATCAAAATCCTTGGCCTCAAATTCAGAATACAATAGTCCAGGATATACCGGTCCTCGTGTAAGGTAACCTCCAAAGCTTTTGCTATCGGGATTATAAATATAGGGGAAAAGTCCTAGGGAACCTAAAAATAAAGGGGAGGCTTTTTCCCCATAATGATAGGCGAGTTTGGCTTGAGTTACATAATACCGAAAGCCAACTTCATTGAATACAGGTCGACTTTGTGCATTACTGGGGCGTCCCTGCGGGGATTGAATTTCATAGCCACCGAAACCCATGGCACCATCCCAGCTTTCACCGATATCGGAGAGAATAGTAAATTGTGCGCCGGGACTATTAATATAGTTATTATCATAGTAGTACTTACTATTGCCCACCGTGTCGCTGCTACTGCCAATATAGCCTGCTTGATACCATCCCTTGCCGCTTAGCTTTAACTTAAGGTTGTCTTCGCCATTACTTATTGCAAAAGTGACTAAAAGAGTTAATAAGGAGATGTAAAAATTCTTGATCATGGATCGTCCTTTTAAACACAAATTTTTCATTGGATATTTACTTAAATAAAGCATGCCTATCTTTCAAAATCTATAGATTGAAAAAAATAATTAACTAAGATTTTTTATAACCCGTATTTTTTGAATAAAAAAAGCAGGTTGCATGGGGCAACCCGCTAATTAAAATGAAGACTTTGTCGATAGATTATTGCTTAGAAACGAGTCGCTTTACCTGAATAGACACCATTCGACGTGATTATGTTCACAATATATATTCCCTGTGGGAGATTTGAAAATTCATGGGAAAATGCGCCAGAACCATTATGAGTTTTTAAAACTTTTCCGAAGGTATCATATAGGTTTATGGTATACACACCATTAACATTGGCGGAGACAAGCAAATTTTTTCCGCTCTGCCATTTTAAATTGAGATTCAGATCTGCTGAATGCGCAAAAATCTGAGTTGAGTTTTTCAAAGCTTGAATTGTTCCGGTACAAGCACCACTTGCTAAATCAGTACAATGAACTAAGCCATTGACGGGAGCAATATAATCGACAGCAAATGCGGCAACTGTGGGTTGTGCTGGACACACTGGAATTGGAGTTGTAGCTAAGGAATCGAGTTCTCTTACTTTCCAAAAAGTGTATTTACTTGGACCACCCTTCCAGCTACCCTCACCTGCATGAATTTGTAATCCAATGTGATTGGCAGCTCTGGCTGTGGCATCAAATTTGGAAATCGTATGAAGCGAATCACCTAACCAACCCCAAGCTTTTATGTTACCCCCCGTAACTGGTCCAATGATTCTTGCAAACATGATATTAAAACCATCGGCATCCCAAATTTTAGGCCAATCAGTTACCGGCCAATTCATAAAAGCTCCGCCGCCATTTGTCCCCGTTAGTGGACCTTGTCTAACCGATGTTTCAGTACTCAAATTAAAAACATCTTGAGGTTGGCGACCGGCATCAATACCTTCAGGCCATAAACCCCCAATAGTGCCACCACCACGATAGTCAATCATCATTTGATAGGCTTGGCCTCCAGGAGTACAACGATGGAAAAGGCCACCATCATTTTCCCATCCCGGAAAAACTCCAATTTTGGTATCATAATTGGAATACCTTCTTTTGGTCATAAGTACACCACCGTTACCATTCGGATTTTGCATGGACCAGAGAATATTTTGACCGGCTTTAATTTTGCCTGCAGTAACGAGATCTGGATCGGGGGCAACCCACCAATGACCCCCTGAATTTCCATGCCCAGTTTGAGTAGATTTCCAGATAAAATTTTCCGACCAAGTGCTATCGCCATTAAAAAGGGTTAACCAACCTTCACGATCGTATTTATCGCAGTCTTTACCTAAGGTATTGGTTGGTGTGATGACAAAAGCAGCATGGCTGACGGCGGCTGTAATAGCAATGGTGGCTATGGCGCGTAAAGTTTTTTTAAGCATTTGAATCCCCTATTTAAAACCAGAAGCACAAGTTTCTCCCCTACTTCATGGCTATATTTATTTACTATCGAGGTATAAAAGCACCTCGAAAGAAATAAAGTAAAGCGATATGGTAAAATTCGCTCAATGTTTTTAAAAATTTTTCATATAAAGCGTTTTCAGTTGAAATTGCCTAAAAACGGCAATTTCTCGGCTATTTTTTCTCGTACATAGGTCGCAATTTCATCCACAGTCTTATCCATATAGAAGCTAATAGGAACTTCATCTAATACTTCCACACTGATAGGATGTTTGCCTTGAAAGGCTAAGGATTTTTTGGGTAAAGCATTTTGTGTGCCTTGAATCACAATGGGTAAAATGGGCAATTGCATTTGTTTGGCCAGCATAAATGCCCCAGCTTTAAATGCGCCTAGCTTACCGGTTTTGGAACGAGTGCCTTCAGGAAAAATAAAAACGGAATCACCACCCATTAAAGTTTTTTCGCAAGCTTTAAGCATTTGTTGAATGCTTGATTTGTCGCGTCGCTTTACGGATATATAACGATTGAGACGCATATTCCAACCGATAAAAGGAACCAAAAAAATTTCGTATTTGGATACCCATTTAAAATGCACAAACAATCGATAAAAAATCAAAATATCGAGCAAGGATTGATGATTGGAAACGATAACATAAGTTTGTCTGGAATTATGCTTTTCTCGCCCTTTAATAGTCACAGGCCACGCGGGCATGCTCCAAGTATAAAGACTAGCCCAAAAACAAGTTAGCAAGTGGAGCGCGCGTAAATGCCGGTCAAAAGGCGCGGTAATAGCCCAAACCAATAAAGCCACAAAAAATAAGAGTATAGAGGTTACTGCCATGTAACATAAAAAAAGAAAACCCGCTACTTTCATCATAGATTTAAAATGTACCAAATGAAAAGGCGAGTGAGAAGGCTGAAATTGTGCTTACCAAATCACCTTGGTTTTAAGCACTTTGTCCGGCCCTCGCACTTTGACCCAATAAAGTCCTGAAGGGATATTTATGTCATTAAGCCAGAGACCTGTTTGATTATTTAAAACCTGCAAGCTTTGAAAAACTATTTGGCCACGAATATCAAAAAAAGAAATGTTAACGGGAATGTTACTCTTGAAATTGGTTTGTAAAAATAATCGATGATTACTTTTCGCCATGGCTTGAATTGCGGGAAGGTTTTTAGTTTGAGGCAATACCCTTCCTGGTGAACCGCCATTGCAATTTTGACTACTACTCCATGTGGGATTAAAAGTATTGGCCCATGTAATTTGAGCGGCAGACATAGTACAAAGCTGATTGCTTTGTAGCGATAATGATTTTAATACGGATATTTGCGTGATATCGGTTGGTAAGGATTGTATTCGATTAAAACCAAGATCAAGATTTTCTAAATAAAAAAGATAAGAGAAGGTTTCTGGAAGTTGGGTTAAGGCATTGGCTGACAAATCTACTTCTAAGAGAAAAACCAAACTTCCAAATTCCACTGGTAAGGCACTAATACTATTGCGATTTAAAGTTAAATAGGTAAGATTATCCATATTGCCAATTTCGGGAGGCAAGGTAGTTAAATTATTTTCAGCGGCATTTAAAATCAACAACTGTTTCAAATTTCCAATTTGCGGAGGTAATTGAGTCAAGGAGTTAGAGTTTAAATTTAATTCAATCAATCCGGTCAAATTCCCTATCTCTTTGGGAAGGGTATCCAATAAGTTACTATCCAAATCCAAAGATTTTAAACCTTCTAAATTGCCTATTTCTGGAACAAGATCGAGTAATTTCAAGCCTGTTAAATGCAAAGATTCAATACGATCATTGCCCTTGGTTGAGATACTGGTAACGGAGGTATTTAACAAATTATTCTTATCTAATAATATGCGTACGGCTAAGGAATCGTGAGAATAAGTTTGGGCACATAAGTTAACGTTTATGAGGGAAATACAAAAAATGGTTCCAAGACTAAAACGAAAAAACATAAAACTCCTTGAATGAATAATTATAGAGTAGGCCGGTAGTTTATGTTCGCAAAAACAAATTTTAAGTTCACCACTCTTAACCAAATTAAAATCAAAAAGAAAATATTTGCGTGTACTATTCAGTACTCGTAGGTGAACTAGGCAGTACTAGAATTAATGTACGGTAGAGTATACTTCTTTGTTCCAGTTCAGCCAATTACAGTAAGAGCAAAAAAACGAAGCAAAAATCCAACTCAATTTCATCATAAATATGTATTTATACTCTTGGCATTAGCCTTGCTTAAAAGAATATTACCTCGAAGGCGGGGCCACAAAAATAGGAGATAATATGAATAAATTAATTTTAAATACCATGATAGCTGGCGGTTTGGCCTTGGGTATTTCACATGCAGGCGGTATGGATTCAACCCACGTTGTTGACATAGCAAAATTGGAAGAAATGAAAGCGGCGTTTGAAAAAAAACGTGAAGAGCTTAAACCAAAACATGACTCTATTGCTGAAACACATAAAGTTGATGTTGAAAAGTTTGTTGAAAAAGCCAAAGCAGAACGTGAGAAATGGCATGCACAACGTGATGCAGCACATGACCAATTCAAAGTTTTGTTAGAAGAATATAAAGGTAAATTTGCCGGCGCTGTAAGTGAAGCTGAAAAACAAAAATTACGCGAAGAATTAGAAAGCAAAATCAAAGCTTTGCGTACGAATTTAAAAGACGACCATAAGAAAGCCCAAGAAGACGACAAGAAAGTTCGTGAAGCCGATATTGCTGCGCATAAAGCAGAATGCGATAAGCTGCAAGGTGAACATAAGGCGGACTTGGATGCTTTGAAAGCCGATTGGGAAAAGAAAAAAGCAGAATGGCAAACCACGGTAAAAGCGGATCAAAAACTTACGGAAGCACAAATTGCTGAACTCAAAGCAAAATGGGAAGAATGGAGAAAGAGTCATCCAGTTCCAGCTCCCGTAACACCATAAAAATTTAAGGTCGAATTTTATATCGGCCTTAATTTTTCCTGGTTATATAATTAACCCAAGCCTCGGTTTTAAGCCGAGGCTTTTTTTTAATTTGTTACTATGATAAAATTTTTTAATGCTTTTCTATTGCTATTCATTATTTGTGCCGCAACGCTTTATGCACAATCTGAAAAAAAAATAAAAGAAATAACTAATTGCCAAGTCTCACTAGATTCCATTATTCAAGGATTTAATAATGGGGATCCCAAAATTATCAAAATTGATTTATCAAAGCTGAAATGTAATGAGGAACAAATTTATCAAAGCAATTATTATCAAGGATTAGGACTTTATTTTTTGGATGAATGGGAACTTGCTTTACTGCGTTTTACTTGGGCTTTAGAAACGCAAGGTGTTCATGATGAAGAATTATTTTTTTTGACTTGGAAAATTTTTGTAAAAGTTGGGGATGTCGAAGCGCAAAAACAAACTATTGAAGAGTTGCATGAAAAATTTCCTGCTTCGAATCACTTAATTGAAATGTTAAACTATGTGCCTACGGTAAAACATAAAGCAAAAAACTGGGTCATTAGCACAACACAAGGCGTGTCAGCTGTAAGAACTCCCGGCTATGCTCAAAATTGGTCTAGTCACAGTTTGGATGCAAGTCTTAAACAAAAAGTGGGAAGCCAAAATTTTTCTGAAGGTTTAGGCGCTAGTGCAAAAATGGATATTGATTCAGTCGCGCTAGATAGTTGGCATAGCTATGGAATCTTTATTTATGGACTATTAGGATTTTCCGCTGAGGTGGATTTGGGAATAGGGTATAGTAAATCCTTGATTACCTTGAATCCCAATAGTACGAGCCCTTTAAACTTAAGTAATCATTGGAGCCTAGATGCAAAGTTGGAAATAGGCAAATCATTTTCTTTAGGCTCAGGATCACAATTAGAAGCGAAAATAAATTATTTGCATCCTCGCCAAGATTGGCAGGAAATAGGTTTTAAAAATAGTGTGTATAAAATAGTGGGGAATTGGTTTTATATTGCGGAAATAAATGGTTATAAAGATTGGTTAAACACTTCTGACGACACACTTTTCAGAACGACAAAAGGATATTATGGGGGGAAAATAATGTTAAATGTTTACTATGAAATTAGTAATAAGAATTCATTTGGTTCGGGACTTGATTATACTTGGGAAATGGAAAATTTATCTAGCTCTACTGCTAATTCTGATCTTTTTGGGCAAAATCCCAATAGTCGTAATCAAATGAATATAAATTTATCATATTCCTATGAGCCATTAAATTGGCTTAGTTTTTCATTATCAGGAGCCGTGGGTTATCAAAATAATAGCGAACAAACTGATGGTTGGATACGCAGAGCGAATGCTTTTGTAAGACTTTCATATTAGTGTAAAACATTAATAGAATTGAAATATTAAATCATGAGAAAACAGTTATGGGGTGTTTTAGCTTTTGCGATAAGTGCTCTGATTATATTCTTTGGATTCTCTATCTTTATTTTTTCGCGAAATTTAACGGAAGCACGCCATCAATCGGAAAGTAAATTATTTGAATTGGCTGGATACGTAGCAGGACATATTCAAGAAGATGTTTTTGCCGAACAATTTACTTTACCCCTCACTTTTTTTCCTCTATCCTATGCTCAGCAACAAGGTCTATGGCTGCAAAAATTATCCAGAGCCGCTGGACTCGAAAGAGTTTTCATTACGGATTCTTCAGGTAACCTTTATGTTTCTAGTCAAGGTAATTTAAATATAGGCACCCAAATCATACCCTTTTTAGCGGATAGCATGCAGTTCTTTTTTGCCGGAGCACAAAATCAACCGGCATTGACCTCTTGGATCAAATCGAAAAGCGTTTATTATCAATCAATCTATTTCCCTTTCTTAATTAATGGGAAAATTTTTTTGGTAGTAATGGAATCGGATCAGAATTTTATTGCTAATACGGAACAGTTTCGTAAATATATTTTTGTGGGGTCTTTATTTTTATTGGGATTACTTTTTGCCTTAACTATGGGTTTGATTTTATTAGATAAAAAAGTTAATGCCGCATTAATTCGTTCCCAACATCAGGAACGCTTGGTATTTTTGGGGCAAACCGCAGCCGAATTAGCTCATGAATTAAAAAATCCATTGGGTATTATGAAGGCGTCCATTGATATTTTACGTAAGCAAATAGATCCAGAACATAAAAACAAAGTCTTTATGTTTCTTTCCGATGAAACAATGCGCTTATCACGTCTCATCAATAATATTTTGAGTTTCTCCAAAGAAAAAACTATGGATAAATATCCTTTTTCGGTCTTACTGGTTTTGCAAGAATGCCAAGCGGGGCTGGAAGTATTGCATCCAGAAGTACATTGGGATTTCAAAATACCCAGTAACTTGCAATTAATTGGTGATAAAGATGCTTTTAGGCAAATAGCTGAAAATCTTTTACGTAATGCTATACAGGCCCTTGCGGGCAAAGGAAGGCTTTGTGTAGCTTTTGAAAATAAAATTTCAGGAAAAAACCAATTACTGTTTTTAGATAATGGACCGGGTGTATCCATGGCTGTGAAAGCAAAGCTTTTCGAGCCTTTTGTTTCTGAATCAGAATCAGGAACGGGTTTGGGTTTAGCCATTGTGAAAAAATTATGTGAAAAGTTGGATTGGAATATTTCTGTGCAAACGGCCACTCTACCTTATCAAACCGCTTTTGTCTTGGAGTTTCCCTCCGAGGCCATGCAAAAGGAATAAAGATGTCAAGAATACTCATTGTGGATGATGAAGCAAAACTTCGCACCTTAATTGCCATGGCTTTAGAGGCCGAAGGCTGGGAAACCTTGGAGGCAGGAAGTGGCGAAGAAGCCCTACACGTTTTAGAAAAAAATAGCTTTGATGTTTTAATTACCGATATTCGTATGCCAGGAATATCTGGCTTAGAATTATTAAAAAAAGCAAAAGGTCTTTCGCCAAGCTTAGAATTTTTGGTGATGACAGCTTATGCCGATGCAGCTACTGGCGTAGAGGCCATGCGCAGCGGGGCTCTGGAGTATTTGATTAAACCTTTCGAAATGGATGAATTGACCTTATTGGTTAAAACGGCCATTGAACGACGCAAATTAAAACTCGAATTAAGTGATTTAAGAGAAAGAGAATTTGGACGTTACCGTTTGGATCGAATTGTTGGCCATTCCAAAGCAATGCAAGAAGTTATTCGACAATGTAAAATGGTCGCTACGCGTGATACCACGGTATTGATTCGTGGAAATAGTGGTACTGGAAAAGAATTGATTGCTCGCGGCATTCATAATCAAAGTGGGCGTGAAGTTTTTGTGGCGGTGAATTGTGGTGCAGTTCCTGAAAATCTTTTGGAATCGGAATTATTTGGTCATGAAAAAGGATCTTTTACGGGAGCCGCCACCACTAAAATTGGTTATTTCGAACGGGCCGGTTTAGGAACTATTTTTTTAGATGAAATTGGTGACGTGTCTCCTGCTATGCAGGTAAAGCTCCTGAGAGTATTGCAGGAAAAAGAATTTACTCGAGTGGGCGGCCAACAAGTTTTGAAAACTCAAGCAAGAGTTATCACGGCCACACATCGAAATTTAGAAGAGGAAGTGGAGCAGAAACATTTTCGCCAAGATTTATATTATCGCTTAAATGTTTTTCCAGTGTTTGTGCCCTCACTATCGGAGCGGTTAGTGGATATTCCTGATTTGGTAGATACCTTTTTAAAGAAGTTTCGTCATGAAGCAGGTTTGGCAGAAGGGGTACTTTCTAAGCTACTGGAATATTCTTGGCCTGGTAATGTAAGGGAACTGGAAAATTGCTTGGAGCGAGCGGCTATTATGGCGGCGGGCAAGTCTATTGAATTGCATCAACTTCCAGAATATGTGCGGTCTAAAAAAGTTTTAGAAAAAGCTTCTGCTTTTCGGCTTCCCGAAACCGGATTATCATTAGAGGAGTTGGAAAAAAGTTTGGTTTTGCAGGCTTTGGATATGGCCAAAGGAAATAAAACCAAAGCCGCTGTATTACTAGGAATCTCTCGACGCGCGCTTTATTCAAAAATGCATACGCATTCTATTCGCGGTTATGGCGAAGAGGAATCTGTAAAAGCTGAATAGCTAATTCCCAAGCGGATTTCATGGATTGAAAATCCGCTTCTCCTTTACCCGCAATTTCAAAGGCTGTGCCATGATCAGGCGAGGTTCGGACAAAGGGTAACCCCAAAGTGCAATTTACACCATGAGCAAAATCCACCGTTTTCATAGGGCCAAAACCTTGATCATGATACATGGCTAGCACCGCATCGAATTGACCTTTTAAGCCTTGTAAAAATACCGTATCTCCTGGAAACGGTCCTTGTGTGGGGTAACCTTCACGTTTCAGTTCTTCCATAGCTGGAATTAAAATATCAATTTCTTCATGTCCAAAAAGCCCACCTTCACCCGCATGGGGGTTCACACCCGCTAAGGCAATACGTGGTTTAGCTGTGCGTGTGGCTAAAAGTGTTTTCCAGGTTAGTTTTACTACGGCCTTAATGCGCTGTTTGGTAATGACATCAAGAGCTTGACGCAAAGATACATGATCCGTTACATGACTGACAATTAATTTCGGATGTACTAAAGCCATGATTACGGTTTCTGCGCGAGTCATTTTTTCTAAAATATCCGTATGCCCTACAAAATGATGCCCCGCAGCATTCATCGCCGTTTTATGTAACGGAGCAGTTACAATAGCCTCGGCCTCACCGCATAAGCAAGCTTCTACGGCATAGGTAAAATAATGATAAGCTGCATTACCACATACAGCCGATATTTTCCCCATTTCAAAATCGGCACTGCTGATTAAATCTAAGCTGCGCACTTTCACATAATTTTCAATTGGGTTTTGATCTGAACAAAATTTAATCGGACTATGTAGTCGCTTAGCGGTTTCTTCGAGTATGGACTGTTCACCGATAATAATATTTTCAATGCCTGCATGCAGGGGTAAAGTATTTAAAGTCTTAACAATGACTTCTGGACCAATGCCAGCAGGGTCGCCTAAAGTAATAAGGATTTTTTTTGTAACCATTCTCTTAATGTATTAATTGTAAGGCGACTAATCAGCGGAGAGAATTGATCCAAGAGAAGTAATGGCCTTAACCCATTGCCAATCAAGCAAATAGCTTAATAGATTAAGGTGCATTGTTGTTCACAATGTAAGTCTTGCGAGCACCATCGGGTGTTTGGAGTATTACAGTATACATTCCCTTTTGTGAATGATTGGCAAATGGAATAGGCATTTGTACCAAACCTGTTTGCAATACAGGAAAATTTATTTGATTTAATTTTTTCCCGGAAACGGAAAATAAGGTAACTTGAGCAATACCTTGTTGGGATGCATTAAAAGTCAATAATCCATTCCGAAATTCTGGATTTGCATTTGTGGTTCCTTTTCCATTTTTAAAAATGGCTACGCCAGAGCTAACTATTAAAGTGTCAATTAATTGTGGAGCTACTTTGGGAGGAAGGCATTGGGGTTTTGCGAATTCACAAGCTTGCATCACATTCACATATACAGGATAAATACCATCATTGAGTGCAGTTGACTCAAAACTGGGCCCAAAAGGACGAAGATCCGCGATACAAACATTGTCTGGATGGTTTTCAATAACAAAGGATAAATTGATGTTTCCACTTTGTACTTCCAAAGCATTGTAGCTAAATGAGGTTTGGCAACTCCCATAAGTATTGCTTAATAATTTTAAAGTAAACGCGGATTTAGCAGGCACTGCTTTCGGGGTGATAAACCATGGTTTATTATTTTTAGTGATCACTAATGTATCAACTAATTCCAATGGGACTGCCATTTTGCAGGAAGGTACTTGCACCATACAAGGCGCGAGTGCCGAAGCATATACTTTATATTTTCCTGGGTTTAAGGCTGGCAATATATAGCTAGGCCCATAAGCTCTGAATATCAAGGGACAAATTGCAGTAGAGTCTTGTTCTGCTAAAAAGGACAAAACAATTTCATCCCCGTTTACCGTTGCTTGTAAATGCGAAAATCTACTCCCGCAATTAAAGCCATAGCTTAATAAATCGATAGGAAAGCTCGCATCGGATAAAGCGGTTTTGGGTGAAATATTGTAAGTAATAATAGGAGAAGCTGCGGATATAGGTTTAACTATAAGAGCGAGCATAAAAAGGCAATACGCGTACAGGCATATTTTCCAAATTTTTTCAGTTTTCATTTGTCACCATCATTCTTAAATAGTTAGTAGTTACTTATTAATTATTAAATCTAAGCTGCGCACTTTTACGCCATTTTTAATGTAACCCTCTAATATTTTGGCATAAAATTTAAGGGGATAAATTCTTGGTAGATTTTTAAAGAATCAATATTTCCGTCAATTTTTATGGATTCACCATTTTTAACGATTTTTAGATTATAAGATTTCAGTGTATCTAAGTGCTCAGGTAGAAAGCCAGTTGCGAATTTGAAGATTAATTTTTTGTTTGTTGTATGGGAGTAATTTAAAGAATCAAAATTTGACGGCATGGTAAAACAAGTTACAAATCCACCGCCTTCACCACCCCAGTCCATATAGTAAGAATAAACAAAGACAGTAGAATCCCCATCTAAGAATTGTACAGGACTCGAGGTTGTTTTTACCAATCCAATATGCAAAGTTTTTTTAGCCAGTAAATTCGTTTTTGTGGTAATTATCGCGTTTCCTTCGTCAATTGGAGCAGAAATTAATGGATCATTTGGCACATTAGCAATACTCAGATCTTTATTTGTTGTATCTGAATTTGAACAGCCAGATATAATAAATAATGCAAATAAAATAATGCAACAAGTATAAACGTTAAGGGATTTGTGTTTAGGGTTACACATAAATATCCTTTCTAGCACGGTTCAAAGGACGTTTTGCAAAGCTTCAATAGAATCACAAATTAATTCCAATTACTATGGAATAATAAATGTTTGTAATGTCGGTTTAGCTTCACCGGATTTCATTTTTAAAATGTAAGTCCCTGATTTTAAACCGTTTTTCAAAGGCCAAGCGAAAGAAGTATTGCTTCCTGCAAAGCTTTGCTTCGCATAAGTGTCAATGCGCGATCCTTTTAAAGAATAAATTTCCAATGAAACCTTGCCTTGTATCATTTTTGGCAAGGTTAAAGTCAATAAATTGCCCTGAGCTTGAATTTGAATTTTTGGAAATAAGTGGTTTTGCGAAGCGAGTACACTTAAGCCTTCGGTTACATATAATGTGTCAACTGTGATCCAAGAAAAGACTTGTGGACATAAGAAGTCAGGAGGGCACTGCCGCGTGATGTAAATTTGTACAGGATAAATACCTGCTTTAAGCCCATTTACGGAAAAAGAAGGCCCCCACGGAGTTATAGAGGTGATACAACGGTATTCAGAATGATGTTCATAATTAAAATTAGCATGAATAGATCCGTTTTGTAATATCGCTGAACGGTTAGTAAACACATCTTGGCAATTTTCATAATCATAATTTAGAAGTTGTAGGGTAAAGCTTTGATTTGGAGTTGCAGTATTAGGATTTATAAACCAGCCCACCCTATCTTCTATAGTTAAAGTATCTACAAATACCAGCGGCACTGCCATCTTACATACTGAAGGCACTTGCACTTGGCAAGGAACTAGAGGCGAAGCATAGACTTTATATTTTTTTGCTTTTAATTCGGGTAAAGTAAATTGCGGACCATAAGGTTTATAAATAGCAGGACAAATTGCATTAGCATTTTCTGTAGGTAAAAATGACAATACAATTTCGCTATCATTCGAAGTGACTTGAGTATGCGAGTAGGTTGTTCCGCAATTATAATTAAAACTCAATAATGACAAAGTAATTTTCTCATTAGAAAAACCCCTTGTCGGGGTTATGCTAAAAGCTTTTTCCTTGATCTGTGCTTCAAGCAATGAAGACGTTATCAATAAAGCAAATAACAAAATGTGTCCATATTTTTTTACTTTGTGAAATTGCATATACACCTCATATCAATTATTAAACCTAAGCCAAAAACGATTATCAAACTCTTGATTTCCGATAAAATTATTTGGCCCACTTAAAAGTTTTCAGCATCGGTTGAAATCCCGAACCATTCAGTTTCAGTAAATAATTTCCCCGCAGTAAATTTTGTTCTAATGCTAAATTCAAATGATTAAGGCCCTTGGCTAAGTTAATAGGCGCGAAGCTTTTGATAAGGCTTCCTGCCAAAGAATAGATTTCTACGGTAACATTGCATTTTTCTACCAAAGAAAATTGCAAAGCAAGATTTTCCCCTTGAGTGATTATCTGTAAATCTTTTTCATTCTTTTTATAAACATGAATTACATCTAAGGTGTTTAATACAAATAAGGTGTCATCCGGGATTTGATAAATTAAAAGACAGGCCGCTCCTGGTGGGCATTTAGGAGGAAGATGAGAGTATACAGGATATGTTCCCACTTTAAGTCCAGGCATAAAAAAGGAGGGGCCAAAGGGACGAATGTCTGTTATGCAGCGAATTTCAGGATGATTCACAATGGTGAAATCAGTATAAATAGTCCCATTTTCTATTAATACTGAAGGATTAATAAAACTAGTATTACAATTACCATAATCATTATTCAGCAATTGCAAAGTAAAATTTTGATTCGCCTTAGCTTGCTTAGGAGAAATATACCATCCCACTCTAGGCATTGGATTTTCAATACTTAAAGTATCTACGAATTCCTGGGGAATCGCGATTTTACAGGAGGGCACTTGTACTAAGCAAGGCACTAATTTGGAGACGGACACTTTATACTTTCCAGCTTTCAAAGCAGGGATAGTAAAATTGGGGCCATAGGCATTAAATATAAGTGGACAGGCAATAACGGTTTGTTCACTAGGTAAAAAGGACAAATTAATTTGATCTCCATTTACAGTAACCTGTTGATGAGAAAAGGATGTGCCGCAATTAAATTGATTGCTAAGCAAGGACAAGGTAAAGGATTTATTGGGAAGCGAATTTGTAGGGGTTATGCTATAAGCGTTTTGTTTTGGATTTACTATTAAAGTGTCGATAGGAGTGATAGGTTGAAGACCCAAACTATAACACCCTGAATCCAAGGCGCAATCATGCATTCGATTGTCATATATTTCATATTTTCCCGCAGCGAGAGCTGGAAGATCAAACACGGGACCATATGCAAATGGCTTCCCATCAAGCTTGAAACAAGGAATTGATGCATCGCGAAACTTATAACTCAACATAATTTTTTTACCCTCAATGCTTGCTGATAAAGACGAAAACCTCATCGAACAATTGAAACCTTGCACCTGCAATTGAAAGTTTTGCCCTTCAGTAGTCGACGAGGGCGATATCCAAGCATTTTTTGGTAATGAATCAACAATTGGAGAAGCGGCATAAAGTTGTATTGGCAAAACACATATTATTAAGAACAGGTAAAAATTTGTCCACTTAAGTCTTTTCATTTTGGCTTCCTTTATGTTAATAAAAAGCAAATTACTAATGTAGTGTAAACTATAATCAATTATTTAAAATAAAGCCGCATATTATTTAAATAAATCTTATAAAATGAACTTATTTGTAGTGTAATTAAAATTTAAAAAGACAAGTATTGGCTAAATTTGGCGAAAAAATGGATTACAAAGCTGAATCCTTAAGGTGCCTATCCGTGACTTAATTGCAAAAGCTAACTTTGCTTTCTTTTCAAAATTCATTTAAGGAAAAAATATGGCTGAGAAATTCATCTATTATATGCACCGAATGACCAAGATTTATCCACCCAGCAAAGAAGTATTAAAAAGTATTTCTTTGTCTTTTTACTATGGCGCAAAAATTGGCATCATCGGCTATAATGGTTCGGGTAAATCCACTTTGTTACGTATCATGGCCGGTACGGACACGGATTTTCAAGGCGAGGCTTGGTTAGAATCTGGGCGTACCGTAGGTTATTTGCCGCAGGAGCCTAAGCTCGATGAAAGCCTTGATGTTAAAGGCAATGTAGAGTTGGCTGTGAAGTCTACCATAACTTTGCTCGATAATTTTAATGCCATTTCTTTAAAATTTGCAGATCCCATGTCCGATGACGAAATGCAAAAACTTTTGGATAAGCAAGCCAACTTACAAGATCAAATTGATGCTTGCGATGGCTGGAATTTAGATCGACATTTGGAAATCGCTATGGATGCTTTACGCTTGCCGCCTTCCGATGCAAGTGTGAAAAACTTATCAGGGGGTGAAAAGCGTCGCGTAGCCTTATGTCGTTTATTATTAGAAAAACCCGATTTGCTATTGCTGGATGAACCGACTAATCATTTAGATGCCGAATCTGTGGCTTGGCTCGAAAGACATTTGCGAGAATATGCGGGTTCGGTGATTTTGGTTACCCATGATAGATATTTTCTTGACAATGTAGTTGGCTGGATTTTGGAATTGGATCGTGGCAAAGGCATTCCTTGGGAAGGAAATTATTCCGCTTGGTTGGAACAAAAAGGCAATCGTTTAGCACAAGAAGAAAAAGAAGAAACACGCCGTCAAAAACAATTGAAACAAGAATTGGAATGGGTGAGGCTTTCGCAAAAAGCTCGCCAAGCCAAGGGCAAGGCGCGTTTGGCCGCTTATGAAAAATTAAGAGAAGAAATTACTCCCGACAAAATGCAAACGGCGCAAATTGTTATTCCACATGGCCCGCGTTTAGGCGATGTGGTGATACAGGCGAAAAATTTGAGTAAAGCGTATGGTGATACTTTATTATTTGATAATTTGGTTTTTGATTTACCTAGAGCCGGTATTGTAGGAGTGATTGGGCCAAATGGGGCAGGAAAAACCACCTTATTCAAATTAATTACGGGCCAAGAAAAACCCGATGCGGGTGAATTAATTGTGGGAGAGTCTGTAAAGCTTAGTTATGTCGATCAATCACGTGATGCTTTAAATGGCGAAAAATCTGTATTTGAAGAAATCACGGGAGGAAAAGATTTAATCACTTTAGGTAATGCCGAAGTTAACTCGCGCGCTTATGTGGGAAAATTTAATTTCTCTGGTGGCGATCAACAAAAGAAAGTTAAAGATTTATCTGGTGGTGAACGTAATCGCGTGCATTTGGCTAAGCTTTTGCAAACGGGTGGCAATTTACTTTTGCTCGATGAGCCGACTAATGATTTAGATGTCGATACTCTGCAAGCCCTGGAACAAGCCATTCTCAGCTTCTCTGGTTGTGTGGTGGTGATTTCTCATGATCGCTGGTTTTTGGATCGTATTGCAACGCATATGTTAGCCTTTGAAGGTAACAGCCAAGTTATTTGGCATGAAGGTAACTTTGCAGAATATGAAGAAGCCAAGAAAAAGCGTTTAGGTATTGATGCAGATCAGCCTACCCGATTAAAGTATAAGCCCTTAATTCGAAAGTAATATTTGCTTTGGGGTAGTTTCACCTATTAGGAGAATGATTAATACTGTTGATAAAGCTCAAAATCACTTCTATTCAAAGTGCTTTTGAGTAAATTTTTTATTGAATTAATCCTATACTTGAAATCCACTAATATTTTTTATATTGTTTGCGAACTTTTTTCGCAGAATGGGGTTGTGCGAAAAAGTTTCAACTTCCACTCCGTCTTTTTGATTCGAGTATAATTCGGATTTCAAAGAGACTAAACTTTATAGTATTAAGGAAATAGGATGAAACAGAAAAAAGGATTTACCGGAAATCGTTATAGCAAAGCCGAAAAAGCAGACATCGTTAAGTTTGTAGAAGACTATGATGCTAAAAATGGACGTGGCGGTATTGCTACAGCTCAACGTAAATTCAAAGTCAGTTATATTGCTTTGCGCAATTGGATTGCTGGATCAAATATTGGTAGCAAAAAAAGCGGTGCTGGAGTTGGTGCGGTTTTAGCCCAATTACAATTGCTAAAGAATCAAATGAAAGATTTGGAACGCGCAGTACGCAAATTGAAAAAAACGGCTTAATCGTCGTTTAATAAAAAGTAAAGCAAAAATTAATTGCTTTCGGCGAGGGGTTTAAAATCAAAGCGACTAGGTTCAAAATCTGGTGCTGAGGTTTTAGCCCCGGCTGCCTTTAGAATTTTCATGGCTTGTAATTGACCATTGCTTGAAGCCGCAAGATAAGGCGTCCAACCTTCTTTATCTTTAGCATTAATATCAGCACCTGCCTCCATCAAACGTATCACTTCTTTAGTTTCCCCTCTTTCGGCGGCGCGGATTAAGAGTTGGTTTTTGTTTCCCATCGAGGAGCAGCCGATGAACTGCGTCATACAGACTACTAGTGAATAGTGCCAAAGGGTCATGGACAGCCTCTTGTTAGTGATTTCTTCTATTTTAATCATGGAGTATACCCTTTTAATCTCTGTATCCATTTTCCCCTTAGATTTTCCTTCCAACAATCTTTAAAAGCAATATTTTTTGGGAGAAAAACACCCAGCATTTCTGGGCTTTTTAGTTTGGACCAAATAACTTTGAATAAGGCCATAGGAATTTTTTAATTTCCTTCACAAAGGTTTAAAAGGAGTTTCAAAGTGGCAGATTTGATCGAGAAAATTCAACGGGCAAAGACTTGGCTAGAAGCTCGTACTCAGAATAAGCCAGCATGGGGCATTATTCTGGGAACGGGCCTAGGATCCTTGACGCAGGCAATGAAAATTGCTGCTGAAATCGATTATGATCAAATACCTCATTTTGTTCAAAGTACTGTGGAATCTCATAAAAGCAAGCTGATTTTTGGGGAAATTTCGGGAAAGTCGGTGGTGGTGATGCAAGGACGTTTTCACTATTATGAAGGTTATTCCATGGAGGAAATCACTTTTCCGGTGCGTGTCATGAAAGCTTTGGGCGTGCATTCCTTAATCGTCTCTAATATTGCCGGAGGCCTCAATCCGCAGTTTAATGTGGGCGATTTAATGGTCATTACGGACCATATTAATTTACTCGGCACTAATCCCCTCATTGGAAAAAATTATGAGGAATTGGGCCCGCGCTTTCCCGATATGATAGAACCCTATTCCAAAGCCTATGTACAAGCCCTTGTAAACATTGCCTTAAAACAAGGTTTAGCGGTGCATAAAGGGGTTTATTCATGTATGTCGGGACCCAGTTTAGAAACTGCCGCGGAATATCGCATGTTACGTATAATCGGCGCCGACGCTATTGGTATGTCTACCGTACCCGAGGTCATTACAGCCGTGCATACAGGGCTAAAAGTTTTAGGCATTAGTTTGATTTCCGATTTGTGCATGGCTGATAATTTGAAAGCCATTAATATTGTTGAGTTGATGAAGGTGGCTGCGGAAGTGGAGCCTAAATTAACGCGCTTAGTACAAAGTTTTTTACAAGAAGTTTAAAAGCGGGTCTCCCTTAGATTGGTGAGAATTAAAAGTTAAATTTCACCTCTCTTAAAGGGAAATATGCTCAGATATGTTTAGGGAACCAGAAAAATCAGCCTCATTTAGCGACCTCGAAGCCAGAACGCTAAAGCTATGGGATAAAGACGATAGTTTTAAACAAAGTGTAGAACAACGCTCTAAAGCCAAGCCTTTTATTTTCAATGATGGCCCTCCTTTTGCCACGGGGTTACCGCATTATGGCCATTTACTAGCCGGTACTATCAAAGACATTGTGCCTCGCTATTGGACTATGAAAGGCTATCGCGTGGAACGCCGCTTTGGTTGGGATTGCCATGGCCTGCCTATTGAAAGTTTAATTCAAGACGAGTTAAAGCTCACCACGGTGCATGATATTAAAGAATATGGCATTGGCAAGTTTAATGAAGCGTGTCGCGCCGGTGTACTTAAGTACACGCAAGAATGGCGCAGCACCGTGCGCAAAATGGGCCGCTGGGTAGATTTTGAAAATGAATATAAAACCATGGATTTATCCTTTATGGAATCCGTTTGGTGGGTGTTCAAACAATGTTTTGACAAAGGTTTAATTTATCAGGGTTATCGCATACAACCTTATAGTCCTGCTTTAGCGACCTCTTTATCTAATTTTGAAGTCAATCAAGGTTACCGTGACCGGCAAGATCCCTCCGTAACATTGACGTTTCCCTTAGAAGGCACAGATGAAAGTGTTTTGGTGTGGACGACTACGCCATGGACTTTGCCAAGTAATTTAGCCATCGCCATGAAAGACGATTTAACTTATGTGCTAGTCGAGCATGACGGCCATAAATATTGGCTTGCGGAAGCGCGCTTGCTTAATTATTTCGATGCGAATGTTAAAGTTTTGGATAAACAACTAGGGAATTTTTTCGCGGGGAAAAAATATCGATCGCTGTTTAATTTCGCTCCTACCCTTTCGGAAAAACAATACACCATTCGGCTTGCTGATTTTGTCAGTGCAGACGATGGAACCGGTGCCGTGCACATTGCGCCTTCTTTTGGGGAAGAGGATTTTCAACTGGGGCAAAAAGAAGGCTTAGGGCTTTTCGATCCCTTGGATGTGGAAGGGAAGTTTACGGATTTGGTGCCGCCTTGGAAAGGCATTGGTGCTAAGGATGCTGATAAAAGCATTTTGCATACACTTAAGGCCGAACACCGTGTTTACCGCCATGATACCCTCATGCATAGTTATCCGCATTGCTGGCGTACCGATGTGCCGCTTTTATATCGCGCATTGAAAACTTGGTTTTTAAGTTTGGAAAAAGAAATTACTTCGGCTGAAGGTGAAACCAAAACGCTCAAAGAGTGGATGATACATTGTAATAAGCAAATCAATTGGGTGCCGGATCATATTAAAAGTGGTCGCTTTGGCAAATGGTTAGATGGCGCACGCGATTGGAATTTAAGTCGCAATCGTTTTTGGGGCACTTGCATTCCCGTATGGATTGCAGAAGATGGCGATATGCTTTGTGTGGGTAGTGTGGCTGAATTGGAAGCGCTCACCGGCCAAAAGGTTACGGATTTGCATAAGCATGTCGTGGATATTTTAGAAATTAAAACTTTCGATAAAAAAACTTATGCTGCGAATGGTAAAACCTATACACGCACTCCCGAAGTTTTAGATTGTTGGTTTGAATCCGGCTCTATGCCTTATGCACAGCCGCATTATCCTTTTGAAAATGCTGATCAATTGCAAAATTTATTTCCTGCGGATTTCATTGCCGAAGGTCTCGATCAAACGCGGGGCTGGTTTTATACGCTCACGGTTTTAGGCGCAGCTTTATTTCAAAAGCCAGCTTTTAAAAATGTAATTGTGAATGGAATTATTCTCGCGGAAGATGGACAAAAAATGTCCAAGCGTTTAAAGAATTATCCTGATCCCAATGATTTGATTTCCCGCACTTCGGCGGACGCGATTCGTTTATTTATGATTGATTCGGCAGCTGTTAAAGGGGAAGAATTAAAGTTTAGCGAAGTCGGTGTGAAAAATATCACACGTGCCGTAATGTTACCTTTATGGAATGCCTTATCATTATTTGTGACCTATGCCAATGCTGACAGTGCCAAAGGGCAATTGACTTGGAAGCCGGGGCAAATTTTAATTTCTGAACATGAACTAGATAGATGGATACTTTCCGACTTGCAACAATTATTGGAAAAAGTGCAAAAGGAAATGGATGCGTATCGTTTATATAATGTAGTTCCGGCAGTAGTAGAATTTGTAGATGATTTGACGAATTGGTATATCCGCCGTTCGCGTCGTCGTTTTTGGAAATCTGAAAATGATCAAGACAAAAATTTTGCCTATGCCACTTTATATCAAGTGCTCGTGGAATTCTCTAAGGTGCTGGCTCCCTTTTTGCCTTTTATGGCCGAAGAGATTTACCAAATTTTAGTGCGCGAAGCTGATGCCAATGGACAGAACAGCAATCAACCGAAGTCCGTTCATCATTGTGATTTTCCAGTTAAGAACGAAAAATTACTCGAAATAGCTTTGAATGAAAAAATGCAAATTGTCCGCGAGGCCGTAAATTTAGGTCGCGCTTTACGCGCCAAGCATAATATCAAAAATCGCCAACCCTTACAGTCACTCATAGTGGTAGTACGCAATGAGACGCAAAAACAAGAAATCTTGTCTATGTCCGACCTTATTCGCGACGAATTAAATGTCAAAACCGTGGAAATTACCTTGGATGAGAGCACTTTGGTCACTTATCAAGCCAAAGCCAATTTCAAAACTTTGGGCAAAAAACTCGGTAAGTCAATGAAAATAGTTGCGGAAAAAGTTGCTTTATTACACCATAATGAAATAAACTCAATCCTGGCTGGAAAAAATCACTTCTTGGAAGAGGGTGAAATAACCGCCGAAGACATTACGGTGTTGCGAGAAGTAAAGCCTGGCTTAGTAGTAGAAGCGAGTCAGGGTTTAACTGTGGCACTAGACATTGGCATTACGCCGGCTTTGGAAGTGGAAATGTTCGCAAGGGAATGTGTGAGCAAAATCCAAAGTTTACGTAAGGATTCTGGTTTGGAAGTTACAGACCGAATACAATTGTCGATAGAAACAAATTCAGATCTATTTCGGGAAGCATTTAACGGACATGCGGACTATATTTGCTCCGAAGTCTTAGCAGAGAGTTTTGGATTTGTAACCGGCTTGCCGGGGAATGAAGAAAACGCCTTGATTGTGAATGACGAAAAAGCGTTATTTGCCATTAAGAAAAGGGTTTTGAATTAACTGTGGGTGAAGGAGACCTTATGAAAAAGACAGCAGTAGAAGAAACACCAAAGAAAGCTAAAGAGGCCGCGCCAATTAGCAAGTCACCCAATAAAATGAGTGCTTCCGAACTTAAATTTTTCGAACAATTGCTCAATGAAAAAAAAGAACTCTTGATTCAAGAGTTGAGTTATTTGGAAGACAATTCCATGCGGCTTAATTCCAAAGATGGCGCAGGAGATTTATCCAATCACGCCTATCATTTAGCCGACCATGCTACGGAAACCCAAGATCGCGAACAAGCTTTTCATATGGCCAGCCGCGAAGGTAAATTTTTGCTGTATATCGAAGAGGCCTTAGACCGCGTGCGTGCGGGTACTTTTGGGGCATGCAAGAAATGTGGTAAACTTATTCCTAAAGCACGTTTGGAAGCGGTTCCTACCGCTAAAATGTGTATTGATTGTAAATCTGCACAAGAGCAAGCTTCTGGCGACTAATTAAAACTTGATAGACATTGATATGTAGGAGCACAACATTTTGTGCCCCTACATTTACGTGACCATATACGTATCACAACACATTTATCCTCGAATCCCCCAGCCTCTTTAATTTTAATATCCCCGGATGATTTTAATAATGCATCCGCTTTCGTTTTACGCTAAGATAAACAGAGGAAATTTATGGCAAACGAAAAACGCATTACCGGTAGATGGCCTATTGAAGCCACCGCACAATTAATGGCACGAGGTATTGTTTACAATACCAATATTTTGAATGTGAATTTAGGTGGCTGCTTTTTGGATGGTATTTTTCCTACTGAAGTAGGGGAAGTCATTGTTATTGGAAGCGTTTATAATGCGCAGATAAATGGATTGCAAGCAAAAGTCATGTGGATTGTTAACGAACCCAATTTAAACGGTATCGGGGTGGCTTTTGAGCCGATGAATGATACGCAAAAATTCGATTTAATAAAGTGGTTTAATCAAATTGTGCCTGATCCGCGCGCAAGGCCTTGATTAAAGTGGCATAGAGACAATCAGCTTCGCTAGACTATTCATTTGTAAATCAACTTTAGTGTTCCAATCCGTAGTCTCGCCTTGCCAACCGAGTGAGGTAAGAAAATCTATGCGATAAATTGTGTTTTCGAATAAGCCATGCAGATAAACTCCATAAACTTTATTTTGCTGCCAACCTAATTCATCTGCTAAATAAGTAATGGCCTTGGGTCCTGCGTTGGTTTGCCCATGATGGATTTCATAGCCTTTTAACATTTGTCCATTTTTCCAAGGAATCGTTTTTTGCTGAGTAGTTTTGTTGGGCATTAATATTGTCGTGAGGTCCAATAATCCCAAGCCTTCAATATCGCCGCTTTCCAAATGTTGAGGATCCAAAATTTGATTCCCTAATAATTGCATGCCTCCGCAAATCCCAAAAATGGGAACACCTTTTTTTGCAGCTTGGATTAAGTCTTTAGTAAGACCTGTATCTTGTAAGTGACGTAGGCTGGCAGCGGTATTTTTGCTGCCGGGAAGAATGATGGCGGCAAAATCATCTAAGAGTGTGGTATCGCGAATGGGTACAACGGTTACACTTGTTTCATAGATGAGCGGATCAAACTCATCGAGATTGCTCGCATAAGGATAGTTAATCAAGGCGAGATTGATATTACCTGCAATAGGTTTGGCTCGATAGGTGAATGTGTCTTCTTCTGGAAGTATATGCGGGGACATCGGAATGACCGCCACGGTTTTTACTCCGGTTTTGGCCTCTAGCCACTGGCTTGCATTGCCCAATAAGGTGGGGTCACCACGAAATTTATTCAAGATGAAACCTTTAATTAATGCCTTTTCATTTTTCTCCAAACATTCCCAAGTTCCGAGTAAATGTGCAAAAGCTCCCCCGCGGTCAATATCGGCTACGAGGTATACATCGGCTTGGCATTCTAAGGCGACACTCATATTCACAATGTCATTTTGCCGCAAATTAATTTCTGCCGGACTTCCTGCGCCTTCTATCACCACTTGTTCATAATCCGTAATAAGACTATGTAACGCTTGAGTTACAATAGGCCACAAATGCTCTTTGCGTTCAAGCCAAGGTAACTTACTGATGACAGAATTGAATTTCCCCAGTGTGATAACTTGTGCATAAGTATCAGAACTTGGTTTTAGCAAAATGGGATTCATGCGCACTTGGGGAATTATGCGAGCTGCCAAGGCCTGTAGGTATTGCGCTCGACCCATTTCTAAACCTTGGGAGGTTACTGCTGAATTATTGCTCATGTTTTGTGCTTTAAATGGAGCCACGCTTATGCCTTGATTGGCAAAATGTCGGCATAGACAAGTCACCACAAAAGACTTTCCCGCGTCGCTAGTGCAGCCCATGATCATGATTGGTTTTTTAGACATGGTTAAAAGTTAGGTAATACCCTTTAGGTTGCCTTGTTATTTCAAACTATTAAATCCCGCCATATCCACTAATACTTTTTCTTCATGCGTTATAGCATCCATCCAAATAATTTGGCTATGTCCTTCTTGATAGGCCTCAAATAATAATCCTTCGCGGTTACCGAATTTTTTAGGAAATACTCCCTCTTCACTTCTTAAACTTTCATGGCGATTGCCGGTTACCTTTTCGGTTTGCTTACTTAATAAATTAAAAGCATTTAAATCCAAAAGATTAACGCCTGCCGTATAATAAAGGGTTTGGCTATCTTTAGCCCAATGAAAATCTCGCACTTGGCTGCGCTGGGTGGCAGAAAATATTGTTTTATCACTTTGCTGAAATACTTGTAGCTCTAAAGTTTGATCGGGTAATAAGGAGGTAAAGGCCAGGAAATGCTCGTCAGGACTCCAGCTTATAGGCCCGGCTAAATGCAGGCTATCACTTATTAGGGTAACATGATCCATTTCCAAGTCGGCAATATAAAGTTGCGATAGCGTGCTATGCTGCACAATAAAAGACATGCGATTACTATTGGGTGCAATATCAAATCCACTAATGTTTGTAAAGCTACCTTTCGACAAGTTGAGCATTTTTCCCCGCATGTCTATTTGAAATAAATCACTACTGTCGGAGAAATTATTTTTGTCTTTTGTTTTATGACCTAATAAAACATAAAGTACACGTCCTTTATTATCCCAATGCCATTGTTTTAAGATGAGGTCATTAGTCAAATTGGGCAATAAACATTTGGGTTGCACCGTGTCGAGGGAAACGGGCAGGGCATAAAGATTAGCAGAATCCTTTGATCCTCCGATAAAGGCTAAAGAATTTTTTAAATAACCAAATATGGGTTGAGTAACCATTAATCCTTGGTGTTGCAAAGGATATTCAAAGCCATTACGCATATCATGAATATAAAGTCGACCAGAAGCATGCGGACTTTCGGCGTTTATAAAAGGAAAAATTTGGCTAGTATAATCGTCAGCGGTGGGATTAAGTTCCAATTCATATTCAGTATGTAGTACTTCGGCCAATAATTTTTTTAAGGTAGCATCGGGCTGCACCTGATAATCCAAAGTGATTAGACGATGATTTGATTTTACGAGTTGATGTTTGCGATCGAAAACCAAACTTAAATGGCCAATATAAATGCCATCTTTACCTGAACAAAGCATCAAGGTATTCCCTATTTTTAGTGGCGTAGAGCGTGCTTCGTCCTCGCCAGAAAGTATAATAGCGCCGAGGTCAGTAAACTCCTGCGCAAGATGGGAAGCTACTTCTAGAGGTGCATCTAATAAAAGTATCACAAAGGTTTTGGAAAAATCTTTCTTTTTTTTCCAACGCTGCAGGCTTACCGAAATACTTTCCACTTGCTTAGAGAGTAAACTGTCGGAATTTTTTTTGTTTGCATTTAAATGCGACATTCCTAAAATCGTTACTTTTTGTCCATGAATGGATTTTTCCATTTTAACCAAGAGATCAGAATTTGCAAGTCCCTCTTGACTGGCTAGCCAAGGGATTTTTATTTCACCTTGGAGAGATTTAATTTTAGTCCAATCTTTGCGATATTCCCCTGCCCCCACATTTACCGCATCATAAGGCATTTGCGTATAAGCGGTGAAGATATAGGGTGCGGAGGTTGAGAGCGTGTCGATGGCATTATCTAGTTCTCCGGCATCGAGCAGTATTGATTCAGGATAAAAAAGTTTAAGTTCCAATAATTTGGTTTTGCGACGAGCTAAACCTCCGGCCTTGCGTTCATTGTAGGGAACCGGTGCCAATTGCCCATGAGTGTTACCGGTATAAAAAATATTAATAGCATTCACATCTTGTAGGGCCATTTCATGTTGAATTTTTTGTAATAATGCTTGCGCCTTCCAATGATAAGGATCAATGGCTACCGCTTGGGCCACTAGGATTTTAGCTTGGATTATATCTCCGGCTTGAAATTTTATTAAGGCCTTAGCATATATTTCCTCCGCATTAATAGGACGAACGGCTTTATGAGAATAATTTAAAGTGAAGCCATGATAATCCCCTAAAGGACCAAAATGCTTATAACCATAATCAATGCCAAAATTATTCATGGTTAAGCCAAGCCCTGCGGATAAGCCTGCATTTGGCCCCAGCGCACGATCTTCCCAACTTCCGCCGTAGCCCATGCGCAGCAAAAGATAGGGCCGCGCTTGTAATTCAAATCCTAAGCCATAGTGTTGTAAACCTTCATTATTATGTTCCATATTGATAAACCCCGACCAAGGGGAATTTAATAAAGGCTTTCCAATTTCCAGAGCAAAGCTTAAGGGTAACGGTTCTAGGGGTGACGTAGGCGTATCGTAACGTACACCCTGTGAAAGATTGCGAACATTCAATCCAATGCGGAAATTTTCTAAAAGCAAAAATAATAAACTTAAATCTATAGAATACCCAATGGCACTAATATCATCAATGGCACTATGCAAATAATTAAACTTGGTACCAGCGGCGACGCGACCTTCCCATAAGGTTTTTCCATAAGCTAAACTAAAGGCAAAATCGGAGGCCGTAGGATTAGAAACTTGTTCATCAATGTCACGAGCATTAGCAAAAGGAGTAGTAGAAAGTACATTCAGCGAAAGTCCTAAACAGTCTTTGGCAAATAAAGGATAAGTGAGCGCTACGTCTTCATGCCTAAATTCTCCTAAAATTTCAGCATGCGAAAAAGAGTAATAATAATTTTCCACAAGAGATAATCCTGCAGCATTGGCATGCATGAGAGTGGCCTCTTCATCGGTAGTTTGGCTTAAGCCACCGAGGGCAATATTGCGCGCGCCAATAGGGAGTTTTAAAAAATCGAAAGTGGTTACCCCAGCTGAGGTCGCGTCAAATTGGATTAGCCCATCTAGGTTAAGCGGAGTAGCGCAAAGGACATTTTTTGCCAGTAGACTTATGCCCAAGAGGCTAAGAAAAAACAACTTGGGCATCTTGTGCATATAGGCATTAATGATCCCAGAGTTCGGGATTCTCTCTATCGGCATAAAGGTTTTTTGCCATGTCTGCCCACTTTTCCACAGCAGCAATTTTCACTTCGGGATCGACTTTATTTTGCGCAATTTTATCGGATTTTACTTTATCTAAAGCCCCTAAAAAGGCTTGGCATGGCGGTAAATTATTCAGCCGTAAATTAAGGGCAATGACAAGATAGAGAATTTGAAATTCCATATCGGAATTTTGAAATTCACTGCGCTTATAACTTTCTTCAAAATACTTGGCAGCCAAAGGAATATATTCATCATCCTTACGCTTGTCTTCGCGTAAGAGCATGGCAATTTTTAAAGTAGCCATACCACTTTTAAACCATGCCATAGGGCTTTCAAAGGCAGCTTCAATTTGCGCTCGATGCAAAGCTAAGCGATAGCTCATAATAGCATTTTCAATGGGACGAGGATATTTAAAATAGGCGGTAAGGTCAGTAACCTTGTCCAGCATAGCTTTTCTTTCCTCCGTTTTCTTTTTTAAATCGTCCAGTACATAATTAGAAAGTTGGCTTTTGGTTTCGGCATTGGTTTGTGGGGCATGGGTGATAAAATCTTTTTTATCCGGCGAAGCGAAAAGACATTTGGGACAAACCGTAACGGCAATGGTACTATAATTAATAGTGCGAAAACCATTAATACCTTGATAACGCGGTGTCATGAATCGATCATGGGTGATGTTTTGGCATTTGCTTTTGAGTTCATAGCAAAATAATCCCTCTTCACTACAAACCGGACATTTGACTCGAATTTGAAAAGTGGGATCATCTTTGTCACTGGCCACTTCATATATCGCAGGTTTTTTCAACAAATTTTTAATTTCTTGCACATGATTCATATCTATAACCAAGCCATAGACTTTGATATATTGATTGATCATTTTTTCATCTTTATTGAAGTGAATCTCCAATTTTTTGCGAATTAACTTTTCATCTAATGCCATATTTTTCTCCTTTTGCCTCTTCTATTGAATTCGCAAGGGTTGCCCTAGAACCTATGAAAATGAAATTAGATTTAAGGACTTAGCCATGATTCAGACTTTATTATCACATCTGGCGGAAAATTTTTCAATTTTCAAAAAAAAAGGCCAAGTTATAAATACTTTAAACTTCGCTTTAACTTTTGCTTTAAGGTTGGCTTGCCCCTTCTACTACTTAGGTTTTAAGACGCATCAATATTGGCTTTCATCACGAAAAGCTGTGCCTATCCCCTGCATTATACCTTGCTTTGTGGTAGGAGGATTGCGAGCAGGTGGTTCCGGTAAAACAAGTGTGACCTTGGAAATAGCGCAGCAATTAAAAGCGGAAGGTTTGCGCGTGCTGATTTTGGCTTATGCTATTAAGCAAAATAAACTAGGAAATTTATGGAGTGAAATTCAAGAAAATACCTCATGGGAAACATGTTCCGAAGAAGCCCTTTTATTAAAGCAGAAAAGTGGGGTAACCGTTTATGTTACACGTCATCGCGCTAAGGTTTGGGAGACACTGCAAAGGCTTGCGGAAGCAGGGGAAAAACTATTTGATGTTATAGTCTGTGACGATGGCTTGCAAGATCCGCGTCTTAATCAAGCTTTTCGTATTCTTTTACAAAGACCGCAAGAAAAGCCCAACTTGTGGAATTTATTGCCCGCAGGATCATATCGCCAATTAATTACCGATGGACAAAAAGCGGATTTATGTTTGCAGGGACCAAATCCTTTTTCCAAGGACATTTCTCTGGATTTAAATTTCTCTCGATCCTTAATTTTTCCAATAGAGTTTGATTTTGCGCAGACCTGGTGTGCCTTATGCGGCTTGGGTAATATTGAGGCTTTTGTGGAGGATTTAAAACTGGCTGGAGTAAAGTTGCAAGGCATTTTGCGCAATAAAAACCATGGTCCATTTTCTTATGCTCAAATTATTCAAGCACAAAAACAATTCCCGCATGTTAAATGGTTATGCACAGAAAAAGATGCGATAAAATTGCAGGACTTTTTTAAAAAGGGTTTAAACTGCGTAGTAATTGGCCAAAAAATTCATTTGCCGGAAAAACTTTTGCCCATATTAAACAAGAGACTTGCTAAACCATGGGCAAAGGACTCGATTTTGGTACATTGATGCCATGATTATGCATAAAAACCCGACTCACATTCCTTCTCGCTCATTTTACACGATCTCATTTATATTGCGTTTTTCCTTAGTCATTATATTTGCGCTGCAATTTTCCCAAGCTTATGTGGGTCGCTGGCATAGTTATACCAATTTCAATTCGGTGACTTGTTTGCAAGAGTATAATGGAATGCTATTTGCCGGATCCTTGGGCGGAATACGAAAAATCAATCCACAGACGGGCGCGGAAACCGATTATAATAATTTGGATGGTTTAGTCGATGTGCATATCGTTAGCCTAACGGTTACCCCTGATCATCAATTGTGGGCAGGTTCTTTTGATGGTTTGCTATACCGCTTCGAAGGAGATCGATTTATCGCTTTTGGTAAAAGCTATCGCTCCACGGGTTGGAAATTAAACAAAAGAGCTATGGTCAGCGGAGGTCATTATATTGCGGTGGGTTCGGTAAAAGGATTAAGTTTTTTTGATACACGCACGCATGTGGCCGAAGCAGCATTAGAAAAGTTTGCTAAGATAGGGGCTGATTCGGTTAAATCCCTTTTGAAAAAAGGCGATACGCTTTTTGTGGGTTTAAGTAAAGGTGTTTTTAAGGCTGCCGTGGATTGGGATAATATTCAATCGAATAAATACGGAAGCATTATTGATCCTGCCATTTGGATTCCGGTGGATTTTGTGGATTCTACCGATAAGGCTCGTTACAAAAAAGTTACCGTAACTCAAAAGTTATCGACGGTTTCGCCTCTTTTTAAAATATCCCATTTGACCTTATTAGCTGCGGATAGTACCCAAAAGGATTCTGCAAAAGATTCACTACCTAAAGTAAAGATCGATACCATTCCTTTTACCGGATTTAATTTTCTGCGTTTGGTTGAAAATAAAATAGAAGCTTATGATGATGGCATGATTTTGAGTGAGCCTTATTTTGTAAAAGCGATCAATAGAAAGCCATTCATAGCGAATGATAAACAATATGTCGACGTGAAGTTTTTTTCTTCGGCGATTTTTATTGGTGAGGATTTGTTTTTAGGAAGTGATTGGGGAATTTGGAAATACGCCAAGCAAGATTTTGCGGCAGAGTACCATCCTAATTCAAATTACCCTAATTCTTTAATTGCAAATATAGCTGCCAATGAAAATACGGCGGTGGGTATGTCGGGATCGGGTAGCAATGTGAATTTTGCTTACACATTAAAAAATAATAATTGGGACCCTATTCTAAATTCAATATTTGGCCCTTCGGTGGAAGTGCTTATGAATCAAATGAAAGAAGTAAAATTAGCGGATAATGGAGATGTTTATTTTGGTACTTGGGGCTACGGCCTATTTCAAATAAGGGACGGAAAATCCAAAATATGGACGCCCAAAAATTCATGCATGGTAAGTGTAATACCAAGTAATGATAGTTTTGGAGTAGTTTATAGCATTAGCAAAATTCGTAAAGGGAATTTGTGGACCGCGCAAATGCATGGTGTGGGGACTTTGCAATTCGATGTGAACCATTTAGACATCGAAACCGGCAAGCTCAGTTGCTTTGAAAATATGGGAAGCAGTAAGGCTGTGCATTCCGTGCAAATGTTAACGGATACGATACTTGCTATTGCAGGAAATGGGGGGTTGGATTTGTATAAATACGAAGTACAAAATCATCGTCCCCAACTTAGTCCTTCAGTACATGTTCAGGTTGAAGGGGCAAGCGATGAAGCTTGGGATGTACGCGCGGATCGCTTTGGGAGAGTTTGGGTATTGGTTAATGATCAATTGGCTTATACGGATAGTCTCGCATTGCCTAATCCCAAAACTAGCTTGAAGCTAAAGTACTTGCTTAGCGCAAAGGGAGATGCGTTTAAAGGCCATGCTTGCACGGTAATGGATGAGGACACGCATCAAAATTTTTGGATGGGCTGCGATAATGGACTTTATTTTATTGAGCCGGCCCTACAGCCAGAGCTTTCGCGCATTGAAAGTTATAATATGGATAATGGCTTATTAGATAATTTGATTTTTGATTTAGCGGTGTCCAAAAAAAATGGCCAAGTTTGGGTCACCACAAAAAATGGGGTAAATATGTTTGAAGGCCCTGCTCGACCCTTAGCACCCAATTTACAGCAGGTGCAAGTTTATCCCAATCCTTTTCGTGCAAAGCATCAATTAGTGGTTTTCGATAATTTGGCAAAAGGATCTTCCATTCGAATTTTTACCCAAAGCGGTAATACGGTTCGATACTTTCCAGCCTCACAAATTTTGGGCAATCAATTTCAATGGGATGGCAATAATGCCAATGGGGAACGTGTAAAACCAGGTGTATATCTTTATGGGATAGAAGCTAATACTGGAACGACACAAGGAAAATTAATTGTAGCTAGAGATTAAATTAAAAGGCATTAATTGCAAAAAAGAAAACTCGCACTGGATGCACTGACCTATACAGGTGCCATAGCGCTTTCTCGTATTCCCGCTTTTTTATTTCTTCCCATTTTTGCAGCGTTTTTAACACCCTTGCAAATGGGTCAATATATAAGCGCTTGGCTATGTATTGATTTATTGCAAACCCTAGCTGGATTAGGAATGGTGCAGGCTTTGAGTCGTTTCTTTCCTTTAGCCCAAAACTCTCTTCATCGCAAAGAAATATTTTCGACAGCGTTTTTTACCTCGGCAACAGGTGGTATAGGGCTTTCGCTTTTAGCAGGTATATTCTTTTGCATCCCGTCTCTTCGCCAACTGTGGAATTTTCTTCCAACCATCAATAACTTACAAGTTACCTTAATTTTATTAGCGGTAAACCTTACCAGCACGACTTCTTTTTTATTGGTCTATTTGAGAGCAGAACAAAAAGCCTTGGCTTTTTTATGTGCTTTGCTCGGAAGCACGGCGATAGAAGTTTTAGGCACTTTTTCGTTACTGCATTTTCACCATGTGCATTTGTCCGGAATATTAAGTGTGGAATGTATACGCTTAGCGAGTTTAGCTATTGTTCTGCTGTTTCTCGCAAAGCAAGATTTAGCATTGGTTTTTTCCAAACCACAATGGAAAAGTATGTTTCATTATGGCATTTATTTGGTTCCTGCGGGTTTATTTGTATGGGTGCTTTTTTCCATCGATCGCTTTTGGTTGGGACAATTAGCGGGCCTGGAACAAGTAGGTGTTTATGGTTTTTTCTACAAATTTGTAATGCCGATTAATTTGATATTCCAGGGCTATATCATGAGTTTGGATTCTCAGCTTTTCAAATTAAATATTTCCGAAGGCGAAGTTTTAGTATGTAAAGCGCTGAAGCAATATTTGATCAAAGCAGGAATATTGATCATTTTGGTATCTCTTATGTTACCTTCCGCTTTAAAAATAGGTTTATACTTTTACCCAAAAATTCCGCAGATTTATTTTCAAAACCTAACTCTATTCCCCATTTTCATGGCGACCGCCTATATTTATTATTGGGGTGTGCATTATGCCTCTTTATTGGATTTAAGGCTACGTAGCCGTCGCCAATTAGTATTGATGGGGCTTTCAGCACTCTTAAATTTTATTTTATGCTTCGTGCTTATTCACTTTGGACCGAGTTTTGGTCTTTCAGTTCTAATGGCGGCAGCCTTATCAAATTTAATTTCGGCGAGTTTTTTTACTCTCATGCAATGGCATTATAGCGGAACTTAAGTGGTCACTTCGACAGGCTCAGTGACCGAATGCTTAAAGCATTTTTCGAAAAGTGCTTCTTAAAAAACCTTTGGCATTAAATTTTTCTTTGAACTCAACGAGAGAATAAGAAGGAGTCATAGGATTTTCATGCGAGGGATTTTGCGATACGCCAATATCGACATAAGTATGCCCGTTTTCCATAGACCATTTGGTGACTTCATGCATAGCCAAGAATATAGGGCGATATTTTTCATATTCATATAAAAGCATATTGTAAAATATGATGGTAGCTTGTTTGTTACAGGAAAAAATTAAAGAAGCCGCGACTGGTTTTTCTTGATAGCGAACTACGAATAACTTGATAGCTTCGGGAAAGAGCTCTTGTAGGGTACAAAGCTCTTCTAAAGTATGCGTGGGTGTGGCATTATGCTTCTTTTTATTTTCCAAAAGAATAGGGTAAACATCCGCATAATCTTTTAAATCTTTGCTGATTTCAATCGTTAAATTTTCATCTTGCAAACAACGGCGAACATAACGCGCGCTGCGTTCATTGAAATCTTCCAAGAAATGTTCATTGTTATTGGGATCAATGACATGCGATATAAAATGCTTTTCATATTCAAAGCCTTTGTAAACCAAGGCATAATCCATATCTTGCACGAGGCGATTTTGATATATCAACGGAGCGGGAGTCAGTAATATTTGTTTAAAGCCTTTTCCTTGAGCGTATGCTAATAACCCATCGATTATCGCCTCATTCTTTTTATAAGGAATAAGCTTTAAAACGAAACCGCCATAGCTAGCGCCCATAGGTGAAACTAAAGTTTGATCTTTATCTTTAAGCGCTGCTGGCAAAACAGCAATTAATTCTTGATTGTCATAAAACATCAAGTGGTGAAATGCAAAGCGACCCTCTGGATGATAAGCCAAAAATTTTTGCTTATGGAAAATGGTTCCATTATTGGATTCGCTTACAAAATTATCCCACTCTTCCATTTGCGAGGGATTATAGAGATGAATGCGTATCATTTAAAGTTAAAGGAAAAATCCATTCAGAATTTTACACCTTATTAACTCCAGATTCCTTATACTTTTAAAAGGAAGGGATAATTTGTTCATAGGCCAGCAAAATAAGAAACTGGCGCAAAATTAACAATGCAAAACGCTGCATTTTGTACCTTATCCCATAGAGAATATTATGCAAGAAATACCAAAAATAATTGTTGTGGGTGCTGGCAGCATGGGTCAAAATCATGTGCGACTCTTATCGCATTCGCGTTTATGTGCTTTAACGGGAATTGTCGAAGCGCAAGAAAAAACACGGTTGGCTTTGGCTAAAGCGTATAATGTTCCCGGCTATGCAACGGTTGAAGAAGCCTTAGCACAGGTGGAGTTTGTGGCAGCTATTGTGGCTACGCCGAGCGAAACGCATTATGCTATTGCAAAAAAATTATTAAATGCGGGTAAGCATATATTAGTAGAAAAGCCTATTACGCCGGAGCCGGAACAAGGTTATGCTTTGCTGGAACTCAGCCGCAAAAAAAATGTAGTGCTTTTGGGCGGCCATGTAGAGCGCTTTAATCCTGCGGTGATTTTGCTAAAAGAAAAAATTAAAGATTTGGGTTCCATTTACCATATTGAAACCGAAAGAACGGGCCCTTTTCCAGAACGTATTTTTTCCTTAGGCGTAGCGATAGATTTATTGGTGCATGATATTGACTTAATTCTCATGTTAACTCAAATGTTACCTGAGTGGACCTTTGCGCATGAAGAAAGACGAGTGCATCCTTCTTGTGAAGATGGTATTACCGCGCTTCTGGGTTTTCCTAAAAATATTGTGGCAGTGATGAAGGCCAATTGGCTATCGCCCACTAAAGAACGTCGCTTGCGCATTTATGGTGCTAAAGGCATGTTCGAAGTCGATTTTTTAAACCGGCAATTACGGTTTTTCGAAAATAGCTTTACCGCCCCTATCGAAGATAATTTTGGCTTGGTCGGTATGGAAGAAGGCAATCAAATTAAATTTAAAACAGTGCCTACGGAGCCGCTGGCCGCTGAATTAGATTTTTTTATTCAATGCATTAATGAAAATAAATCATGCGAAGAAATGACCAAAAGCAATTTAGAAGCGGTGCGGATTGTGAATACCATTTTAACCTCCGCGCATAAAAACGAAAAAATAAATTTCGCTTAATTTTATTTGATTAAACGCTGTTCCCAATGCTGAATATGCGTTTCCAAATCGAGAGCCGCTTCCTTTTTACAAATCAACAATAAAGTATCGGCAAAAAAAGGAAAGTATTTGGCTAGCCATGCTGAAGGCTTGCAATGCCTAATGGTAAGGCGTGTAGGGATTAAACGCTCCACCTTGAATCCCACAAAATTCAAAGTCTTTTCCAAAGTTAAATAGTCATAAGTTTGAAAATGCAAATCGCCTAATTTTCCTAGGGCATAATAATTCATAAAGGGCTGTTTATGGCGCAAATAAGGCAGCCAACGCTCAAAGGTAAATACATTAGGTGTATGAATAATTAAGCGTCCATTATCCGCAAGTAAGGTGCGAATATGTTTTAAGCCTAGCACAGGATTGCGTAAATGTTCAATGATATCCATGAAATAAATAAAGTCATATTGCTCATTAGCAAAGATATTAATGCCTTCTTCTATATCGCATAATACAGTTTGCATGGAAACATGATTCGTTTCCGCAAGTTGCTTTACTTTGGTTAATTGCTGTGGAGAAATATCCGCGGCGCTGACTTGATGACCTTTCTTCGCTAATGCCAAAGCCAATTGCCCTTCAGCACAGCCTAAATCCAAAACGGAATAAGATTTTTTTTCGGGATAAGAGTCGAGAAGCGATGAAAATAATTTGAGTTCACGGCTATCGTTTTGTTGCGGAAGTGTGCTCGCCTTATCGTAAAATTCAGCATAGTTATCCAGTAAATTTTTTTGCGTCATGCTTTTAAACCTATGCTTTGATAAAGCGTTTTCATGCGTTTGGCCACTGCGGCATGGCTATGGGTTTTTTGCAGCCACATTTTGGCCTCTTCCCCTTTTGCCTGTAAGCCTTCCGGACGACTTAAAATTTGCGCGAGTACCTGTTTTAAAGTTTGCGGAGTCGCCAAATAAAAAGGATGATCGGGCATATCCTTTACCAAATAATCGGCAAAGTCAGCCACGCAAGGAATACCCATGGCAAACATTTCCAAAGAACTAATTCCATAACCTGTACCACCACGGTTACCTACATGATCGATACATAAATCGCAAGTAAACTTTATTTTGCGACATTCATTTTGGCTTAGCCCTTCAATTAATACAAATTCAAAATCGAATTGCTTTTTTAATTCCTCGATAATGGGTAAAATGAGATCGGTGCCTTTATTATATCTATCGGAAGGGGCATGCACAATTCTTAAAGGTTTTTTTTCAGCATTTGACTTATTGTGCCTCAGCAAATGAGTGGCTAATTCAAATGGCATATTCAGCAAATGAATATTTGGATGTAAAAATTGATGATCCGATTCTACACTAATATTTAAATCACTGAGCTTATCAAGTGCGGAATTAACCCCTTGCACACGCAATTCGGTACCATAAAATGCGGAAATAATTTTTGCTCCGTCCTGCTTTAATGCCTTAGCTAAATCGGCATTCCAAGTTAAATCCTTGGCGCCATCGAATTGCACTACATCATAGCCTGCGAGTTTATAATCACGAATAATTTGAGGGATTCTCCGGCGAATAAAAAAATCCTTAATCGGAAACCAAACTCTTTCTAAGGGTCCAGGGGGCAATTGCATTAAGGGTTTGAGAGGAATTTGTAAATCCTCAGGATTGGGTTGTGCCACGCGGCGACCGGATTCAATGACTCTTTGTTTTAATTTCCAATCGCGATATCTACGCACCGGATAATAATCTAAGAGTGGTACTTTAATGATGGGATAGTCTAAAGCCTCGGCATGGCATTGAATATAGACCATATCCGAAGTATGCCCTTGTTTGCATTCTAGTTCAATGAAATTACGTGGGACACCTTGCATGGGTCCATGGGCGATATGCAAAATTTTCATAGCTTACAATTTAAAAGATTATTGGTGTGCATTGGGCTAAGGTCGCTTTATTTAGCATAAATTAGCTTAAAAATTTTTGCAATCCCGCTTCGAAATTTTCCCAGCACCAAATTTTTTTAGCCTTTTCACATGAAGCTTGGTAAGTGGGTAGGTTTTCAACGATTGTTTTTAGACTCTGTAAAATACTTTCCGATGAATAGGGATCGCATAATACTCCAATAGGATTTTCTTTTAAGAATTCTCGATGTGCCGTTGTATTACCTAATAAAACCGGCAATCCTGCTTGTATATAATCAAAGATTTTATTAGGAAGTGTATAATCAATGCTAAGGGTTAAGGGTTGTACTAGATGTAAACCAATATCCGCATTTTGCATAGCCGGTTGAAGCTTTTCAAAGGATAGCATGCCATAAAATTTTACTCGGGAGTTTAATCCCAATGACCTTACTTTTTGTTCGAGTAATACATGTTCCTCACCTGATCCATATATATCTAAAACAAATTCTGAATTATTTTTGAGTGCTTCAATCACTTCTAGCAACCCTGAACCAATACGCAAAATACCTTGAAAAATCAGCATCACAGGTTTATTAATGACCAATGATTTGGGAACGAGATAATTTATAGAAGTAGAAAAGGGAACATTAGGAAGTAAATAAATTTTACTGCGAGGAAAATTTTGCTGAAAATATTTTTCAAAATATGGACTTACCGTAGTTAACTTAGGAGTTACTAGCAAACCGAATTTATGCCATAAAGTCCAGAATATTTTTCGTGACCAACGATTTTGCACAAAAGGCGTTTCGGGAAATATCTCGCGAGCATCATAAATAAATTTTCGACCTTGGCATTTGCCGAGCCAAGCTAATGGCAATAAAGGCGGTGCATCCATGGCTATCCATAAGCGACTTTTGCTGCGGAATAAAATGGGAATTATACGTAAAGTAAATTGTAGGAAAGTTTTAGAAAAAGCCTGTAAATGGGATGTGGAAGTGAGAATGCGAATATCAAATTCTTTCCATTGTTCGCCGGGAGGAGTAAATGGTTTGTCGCAATAAAGAATAGGTTTATAGCCCATTTTTTTTAGGCTAAGCATCCATTTATAACAACGATAATCAATTCCTATATCACCGATAAAAGCAATTAATACTTCTTGCGAGGACGATGAGGAATCAGTTTGCATATTATTTTAAAACCATTTCTAAAAGCATTAGATATACAAATTTTTCATGCTAGGTTTACCGGGAGCCAATCAAAATTTGACCGTCCTGCGCAATTTATGACCAGCAATGAAGTTTATTTACGCGCGCATGGAGGGAAATCGAATAGTTTAAGCAAATATTTTTAGGCTTGGATATTGCTTAAAATCAAATTGCTGAACACCAAAGGTTTTGATCATGATTTTTTTAAAATATTTACTGTTAATCGCAAATTCCATACAAAAACAAAAACCTATGGTTAACCTCACAAAAAACAAATCTCCTGGAGTCATTGTATTCGGGTCTGAATCATACAAAGTGAATGGACGGCGGGATAATTTGCATTGAATATTTGCTTGCATCAAATTCGCGGTATTCAATATGTGGAGATACAAAAATATTTTATCATCGCATCCTTGCACTTGTATATTTATTTTCGGCCTTATACTTCGTTTATTTTGGGCCAAATTTATAGTAACGGGAACACCTTCCTTAGACGATAAAGTCTATTTGGATTTAGCCCAACACCTAGCTTTACACAATGAGTTTTTAGATTCTGCGGATAATGGATTAAGAGCCTATCGACCTATCGGGTACCCGGCATTTTTGTCAGTATTCTTTCGTTTTTTTCATCATCCCGAACCATTAATTATCGCTTTTCAAGCCATAATTAGTAGTGTCATAGCAGTAATGATATATATAATGTCTTTTAAATTATTTAAAAACAAATCCGCGGCATTTATTACTGCCATAGCTTATGCAGGCTTGCCATCAGTCATAAGTTTATGCGTTAATTTTTGGTCCGAAACTCTAAATGCATTTTTATTATTGTGCGCCTTTTACTTTGCTATGGATACTCGATCATTTTTCAAAACTATTTTAGCGGGATGTTTTTTAGGACTTGCCTGTTTTTTCCGAGCGAATATAATCTTGCTACTACCACTATTCTATCTGCCGATAATTTTGGAGCGTAAATGGAACGCTTATATAAGTAAAACCTTGTTGCTTGGAATTACTGTCTTGGTTATTACTTTGCCTTGGAGTTATCGCAATTATAAAGTGCTTAATCAATTTTGTTGGATTTCTTCAAATATGGGTGTAAATCTTTATTTAGGACATAATCCTGAAGCGGATGGTACGGCGAAACAGCCTGCCAGTGTGGATAGTGTTTTTAATTTGCAGTTTAACGAGATGCAATTGTCGGAAAAATTTTCTGGTTTGGCAGGAAAATATGCTTTTACTCATCCTAAGCGAGAATTAGAATTGTTTTTTATTAAATTAACTCGTGTGATGAGTCGTGATCGTAGTCCAGTAATGTTTAGTTTTGTGCAATCCTTACAGCCGACTTTTAGTTTTCTGCAAAAACTTTTTGCCGCCTTTAATAATTTACTTTATCTTTTTTTATTGCTTCCATTTGTTTATCTATTTAAGTTTCGTTTATGGAAACACTTCCCTGAAGTTTCGGGAATATTTATTTCCATTTGGACGCAGTTTTTATTTTACGCGACCGTAGTAGCGGATGATAGATATAAACATATAACCTTGCCATTAATGTGTATTCTAGCCACTTTTACGGTAAAAAAAATTTTAGAAAGAAATTCTCAAGATATTTTTTCAGTTGAAATTCTTGTGAAGTCCTCATAGTATCTCCATGCCCCTCTTAAAACCCCTCATCCTTTCCTTACGTCCGCAACAATGGATTAAAAATTTATTCCTACTTGCCCCATTATTCTTCTCCAAAAATCTTTTGCATGGCGAGGCCATAGTCAAAGCCGTTTTGGGTTTGCTGGTTTATAATTTGCTTTCAGGGGCTATTTACATATTCAATGATATCGTAGATTTGGAGTCGGACAAAAGCCATCCACAAAAATCTAAACGACCGCTGGCCGCAGGAAAAATTTCCATTACTCAAGCCAAAGGGTTTGCGGTAAGCGTTTTAGTCTTCGCTTTAGGAAGTGCATATTATTTAGATAAAGCTTTTTTCTACGTATGCCTGATGGCAATTATATTGCAATTACTGTATTCATTACTACTAAAGAAAATGGTTATTCTCGATGTGATGGCCATAGCCTTGGCTTTTGTATTGCGGGTCTTGGCAGGTGCGGTATTGATTCATGTGCAAGCCTCAGCGTGGATATTGATTTGCGCTTTGCTCTTGGCTTTATTTTTAGCCTTAGGGAAAAGACGACATGAATTATTATTTGCTGCGCATATTGAATTGCCGCGTAAGGTGCTAAGCGATTATACCTTGGAGTTATTAGATCAAATGCTGGCTATTAACGCAGCGGCCACCATTATTACTTATGCTTTATACACCATTTCGGATTCGACTCAAGAGCATTTTCACACCAAAAACTTAGTGTATACTTTGCCTTTTGTGCTGTATGGAATTTTCCGCTATCTCTATCTTATTCATAAACAAGAAAAGGGGGGAAATCCCGAAACGGTTTTGGTTACCGACAAGCCGCTTTACCTCAATATTTTATTTTGGATTTTAACTTCGGGATTTATTATTTATTTCGCGTAAAAAATAAAGTTGTGAAAACCAGAACCATCCATACTATTGATCCCAATTTCCGCTTATTCACACTTCATAATTGGCTCATCAACTTTTCATAAACCTCGGCCGTTTTAATCGCTGTGGCTTGCCAGGTAAGTGCGGTAAAAAAATCTTTGGGTAATACCGGTGTTTTTTGAACCAAAGCGGCTGCTAATGCATTGCGAATGGAAGCAATAGCATAAGGATTACAATATTGTGCATACTCTTTAAAATAAGCGCGTGTATAGCCACATTCCGTGATAACAATTTTGGCATTTGCGGCAAGTGCTTCTAAAGCGGATAATCCGGTAGTTTCAAAAAAACTAGGTAATACGCAAATCTCGGCTTCCGCATATAGTTTGAGCGCCTCTTCATGCGCGATACGGCCGCGATAAAAAATATTTTGGTTATCAATCAGTTTTTCAAATTGCTTAAAATATTTAGCATAGGCCGCATTGGCTTGACCAATGAATACCAAGCTATACTCAGGATAATCTTGTACTAGTTGCAAAAATGCTTGGCATAAAGCGATTTGATTTTTGGCGGGTCCAATATGACCGGCGCAAACGATCATTTTCTTTTTCGCCGCGATTTGAGCAGTAGAAATATTTACAGCATTAGGTATCGTGGTATATTTTAAGTTACCGGTAACTTCAATGTCTCTTTGAAGAGCGGCCAATTCCAAATCCGAATTGGGAAGTAAGCAATTCACACCAGCAATAATTTCTTTTACGGTTTTGCGAAAAAACAAAATTGCCTTCCAACAAGGGAGGGTTTTATTTTTCCAAGCATAATAAAATTCACGTCCCCCTAAATAAGTCCAAATAGGGAAACTTTTGAATCCTAGTCGATGCCCATAAAATTTTTGGGTTTCGGGAATAGGTATCCAAATAGTAGATAAGACTATTTTTTTCTGTAAGCGTTTGGCATCGAGATAGAGGCGATACGTTTCGGACAATTGATTTAAATTAAAAAGATGAATAATATCATATTCGGCCAAATTAGGATTGCTTTCGGCAATATCTACGGTATATCCTAAAGCTATTAAAGCTTCGCGGGTGTTTAATAATTGCACCCAATCTCCATGCGCTTGCCTTTGCGAAACGGGGCGATTACACATGAGGATTTTTGGTTTATTCATTGGATATTATGTCAAAACTTCAGTAGATATACAAATTCTTTGGGCATGGACATTATTATCGATGGCCTTGATTAAAAGTTTAGTGGTTTTCTTGACGTCTTGCAACTAGCAGGATAAATTGTTGCAAACATTATCTTCACAGTCTTCACAAGGGGATCATGCACCATAAATTTTCATGGCAACAAATGGGCAAACCATTTTATGGTTTAATTTTTGTGGCTTGCTTAATTAGACTTTGTTTTCTGCTATTAATTCCCTTTGATGATCGCCATCATAATTTTGGCATTACTGGATTTAATGATGAAATGTCGCATATTCATTATGTGGAATATCTTATTCAGTTTCATAAACTCCCCATTGACATTCATAATTCCCAAGAACCCGATGCTTTTGAAGTAAATGAATTTGAATACTATCAATCGCCGCTCTATTATTTATGGGCCATGCCTTTTGCAATGCTAGGAGAAAAACTTTCTCCGCAGCAACCCTTTTATTTTATGCGTTTGGCTTCGCTGATTTGTGGAGTATTAACCGTGGCCTTAGCCTTTTTTATAGGGTGTCATTTTCGTAGAAGTATAGGTTGGGTTTGTGCATGGATACTGGCTTTGTTTCCCGCCCACATTTACTATACCTCCATAGTGACGAATGACAGTTTAATGTGGTTAATAGGCGCGAGTTTATTGTGGTGGATATTAAAAAGTACGTCGTTAGAGAAACCATCAAATATGAGTAACAGCATTGGGATGGCCTGCATTTTAGCCGCAGGCTTATGGTGCAAAAGTTCTATGCTTACTTTATTACCCTTAGTTTTTGTAAAACCTATTTTGGCTTTTTTGCAGCAGAAAAAATTAAATCACTTCTGGAAACCCATAGCGGCGGTATGCATAGCCTTAGTATTAAGCGCTCCTATTTATTTAAGGAATTTGCAACTCTATGGTGATCTGCTTGCTTTAGAAAGCGGCACTGGGCCAGGCGGAAAATACCTTTTTGCATTTACCTTACATAATTTTTATGAATTTATTTCTTATACCATTTCAACATTTTGGTTCCCTTTAAATTTGACTTATTCCTATCAAAACATCTTTTTAAAAGGTGCCATGATTTGTGCCACAATCTTATTTTGTGCGACCATTATTTGGGGAGGGGTTAAAATTTTTCAAAGCAAAACATTTTTTTCTTTAGCTGAATTAAACTCCTCAGCCTTTGCGGATTATGCTGTGGTTTGGAGTAGCTTACTTTTATGTTTAGTGGGATATGTTCAATATAATGGAATTTTTCGTCAAAGCGATGCACGTCTTTTCTTTCATGCTTTAGTGGCCTTGTTTGTAATATTTTCTTTAGCCTTAGCGGAAATTTTTCCAGCACAGTTTAAGCGTTTAGATAATGTATAATAGATTGTAAATATGGAAAAACATAATATCCCCTTACTCGATTTAAAGCGTCAATACCAACCTTTACGCCTCGAAATTGAAAATGCTGTAAAGCAATGCTTATCCTCGCAGCAATTTATTTTAGGCCCCGAAGTGGAACGCTTCGAAAAGGAAATGGCGGAGTATATTGGCGCGCCTTATGCTTTAGGTATATCCTCTGGCACCGATGCTTTGCTTTTGTCGCTGATGGCTTTGGACATTGGTCCGGGTGATGAAGTAATAACCAGTCCCTTTACTTTTTTCGCCACAGCGGGTTGTCTTGCGCGCGTGGGCGCAAAGCCGATATTTGTGGATATACATGCGCATACCTTTAATCTCGATGAACGCTTAGTGGAAGCGGCCATTACTTCTAAAACCAAAGCGATTTTGCCCGTGCATTTATTTGGTCAATGCTGTGAAATGTCCGCCATTATGGATTTGGCTAAAAAACATAAACTCTTGGTGATAGAAGATGCGGCGCAAAGTTTGGGAGCTAAAAACAGAGGTATCCAAGCCGGTAACTTTGGTGATACCGGTTGTTATTCCTTCTTCCCTTCTAAAAATTTAGGCGGCGCGGGCGATAGCGGATTGATAGTGACACATAATCGAGACTTGTATGAAAAAATGAAAATCTTGCGTGTGCATGGATCGCATCCCAAATATTATCACTCGCTGATTGGCGGTAATTTCCGATTAGATGCTTTGCAAGCAGTTATTTTATCGATTAAGTTGAAGCATTTAAATACTTGGGCCGAACAAAGAAATCATAATGCAAGACTATATAATCAACTACTGCAAGATTTACCTTCACCTGTTTTACAAACGCCAACCATTACCGCAGATAACTATTCGGTATTTAATCAATATTGTATTCTTACGGAAAAGCGCGATAAGCTCAAAGAGTATTTACAAGAGCGCGGAGTCGGCACGGAAATTTATTATCCACTAGCATTGCATGAGCAAGAATGTTTTCAATATCTTGGTTATAGGCAAGGTGATTTCCCCATCAGCGAAAAATCGACAAAAGAAATTTTGGCTTTACCAATTTTTCCAGAATTACAAGCAGATGAAATTAATATTGTTGCCAATACCATCAAGCAATTTTTTTAAACTGGATATTCTACCAAGCCACTGAAGCGTTGTCAGTACAAAGTTGCACAGTATTGTTCAGTATATGAAAAGAATCGGGTAATACTGAAATCCCCAATAATGAAATAGCGTTTTGTAAGGGAATATAAATTCGATTTATCTTTGGAAAGAAGGCACTTTCTTCGGGAATTTCCAATTTTAAAGCCGGTAAATTTTGCGCTACTTTGCCAAAAGAAACGCATTCAAATCGATCATTATGTTTATGTAAATAAGCACATAAATGTTCAAAATGTTCCATAGTTTTTAGCATTGGCTTTAAGGGCTTATCCATCCAAAATCTTTCATCACGATTAATGAATTCAAAATTATGCAAAAGTATATTGACGGTAGATAATCCCGAATTATAGGCGCTATTTAAAATCTTTTCGGCATATTCAAAACGTGTGCAGGCGGCTTGAAAGGGTTTGTTTTGATATGCCAAAAAAGAACGCAAATCACGAATTTGAAAATTTGTTAGGGGTATTTCCACAATTCCATGTTGAAGAAAAATATCATTTTGTTCACGCGGTAAAAGCACTCTGCAATCATTGGGCGAATAGCTCGAATTATAGTTGGAGGCTAGAGGAATATTTAGTTTTTGTAAAGCTAAATAGGTTTCATTATTCGCGCCAAAATTCCCAGCTCTAAAAGCCTTAACTTCTGCTCCATTTTTCGCTAGTAAATCGCATCCCAAACGTATAAGCTCGACTTGTTTTTCAAGCGTATAATTAAACATTTGGTCGGACCAGCGCCGGCCATCCCTAAAGGACAACCAAGCTGGATGCATATGTAATTGTATGTCTTGTTTAAATGATTGGATTTTATGAATGGTACTTTCTAGGGATTCGGGACCGAAATAGTAAGAGCAAAATGGCTCAACAAAAAAAGTACTGGCCAAATCATTTTTTTCTAGGATTTTTAGAATATAGCTAAGCCCATAGGACTTCCCTTCCACAGGACAATCCATGCTAATTGTGGGAATAGTGCTTTTTTCGCCTATGCGAAAATACTGCATCCCGCTATGTTCGACGTCAATGGTGATAAAAACCTTGACCTTATTTTTTCTCATGGCTTTGATCCAAAAAAAAATAGATATTCCTCGATTATGGATAGTAACTTTGTTCTCGAGAAAAAAAAAGCACTCTTTGCAAGGGAATGCCTAAGATTTTTAAAAACCACAAAAAAATTGACTTAAGTTGACAAAATAACTGACATCTCTCTTGGGGAAATATTGAAAGCCGAATTAAAACAAATTCTTAAACATTCTCTTATTTACGGAGCGGGAACAGTATTAGGGAAGATCATCGGTTTTTTAATGATCCCGGTATATACCCGATTTCTCTCGCCTGCCGATTATGGCATAATCGAATTGCTCGACCTCACAGTTTATATTTTGGGAACTTTGATTGGCTATAGCATTACTAGTGCAATTGTGCGTTTTTATTATGACCATAAAGAGGCGTCCGAAAGAAAAATTCTAGTCTCTACCGCCCTTTTATTTGTAGGTGGACTCTCTATTGCGGTGGCCCTACTACTTTTGCCTTTTAGTCCATTGCTTTCTCAATTAATATTAAAATCACCAATATATTCTGTTTATTTCAAGATCGTTTTAGGGACATTGTGTTTTCAAATGATAGGTGAATTTTGTTTAACCTATACCCAAGTACAGCAAAAATCTATTCAATACACTACCTATACTTTAATCAAGCTTTTCATAGGCTTAGGCTGCAATATTCTATTTGTAGTGGTATTAAAAAAAGGCCCTTTGGGAATACTTTATAGCAGCTTTATCTCCGCATTTTCATTAGGATTGTTTTTAGGAATCAAAACACTTTTTGAGACGAAACTGCATTTTTCTTGGGAAAAATTAAAAGCCATGCTTGCCTATGGTTACCCTTTAATATTGGGAAGCCTGAGTACATTTGTACTAACTTTTTCCGATCGCTATTTCTTAAATCAATATTCCACATTAACAGCCGTGGGCATATACGCTTTGGCTTATAAGTTAAGCATGTTAATCCCCGTATTGGTTACCGGTCCCTTTTTAACCATTTGGTCGGCCAAGCGTTTTGAAATTGCCAAATTACCAGATGCGAATGAAATTCAAGTTAAAGTATTTAATTATTTTGCCTTTATTTTAATTTTTGCGGCGGCGGCATTGTCAATTTTTGTACGCGCCGGTTTACATTTGATCACCACGCCAGATTTTTTTGAAGCTGCTCGATTTGTTCCTATTATCGCCATTGGTTATATCTGTAATGGACTTTATTATCATTTTAATTTTGGGATTTATTTTAAAAACAAAACCAAATATGCAGCTGGTATATTGATAAGTGGAGCAGTTTTAGATTTAGTTTTGAATTATTTTTTAATACGTCGCTATCATGCCATGGGAGCGGCTATCGCTACATCACTCGCTTTCTTTTATATCGCGTGTGCGACTTTTTTTGTTTCTCGTCGTTTCTATATCATTCCCTATGACATAGCGCGCCTCATGAAAATATTATTAGCTGGGACAACAGCTTATGCCTTAGCTTTAGTATTTGATCCTCATTCACTTTATCTTTCTTTAGCCTGGAAGTTTTTTTCCTTAGGTACTTACCCATTTCTTTTATTAATTTTGGGATTTTATCGACTTTCTGAACTTCGCGAATTATATCAAATGGGACTGCGCAAGCTTAAAGGCTTTAACGTATGAGTTCATCCGTGCTCAAACCTAGGCGCATAGGTCTGCTGAGTACTTATGGCAATGGTAACTTGGGAGATGCGGCTACGCAAGAAGCTGTTATTTGGAATTTACAAAAACAAATTCCTAATGCGAAATTATATGGTATTTCTGCTAATCCTGAGGATACATTAGAGCGCCACGGACTTCCTGGATATCCATTGTATCGGAATTTTAAATCGGGGCAAGGAAAGGTTTCGTTAGCAATCGCTACTCCAACAATGGGTGGCACGGAAGTAACCTCTAAGTTAAATTCAGAAAAACTTTCGACCCTTTCCATTTTTCGACAAACTTTAAAAAAAATCCCATTACTTTATCCCCTACTTAATGGGCTGCACTCGGCAGTTTTAGCCCTTCCTGAAATTTTTAAGGAAATGCGATTTTTGCAGCAATCATATAAAACTTTACGGGATATTGACGATTTGGTTTTTACGGGAAGCAATCAGCTCGATGATTATTGGAGTGGACCTTTTGGGCATGTATTAACAGTATTCAAGTGGACGCTTATGGCTCGCCTAGCGGGTACTCGGGTCGTTTTTTTGAGCGTAGGTGCCGGCCCATTGCGCTCCCCTTTCGGAATATTTTTTGCCAAACGTGCTTTAACTATGGCGCAATATCGCTCCTATCGTGATGAGCAAAGTAAAGAGGTCGTGGAAAGCGTGGGCTTTCGGCAAACGCATTTTGTATTTCCTGATTTAGCGCATAGCTTAAAAATTCCAGAACGCAAATCAAATCCCAAGCCTAAGCCAATTGTAGGGCTAAGTCCGCTTTCTTATCGCGATCCCCGATTTTGGCCGAAAGGCGAGTCAGCGATTTATCAGCAGTATGTGAATAAACTCACAGATTTTTCGGCAGAGGTTTTGCAACAAGGTTATGGCCTAGCTTTTTTTCCTAGCCAACTCAAAATGGATCCTTATGTGATTGCCGATATAAAATCGCAACTGCTTTCTCGCGAGATCGATGTTTCGGAAATACAAGAGCCTAAAACCGATACCGTAACCGATTTGTTACTGGCAATACAAAATACGGATTATATGGTGGCCTGTCGTTTTCATGGCGTGCTCTTGTCATTGTTGTTATGTAAACCCGTTCTGGCCATTTCCTATGCTCCCAAAATTGATGTACTTATGCAGGATACGGGACAAGGGCTGTATACTTATCCAATCGAAACTTTTTCCATGCAGGATTTGAAACAGGGTTTTGCAAATTTGGAAAAAAATTCACAAGCGGTAAGTGCGCAAATCGCCCTTAAGATGGACGCTTACCGCCAAGCGCTGAATCAGCAATATCAGAATGTCTTTGGTTCATAAGCAGCCTTCGGCGAGCCGCTTCTCTAGGATAAACTTGCGCTAGAGCATGACATAATCCTATCCAGCCCCATAAATATTCGTGAAACGGTGCATTTAAAAATGTCATGGCCGCTAACAATCCCATCACACACATAATCAAAGCCATCGCCAAGCGCATGGTGTCTCGATCTTTTGCATAGATAGCCAGTTTAATAGTTTGCTTCATGCGCCAAAAAGTAAAGCCCATAATTGCCAAATAAAGGGCTAATCCGGTAAAACCGGCTTCGGCGCTAAGTTTTAAATAAATGGAATGAGGGTTGTGAATACCATCCCCATAAATACTAACCACTTGTCCCCATCCATCGGGACCTAGTCCAAAAATAGGATGATCGACCGTGGCATTGAAGGCTCCTCGCATCAATCCTGAGCGTTGCTGGGCAGAGGCTTCGGTTTGTTCACCACCAACATTAATAGTGGACATGCGTTCCCACCAAGAATCTGGTAAGAGCATTAGCGTTATACCTAAAACTAAAACCATTAGAAATCCATCGCGCCCTTTTTTCTTGGAAATAAGCAATATGTAGATAACCAACATCATAGCAAGCCCGACAGAAGCTCCGCGCGAATTAGAAAAAATGATGGCGCTAAGACTTAAAAAAATAATCCCCCAAAAACCCCAGCGTACCACACGTTTAAATTTCCAATTATAACTGAAAGCCAAATACACCAGCATAGGCAATGTTCCCACAATACCCGCCGTGAAATCATTGCGATCAGACAATTGACTTTCTTCTATCCCCATATCAATGGCCACACCATGAACTAAACAATGCGCCCCAGCTTGTGCTGCCCAAACGCCCACCGACAAACAAAGTACCGTGCCTATTAAACGAATATCCTTAGTGGTTTGTATTGAGGAATAAATTAGCAGTAGGGGTAATAAATATTTTAAAAACTTTATCATTTCGGGCCAAGCTACGTTTGGATAATCTGATGTTAGGGTGGTAATTAAAAGCCAAAAAATCATACCGGCCAAGCAATAAAAATAAGCACCTAAATTTGGCTTAACTCTTCCCTGACCTACATTTACCATAAAAGAAAGTACCAGAACTATTAATACATAATAGGCTACCGGATAGGCGCCGAACATATGCGCAAAACTTAAAGGTTGGAAAATATTATTCCACAAAAATAAAGAACAGGCGATGGCCATATTACTCATGCCGAGTACAGTACCCGACAAATAAACTAACCCGATGATAATTAAGCGCATGTCACCTTATATTTTAGGGTTAAAAACTAAACACAATATACCATTCCCTGCTCCAAAGCTTCTAGATTTATTCTCATGGTAAATAAAATTAAAGTTTTACATATTGTGCAATGTATGGGTTATGGTGGCATGGAAGGGCGCATAGCCCGCCTAGCGCGTGGCTTGGATCAAAATCGTTTTGAAATCCATATTCTCACTTTGCGTCCTGCTCCAGTGGGACAGGTAGAATTGCCCAGTTATGTGCAGCATATTTATTTCCCCATCAGCTCAGGTTTGCATTTTGATCGTTTGTTTGCTTTAGGGAACTTTATTCATAAAGGACAATATCACTTTGTTCACACACATAATTGGTCCAGCATGTTCTATGGAATTTTAGCAGGTCGGATTGCAAGATTAAAAGCAAGCATACAGCCTAGATTTTTAGCCGGCCCAAACAAAATTTGCTCTATCGTTTTGCATGGTGAACATGGACTAAATGCCGAGGATTTAAAAAATATTTCACCCAAACGTTTATTAGCGCAAAAAATTTTAGCGCGCTTAGCGCAGGGCATTGTGGCGGTTAATGAAGTGATTGCCCAAGCGGTAAAACAAGGTTGGAAAGTTGCACCAGAAAAAATAAAAGTTATTCCCAATGGTGTGGATTTAAATCGCTTTAAAGCGCCCTCCCAAATTTCCGAACCCGTAACAAAAATGGAGCGCAAAGAAAAAGTTTTTATAATAGGTACAGTGGCGCGACTCGACGCGGTAAAAAATCTTTCTTGCTTATTGCAAGCCGCGCAGGGATTATTAAAAAATCATCCCGAAATCCGTTTAAAATTATTGTGGGTAGGTGATGGCCCATTGCGTATACGCTTACAAGAGGAAGCCCAAACTTTAGGCTTGAGTGAGCACATTGAATTTGCCGGTGAACATAAAGATGTGGAAAATTGGTATCCTCGTTTTACCGTTTTTACCAATACTTCGGTTTATGAAGGCATGAGTAATACTTTGTTGGAGGCGATGGCTTGCGGCTTGCCCTTGGTGGCTTCGGATGTGCCGGGCAATGCTTTATGGTTACGTGAAAATGAAAACACTTTATTTTTTCCTTCGGGAAATGCCGAAATGCTCGCCGAAAAATTGCTAAAGCTTTGGATGAATCCTCGACTATGTTTGGAATTAGGAAAAAATAATCGGGCCCGTGCGGAGCAGGATTATGATAATCGTCAGTTTATTGCCACCTATGCAGCCATGTATGAAAATTGGTTAAAGTAAATTTCCTGAATTAGTTTATTGGCTACGCTTAGCGAATAAGAGTACAATTTTGGCATGAAGGCCATCCCGTTTAAAATCTTGTTATTGTGCGCTGTGTTGGGAGTACTTCCCGTGTTACCTATTATGCTGAGCGGCAGCCCCATTTTGAATAATGATATGTTACTTGCTTATTACTCGTATTTCTGTGATTTTCATAAAAACTGGTCTTGGTCGCATCCCTTAGTTTTTTGGACTTCCAGTTTTCAATGTGGTATGCCTATGCATGCTTATTGGCAAAGTGCTTTTTTATATCCTTTGACTTGGATTTTATTTGGGTCAATCTCTCCTTCGATAGGGATTTATTGGTTTTATGCTTTTCACTTCGCCTTAGGAATTTACGGTTTTATTTTATTAGGTCCGAAATTGCATTTGCATCGTGTCGCGTCACTATGGGGCGGCATTGTATTTTCACTTTCGGGAACCATGTTAGCGCGTTATGAGCATATCACCTTTTTGGCGGGCTGGGAATTTATTCCTTTGGTATTATGGGCCTATTTAAACTTAGTGGAAAGGCACAACCTTTCTTCAATTTTTATTTACGCCCTGTTAGTTTGCATGCAAACCTTGGGAGGCCACCCACAAGCTTCGGTAACCACGGCATTACTCATATTTATTTTTACTTTGGCAGACTTAAAACGAAATAAGTTTTCTAAAAAATATATTACTTGGATAAGCGGCGGCCATCTCTTAGCCATAATTTATTGTGCACCCTTGGTCATTCCTTTTACGCAATTTGTGGATCAAACTAATCGTTATGGAGGTGTGGCTTGGGAAAATCATGAGGAAGAACCTTCCGCAGCGGCAAAATTACAAACCGGCGTTTTCAGTTTCACGGAGTTTTCCACTGGAGGCATAAGGCCTTTGCATGCGCTTTCTTTAATAGCACCACACGCCTTAGGAACACCGTCCCAGGCTACTTGGTGGGGCGGTGAAGTTTGGGGAGAAGTTTTTGTTTATATGGGCGGACTCGGATTTTTCTTTTGTTTTTTTGCTTCCTATAAACGTGCCAATAAATATGTGCAACTTATTCTTGGGATGGGTTTAGTGGGTTTATGGTTAGCCAGTGGAAAACATTTGGGAGCAAGCCAAGTATTATATCATCTGCCAGTATGGAATAATTTCCGTCGTCCAGCGCGTTATTTAATTTTGGTAGTTTTTGCATTGGCCGTATTGAGCGCTCATGGTTTGCAGCGTTGGATGGGCAAAAAACAAAATTTAAAACCCTTATTGTATTTGCTCGCATTAGCTTTGTTGGGAGAAGTAGCTTTATTGTTACTGCGTAACCAATTTGAAAATTTGCTGCACTGGTTGGAGCAATTGCGTGGCCGAATGGCTTTGAATCCCCAAAAAGATTATACAGAAAAAATGCAAAACCTTTTGCAAGGTTGGACTTGGGATGGGGTTTTTATTCTGATTTCAGTAGGGTCACTTTTTTACGTGACGACAAAAGCCAAAACTCGTTACGCGCTTTTATTTATAATATTATTAATTGATTTATTACGTATTCATTGGAGTCATTTTTATCGCTTTCCTGCAACTTATTACCGCGAGCCTCCAGCCAGTATGGCGGCGCTCGACACTTCCCACTCCTACTTTTGGCGCATCGCGGCCAATATTGAATATCAAGGACTTGAATTTTGGCAAATGCATAATAATCCCACGCAACATATTGATTTATTTGAGCGGGAAAAAACGGCGTTAACCTACGGAATACATGCTGTTTTTGGTATTCGCAGCACGCGTGCGCATTTGCCAACCTTATGGAAATGGAATGGTCAAACGCATACTTATGAAAAAGCGGGACGGTATTTTTTAAGTAATGTGGAATTACAATCTGTATACGGAAAGCCTTTACAAAAATTGGCTCGTTTTGATTCCGTTTATGTTTATGAATTTAAAAATTGGTTACCGCGTTATAGTTTGAATTCCGTCACTTCGACAGGCTCAGTGACCGCAAAATCTGTAATTCCGGTCACTGAGCCTGTCGAAGTGACTTGCCCCCAAGGTTATCAAGGCTTGCGAGGTTTATGTGTATATGAAAAACGAGATGATGATATTTATGTACAATCTGCTGTTGCGGGAACGCTAGTTTTTCGAGAACGCTATTATTCCGAATGGCGCTATCGTGAAAATCATGGGCCCTGGCAAAAACCCAAAGAGACTTCCGAACACTTCATGGAAGCGACATTAATGAAAGCTGGCGAATTGGAATGGGAGTACATCCCTTTTATGTTTTATTATACGACGGGGTTCGCTTTGGCTGTTACAGCATTATTTCTAGGCTTCCAATTTTCCGTTACACGCGGCCCAAAAAGAAAATAGTTTCCTCCTTGAGAAAGCTTTAGGTCAAAAAATCTATTTATCTTTTCCATTTTGAGATCTATTTTGGAGGTTGCAATTCTAAAATACGGCTATATGCCACTTAAATCAACTAAAAAGCGATTTTTCATTTTTTTTATTTAAAATGGGGGCTATGTGATCTCCATCACTGAATTCGCCGCGCAAGCCAATTAAATTCCTCTTCATGCTATTTGAATTATTTACCCGCGCAACGAAAACTCTTCACTCAACTTTTCAGTTAGGAAATATCAAAAAAGGGCGGATAACCCCAAGAAAACCACAAAACACGGGGATTGTAAATCTTCCCGACAAACATAAAGTATTCTACTTCTCAGTTAAATTATTTAACTTATTCATGCACTTTTCAGCCAAAAATGAGGCCCTATGTTAAAAACGTCTTTAAGAACAATTTTCACTTTATCCTGCTTGCTTTTTACCAGCCATAATATTTTCTCTGCTACAACTACCGCTGCACCAAAAGCCAATTCACCCACTACTGCTCCTAAGGTAGCGGCAACACCCTCTAAAGCGGCTGCTCCTAGTACAGTTGCGCCAGTCCTTTCGGGCAATCGACTAGACCAGGTTACCGTTAAACGTTTATATGGCGATGGCGATTTTGATCAAGCCATTAGCATGCTGGAAAACTTTGAAAAAAGTCAAAAGCAATTTACGCGAGAAGAAAGTCTTACCGTGTATAAATTTTTAGGCGTTATGTACAGCGCCACGCCAGCGACACGCGAAAAAGGCAAAAGTTATTTTTACAAACTCTTAAAAGTCGATCCCGATGCAAAAATTTTGGACATGTATGTCAGTATCGTGGTGCAAGACATATTCAAAAATACTTTGGATGAATTAATGGAGCAACAAGGGCATAAGCCCAATCATAACAATACCACAGCCTCGCAAGGTCAAGTCTTAGGACAAAATAATAATGGTAAAACGGGTAAGCAACAAAAAATTGAAGAAGAAGATCATACAGTCATTTGGTGGATCGGTGGATTGGGCTTAGCTGCGGGTTTAGCCGGGGGATATTATCTGTACAGCCAATCGGGTAGCACGCCTGCTAAAGATTCAGAAATCAAAGTTCCTTAAATCGAGGCTCTTTACCAGGAGTGCCCTTGGGCCAAGAACTTTTGGCCTCAATAGTATTTTGACCCCCATTCCAAAATGGGAATATAAAGGATTACAATTAGTTCATTCATAAAAAAACTACTCGTTATTATATCAGCTTTGCTGATTTTTTGTTTTTGGGCTTGCACCACTACGGACTCGCAAGGCGATCAATATTTAAAATTTAATCTGAGCGCTTCCCTTAAAGATTATAATCGTGTTCAAATTCGTTTAGTGAGCACCCTTGATTCGGATGTGGTTTATGATACGGTGTGGAACGATACTTTAAAAGATCCCGTAAACTTTCCACGTTATAAATTAAAAGCAGCAAAGAACAAAGATTTTGTCATTCAAATTCGTGGTTATAATAAAGACAAGCTCAGTTGGGCAAAAGACATTAAAGTAATCGGAAGTACACCACAAGTACCGGTCACTCTGCAAGCCGATGTGCGACTTTATAATTTGATTTTATCCTCGGGTTCGCTACAACCGGCATTCGATCCTGAAGTTTATGCTTACACAGTGCAAGTTCCCAATGAAATGATCAGCCTTGCGTTTACATTTTCAGCCGTTGATAGTTCGAACCTTTTATTGTTCGGCCAAATCCCTCTTAGCTGGAACAATTTATTAACCCAACCATTGCTAATGGGTAGCAATACCTTTCCATTCAATGTGCAAAGCAAAGATGGAAAAATAACTAAAACGTATACAGTAATTGTAACCCGTGGGAACCTAGTTACACCAATAGATACTAGTATTAATGTTACTAGTTTAATTGTTAATCCCAAAACCTTGACCTTATACAAAGGCGATCCGGCAGCTTCTTTAAGCGCTACAGTTTTGCCTATGGGAATAGCCTTAAATTGGACAACTCTAAACGATGTCATCGCTACAGTTGAAGCCAGTGGAAAAGTTATCGGTAAAGATTCGGGTTCCACATATATTTTGGTTAAGGCCGGCAAAAAAGTGGATTCTTGTGCGGTAACGATAAAAGTAGATGTGCCCCAAGTAACCGTGGGGAATAATGTGGCCGTGAAACAAAATACCGAGATTAGTTTCCCTATTTCGATTACTAAACAACATGGTAACTTAGCCGTTTTCAAATATGATTTTGAAGGAGATGGTTGGGATAATGGCGATTCTTTAATTAATACCAGTAACTATTCGGTTACCCTAAAGCATATCTATGCAACGCTCAAAACTTACACGGCTAAATTTTATATTCGTGATGTCCAAGGTAATGTGGTAAATTCACAACGCACCATAACCATTAGCAATGCCGCTAATTTAATGGTGATAACTTGGCCCAGCAAAGATACTCTTGTTAACAAAACGCCGATAACTCTTCTTTACACAGTTAACGGAACCACTTTAAGCAAACAATTTGATTTGAAGGAAGGTGCAAATACTCTTTTAGTTTCGGCAGGTACAGGTGCGGATTCCGCTGCAGCAACTCTTAAGGTAACTTTAGATACACAAGCTCCTGTGATTAAAATCACTTCGCCTAAAGACAGTACTTATCTTAATTTAAACACGGCGGACATTACTTGGACAGCAGATGGAGTGGTTCAAACCGTTCAGCTCAAAGCCGACTTAGGGACTACCGATGGAATAAAAATTATCACGCGTGAACTTACCGATGCAGCGGGTAATGTGGGTAGTACCAGTATTCGTATTTACCGCAAAACTACTTTTCCAGTAGTTGCTATAACCGCACCTGCCGATGGGTTTATTACTAATCAAAACAGCATTACGGTGGCTTGGAGTGTGGATGGCATAAATCAGAATACCCAAACTACCGATTCTTTAATAGAAGGGTTAAACACCGTCACACGTAAGTTTACCGATGCAGCGGGAAATGTGGGAACAAAATTCATTAAGATCACTCGCATAACTACGGGTCCATTAGTTAAGATAAATTCACCTTCTGATGGCCTAGTTACCAATCAAGTTACTGTGCCGGTCAATTGGTCGGTGGATGGAGTTAAACAAACCTCCGATACCTCGGTAACCTTAGTGGATGGCTTAAATATTATTAAACGAAGTGCGACAGATAAGGCCGGAAATAAATCGGTTGATTCGGTAAAGATTATCCTCAATACTAAAGTACCGAATGTGCAAATCACCTCGCCTGCTCCAGGAGCGATTACTAATCAAACTAGTATTAATGTGACTTGGACTGTAAATGGAGTCGCCCAAACAGCTTCCCTAGAGCCACTGCTTGTTGAAGGTGATAATATCATTATCCGTAAATTCAAAGATGCTGCCAGTAATGAAGGCATAGCCTCAATTAAGGTGATACGAGACACTAAGCCACCGGCCGTGGTTATTTTAAGTCCGCTAAGTAATGCATTCACGAATGCCTCGAAAATCAAAGTGGTATGGACGGTGGATGGCGAGGTGCAAACCCAAAATGATAGCGAAAACATCACTACCGAAGGGTCAATTACCATTAAGCGTCAATTTACGGATGCCGCAAACAATAAAGATTCCGCTTCGGTTACCATAATTCGCGATGCCACAAAACCAAATGCGCCGGTGCTTTCCACAGCGAATGCTTTGACCAATGGCGATGCAGTTTGGACTTGGGCAGATGGCGGTGGTGATGCCGGATCCGGACTTAAACCGGCTACTTATCAATATCAAATAAATGCAGGGACAATAACTGCACTTAGCACAAATTCGCTTACCTTACTCAAGAATAATTTGAGTGATGGCCCTTATAGTCTTGTGGTACAACAACAAGATTTAGCAGGTAATTGGTCGGCGAATTCAAATGCAGTCATTATTACGGTAGATAAGACTCCTCCAACTCAACCTGTAATAAACGCCTCTTCCCCTACAAATGTCCAACCCAAATGGAATTGGAGTTCAGGAGGAAATGGGGGATCAGGAGATTATCGCTATAAGCTTGGCGACGAAAATTTTTCCACGGGAGCTACTACCGGAAAGGATAGCACCATTACCTTGGTAACCGCTGCGGTAACTGGTACGACTTATATTCTTTATGTGCAAGAACGTGATGCGGCAGGTAATTGGTCGAAATCATCGAGCTTGCCCATAGTCTATGACCTTACCAAACCAACCATTGCCATTTTAAGTCCACAAGCTTCAGGGACTTATATTGATACCACTGATGGAGTAAAATTATCCGGAACAGCCTCCGCCATTTTACCCAATGCAATTGTAAAAGTTACCTATAAAATAGGAATCGGAGCCAGTACTGATGCCGTTTATACTGCCGGAACATGGAGTATTGCCAATATCCCCTTAATCAATGGCACAAACACCGTAGTTACGGTAACTGCTATTGATAATGTCAATAATACAGCCGATGCTGTTTTATCACTATTAATGGATAAAACTATCCCTTCACCTCCAACCATAACCTCAGCCCCTTCGGCAAAAACTAAGGCCTTATTAGGTAGCTGGATATGGGCAGCAGGAAATGACGGTACCAATGGGAGTGGCTTAAATGGAAACTATCGTTACAATTTAAACGATGGAGCTTGGAATCAAACTAATACTGCTTTAATCAATGGTTTAACGCTCATCGAGGGCAACAATGTATTTAGTTTACAAGAACAAGATAATGCCAAAAACTGGTCAAGCTCCATAACTAGCCTAGTAAAATTAGATGTCACCGGTCCGGCAATTACTTTTACCAATCCAAGTAGCTCGGGTACAACTATAAGCACCTCTCATATTACCTTAACAGGCACGGCTATTGATGTCGGTTGTTCAGTAAATTCCGCCACTGTATCCGGTCAATCACTAGGTAACACAAATCTAACATTTACAGGATCCTCTTGGACAAGTGCGGATTTAACTTTGGCACAAGGCCCCAATACTTTGACCGTAACGGCCATAGATTCCTTGGGAAATAGTAAAGCTTTGAGTACGGTAATTAATGTGGCTGTGGCCATTCCGATCGTAACAATCACAAGCCCTGCAAATAATTTCTTAACGAATCAAAGTAATATATCAGTAATTTATAAAGTGAATAATGGGGCTGATCAAACTCAAACAGTAGCGCTTAATACTGAAGGTAACAATTCCATTACCATTACTTCTCCCGCTAATGAAGTAGGAGTTAAAGGAAGCACAACATTTAATGTTATTAGAGATCAAACCCCTCCCAATCCACCTAGTGACAATGGTACGGTTGCTGTAACTAATGGAAATGCCATTTGGAACTGGGTCTCCACTTCGGATAATGGAGGAGGCGGGGGTCTAAAATCGCCTGCAATTTATGAACTAAAAATCGATAATGGGGTACCATTTTCCTCACCCCCAAATACATTTACATTTTTGTTAAATGCTTCAAAAGAAGGTACTCATACGCTTGCCATTCGAGAACAAGATAAAGCTGGAAATTGGTCTAGTTCAAAATCCATTAATGTAGTAGTTGACATAACACCTCCGAATCCAATCGTAATAAGAGGTACGACTCCCACCAATACAAATCCCCGATGGACTTGGAAATCCAATGGCGGCTCTGGAGCATTTCGGGTTAAAATAAATAGTTCAGATTTTACTTCTGGTACTACAGATGTAAATGCCTTGGAATACACACAAGCATCACCTTTTTCGGACATCCCAAATACGCTTTGGGTGCAAGAAAAAGATGCGGCAGGTAATTGGTCTACGCCTTCGAGTTACCCAATTACATATGCTATTAATACTCCAATGGTGACTATCCTTTCACCACAAAGTTCTGGAACCTATGTGGATACTTTGGCAAGCATTGTTTTATCCGGCTCAGCAAATGCGCCATCTGGCATTACACAAATTGGCTATAGTACAGGAGGCCAACCTACGATTATATCCTCTGGCGGAAGTTGGACTACAAATCCCTTCTCGCTTAGCGAAGGCTCACCACTCACAGTTCAAGTGATAGCTTGGGCTGGAAATGGTAATTCAATTGCTAGCTCACTAACTTTATTGCGCGATAACAGTAAACCCAAAGCCCCAACTTTATCCGCGATAACAAGCCCCATCAATGGAATGAGCATGTGGAGTTGGAGTTCTAATGGCGATGTGGGAGCCGGATTAAAATCACCCGCGACCTATAGATATTTTCTGGATGGTTCCACAACGCCGGTAACTATTGAGGCCACAAACTTTACTCAATCCTCAGGTACACATACACTCGCGGTACAACAACAGGATTTAGCAGGGAATTGGTCTTTAAGCTCGGCTACGGTGCAGATTGTGGTTGTTCCTTAATCCAAAATTATTGGTTCTGCCCTGCATTGGAAAAAGTAAAGGTGGAAGCTCTTTAGGTTTTTTAATTAAATCGATTTTTTGTGATAATCATCACAAAAATGGATGCGAATAGAAATTAATTTTATTAATATGTTTATCGAAATAGTTGCTCGCACAATAAAATTACTTATGGCCAAAGGATTTTTGACCCAAATTGGATTTTGAAAACATTATTTTAAGAATAAAATACCGAGGATGAAAATGAAATCATTGAAAAAAATATTGTTCTTTATACCGGCTTTGTTAATGCTTTGCTTCTGGGCTTGCACCAGCACGGATTTGCAAGGTGATCAATATTTAAAATTTAATTTAAGTGAATCCCTAAAGAATTATAATAAGGTGCAAATTCGTTTAGTGAGTGCAAACGATTCCAATGTGGTATATGATACGGTGTGGAATGATACTTTAAAAGATCCCGTAAACTTTCCGCGTTATAAATTAAAAGCAGCGAAGAACAAAGATTTCTTAATTCAAATTCGTGGCTATAATAAAGATAAACTAAGCTGGGCTAAAGACATTAAAATAATTGGCAGCGCGCCACAAGCGCCGGTAACGGTTCAATCGGATGTGCGACTTTATCATTTGGATTTGTCAAAAGGCATATTAGAACCCGCTTTAGATCCCGAAGTTTATGCGTATACCGTTAATTTGCCGAATGATATTAATAGTTTATCCTTTACGCTTTCGGCCTTAGACACAGCTAACATTTTATTATTTGGACAATTACAAGTGGGTTGGGATAAAGTACTAACTCAACCTTTGGTTACGGGTAATAATATATTTGTATTTACGGTACAAAATAAAGATGGAAAAGTTTCTAAGTCCTATACTGTAACGGTTAATCGTGGAGGCACCGTACCGCTCACTGATACCACTAATGTCACTAGTTTAATTATTAATCCTAAAACTGTAACTCTTTACAAAGGCGATTCGGCTGCCTCTCTAGGCGCTACTGTTTTGCCGATTGGAACAACTTTACAATGGATAAGTTTAAATGATGCTATTGCTAAAGTCGATGTAGCGGGTAAGGTAACGGGTTTGGTGGCTGGTAAAACGCAAATTGTGGTAAAGACAGGTAAAAAGGCTGATACTTGTGAAGTAACGGTTATTGTGGATATGCCAACTGTTTCCGTAGGCAATAATATTGCCGTAAAGCAGAATACTGAAGTTTCATTCCCAATTTCCATTACCCAAAGCCATGGAACTATTGCGGCTTTCAAATATGATTTGGAAGGCGATGGTACTTGGGATAATAGTGATTCTTTGTCTGGCACTATTCCAGCTTCCTTAGCGCATACTTACTCCACTCTAAAAATCTATACTGCAAATTTTTATGTGCGCGATAGCGAAGGTAACTTTGTAAATACAACGCGCACCATTACCGTGAGTGACGCGTCATTTTTAATCGCAATAGTATCGCCGAGTAAAGATACCTTAGTGAATAAATCACCCATTACTCTTTTGTACACGGTCAATGGAACCACTTTAAGCAAACAATTTGATTTGAAGGAAGGGGGAAATATTCTCCTTGTTTCGGCGGGTACAGGCGTGGATTCAGCCGCAGCAACTCTTAAAGTAACTTTAGATACACGGGCTCCAGTAGTAAAAATCACTTCGCCTAAGGACAGTACTTATCTCAATTTAAATACCGCAGACATTACTTGGACAGTAGATGGAGTGGCTCAAACTGTTCAGCTGAAAGCTGATTTAGGAACTACCGATGGATTAAAGAATATTACACGCGAATTTACCGATGCCGCAGGTAATGTGGGTAGTAATACTATTCGCATTTATCGAAAAACTACTCTTCCGATGGTTGCCATAACCGCACCTGCTGATGGTTTTACCACCAATCAAACAAGCATTAACGTGGCTTGGACTGTAGATGGAGTCATTCAAAGCGCTCAAACAACTGAACCTCTAGTGGAGGGCTTAAATACCATTATTCGGAAATTTGTAGATGCGGCAGGTAATGAAGGGGCTAAATCCATTAAAGTGACTCGTATTACAACTGGCCCTGTCGTAAAAATTAATTCACCTTCCGATGGTTTGGTGACTAATCAGACTAGTATTATTGTTGATTGGTCGGTGGATGGCATTAAGCAAAAGGGGGATACCTCGGCGACATTAACTGATGGCATAAATATCATTAAACGAAGTGCTACTGACAAAGCCGGTAATAAATCAGTTGATTCTGTTGCGGTTACCCTTAATACTAAAGTACCCAATGTGCAAATCACCTCGCCTATTCCTGGAGCGATTACTAATCAAACTAGTATTAATGTAAACTGGACAGTAAATGGTGTGGCTCAACCAGCTTCTTCCGAACCTCTCACCATAGAAGGCGGCAACACAATCATTCGTAAATTTAAAGATGTAGCAGGTAATGAAGGTATTGCCTCTATTCAAATCACACGAGATACTAAGGCACCAGTAGTGGCTATTTTAAGTCCGTTAACCAATTCATTAACCAACGCCTCAAAGATTAAAGTGGTATGGACGGTGGATGGTGAGGTACAAGCACAAAATGATAGCGAAAGCATAACTACGGATGGACCTATTACTATTAAGCGTCAGTTTACGGATGCCGCAACCAATCAAGGAACGTATTCGGTTACCATCAATCGCGATGCGACAAAACCGAATGCACCGATACTTTCAACGGCTATTGCTTTAACGAATGGCGATGCGGTGTGGACTTGGACCGATGGCGGTGGTGATGCCGGTTCTGGACTTAAACCAAATACTTTTCAATACCAATTAAATGCAGGAACAGTTACCTCTATCAACACAAACTCGCTTATTATACTTAAGAATAATTTGTCCGATAGCACTTATACCCTTGTGGTGCAGCAACAAGACTTAGCGGGCAATTGGTCAGCTAATTCAAATCCCGTGATTATTACCTCAGATAAAACCCCTCCCAGTCAAACCATAATTGCCGGCACTAGGCCTACCAATACTTTTCCCAAATGGACTTGGAGCTCCAATGGTGGTATAAGTGAGTTTCAGTATAAATTGAATAGTTCGGATTTTAGTACCGGCGCTACACCTTTAAAAAACATATTTGAGTATGTTCTCCCAGAATTACCGGCTTCAGGGGTAACGAATACACTTTGGGTGCAAGAAAAAGATGCAGCTGGAAATTGGTCAAATCCAAATAGCTACGCGATTAAATATGATGTGTCACAACCGACGGTAACCATCGCTTCGCCTAAAAGCGCCGGTACATATATTGATACTTTGCCAAGTATTATTTTATCGGGATCGGTTAGCGGGCAAAATGCCATTAGCAAAGTTGCCTATTCGATGGGCTCCACACCGATAACCGCAAACTTAGTGGGATCGAATTGGAGTACTGGTAGCATAGCACTTACAAATGGCGTGCCCGTTACAGTTACAGTAATTGCGACGGATGCGGCAAACAATACGGGTGCCAGTGTATTGACTTTATTACGTGATACGTCTAAACCGAATGCCCCAACTTTAACGGCGTTAAAAACCCCCACCAATGGAACAGCTACCTGGAATTGGACTTCTAATGGAGATGTTTCAGGTGGTGGTGGATTAAGATCTCCAGCAGTCTATAGATGTTTTCTGGATGGTTCAACAACTCCGCAAACCCCTACAGGTACAAGCTTCACACAAGCCTCAGGTACGCATACACTTTCTGTGCAAGAACAAGATTTCGCGGGTAATTGGTCGGCAAACTCTGCTTCGGTGCAGATTGTAGTGGATAATACGGCTCCCCAATTAGCTATCACTGGTCCAGCTGCCGAAGGGCGAGTTACCGCTATTAACCCAACAGTTACGGGTACAGTCTCTGACGCCAACGGAATAAAAAGCCTTTCATATACCATAGCAGAAGGAAATAAATCAGGAACAATTACTGTGGGTTCAACGTGGACGATTCCAAACACAACGAATTATGGTGAAGGGACAAATACCTTGACGATTACTGCTATTGACAATGCTAATAATTCAATTTCGCAGCAAATTGTTATTACGAAAAGAAAAGATGTGGTATTTGTTCGTGCAGGAAAAAGTGGCGATGGGACTTCATGGCAAAATGCTTATGGCAATATCGATATTGCAATGTCTAGTTCAAGGGCTACAGTTTCAGGTGCTCAGGTTTGGGTTTCTGCGGGAACTTATATTGCTGCACAAACAGTTGTTTTACCAATAAACGGGGCTTTGTTGGGTGGTTTTCCAGCAGGAAATAATGCGACGGATACTGCTGGAAGAGATGTAAGTGCTAACAAGACCGTTTTAACTGGAGCAGGGTTACTCACTCCGACGACGGGAAATCTTTCATTTGTCGATGGATTCTTTGTACAAAGTAGTGCTTTTACCTACAAATACGATACACAAACTGGTAGCTCAAAACTATTGCGTTTTAGTCGCTGTATCTTTGATGCCTTTCGGATGCAGTATCAACCTGTTGGAATTATTGGAGCAGATCTAGAATTTATTTCTTGTCAGTTTACAAACTGCTCTAATCCGCTCTACCTTCAAACAACGGGACATATATACATATTAAACTGTATTTTCACTTTAAATGATAAATCAAGCACTCTGATAACAATTAATTCGAGCACTGAAGTTTTGGTTAAGAATTCACAACTGTTGGACAATATGGGTCAAAACTTTCAAATGGAGATTTATAATACTCCGACAGCCACAATTGATGGAACTCAGATAGTAGGTGGAAAAAATGCATTAATTGTTGGTGCCGACATATTTATATATACGAATTCAACTCCATAAACCAGATTGTATGGAAAAATACCAAAAACTATTGGTTTGGATTACTTAATTTGAAACTACGGAATGGCTAAGGTTGATGAAATTCAACTTTGTCCACGACTGCCCACAATAATCTAGAGGGTTCAAAAATTTAGCCAACGAAGTTTGGCTTTTTTCTCTATATTTATCAAAAATTGCTTGGAAGTAATTTATTAAGAGGGAGTATTATGCAAGCTACGAACAAAATACTTTTTGCCGCATTGGGATTGGCAATCAGTTCGACTTTTGGACAAACTTTTAACTACGATAAATGCGCTGGTGGCACTGGTGCGGCTCTAGCAGCAACCGATTTCAGTAAAGAAACTCTTTTCAGCTATGTTGATGGTGGCGCAAATATGAATGAGCCCACAAAAATGGCAATAACCAATGATGGGAAAATATTTTTTACCGATCGTATTTCCTCTGATTTTGGACAAACTACCATATTAGCCGCTACAGCTAAAATACGTCTCTTAGACCCTAAAACGAAAACAGCTACTGTTGTCGGAACATTACCTGTCACCACTAAAATGTACGAAATGGGTATTTCTGGGATTGCCCTTGATCCTGCTTTTGATACGAACCATTTCTTATACGTTTTTTATACACCTGCATTAGCTGCAAATGTAGATGTAGCGAACAAAGTGTTTCGTGTTTCACGTTTTACTTTTACAAACAATGCATTGGATATGACCTCCGAAGTGAAGGTGCTTGAAATACCTTCTCAAACTGATGTTTGCTGCCACACCGGTGGATCTATGCAATTTGATGGCGCGGGTAACTTGTGGATAACTGTGGGTAATAACACAGAAAACAATGGTTATTATGTTATTGAAAATAGCCCAAAAGCTACCGGTAGCAGAGACACCCTATCGGTTGGAGATGACCAAGGTCATGCAGCGAATACCAATGATTTACGCGGAAAAATTTTACGTATTCATCCTACACCCGATGGAAAATACACCATTCCAACTGGAAATTTATTTCCAGTTGGAACTGCAAAAACCAGACCGGAAATTTATACCATGGGCCACAGAAATGCTTATTCATTATATGTAGACAAGTACCCTGCTTGGCCTATATTTGCATGGGGCGATGTAGGCCCGGATGAAGGATGGGCTACCGAAGAATTAAATTTAAAAACCGGCCCAGGTAATATGGGTTGGCCATATTTTGCAGGACAAGTAGGGAATCCAAACTATAATATGGTGTCTAGTAAGATTACAAAAAATCCCAAGGCAGGATTAGTTGCTGCCGACTATTTAAAAGATCCTGCACATCCTAAAAATAATTCCAAAAACAATACAGGTTTAGTTGACCTGCCTCCTGCTCAAGATGCCACCTTTGGGTACATTGAAAGTGCTGCAATCACAGGTCCAGTGTATCACTATAATGGCTCGCTTAATTCAACAGTAAAATTCCCTCCTCATTTTAATAAAATGTGGTTTCAAACAGATTGGAATTTCGGTTGGCTAAAGGTTTCATCTGTAGATAGCACTGGAAAAGTTGGAGCACAAACATCACTTTGGACTGCCTTGACAACGTCTCATCCAATTGATATGGAATTCGGCCCTGACGGGGCACTATATGTGGTCGAATATGGCGGCCAGTACTTCAAATCACTTGCTGCAACTACAAAAATATCTCGAATTATTTATAAGGGAACTTGTACTGACCCAAATTTATCGCTTCCAAGTAGTGTTGTGGGCGTCCTCAATCATCAGTATAAGTTGCCTTCATTCGGCAAAAACAGCCTCCTCTCCAACCTAAGCGCAGGTGCAAGCATTGACTTGCCTTCCGAAGCCAAAGGCTTTTCCTTATACAATATGCAAGGCCAAAAAGTTTGGGAATATGCTCGTCAAGATGCCGCACAAAAAAAAGTGTTAGTTCCCGAAACTGTACAAAAAGGTATTCTCCAAGTTATACCTTTCTAAAAATCCATTTCCCTCTAAACTCAAACCCCGTGCTAGTCGCGGGGTTTTTTGTTTTTAAAAAGTTATTTTACTAAGGAAAAAAGGAGAGTCATGCCAAACAATACAAAAACTCTATTCACTGCCTTGAGCTTAACTTTAAGCTCATCCTTTGGCATAGCCTATGGCCAAACACTCACTTACCCCAATTGTGCTAATCCATTGGTGGCAGGTGATTTCAAAAAAACCATTTTAGTGGATAGAGTAAAGGATCCTACTTTAGAAGAGCCGATTAAAATGGCTATTGCTAATGATGGGCGCGTATTTTTTGTGGAAAGAATTTCGGATGGTATTGCGGGTGCGCATGTCTCGCCTTTTGCACCAGCCTTTGTAAAACTCTATTCACCTTCAACCGGAGCGGTTACTAAAATCGCGGAATTATCGGTGTCAATTTCCATGAAGGAAATGGGTATCACTGGAATTGCGTTAGATCCTAATTTTGAGTCGAATGGATTTCTCTATCTTTATTTTAGTCCTGCCGATAATGGAAAGCCTACTGATAAAGTCTTTCGCATTTCCCGTTTTAATTTTGATGGGGAGAAAATACAGTTAAGTTCGGAAAAAATCCTCTTGTCCATTCCCATTCAAACCGATGCTTGTTGTCATACGGGTGGATCAATGCAATTCGATGGAAAAGGTAACCTATGGGTTACGATAGGAAATAACACGGATAATTCCAGTGGCTATTATGTGGTAGAGAATAGCAAAAAAGCTACATCAAGCTTAGATACCTTGCCTATTGGCGATGATCAAGGTCATGCGGCCAACACCAATGATCTGCGCGGTAAAATTTTACGTATACATCCCGAAGCCGATGGTAGCTATTCTATTCCGGATAATAACCTTTTCCCCAAAGAGTTGGCAGGTACGCGCCCTGAAATTTATTCTATGGGACATCGCAACCCCTATTCTTTATTTGTGGATAAATATCCCAGTTGGCCATTATATGCTTGGGGCGATGTAGGCCCAGATGAAGGGGGATACACGGAAGAGTTAAATTTGAAAACTAAACCGGGTTTTATGGGTTGGCCTTATTTTTCGGGTAATACGATTACCAATATCGGTTATAAATTTGCCTCCTTTGCCATCGCCTTAAAGAATGTTCCGGGCCTAGTTGCTGCGGACTATGCCAAAGATCCCTTAAACCCAATAAATAATTCCATCAATAATACTGGCCTTAAAAATTTACCGCCGACCCAAGATGCAACTTTTGGTTACCCCCGTAGCACAGCAATGACGGGTCCCGTTTATCATTATAATGGCAAATCGACATCGACGATTAAATTTCCACCGCAATTTAATAAAATGTGGTTTATGGCCGATCATAATAAAACTTGGCTAAAGGTTTCTTCTGTGGATAGTTTGGGTAATGTAAGCGCACAAATTGATATTTCGACTATCATAAGTTTTGCAGCGGTTGATCATCCCATTGATTTAGAGTTTGGCCCTGACGGCGCACTTTATGTGATTAATTATGCGGGCTATTTTAATTCCACCGCCAACACTAAAATTATTCGTATTGAATATAATGGGGCATGCGCTGATGTTGATTTATTGCCTCCAAGTTTAGTATCCGGAATTTTTAAAGGGTCACATAAACTAATCACTTTAGGTAAAAACAGTCTATTCTCTAACTTACGTGCAGGCTCAAGCATTGACTTACCATCCGAAGCCAAAGGTTTTTCACTTTATAATATGCAAGGACAAAAAGTTTGGGAATACCACCGTCAAGATATTATTCAAAAAAAGGTTATTGTACCTGAAGCGGTGCAAAAAGGGGTTTTGCAAGTTATGCTTTTATAATAAGTCATATAAATGCTAAAATAACCTCATGCAAATTTCCATAGTTATCCCTGTTTATAATGAAGCGAAAACTGTTCTCGATGTTTACGCTTCTATTCGCATTACTGCTATCGCCAACGAAATCATTTTTGTGAATGATGGTAGCACCGACGAGAGCGCAAATCTGCTAAATAGCATTATAAATCAATTAGGTGTAAAAATTATTCATCAGCCGTTTAATAAAGGCAAAGGAGCCGCTTTGCGTGAAGGGATTGCTGCCGCGAGTGGTGAGGTGATTTTAATTCAGGATGCGGATTTGGAATATGATCCTGCGGATTATCCCACTTTGTTAAAACCTATTTTAGATGGCAAGGCGGACGTGGTTTATGGATCACGCTTTACGGGCGATGTGCGCCGCATTCAATTTTTTTGGCATGCTTTAGGTAATAAAATGTTGACTTTGTTTTCTAATGTGTTCACCAATCTTAATTTATCGGATATGGAAACTTGTTATAAAGTTTTTACTAAAGAAGCTTTTGCAGGAATTCAAATTGAAGAAGCGCGTTTTGGTTTTGAACCAGAAATTACCGCGAAGCTCGCACGAAAAAATTTACGCATTTATGAAGTGCCGATTTCATACCATGGACGCAGTTATGCCGAAGGCAAAAAGATCCGCTTGCGTGATGGCTTGCGAGCGATTTGGGTTATTCTTAAATATGGAATATGGAAACGAGAATGATCGATAAATCCATTTTAAAATGGCTACCGAAAAGACCAAAAATAGTAGGGGTTGAAAATCTTCAACCCCTACTATTTCAAATTGTCCTTTTATTTGGAATGGCAATATTCCTTTTGTTCAAAGGAAAATGGAAATGGTCGCGATTATTTTTAGGCGGAATAATTTCTTTGTTATATGATATGAAAAATCGCCGCCTTTATGAAAAGGTTTTGCAAGGAATCAAATCAAAAATGTAGGGGTTGACGATTTTCAACCCCTACAAACCTACGCTGAATTTCGACTCGCATTGATATTCGCCGCCATCGCCTTCACCACCATTTTAGTATAAATCTCTAAAGCTTCTTGAGAAGATTCTTCTGGTTTTACGCGCAATTGCTTTACGCGATTCATGGCATATTGTTGAATCACCAATAAAGGCAAAATTAATTTTTCACGGATGTAAATACTTTCCCTCACGGGTAATGCTGTCTCTAATAATTTATGTTGGCCGGTAATTTCTTTTAATAAATCTTTAGCTTGCGTTGCCTCGGAATAAATGAGCTTCCAAAATTTTCCAAAACGCTTGTCTTTAGCCAAGTATTGAGTGAGCGCGAAATTCGATTTACTTAAACTCATCATGGCATTTTCCACCAAGGTGTGAAAAAATAAAGAGTTCTTATATAAGTCTTTTAATTCCGTTTTGCGGCCTTGGGCTATAAGCTTTGCGAGGGCAATACCAAAGCCATAAAAGCCTGGAATATTCTGTTTCATTTGGCTCCATGCCCCTACAAAAGGTATAGCGCGTAAATCTTCAAAGCGTAAAGCTTCACTTTGTTTACGGCGCGTGGGGCGACTCGCAATATTCAATAAATTATAATAGCCGAGTGGTGTGATTTCTTCGAGATACGGAATAAATAATTCATGCTGTTTAAACTTGGTATAAGCATCGGCACTAATAGCAGATAATTGATCGAGGAGCTGTACATTTTCAGGAGTTAACTCTTCGGCTTCCTCGGGAAATAAAGTGCATTCTAATCCAGAAGTAAATAATTGTTCCACATTATAACGTGCGGCTTGAGGCGTGCCATAACTGGACGTAATGGTTTGTCCCTGTACGGTAAGTTGAATTTCATTATGTTCAATACTTTTACCGAGTGAACGATAAAATTTATGCGTGTTACCTCCCCCGCGTGAAGGCGGTCCGCCGCGACCATCAAAGAAAATAACTTGCACACCATGTGCCCGCGATATTTGTGTGAGGCGTTGTTTGGCTTTGTAAATAGCCCAGTTGGCGGTGATATAGCCGCCATCTTTAGTACCATCGGAAAAGCCTAACATAATGGTTTGCTTAGATCCGCGACGACTTAAATGTTTTAGATAAAATTTATGCCGATATAAGGTTTCCATAATGAGTTCAGCATTTTTTAAATCTTCAATAGTTTCAAAGAGCGGCACAATATCCAAATCGAGTCGATTAACTTTCATACTGGCAAAAGAGGCAAGCGCCATTACTTCCAAAATGTTTGCTGCGGAATGGCTTTGACTAATGACATAGCGATTAAGCCCTCTTTCGCCATTGGATTTTTGAATAGCTTTTACAGCGGTAAAGGACGCTAACGTATCTTCCAACAAAGCATCCAAGTGTTTATGTTGTACCGCAAATTGAGGATTGGGTAGAGCCAACCATTTTTCCAACGCTAATAGTCGATTTTCCTCACTTAAGTTACCGTAACGTCTAAGTTCTATGGCTAATTCTTCGGGAATACCTTTTTTGAAATCGAGATATTGGAAAATTTGGGCTAAGGTTTGCGCGTGGATGCGGCTGTCTTGGCGTAAATCAATGGAGGCAAAATGGAAACCGAACACTTGCACTTTGCTAATGAATAAATCCAGCCATTCGGTAAATAAGCCTTGATGATTTTTTGATAAATCTTCGCGTAAACCCTGCAGGTCTTTTAGAAGTTGCTCCGCAGTTATATAAGGCATGGCTTTGCCTAGCCGAGTAGTTTTTTCGGAGCCGGCATTTCTTAAGTTGCGAATGGCTTTTTCTTCAATTTGCGGTGCTTGCGTTTCTTTTAAACGTGCAGCAATGACCACTAATTTTTCACTAATACCGTCAAAAGTGAGCCTTCTTTGTAAGGCCTCAATATCTTTGAGATATAAAGCGAATAAACTTTGACGTAACAGTTGACCCACTTGCAGGGTGATTTCTGTAGTAACAAAGGGATTACCGTCTCTATCGCCACCCGGCCAAAACCCTAATTCAATACAAGGATCGAGCGAAGCGGTGGGTTGTTGATTATCGGCTTTTATAGCCACGGCCGCCGCTAAGCGGGCTTGCAAATTAGGTAAAGTGGGATAGAATACATTTTCCAAATACCAAAGCAAACTCTTGGCTTCATCTAATGGCGTAGGTTTGGCTCGGTTTTGAAAGCGAGTTTTACCGGTTTGCAAAAGTAAATTACGAATATCGTTTAAGTGATTGCCTTGAATGGCTTCACTCAAATCAGTAAGTATGCTAAGAATAGATCCGGGATAAAATTGCGTAGGATGAGCAGTTAATACAATTCGGGTACGGTAATGCGCAAGTTCCTTAGCTAAATTTTCTCGGCCTTGATTATCCTGTGTGCGTCCCAATAAATGGGTTAAAGTGCCAGGACCATCCATGGCATTGAGTTCTTCAAAGGCGGCATCTTCCAAGGCATCGAAGAGTACCACTTGCCTTTCCACCAATTGCAAAAACTTGAATAATCTTTTGAGTTGATTTTCAAAATTCATTTTACGTGGCAGCTCTTTAAAATATTCTTGTACAATATCATAAGGAGATTTACCCGCCGCTAATTTTTCCGCGCAGGCTTTGGCAAATAAAGGCAATTGCACGCCCGTATCTTCAATATCTTCAAAAGGCAAACCTAAAAACAGCCCATTATAAAGCTGATATTTCATTGCCACTAATTCGCGAAAAGCCTGCAAAGGTCCGGTAGTCATGACATACTCTTTTCTGAAGTAGGTTTATAAGGTTTTGGTTTGACGCCTAGCAATACGCCTTCACGTCGCATTTGCTTAAAACGTTCGCGATAAATCTTTTCTAATTCTGGATTTCCCGTTAAAGGCAAAATCAACTCATGACTTTCCGCTTCGTTAAATTGCGAATGAATAATTTCATAACCTTGTCCAAATATCCAATTGAAGAGTAACGCGGCTTCAGGATTAGGATTTTGGGAATCTGTTTTGCTTTGGTTACTTTGCTTGCTTTGTAAAGACAGGGTAACCTGTAGGTTAAAGTCTCCGGGTTGCACATCGTATTGATCATCTACCCAATAACCTTTTCCATTAATTGTAAGCTCGGGATAATCTTCGGACTTAATATTATCGGGAAAAAATTCCGCATAGGCTAAAGTGTAACCTTGATTCGCCATGGTAATGGCTTGGGAAAAACGTGCGAATTTACAGCGTTCATGTCGCTTATTTCTTTCGGATTCCGGTAAGGTTAGCATATAGTTTTCAAAGCCGGCTTCAAATTCGGGTTCGGGTAAATTTTGGCCTTTGCCGGATAATACACTCCAGCTGGTTAAATCCATCCATACCATAGGATGCTGCGCAAAAGCGGGATCGGCGCTAAAAAATTCAAAGACGGCAAAAGCCCCAGCTTGTTTACTGTCAATGTCATAATGTTCTACGACACCGAATTCACGACCTAAATAATCTCTTAATAAAAACTGCGGCTTACGGGTTTCCCCAACGATTTGAAAGTATGGCTGAAATCTCATAGTGCAAAGATATTAAAACACGCGCAAGCCTTGGCCTACCTAGAACGCTCATTCTTCGTAAACTTTTAAAAGCTTGAGAAAATTTTAATTTGTGCCTTTGTATTACCCACTAAAACCGCCTTATCTCACGCGAAAAACACTTGCCTTATTATCTTTCGTTTATGTTCTCTTCTTTAGAAAATTATATTTCGGATTATTGTGCCTCTGAGCATTTTATGTTTTTGGATGCGCCATTAAAAGAACAAGCGGAATCCTTACTAAATCATTTTTTACAAAAGGCCGAAGCAGAAGGCAAAGCGCATGGCGGCGCGGATAGTTTAAAAGCGGCTCAGGTGGAAAAAATTCTCATGGAAGAATTTCCCAAGCTGCAATTAGACCTAGCGGTAAAAAAAGGTTTGCCAGATTTATTCATTGCTTTTTTTGGTTATCTGCGTGATACGGGACGCTTTCCACCTGCTTCGGCTTGGCAATTTTGTGCGGAAACCATTAAGCCCAAATTCTTAAATCGTTTGCGTGAGGATGGTTCGGTACGTGGTAACACTTTCAAAAAACAATATACCGATGTGGGCCGCAATGATCCTTGCCCTTGTGGTAGCGGACAAAAGTTTAAAAAGTGCTGCATGCCTTTAATCAGTGGCTAGTATAAGGTTGACGGCAGGCTTAACAGCTGTATACGCGCTACTGTTGGCCTTTTCCTCCCAAAAGATTACCTTTATCCACCTATTGAAATACGCCTAGGTGGTGAAATTGGTAGACACGCAAGATTCAGGTTCTTGTGACCGCAAGGTTATAGGAGTTCAAGTCTCCTCCTGGGCATTTCAATAAAAAGTTAATCCTTAACTATTCGGGCAAGTTCAGTTATGGGCAAAGCAAAAGTGTGTTTTTGCACGGGATAATATTCTTTTCCGGGATAAACCACATAGCCGCGACGACAAGCTAAATCAGTCATTCCTTCCCAAAACCCGCGTGATAATTTCGGCTCGAGGGAATATTTAATTTCGATGGCGATGGGGGCTTTATTCGGTGGAAATAAAACCAAATCAATTTCGGCTCCACCGCTGGTGCGATAGTAAAAGGCTTGCCAGCCTGTGGGTAAAGCAGCGATGATTTGCTCTACTACAAATCCTTCGAATACGCTCCCTAAAGCGGGATGCCCTAATAATTCATCACGTGAATGAATTTGTAATAAGGTTAAGAGTAGTCCGCTATCGCGTACATAAATTTTAGGCGATTTGATCACACGTTTTTTCACATTGGCAAAATAAGAGGAAAGTGTACGCGTCAAAAAAGTGTCTTGTAAAATATCAATATAATGACTCACCGTAGGAGCGGAAACACCCAAGCTACCTGCAATTTTGCTGGCATTCCAAATTTGTCCATGGGCATGAGCGAGCATTTGCCAAAAGCGCCTTAGTTGCTGGGCTGGAACTCGAATTCCTAATTGCGGGACATCCTTTTCCAGATAGGTGGTAATAAATGCTTCTCGCCAAGCAAAACTTTGCAAGTCATTTTTGGCTAAAAAACTATCGGGATAACCGCCCCGTAACATAAGGCGATTTAAATCCTTATCTTGAGTGCCTATTTCACTCAGTAAAAACGGGGTTAATTCATGATAAACGATGCGTCCAGCAAGGCTTTCGGAAGCTTGGCGTTTTAATTCGGGGGCCGCAGAACCTAAAAGTAAAAACCGGCCTTTGCGCCTATCCTTGTCGATAAGGGCGCGTAATAAAGGAAACAATTCTGGTTTGCGTTGCATCTCGTCGATAATGATGACATGCTGGCGATAATGATCGAGATAAAGTTCCGGTTCTTTGAGTTTGGCTAAATCGGAAGGTAACTCCAAATCTAAATAGAGTGCCGACTTGGAAAGGCCGCGCACTAAGGATTTTGCAAGAGTGGTTTTTCCGGTTTGCCTTGATCCCAATAGACCTACCGCAGGGAAATTTTTGAGCGAAGTGCTAATTTGGGATTTGAGTTGACGTTCTAACATCCTTGTAAATTAAATGATAAGCTTTTAATTTACAAGGATCAAGAGCAAATATTTTTATTACTCCAGAGAGACGCAAAGCTAAAGGCTTATAAAAGTTATGTATGTAAATTAAAAGATAATCTTTCGATTTACATACATAAATGACACCCCTTCTTTGGGGACATTTAAGGAAGTAAGGCAGGAATCAAGCGGGGAAAATATTGAAAAGTATTCCGAAAGGTCACTTCATGCCTTGTAACCCTCGGTAAACTCTTTTACAATTTCCTTCATGAATAAAAAGCCTAAGTCCAGCCAATCTCAGTCAGCTTCAGCGAGTAAGCTTAACCCGAAAACCCCAAAGCCGGTTAAAATGTGGGCCGGTCGTTTTGACACGGGCATGGCGAATTCTATGGAAAAGCTTTCTATAAGCTTGTCATTTGATCGCAAATTATTTCGCGAGGATATTGCCGGAAGTATTGCGCATGCTTATGGATTGCAAGCCGCGGGAGTGCTTACGGCTGCGGAATTAAAAGCGATGGAAAAAGGTTTGCGCGAAGTGGAAAGCGATTTGGCTGCCGGTAAAGATTTATTTCAACCTAATGACGAAGATATTCATATGGCCATTGAGCGCATACTGAGCGAGCGTATTGGCGATTTAGGAAAAAAATTACATACGGGCCGTAGCCGCAATGATCAAGTGATAACCGATGTGAAATTATATATTCGCGGACAGGCAAAGAATACCATTGAAAAAATCAAAGTATTACAAAGCGCATTGTATTTTAAAGCGCAGGAATATACTAAGGCGATTATGCCCGGCTATACGCATGTGCAACAGGCTCAGCCCATTTATATTTCTCATTATTTACTGTCTTTTTTTTGGGCTTTAGAAAGAGATAAAGCGCGCTTAATCCATGTGCAAAAAAGTGCAGGGCAAATGCCTTTAGGTTCGGGAGCTCTAGCAGGATCGGCTTTTCCTTATGAGCGTGCTTTTGTGGCGAAAAAATTAGGCTTTCCCGATTTATCTCCCAATAGTTTAGATGCGACGGCGCATCGTGATTTTTCTTTAGAGTTCTTAAATGCGCTAGGAACTATTGGCGTATTGCTTAGCCGTTATGCCGAAGATTTTGTGTTATGGAGCACGCAAGAATATAATTACATTGAGCTGGGAGAAGCCTATACCACCGGCTCCAGCATGATGCCTCAGAAAAAAAATCCCGACTCGATGGAATTAATTCGTGGCAAAGCAGGGCGCTTATTAGGAAATTACACGCGCTTGTTTACTACGCTCAAAGGCTTGCCTATGGCTTATGATAGAGATTTGCAAGAAGATAAAGAACCTTTATTTGATTCGGTGGAAACGATAGATATTTGTTTAGAGGTGATGGCCGAAGCCATAGCCTCGGTAAAATTTAAAACCGAAATCATTGCAAGTAAAATGCATCCGGGTATGTTAACGACAGATTTGGCGGATTATTTAGTGGAAAAAAATATTCCTTTTCGTGATGCTCATCACATCGTGGGGGCTTTGGTGAAACAGGCCGAATTAAAAGGGTGCTCTTTCTTGGAATTATCCGCAGCGGATTGGAAACACATTCCAGAGGGCGAAAAATTTCGTAAGCAATTGACTTTTGCTTATTCTGCGGAGAGACGTAACATTGAAGGTGGAACAGGTAGTGCTTCTGTGAAGCGGCAATTTGCTCAAGCCAAAAAAATCCTCGCTTTATAAACGTGAAAAATTTAAGGCGTTTTACAAACGCATAAACCTTTAATGGATTCGATATTGCATTGAGCTTGACCACAGAGAATGAAATACCGGAGTTACCTTCGGAAGAAAAAAAACTGGGAGGGATTTATGTCGGCCCACCAAAAATTCGTGAAGCTTTAATCTTTAGTTTTTGGGATGGTTTTTTATTCTCGGCTATCATTGCGCTGAATGAAACCTTTGGTATAGCGGCAGCCCTTTCACTAAAAGCCACTGCTATGGCTATCGCCTTAATGAATTGTTTGCCCATATTACTCGGCACTTTAGGTCAATTCTTTTTACCCATTTTATCGAAATGGAAAAAACATCCCAAATATTATGTGTTACATGGAGCGCGGGCGCAAAGTTGCTTTTTGTTTTTAGCAGGGTTTACTGGTTGGTTACCTGAACGTTATGCGGTTTGGCTATTTATTCTCACCTTTGTAATAGCGGGCATAGCCGGTAATTTAACCAATGGCCCGTGGATGGTGTGGATGGCGGGCTTAGTCGATGATGGTGTACGCGGCCGACATTTTGCATGGCGCAATCGTTTTTTTGCTTGGATACAATTTTGTTTTTCCTTAGGCAGCGGGATTATAGCTCGACATTATAATTCGGGTAATGCACCTTGGTTACTCTTTGCGGGAATATTTGTGCTGGGAGGAATGATCCGTTTTGTTTCTTTTCAACTTTTAAAAAAACAATATGCTCCCGCGCATACTCCTCAGCCCTTTGATTTGCGGCGCTTTAAACCGCATCCCGATTTTATGCGCTATGCCATCGCGGCTGCTTTATTTCAGGGCTTAGCGGCTATGACGGGACCTTTTTTCAATGTCTGGTTTTTGCGTGATTTGCAATTTAATTATTTGTATTTCTCCATGGCACAAGCCGGTGTCGTTTTAGGAACGCTGATTTCTTTGTCAATGTGGGGAAAAATTTCCGATACTTATGGAAGTCGACGGGTAATTCAAATTTCCGCTTTTATGGCTTGTCTTATCCCTTTAAACTTTTTGTTTTTCCATCAAGCCATTGCCATTTGGATAATTAGTCTCTATAGCGGCGCAGCTTGGGGCGGTTATAACGTGGCTTCATTGCATTATATTATGAGTGCTAGCGATCATGCCGAACGTAACGCCTATATTACCTTCTCGGCGGCCCTCACCGGAATTGGGGTTTTTGTCTTTAGCTTAATTGGGGGATATTTGGCGACACATATTCCTGAAATTTTCACTTGGCGTTTACAAAGCTTATTTTTGTTTTCTGGAATATTACGACTTTTAGTTTTCGCTTGCTTTTTTTTAAAACTCAAAGACTTCGGTAAGCGCCATATAGCCCTAGTCCATTGAGCCTCTTCCTGACTTGAGGTTGAATTTGGCAAAATCTGAATCGTCAAAAACCATGGCGATAAACAGGGAATAGATTACATTTTGCGGAAACCTTTCAGAGGAATTTAAAAAGGAATTAAGCAATGTCACTCGATCCACAAGCTCAACAATTAAATAATGCGATTCAACAAAACCGCCCTGCCGTACTTGATATGTTATCACTTAAAGGTAAAGCGATTTTTTTTCCAAAACTCGGCATCTTATCACAAAGTGCTGATGCTAATGGAAAATCCATTAATGCTACCATAGGCATTGCTTTGGAAGAGGATGGCGCTCCTATGGCTTTAGGTAGCTTGAGTAAACAAATCGCCCTACCTGCCGCACAAGTTTTTCCTTATGCACCGAGCCCAGGCAAGCCCGATATTCGCAAATTGTGGAAAGAAATGATCGGACAAAAAAATCCGAGCTTAAATGGAAAAAGTTTTAGTTCCCCAGTAGTGTGTTCGGCGCTCACGCATGGCTTGAGCATGGCGGGCTATTTATTTTGCGATGAAGGGGATAAAGTGATTTTGCCCGATTTGTATTGGGAAAATTATGATTTACTTTTCACTCATGCATATGCAGCCGAGCTGGATGGCTTTGCCACTTATACACCCGATGGAAAATTTAATGTCGACGGTTTGGAACAGAAATTAGCAACGGGATCCATCGGTAAAAAAATTGTTTGTTTAAATTTCCCCAATAATCCTAGCGGTTACACCCCTTCGATTGCTGAAGTGGAAGCGATAGTTGCCGTGCTCAAAGCCGCAGCGGAAAAGGGCAATAAAGTAGTGGTACTTATTGATGATGCTTATTTTGGATTGGTATTTGAAGACGGTGTTTTTAAAGAAAGTATTTTCACTAAGCTTTGTGAGTTACATCCCAATTTATTGGCAGTAAAAATTGATGGTCCTACGAAGGAAGATTATGCTTGGGGCTTTCGCGTAGGTTTTATCACTTATGGTATTCAAGGCGCCACACCTGCTTTGTACGAGGCTTTAGAAGCTAAAACTGGCGGTGCCATTCGCGGTAATATTTCCAACTCTTCGCATATGGGTCAAAGTCTTTTAGTAAAGTCATGGTCTTCGGCGGAATATGCAGGCGAAAAACAACGCGCTTTTGATTTGTTGAAAAAACGTTATGATAAGGTAAAAGCTATTTTAGCGGCGCATCCAGAATATGCTGCGGAGTTTTTGCCATTGCCTTTTAACTCGGGTTATTTCATGTGTATTCGCCCTTTAAAAGTTGATGTGGAACAATTGCGCCAGAAATTATTGGCTGACTATTCCACAGGTGTCATTGCTTTTAATGGTATTGTGCGTGTGGCCTTTTCGGCCACGCCTACGGAAAAGCTCGAACCTTTATTTGCCAATATTTATGAAGCGATAAAAGCCTTAGGATAAATTACTGTAACCTGTCTGTTAACTCCCCTTGAAGAAAATTTAAGACTTCAGGGGGCGTTGCAGAAACAAAATCTGGTTGTAATCTCAGCTCCGCTAATAGATTTTCCGAAACTTGTACACATTCTAATTCTAAAGTATTGCGTATGCGCATAATGCGTGCGCTATTTATTTTTTCGGGTTGCTCACTAAAAGCATAATTTAAGGCGGCTTGCAAAGCGGTTTCATCATTTTCACAAACGAGTGGGATGAATCCTCGGCGAATAAAACCACTGGTCAAAACATTTTTGCGAGTAATTTCCCAATCGATTTTTTGCACTACTCGTTTTACCGTGAAGTCGGCTAAACCAATACCTAAAGCATTTCCATGCGTTTCGGTACTTAAGTTTAAAACTAATATGGCTTTAATTTGCGGCGTTAAGGGCTCGGATTGACCGTCAATACGCAAACGACCAATGACATTAGTGTCCATGCCTGTTCCGCTAAAATTTTTCCCCATGACATCGACAATGAGCACATCGACATTTTTCAGTGGAAGGTCTGGCGTTAACCTTTTTGCCACTTGCAATAATTGTTTTTCACCTTCGTCCAATTCTTCTTTGCTGAGGGCTTTTAATTCGGCTAGATGATGATTTCCATCTTCCACCATGGCAAAACCGGCCACCCAATTAATTTTTTGTAGTAACACCCGCGCTACCTCGGGCATATAGTCGCGTAAACCTTGAGGGCCATGACTATGTAATAATACAGCACCTGCTTCTTTGCCTAATCCTATGGCGAGCATTTTGTGTAAGCCGCTTTCCAAAGGACCTTGAAAACTAGTATGCCCTTTAATGCGATTAATCAAAATAAGACCATCGGCCTCGGTGACAAAACGATCTAAATGCGCAGGAATATTTCCAAAGTGTGCTGAGGATTGCCCCAAAATGACGGTATCCATAGTGGCTCGAATGGGGCAGCGCATAGACTCTTCATCAATACCCAAGGATTTTAAAACCTCAATTTGACCTTGTGCAGTAGCGCCTCCATGGCTGCCCATGGCAGGGACAATAAAAGGTTCTCCACCAGCTAGTTTAATTTGATCGACTACAGCGCGTGCCACTTTATCAATAGCATGAATGCCTCGGCTTCCTAAACCAATAGCGATGCGCTTACCTTGCACCGCCAAAGCGAGGTTTAAACGCAGCCATTCATCGGCAACCGTTTTTTCAATATTTACCGCAGGCCGAGAGAGTAACTTTCGAGTTACCCAAGAAAAACGTGGCAGAGAAAAGTTTGCAACAGAAATAAAATTATTCCTTAAATTCCAACATTAATTTTGCAAGTACATCTTCAGCTGATTTTTTATTCACTAAGGAGGTAGATACTTCAAAGGCCAAGCAATTTCCACTTTGGCAAGCGCCTTTTTTAAAAACTGCTGGTACACCTACAGAGTCGCCAGAGAAGGCCCAAAGTCGAGATTCTCCATCTAAGAAATCATTTTCATAATTGAGAATTACGGCTCGCCCACCGTGGGGATAGTACAACATCCACTTGCCATTTTTTTTTCCGGCTGTGTAATATTTTTCCCATTTTAAGGTACCACTTTCGTACCAAGCTTGCGATACACCTTCTTTTTGTCCATCTTTCCATTGAATCATTTCTTGATGGGTCCAGTTTTTATAATTCAAAATTTGCGTACCATGTTTAACTTCGCCGGTAGGTGTAATTTTTTCGGACCATTCTTCTCGGATAGCGCGACCATCCGAATAGTAGGAAATATGTTTTTTGAGTTCTTCTTTTTTGGAACAGGCTAAGAGTAAAATCCCCATCACCATTCCCGAGAGTAATAATTTTTTTTGCATAATATTTTTACCCCAAACTATTTTGATACTTGTTCAAATGTTTTCTTAAAAGATATACAATAAACCTTTATGGGTTTTGCAACACTGCATTTTCCATTTCCAGAAAGGTTTTTATTTGTAGGCTACTATCGGCAGCTGTGAGCCTAACCTTGCGCGCAGCCAAGCGAGTGAAAACATGCAAATGGGAGTTTACGATTTCAACAGCTACCATTCCTGTCCCTTTTTTCCTTAAGCCCTTTTTTAAATATAAGGCGCTGATAGGGTCAGTAACTCCATCATACTTGGACTTATATACCTTAGTTTTGCTTCCCTCCGGAAGGGTTAAGCCACTTTCTAAACGATTCTTTACTTTATTAATGAGATCATATAATTCCTGTAAATCCTCTTGCGGGCGGTTTACATACCAATGTGCATTATACGTGGAATCCCCTTTGTCGGGAACATTTCCTAAAATCGGTCCTACTACTTTTACCAAACTCAGTACTTTACTGGACGACACTACAATGGGGTCGATAAGGAAAATATTTTTCGGCAAAACTTTTTTGGGATTGGAAGCACTATCAAATGCACCTTCCGCAATTTGCTCCAACAATAAAGCCCCACCAGTGGAAGAAGCGGCAAAACTTATATTGCGATAGCCTTTATTTACCAATGCATAATATTCATCTAAAATAGGTTTACCCCAATCTCGCCATGTGCTGGTGCGAAATGTTTCAACATCTCGGCCATGACCTCCAAGTAATACCAAAGAGGTTTGTATGGCATTGGCATTTATTACTTCCTCACGATTCTTAAACTCTTGCCATTCAAAAGTGGAAGCGGTAAAGCCATGCACACAAATAATCACGGGCTTTTGTAAAAAAGTAGTGTCCGTCAAAATCCGTTTGGAAACCAAATAAGACGTATCCATCAAGGATGTATCTTGTATGCTAGGCCCGTCTAGCCACAATTCTTTACATGGTTGATCACATTCCACATCCACCAATTGGCAAGCCAAGAACATGAATCCGGCGATTAAAAATAAGCTTCCAAAAGTTTTTTTAATATTTGTGATATTCATCATAAATTCACCCAGAATCCGAAATTAAAAATGCCAGGATAAAGTGTAGAGGTGCGCATAAAAAGCGGTGTATAGGAAAGGCCCACATCATAATAAAAGCCATATTGTCCTTGCTGCAAATTAATATTTAAACCGGCTACGGTAGAAAATATATAGGCGCTATTTTTAATATCCAAACCCTCCGTATCAAAGCGGTTATAGCCTAAATCCAGTTGCACATAAGGATCGAAAATATTTTTGCGGCGAAAATGCCAAGCTGTTCCAAGTAAAAAATAATCTTGGCGAGGAATATGTCTGCCAACAACTTCTTCTAAACGACTAGTTAAATAAGCCGCCTTAAACTGTAATTTGTGTTTGGCCAAATAAAAATTAGAATATCCCAATTCTATTCCAGGATACAAATCTTGCCCAGGAGCAAAATCCCATATTCCTTGAGTGCGAATACCCCAATTCCAAATCCCCTCTTGTGCTTGTCCTTGCAAAGCTCCAAAACATAGAGCAAAGCCAATCCATAAACCTTTAATAAAACCTCCCTTACCTATTCGTCAAAATACGGAGTAATGCTTGTGACCTCAAGGCGAAAAAGTTAACTTCCCAAGCAAGGGTAAAGCGAATATGTGGCTGCCTATTTATTGACGGACATTTGACGAACATGGTGATGAAATGGTAATTAAAAATTCCGAACCCTCAAACGAAGCTTTGCAATTAGCCATTAAGTATGAAGAACGTTTATGGACGGCAGCGCGTTTTGAAGCCTCGGAATCAGGATTTGAATTCACCTTTCCTTGCGGTACCGTGGTTCGTGATTTAATTCGTGCGGGAGTTAAACAAATGCTCAAAAGCTATCGTATGAGCGCCATGGATTTTGAAGAAGCGGAAGAAAACTGGAGTAAATTTATGGCGACCATGCTCAAGGAAGCCCTCAAAAATCCATCCAAAGCAGATAGAAACCCATTGTTAAAAAAACAGCCCTTGCGCGAAAGTGCGTTTGTAATGGCTAAGCATGAATGTCCAGCTTGGCCTTTTTGTTGATAAATGTCGGCTAGGAAAAGGACTCGGGCATTATAACCTGTGGGGTAACGTAGAAGTCAAGCAGGATAAGGACTTAGTCTTTTATCCCCATTTTTTGGCAGAAATTGTTTATTTTAACCTCCAATAAGCCTCCGCAAAAGACTATTTTCTCTCCTTCCTATCACTTTAAAAAGGGGATTTTCATGATCAGCCTTCCCAATCACTCCAAATACCTGCTATTGGTACTTTCAACACTTTCCTTTGCTTTGAGCACGGAAATAGACGAAGTCTATGAACCCACTTCCAACTGGAATGGAACGCGTGGTCTTACTCAAGTTATCTCTGCGGAATCTATGGGAGCAGGGCGTTTAACATTGCATGGGCACGGCACGCTTTATCAACAAGATCGAAATTTCGCAGGCACGACGGCTAGTAAAGGCACTAATGTAAGCACTGGAATGGGAGCGGTTTCTTTTGGATTAAGTCCCTATATCGATGGTTTTATTACCGGCGGTATTTTTAATATGAATGGCGGGAATTATAATGTAAGCGCTGGAACAACTAGCTTTTCGGGTGGTTTGCAAGGTTCCATACCTTTTCCCGAAACCGTGCCGGCACGGTTAGGTATTCAAGTGGCAGCCATTACGGGCACTGCCGAGGAACAAATTAACACCAACGGAGCCGATGGTTACAATTACTTTGAAATGCGTACGGCTACTGATTTTGTAGCGCGTTTAACACAAAGTCTTTTATTTAATGGGGATGGCGTCTATTTAAAATTGCACTTGAATGAAGGCATGGTCAGCTCCTTAGAAAAAGGAAAATCCATGGTACTTTTACAGGCAGCAGCTATTGAATTTTCTCCGCATCCCACTGTTGTTACAGGGGTAGAAATTAGCTCCCGAACGTTTTTCAAAAATTCACAAAATACGGATCCGTTTTGGATTACTCCTAGTTTAACAGTACGTACGCCTTTTCATTTAAACGCACAAATTGGTGCCGACATTTCCCTTTCAGCCGATCGCCCACTTCCCACTTTAGATAGAGCCTTGGAACCTTGGCGAGCCTTTGGAAGTTTAACGCTTTCCTTTGATTTGCTTGCCGGCAAAAGACGTGAAGCACGCGATAGGGCTGCTCGTGATTCCATTGAGCGCGCAAAACTAGAAGAGCAAGCGCGGTTAGCACAAAAAATGTTGGAAGACATGGCCCGTAAAGCCAAACAAGATTCCATCAATGCAGAAGAAGCCAATCGTTTAGGGAGATTACGTGCAGATTCCTTAGCCGCAAAATCTCATCAGGATTCCTTAGTCTTGGCTTCCAAAGCGCATCAAGATTCTTTAGCTTTAGCAGAAGCTAATCGAAGACTAGAAGAAGAACGCAATAAGCGTCCAGATTGGGAGAGAGAATTTTTACGCACAGGCGTATTGAATTTAGAAGCTCTTTATTTCGAAACGGCCAAAGCACAGATTTCCATTAACTCCAAGCCCTATTTGAATTTGGTAGGCCGTATGCTTTCAAAATATCCCAAGCTCGATATGGAAATTGCAGGTCACACGGATAATACGGGTAAACCAGCAAAGAACTTGACCCTTAGTGAAGATCGAGCGAATGAAGTGCGCGTATATTTAACTTCGGCCTATCCTACTTTGAATGGGCATTTAACGGCACATGGTTATGGTGCCACTGTTCCTAAAGAAAGCAATACCACGTCGCAAGGACGACAAATAAATCGTCGTGTAGAAATTAAAGTTTTGAATAAAGATGTGTTGAAAGAGTATGCGCCTTAACTTTTCTTTATACTCCTTTTTTGATCTTTAAAGTTATGGGTAACATTTAAAGGAAAACTTAAACCCTTCGATGCAAATCGAGGGGTTTTTTATGCCCTGTATTTTGTTTCAGGTTTAATTTTTTTGAAGTTTAATTAAAGCGCAGGAAAGAAGCAGGCGGCTTGAGTATTATGGCTTGGGCGTAATTGGGGAATATTTACCAAGCATTCCGGTTGCACCTTTGGACAACGACTAGAAAAAGCACAGCCTTTAGGTAAATTCACAGGTGAAGGTATTTCGCCCGATAATAATTTGGGTTTGATTTTTCTATCGAGTGTGGGAATAGAGTCCAGCAAGGCTTGGGTATAAGGATGTTGCGGCGCAGTGAATAAATCTTCGCATTTGGCCTTCTCTACAATTTTACCCAAATACATTACTTCCACTCTATCGCTAACGGCATGTACCAAGGATAAATCATGGGAAATAAAAAGCAAGGATAAACCCATTTCTTGTTTTAAGTCGAGAAGCAATTGCATGATTTGCGCTTGCACCGATACATCGAGAGCCGCCACCACTTCATCACAAACTATGAGTTTAGGTTTAAGGCCAATAGCGCGGGCAATGCCTAAACGTTGTCTTTGTCCTCCGGAAAAAGCATGCGGAAAACGGTGCATATAATCGGGAGAGAGTCCAACACGTTGTAACAATGAGGCTACGGTATCTTTTAAATGACTGGGTTCACAAAGCTTGTGGATACGTAAGGGCTCAGCAATAATTTCAAAAACCGTATGGCGAGGATTCAGCGAAGTATAAGGATCTTGAAAAATAATTTGAAAATCCTTGCGATAAATATCCCAAGCATGCGGATTAGCAATGTCGATAGAATTTCCATTCAGCCATAAACTACCGGAAGTGATCGGCGTTAGGCCAAGTAAGGAATAACCTAAAGTACTTTTACCACAACCGCTTTCGCCTACAATGGCCACAATCTCGCCGGTATCCACCGTTAAGCTAACATTATTCACGGCTTTTACTTCGCCGACAACTTTCTTAAAAAGGCCGCCATGCACCGGAAAATAGGTATGCAGTTTTTCGGCTTTTAATAAAGTGCTCATATCGATTGCTCATTTAAAAAGCAAGCCACATGATGCGCCTTCGCCAAAGGCAAGGCCACGTTTTGAAAAGTGGGTTGCGAGGAACAGGGTGCAAAAGCTTTAGCGCAGCGATCTTGAAAGCGACAGCCTTGCACATAATCTTTGGGGCGAGGCACTTGTCCGAGAATAGGATGTAAACCTGTTGGTTTCCCCTTTAATTTAGGCAAAGCCTCTAAAAGTCCTTGAGAGTAAGGATGCAAAGGATGCTGTAAAACATCTTCTACCGTCCCTTCTTCAATCATGCGACCCGCATACATTACGGCAACTCTATCCGCATATTGGGCGATCAAATTTAAATTATGCGTAATCATTAAAATCGCGGTATTAAATTCACTACTTAAGCCAGTTAATAAATCCATAATTTGCGCTTGCACGGTAACATCTAAAGCCGTAGTCGGCTCATCGGCAATAATAAAGCTGGGATTTAATAATAAGGCCATGGCTATCATCACTCTTTGTAACATGCCACCGGATAATTCATGCGGATAGGCTTTGAGTATGCGCTTGGGATCGGCAATGCCCACTCGGTCGAGCAATTCCAAAATTCTTTTTTCGGAATCACCCGCAAAAGTGTGATACTGAAAAGGTTCGCGCATTTGTTGTTGCACCGTGTACAGAGGATTAAGTGCTGCACCAGGTTCTTGAAATATCATGGCGATTTCGGATCCCCGTAACTTACGAGTTTCTTCAGCAGATAGCGATAAAATATCCCGACCTTTATATAAAACCCGACCCGCTAAAACTTTTCCTCCGGGTGAGGGTAACAATTTAAGGAGTGACAAGGCGGTTACGGTTTTGCCACACCCACTTTCACCTACTAGTCCATAAATTTCGCCCGGATAAATTTCAAAATTCACCCCTTCGGTAATAGCAATTACGCCGCTTTTAGTGTCAGCATTAGCAAAGCCTAAGGATAAGTTCTCCACTTTTAATAAGGGCACTTTTATTTCGTTCATCCTGCTATCCTTTGTCCGGATTTAGGATCGAATGCTTCGCGCACGCCTTCGCCAATAAAGGTAGCCAACATGAGAGTGATGAATAAAGCCATTACCGTGGAAAAAGCTATCCAAGGAGCGTGTAGGTTTTGTAAACCTTGGCTTAGCATTTCTCCCCAAGAAGGTGTGGGAGGCGGTAAACCGAAACCCAAAAAGTCGAGTGCGGTTAATGACGAAATACCACCGATTAATGAGAAGGGCATTATGGTAATAACCGGCGTTAAAGCATTGGGTAAAATTTGTTTGAAAAATATTCGCATGCGGCTAAAACCTAAAGCCTTTGCGGCGCGCACATAAGTGAGACTTTTTAGTTTATAGAATTCGCCACGCATATAATACGATAAGCCTACCCATTCAAACAGCGACATAATGCCAATTAATAAAGCGAGGCTGCGGCCATAAATAGATCCCAATAATATTACCACATATAAAAAGGGCAAGGATGTCCAAATCTCAATAAGCCGCTGCATCAACAAATCCACTTTGCCACCCAGATAACCTTGCACTCCTCCGATAATAATTCCGAGTATTCCTCCCGAAAGCATAAGCAATAAAGCGAATACCATGCACATTCGAAAGCCATAAAGCAAGCGTGCAAAAACATCACGTGCTGAATTGTCGGTGCCTAACCAATGCGCAGCCGAGGGCGCATGCGGAGGATTGCCCGCTAAATCAAGATTGGTGCGTAAAGGTCCATAATGAATAATGGGAAAAATCATCCAGCCTTTTTGCGCTTGAAAATGTTTGTCTTGTTGTAAAAGAATATAATCCGCTTCGGTTTTATAAGCGCCGCCAAAAATTTCTTCCGGATAAAATTTTATAATGGGGAAATAATAATGGTCGGTATATTTTAAAATTAAAGGTTTATCATTGGCGATAAATTCACTAAAGAGCGAAAGCAAAAAGGCAATGGCGAGTATCCATAATGAAAAATAGGCGCGACGAATTTTTTTGAAATTATGAAAGCGTTCTTGGGTAAGTTCAGAAATCTGCAATAATCCCACGCTTAATCCCTAACCTGCAAAACCATTATTAATCGAACTTGCATTAGCTAAGACGAATACGGGGATCGGCCCAAACATAAAGTATATCCGAAAGTAGGCGTCCCATAAGGGCCAAAATACTGGTTAACAGAATGATTCCCATCACCACATTATAATCACGGTTGACCGTAGAATTATAAATCAATAAACCCATACCATCGATATCAAATACTTTTTCAATGAGCACCGAGCTACCAATAACCATTAAGAAAATATCTCCAGCACGTGTCGCTAAAGGAATTAAGGCATTACGAAAAGCATGTTTCCAAACGGCTCTTTTAAAAGAAGCGCCTTTAACCAAAGCCGTGCGCATATAATCTTTATGCATTTCTTCGAGTAAAGAGTTTTTAATCATCATGGTTAAAAAAGCAAATTCACCCAACATAAAACAAAACATGGGTAAAAACATATGATGAAGAAAATCGATCAATTTACCCCAAGCGGAAAACTCTTCAAAATTATCACTCACAATTCCACTAATAGGAAACCAATTCCAGTAACTGCCGCCGCCAAATAAAATAATCAGCAGAATACCTACCACATAACCCGGAATCACATAGCCAGTAAAAATAAATAGAGAGCTAATAGTGTCAAATTTTTTACCATGATATAGCGCTTTAAAATACCCCAAAGGAATGCATACTAAATTGGAAATAAGCAAAGAGGTGAGGCCTATAAAAAAAGAAATAGGAAGTTTACTTAAAATCACATTCCAAACAGGTTCGCGATAGGTGTACGATACACCTAAATCGAGTACACAAATTTTTTTCAGCCAACGATAATATCGAACCGGAGCCGGTTGATCAAAGCCAAAATAAGTTTTGATATTTTCCACTTCTTCCGCGGTAATATTATGCTGCGCATTCATGCCTTTTTCTCCGCCTACCGAACGAATACGCGCAATCATATCTTCTACTGGCCCACCGGGCACAAATTGAATGAGGGTAAAGCAAATTAAAGAAATGCCAAATAAAGTCGGCACAATCAATAATAAGCGTCGAAGAATATAATCTTTCAAAAAATCCTTAATTTAATTGAGTTAATCTTAATGTTTTGCATTAATAGAAGCTTTAAAAATAAGTTTAATGAAAATGCACATCCATAGGTTCTAAGGGTAAACTTTTGTCGCTTTGCATCGCTTCGGCTAAAGTTTTTTCCTTGACGGTATCTTTATACCAATAGGTAATGATTTTTTCTTCGCCACCGAATTTGTCTAATCCATTTTTAGGTATGCCAAATTTATTCCAATACAGAATCCGTTTATGATCGATTTGCCAAAGTAATACATAAGGAATAACCTTATCGAGGCGATTGTCAATTTGTTTTAAAATTTCATTGCGCTTACCTAAATCCATTTCGCTTTTTTGTAATTCAATTAAACTATCAATAGCCTTATCTTTTACGCCAGGATAATTATTGGTGGCCACTTCATCCGCCGTTTTAGAATGCCAATTGGTTTCGGGATCGCGCAAACGTCCACTTCCCCATGCCGCCCAGTACATGTCGAAATCATGATTGTCGATACGCTTCACTAAAGTGGAATTGGAAAGCTGTTCGATTTTAGCATCGATACCTACTTTTTTTAAATCCTCTAAATAAACATTCAAATGGCGTAAGTCCACGCTTTGTGTGGGAATAGTGAGCGAAAATTTTTTCCCACCTTTTGCCAAAATACCATCGCCTCCCACTTTCCAACCGGCTTCTGCTAAAAGCGCGCGAGCCTTTTCAGGATTATAATGGCGTAAAGGACTATCGGGATTGCTGTTATTAGGAAATAAATCGGGAGAATAAGAATTGAGTAAGAAGTATTCATTATGCATGAGTTTTTCATTCATGAGTTCACGATTAATTAAAAAGCATAAAGCCTCACGCACATTGCGATCTTGAAAGAGTGGGCGACGTAAATTTAAAGCAAAGCCTTGAAAGCCAATAGGCTCATGGTTGAAAATCCTTTGCTTAATCACCCAACCTTTTTTTATTTGATCGAAATCCGTTTGATCCGCCCAAATTTTTGCCGTGTAAACCGGAAAAATATCGAAGTCCCCTTTTTTAAAGGCCTCTAATACTTTCACTTGATCTTCCATAAATTTAAAATGAATGGATGCAAAATTATATTTGAAACGATTGTACTTTTTGGCAAAACCCCACCAATCACTGCGGCGCTTAATGGTAATGGAGCGTTCTTTTTTCACTTCACCCAAAATATAAGGGCCGTTCACCACGGGGAAATCAAAATTGATTTGATTGAAATCCATTTTCTCCCAAATATGTTTGGGGAAAGCAATTAAACCTCCCGCTTCCCAAAAGTTTTTCCAATGCACTTGATTCGCCTTAATGCGAATAGTTTGCGCATCCACCACTTCTGGCCTATCAAAGCGGCTAAGGCCCACACGATATACGGAGGTTAAATTTTTTGGATTCATCATTACATCATAATAGAATTGCACATCTTCGGCGGTTACCGGTTTGCCATCGCTCCATTTGGCACGCGTATCGATATGAAAAGTAAAAGTTTTTTTGTCTTCGCTAATTTTCCAGGTATCGGCTAAGTTACCCATAACACTGTCATTTACAGAATTCAATTCCACCAAGGATTGAAACATTAAGCTCATAATTTGGTCGGCAAAACTATTGCTTTCGAGCCACACATTAATCGACTTAGGAAAACTAAAGCCCCAAGCATTATAAACACCACCTGGAACAGCATTCACATTCGCAATAGGATCCAAAGCACCGGCTGAATCGACAGCCACAATAATAGCGGAAGAGTTATCGCTATTTTGGGAGGATTCTTTTTTTTGACAAGCCGTTTGACCCAACATTAAAATCAAGGCACCTAATAGGCCAATGGATTTCCAGGAAGTACTTTGCATTTTCACCCTCTTTATTTCCCATTTTTAGGAAGAATTCAATGTAGAACCTTTCCGGTTTTAGGAAAAGTGCGAAGCGATGAAACCTCGGAGGAATTTTGTTTTTAGGTCAAATAAAGTAGTATCCCTACTTAGAAAAGGAATGGAGGCTTTGGCAGGTAAAGTTTAGGTGTTCAAATTTAAACACCTAAAGAAAAAACTAAATTTCTTCGGGCAATACAATACCAACTAAATGAACGCCGACATCGCCTTGTCCAATTCCTTGAACATTAAAACCATTTGGGTGCATTCCTTGTACGCTAAAGCCATTACTAGCTAAACCTTGAGGACTAAAACCATTACTAGCTAAACCTTGTGGATTAAAACCTTGAACATTCATTCCTTGCACACTCATACCATTAAGACTAATGCCTTGTGGGCTCATCCCATTGGTAGCTATTCGTGCATTGCATAATGAAGCTCCGGCTAATAATAAAGAAAGAGAAATAGAAAACAAATTCATAAATACTCCTGGTGATAAAGTTTTTTTTGGAAAGGATAATTTCCTTTCCGTATTAATAATGTTTATTTGCGCCTATTATCACAAGTACTTACGAAAAATAGGGATAAAAATTAAGGCCAACTCGGCTTCAATTAAAAGCGTTATACAGATTTTTATTTGGAGCGATTGAAAAGAATACCAAGACCTTTACCTATAGTATCGGAAGGAATTTTCATTTTGGAATAGCGTTCGGGACACTCTTTTTCGATATCGGCCAAAGTGGCCACATCTTGCAAACGGGTTTTTTTCAAATAGGCCGCACCATCGGGTGCCCAAGCGGCTTCGAATAAAAAGCCTGCTGGTTGCGGAAAATCCTCAGTTTGTATTTTATAAATATCCCAAAATTCAATTAGGGTTCCGTTTTTGGTATGCGGGACTCCGTCTCCACAATAGTCCGCTCTTACCATATGGGAGCAAGCTGAAAATAAAGGTTGTAAAGATTGGCCACCTTTAGCATGGCCCCAAGGAGGGTAACCAAAGAGTATGCATTTTCCTCCTGCTCCACTAGTGCAGTTAATGGACAAGTTAGTAGAATCGTTAACATGATTTCCTTTGGCATCATAATAGCCAGGCATTACAAAGGCGCGTTTTCGCCCACGCTTATCTTCTTCGCAACTATTAACCCAGTGGCCAATAGAGTCAGGAGACGAAAAAACATAAATCCATCCGTTAAAAACTGAATCTTGATATGGAATAATACTGTCAATGCGAAATTGCCGCAAGCCGCCTAAATCGTCGTAGCCTACTATAACTGCACCAATTAATTTTTTATCCTCCACGTAACGTCCTTGTTTCCCCATCACGCGTATGCGCCCTTGTTCCAAAATAATTGGACGTATTTTGGAGGCTGGTTTTGGGTTTTGTATTGTGGTTGCAGGTGAAACTGTAGTGGTGCTGTCGGCATTACTATACGACATATTTGAAATAAGCAGGATAAGCATTAAGCTAAGGGCTTGGAAGATTTTCATAGGAGGATAAAATAGATTTTTAATAAGTAAGACTACAAGACAAACCTGCTAACCAAAAAGTACTGGATGTTTTTGCCGCTAAATCAAATCCGTATTCTCCATGAGAATCCAAATCAAGCCAAGAATTTACTGAATAGGTATAAGCAAAAGAATTAGTTAATGTGCGTTGTACCGTAACGGAGGATTTCTTTATTTTGCCTAGGACGCCGGACTTTGTGGACGGCGTTATATAGGCGTCTAAGCCGGAAGAAATAGTGAATACATGCTTCCCCAAAGTCCATTCGAGTTCGGCACTACCGCCCATTCCATGTGTTAATTCAGTAGTAGATACCACTAAACAAGAACCATCTTTTCCAAATCGTGAACAAGTTCCTGAAAGCGAGTCCATTTTTTGTTGACTTCCATAAACTCGGCTGCTAAACACAAAATCATCCCAATCTTTTTCTATAGATAAAGATAAAGTTACCGTGTGATAAGCTCCGATAAAACCATCATAAGCTAAAGCAGGAGTTAAACTCAAGGTGCTATCGTCATCCAAATAAAATTCTTTTCCAACTTTACCTCCTAACGTCGTACTCCATGTGGCTGCGGATTGTATGGTTTCTTGGCGGCTTAATGAGTTATAAATAAAATTCGCATAGTTCCTTCCAGTATAAACACTCAAAGAAAATCCCGACCAAATATATTTGAGCGAAGCGCTTGCATTTCCTTCGACAATTTGCCACGATTTTATTTTTGTATCCGTAGAAAAATTCATACTTTCCGAGAAGCGATGTTTCCCCAAAACTTGTCGAAAACTGACTGCCGCAGCATTTTGTAAACGCGGTCCCTTATAAGATGCCTGCCCATTGCCATTTTCAATTCCATTAGTTGTGGAGAGTGTATAAGGACGTCTAGGAGAGAATATTTCCGTTTCCGACGCGGTTTCGGAATTCGAAGCGGAAGAATCGAGGGAATCTTGAGCTTGACAAAATGTGGAATTTACTAATCCCAACCAGAGGAAAATAAAAATCGAATAAGCAAAGGATATTTGCAAAAGACCTCTTAATGTAAAATGTTTCAATGTTGTTTTTTCTCAAAACGAAGTTGTTTTTGTTCGGCTCTTTGTTCTTTGCGCTCAAGCTTTCGTTCTTGCTTTTCTTGACGCATTTCTTCTCTTCTTTCGCGACGCAATTCGCGATGTTTAGCTTGAATTTCTGTTGCCTTTTGATGTTGGGCGGGAGTAAGGTTAGAAAGAAATTGACTCCAAGATTCTATTTTTAATTTGGTGATTTTTTTATCGGTTTCTCCAATTTTTTCCCCAATTTTTGTGGCCTCACTCTTATTCACTGGATTGACGGCAAAAACATTTTTTAAATCCAATTCGAGTTGTGCCTTTTCACTTTGTAATTGAATTTTTTTCTTCTGATTTTGCAAAAAGGATTCACGCAAATTTTGTTTTTGATCAGGAGTAAGGGCTAATTCGTCTATCAATTTTGGATTAATATTGTCGTTTCCTTGAGCGGTACTTGCTTCATCATTGCTTGAGGTAATTTCAGCAGATGAGGAATTTTTTTTCTCTGCATACACACTTATGGCTAGCATGAGCATTAGTACAATGAGTAATTGCTTTTTCATAAAAATTCTCCTTAGTTCAGTATTTCGGATTTTGTATCCGATTCATTTAAGTCATCAAAAATTTTATCCGCTAATTCTTTTTCTTCGTCGGACTGTAATTCCACATCGCCTAAATCGGCATTCCAAGCAATGAGCTCCGAATCGACAAAAGAATTAAGCGTAGCCTCTTGAGGTAACACCGAAGTATTTGCTACCTGCTTTAACATAAAACCAAGAGCGAGTATTCCTGCAAAAAGAGTAATGGAAGCCGCTAATCGATAAGTTGGTTTTTCCCACCACGAATGCAAGGGCTTTACGGATGTAGAGGGACTTCCAAGCTTTGCCTCGATTTCATTCCAAAGGCCAGCACGAGGAGTGAGTCTTTCGGAGGTTTCGAATAATTTTTTAAGCTTGGACATATTCCGATTCCTTTTCCAACAATTCCTTTAATCGAGTCCTTGCTCTGGAAAGTTTTGCTTTAATTGTTCCCTCAGGAAAATTGAATGTTTTTGCTAATTCGTGCAAGGGAACACCTTCCCCATCCTTGAGCCAAAGCAGAGATCTCGTTTCCGGATCTAAAACCGCCAAAGCCTTGTTTAGTAAATCTTGAACTTCATAAGATGCATTTTGATCTTGAGGAATAATGTCCTCAACATTTTCCGTTTCTAATTTAAAACGGTTATTCGCCTGTTGTAGTCGAGTCAAACACATATTATGCGCCATTCTGTATAACCAAGTTCCGAGACCGCTTTCGGCTCGATAAGAGCTTATAACTTCAGGAAGTTTCAAAAACAGATCCTGTAAAATATCTTCGGCTTGTTCGCGAGAAAGTAGGATTCGATAACATTGATTGAGGATGCGTTTTGAAAAATTTTCGTAAATCCATTGCAAACCCTCCAAGTTCCCATCTTTTAGCAAATTAATACTTTTTTTTTCGGGACTAAACCAAAGCGTCATTTTTTTTGCATCCTAAATAATCCTAGAGTGTATCTAGGATTATCCATTTTTAAAAGGATAAGTTCCTCTTATTCCGCTTTCTTTTCTTTCATATCTTGATGCATTTCTTTTTTGTCGTGACGATGTTCTCTACGATCTTTACGTAAATCTTTGCGATCCTCATGACGATCTTTTTTGTCTTTCTTTATCTCGGCTTTATCGGCTGCAACAGCTTCGGTATTGCCTGCGGCTTTGTCAGCTTTCAATTGTTTACGATCGGCTTTTAATTCCGCATTGTCGGCTTTAACTTCTTGACGATCGGCTTTACGTGCAGCATTGTCAGCTTTTAATTCAGCTTTATCAGCTTGAATTTCGGCCTTTTGAGGATTTGGAGGGGTTACATCTTCCGCTTGGCAAAGGGCCATGGTAAAGGTCACTGCGGCAATCGAAGTAAGTATCTTAAAGTTCATGCTATTTTCCTTTTTTGATTGGGTTAATTCCCAATATAAAGGTTTGACAGTTGAGAGTGGGGCTCGGTTGCAATAAATTGATAAAAAAGAAATTTTTTTTTGAGAAAATGGGTTTTTACTATATAGCGCAACATTATGCCCAGGCGCCGGAAGATTTATGTGGAGGCGGATTGGATCTAGCTCCTAATTGGTGTTCGTCCGCGATACTGCCGAATGCGACATTTGCTCGGTTACCCATTTTTAGAATGCGCTTACGCCAAGGTGAAAGTCAAGCGGTGGGAATTGCCTTTATAAATCCGCTGAAACCTAATGAATATTGCGATTTGAAGGGACAAAAAATTCCGATTTAATTCAACCTTAAAGAGAATATTTATAGTTTGTTGTCCATGAAATCTCTATTGCGAATTTTTATTCTGTATTGTTTTTTTTCGGTTTATGCTTTTGCCAAGGATAGAGTTTTTGAGCCCTCCGAAGGTTTTACTTTAGCGGAGAAATTGCCTGATAGCGTTAAAATTCATGTGCGTTCTATTCAACTGAATATAAAAGATGCCTTTGAAGGTGCCAAAGTAAATTCGGAAGTGGAAGCGTATGTTTTTGATATCGGCAATAAATTACATATCGAATCTAAACCTTATACTATTCGCCGACGCCTATTGTTCAAAGAAGGCGATACCATTAATAAAGACAAATTGTTGGAAACCGAAAGGGCTTTGCGTAATGAAGAATTTTTAGCAGATGCCAAAATAGAAGTAAAAATTTGGGAAGATAGTACGGCACATATTATTGTTACGACTTTTGATCAATGGACTACTACTTTAGCCGCTAGTTTAAATCGCGATGGCGGCGAATGGCAATATTGGTTTGGGCCAGTGGAAAGTAATGTTTTGGGTTCGGGACAAAAACTCGGTTTTTTTATGGGGCATACGGATAAGCATGATTTAAAATGGTTGGATTATAAAAACAATGCTTTTTTGCCTTGGAAATTGCAATTGGGCGCAAATGGGGTATTGTATAGTGATGGTTATGGTTATGCTTTTTCTTTAGCGCATCCGCTTTTGTCACGCAGTGATAAATACGCTTTTTCCATTTCTATGGAAGGCAGTGAATTATCGGAAACGGTTTATTTTGATGCCAATGATTATGAGGAAATGGCTAAAGATCATTCACTTTCGGATAGCGCCATTCAGGCTTATGCTAAAAAAAACCACACTTTACTTTATTATAATCGTATAGCAACGCATAACACAAATGTTACGGTTACGCGCTCATATGGTGATAAACTCAAACTTAATCCCAGCTTAACTTATGATAGAAGCGATCGCTATCAGCATGGCAGTCTCTTACCGCGTACAGATGCTTTGGCGCTGGCGAATCAATTCAATGCCAGCGATTATAAACTAGATGAACGTACCACGGATTTGGCCGGCTTAAGTTTAAGCCTCTATCAATATGAATATAAAACCGTGCGCAATTTCCGCAATTTAAAATGGAGTGAAAATTTAGATGTAGGTTGGCGGTTAAGTTCAAAGCTGGCAAAGAACTTAAATCTCGAAAAAAATATCGCCGGCAATCAGTATGACTGGTATTTAAGTCATACCGCGGTGTTTAACAATGCGTGGATGGATGCGCATTTTGTGAATAGTAATGTCACTACTAATTATTTTATTACGGAAAACGGACGCTTAAACAATGGTTATGCCCATGCGGGATTGGAGTATTATTGGCGGCAAGTCGAAACTACAGGATCTTTCCTTTCTGTGCAATGGAGTAATTTGTTTGCGGTAACCAAAACCCAACAATTATTACTGGGCGAAGAAACGGATTTACACGGCTATCCCAATTATTATTATGCCGGTCAAGCACGTTTTATTATGAGCGCGGAACAAAGGCTTTTTACGCCCTGGGAAATGGGCACTTTTATTCCGGCTTTTGCGGCCTTTGTTAATGCTGGTAATACCTACAAAAGTTATAACGTTTTCGATCCGCAAGATTTGCATTATTCCGTAGGTTTAGGCATGCGTTTAGGAGCCAGTAAATCCGTACAAAAAGTGGTGAATCATTTGAACTTCGCTTGGCCTTTAGATAGACGCTTATTAAAAGGTCCGTACTATTGGCCTACCTTTTCCTTGCAAGCCAAGAAAAGTTTGTAAAAATTTTTAAAAAAATTATTTGCGTAAATCGGCTTCAGGACATTGCGCAAAACATTGCAAAACTTTTTGAGCGCGCAAGGCCACATTCTTGGCATAGCAGGCGTGGCCTTCTTTGCTACAACCCGCAATGACATTAATCGGTAAGGGGATAAGTACCAAAGAATCTTTGGTGGGATAAACCGCGAAATATTGAAAGAGGCTGGGAATAGTGAGCCCAAAAAAATCCGTGCGTGATAACCCTAATTTTCCAGCTTGATCAGTGATTACGCTATCTAAAGTATGCGCATAACTACTTTCGCCAATGCGAGCAGCTACATAAGTTTGAATGCCTTTAGAAAACGTAGAGGTTACAGCAATTGCGGTGCGTAATTGTTTCTTAACCATGATCGGAAAAAGCAATTCTTCTTTAGTATTGCGTAAAAAGTTACCCTCTTCTTCCGGTTTACCGGAATAGCTTTTGATTTGTTCTAAGGATAATTTCATCACTCGCAAGGGTTCGCCCAAAGTTGCTTCTTTGACTTCGTCTTGGGAATTAAAGCCGAGCAAATTAAAGTGTTGGCTATCGGCCAATTTTTTTAATAGCGGCAAAGCTTTTCGGGCAGCGGATTCGGGAGTATTGGCGGCCTTAGGATTAAGTTTTTGGGTATAAAAAACACCCAATAAAACTAATAGGGCCACAAAGGGTAATAGCCATAATTTTCGCATTAGGGCGTTTTTTTCTCTTGTATGACTAAGTCTACGCGGCGATTTTTTTGACGACCTTCTTTGGTCGTGTTTTCGGCAACTGGTTTGGTAAAACCAAATCCTGCTGAAGATAATCGCTTGACATCAATTCCCTGCGTCACCATAAAATCCATGACATTACTCGCTCTTTTTTCCGAAAGCTTATGATTATATTCTTCCGAACCTTGATTATCGGTATGCCCTTCTACTATGACATTAGCATCTTTATAAATGGTAAGAATACCCGAAATTTTTGCCAAATTGGTTTTGAGATCCGCAGTTAATGAGGCTTTACCTACATCAAAAAGGATATCGGACATGGAGATAATGGTTCCGCGCGCATCTTTGCGTACTTGAATTAAAGCACTATTCAATTCATTAAAACGCTTTTCGGCATCTTCTTGACGTTCTCTTAATTTGCGTTTTTGTTCTTCTAAATCGGATCGCATAGCGGAAAAATCCGAACGTAAGGCGGAAGCATTACCTTGCTCCACTTTAATGATTTCTTCATTCACTGCATTAATATCATTGAGCGCCTTAGCTCTATCGACATGCAGTTGTGCAATTTGTCGGCGTAATTGAGTCGTGGCTATTTGGGTAAGCGCCGCTTCAGTTAGTAGCGTACACGTTTTAAGCCATTGTTCGCGTTCGTCACTTTTAGGATCAAGTTTTAGAATGCTATGCGCTTCTTGCAAACGTGCTTTCGCGGCAAAGTATAAATCCACCTCTTCCACATTACCCTGCAAACCGCTCATAGCCTTATCCAAGCTGCTTTCGAGTTCGCCAAAAGTTTTGGGAGTCGCAGTAGGCAAAGGAGCAATAGTATTTATAGTAATAGAAGCGTGAGTGGAATCTTTATTCTTTTCAAGTAATGATTTAGCGGGAGGTAATTGCGTTATGGCAAAGGCCGAGCTAGCGAGTAGGGATAAAATTAAAGCGCGCATTAGGGTTTCCTCTTGGCTTTCATTTCATTTAAAATTTCGGAATAGGTGCTGAGTCTATCTTGCTCTAAAGCCAAAGCGGATTTAAGTGATTCTGCAAGTTTTTTTTGATCGGCATATTCTTTTTGGGCAATTGCTTGACGAAAATAAATGCTGGCTAAGTCGGCTTGGTCACTGGCAACATCAATTTCTTCAGCCTTATAATTCTTTTGCGCTAAACCCATTAAAGAATCCCCTTTAATGGTTTCGGGTGATTTTAAACCGGCTTTTTGGCAATACTCTTGCAAAGTTTGTGAGGCGAAATGATTTTGTCGGCCTAGGAAAACTTTATGGACAGAGCAAGCACTAAAAAAATAGAGAGTGCATAAGGCTGTTAAACTCATAAAAAATAATCGGAGGAACATACTTTCCTTTCTTTGAAACTGAAAATAAAACTTAAAAAAATGTGAATTAATTTGTGGATCGATTGTAAGAAGGCTAATTCAATAAATTAAAGGATTTATTTGTGATGTCCTTCATGCGATTTTTCTTCTGATGGTGCAGGCTCTGAGCTTTCTTCATTAAGCACATCAATGGGTTTAACCATATCAGGCAATGCACTATGCCCTGAGGGACTTTCCTCAGTATTTGAAGGGTGATGCTCTTCCATAACTTTGGGCTCCGACCTTTCGGCTGAGGCCGACAATATCACAATATCTACGCGCCGATTACGCGCTCTTCCAGCAGGGGTGGTATTTTCTGAAATGGGTCTAAATTCCCCATAGCCCACGGCGGATATTTTATCGGGAGCAATCCCATAATGATTGACCAAGGTTTGCAAAACATTAGTGGCTCTTGCGGTAGACAATTCCCAATTGGTGGGATAAGTGCGTGAGCTCATGGGGGTATTATCGGTGTGACCCTCCACGCGTAGAGGATTTCGAAACTTGGCAAATTGTGCGCCTAATTCTTGAAATATTTTTTTGGATTCTTCTTTGACCTCGGCTCGTCCACTTTCAAATAATCCGGATTCCTTCATACTAATAACTAGGCCGCGTTCTTGCGACTCCACCTGTACCTTATCAAATTTATTTTGTGTCATTAAAAATTCTTCAATCGCATGTTTCATGCTTTCTAAATCAGAACGTGTCGCTTGCGTAACCGATCGGGCGGCTTGCTCATCACTTTTTTCCGGCGCATCAGGATGCCCTTTGGTATCGTACTTTTTAGGTTTCATCCCATCCATTTTCACGAGGGAATTTTGCGGGGTACCAAAGACGATACGCATAGATTCCGCCGCCGATTTAGCTTTGTCAGCATCGGATCGACCTAAAGCATATAAGGCTGTAAAGGTGGCAAATAATAAAGTGATAAAATCAGCATAAGACACTAACCAGCGTTCATGATTAACATGTTCTTCGTGATGCGCTTTACGAGCCAAAATTAAAACCCTTCAAAATCAATGTGCCTCTCTATGCCCTTCGGGTAAAAAGGCTTTTAAACGTTGGCCCAAGAAATGAGGATTCTCACCATTTTGTAGTGCTACCAAACCCGCTAAGATTAATTCTTTTTCATGACCCATTTGTTTAGCGCGTACTTTCATTTTATTCGCCAAAGGCAAAGCAATAATATTGGCAATCACTAAGCCATAAATAGTAGCCACAAAAGCTACCGCAATACCCCCACCCAATTTGGAGGGATCATCTAAGTTTTCCATAACGTGAATAAGTCCAAGCACTGCACCAATAATACCCACCGTAGGCGCATAACCGCCCATGGCTTCAATAACCGGAATACATATTTTGCATTCGTCTTCAAAAGTGGTGAGTTCGGTTTCCATAATGCTCAGTAACACTGCGGGATCAATACCATCGACAATTAAGGTTAAGCCTTTGCGGGTAAAAGGATCAGGATGTGCTTTGGCTTTGGTTTCTAAAGCCATGATTCCATTTTTACGCGCGAACTGACAAAGTTCGGTAAGCTCATTAATAATTTTAGCATGATCCGATTTAGGGGGAGAGAGTGCCACTTTTAAACTCTTGAGCGCGGTTACTAAATGATCCATGGGGAATCCAGCCATGGTAGCACCCAAGGCACCCCCCACCACAATTATAAAAGCTGTCGGTTGTACTAAAGCCTCAACATGTCCGCCTTCGAGAATTAATCCCAAGAGAATCATTCCGATGCCGAAGCCTGGTCCGCCTAGTGTGGTTATATCCACGGTATAAATCCTTGAAAAGGTGAGCTGTATCCGAATTCATTATTGCACGTTTATGTACAAACGACAATAGCGGCAAGGGTTATAATGCTTAAGTAAAACTTAAAGTAAAGTTGAAGTAGGGATTTATTAGTAGGAAACACGATACCCAAACGGCGAGTTAGGGGTGTATCGCTATATGCCCCTACTTGCAAAAAAATTAAGTCAAATGCTTTAAAGTAAAAGCGACCAGCCCCGCTATTGCGGCGGTAGCAGGAATAGTTAAAATCCAAGCAATCATCATTTGTCCTGCAACGCCCCAATTTACAGCCTTTAAGCGTTTAGAAGCGCCTACTCCCATGATGGAACTAGAAATCACATGAGTAGTAGAAACGGGTGTGCCTAAATGACTCGCGGTTAAGATTACAATGGCAGCACTGGCTTCCGCGGCAAAACCATTGACAGGTGCAAGCTTAATCATTTTTACACCCATGGTTTTAATAATACGCCAGCCACCTGCTGCAGTACCTAGCGCCATGGTGGACGCACATAAAAAAATCACCCAATTAGGAATATAAAAACTGGAAATATACCCCATGCCAAAAAGGGCTAGGGCAATAATACCCATAGACTTTTGGGCATCATTAGAACCGTGACTAATTGCCATAAAGGCAGCAGAAACAATTTGTAAATATTTAAACCAACGATTGACTTTGCCAGCCGGACTTTTATGGAACATCCACATAATAATAATCATGATTACAAATCCACCGAGCAAACCACATAAGGGGGAAATAATTAAGCCTTTTACAATTTTCCATAAGCCTAAAGCATTGATGGCTTGAACGCCATGTGTAGTCACCACTGCGCCAATAAGCCCACCAATTAAAGCATGGGAGGAACTAGAAGGAATGCCATAATACCAAGTGAGTAAATTCCAGCAAATAGCGCCTACAAGGGCGGAAGCGACAATGATATTAGTCACCATGGAGGGATCCACAATACCTTTACCAATGGTTTTAGCTACGGCAGTACTTAACCAAGCACCTAAAAAATTTAAGATGGCCGACATAATCAAGGCATGCTTGGGAGACAGCACACGCGTGGAAACCACAGTAGCTATGGCATTCGCCGCATCATGCATACCATTGATATAATCGAAGGCCAAGGCCAAACCGATTAGTACCAGTAGAATGATAAAGGTACTATCCATGTTTGAGAACTATCCCTTCGATAATGCCAGCTACATGTTCACATTTGTCGGTAGCGGTTTCGAGATAATCATAAATGTCGCGCCACTTCATCACTTCCAAAGGATTCTTTTCGCCTTTAAACAATGCAGCCACCGCTTCGCGCGAAATTTTATCGCCCAAGTTTTCCAAACGATTAATTTCCACACAATGGGGAATGATTTTTTCGTATTTAAAATCTTTTATTACCGGAATTACTTTATTGATTTCTTCTACTTGCTTCACGAGCACTTCGATGAGACCTTTCATCGGTGGTGTGATTTCATTTAGATCATAAAGCATCATGCGTTCGGTAACCGCTTCCATGTAATCCATACAATCATCTAAGCCTAAAGCCAGTTGATGAATATCTTCACGGTCAATTGGCGTGATAAAGCTTTTGTCGAGGCGAATTAAAACCTCATGTGTTAATACATCGGCATCATGTTCAAAGCGTTCGAGCTTGGAGGCGGCACTTTTAATATTTTCGGGATGATCCACCATATCTTGCAAAGCATTGGCCGCTTGTTGTAATACATCCGCGGTTTTCTTAAACATGTCGAAGAACTTCTCGTCGCGAGGGATTAATTTTCTAAACATATTTCAATCCTGTTTCAAACGCGTTAAAGTTAATAAACCATTTCCAACTATGGGACGGTAGGGGAAAAGGGATTAATTTGTTAAAAAAAGGCGGTTGTTTTTGAAATTGGTTTTTAAAATGTTGGCTTGCCGTGATTGGTTATGGATGTGGATGTTAAAAACGTATGGGCCGATCATGTTGGCCATTTATCGATCGAAAATCATATCGAACATATGTCCATGTATACCATGTAGGCATTGATTTTGTATCGGATGGCCACGTAGTAGGGGCTGAAGATTTTCAGCCCCTACTACAAAATAATCCCCTACAAAATTCCCCATACATTTTCAAAACAAACGTTTTCAACCCCACGCCGTCCGTCAATTCAATAATTCCATGCACATTATTTATAAAATTTGCCCTCATTCCATTTTGCAGGATTACTACGGATGTAATTCGAAATGCTTTGATACGATTCTTCGTCGCGGATAATGCGTTCATGAAAATTGCGCTGCCATACGATTTGGGTATCGGTATTGTTGCGGAACCATTTAGTGACACCCGTTTTATATCCGCGAATAATTGCACCAATGGAACGGGGTATTACTTTTTGATATTTATTTTGGTTCGCGATATTGAACGGTAAACGTGGGTTTTGAATTCTGTCATCGATGTCATTTATTAATTCAATAATTCCATGCACATGATTTGGCATTATGACATGTTCATGTAAAATCACATTGGGAAAATGTTTTGGTATTTCCGCCCAACATTCATCGGCAATTTTTCCGGCATCGTTTAATACCATAATTGGTTTTAATTTGTTTGGTACATGATGTGTCGGTTGAACATGTAAATCATGTGAACCATGTATGCCGTGTTGGGTTTGATTTCGCATTGGATGTTCAAGTAGGGGCTGAAGATTTTCAGCCCCTACAAAATCGACCCCCGAAATTTCAACACCAACATATTCGGGCGATGTAATTTCACCAAACAAACGCATTTTGTTATGGCAACAAATGGTAATGAAATACAAACCGGCCCGTGAATAATTGTATCCTTGTAATCGAATGGATTGGCGATGGTGGATATTAGCGTTGTGTTTATTCATTTTGAGGGTATCGTAGTACAATCAAGTTTTTATCGTTTCACTTAATTTTTCTCCGATATTATTATCACGACTATTCTCCTCTCCGTGTATATCCGTTAAATAGGTTCGAATCATTGGAATTAATTCCATTCCAGTTGGGAAACCATATTCCTTGCTTGCACCTGCACCAATTACAAAAACAATATTATTAGCCATTATCTACCTGAAATTAAATCGTTACATCCATCTCATTCACCCCCTCGGCGGCCTACAAACTTTACAAGGCACCCCACCTTGCTTCATCGCATCTTCCAACTTCATCTCCACACAATGCACCGTGCATTTCTTCGCCCACTTACAAGATGTATAGTGATACTTTTTAGTTTGCTGATTAAACGCTACAACGAGATTTGAAGACGATAATGAAAAAGAAAAAAGAATACCTAAAGAAACAAAAAGTCGTATCGTTTGCATGATACCTCATTTCTGTGCGGTTTGTCGTTTTTAGTCTTTCCGCGTTCCCAAGTGTTAATCAAAGCTTATTAAATAACCCTTATGCTGGAAAGTTCGGTTTCGAAATCGTCACCTCCCAATGACCCTCTTTTCTTCCTCCTGCGCGACGGAGAAAACCATCGTGTTGTAATTTCTGAATATTTCTTTGTATGGATCGCTCCGTAACAGATATTTTTAAAGCCAACTCTGGTATGGTTATATCAGGATTCTCTAAACAGGCACTCAGAATTTTAGATGACGTTATCCCGACGCTTTCCCGACGCTTTCCCGACGTTATCCCGACATTGTCAGCAACCTCGTTCAAAATAGGGTGAGCAAAGAGAGTCATAGTAACACCGCCGTTAATCTCGGAGAATTCTGGTTCTGGTAAGCCGGCTTCTTTACAGGAATTGATAATTTTCAATGTTCCGCGTCCCCAAGTATCAATATATCCCCCTAAAAAGCAGGCATTGGCCAATATGGGATTGCGGGGGCGTGAATTATGTTCTTTTTTTAGATCTTCAAGGCTCAAACCGTTGGGAAGAGTGCCTTCATTCCAAATGGAAAGTTTGTCGTCATATACGCGCATCTGAATGGTCGCGCCCATATTGTAAGTACGATGAACCAGTGCATTCAAAAGTATTTCTCTTAGTGCTGCAATGGGATATAGGTCATTTTCCAATCGTTGAAAGCCTTTAAAAGTTACTGGGCGTGTCAGGAATTTATAATTAAGCTGAACCTGAACTTCATGGAGCATCTGAACCAAATTACCTTCTACAATTTCTTGAAACCGCAAGTCTGCCGCATCTATGCCAAAGCGGCCAATTTTTATCTGTACATTGGGATAAAATTGCAGTGGATTTTTACCGAACAAGATAATGGCAGCTTTTTTAAGTTTTTTTCCATTTGTCAGATTCAGTTTTTCCAGAATCTGAAAGGTGTTTAATCCTTTTGTTTCGGGTAGCCGTCCTTTATCTTTACTGTCTTCAATGAATTTGGTAATACTTTTTTCATCGATGTCTTTTACCGTTGCACCATCTTCAATCATATCATCCCAAGTTTTTCCCGCTTTTTTAATGAGAAATTCATTAAGCTCCACACCGGTAAGTTCTAATTTGGTGCTGCCAGATCGATAATAAAATCTGCCTCGCAAAGAAACCGGTACGGAATAGGGATTCACTTTTATGGAAATAAATTTTTTGTCATTTTTTCCGTGGAGCTGTACGTCGCAAATGATCCCCATAGCATTGCGGATTTTATTGGGTAGGTCTTCCATCAGTTTAGCGTAATCGAGCAATCCAATTACTTTCCCATTATCATCCTTACCAACATAAATCATTCCGCCGATGGCATTGGCAAAGCCGCAAATCCATTTAAGGTAGTCGTCCTGCCAAGAAGATTTGAATTCAGTGTTTTGGGATTCGGGCATTTTTTTCATTATTTATAAAATTTATCTTCATTCCATTTTGCGAGACTACTGATAAAATGTAATTTGAAATCCCATTCCCTAGGTGTGCAGTATCCCCCGTCTTTGCTACTTTGTTCCCCGTATGAAAAGTAAATTGCTACGAATCGGTGCCTTAATTTTGGCGGTAATTGCCCTCAATTACTTTTTGCCTTTGCGCGTCATTTTGCTGAATAGTATTGATTGGTTTCATCAAGCCGGGTTTATTGGGGTTTTGGTTTTTGCTTTGGTGTTTATTTCTGCCTCGCTATTCTTTATGCCGGTAGGCCCATTAATGTTGGTGGCGGGAATCGTTTATGGAGTTATCAATGGCTACATACTGGTGGCAATTTCTTCTTTAATCGCTATTAGCTTGGCCTATTTTATCGGGAAAAAATTCCTGCAAGCAAGAGTGGAGCGTTATCGTTTAGCTTATCCGCGCTTTGAACAATTCCATCGTGCGGTGTCGCATAAAGGCCCTTTGCTGGTTTTTCTCATTCGCTTAAATCCTTTTTTCCCTTTTTCATTACTTAATTATCTCTTTACAATACCGCATTTAAATTTTTTCAGTTATCTCCTCAGCTCTTGTTTGGGAATGGCTCCGGATATTTTATTGTATCTCTATGTGGGACGTCTCGGTGCCGATGTATTACAGGGCCATGCGCATTTTAGCGGATGGAATATTCTCTTTATAGTGGTGGCGCTTATCGCTACCGGAGTAGCCGCTTATATCATTAATAATTTGGTAAAAAAAGCGGCCCAAGAACCCGCATAATTAAACCCAATCAACTCACTTTTTCCTAAAAAAATCTTACTTTTCCGCCATCTTTTCGCATTGGCATCGGTATATTAAAAGGCATGCCACACAGGCAACTCTTATGAGGTTCATATTATTTCAAAATTAATTTCGACTAGTAAACAAAGGGGATATTCACTCAGTCTCTTTGTTATAGTTGCGCTTCTCTCTCTAGCATTAATGAGTTGTGCCGATAAGCATAGAGAAAATGAAATCAAAATCCTTTGGGCAAAATGGCCACCGGCTGATTATTTGTCTGAAATTGCGATGCAATTTACCCAACAAACCGGCTTTGCCGTTAAGGTGGTGCAAAAATCGTGGGACGGTGCTTTTGGTGACGCTACTTTTTCGGAATTCCGCAATCGCGCCGACAATTACGATATCATTATTGGCGATAGTCAGTGGTTAGGATTAGGCGTTGTGGGCAAACATTATTTGGATCTTACCGATTGGTTACCGTCTAATGTAAAGATGGATTCTATTGAGCCCGCAGCGTGGAAATGGTATAGTGAATATCCCAAAGGCAGTAAACGTTATTTTGCCGTGCCTTGCGAAGCCGATGCTTTAGCTTGGGCTTATCGTAAAGATTTATTTGAAAGTCCAGATCATCAAGCGGCGTTTAAAAGTTTCCTGAGTGAAAATAAAATTGCTGATTTTCCTTTAGCTCCACCGCAAACATGGGAGCAGCTTTATTGGATAGCAGCTTATTTCAAAAAAAATATTCCCGGCATGTCGGGTGTAGTAATGGTTACCTCCCGCAATTATGATATGGCGACTATGAGTTTTGAACAAGTGCTCTGGTCTTTTGGGGGTGAGTTTGGGAATTATGAAAACAATAAAGTCATGATTCAATCACCAGAATCTGTTAAAGCTTTATCTTTCTTCCGCAAATTAATGGAGACCACTTCCGATGGTGGAAAAAATATGAGTTATAGTGAAGTGGCTGCCGAATTTATTGCTGGCCGAGCCGCCATGGCTTGTGACTTCTTAGCCTTTTTTCCTGCGCTGGCAACGCCGCGTGAAAATCCTGATTATTATAATAAAACCGGATTTTTTAATGCGCCAGGACATACGGATGATAAAGGCATTTATCGTCGCGTAGTTTCTTTAGGCGGGCAAGGTATGAGTATTAATGCGCATATTAGTCCCGAAAGACAAGCGCGTGCGAAAGCTTTTTTAAAATGGTTTTCCCTTTCAGAAACGCAAAAAACTTGGGCGGAAAAAGGCGGTTATACTTCGGATAAAACAGTTTTAGCGAGTCCCACATTTTTAAAAGCAGCGCCATACAATCCCTTATTCGCCGACGCCTTTACCTCCATGAAAGATTTTTGGTCGGTACCGGAATTTGATGAATTGCTCAAAGTATGTCAAAGAGAATTTTGTTCAGTATTTCAAGATAATGCCGATCCAGTGCAGGCCATTGCCGAAATTCAAAAAGAACATGAAGCGATTTTTAATAAAAGAGCGGGACGGAAGTGAAAAATTCGGGTCGATTAATGTCGGATGCACGTGTACGTACCCTTTGTTTAGTACCGGCTTTAGGCTTACTCATTGTATTTAATATTTTCCCTTTACTCGCTTCGCTCAGTATTAGCTTCACCGATTTTAATCCGATTATCGATACGAGACCTCGTTGGGTGGGATTACAAAATTATTGGGATTTACTCAATAGTGCTCGTGATGAAGTGTGGATGAGTTTTTCGCGCACAGCCGCTTTGGTTATTGTAACGGTTGGGTTACAGACACTAATCGGTTTCTCCGTAGCTTTACTGTTACGTCGTTCTTTTCGTGGGCGCGGTTGGATTATGTCGGCCTTGCTTATTCCCATGATGCTATCTCCTGCTATTATGGGATCGTTTTGGCATTATATGTTTAATGCCGACTATGGAGTAATAAATTGGTTACTCGATACGCGTTGGAATTGGGATGGTTCACATTGGCGCTCCTTTGCGGCGGTAGTGATTGCGGAAGTGTGGATGTGGTCCCCTTTTATGATGCTCCTTTCACTCGGTGGATTAAACGGGATTTCGCCTGCGCTCTATGAAGCAGCGGAAGTGGATAGAGCGAGCCCTTGGTTTCAATTTCGACATATTACTTTGCCCTTGGCCATGCCTTTAGTTTTGCTGGGAATGATTTTTCGCGTGATGGATACCTTTCGCCTTTTCGATAGTGCGATGGTTTTAAATGGTAATCTCGAAGGACAACCGACCACATTTATTAGCGTACTCTTACATGCTCGTGGATTTGGGGGCAGCCGATCTTTAGGTGAACCAACGGCTTTAGCTTATCTATTACTAATTGTGGCTTTAGCGATTGCTAATTTGGCAGTGCGTTATCTCGACTCTATTCGCGAAAAAAATACATGAAGCACCAAACCAACCCATTGCGCATTTCCTTATTAATGCTTTATGCTTTCTTGGCCTTAGCGCCTATTATTTGGATGGTATTAACCAGTATCAAATTACCCGCAGACACTGCGGCCTTACCACCGCGCATTTTCCCCGGCTTACAAGCGCCCGAAGATTCCTTTTGGTTTCGCTTCACTTGGATAAACTTTCAGCGCTTTTTCGCGGAAGGGGAAACTTTACAGTATTTGTTTAATTCTTTTTTTGTTTCCATTGTGAGCACTTTCACCTCGGTACTTTTTGGCACTTTGGCGGCTTATGGCTTTAGTCGTTTTCGTTTTCGCGGATCCAAGGATTGGCAATTTTTCATTTTGTCCACTCGCATGTTACCTCCTTTGGCGGTAGCGGTTCCCATTAGTTTTATGTATAGCCGCATGGGTTTATACGACACGCGCTTTGGACTTATTTTGCTGTACACTTGTTTCAATCTTTCTTTTAGTACTTGGATGATGAAAGCTTTTTTAGATGAAATCCCTTTGGCTTTTGAAGAGGCGGCTTTGTTAGATGGTTATTCCCGCTTTGCCATTTTACGCAAAATTATTATTCCACAAGCGAGTGCGGGAATTACGGCTACGGCAGTATTCTGTTTGATTGCCTCTTGGAATGAATATGCTTTTGCTTTGACTTTAACCAGTACCCGTGCAGTTACTATGCCGGTACGTATTCATGCCATTATTGGCGATACCAGCATTATCCCTTGGGGCCCCTTAGCTGCAGGGGCGGTATTATTTATGTGTCCCATGATTATCTTTGGTTTTTTCATGCGTAAACATTTATTACGGGGTATCACTTTTGGTACGGTTAAAGGTTGAGCATGAAAAGTAAATTAGAAAGACTCGCTTTAATGGCTATGGCCTTAGGACTTCTCATGGTGAGTCAACCTTGGATACATATTTTTTTCAGTTTGGGTTTTGTCGTTATTTTGCTGGGAATTATTTTATTTAATATTGCTGGAAGGCGTAAGGTTTAAAGCATGAGCGATTGTCGTATTGCTTTGCAAAATGTTTCTAAGCGATTTGCTGCGGTAAATGCGGTTCAGAATTTGGATTTGGAAATTAATGCCGAAGAATTTGTGGTTTTGCTTGGGCCTAGCGGTTGTGGTAAAACCACTACTTTACGTATGATAGCCGGATTAGATTGGCCCACTGCAGGGCAAATATTAATTGATGGCCAAGATAAAACTTTAGCTAAGCCGGGCGAGCGTGATATTGCCTTTGTATTCCAAAACTTTGCTTTGTATCCGCATTTAACCGTGGCTGAAAATATTGCATTTCCTTTACGCGCACAAGGCCTCTCCGCCATGGAGCGCGATCTTCGTGTAGGCGACACATTGCGTAAATTTGGTTTAGCGTCCTATGCCAAATGGAAACCCAAACAGCTATCGAGTGGAGAGCAACAAAGAGTAAGCTTGGCGCGTGCGGTGGTACGAAATCCTAAAGCCTTTTTGATGGATGAGCCGCTTGGCACCTTGGATGCCGAATTACGCGAACAAACGCGAGAACAATTACGCGCCTTGCATAATGAAATAAAAGCCACTACCGTTTTTGTGACGCATGATCAACAAGAAGCCATGAGTTTGGCGGATAGAATTGCCATTATGCAAAATGGCCGCTTATTACAATACGATACTCCCCGTAACGTGTATGCTAACCCTGCGCATTTATTTGTGGCGCATTTTATTGGATCGCCGGGGATGAATTTTATCGACGCGCGTCGACAAGGCGATATACTGCATTTACAAGATATGCCCATGCAAATTCATATTGCAGATGGACTTGCTTCTAAAAAATCAGTGGATCAAGGGCGTGAGGGTTTATTTCGTTTGGGCATTCGACCGGAACATATTTTGGTGAGTAGCTCGGAAGGCATGGCTTGCGTGGTTGAGCATACGGAAAGATTAGGCGCCTATAATTTAATGGAAGTTAAAGTGGCGAAGGGTTTTTTAAAAGCCCGTGTACCAGCCTATCAATACTATGCAGACGGAGAAACGGTATATTTATCCTTTAATCCTTTTGGATGTCGTTGGTTTGATATTCAGAGCGAAAAAGCCTTGCCTTGGAAGTCACTGGAGATTGTATGCCCAGCTATCAAGTAATAGGTTTAAGTAAAAGTTTTCCACGCTATGATGGCGGTGAAACTATAACCGCTTTGCAAGAAATTCATTTTACCGCCAAGCCGGGTGAATTACTCGTGCTATTAGGTCCAACCGGAGCGGGCAAAACCACTTTATTACGCACCTTGGCAGGTTTGGAAAAACCTAATGCGGGACAAATTTTAGAAGATCAAAAAGATATTACCCAATATCCACCGCATCATCGTGATGTCGCCATGGTATTTCAAAACTTTTCTTTATACCCAAATTTTACCGTGCATGAAAATTTGGCTTTTCCTTTGCGTGCGAAATGGCGAGCGATCGCCGAAACTCAAATCGTAACCGCCGTGCAGGAAATTGCAACGATGTTGGGTTTACAGGACAAATTACAACGCCATCCTCAAGAGTTGTCTGGCGGCGAACAGCAGCGCGTAGCCATTGGCCGGGCTTTAATTCGAAAACCCAAATTATTTTTACTCGATGAACCTTTAGCGCATCTCGACGCAAAATTGCGGGAACAGATGATCAGCGATATTCATCATTTGCAGAGAAAATTAGGCGTAACCATGCTATATGTTACCCATGATCAAATTGAAGCCATGAGTCTTGCGGATAGAATTGTGGCCATGGATAATGGCAAAGTTTTGCAAATTGGAACGCCCGATGAAATTTATCAAAAACCGCGATCGGCTCGTGTAGCACGGATGTTGGGAAGTCCTATGATCAATTTATTTTCTCGCGATGAAGCCACACGCATGGGTATTAATTCACAGGGCTTTGCGCAAATCGGTGTGCGTCCTGAGCATGTTTTAGTGAAGCCTAATTTGCAAGGTCAAGCGCGAGTGAAGGTTTATGAAAATTTAGGAGCCATGGCGATTCTATTACTTGAATGGCAAGGGCTTTCCATCCGCGTTTTAACGGAAAGCTATTTGACCTTGCATTACGGGGATACCGTCGATATTAGTGTCGATGGCGATAAAATTTTATATCTCGAAGTGTAAATCTGAGAATTCTAATTCACAAAAAAGTATATTCGCTTAATCGTTAAGATTTTCTGGGGAATAAATGCAATTCAATAAATTATTAATCCAAAGTTTTTGTGGCGTACTATTTTCTTTTGCGCTGGCTTTTGCTCATCCTTCTGGTGTATCCGTACTTGATATTCATATTGAAAAAGATTCTTTGCTTATGGGCGTTGTGGTTAAAGGTCCAGATGTTTTATATGCCTTAAATACCAATTCGACGCTATCTCGATCACCCGAAGAAATTATAGCCCTAAATGATCAAATCGCTGCGTATATGCAAAATCGCATTGCTTTGAAAATCGATAACAATCATCTTTCGGGAATGTCCGTGCGGAGTTGGACAAAGGAAAATAAGTCACCTACTAACCGTTTGGATAGTGCGCAATTAAATGATACTACTTATCAATTCGCATTAGTTTGGCCACTCCCTTTGAAGCATCAAAGATTAGAAATCAATGTGCGTATGTTTGCTGAATTTGAAATGCAAGTGGTATCGCAAGTATCCATATATTGGCAAAACCAAGTGGTGCAACGTAAGTGGTTAGGATTAGACGATAATTTATTAATAAATATTATGCCAGACTCTTTGCTTGCCCGATTAGCCACTGAAAAAAATCAAACGCCAACCGAAAAAAATACCGAGAGTAAATCGGTTTTCTTACGCTTTGTTGGTTTAGGCTTCAAACATATTATTCCCTTGGGTATTGATCATATTTTGTTTGTACTCGGTTTATTTTTATTCTCGACCAAATTACGGCCCTTATTTATTCAAATCTCGGCTTTCACATTAGCGCATTCCATTACTTTGGCCTTAGCTATGTTAGGCTTGTTTTCTCTTCCTGCACGTATCGTGGAACCGCTGATTGCTTTATCTATTGCGGTGGTAGCCATTGAGAATATATTCTTTCGCACTCTGCGACCTTGGCGTTGGATATTAGTTTTTTGTTTTGGACTCGTGCATGGGTTAGGTTTTGCTAGTGCGCTAAAAGATTTAGGTTTAGTCAAATCACAATTCCTTACCATTTTAGTAGGGTTTAATGTGGGAGTGGAAGTGGGGCAATTAACCGTAATTAGTGGCGCGACTTTGCTTACCATTTGGTTTTGGAAAAAGCGCTGGTATTTTAAGGGAATTGTTTTACCAGGTAGCATAGGCATCGCCGCTATAGGGCTTTTCTGGGCGATTACTCGCGCTTTCGGTTTGAACTTCGGGTAATTAAATTTTAATAATTAAAGTTTTTAAATAAGGCTTAAAACGAAAACCAAAAATATGCCGGTTACCCCATAAACCATGTGAATCATTCGCCTCACATCGAGTGATTCAACTTCTTCTTTATCTTGTGCATCACCCAACCACAAAGTATTTACCAATTGGCCTTGTAACCAAATAGGTCCAGCTAATTTAATTTGCAAGGCAGCGGCCGCAGCCGTTTCACTCCAGCCTGCATTGGGTCCTGGCACTAAGGCGTGTTGCGCTAACCCAATACGCCAAGCCTTAGGTGCTGAGCAATTTCGCACACAAGCGGCATAAGCGGTAATTAATAACCAAGTCAAACGTGCAGGAATAAAATTCAGTACGTCATCGAAGCGCGCGCCAAAGCGGCCAAAATATAAATAGCGTTCATTTTTATAACCCACCATAGAGTCCATAGTGCTCACAATTTTAAAAAGTATCAATCCTGGCAAACCCAATAAGGCGAAATAAAAAAGCGGAGCAATCACTCCATCGGTTAAGTTTTCGCTGAGACTTTCAATGGCAGCGCGATTACAAGCGGCTAAATCCATTTTATCGGTATCTCTTCCCACTAGCATAGAAACAGCTTCGCGGGCTTTTTCCAAATTACCGCTGGTAGTAGCCTGCGCGATACGTAACCCATGCGTACACAAGTCTTTTAAGGAAAGTAGGCTATAGCCGATAAATAATTTCCAAGCATACGCCAGCGCAGGATGAATCCAATTCAAAAAAAAGGAGAGGCCATAAATACCGCCAAATACCGAAAGGGTGAGAAATATAAAAAGTAAAATCCCGCCGACAATCCCAGTAAAACCTCGCAAGCGCAAATGCTTTTCCCAAAACAAAAGTAATTTTCCGATTATTCGAATAGGATGTCTAACATAAACGGGATCTCCAAAAATTAAATCTAGAACAATGCAAAGCAGAAAAAACCAAACGGATTCCGAAAAAAAAGTAAACATTTAAATCAAGTCCATTTTTCCTGCCAACCCAAAGCTAAGGCTTTAAAAACCAAGTTTGGAAAATCAATCGAATTTGTCGCCCATTCCGCTAATTGCCTGCGCATGGAGGGGTAACATTCTGGTTTACAAGCTAAACACGAAGCCAATAAAGCGGCCTGTTGAATCAGTAATTCATGTCCTGCGCTTTCGGGCAGCACTTTATAAATAATTCTGTCGCGTATTTCCGCCAAAGCATACGCACAACCGACCGTTTGCGGTTCATGTACCAAGGCTTGATAATTATCTTGGGCGCGTGCAAAATTTTCTGGAGACAAAATTTTTTGCAAACCGGCAATTAAAGTTATATCATCCACACCGAAGCGTCTTAAGGCATGCACTAAATTTCTTGTTAAAGCAGGCTCCAAACCATTTTGCCAAATCAAAGCTTGTCGCAAAGCCTTCATCATCGCTTGCGCTAAAATTTCTCCCAATTTTCCATGCTTCCCAGTCCAAGTTTTAGGAATTCTATCATCTATTGGCGCCGCCAAACAAAATTGATCGGTTCCCGTTCCGGTGGCCAGGCCTTGCGAGGAGCGGCTCGATATGGCAAGCTCTAGTAATACAGCACTTTTTGCTTCAGTCATGGTGGCCACGGCGCGAGTTAAAGCCGCGGGTGCTAAAGGCCAATTAAAAAGCAAAAGCGTATTAATTGTTCCGCCCTCCGCATGTACTTTGTGCCATTGATTTTCCCCTTCGTGCCAAAGTGCCTTATCGCCAGCGCGTCCGGCATTGCCTTGTACACCAGCTGTTACGATGGCGCAGACAGAAATTTCCGCATAACTTTCTTCCACGATGGCCACATTTTGCATATTGGCGGCGGTACCCATCACGGCTGTTTCAAGTTCAGGCAAGCTTGTTTCGGCACATACTTGGCGATGATATTCTTCGCGAGGTAAATCATGATAAGGACCACTATGCCCTTTTCCTTCACAACTTTGATGATTGAGGAGGTAACGTAGATGTTTATTTTGCCCACCATTTATCTGTGAGGTGGTTAATGTAAGATGAGGTCCATGCAATTCACTCCACAAAAATTTGCCTTGGCGAAATACGGTAAAATATTTTCCTTGATGTATAGATAAAGCTTGGGATAAAGCCTGAGACGGTACTTCTGTGTTACCTTGATTCGAAATAGATTCCTTCATTTGCCTTCTCCTCCAATAAGTGCATCCAAAGAAAATAGTTTACGAAACTCCGCATCTTCTCGAAACTCCTTCGCGGAACCCTTTTGCAAAAGACCTCCCGGATGGAGTAACCAAATTTGGTCTACCGCCTTCAAAACTAATTCAGGATCGTGCGCAGAAAATAAAATACCTTGGGAAGTTTCTCGCGTTAATTTTCTAAGCAATTGCAATACTTCCACTTTATGCGGCCAATCTAAAAAGGCTAAAGGTTCGTCTAAAATTAGTACGGGGGTTTGTTGGGCTAAACAACGGGCGAGTAACACCCTTTGTTTTTCTCCATCGCTGAGTTCCGAAAAAAGTCGCGCGGATAAATTAGTGACATCTAAGGCTTGTAAAGAATTACTAATAATAGTTTCATCCGCTTCCGAAAGGTTTCCCCAATAATCGGTATGTGGATGCCGACCTAAAGCCACTAATTCGTAAACTTTTATTTCGCCCCATGCTATTCTATCGGTAAGTAATACTGCCAATATTTTTGCGCGCTCGGAAGCGCTATATTGCACCAGCAAATCTCCAGTAACATTAATGTAACCTGCAAGGCTGTTTTGTAATCCCGCTAGCGTGCGCAATAAAGTAGATTTACCCGCGCCATTATAGCCCAATAAACCAATTAATTCTCCGGAACGGATTTGTAAATTTAAAGCTTGTGCTAAGATCCGATTTTTTCCATGCTGAGTATAACCGATAGCTAAATCATGAGCATCCAATAAAAGAGATTTCAAAATCCACCTCGTCTTCGCAATAAAAGCAAAATTACAATCGGCGCCCCTAATAATGAAAGGATGGTATTTAATGGCAAGATATGCCCCGATCCGGGTAATTGGGTTAATGCATCCGCACCTATTGCGACAATGCCACCGAGTAAAATACAGACGGGTAACAAAATGCGATGATCGGCGGTGCGGAAAAGGTAACGTGCGGCATGTGGTACGGCTAAACCTAAAAAGGCTAAGGGTCCACAATAGGCGGTTACGGCTCCGGTTAATAAACAGGTGGAAAATAATAGGATCCAACGGGATTGCCGCAAGGAAACCCCTAGGCTACGGGCATATTGATCGCCTAATAATAAAGCATTCATAGCCTTCATAGCAAAAAAGCTGAACAAAATCCCCATTAATATTAAAGACGCCATGAGGGGTAACCTTTGCCAAGAAACACCTGCAAAAGTTCCGAAATTCCATAAAGCATAGGATTGTACTTGGGCGGCTTGCGCGGAGGCTAAAAGTACATTCACTAGTGCGCCCACGGCATACCCGAGCATAATCCCTAATAATAGCAAAGGAAGATTGCCTTCTAAGCGTTTGGCGGCCCAAAGTATAATCGCCATGACTATTGCGGAACCTAACATGGCAGCGAATTGTATCCCCAACCCTCCCACCATATTACCGAGCCAAGAAGTGGGAATGGTAAGTAACACTAATGATACCCCCAAACTGGCTCCAGAACTTATTCCTAAAACAAAAGGATCAGCCAAGGGATTACGAAATAGAGTTTGCATTTGCAAGCCGCTCACGGATAAAGCAATGCCGGCCAATAAGGCCGCTAAATTTTTGGGGAAACGAAATTCCCAAAAAATAGCCAGCCAACTCAATTTTTCCGGCGTATGACCTAAGAGCATATTTTTAATCGCGGAAAGTGGAATAGAAACTGATCCCCAAGTCAAATTGAAAATAAAAATTATCAGCAAGACTAATACTAATAGGGATAATTTAGCCCAAGGGTAACCGGAAGATTTCATCAAGGCCTTCATTCTAGTTTATGAAACCATTTCAAGGAATGTTGTGGTAATAATTCGGGATGGAAAATAGTTAGCATATCGGCCAGGAGAGCCGCTGGATCGGCAGCCCCTTCTTCGAAAATATCATTTCCTCCTTCAGGAGTAACGCGTGCATTATTGTTAAAAACATTTTTGTTGCGAAAGGCTTTAAAAAGATTATAGCGTTCATCCTGCTCCAAGCCCTCGTTCAAAGAATTCCAGTTAGACGGATTAATCCAAAAATCGGCGGCTGAGGCTTTGTCCAAAACACTTTCAAAGTTCAGCGGAAGAATTTCGCTGGATGAATCCTCGGCCCATAAATATTTTGCACCTGCATCATTCAAAATTTTGGCGACATAACTATTCCCTCCCGACATATGCCAAGTGCCGCCGAATAAAGCATTCACAAATACTGTGGGAGAGGACTTTGCTTGACGACTTAAAATTGCCAAGTCTTCATACTGCCTAGCTGTTTTTACAAATAAACTTTCGGCTAAAGCCTCTTGATTAAAAAATGCCGCGATGAATTTAATCCATTCTGCGCGACCCAGTGGGTGACTTTCCAAATAAGAAGCATTCAAAACCATGGGCAATTTGGCCAAGTTTATTTTTTCATTATTTAGATCTTTTTCTTCTACTGCAAAACTAATAATGAGATCCGGAGCTAATTCTAAAGTACGCTCTATATTAATTTGATTATTACTTGCTAAAGCTATGACTTTGCCATTAGCAAGAGCCTCGCGAATTTTTGGATTATACACGTAATTTGCTTCTCCAACGGCCACTAAATGATCGAGTAAGTTTAAATGATCTAGGTGGGGGAAATCGGTGGCGGAAAGTAATGCGATGTGATTTACAGGGGTGCGAATAATGACCTGTCCCATAAGGTACAGTGGGATGGGTTGATTTTTGGGCACTAAAAAATAATGCTGTGAGGCTTTGGCGCCGAGCCATGGTTTGCGAACAATAATTTCGGTATACAGGGCGTGATGAATGATTTGTAATCCGTTGGAATAATGCATGGGGACAGCATCCCCTTTTTCAGTCAAAACAGGACTTTGACGTTCCTTAAATTTGCATGAAAGGCAAAAAAAGGAAAAGCATAGGTATAGACTCAAAATGACCGAAGGTGATTTTTTCATCATCGAAATATATCTCCTCCCAAGGATGTTGTAAAAAGATTCGTCGCAAACCCTTTATTTTAGGGCTTCGCATACATTTGATTGGGAATCATTTGGATTTTTTTTATATATAAAAAATCGAACCGACAATTAATCCAGAGGCTACTTTGGAAGAGAATATTTTCCCTACCGGCACTAACAAAAAGTTTAGTTCCATTGACGCGCATGCACTCCGCGCAAGATTGGATGAGTATTTTTCTAGTCAACATAACGGTGAACATTTAACCGTCGAATTACCTATTTCCATGCTTTTAGAAATGGAAAAGAGTGTAGAAAAATCCTATGCCGAACCCGACGAAAAAACTTTAGCCGACGAAGCCGAAAGACAAAAGTGGAATAAAGAGTTGGGTAATCATTTGCGTCGTGTAGCAGCCTATGCTAAACTCTTGGCGCAAAAACTGGGCATGAGTGATGAAGAAGTTAAAATCATTAAACAAATTTCTCCCATGCATGATATTGGCAAAGGAGCTATTCCCGAATCAATTTTACACAAGCCCGCTAAACTCACAGTAGAAGAATTTGAAATCATGAAAACCCATACGCAATGGGGTTATGATTTGCTTAAAGATTGTAAAATGGAAATGCTCCAATTAGGGGCGATGGTGGCAGTACAACACCAAGAAAAATTCGATGGGTCGGGTTATCCGAATGGCTTAAAGGGTGAAGAAATTCATATCTATAGCCGCATCACTACCGTGGCCGATGTATTCGATGCTTTAGCGAGCGAGCGTAGTTATAAAAAAGCTTGGGATATTGAGGCTATCGTGCAATATTTTCAATGCGAACGCGGTGGTCACTTTGATCCCCTATTAGTGGATGTACTACTAGAAAATTTACCTGAAATTCTTGAGATTAAAAAGGCCTTTGCGGAAAAGGGCGAGTAACGCTTAATTAAAGCGACGAAGCCGTGATTTAGTCGCCCAGTAATTCCTGAACTAAATTCATTAAAGCATGCAAACGAAATGGCTTTTGCAAAAAGGCCACTCCCGGCTGATCCAGTGCTTTTTGTATAGTGTCATTGCTATTCCCAGTATATCCCGAAATAAAAAGCACTTTTAAATGGGGATGAATAGCGCGAATTTTCACCATTAAATCAGGACCACTCATACGCGGCATGACTACATCGGTAATCATTAATTTTAAAGGCTCTAAATGCGATTCAGCTAATTCAATCGCTTCATTACCTTGGGAGGCAAACAATACGATATAACCGCGACTTTCCAGTATTTCGCGAATGAGCCTTCGAAGCAGCTCTTCATCTTCCACTAAGAGAATCGTAGTCATTATGGAGAAGGTAAAAAAGCTTTAGTTAAAACGGAAAAAATTAAGGCAGAAAAATTTCTTTAAAAGCCATGGTACTATCAGCTGGCATAGAGGAAATGGAAAAATGCGTGATCCCGATAACTTGATCATACTGTGACTTAACATACACGCGCCAATCCCCTGCGAGAAGATTTTGCTTATAGGTAAAACCACGAAAACCATTTTGCCTACCGCCGAAAATGGGATACCCTATTTTTGAAACAACCTTCCAATTTTTGTGAGATTTGTCATAATATTGCCATTCATGATAAATATGGGTATCTATACCGGAAGGAAGAAATAACGCGGAATAGCAGTATAATTTTTCCCCAGGAAATAAATGCACTTCCTGTTCGGTGCTTTTCCAGAACTCCCAAAAGGCAGGTTTTTCAATTCGCAGCGCAAATCCTCCCGCCTGCTTTTCTAAATTACGCGCCATACGCAAATCTTTTTTCACCAAGGGTACTGGCGGTAAAGCATGGAAAAGAAATAATAAACCCATAGTGCCTCCCACTAAGTAACTAGGGAAAATATTTCCTTTCGCTAGGGGGCTTAAACGTCGCACGCCTAAGGTTATGCCAATTCCCAAAGCAATACTTATAAAAAACCAAATGGGATTTAGGCTGTGAAATAAATGCGGTAAAGCAAAATTAAAATACAGAATACCGGCAAAAGTGAATAAGGACCAAGATAAGGTAAAGCGATGATAATGCTTGTCCCAAAACTCATTTGCCACCAATAAAAAAATCAAAGTCCCGGTGAATACAAAGCTAGGCCAATAACTGGAGCTAAGGAAATAAAAAATAACTAGAGCACTGAAAATACTACCAAAACAAAATTGCAATAAAAAATTGGGAACTTCTTTCCAAGGAAAACCATTTTGCTCCTCAAGGGTTTCTATTTCCATTCTGAGATTTTGCCTTGCCATGATAGGTAACATAGCAGCTGCTCCCAAATAATAAGCCAGTAGAATAAAAAGGTCTAAGGCTTGTATATTTTTTCCCAAGGAATAGGCGTCCCAAAGAAAACCTCCAATAAAGGCGGTGGCCGGAAAATAGGGTTTTATTTTTTGATATGGCTTAACGACGAGATGCGATGCTTTCATTATTTTAAAAATAAATCCTCTATGACCTTCTTTTAAAGTCCTTTGGACAATAAAACTTTTTAATTTGAGAGACATCCTACTTCATCTCTTTCGAGGGCGGTAGAAATTTCAAGATTACCAGAAAGTTGCAAAAGCAAGAAAGCTTCATTTGTCAAGCACAGATCCTTCTCAAAACCATTCAAATCCTTTGGATAAATTCGCGTCTTCGCCCATTCGAAAGCATCGTCGATTATTTTGGTTTACATTTATACTCGCTTTATTGATCTCTTTAGTGTTACATCGCTGTTACCAAGAAGCTATTTTAAAAATCCCCCCATTACCCGCGCCAGTCCATGGCGAGGCAAAAAATGCAAGCCAGGACAGCAGTTTTAAGCCCGCTATTCCCCTGACTCCCAAAATATTGGTGCCCACGACTCTTCAAAAACCTAAACTCGTCTTAAAAGAGATTTTACCTAAAGCTAAAATCGTCCTCTCCGACTCTGCACCCTACGTGTATGCTGATCCTTGGGGCGGGAGACATTTTGATTCTGTGGAAGTCAAATTGTTTTGTCGCGGGAATTGTGTGGTGCTGTATTCTTTGGAAGACAGTATTCATTTTAAAAGCTATGAAAATCCACTAACCTTTCGACGCAATACCACACTTTGGATAACCGCTGTGGATTCCTTGGCGCGCCAAACCCAACCTTTACGCATCGAATATATTATCGAAAAAGATCAAGGCTTATGCCGGCGTGGCATGATGCCGCTCACTGTAAAGGAAAAAAACCTCTGCATGGATATTTATGAATGGCCGAATAAGGCGGGAGAGCTTCCTCAGGCTTCGGTAAATCAGGCGCAAGCGGCAGATTCTTGTCAACGAGTGGGTAAACGTTTATGTGCCTTAGACGAATGGCAAAGCGCTTGTCACGGTCCTGCCAAGGATGCCTACCCATATGGACCAAAATACAATACCCAATATTGCGTCACTAAAGAAAATGCTGCCGAACGTTCTGGAAGAACTCCCGCTTGCCGGTCCTATTATGGTAACATGGATATGACGGGTAACTTATGGGAATGGACTTCTACGCCGGCTCCTGAAAATGAAGATTTCTTTTGGGTGGTTGGAGGTCAATGGAGTACTGGACCGGAAGGAACTTGTAGTTTGCATCGCTATAGCTTTTATCCTCAAAATCAATATCCTTTTGTGGGCTTTCGTTGCTGTGCCGAAATGGATAAAAAGTAACCGTATTATTATTATCTTCTAGCCCATGCAAGAAACACTTTATCTCATCGACAGTTCGGCTGTGGCCTTCCGTTCTTTTTATGCTTTTATCAATCGCCCTTTAGTCAATTCCAAAGGCCGTGAAACTTCGGTGATATTTGGTTTTGCGTCACATATATTGCGTTTGATTAATGAATGTCATCCTACTCATATTGCCATTGTACAAGACTTACCCAAAAAAACTTTTCGTCATCATATGTATCAAGAATACAAGGCGCATCGCAAACCCATTCCCGAAAATCTGATTACGCAATTACCGGATGTAAATGAATTTGTTGAGCTCTCAGGATTACATTGTATTTCCAAAGAAGGATTTGAAGCCGATGATGTGATTGGGACTTTAGCCTTACAAGGCAAACGTGCAGGCATGAAAGTATTTATTGTCAGTCGCGATAAAGATTTAATGCAATTGGTGGATGATGATATTTTAATGTTTGATCTAGGTTCTGCTGGCGAAGCCTCCACTACTATGGGTGTCGCGGAAGTCAAAGAAAAAATGGGAGTACCACCAAAGCAAATCGTTGATTTATTAGCCCTCATAGGCGATGCTTCGGATAATGTTCCGGGCGTGGCTAAAATAGGCCCCAAAACCGCTGCTGATTTGTTGGCCACTTATGGTAACTTAGAGAATACCTATAAAAATGCTGAAAGCATTAGCAAAAAGGGCTTACGCGAGAATTTGCTTAAAGATAAAGAGATGGCCTTCCTTTCGCAAAAACTGGTTACCTTGGATTGCGATATCGTTTTGCCCGTAGGCCTGGAAAATTTTCGTTATCAAGGCTTGGATCTCAAAGCTATTAATACTTTTGTAGAAAATTTAGAACTGCATTCTTTACGTAAATTTATTCCCAAAGAGAATACGGTCACTTCGACAGGCTCAGTTTCCGCAGGTGTAAGCTCAGTGAATGTAGTGGCCGCAGTATCTGGAGGTGGGCGCTCTACATCCAGGGGATCAGCAGTTGCAGGGAACCCTTCTTTACTTGATGATTCGATGATCGGTACTGTTCCTTCGACAAGCTCAATGTCTTCGGTGTCTGGTAAGGGTGACTCGGTAGTCACTGAGTCTGTCGAAGTGACGGAAGTGACCGAAGCAGCAGCCAAAGCGAATCGCTCTCACTTGCACTATCAATTAGCGTATGGTGAAGAAGCACTTGATAAGCTATTTCAAGAATTGCGTAAAGCCGACATCATTGCGCTCGATACCGAAACTACGGGTCTTGATACTAATACCGCAGGCTTGGTGGGTATTTGTCTTTCCACGCAAAGTCATACCGGCTGGTATATTCCGATAGGACATCATGCAGGTCCAAATTTGAGTCTGGAGGAGGCGCGCAAATTTTTAAGCCCGATTTTCCATGACGCAAACAAAAAATTTATTTTCCACAATGCCAAATATGATATTCCTATTTTAGAGCGTCATGATTTTTTACCATCCTGTTTATTTTTAGGCGGAAATTTAATCGATACCATGGTGGCGACTTATGTATGTAATCCGGGTACGCGCCGCTTATCGCTCGATGATTTAGCGATGGATCATTTTCAACATGCCATGATTCCTATTGAGGTGTTAATTGGCAAAGGAAAAAATCAAAAAAGCTTTGCCGAAGTGCCGGTGGATAAAGCCTGTGAATATGGTGCGGAAGATGCCGACATTACTTTTCGCTTATGGGAAATTTTCTCCAAAGAATTAACCGAGAAAAATTTAAGCCAACTTTTTTTCACCATGGAAATGACTTTGCTGCCAGTATTATTGCGCATGGAAGGTCGCGGAATAACTTTAGATGTTAATGTCTTAAAAACTCTTTCTGAACAATTAAAACTGGAAATCGCGCGCCTCGAAAATGAAATCTTTACTTTAGCCGGACAAATTTTTAATGTCAGTTCGCCTTTGCAATTGCAAGAAATTCTTTTTGCAAAACTCGGATTAAAAACTGGTAAAAAAACCAAAACGGGCTATTCCACTGATGCCGACGTATTGGGTAAATTAGAAGGGAAGCATCCCATTATTAGTTTGCTTTTGGATCATCGTGAATGCACCAAGCTACGTAGCACTTATGTAGAGGCTTTGCCGGAAATTGCCGATCCCGTAACACACAAAATCCACACACATTATTCCCAAGTGATTGCTGCCACCGGACGCTTATCCAGCATTAATCCCAATTTGCAAAATATTCCCATCCGCACCGAAACAGGCCGGAAAATTCGCGGTTGCTTTGTGCCGTCATCGCCTGATCACGTTTTATTATGTGCCGATTATTCGCAAATTGAATTGCGCCTGCTTGCGCATTTGAGTGGCGACCCCGCACTTTGCGAAGCTTATCAAAAGGGTTTGGATATTCATAGTCGCACGGCTTCCATTCTCTATAAAATCCCCGAAGATCAAGTGACATCCGATATGCGACGCAATGCCAAGGTGGTTAATTTTGGCGTACTTTATGGCATGGGACCACAACGCTTATCCGCGCAACTCAAAATCCCGCGTGCGGAAGCGCAACAATTTATCGCTAATTATTTCAGTACTTATGCTTCCGTGGACCGTTACATACAAGATACCATAGAAAGTGGTCGCCGTTTGGGTTATGTGGAAACCCTAGCGGGGCGCAAAAGGTTTTTACCCGATTTAATGTCCGATAATCGAATGTTGAAAGAAAATGCGGAACGCATTGCTGCGAATACGCCAATTCAAGGCAGCGCAGCAGATCTAATCAAAATTGCCATGATTAGCATTGATAAAAAAATAGCCGCTAAAGGTTGGGATTGTGCCATGCTTTTGCAGGTACATGATGAATTGGTATTTGAAGTACATACTCGCGATGTGGCTGCTGCTTCGGAATTTATTCGCGAGGAAATGATAAATGCCATGCAATTGCGAGTGCCTTTAACCGTGGAAATCGGCACCGGCTTGACTTGGCTATCAGCTCACTCCTAATGAAGAAAGAAAACTATGGCCAGTAAACTTCTCATTGGTGTAACCGGAAATATTGCGAGCGGGAAATCGAGCGTCGCGCAAATGTTACGCGAAAAGGGTTGCGCTTTAATCGATGCCGATAAGGTTGCACATGATTTATATCTCAATAATCGACCGTTGGTACAGCAATTGGTATCGGAATTTGGAGCCGAAATACTCGATACTTATGGTCGACTCAATCGTACTAAATTAGGTAAAATTGTTTTTGGAAATCTCGAAGCTATGGCCACCTTGAATCGTATTGTACATCCGGTGCTGACGGTGGAAATACGCAATCAAATTTGGTCTTCGCTGAAAGTTTTAAATCGTGTAGTGCTCGATGCCGCACTCATTGTGGAATTTGGATTGGCCCAAGATTTTGATTATTTAATTTTTGTCTCCGCCAATACCGAAACACGTTTGCAACGTTTAATTAGTCGCAATGAACTGAATGAAGAAGACGCCGCCGAACGCATTCGCAGCCAAATGCCCGAAGAGGGAAAATTACAATATGCAGATTTTGTGTTAAAAAACGAAAGTACTACCGAATATTTATCCGAGCAAGTCGATGCCGTATGGGATGAAATTGTGGATCGGGAATTGCGTGATATTCACAGCGATAGACAGCGTCGTGAGCTGTAAAAATACTTATAAATACTTATACTTTGTTCATGGCTATGACTGGGGAAAATGCCGATAAGGCCAATACTGCATTAACTGAAAATCAGAATTTAGAACCTGATCGTATTGCGGGTCGTTTTTGGGTGATTACCAAAATGGCCACCTTCGTTGCGACCTTGGTTTGTTTATTTCTTGATCATAATTTATGGGCCACTATTTTTCTTTCCGCCTCATCTTTTATGGGGTTTTACGCTTCTTTTAAAATTCGTCATGATGATATTGAAAGACCGCTCACTTTATTTTGGTTGGAGCTCGGCGAAAAACTTTTAGCCAATATTATATTCTTGGTTTTGTTTTTGCGTTTGGTTTGGGATCCGCATGAATCCTTTCCGCTCATGCTTTTGGTGGGCCTTATCACTATCACGGTGCGAAATATTTTTTATCTCATTTTCTCAATATCTTTATTGAAAGAACATCGTGCCCTACCGCTCAATAGTATATGGGGTAAAATCACTACACTTTCTTCAAATATCACCATGATTTTATATGTGTGGAATTCGGAACACTACTCCCGCATTATGATGGTCATCAGTATTATTTTGATTTTCTGCACGAGTATAGGCTATTTGTATTTTTATTATCGCGATGTGGACTCACGTAAACCTGTATCTGTGGCCACGCAAGTTACCCTTAGTCGCATTATACTTAGCCCCTTTTTCATTTGGGTATTTTTTTACGACAATAATTTGGAATATCAAGACAATCATTTAGTATTTAAAATTATCGCGGCCTTAATGGCCATATTTTTTGTAGCGAGTGATGGTCTCGATGGCTATTTGGCACGCAAACGTGGCGAGGTAACCAATCTCGGAAAATTCTTGGATCCGTATTCCGATAAAATCTCCAATATGGTAATTTTTCTTTGCTTTCTCGCATCGGGCTATGCGGCGGTGTGGATGGTGGCAGTAATTCTTTTCCGTGAATCCACCATTGAAACCCTACGTACTTTAGCCGCTGCCGAAGGCGTAATTATCGATGCGCGTAAAAGCGGCAAATGGAAAACCGCAATTCAAGGAGTGGCGGTAATCACTATTTTAGTTTTAGAAATAGCAGATACTTTAATCAGTAAATACTCGCCCAATCTTGCCTATTGGAAAGATATTTGGAATTATACGCCTTATACTTTGATGACCATTGTTACGATAATCACTTTATTATCGGGCGTAGATTATTTTGTAGCCAATCAAAAGGTATTGAAAAAATATTTTTAAGCACAAATTCACATGAGTTTTTTATGAAAATTTCCGTATTAGGTTTAGGTATTATTGGACAAGCTTGGGCACGTAATTTACAAGCCGATGGATTAGATATTGTCACTTGGAATAGAACACCCAAAGATTTTCCTGGCTATACTTCCGATTTAGAAAATGCCATTGCCGGCGCTGACCTTATCATTATCGTGGTAGCCGACCCTCCAGCAGTGGCGGCAATTTTGGATAAGGTAACGCCAAAGTTAATGCCTTCCCAAACTATTATTCAATGCAGTACTATTTCAGCGATGTGGACACAAAAATTTGCGCGGCAAGTGGAAGCAACCGGGGCAAAATTTTTAGAAGCTCCTTTCACCGGAAGCAAACCCGCTGCCGAAGCACGCAAAACTGTTTTTTATATCGGCGGCGATGCGGCCCTCTTAACTAAAGCGCAACCGACCTTACAGCGTTTATCCCAAACCATTTTACATATTGGTCCTTTAGGCAGCGCCTCCTCATTAAAGCTAGCGATGAATATGAATATCGCCTTAGTCATGCAAGCACTTTCCGAAAGCCTCATGTACGCAAGGCGTGAAGGCATTAGTGATGAAATATTTTTTCAAGCTTTAGGGGTAAATGTTTCGCGCTCAGGACTTTCCGATTTAAAAGAAACGAAATTAAAAACCGGAGATTTCACCCCGCAATTTTCTTTGAAGCATATGCACAAAGATTTAAACCTTGTTCTTGAAAGTATTAAGGGCGAGAGCACGAAAAGCGATAGTCCTAATAAGTTTTCACTCCCACAATTACAGGCTCTTAAAGCCATTTATGATCAAGGGGTGGAAGCGGGTTTAGGCGATGAGGATTTTAGTGTTTTAATTCAATTACTGCAAAATAAAACCTAAGCAAAGCAAACCAATCAAAACTTAATGCGCTAAGAAAATTTAGAACACGGCATTTTTAATTTTTATCTTTCCTCTTTTTCTCCCTTTCAGTAAGGAAAATTTTATGGTCAGTCCATTAATAGTCGGTGTAGGTGCCGCTCTCGTTGATCTACTCATTGAAGAAAATGATGCTTTTTTAAATAGCCTTGATTCACAAAAAGGCGGCATGACTTTAGTCGATTTGCCACTCATTGAAAAAGCTCTTACTCAATCCAAAGCCAATGTAAAAAAGGTTCCTGGCGGATCGGCTTGTAATTCCTTAGTGGGCATTGGTCATTTGGGTGGCCGGTCACGCATGATAGGCCGCTTAGGACAAGATGCTTTAGGTGAAGCCTTTTTAAGCGGCATAGCTAAAGCGGGTGTGGAAAGTGAAATCACTATTACTACGGCTAATACGGGCCGCGTGCTTTCGGTAGTCACTCCCGATGCACAACGTACCATGTTTACTTATTTAGGCGCCTCGGCTGAATTGCATCCCGATGATATTTTGGCAAAACATTTTGCGGATGCCGATATTGTTTTACTCGAAGGCTATTTACTTTTTAATCGTCCGGTAGTAGAAAAAATTTTGGCCCTAGTGGCCAACTCTCCTGCCAAATTAGCTTTGGATTTAGGGTCCTTTCAAGTGGTGGAATTTTGCCGCCCCTTTTTGGAAGAAATTGTGCGCGATCATGTGGATATTCTTTTAGCCAATGAAGACGAAGCGAAAGCCTTTACCGGACTTGGAGAACAAGAGTCTTTAGAGTTTTTTAGTAATCAAGTTGAATTAGCCGTAGTGAAATTAGGTAAGCGCGGCGTACTTTTATCCCAAGGCAAAAAACGCGCAAATATTGTGGGCGAAGTGGTGAATGCCATTGATACCACGGGTGCTGGCGATTTATGGGCGGCTGGTTTTCTCTATGGCTTAACCCAAGGTTATGGCTTAGAAAACTCAGCACGTTTGGGTTGCAAAGTTGGTGCCGAGGTGGTGCAAGTCATGGGAGCCTCCATTCCTGAGGCCGGTTGGCAACGCATTAAGGCCTTTGAGTCACAACTTCAAGCATAATTGGACAAGACCACAGTTTTCTAGCTATATTTGGCTATGGCCATTCATTTCCCCGCCATAGCATTTTTTCAAATCCACATTTTTTGGAAGGCTAAATTATGGCCCGTATATTAGAAGATTTTTCTCGTACCTTTTCCGAATACCTTTTGGTTCCTCGCTTAACCAAGCTTGAGCATACGCCAAAAAATACGGTTTTGCATACGCCTATCAAACGATTTAAAAAAGGTGAAACTCCTTTGCAATTAAATATTCCCATCGTTTCGGCAGCTATGCAATCGGTTTCGGGTTCAGAAATGGCCATCGCTTTGGCGCGCCAAGGTGGCCTCACCTTTACTTACTGTTCGCAAAGTATTGAAAGCCAAGCAGCTATGGTAAATAAAGTTAAATCGCATAAAGCCGGTTTTGTACGTAGTGACTCGAATGTGAAGCCCTCGGCTACTTTAGCCGAACTCGTAGAAGTGATGAAGCGTACGGGTCACTCCACGGTTCCGGTAACCGACGATGGCACTAATACTGGAAAGTTGCTCGGCATTATTACCGACAAAGATTTTTGGGAATATGAAGATGATTTATCCTCCTTAGTGCAAGACCATATGACCAAAAGGGAAAATGTGATTTTCGGCAATGTGGGTGTGGCTTTAAAAGAAGCGAATCGACTTTTGTATAAACATAAAAAAGAATGTTTGCCGATTTTGGAAGCGAATGGAAATTTAAATTCCTTAGTTTTCAAAAAAGATTTTGTCGATCATCAAAATAATCCCAATGAATTATTAGATGCACAAAAACGTTTCATGGTGGGCGCAGCGATTAATACTCATGATTTTAAAGAACGTGTTCCTGCCCTCATAGAAGCAGGCGTAGATGTTCTTTGCTTTGATTCTTCGGATGGGTATTCGGAATTTCAAAAAGACTCGGCCTTATGGGTACGGGAAAAATATGGAGATAAAGTGATACTCGGCGGCGGCAATATCGTTTCTGCCGAAGGTTTCCGCTATTTAGTAGAAGAAGCGAAACTCGATTTCATTAAAGTAGGCATTGGTGGGGGTAGCATCTGTATTACCCGTGAACAAAAAGGCATAGGCCGCGGCCAAGCCTCTGCGATAATGGAAGTCGCTGCCGAACGCGATAAATATTATGCCGAAACCGGAATTTATATTCCTTTATGTTCCGATGGTGGCTTAGCAAATGACACACAAATCATTGTGGCCTTAGCCATGGGTGCCGACTTTGTGATGATGGGCCGTTACTTCGCGATGACCGATGAAAGCCCTACTCCCAAAGTGTCCATCAAAGGCCGTATATATAAACCCTATTGGGGCGAAGGGTCGAATCGCGCCCGTAACTGGCAACGCTACAAAGAAGGCGAGTCCGGCGTGTCCACCCGTTTGCAGTTCGAAGAAGGTATTGATGGTTATGTGCCGGTAGTCGGTTCGGTGGATGAAGTATTAAGTGTTACCCTCAATAAATTACGCAGCACCATGTGCAATGTAGGTTCCATGACCTTAGGCACTTTCACGGAGAATGCGGTACTCACCTTGGTATCCGAACAAAGTATAGTCGAAGGCGGCACTTCGAATGTGATTCAAATCGAATCTAATTTTGAACAAGGGAAATAAGTTGTTATTGCTTGTTTTGTGTTAGGGGAAAGCCTTCCCCTGGCCTCGGCTTCACGATTTAACACGGTGGTTACGGTCACATTCGACAAGCTCAGTGACCGAACGGGGAATGTTAAATCGTGTGATCCTCGGCCACCCCTTCTCCATCACGGCAGTGTCCACTGATACGGAAAGTTTCGTTTTTATTGGGTTTCTAAAGCAATTATAACCTAGCTAAAGCCTTATCAAGCAATGACTTTCGCAATTCCCCTTTCGCAATTCGCAAAACGCAAAATGCATTCTCGAGAATTTGTAAAAACACATCAAAAAATAAGCATAAGCTGCCAAATAACAGAACTTTCATTACTTTAATTTTTGGTATAGCTATTGCGAGTACCCTTTCTCAGAACAAAGTCGCAGGCAAGGTTGTCATGGGCTTTTCGGGTACACAAAAAGGAGCAAACAATGAAAAAGCAAGCAAAAAAAGGTTTCACATTAATCGAGTTGATGGTGGTTATTGTTATCATCGGTATTCTTTCCGCTTTGGCTATTCCAAAGATGTTGGGTGTTAGTGCAAAGGCTAAAGCGGCGGAACCACTTCCTATTCTTGCAAATTATGAAACACTACAAAGCTCTTATTATCAAGAAAAAGGTGTATTAGGGGACTCGACGGCTATAGGTTGGTCCGGTTCGGGTTCGACTTGGTTCACTTATCTGGCTACCACAAATACAAAAGTTCAAGCTATCGTTAAAAAGACATTCGGTGATTGTACCCTAACCACTGACTTTTGGACTTCAACACCTGATGCAACAGCTAGTGCATTTACCCATCTTGCTCCGGTCACTGGAAAATGTGCCGCTTACACTTCTAATTTCTAAGCGTATCTTTTTAAATTAAAAAGCCCAGCCAATGGTTGGGCTTTTTAATTTTGGTTTTTTGAATCATCTTGAAAAAAGTTTAAAGAAATGCGAACCTCAAAGACAGCTAATGATTTTATAGCTTTAATCTTTTTTGATTTTAGAAATAAAGCATTATTAAAAATAATACTCTAGCAATGTTTCTCATCTGAACTATTATCGAGGTGAAATGAAAAATAAAATTAACCTATTGTCCATTCTATTTGGATTTTCTGGTGCTGTGTAACTCCCGACTTAGGTAGACAGTTTCTACCATTAAAATATTTCGAGGGATTTAGAGATGAATTGAAAAGCGCATCATGATATTTCAAGAAAATTAACGATTTTAAATTATGCTAAAGAATTTGGCAACATAGCTAAAACTTGTCGTCACTTTGTTAACTATGTGGCAAATAAATTCCCTTTCCGAATAAAAATGATTAGAACAGATAATGGCCACGAATTTCAAACTAAATTCCATTGGCATGTTTGTGATTTAGGTATCGAACATGCATATATTAAACCATCGTCACCCAGACTGAATGGAAAAGTAGAACGTTCTCATCTTACAGATGAACGAGAATTTTACCAACTTTTGGATTATAAGGGGGACGTTGATTTAAACGAAAAACTTGTTCAATGGGAAGGCTACTATAACCATGATCTGCGCCCTTGTTCACGGACATTTAGTTAAACAACACAATCCCTCTTCTCAAACTCGGCTGGGCTAACATGGCCGATGTTGAATGTTGTCGCTGAGCGGCGTGTTTCAGGCAAAATGTCCGTTTAGTGTAATTTAAATTACAATATCGTAGTTGTCATTGACACCCTATGTTTGAGCTCAATAATTGGTGCTATTCCAAAATATTTTTTGCGACACTGTCACAACAATTGAGTTGGTCACATATAGTTGAAATGATTAAGGTCGAAGAGCCTATCAAACGTGATTTTTATATCAATATGTGCACCCAAGGTCGTTGGTCCGTTCGTACCTTGCGCGAACGTATGGACAGCATGCTTTTCGAGCGTACCGCCATTTCAAAACAGCCGGAAGCAATGATACACAATGAATTGACGGCACTGCAACAAAATCAAAGTATAACGCCTCATCTTTTTCTGAAAGACCCTTATCTATTCGATTTTCTCGATTTGCTTTTCTACCACCGTAAACTTCGACGTTTAGTATTAATTGAATTGAAGATGGGTGATTTCAAACGCGAACATAAAGGTCAGGTCGAAATGTATCTCAAATGGTTAACCAAATATGAACAACAACCTAGTGAACAGTCACCTATTGCCATTATTTTATGTAGCGGAAAAGATACGGAGCTAGTTGAATTGATGGACTTAGAACCTGACAATATTCACATAGCAGAATATTGGTTAACATTACCTCCCAAAGAAGTGCTACAAGCCAAATTACATAAGGCTATGATCGAAGCTAGAGAAAAGTTAGACCTTCGAATCGAAGGAAATGACAAATGAACTTCGGTATGATAGACAAAACCATTTTGCAATGGTTACCGAAAAGACCAAAAATAGTAGGGGTTGAAAATCATCAACCCCTACTATTTTTCATCGTGTGGGACCTTAAAGGATGTATTTAGGAATAGGTTACGGTCACATTCGACAGGCTCAGTGACCGTAACGCCCGTGTTTACGGACGCAGAGTCCCTCCACACCGCCGTGATGGAGAAGGGGTGGCCGAGAGGAGAACGGTGCGCTACTCACCTAATAAGCGTAACTGCAAAATACCTTTCGCAAGCGCTTCGTAATAAAAAAATGCATTCATGATTGCTTCAATAGCGATCAATTGGTCAACATGCCCCGGCTTCACCCTTGATTTTAGAAAATAAGTATTGAAGGAAAAAACTTTCTCCTTCTTTTCGTTCAATGATTTTGGCCAATTACTCTCACTCATTTCAAGCAATCGGTTTTAATCAACTTCGCTAAATCATTTTTTGAAATGTCTAATTCGAAAAGGGATCTTATTAAAAGATCAATAGAAACAGAGACATCGCCGGCTTCCATTTTTGCAACTCTCGATTGACTGGAGTTCAATCTTTCGGCAAGCTGAGTTTGCGTTAAATGTTTTGCTTTTCTTGTTCTAGTCAAATTTCTTGCTAGAGCCAGCTTCAATTCAATGTATTCCACTTCGGAAGCACTTAATCCCAGAAAATCCTTGGTTTCTCTGACTTTCCATCCGGAAGAGTCGAGTTTTTTCTTTTTGTTTGCATCCATAATATTTAAGTTCCAAATAACCACACGACCCGTTTATTATCAAAAAATAATTTACGAGATTTTATGCCTAAATTGACATAATGTCAAGGAGACCCTTCCATTAGGGGATGATTATATATGCGCGCAAAAGGTTGTCCGCTAGGGTATTTATGGGTCGTCCCCTTTTCCACCATGAAACTATTTCACCAAATAAAGGGGATTAGTTTTCAAGATTGGAGATTAAGCAAATACGCCGAAAGGAGAGGCCCTCCCACCAAAAATCAACATATTTTCATCAGTAAAAATAAAATATCGGTAAATCATGATAAACCGATACTTTATTTTTGGGATTATTAGTACAATTATTCATCAGTAAAATTTTCGCAGCGTTCCTTATGGATGCGCGGCAAAATAGAATGATTTTACGAGACTTTAAAAATTTAACGCAGGAGTTACGATGGCAAAACATCTCTTCACCTCTGAATCTGTATCCATGGGTCATCCCGATAAAATGGCGGATCAAATTTCTGATTCTATTCTCGACGCAATGCTCGAACAAGATCCAAAAAGCCGCGTGGCTTGCGAAACCTTAATCACTACCGGTTTGGTTGTGGTGGCCGGTGAGATCACTACCAAAGCGAATATTGATTTTCAAAAAGTGGTGCGCGACGCGATAGGTCGTACAGGTTACACCGATGCGGCTTTTGGTTTTGATAATAAAACTTGCGGTGTGATGATAGCACTGGATAAACAAAGCCCAGATATTTCCCAAGGCGTTAGCGAAGGCGAAGGCAAATTTAAAGAACAAGGCGCTGGCGACCAAGGTATGATGTTTGGTTTTGCATGTGATGAAACCGAAGAATTAATGCCTATGCCTATTCATTTGGCGCATCGTTTGATTGAAAAAATTACTGAACTTCGCGAAAACAAAACTTTAAATTACTTGCGTCCCGATGCAAAATCCCAAGTTACTGTGGAATATGTAGATGGCAAGCCTAAGCGTATTGACACGGTTGTGCTTTCTACCCAGCATGATGAAAATGTTACGCATGCAACCATTGAAAAAGATATTATTGAAAAAGTTGTGCGCGCGGTTATTCCTGCGAATTTACTCGATACCCAAACCAAGTTTTTTATTAATCCAACCGGCCGCTTTGTAGTAGGCGGTCCTATGGGCGATTGCGGTTTAACGGGCCGTAAAATTATCGTGGATACTTATGGTGGCATGGGCCGTCATGGTGGCGGTGCTTTCTCGGGCAAAGATCCTTCTAAGGTGGATCGTAGTGCCGCGTATGCTGCACGTTACGTTGCGAAAAATATCGTAGCCGCTGGTTTGGCTACCAAATGCGAAGTGCAAGTGGCTTATGCCATTGGTTATGCTAAACCAGTTTCGGTCTTTGTAGAAACTTTTGGAACTGGCAAAATTCCTCAGGAAGCTTTGGAAAAATTAGTGAGCGAACATTTTGATCTCACGCCTGCCGGCATTGTTAGCACTTTGGATTTGCTCAAGCCACGTTATAAAGCCACCGCCGTGCATGGCCATTTTGGTCGCAAAGGCGATAGCTTTACTTGGGAAAAAACCGATAAAGCGGCTGCTTTGAAAGAAGCTGCTAAAGCGTATTTAAAATAATCATCAGTAGTCAATTGAGTAATTAAAAGAACTAATCAAAAAACTATCAAAAGAAATAAGGAAAAATATGACAACAGCTTCTCCTTCTACCGCTAAAGTGGAAAACGATTTTCACGTAGCCGATCTCAGCTTATCAGAATTCGGTCGTAAAGAAATCATTATTGCCGAAAAAGAAATGCCAGGACTTATGTCTTTGCGTGCTAAGTATGGCAAATTAAAACCATTAAAAGGCGCACGTGTTATGGGCTCTTTGCACATGACTATTCAAACCGCCGTATTGATTGAAACGCTCGTAGAATTAGGCGCCGATGTGCGTTGGGCTTCTTGCAATATTTTCTCCACTCAAGATCATGCGGCTGCGGCGATTGCTACAGCTGGCGTTCCAGTATTCGCTTGGAAAGGCGAAACCTTGGTTGAGTATTGGGATTGCACTTTCAAAGCTTTGGCATTTCCTGGTGGACTTGGCCCGCAATTGATTGTGGATGATGGTGGCGATGCCACTTTATTGATTCACTGGGGCGTAAAGGCGGAGAAAGATGCTTCTTTCTTGGATCGCAAACCTGGCAGTGAAGAAGAAGGAGTCATCTTAGAGTTACTTAAGAAGACTTTGAAAACGCATCCTGGAATTTGGACACGTTATATGAAGGATTGGAAAGGCGTTTCCGAAGAAACTACTACCGGCGTTCATCGTTTATACCAAATGATGCAAAAGGGTGAATTAATGGTTCCTGCTATCAATGTGAACGATAGTGTGACCAAGAGCAAGTTTGATAATTTATATGGCTGTCGCGAATCTTTGGCCGACGGTATCAAGCGTGCTACGGATGTGATGGTTGCCGGTAAAGTGGCTGTGGTTTGTGGCTATGGCGATGTAGGCAAAGGTTGCGCTCAAAGTATGCGCGGCTTTGGCGCTCGAGTGATTGTGAATGAAATCGATCCCATTTGCGCTTTGCAAGCCGCAATGGAAGGTTACAAAGTAGCTCCAGTAGAAGATGCATTACCCGAAGGAAATCTTTATATAACAACTACAGGTAATGTTGGCGTTATCACTGCCGAACATATGAGCAAGATGAAAGATCAAAGCATTGTTTGCAATATCGGTCATTTCGATAGCGAAATTGATGTTGTTGGTTTGCAGACTTGGCCTGGCATCAAAAAAGAAAATATCAAACCCCAAGTGGACAAATATATTTTCCCTGATGGCCATGAAATTTATCTCTTAGCCGAAGGCCGTTTGGTTAACTTAGGTTGCGCTACAGGCCATCCTAGTTTTGTAATGTCTAGCTCTTTCACCAATCAAACTTTAGCACAAATTGATTTGTGGACCAATCCTCGTCCAGTCGGTGTTTACACTTTGTCTAAACAATTGGACGAAGAAGTAGCTCGTTTACATTTGGAAAAGTTGGGTGTAAAGCTCACGAAGCTTTCTAAAGTTCAAAGCGACTATATTAGCGTTCCGGTTGAAGGCCCTTATAAGCCTGATCATTATCGCTATTAGTAGTCGATAAAATTTTTAAAAATTAAAGCCTCCGTTTTCACGGAGGCTTTTTTTATGAACGCTATTTTAAATGTAAATAGCTTATGTAGCAAACACTTTGCTTTTCAATAAACAAAAGGCTCTTTCCCCTTTTTGTAAAGCATCGGGCCTTGCATCACGTACATTGTCTACTGGTGTGAATTGCAAAATTTCCCAACCCGTTCTATGCAATATTCTTTTGAGACTGGCTTCGGTAAATATCCAATAATTGGTTGGATCATTATTCAGTTCATCGTCATTTAAAAAGTAAGCGATGGGCTCTTCTCGCATGTCAATAGTACTTCCGGGCAGGCGAGAGAATATACGCGTATTAAAAAACATATACTCCGTGTGTTTGGCAAAATACTCCAAGGCATAATAAGGGTTTTTTAAATGATAGAGTAGGCCTGCAAAAAATATGGTGCCGAAGCGTTTTACGGGTAAAGTAAAAAAGCTATCCAAATCCATATCGTGAATTTCAATTTTAGATTGACGTTCTTTTTTTAAGAGATGCGCGCCTTCGAGTTCATTGCAATTGGTCGGCGCATGATCAATCACATGCAGATTTTTAACTCCCAAGCTTTCTAAGAAAAAAGCCATGTCGCCATCCGCAGCGCCAATATCTCCCACTGGTTTATCACCTAGGAGGGAAAGAATATCGCGATATTTTCCGCGTAATAATTGATTCCATTCCTTGAAAGTTCCGAGTGTGCTATGAGGGTACCAGACATGGGCCAGATTGGAAAATGTCAAACGATCCTTAATCTGCTTTTGTTCGGCATCAAAGGCCTTACTTTTCATCAGCAAATTGAATAATGGATCTTTAGCATCACATAATTCTTCGGTATTGGAATCATACGGCGAAGTCCATTCTTTGATCCAAGTTTTCATTTGATCCACGGGGCCTTTATTCATGTTCACTCCGTATAAATTGATTTAAAAAAGATGAATAGGAAAAGTATGACTTTGATCACCCTCATCCATTTTTAGAAAATAAATGCCAGGTTTAAGATTATGCATATCCATAATCCATTCATGGTCATTCGCTTTAAGGAAAAGTTTTTCCATTGCTATCACTTTTCCCGTAACATGGAAGAGACGGACATTTGAGCAGAAGCATTTTTCAATTTCCATATTTTATTACCCACCGATTGCCAAGTCCATAAGGCTTTGGGTTTGGCCAAGGGCTCAATTCCTGCATTGAGATCGCAGTGACTTTTCCAAGTAATTTTTGCTCCTCCATCTACTATTTCAAAATCAGTGACCTTGATAATATCCAAGTCCCGCGTTCCCAAAAGCCCATTCCATTTAATGCTGGAGAATTGATCGCTTTGTCCCATTAAAGCGATATTGCCTCCGTCGGCGAGAAACATACCATAGGTTTTTAATGCTTTAGCCACAGTGCGCGCTGCGGCATTGGGAAGAGAGTCCAAGGGAAAATTCGCACGCAAACGCCAACGCGATCCATAAGGCGGCGTGTCCGCCCCGCCACTGGCGGTTTTGGTGGCATGGGTGCCTGGATGTACATAGGTTAAATGTTGAATTCTATCATTGGGTAAAGCGAAGCGAATGGCATGTTTAATTTCACCGGCTTGGACTTCGGCAGGTGAAAACAACAAGGGAGCCATAGGTAACCCCGCTGCGTCGGCACTGCCGCAATCATCCCCTCGGCCTGTAGGCCCATAAACACGAGTTAAATCCCATATCGCTAAACAACCACCCTGAAAATTATTACCGATAATATTGGCGCGCCACATTTCATATAATTTTTTAGTAGGACGATGGATAACGATTAAATGACAGTCTCCATCTCCTGCGCAAGCATAATTTGTTTCGCCTTCTAAAGCGCCTACAGTTGGAACTGGCACAGCTGCGAGATTGCATTCATCCGAAAAAAAATTATCCGTTGGCGTAAAGGATTTAAAAGAAGTAGTGGAATTGCCTTCCAATACTTCTATGGAAAAATCCATTTGAAAACGCCCAGTTCCAAAGCCGCCATTTGTTCTCACGCCTTCAATTATTGAAGCGCTTTGATTATCCAGCGGCGCTTGTGAAATATCTTGCGTCCAAGTCGATCCGGCGGGGAAATAATCATACAAGCTTTGCGAATGAGTGATATGGAATGCACAAAGTGCTACTAACCCAAAAGCATACTTATATTTCATGGTTCAATTATCTTTTACTTTAGGTTTGTAAGCCAATATTTCGCAATTTAAACCAAAAAACAAAAATTAAGGTTTATTACACTACAAATAAATCTATAATAAGTGCGCATTTACTTGATTATTGCCTTTATTTATTTGTAAATTGAATATACAATACACTACAATGCTGATGGTCCAAAATTGAAATCCATATTTGATTACACCGATTATCGTATTTACTTGCAAGACTATTATACTTGGGCGAAGGTGCATAAGCGAGGATTTTCGCATCGCGCCTTTTTAGGCCGTGCAGGAATGTCGGGCCCTAATTATTTGAAGCGAGTAATGGAAGGTGCGCATAATCTCACAGATAATAGCATTCCTAAATTTGCATTAGCCTTAGAATTAGATGAAGCGCAAGCAAATTATTTTCAGCATTTAGTGCATTTCAATCAAGCCAAAACCTTGGAAGAAAAAGATCAATGCTTTGTTGCTTTAATGGAATTGAAATCGCCTTCGGCACAAACGCATAGTGTATTAGAAAAAGATCAATACGAATATTATTTAAACTGGTACAATGTGGCTTTGCGAGAAATGCTTTCATTTTTCCATTATCAAAATAATCCTGAGGAAATGGGCAAGTTACTTATGCCTGCGGTGCCTTCCAAAAAAGTAAAAAAAGCCTTAGAATTATTACAACGCTTGATGATGGTGGAAGCAAAGCCTGACGGGAGTTTAAAGGCCGCTACCGCTTTTGTAAAATCAAATTCAGAAATAGAATCTTTATTAATTCCTAAATTTCATAAAGCCATGGCCACCTTAGCGGAAGAAGCAATAACGCGTTTTCCTAAATCCGAACGCCATTTTAGCTCGATAACAGTGAGTTTATCCGAACAAACCTATCACAAAATTATTGAACTCATCCGCACTACCCGCAAACAAGCTCTGGAGGCTGTTGCGCAGGAGTCTACACCGGATAGAGTTTATCAAATGAATATGCAGCTATTTCCACTTACCGCGCTTAAATTAAAAAAGAAGAAGAGTGTATGATGAAAAAAGCCTTTATGCATTTATGGAAAGTAGACCTAGGTCTATGTCTAGTTGCAGGGTTTTTAATTTCATGCCTTGGTGGAACGGGTACGGAAACAGAAAATCAAGTACAGGTATTTGCTCCTTTTCCAACGCAAAAGGAATTTACTTTGCAAATGGTCGATCAAAATAATAAGCCATTGGCACTCACTAAAGTCAGCATTCAAAATGAAGGTTATATTCCAGATTCCTCCGCGGATTTATTAAGCACTAGTAATAGAAAAACCGATAAATCAGGAAATCTGCAAATGGCTTTTAGTTTTGCGGGTTCATATGTTATAGAAGCTTATGATAGCACGGGCGTTATTCTTTTTGACACCTTGCATGTTACGGGTTCAGGTCCGAAAATAAATTCGCGTATTTTTAAGGCGCAGGATTTTGCAGAGTTCAAAGGAAAAATAAGTTTACAGTCTTCATTAATTATGGATTCTGCTGCTTTATTTATTCGCGGTACTAAGCATAGAGTTAATATGGATAAAAAAGGGAATTACAATTTTGGGCGCATGCCTTTGGGCGTTAGTAAAATGGGCATAGGCGCAAATTATTTTGCCAGTCAAGTTGCGCGTAAAGAATTGAGGGTTAAAATTGTTTCGACCATAATTCCTGCAGATACCACAAAGATTGACACGACATCCACACAACCCACCGTAAAATTAGACACTACTTATTCCTGTTCTGAATTGCATAATGATACCTTGATGGTGGATTCAGCCAATCAAAATGTGCCTTTGGATTCAGTTCGTAAATCGGAAGACATTTATAGTACAAAGGCCATTAAAATATGCAGCTTAGTACCTGGCTCTGTAGTTCAAGTTAGTTCTAATACAAGTGAAAAACTTGCTGCACAATATCAAGTGATTAATGTTAACGATCAAATAAAAACAAATTTTATAGATACCCTAAAATCTATTTCTTCCAGCTGTATAAAATCATCCACTGAAAAAGAAAATCAAGCTTTTGATTTGAAATTGGAATCGAATACGACAGGAACACAAATTGTCATACAGGATATTTATAAAGATCCCGTATGTACACCTTAAAAGTTTAAGGTAAAATTCTTAACGTGCAAAAAACAAAGAGAGTTTGTTTTAAGAAAAATTTTCGGATTCAAATTGTTGATGGTTTTTTTTCCACCAATCCGCCCATTGATCCATCATTCTTTTTTTACCTGCGAAGTCGGTATATTCCAAAGATCCAAAATTTTTACCTGAAAATCCTTCAAGTACTTTCCGAGCGATTTTATTAGTACGCATTGGTGGGTAGCCCAAAACCATTTCTTCTTCGGTAAGCAATTGGATTAAGGTGGATACACCTGTAAAGCAATTCATGGAGACTAGGGCTTGAGCAGCCGCTAAACGTACGCTGACGCTACTATCCTTTAAAGCTTTAATAAATTGTGGAAACAGTATTGGGTCATGGTATTCACTTAATGCGGTGATAGCCACCCAGCGCGTAAATTCATGTTGGCTTTGCAATAATTCCAGCAAAGTGCTAATCTGCTCAGAGTTTTTCAGAATCTTTTCGTCCAAACCTCTGTTTTCCCCAGAAAGTTGATTTTGTGAGCCGGTTGTTTTTTGCATAAGTAAAACCTTTGTCTAAAGGAATTGAGTAGACTATCCCTTAGACTTTTCCCCAACTGCAAAATGTAACCTTGTTGTTGAAAAAGTTTACATATTTTAAGATTTACCCCGAAAATTCGAGTAAATATGGCATGCGCTTTTAATTAAAAACTAAACCAAAACAAAAAATACGTGAGATTTTAGAGCTATTTAAGTTGTTAAAGGCTTCAGAGATCCTTTAGTCGAGTAAGGGTTCGAAAAAACTAGACTCAGGTATCAGCCACTCCTATGCTCTAAGATAGAGGGTATATGCGAATTAATTTTCAAAAGTTGATTGTATTTTCATTGGCAATCGTAGTGTGGAGTGGGAAAGCTTTTGCAAGCTCTCCAGATTTACGTTTTGGTTTTGTGGGAACGGGTGGATTGTCTTTTGCCAAAAAATTTGGATTAGAATATTTCACTTTAGAAGGGAATTATACAGCAGGTCAGGGGCAAATATTTTCATCCGTAAATCCTATAAACGATCCTCCCATGGGTAAAAAAGTTCTGCGCGAAGTGGCCAAGCTTAATGTCAGAAATGATAGTTTAGGGGAAAATAATTCACAATTTCAATCTCGTTTTGAAACCTATAGTACTAATTTAACGACTTGGTATTTAATGGGAAGTTTTGGGACGAAACCAAAATTCACTTGGTATGCACCTAATCCTCAAAAATTAGTAGCTGCCGAAAGTACACAAATTTTAGAAACAATGCGTCGAGAAAAAACCAAGTCTATCGCTGGAACCGTATGGGAAATTGGTAATGAACCGAATGTATTTCCTGCTATTTTGCCGGAAGAATATGCAGCAATTGTTACGGTGTATACGCGACTAATTAAAGCAGAAGATGCTAATGCACAAATCGCTTTAGGCTCTTTGTTTATGCCGGAAACCGCACCGGATCTTAAAATTAAAATTGAAGAAGAATTAAGAATAAAACTGCAAGCGAGCTTAACTAAGGCGGGAGTTTATAATTCTTTAGTGTCTATGGGTAAGTATAATTCACTCGCTAATGATTTAAAAAACACTTTATTTAGTCGCATTTTAAATCAGGGCAGCAAAGAGTATTTAGATAAGGTGCTCGCAGCGTTACCCTCCGATGTAAATCCTAACTTGCTATCTTTGCATATTTATCCTTATGATGATCGTACACCGTATTTACAAAATGCAGATTTTAAAAAAATAATTGATTCGACATTGGGAGCTATTACCAATGCTTGGCAAACAAAAAACATTAGTCATTTGTGGATAACTGAGTTTGGAAATATCAATGCTAGCTTAAGCGAAAGTGAAGTGGCGTCACAATTGGAAAATTTGCTGAATATCTTTTCCGCAAATGCTCAAATTGAAAAATGGTTGTATTATAAAGCCACCGGAGCTGATGAACAATTTGCTTTAGTAAGTTCGGGTCCAGCGCCGCTCACACGATTGTCGATGACAACCGATTTCAATCCCAATGAAGCTGATTTTTCTTGTTCGCATTTAAATAGTATAGGTACTCTGTACTATTTAAGAGGTACGGGTAAGGTTTGCAGCGACCCAATTCCGAATCATGCTCCCGCTATTATTGCTTTACTTGTTTCCAAAGATAGTCTCGTATTGGGGGATTCCATACTCATACAAGTGCAGGCTTCTGACAGCGATGGCGATAGCTTACAATATTATTGGTTACGTAACGGGAAAGATACCCTAGCTAAGGCCAAAGAATTTATTTGGAAACCCTTGAGTATTGGACAAGATACTTTACAAGCTCAGGTGGGAGACGGTCATGGCGCATTTGCAAAGCAAAATTTTATTGTGGTGATTAAGGCGGCCTCAATTCCGGTGAGAATTATTTCATCACATCAGATAGCCACTCCCTTTATTAAGCCTAACATAATCGATTGGCATTTCGAAGCCCGAAGGCGAATCTTGAATGGCAGAGAAAAACATAGGCTTTGAGAAATATTTTGTTAAACTTGTTTGATGAATAGTATCAATGAAACTCTAGAAATTCTCAGCGAAGCTGATGCGGAAAAAATATACGAGGAATCTTCCCATTTCCCCTTGCTCATTTATAAGCACAGTCCCATTTGTCCAACCAGTTTTTATGCACAAAAAGAATGGCAAAAATTTCTTGCGACTAGTCCACAAATAAAAACCTATTGGGTCAATGTGATTGCCTCTCGCAAAGCTTCACAAAACATTGCTGCCTTGACGGATATACGCCATCAATCTCCACAGATTTTATTATTACAAAATAGGGTCTGTATTTGGAATGTCAGCCATGAGCAAATTATTTGGGAAGCGATTGCCGAGCAAGTAAAAAAACTTTAGAAGCTCTACGATAGTATGTTACTGGGATAATACTGTAATACAAAGTAAAATTGCATTTAGTGCGCAATAAAATCGAAATATCAGCCATTTAATACCATTGCTAAATGCCCGTGTTAACTAGGGTTGTGTCTTTTAAAGCCATAAATAATTACTATCTAACTCGTAGAGTGTCGAGGCGATTATGACCCCACCGCTAAACTTCTCGATCTAGGAAAGAGTTTTATTAATGCTTATTTCGATAACATAGCTTGGGGGTTGGCTATGAGATAATTCACATCGGAGTATTTAATGGAACTGATTCTTAAGGTTTTCCAACCCTCTTTTATTTTCTTTTATGCCTATTTAAGTCTTTCGCTTGCGCAAGCGTTACCAGCGAACTTTACCCTTACTAATATCCTTCCCACGGTAGTACAAGGCACCAGCATTTTGCAAACAGCGGATACCCGACTTTTCATCACTGAATTAGGCGGCGATTTAAAAACATATAAAAGTGGCACATCTTATACATTGCATCATTTCCCTACCAGCAATGCGCGCTCGGAGCAAGGTTTATTCGGATTAGTTGCGGATCCCAATTATGCGACCAATGGTTGGATGTATGTGCATTATTTTGTTTTCGTAAATGGTGGAGATCAAGATTATCACGTTGTGATGCGTTTCACATTAGCTAATCCTTTGGGAGGAAATCCAACTTATGTGGATGGTAGTGAATATTTAATTTATCGATTGCCTAATTTACCTGCGGGTAATTCGCGACATAACGGTGGACATATAACATTTGGTAGCGATGGCTACTTATACATCTGTAAGGGTGAAGGCGAACATCAAGAGCAAGCTGAAATTTTAACTAATGTGTTTGGGAAATTAATTCGCATTGATGCGCACAGTAATTCGGCAAGCAATAGCGACATCGATGGTCATTATGGTATTCCAGCAGGTAATGCGGGTTTAGCCAAACCGGAAATTTTCGCCTATGGTTTTCGTAATCCTTGGTCTTTAAGTAAAGATCCTTCCAGTGAAGATATTTACATAGGTGACGTGGGTGGTACTGAGGAAATAAATCGAGTAATCCCATCCTTACATGTAGGGAAGAAATTTGGTTGGGGAGCCGGAGGAAATTCCGGAATGTTTAGTTGTGGCGATGCGACCTATGTTTGCCCAATGGTGGCCTATGACGGAGGAGCCGTAACCGGCGTAGCAGTGAAAAGAAATATTGGCGGCAATTGGCCGGCAGAATATATTAATACGGTTTTTTATTCTGATCATAATGGACGATGGATTAAGTATACGCCGATTGGCCAAAACAATCCTGTAACATTTGATGCGAATGGCGATCAACCCTTAGGTTTAACCTTTGGTGAAGTGGATGGCAATCTTTATTATTGCACCTATAATAGAAATGGTCTTTGGCAAGTACGTTATGATGGTGTGGTTCCTGTTGCACCAGCCATTGTTACTCAACCCGTGAGTAAAACTGTTCATTCTGGAAACACAACAACATTTGCTGTGGTAGCCTCTGGCACACCTTTAAACTTTAAATGGCAAAGTGCACCTGTAGGAAGCACAAATTTTACGGACCTTGTTGAAGGTGCGATATTTACAGGTGTTGCCACTGCAAATTTAAGTGTTAAACCTACAGTAAGCCAAGCTGGAAATTATCGCGTAGTGATTTCTAATACCGCTGGCTCCGTAACAAGTAATACGGTAGTACTCGCGGTGTTACCGCCTGACTTTGCGCCTTCTATTACTTTTAATGCTCCTGCACAAGGTTCTTTTTTTACGGTTCCTAATCCGATTAATTTTTCTGCGACAGCTAATGATCCTGAACAGGGAAATTTACCACCTAGTGCATTTCATTGGGATTTAGAATTAGCACATCGTACTTCGCCAAGCGTATATCATACGCATCCTATCACTTTTTACGATGCTACTCAAACAGGAAATTTTGCGAGTACGGTTGGAGGCGAGCCAAGTAATCAGGTTTGGTTGCTATTAATTTGTACCGTAACCGATAGCGCCGGCAATATCGATAAAGATACTTTAACTCTATTCCCTAATTTGGTTCCAATGACTGCGAAGTCTGTGCCTCCTGGATTAAATGTGGTAGCAATGGAATTAGTTAAAACCGATACCACCTTTAATGCGGTGATAGGAAATGATGGAAGAATCAATGCCAACTCCCCTCAAATTATCAATGGTGTTCGTTATGATTTTGATCATTGGGTATTCGGAGGCACAGTCCCGAGTGGTTTGAATACCACCACCCCTTTTCAAACTTTTATCGTACCAACAACAACCTCTATCTTTACGGCGTACTATAATGCCACTCCCGTTGCTACCGTTTATTCCATTAAAGCGGTTAACAATAATTACGCTACTTTATTAGCAGACAATCGCGTGCAACCTAATTCAGCAACGGTAACCGGCAATAGTCAATTATTTGAAATGTATGATAATGGCGATGCCACTCTCTATTTAAAAGCCTTAGGCAATGGCAAATATTGCCAAGCAACCGGAGATGCAGATATGACTTGTGATTTAGCCACAGTCAGTTCTGCTGCCGCAAAATGGACATTAGTGGATAATGGAAATGGAACAAAAGCGGTTAAAAATGCAGGTAGTTTAAAATACATGGTGGCAGAAGGTGGGGGTGGTGCACCACTCAAAGCAAATCGCGCTAATGTCTCTGGTTGGGAATCTTTTACTTTCGCGGTACAAGCTGCTCCAACCCCTCAATATGGAATTACGCTTGCCGTATCAGGCGGCGCGGGAACTACAAGTCCAACGATTGGCACTACGACTCAAGTATCTTCTGGGGGTAGCTTGAATATTACGGCTACTCCAGGTGCGGGAATGATATTTGATCATTGGACAGTATCGGCTGGATCCACGATTGCCAATGCATTAAGCGCAAATACACAAATCACAAATGTATCAGCAGCAGGCACAGTCACCGCATTTTTTATTGCGGCCCCTCAATATGGAATTACCCTTGCAACAGGTTCTGGTACAGGTACTACCACTCCAGTAACTGGCACAACCACTCAAATCTCTTCCGGCGGCAGCTTGAATATTACGGCTACGCCAGGAGCAGGTATGGTATTCGATCATTGGAATGTATCGGCAGGTTTGACTATTGCAAATGCAAATAGCGCTAGCACACAGATCACCAATGTGACGGTGGCAGGAACCGTCTATGCTTATTTTGTCCCCTTTTATGGAATCACTCTTGCCGTGTCAGGCACAGGAACAACAACTCCTGCCGTGGGCACAACTACTCAAATAATCTCCGGTGGTAATTTAAATATTACGGCTACGCCAGGAGCAGGTATGGTATTCGATCATTGGAATGTATCCGCTGGGTTAACTATTGCAAGTACGACAAGTGCCAGCACACAGATTACGAATGTGTCCGCAGCGGGAACTGTAACGGCTTTCTTTATTGCAGCTCCTCCAACTAATGGGACTAAATACGCATTTAAAGCAACCAATAATCAATATGTCACCTTATTAGCAGATAATAAATTGAATCCAAATTCAACTACGATAGCGGGCAATAATCAATTATTGGAAGTGGGTAGTAATGGGGATGGTACTGTATATATAAAAGCGGTAGGAAATAATTTGTATTGCCAAGCCACAGGCGCTAATGATGTGACTTGTGATGCAGCGAGTGCGACAGCAAATGCGGCTAAGTGGACTCAGGTTAATAATGCCAATGGAAGCACTTCATTTAAAAATATCGGTACTGCGGGTCATCTGGTAGCTGAAGGTGGCGGTGGACAACCTTTAAAGGCCAATCGCGCCAATATTTCGGGTTGGGAGTCATTTACGATTACTGTTCAAGTTCCTCAAGGCCCGCAATATGGAATAACAATGGCAGTATCAGGAACTGGAACGACCGCTCCAGCTGTGGGCACAACAACACAAGTGAGCTCGGGTGGGAGTTTAAATGTAATAGCTACACCAGGAGCTGGAATGAAATTCGATCATTGGACTGTGTCAGCAGGATTGGCCATTACCAGTGCAACGACAGCGTCCACGCAAATCACGAATGTGACGGTAGCGGGAACAGTTACAGCCTATTTTATCGCGATACCGCAATATGGAATAACCCTTGCAGCATCGGGTACGGGGACAACAGCTCCGGCTGTTGGAACAACTACTCAGGTAACTTCAGGTAATAACTTAAGTGTTACGGCGACACCTAGTGCAGGAATGCTCTTTGATCACTGGACCGTATCGGCTGGGTTAACTATCACTAGTACAACCAGTGCAACAACGCAAATCACTAATGTAACAGTCGCGGGTACGGTAACCGCCTATTTTGTGACAGCGCCTCTGGGCACAAGGTATTCTTTTAAAGCGGTTAACAATCAATATGTTACTTTACAAGCGGATACAAAATTAATCCCCAATTCAACCACAGTTGCTGGCAATAATCAATTGTTTGAAATCGGGAGTAACGCAGACGCTACGCTATATATTAAGTCTTTAGGCAATGGCTTATATTGTCAAGCTACAGGTGCAAATGATGTTACTTGCGATCTTGCTTCGGTTAGTATTGCTGCAGCAAAATGGACGCAAACCAATAATGCCAATGGCACGAAGTCTTTTAAAAATAGCGGAACCAATGGTTATTTGGTAGCAGAAAACGGCGGTGGCGCACCTCTAAAAGCAAATCGTGCCAATATTTCGGGTTGGGAATCCTTTACCCTATTAGCCCAGTAATATTACTGAGTATTTCGGTACACATTTACGAGTTCTTCTTTTTTGGAGATCTCGTTACTATTGATGCTTATAGCATCTCTGATAGAAGTAAAATGAGAAACATTTTTATTTGGGGCCATTAGGGCCTAAAAGAGAAGATGGTAAATCTAGGAAAGACTTCGATTAATAAATATTTCCGAAGTGTAGTTCAAGGACAAAGCCACATAATAAAAACATTTATGCAGGGGATCCTTTTATGCAAAGAATATTAAAGTTTTTTAATGTCGCAACTATTTTTTTATTTGCGTGCTTAAGCGTTTCGCTCTTACAAGCAATTCCCCCTGCGAACTTTACTTTAAATAATATACTCCCCACTATTAAACATGGTACTACGGTTGTACAAACGGCAGATAGCCGTCTCTTTATTACTGAATTAGGTGGCGATTTAAAAACTTATAAAAATGGTGCTTCTTATACATTGCATCATTTTCCAACGAGTAATGCTCGCTCTGAGCAAGGCCTATTTGGCTTGGCCGTTGATCCCAATTATGCTAGCAATGGCTGGATGTATGTGCATTATTTCGTGTACGTTAATGGTGGTGATCAAGATTATCATGTGATTATGCGCTTCACGCTTTCTACTCCGCTCGGAGGCAATCCTGCTTATGTAGATGGTAGCGAATATCTTATTTACCGTATGCCGAATTTACCCGGTGGCGCGTCTCGGCATAATGGCGGACATTTGGTTTTTGGCAATGATGGCTTTTTATATATCGCAAAAGGCGAAGGTGAGCGTCAGGAACAAGCGGATAATTTAACTAATGTATTTGGCAAATTAATTCGTATTGATGCACATAGTACTACCGCAAGTAATAGCGATGTGAATGGCCATTATGGTATTCCTACCGGCAATCCAGGCTATGCTAAACCAGAAATATTTGCTAATGGATTTCGCAATCCTTGGTCCATGACCAAAGATCCTTCTAGCGAAGATATTTATCTCGGCGATGTAGGGGGTACCGAAGAAGTTAACCGGATTATCCCTTCACAGCATGTGGGTAAAAAATTTGGTTGGGGTGCGGGTGGAAATTCGGGTATGTATAATTGCGGGGATGCCGCCTATGCTTGTCCTATGGTGGCCTATGGAGGTGGAGCTATCACGGGTGTGGCTATTAAACGTAATATTGGTAGTGCTTGGCCAGCCCCTTATGCCAATGCGGTATTCTATTCGGATCATAATGGCAGATGGATTAAGTATACCGCGATTGGAACGAATGGTGGAACCATTTTTGATTCCGGCGATCAACCCTTAGGATTAACTTTCGGTGAGGCCGATGGCGACATGTATTATTGTACCTATAATCGCGATGGCTTATGGCAAGTGCATTATAATGGGACTTCGGTTGTAGCACCTGCTATTGCGACTCATCCGCAAAACACGAGTGTGAACTCAGGCAATCAAGCCAATTTTTCTGTTGTGGCTTCGGGATCAACACTTGCTTACAAATGGCAAAGCGCTCCGATTGGCAGCACGACTTTTACGGACCTTGTCAATAACACCATTTTTAGTGGTGTAACAACGGCCAACTTAACCATTACCGCTACTGTAAGCCAAGCAGCTAATTATCGGGTGATTGTTTCGAATACAGCGGGAAGTGTTACCAGTAACTCTGCGCAACTGACAGTATTAGCGGCCAATGCTCCACCGGTGATTACTTTTGTTTCTCCTGCGCAAGGATCTTTTTTCACTATCCCCAATCAAATCAATTTTTCGGCGACGGCTAACGATCCTGAGCAGGGCGTTTTACCTGCCAGCGCTTTTCACTGGGACATTGAATTAGGGCATCGCGTATCTCCAACGAATTATCATACTCATCCCGTCACATTTTTTGATGGAATAAAATCAGGGAGTTTTCCTAGCACAGTGGAAGCAGAACCAAGTCCACAAGTATGGTTGCTCTTAATTTTAACAGTAACCGATAATGCGGGTAATATCGATAAAGATACTCTTTCAATATATCCTAATCTCACCACAGTTACGGCCAAGTCTGTTCCTGCGGGTTTAAATGTAGTGGTCATGGATTTAGTAAAAACGGATACTACTTTCCCCGCTGTTATTGGCAATGATGGAAGAATAAATGCAAATACTCCGCAATTTGCGAATGGCAATCGTTATGATTTCGAGCATTGGAGTTTTTCCGGAGATGTCCCGCCGGAATTAAATACCACAACAGTTTTCCAAAACTTTATTGTACGCGGAAACCCTACAACTTTTACGGCGAATTATATCGCTACGCCCGTCCCCACTTTGCAAGCGGAAGCGGCCGCATTTGTTGGAGCTACAGTCGGCAATGGTTATGCTGGATATCATGGCACAGGATTTTTGGATTATCAAAATGCCAGCAATGATTATATCGAATGGACGGCAGCAGCAACCACAGCAGGTGTTTATACCATTGGCTTTCGTTATGCTTTAAGTGCGGGTAATCGTCCACTCAAACTTACCATTAATGGAGTGGATGTTGTGGCTTCATTAAGCTTCCCCGCTACTGGAGCATTTACCACTTGGGCTACCATTAATACTGTACAAAATCTTATTGCCGGCAATAATAAAATTCGTCTCACTGCCATTGGAAGCAGTGGTGGAAATTTTGATGAAATGACCTACTCCTTGAATGGTCCACCTAATACCAAAACGTATGGGGTAACATTGAGTGTCGCCAATGGCTTAGGATCGGTTTCGCCCGTAGGTACCACTCAAGTTACTGCTGGTGCCAATTTGACGATTAGTGCAACACCTAGTGCGGGTTATGTTTTTGCGCATTGGCATGCAACAGGCGTGACAGTAGCAGATTTGAACAATCCCAATACCAATGTCGTATCCGTGAATGCAATTGGCACCGTGCAAGCACATTTTGATACGATTCAATCTGTAACCACTAAAACTTTCCCTGCGGAAAACGCGACTTTTGTGGGTCCGGTTTTTGGGAATAATTATACAGGTTATAATGGCACTGGATTTTTGGATTATCAAAATGCTAGTATTGATTATATCGAGTGGACAGTACCCACTACTGCTGCAGGTTCTTATAATTTGGCTTTTCGTTATGCTCAAGGTTCAGGAAATCGTTCGCTTAAACTAAGGATTAATGGGGTTGATGTAGTCGCTTCCTTAACTTTTGCAGCAACAGGTTCTTTTAATACCTGGGCTACAGTTACATCCACACAAAGTCTTATTAATGGCTCGAATAAAATTCGTCTGACAGCTATCGGTAGTAGCGGTGGAAATTTTGATGAGCTCACCGTTAGTGGAGCAGGTTTAGCTAAAAGAGGCTCCGAAAATTTTTCAGCTACTCCAAGTAGAAATTATTTAGGTTTGCAAAAAAATATATATCGCCTATCTTCAGCACAATTTATTCCTATTGGACTTGCGAATAATGTGGATGATAATGCTTTGCTCGAATTTAAATTGATTTCCTTAGAAGGAAAAATTTCTGCTTACTTTAAAAAACCTATAATTGGATTAATGGAGTATCAATGGGATGTGGGAAACAATTCCAATTTAAAACCGGGCTTGTATTTTTATCAAGTAAAAATATTAGGCTTAGAAACAAAAATAAAATCCGGAAAATTGATGTTATTACGTTAAGTATTTCTTTACTTTGTTAATTTAAGCCTCCTCTTTGAGGGGGCTTTTTATTTTGTATGGGTTTTATGTCTTAAAAATCCAACAAGAATAAAAAAAGCTATTAGGTTTTGGGGAATGTTAAAAGGATATCAATCGAATGGATAAATTAGATTCTATTTCCGAAAAAGAAAAACCTAAGGGAAAAGTGTTTACACCCTATCAGGTTTTTATCATAGCCATTTTGGCTTTCTTACAGTTTTCCATTGTCTTGGATTTTATGATTCTCTCCCCTCTCGGCGCTTTGTTGATGGATGTATTGCATATTACCACCAAACAATTTGGTTTATTGGTTTCGGTTTATGCCTTTAGTGCAGGCTCCGCAGGTATATTGGCGGCGGGATTCGCGGATAAGTTCGATCGGAAAAAACTTTTATTGTTTTTTTATGCTGGCTTTATTCTCGGTACTTTTTTATGTGGTATAGCGCCTAATTATCACTTTCTTTTGATAGCGCGTATTGTAACCGGCCTATTTGGTGGAGTAATCGGATCTATTAGTTTTTCTATTATTGCTGATTTATTCGCTATGGAATTTCGCGGACGTGTAATGGGTTTTGTGCAAACGGCCTTTGCCACGACTCAAGTTTTAGGTATACCCTTAGGTCTTTATCTCTCTAATCATTGGGGCTGGCATATGCCCTTTTTAATGATTGTAGGTATCAGTATAATTGTTGCCATTTTAATTGCCGTTAAAATGAAACCTATTGATGCGCATTTAAAAATTTCATCCGATCGCAATGCCTTTCAACATTTATTAAAAACGGTTTCACAAATGCGTTATTTAAAAGCCTTTGCCGCCACCACTTTATTGGCTACGGGTGGATTTATGTTAATGCCTTTTGGCAGTGCGTTCAGTGTGCATAATTTGGGAATCTCTTTACATAAATTACCTATGGTCTATATGATTACTGGATTTGCATCAATATTAGCAGGCCCTTTAATGGGTAAGTTAAGCGATTCTATTGGCAAATACGCGGTGTTTTTTATCGGGTCCGTTATCAGTATGATCATGGTATTAATCTACTGTAACTTGGGAGTTACTCCATTATGGGCGGTTATATTGGTTAATGTTATTTTATTTATTGGAATATCCGCTCGGATTATTTCCGCCTCTGCATTAATGTCAGCGGTTCCCGACCCCAGGGATAGAGGGGCTTTCATGGCCATTAACGCTTCTACTCAGCAACTTTCCGGTGGTTTGGCGGCAACCTTAGCTGGTTTTATAGTGATACAAAATGCGGACGAATCTCTAGGCCAATATAATGTATTAGGTTTTGTATCAGTTGGAGCAATGATGCTTACTTTAATCATGCTTTATTTTATCAATAAATCGGTCATCGAAAAACAAAAAATGATCGAAGTAAAAACGCATTAATTTTTAGTCCTAACTTTATTACTTCCTATTTTCCCTTTATGAATTGTAATCGATGAATTTATCCCCTCAAAAATCCCGAAAACCTATGGATGCCTTCGCCGCTTTCATTATGCTTTTACTTTGCCTAGTTTGGGGTTTACATCAAGTAGCCATTAAAGCGGCGGGTGCGGATATGAATCCAGTTTTGCAAGTGGGGATTCGTTCCTTAGTGGCCGCGACAATAATGTTTGTGATGCTATGGTTACGTAAGCAATTAAATCAATTTCGTAGAGAAACCTTTATTCCTGGAATAGTCATAAGTATTTTATTTGCTGGCGAATTCTTATGTGTTGCCCTCGGTTTAAATTTTACCAGCGCATCTCATATGTCGGTGTTTCTTTATACCGCGCCTATATTCGCTGCCTTAGGATTGCATTTTTGGGTAAAGGGAGAAAAACTAAAATGGTTGCAATGGATAGGAATACTCGTAGCCTTCACCGGAATCGCTTTCGCTTTTTCTAATGGATTTAGTAGAGGTGACAGTTTCTCAAAATTAATTCTATGGGGAGACATACTTGGTGTATGTGCTGGACTATTTTGGGCGGCGACAACGGTTTATATTCGTTTTTCGGTTTTATCAGAAGCACCTGCTTCGATCACTTTATTATATCAACTTTTAGGGGCTGCATTAATATTACTTCCCATTGCTTATTGTAAAGGCTATACCCATACATTTTCTATGACGACCGTAGTTTGGACAAGTTTAATTTTTCAGTCCGTGATAATCGCTTTTGTCAGTTTTTTGACTTGGTTTTGGATGTTACGTATTTATTTAGCATCCCGGCTTTCGGTATTTTCTTTTTTAACACCATTATTCGGAGTCGCTTTTGGGGTGTGGCTTTTGCACGATACTTTGGATCAACGATTTATTGTAGGCTCGGTTTTAGTGATGCTGGGCGTGATCACCGTGAATTGGAAAACCGCCGACTAATTATTCAATAATTTATTTAATCCGTAAATAAAGTCTTTACGATTATCATGTACTTCGGGAATTTTATTGGTCATTTCAATCGCTTCCTTAGGGCAAGCTTCGACGCAATAACCGCAATAAATGCATTTCAACATATCGATTTCAAAAACCTTAGGAATTTTATCGCGACCATCCCAAGTGGGTGGTGCAGCTTGCGCTTCGATATTAATGCAAAGCGCAGGACAGGCTGTAGCGCACATATAACAGGCCACGCATTTCATATGACCATCGGCATCCTTAGTTAAGCGATGCTCCCCACGAAAGCGTTCGTTGATTTCAGGACGTGCTTCTGGGTATTGTATAGTAACTGGTTTTTTAAAAAACTGCTTGATGGAAACTGTCATTCCTTGCGCAATGGCAGGCAGATATATGCTATTCCAAAAGGAAAGTTTATTGCCTTGTGTGGAAGGCTTAATCGTTTTAACGGACATAAAATCCTCCGTATTCCATTAACAAAGCCGTTAACAGAATATTGAATAATGCTAAAGGGATTAAACGTGTCCAACCCAAACGCATCAGCTGATCCCAGCGAAAGCGTGGCAAAGTCCAACGTACCCACATAAAAAAGAAAATCATAAAAATTACTTTAGCGAGGAAAATTCCAAAGCTCACCAAAGCTAAAACATACCAAGGTAAGCCACTTAACAGGGAAAGACCAGGCAAAGTCCATCCGCCTAAAAAGAGAGTAACAATGATGCTACACATAGTAAACAAGGCGGCGTATTCACCCAACATAAACCAAGCATAACGCATACCGGTATATTCGGTGTGATAGCCGCCGACCAATTCTTGTTCCGCTTCAGGCAAATCAAAAGGCGCGCGATTAGTTTCGGCAAAGGCTGCGACTAAAAACAAAATAAAAGTCAAAGGTTGGCGTAAAATATTCCAAGCAGGAATAAAACCAAACATTAAATGATCTTGGCCTTTCACAATTTCACTCATATTTACAGAACCCGTCATCATCACTAAAGAGACCACGGCCATTCCCATTACTATTTCATAACTAATTAATTGCGCAGAAGAGCGCACGCCACCGAGCAAAGCATATTGATTATTGGAAGACCAGCCCGCAAAGGCAATGCCATAAGCGGCTAGCGAGGAAATAGAAAGTATCACTAATAATCCCATTTCAATATTAGAAATAGAAAGGACTCCATTTTCGCCGAGTAAAGTATTGGAACTAATACCTACGGGAATCATAGCGAAGGATAATACGCCAGGAATAAAAGCCATAATTGGCGCAGCCAAGAAAATTAATTTATCGGTATTATTCGGGAAAAAATCTTCTTTCCACATTAGCTTCACGGCATCGGCTATGCTTTGCAGTAATCCAAAGGGGCCTACGCGATTGGGACCTAAACGCAATTGAAAGCGGGCAGATACTTTACGCTCCATCCACACCATCATAGGAACAGCGGACATCACAATGCCCAAGCCAGCCAACATTTTAATCAGCAGGATGACTAAAGGATTTTGGATAATTTCTAAGGCGAGAGCTATCATGCCTTCACCTTTGATTTTTGTTCGCGTGCGAGTTCCATCAAGATTTCAACTTCAGGACGGCCATAAGTCAGTGGTTCCATCACTGGCGTAAAACTCTGCGCTAAACCCTTGCCATTTACAAAGGTTCCCGATTTTTCAAAATGCGTGAGTGTAGGCAACGCTACGGCAATGTTACCGTAACGCAATAGTTCCGTTTCGGCGAAGTCCAATAAAATTACTTTTTGCGTGCGATCAAGTATGGATTTCAATTCCGCAGTCAATTTGAAATTGGGGATATTGTTCACCAAAATCAAGCAATCGATAATGTTTTTTTCTCCGGCCAATTGAGCAAGGGAAGCATCGGGGTCATTGCCAAAAATTTCTTTCACTCCGGAACGATTTGGGTTTTTATCTCCACTAATCGTGAAGCCCGGAAATACTTGATCCTTTTGACTGCCATTAGCATAGCTATAAATGGATCCATCAATATCATTGGATAAATTTTTCAAAGCTTGCAGAGCTTCATTGGTATTCCAAGCACTCGCGAGAATAACGGTTTTGCTTTGCAAAAGCTCGGCGGCTGCTTTGCGTGCGTCTTTCCAACTCACGGCTACACCTTCTACTAAAGGCTTGGCCAAACGCTTTTCATATACATAAGGAAAGCTTAAACGACCAGCATCGCACATCCATTCTTTATTCACTTCATTATTGCGACGCGGGACAATGCGTTTGATGACATCTTTTTTATCCATGTCCACACGCGTGTTACAACCTATGGTGCAGTCGGGACAAATAGAAGGTTTTTCATGCAAATGCCAGACACGAGTTTGATAAAGAAAATCCGAAGATACTAAAGCGCCCACAGGACAAATATCCACGGTATTCAGGGATAAAGGATTATCCAAAGTTTGACCTGGGAATACAGCAATTTCGCTGCGGTCGCCACGATTAATCACGCCGAGTTCTTTCGTGCCACTCACTTCATCGGTAAAGCGTACGCAACGTGTGCAGACAATACAACGCGAGCCCCAGTATTTCACATGTTGGCCCATAGTGGCTTTAGACTTAATCACTTTTTCTTCTTCAAAGCGGCCATGATCGCGGCCATATTCATAACTGTAGTTTTGCAAACGGCATTCGCCGGCTTGATCGCATTCGGGGCAATCCAGCGGATGATTAATGAGCATAAATTCCATTACAGATTTACGCGCTTCTTCCACATCTTTACCCGTAGTGGTAACTTCCATGTTCTCCGTAACGGGCGTGGCACACGCGACCACTGGACGGGGCATACCTTTTACACCGACCATACAAATACGGCAATTACCGGCAACACTTAAATCGGGATGATAACAATAATGCGGAACATCTATACCATTAGCATGACAGGCTTTAATCACCGTGCTATCGGCAGGAACGGTAAATTCCTGCTCATTGATTTTGATTTTAACTTCTTTCATGCTTTCCTGCTCAGCGAATCAGCGCTTTAACGCTTTTCGGCTTCTTTCATTTTTTGCTTGGCGGTGGGCGTGATTTCATCGCGATAGCTGCGTTGGCGTTCCACGGTTTTCGCGGCTTTCACACGCGCTTCGAAGTCCGCTTTAAAATGTTGCAAATAACTTTGCATAGGCATGGCTGCGGCATCCGCTAATACGCAAATAGTGCGTCCACGCATGTTCTTGGCGATATCGCCTAACAATTCCACATCGCCTTCACGACCTTCATTATGATGAAAACGATGCGCTACTTTTTCCAACCAACCTGTGCCTTCGCGACAAGGAGTGCACTGTCCACAACTTTCATGATGATAAAAGCGCATGGTATTATAAATGGACGACATCATATCGGTATCTTCATTTAATACGGTGATGCCACCGGAACCCAACATGGAGCCTAAGCCTGCTATGCATTCATAATCCAAATTGGTTTGATCGAGCTTATCGGCCATAATCAATGGCGCGCTCATGCCACCTGGAATAATGGCCTTTAATTTTTTGCCATCGCTTAAACCACCGCCTAATTTTTCAATCATATCGCGCATAGGGTAACCTAGCGGTACCTCATAAATTCCAGGTTTGTTTACCGCACCGGACAAACAGAAAATTTTAAAACCAGGGCTTTTTTCCGTGCCCCATTGCTTATGCCAAGCGGGGCCGTTTTTGAGAATATGCACTACATTGGCAATGGTTTCCACATTGTTCACAATAGTGGGACAGCCAAATAAACCGGACACCGCAGGGAAAGGCGGTTTAATTTTGGGATAGCCGCGACCACCTTCGATGGATGAAAGCATACCCGTTTCTTCGCCGCAAATATAGGCACCTGCACCGCGTATCACAGTGATTTTAAGATCAAAACCTTTGTCCAAAATATCTTTGCCGACCAAACCTTTTTGTTTGGCATCGAGCATGGCTTGCTGTAAGCGTTGATAGCCTAAAATAAATTCGCCGCGCAAATAAATAAAAGCATGATGGCAACCAATAGCATAAGAGGTGAGAATAACCCCTTCGATTAATTGGTGCGGATCGCGTTCTAAAATATACCGATCTTTAAAAGTACCCGGTTCACTTTCATCGCCATTCACGGCGAGATAAATCGGTTTGCCGGTGCCTTTAGCTAAGAAACTCCATTTTTTGCCCGTAGGAAAACCCGCGCCACCACGTCCGCGCAAACCGCTTTCATCTATGGTTTTAATCATGGCAGCGGCATCGGAACCGATAAATTTCTTTACCGTATCGTAACCGCCACGTGACAAGTATTGTTCAATAGTATGCGAATCTTTATCATTAATATGTTTGAGCAAAACCGGCTCAAAGGGCACAATAGGCTTAGGTTCTGGAGCGGGTGCAGCCGCAGGTACCACAGGTGTTACTGGATCAGCCATTTTTCCCTGCTTTATTTTTCAAATAAGGATCTTTATCTTCCATATGTCTTGCACCTGTATCCGCATCATGTTCAAAGCGTTGATGCACGGGAAGCGTAATCACTCGACCATCCATACGAATAGGTGTTTGGCCCTTATAGCTTTCGGAAGTTTTACCATGTTGCGCTAAAAGGCTATCGATATAATTGTCGAGCGCCGCGCCTTTCATTGAACAAAAATGTTCGCTGTCTTTTTGAATGACAGGAGGTTTATCGCAATCCGCTAAGCATTCCACTTTTTCACAAGAGAATAAGCCATCCGCTGTGCGTTCGCCCGCACCAATTCCGAGTTTAGCTTGGATTTGGTTTAAAGCTTGTTTGGTATCGCCGCCCATTGAGCACATCAGTGTTGCGCAAACCATAAAACGATGTTGACCATGACAAGGGCGTTTAAAATGCGTGTAAAATGTTACCATGCCTTGTACATGCGAGACACTCACTTCGCAAAGGTCAGCTACCATTTGCATCGCTTCATCATCGATAAAACCAAATTGCTCTTCGGCTAAACGTAAAGTCATCATTAAAGTCGAACGCTTATTGGGATACTCTTCGACATATTCTTGAAATGTCGCCATGCGCTCGGGGCTAAAGGTTTTCATCGATCCAATTCTCCCGCGATAATATTAAAAGACGCCAACATCGCCACCAAATCGGCAATCATTGCACCAGGGAGCAATTTGCTGAATACCGGATAATTGATAAAAGAAGGGGGACGTATGCGTATGCGCCAAGGATTAGAAGTGCCGTCGGAAACAATATGGAAACCGAGTTCGCCATTAGGCGCTTCCGTGCCGAAATACATATCGGTTACGGGGGCATGTATGCCATGATTTTCGCCCGGCATAATCATTTTAAAATGGTGAATCAAAGATTCCATATCTTTATAAGCGGAATTTTTGTCCGGTAATATTCTTTTTTGATCTGCAAATTGAATCGGGCCGGGTTCCAATAATTTCAGAGCTTGGCGCACAATGGAAATACTTTGTTCCATTTCATCCAAGCGAATTTTATAACGCGCTAAAGTATCGCCTTGCGTATGAATAGGTACTTCAAAGTTCACTTCGGAGTAGCATAAATAAGGTTTGAATTTACGAATATCATAAGCCACACCCGAAGCTCTCGCCATGGGGCCGGTAATACCATAACTCAAAGCATCTTCTTTAGTAATAACACCAACACCTTGGGTACGATCTAAAAAAATGCGATTATTATAAAAGCTAGTGCGTAACTTATCGATGGTGCCCTGCATTTCGTCGAGTATTTTTAATACACGCTTATCAAAGTCAGCGGGCAAGTCAAAAGCTAGGCCGCCCACGCGGGCATAGCTCGTGGTGAGTCGCGTACCGGTTACGGCTTCGAATACATCGTATAATTTCTCTCTATCCACAAAGGTCCAGAGAATAGCACTAAATGCGCCTAAGTCCATGGTCATAGCGCCAACCGACAAGCTATGATCGGCCAAGCGTGACAATTCGCACAAAATAGTACGAATGACTTGGCAGCGACGTGGCGTTTCGATACCCAGCAATTCTTCCACGGCTAATGCGAAGCCGATATTATTATTCAGTGGCGAAAAATAATTGAGACGGTCGGTGAGTGTGATGAATTGATTATAAGTGCGATATTCACCGAGCTTTTCAAAACCTGTATGTAAAAATCCAATTTCTTGCTCGGCAGCAACAATGCGTTCCCCGCGTACTTCCAGCTTCACGCGCAAAGTGCCATGCATGGCTGGATGCGAAGGGCCCACATTCATATGTACGGTGTTTTCAGTTTGGTCGACTATTTCTTTTTCGTAAGAATACATGTCTAACTCTCTTGATTTTCTTTATGCGTGGCCTGATATACAGGGAAGCTTGAGCGCTCACCGCGGCCGCGCAAAGGATAGTCCTTGCGCAAAGGATGCCCTTCAAAATCATCGGGCATTAAAATGCGTTTTAAATCGGGATGACCCGTAAACTCAATGCCGTATAAATCAAAGACTTCGCGTTCAGTCCAATTGGCACCTGCAAAAAGTGAGGTAACACTGGCGATACTCAATTCCGCTTCCGAAACAAAAGCTTGCACTTGCGTTTTGATTCCCAATTTAGTGGACATCAAAGTATAAGAGATTACAAAGCGTTCTAATTTTTTTTCCGGATAGTTCAAATAATCAATGCCAGCTAAGTCGATAAAATAATCAAAGGCGAGTTCGGCATCGTTTTTTAAAAACTCGATTAATGCAAAAGCATTTTCGGCTTTAACACGAAAGACATGGTATTGAGATTTTTCTTCGCGACTTAAAATTTTGTCGCTGGCAAAAGCTTCGACTTTAGTGACGAGCTTGAGATGGTTTTCGGGAGTATAAATCAACATAGGCAAACAGCGAAAAAACTTAAGCTTTATCGTCGGTGATAAATTCTTGCGCCTTTTCAATTCCTTTCTTGGCTTTCTCTTGCACCATCATGAGAGCGTCTAAGAACGCTTCAGGACGTGGAGGGCAGCCCGGCATATAGGCATCAACAGGGATAAATTGATCTACCCCTTGAATCAAAGTATAAGTATCAAACACACCGCCGCTAGAAGCACATGCACCCATGGAAATACACCATTTTGGCCCGGGCATTTGTTCCCAGATACGTAACAAAACCGGCATCATTTTAATGGAGATACGTCCGGAGACAATCATCAAATCACTTTGACGAGGGGAAAATTTCATTACTTCAGATCCGAAACGAGCCGTGTCATATTTCGACATGAAGGAGGCCATCATTTCAATACCGCAACAGGCGGTGCCAAAAGGCATAGGCCATAAACTATTGGCGCGCGCCCAGTTAATGGCGGTATTTACTGTAGTCGTTACATAATCATTTTGCGCAGCTAATCCCATTCAAGCGCCTTTGTCTTAAGGATATAAAATAGGCCCAAGCCTAAGATGATGAGGAAAAATAATACCGCGGGTAATGCACCTGCACCTACCATTTTGCGAAAGCCTACGGCCCAAGGCAAAAGGAAAATCGTTTCTACGTCGAAGAGAATAAATAGCAAAGCGAAAACATAAAATTTCAAAGCGAAAGGTTTATGCGGATTATCCATTTGATCCACGCCGCATTCATAAGGCAAGAATTTGTCTTTGGAAAATAATTTTTTAGGTCCTAATAAAGCCGCTAAAACCAAGGCTATAACTCCTACAGCGAGGATTATCAGTCCATAAACAACTAAAGGCAAGTATTGATTGATCATTATTTTAGTCTCATATTTCGAGCCGATTTTGAGTCGGAAACTCTGCCGAAGAGTACCAAATTCCAGCTGCTTTTGCAACCCAAGTTTGGGGCTGGGACAATACATGTCGGGCTTAAAAGGACTTGAGCAAAACCTAAATAAAAATGGATTCTTTCGGCATTTGAGTATGCCCTTTGGGAATGAAAGTTTAATTGAGGCATTAAGTTGCGCTTTAGCCTTTTAATCATGGTTTCCATGCTGGTCAAATGACAAAACTCCGCGTATAATCTGAATATGCGCGACTTTAAACTTCACTTTGCTCGTTGGCCATACTATGTGTTTTGTGTATTGTTGGCCGCATGGCATTGGGGCTGTCTAGGCAAACCCTCGAATCTAAGCCTTAGCGAAGAGCCCAAGGAAAATAAAGAAGGCAAAGACATTAAAGACAGCGCTTTAAATTCATGGCATAAAGAATTTGGCATTTATCAATGGGATAAAGATTCGAGTTATGCCGGTGGATTGCAACAGGATATTAATCGCATCGGCATTTCACCCAAATACGCTTTATACTTTGTGGATAAAGAGCGCGGCTTCCCCAAAGAAATTGTAGAGTTCAATGAATCCCAACATATTCACACGGTGCTGAGCCAAGAGCTTTGCACCTATGCTGATAAAGATAATCCACATATTCTCGATTCCATTTTACAAGGCAAATGGGATGCCTATTTTCATCGCTTTGCTAAAGCGGCAAAAGCGTCCAATCAAATCGTTTATTATCGTTTTGGCTATGAAATGAATGGCGATTGGTTTGCCTGGGGAGAACAACCTGAGAAGTTTACTAAAGCTTGGCGTCGCGCATGGAAAATTTTTCATGATGAAAAAGCCAACAATGTTAAATGGGTGTTTAGTGCTAATGTAGTATGGGGAAGTCGCACCGTAACCTCAGACATACTCCCTTATTATCCCGGCACTCGCTATGTGGATGTGGTGGGTTTAGATGGCTATAATTTCGGCGATAATTATTCGCGTAAGCATACTTGGCAATCCTATCAGCAGGTTTTCCAATCCTCCTTGAATGGAATGAAAAAACATTTTAAAGGCAAGCCTTTATGGATTACAGAAATAGGTTGCGCCGATGGTGCTCGTAAAGCCGCATGGATACAGGATTTTTTTCAACACTTTAATGCCGATCCGGCGATACGAGTTTTTGTATGGTTTAATGAAAATAAACAATATGCAGGTGAACCAAATTGGCGTTTCGATAGCGATGGCGACTCACTGAAAAAATTTCGCCAATGGGCGATGTCGCATAATTGAGCGGACTTTTAAGCGAGCTTCAAAGAGAATCTCAAAGTTTAAGCTTTATGTTCCGGTCTTAATAAATCGGTAGCTTTTTTCACTGGCGAAAAAGTAGTAGCTGGAAGTTCAACAAAAACCGTATTCCAAAACCCCATAGCTCCATTCCAAAGTCCAGGCCATTCCAAGGCGAGTAAATCTCTTCCCAAATACGATTTATGAATAATGCAATAAGTGGAATTATCAACAAAATCCAGCAGATTAAAAGGCGACCCATTTTTATCCCGCAATCCACAAACAATATCTACCGGATTAAAATGTGTTGAGCCCTTAACTATGGATGCTTGCAACGGATTAGTGATGTCGATTTGATGTATTTCTAATATTTGCACACGCAAAATACCTTCGCCATCACGCACCCAAAAAGGACCGCCGCCAGGTTCGCCTTGATTTTTAATCATGGCACAAACACGTATAGGACGATTTAATAAGTGCAGAAAAAAGTTTTTTAAAACTTCTCCAGTTTGCATGCTAGCAGGTATTCGTTTTTCTTCCGGTAGGCGCAAGCCCAAATTTTGCTCCGCAAAGTTAACGATTTCTGCAAATAAGGTACCATACAAAGTACGACTCTCCGAGGTTTCATCCAAGGTGTCGGTAAAAATAGGCAAGGCCTCTAAACGGTTAAGCAAGGAAAAGATTTGTTGTTGCAAATAAATGAGCAAGCCACCCATGGCTCGGCGATATTTTAATGCTTCGGGTTTTAATCTATCGGGTTGCACATTATCAATATTTTTAAGGAAGATTATATCGCTTTGGGTATTTTGCAAATTTTCTAAAAGTACGCCATGTCCTGCTGGACGAAATAGTATTTGCCCTTTGCCATCGCGAAAAGGTTGAAAGTGTTCATCGGCGGCAATAGTATCAGTATGCGGAAGCTGTTCAGAAAAACTAATTTCATAGCGAATATTCTGCTTTGTAAAAGCTTTGCTGGACTCTTGAGCCAATGTTTCCAAGGCTTTGCGATGTTCAGGCGATACGGTGAAATGTATCCTGCATAATCCTGTGGCATCTGCCGCATCTGCTTCTGCATCTACTAAATGCTCTGCAAATGAAGTTCGGATTTCTTGCGCATATTTATGAAAGGGAATGAGAGCCTTGGGTAAGAACGATAGAGCTAAACCGCGCTCGCCAAAGAGATAATCCAATAAAGCGGAGTAGCCGCCTTTTTCCAAAAGACTATTCAGTGAAAGCCCGTCACGTAGTAAAACTTTTTCTAAGGCGGGAGTAAAAGCAAAAGCTGATAAATTTTGAAAAAATAATTGCGCATCAGCGGCTTCTTTAGAGCCTTTTTGAGCTTCAAGCTCCAAGGATTGCGGTGAAATTTGGCTTTTACCCCGTAACAGCAAAAGGCTTTGAAACATCCGGGTGCTGGCTCCCGAAGCGGGAATAAATTTGGTAATGTGTCCTGCCTGCTGGGCATGCGCAAAAAGATGTTCATAGCGTTGAATAGAGACTTCATTGAGTGGAAAGATGCCATCATTGAATGCGCAGCTTTTTTCCACCGCCACAAATTGCGTTCCTTTACGAATCAAATCGAGTTGCTGTAAAAGCTTTGCTTCATCCATGCGACGTAGGTTTATTTGGCGCAAGTCATTTTCGGAAAAAATCGAGTTCAGTGTTTTAATCCTTATCATAAGCCGCGAAGGCTAATTGCGCAAAATCAAGTTGGGCGGACAATTTAGGAAAAAGTAGCCCCAAAGCAAAGTATGTTTTTCAGTATTTATTTTCGTGATTTTGTGAAATGACATATTCTGGCCTTTGGCGTAAATGTTCCACCACAATTAATAAATAACGTCCTAATACGCCTAAATACAAGATGATTAATCCGCTTAAGAATAAAACGGAGGCAATCACGTCCGTATAACCAGGAACATTCCAATGGGTAAAAAACTTTGCAAACACATTAAAGAGGCCGTAAATAAAGGCCAAGGACGAGATAAGGAAGCCAAGCTTGAACCCGATTTTTAACGGAATGGTGCTAAAATTAAACAGGGCATCGGTTCCTAAATGAAAAGACTTTTTAAAAGTATAGGCAGGATGTCCGTGCAGCCTTGCGCTAGAAAGATAAGGCAAAGAAAATATTTTAAAACCTAAATGGGGTATTATGGCGCGGATCATTAAATTGCGTTCCGGTAATTTATTAATGATGTCGCATACAAAGCGGGTGATGAGGCGGAAATCCGGTCCCTCGGAGACCATGGGAAACTCAGACATTTGATTAAAGATTTTATAAAATGCTTTGGAAAATAAATTTTTGGTCATTCCATTTTGAGAGTTATCGCGTATCATTTGTACCACTTCATAACCCTCTTGGGCTTTGGCTAACATGAGTGGAATATATTCCGGCGGCTGTTGCAAGTCGGCATCAAGAGTAACCATAAAGCTACCTATGGCTTCGCGATATCCCGCACGCAAAGCCTGTTGATGACCAAAGTTTCGCACAAAGGAGATTAAGCGAATGTTCTTGTCATTTACTATGAGTGCTTCTATTTTAGCCTTAGTGGTGTCAGTACTTCCGTCATTGATAAAAAGAATTTCGGAATCAATTTCTGCGCAGGTTTTTTTTAAAGAAGCATAAATTAAAGCAATGTTTTCCGCTTCATTATAGCAGGGCAAAATAATGGACAATAATGGTTTAGGCAAACCAACCTCTTTTAATAAGCATTTCTATAAATTGAATTATACTACAATGCAAAATCAGAAGGCTTGGGAATAAAACTTAAGGCACGCGCACGAGAAATCGCCGCAGGAAAAATTTAACTAGGAATATTTTCACTGGATTTTATTTGACAAAAAAATCGGGATTTTCTGTACTATCGGTGCCCCCAATTTTTGCTTGCATAGACATAGAATTTCCTTTTTTACAGGGCGTTAATTTGAAGATTCAGGTAAAACGGTATTCGGAAAAAGCTGCAAATTTAAAGTATAAACACGATCTTCTTGTGAATCCTTTTCCACTAATTCGCGTAACTCTTCTCTAAAGGAGCGAATCCTTTCTTGCATGGATTTATATCCCTTTTCCGAGACATAAACCGTGATAGCATTGTACTCTCTGCTTTCGACAGGGACTTTATCAAATACGTCTATGGCTAAATGAATCATGTCCAAAGTGCGTTTTTTATTGGCCTCGCCATGCGCGCCTTTTTCGGTAGTAATGTGTTTGTCAGTAACGGCATAACCATTAGCCAATTTTTTAATGAGTTTTAAATCCAATAAAACTTGTAAAGCCTCCTGTACTTGCTCGGAGGTGATTTGGGGAATTAATCGTCTAGCGATTATGGCAGGATTTCTTTCATTGGGATTGAGGCCTAGATAAGCCCTTACCACAGAGAAATACCATTTTGCATAATAATGAAATTCTGCAGTGGGTAAAACTTTAGCACGAGATCCGCGATAATGACTGAGCTCATGGAAAAAATGATTTTTAGCTTCGACATTTTCGGCTTGATTAAATTGCACTAAAATATCGAAGTATTTCAATTCATCATTGGTTAGGTCCAAACCTTTGGCAAATTTAAAACGCTGGGTCATGGATAAATTACGCTTGCCTCCAATGATTTTTGAAAGCAGGCTGGCGTTCGAGTTGGGAAGTCCGGCTTTGCGGGCAAAGTAGCGATTAGAGAAATTAATATCTTGGGCTTTTTGTGAAGCGCAATAATCCCCTAAATATTGGCGATAGTCCAAATATTCATATATGACAGGATTTGGTTTTGTTTTATTCATACCAGCCTAAATTGGAGAAGGCAGTTGTCCGCTTAAACGAGGTCGTTATGGCCTCGAAAGGGTAATATATGCTCAATTCACGAAATTAAGTGCGTATAATTTGAGAAAAACCTAGAGCATAGTAATACGGGATACATTAGATTATCTAGGTCAACTTTGTAATAAAAACCCTATTTTTTTTGAAGCGGATCACAATACTTTTAGTGAGCAATTTGAGAGCAATGACTGGCCAATGGAGAAAACGGGTTTTCCGGTCTTTGCGAAAGGATAATACTTGCTCTGCAGGGTAGGTATTAAATTGAAAGGACTTTGGAAGTATGAATTTAAAAGTATCCTCTTTATTAGCAATTACTTGCGTCCAGTTAAGCTGGTCTAGTCTTGTCATTATAATGAAAGATGGGCAAGGCAAAGCCATACAGGGGGTAACATGCTCGCAATATGGAAATACCGCTAGCGCTACAACGGATGTAGCCGGCTCATTGACGCTTAATGGGATAATTTCATCCATACATAATCAACCCCAATCGCCTATTAAATATTCATTATCACAAATACCATTGGCGATGGGTGAAAAAGCCAATTTAAAAGTTATGGACATAAGTGGAAAAGTGGTATTAAATCGTCAAGTTTTCTTGGGCGACCGAGTTGCATTCTCGGAAAAAAACAAGGGAATTTATTTTGTAAATATTTCCAGTCAAAACTATTCGACTCAAGGACGTTTTGCTAATACGGGTAAGGGATTAATTTTCGAAAGTATTGAAGCCAAAAGTAAATCGCATTTAGCCAAAGCTTCTGCTGCTAATGCGGCAGCCAATACAGCATCCATTATTTGCAGTAAAACGGGTTATGCTACACAAGGTTATCAACTTGTCGATGGCAGTACTAACACTATTGATTTTACCAAGTTAACCTTGGTTGCTTTATATGACCAATCCACGGCTCTGCAACCAGCCATTACAGTGGAAACTGATACTGCCATTATCACCCATTGGGCCGATAGAGCGCGTGATAGGCATTCACGTGAAGATGAATTTCACAATCATGCGCATTATCTTGCACATTATTGGGATCATCGCACTATTCAAGTTGAAATTATTGACTATGTCGCTAAAGGCGGTAAAAAAGTTGTTGTACACTTTACCTCTCAATGGCCCATTCATAAAAACCAGGAAGAGTTTAGAACTTTTTACCGTGGTATTGGTACGGTTGCCGAGTATGTCTACGACATTAGAGCAAATCCTGATGGTGATGCTCAGCACCTTAAGTATACGAAGTCCTTAGATCAATTTTGGTATGTGAATGTGGCTACTGGTCAAGCTCTGCATCGGGATTGGAAAATGGGTGATAAAATGGAAATGGAAATTAGCCAGTTTTTAGAACCCACACTTGATAATGGGGAGGTATTGGTAGGCCGCGCAAATTATTATGGATCGGTTGTTTTATATGTTGTGGGAAAAGGCATTGTTCCTTGGGAAACGCATGGGGTGTTTGGTGATAAAGCAACGGATAGAGAGGACTCTTATCCCATTCCTGATGAGGGTTGGTCAGGCGGAGACGTTACACTACCGTATCAATATTCCAATGAACCACAATTTCATTTTATCCAAATGGCAGGAAATTTAAATTCAGTGAATGGACAAACTTTTGTTAAAGGTCGTCGCGTACATCACACGAATTTTGTTACGGGTGTGCATGATGAGCCCGATAATCCTATTTTCACAGAAATGGTTGGCAAAGCAGGACTCAACTATGTGAATACGGCTTGTACAGCTTGCCATTTAAATAATGGAAGAGCAATACCTCCTGCAACAACAGGATCAGCGCTTTCCCAATATGTGGTTAAAGTCGGTGATGGTAATGGTAATGCTCATCCTCAATTAGGGAGCGTATTACAACCTAAAAGCACTGGCGCAACTCCTGAAGCTTCGGTAACGATTAACGGTTGGACGGAAACCGATGGGTTACGTAAACCTACTTACGCTTTTTCGGGAGGTCCAGTACCCACCCAATTTTCTGCACGCATAGCGCCACAATTAGTGGGCATGGGTTTATTAGAAGCTATTCCTGAATCCGCTATTCAAGCCATAGCTGATCCCGATGATGCTAATAATGATGGAATTTCGGGTAAAATGCAAATCGTAAGTGATTATGTAACAGGCGCACCTCATTTAGGTCGCTTTGGATGGAAAGCTGGTAAGCAAGATGTTACTCATCAAGTGGCGGGAGCCTTCAACACAGACATGGGCGTGATGACTTCAATTTATCCTGATCCTGATTGCGGCTCGGCTCAAACTAATTGCGGAAATAAGGGCAGCGAAATTGCGGATAGCAATTTTCAAAATCTAGTCGACTATGTTTCTCTATTAGGTGTTCCCGCTCGTCGTGATCTAAAAGATCCAGTGGCCTTGCAAGGAGAAGCCTTATTCACCAGTGTAGGTTGCACCGCTTGCCATTCGACTACATTCACTACTTCGGTTTATCATCCTAAATCAGAATTACGCAATCAAAAAATCCACCCTTATACCGATTTATTGCTTCATGATATGGGTTTAGGATTAGCTGATAATTTGCCTGAAGGCGGAGCAACAGGTGCCGAATGGCGTACGCCTCCACTCTGGGGTATTGGTTTAACGGCTAGCGTTAGCGGTGGCGAAGGTTATTTACATGATGGACGCGCCAGAACATTGACTGAAGCCATATTGTGGCATGGTGGCGAAGGCGTTGCTGCACAAGCCAAATTCAAAGCTTTGTCCGCAAATGATCAGGCTGCATTAATTAAATTTTTAAAATCACTGTAAGCGAATTTTATTTCAAAATATGTGCCAAAAAAATATTTATTATGTTTTGGCCTTTAAATCCTCCATTAAAAACCATTATTTTTGATCATCTTTACTCAAAAGGTAAGCCAATTTTAATTTTTGGTTTTATTTAATTGCCCACTAAATAGAGTCGATTTATTTGTAAAATTTTTATCCATCGTCATGATTAATTATTGAATTAAAAATTTAAGCTCATGTTTTTTGTGTTTTGACTTAAATGTAAATTGTAAGCAAAGTTCAATAATGAATTGAGTGAAATCTCCTATAACCTTTCCTTTTATTTAAAAATTCAAAAAATTTTTGCCCACGAGGTTGTTATGGCCCCAAATAATTTTTAATCTGCCTGCGGATTTTTAATATCGCGGTATTTTTAGCAAAACAGACATGGTTTATTTTCGCAATAAGGGATCCGAACCCATGCGATATAGCTGAAAAATGAGGTGAACCTTGAATACAAAAAACGGGAAAAACTTATCCAAGCAATGGAAAAATGCCCTTCTCTTATCCGTACTAACGGCTAGTTGGAGCTGGTCGAATATTACCATCATTATGAACGACGGGCAAAATAAACCCATTTCAGGCGTAACTTGTTCTCAAAGTGGAGGAACCTCAACGGCCACTTCCGATGCAAATGGATCATTGATACTCACTAACATTTCTTCTATTAATCCTCAAAACCATAATCCAAGCAACTATTCACTTTCCCAAATCCCTTTAGCCTTAGGTGAAAAAGCCAATTTGACTATCATGGATACCAAGGGAAAAGTTGTGTTACATCGTCAAGTGGCCTTAGGCGAACAAGTAAAATTTTCTCAAAATGATAAGGGTATTTATTTCGTAACTATTTCCAGTCATAATTACTCTACCAAGGGACGCTTTGTAAATACGGGTAGCGGAATGACTTTTGAAAGTATCGCTCGGGAAAACAAAACACCTATGTTAGCAAAAGCGACAGGTTCTTTAGGCGCGTCTATTGTTTGTAGCAAGAATGGATATGCAACACAAGCTTATCAGCTTCCTGATGGCACGAGTAACACTATTGACTTTACTAAACTAACCTTAGTTTCGCTCTATGACCAATCCACCACACTAGAACCAGAAGTAGTAATAGAAACTCCTACTGCATTGATTACTCGCTTTTCGGATCGTGGCCGTGACAGGCATTGTCGCGAAGACGAATTTCATATTTACGATCATTTCTTAGGTCATTATTGGATGCATCGCACGGCACAAATTGAAATCATTGATGAGGTGGCTAAAGGCGGAACCAGAGTCATCGGAAATGTTGTAACGGAATGGAAACTGGGCTCAACTAATTTCCGTACTTTTTATCGCGGTATTGGAACGGTAGCTGAATATTATGAAAACACCTTAATGACTCCGGTTGCTGGGAAAGCAAATACCTATACGGCAACCTGGACAAGATATCCCAAAAAAGATAAAGAAGGTGGCGCGAGTCAACCTTTAAATCGCCCTTTGCAAATTGGGGATCGTATGGAATTAGAAGTAAGTCAATTCTTGGATGGCCCACCAGAGGGACGTGCAAATTATTATGGTACGGTTTATCTGTATGTTGTAGGTAAAGGTATTGTACCTTGGGAACCACGCGGCGTATTTAAAGATAATAGCACCGAACTTGAAGATTCTTATCCACTTCCTGCGAGCACTTATATGGGCGGACATACCACCTTATCGCAACAAACTTCGAATGAACCGCTATATCATTTCATTCAAATGGCTACTAATTTGGCTCCCCAAAATGGCCAAAAATTTGTTTTGGGACGTCGTGTTGCGCATAGCAGCTTTCTCGATGGCACGCATGATGAACCCGACAATGAAACCTTTCCTGAAGTGAGCGGAAAAGTTGGTACTAATTATGTGAATGTTTCTTGTATGGCTTGTCACAATAATAATGGTCGCGCATTAGCTCCTGCGGTGGGAACCCCGCTTACTCAATATGTAGTCAAGGTTGGCGATGCCAACGGCAATCCTCATCCTATGTTGGGTTCGGTGTTACAACCCAAAGCGGTTTCGGGTACTTCAGAAGGTTCAGTGTCCATTAGCAGCTGGACAGAAGCGAATGGCTTACGCAAACCAAATTATGCTTTTACCGGAACGGTGCCTCCTCAATTTTCCGCGCGTGTTTCGCCACAATTAGTGGGTATGGGTTTATTGGAAGCGATACCTGAAGCAACCATTCAAGCACTCGCTGATCCTGCTGACGCTAATGGGGATGGTATTTCAGGTCGTATGCGTATCGTAACTGATTATGATGGCGGTGCTCCACACCTAGGTCGCTTTGGCTGGAAGGCCGGTAAACCTTCAGTTGCTAAACAAGTGGCAGGTGCATTCAACACGGATATGGGCGTGATGACTTCCGTTTATCCTAAGCCTGATTGCGGTTCATCACAAACCAATTGTGGGACGGAAGGTAGCGAGATTAGTGATGAACAATTTCAACACTTGGTTGATTATATCTCCCTCTTGGGCATTCGTGCACAAAGAGACTATGCCGACCCAACGGTTATTCAAGGCGGACAAACCTTTGCTAGCATTGGTTGCGCAGCTTGCCATGTGCAAAACATGACTACCGGCACATTCCATCCTAAAGCTGAATTGCGTAATCAAACCATTCATCCTTATACCGATATGTTATTGCATGATATGGGTCCTGGTCTTGCCGACAATTTAGCCGAAGGGGATGCAACGGGAGCGGAATGGCGTACTACGCCTTTGTGGAGTATAGGTTTAAGTGCTGGTGTAGCTGGCGGCGAAGGCTATTTGCATGATGGCCGTGCACGTACTTTGCAAGAAGCTATTCTTTGGCATGGCGGTGAAGGTCAAGCAGCCACGGATAAGTTTAAGGCTTTGCCACAAGCGCAACAAGATGGCTTAATTAAATTTTTAAAATCATTATAAAATAAAAATTCCCTATAAAATTGAATCAAGCATATCTTTACTTATAATTCTCTTCGGTTAAAAAAATTTAAAGGCTATTTATGAATAAAATTTTTGCAAATGCACTGTTAATGGGGCTCTATGCATTACCTGCAATGAGCGCTGTAATTAACCTTTCGGGTACCGTAACAAGTAAAGTTGGCAATACAAAAATCCAAGGAGCGACCCTTGAATTAGTCAATGCCAAAATAATGACAAAATCTGATTCCAATGGGGTTTTTAATTTTGGACTTACGGGGATCAATTCACTTTCACAAAGTAAACCAAGTGACTTTAGTCTTTCCAAACTGGGAAATAAATTGTTTTTCGAAGCGATGGCTAATAAGGATTTGAGCTTAACTCTTTTGGATTTAAAGGGTCATCAAATTGCCAATCTGTTTAATGGCAAAACTAAATCTGGATTAAATGAATTAACGCTTCCTTCGCAAGCTTTGAAAACGAATATGCTTTCGCTAAGAGTCGAGTTAAATAACCAAGTTTCCTATTATAAACTTATTCAAACCGCTTCCGGAACATTAGTAGATAAAATTAATCCTAATACTACTTCTTTGGAATTGGGAAAAACATCTGCTAGCGCTGCGGTGATTGACACTTTAAAAGTTCGCAAATCAGGTTATAAAGATTTGGCCATAGCCGTGGAAAGTTATGATGCAACCATTCCGGTGGCTATGGATGGCGAAGCCATAGGTTTTGCAAATGCAACGGTACATTGGGATTTTGAAACCGGAGCACTTCCCATCGGTACTTATGCGGCAAAGCTTCCAGGTCAACCTAATGCTCGTGGTCCATTACCCATCATTGATAAGCTCCAAGCGCATGGTGGTGTCTATGCTATGCATTTAGACAATCTTACAGGTCAGCCTATGCGCGATATTGAATTTAATCTTCCTGCAAATTTTGGTCCGGTACTTTGGGGTCGCGCTTATATTTTTGTAACGCCAAATGCACCTATCAATCCTGATACCAGCGTGAGTAGTCATGGCGCTTTGTTCAAAGGCTTATATACCCCAACCACGGGAACTGGAGATTATTGGTATGAAGTAGGATTTGAAAAGGGAAAATATTTACAAATTCAACATGTTCCGGAACCCCCAGGCTTTCCGGAATGGATTTCTTACAATAAAAAAATACCTGCCGCAGCGGCTTGGGAATGTGTGGAATGGGAAATGGATGGCGTAGCTCCTTCCGAACCCAAACTTTTTGTAGCCGGAGTCGAAATTCCCGTAGCCGTAAGAATTGGGTGGGATAATGGATACTTCACTGTTAAACCAGCTGATCTTTATAAACCCGCCTTAAATTTCAATAAGTTTTGGTTAGGAATTGATATGTACCATAACCTCTCAGTAAAAACTGAATTATGGTATGACGATGTGGCTATTGCGCCCAAACGCATTGGTTGCAATTAAATTATTTAGGACGGCAGTATAGTAAACTCTAGTTTTTTACTACTAAACAATTTGGGGAGAAGTGCAACTCTTCTCTTTATTGTGTTTTTGTTACCGCTCTACGCTCAATTGACCGTGCAATCCCTACCCAATCTTACTTATGCCACAGTGGGAACTAAGGTTTTGCAATTGGATCTTTATTTGCCAAAAGGTGCTACTAATAAAACACCCGTAGTTATGTGGATACATGGTGGGGCTTGGAGTACTACTACTAATATCACTAAAAATAATATTGGACATATTACTTCAGTATTAGTTCCTCGTGGCATTGCGGTAGCCAGCATTAATTATCGCTTGAGCGAAGAGGCCAAATGGCCTGCGCAAATTCAAGATTGCAAAGGCGCGGTACGCTGGTTGCGCGCCAATGCGACTCAGTATAATTTAGACACCTTAATTGGGGCTTGGGGTGAATCGGCTGGCGGTCATCTAGCAGCGATTTTGGGGACCGCAGGCAGCGTTGGAAGCTTTACTTCGGGAGCATATGCGGCCGATCTTGAAGGTAACGTTGGTGGTAACAGTACTTTTTCCAGTTCTATTCAAGCCGTGGTTGATTATTTTGGACCCAGTGATTTTTTTCGTAGCGCCCAAGGGGTAGTGAAATTTAGTTGGGATGTTAATTCAGCTACGTTTCCTCCAAACATGTTAATCGGTGGTTTGGTATTACAGAATATTGATAAAGACAAATCGGCGAGTTCACTTACTTTTGTGGATCCTAAAGACCCTCCCTTTATGATTTTCCATGGTACGGCGGACGATCAAGTGCTTATTGAGCAGAGTAAATTTTTGGATTCGACTTTAAAGAAAAGTGCAGTGCCTTGCAGTCTAGTCATACTTGCCGGAGCAGGACATTCTGCTGGTGCATTTTGGGCAGCCGGTATTACTAAGCAGGTCAGTGACTTTTTCCTCAAAAATTTAAAGCCGGCTGTGATAGGAATAATGCCAAAAAAAGGTTCTGGCAAGGTGTTTAAATCTAAGAGTCGCATAATCTCTTCTAAATTATCTAATCTCTCTTTTACGGCGCAGGATGGCTTTAAATACAATGTGCAAGGACAGCGACCTATAGATGATTTACTCAACCTATCAGCTGGGGTTAAATCGGCCCCATAGGGCCTGCCATTCTCCTAAGCTTAAAGCTTGGGCCTAACTAGATTAGCCTGCACATTGGGCTTTTTACTGTGAAAATCAGAAACTAGTTTGAAAATAACTGGGTGATTAAATTAAACATTGATTGAGAAGGATTCATGCTTATGTCGATAGGAAAAATTTTAATAGCTGCTTTTTTAAGCGCTGGCCTTTTGGTTTCGGGAGCAAATGCTTTTACCGGCAATGTTACGGGAACACTTACTGCTGCAAATAATAGTTGGACAGGTACTATTAATGTTACGGGTAATGTCATAGTTCCTGCTGGAATGACTTTAACAATTGCTGCGGGAACAAAAATCAAGGCAATTACCAATCAAGCCAATCCAAAAGCGTCCATTACAGCCAGTGGTCCAATTACAGCTGTGGGAAGTGCCGCGCAATTTATCGATTTTTATGAAGTCGCCGTAGTATTAAACAATTCAGGTGCCACACAGCATGATTTAGAATTTTGCTCAATGTATGTTTCACCTAATGATGCCATCACTATTACTAATGCGAGTGCAAAATTATCGCATATTTTAATTCAGAAGTTTTTAAATAATGGAATTAACATTTCTGGAGCGACTTCCGTAGTTGCTCTTGATTTTGCTACCATCGGCGCTAAAGACAGATTATTTGGTGGCAATAATGCCATCTCGGTTAATATTGCTGGCGGAGCGGATCAAGCTAATATTGATATTTCGAATTCCATTTTGGGTTTTGAAAATAAAGCTATAGAAACCGGTTTATCGATAAAAACCGCTGGTGGAGCGGCTGCTACGAGCACAACCGTTAAAGTAAACTATACGCTAATCACTGGAACACGAGTAGGCATGGGTGCTGGCGAATTAGGTAACATTACCGGTACGGAACCCGATGTAAGAGATATTCCCAATTTGGATTATCATCTTTGGCCATATTCTTCAGCTATTAATGCGGGTAACCCTGCTTCCCCATTTGCTAATGAACCTGCTCCCAATGGTGGCCGTGTAGATATGGGCTGTTATGGCAATACTGCTGATGCCACTCCTTTTCAATTCGCAGTTTCTAAGCCCAATGGGGGCGACTCATTAACTCCAGGTGCTGCGACAACTATTACATGGCAAGGTGGAAAATTTCTCGGTGCTAAAAAATTGGATTTGTCTATCGATAGCGGTAAAACTTGGCAGCCAATTATAGCCTCTACCGATGTAGCTGGTGCAGGCACTTATGCTTGGACTGTTCCTACAGTAAAATCACCCAATTGCTTGGTTCGCATTGCTACGCTAGCGGGTGAAGGTACGGATATGAGTGATTTAGTATTTACCATTGGTGATACCGTATCAAAATCAGGTAATAGCTGTGCATCTCTCGTAAATCCTAAAGCTTTTCGTTGCATCCCTTTCGCAGGATATAGAGACGGTCAATCTCCAGGCGCTGCAGAACCTTCTATGGCTGAAGTTAAGGCTGAATTACTGAATATAAAACCCTATACCAATGAAATTCGTACTTATGGATCAGGTAAAGGAACCCATGGCAACTTTTTACCCGCCATGTGTGATACCTTGGGTATGAAAATCCACATGGGTATTTGGGTCGATAATAGTTATTCCGATCCACAAAATCAGGTTTCTATTTTAGAAGGTATTCGTTTAGCAAATGAAGGTCACCCTTCGATTCGAACCGTTATTGTGGGCAATGAATTTTTATTGCGCGTACGCGCAGCGCATGGCGATGAAGCAGCAGCCGAAGCAAAATTAGTGGGATATATAAAACAAGTGCGTGCGGGCATACCCGCAAGTTTAGGTATTGTAGTTGGAACGGGAGAATCCTATCCCGATTGGTTAGCGGCTAGTGATGAACTGATTAAAGCTGTAGATAGAGTGATTTGGCATGTACATCCTTGGTGGGAAGGCAAATCCGCTGAAACCGCAGGAAATTATGCCTATACAGTTTATTTAAAAATGAAAGCCCGCGTAGCTAAAGTATCAGCTAATAAGCCTATGGTAATAGGCGAAACAGGTTACCCTACGGCGGCAACCACTGGAGCCGCCATTGGTAGTGAAGTCAATCAAGCCCGTTATTTAAAAGACTTGCATGCTTGGGCGAGAAAAGAAGGCTTGGATTATTGGTTCTTTTCCAGTGCAGATGAAAAATGGAAAAATGGGGAAGGGGCCGTGGGTGCGCATTGGGGTATGTTTAATGCAGATAGAACGCCTAAATACACAATTACTCATCTGAACGAATTAATTCAACCTTGTGCCTATTGGAGCAATGAACCCGTTGGCATAATTAAAAAAGAAATCAAAGGTCATCATGCCTTAGGAAATAATCAAAAGAGCTTTGCTATATACAATTTACAAGGTCGTTTGCTGGTGGGGCCGTCTGCAAATAATGTTCAAATTATTATGGACTTTCCTTTGCAATTAGAAAACGGAAAGAAGCCCGCGCAAGGGATTTACTTGCAGGATACCCGTAACAAGTAAAATATTTCTTTATTAAGATGCAATGGGCAGCTTTTAAAGCTGCCCATTTTTATGCAAACATTAAAAACCCCACCAGCAAAGCCAGTGGGTTGGTAAAATCAATAAAACATAAACCGAACTGTGGTTTAAATAACCCTTGGTTTATTCTCTTATAATTTTAGAAGTAAAGTTTCCTTTTTCTGTTTTAACCTGGATGAAATAAATTCCGGAGTTTTTGATTTCATTAAAATTATATTGCGCCGCATTAATTCCAGCATACTCCGCGATGGTTTGACCAGACAAGTTACGTATGGTTACCGAGTGGGAACCGCTTTTTGTGAAACTAATAAATCCATTAGTGATATTGATGCCATTATTAATCGGGTTATTTTTGTTCACCGTGGTTACAAAGTTGGGATCCGAACAAGTGCCGGTATATTCGATTTTGAGAATACCTGTTTCAGGGCTAGTTGTCCGGTATCCGGCATAATTTGCGAGGTAAAATGCTCCGTCAGGACCTACTTGGAAATCTAAAGGCTTATTGACTTTGGGAGTCAATTTGGCAAAAACCATTGAGCGCGCGGTTATAGTCGCACCCTTAGCATCCAAGGTTAAGGCTTCGACATAGTTTTTGCTAAAATCGGTCACAAACCAAATGCCATTAAAATGCGGTGGCATTCTTCCGGCATAAGTGCTTTTGGGATTATAGTAGTAGATTGGCCCAGTGATGGCGCATGCTTGAGGAGTAGCATTGGTGGCTGGAATAGCGTCTGGTAAAACAGCTAGGCCAGTACCACTTCCCGCCGGTGCAGCACCGCCTTGAGCTCCAGAAAATTGTGGATAGCCCCCATTCATAGGCTTAGTAGTAAAATCATGCTCATCACCATTACCTTTTCCGTCTGGACCAACATCACCCCATGTCATGCCGTGTCGGCCTATATCTAAAGTTAAGGAATAGGGGTTTCTTGCTCCCATCACATAAATTTCGGGTAAGGTTTTTGCAGTTCCCGCGGGAAATAAATTTCCTGTAGGAATAGTATAACCACCGTCGGGAGTTGGCTTGATGCGTAAAATTTTGCCTCTTAAATCCATGGTATTTGAGGAAGGTGAACCAATATTATTTTCGCCTACCGTAATCCATAAGTAACCTTCATTGTCAAATTGCATCGCCCCGCCTGTATGCACGCTTCCTACATTTTCTTTGATATGAATCATTATTTTTTCAGAAGTCATATCAATTTTATCATTGACCAAAGTAAAGCGAGAAATTTTATAGTCGGTATTGCTATAA
>JAYTSD010000021.1:0-60384 GCA_043745805.1 Fibrobacteria bacterium
TCATTGAAGCATTTATTCCTGAATCCAATGGAATGAATGCTCTCAAAGACTGACTTTAATACGTAAGGTCGCCGTGACCGGACTACACATGCGTTTAGATGGGGTAGATGAGGATCACGCGTTTTCGTCGGTCATTTCGACAAGCTCAATGTCCGACGAAATGATTAAAACCGAGCTAGGTGTCCCCTGAGCGGAGCGCTGCACTGAGCAAAGCCGAGGCTAGAGAAGACCTTTCCTCTTTATAAAGTAATTTGCAGGATAATATAGACTAAACTCTATATTTAATTTCCTAGCCATTTTCCCTGTCATAATTACAAATTTTTTGCTTATATTAGAGCATTCAATGGAATGCTCAATTCCCTAACTTCCAACTCCGAGGTTTTTATGATTAATAAAATCACCAAAGTTCTTTCAATAGCTGCTGTTCTAGTCGTATCCGTTTCAATGGCTCACATTAATACATTGAATATTAAAGGCGGAGAAACATTTACCCCTGGAGCAAAACAAACTATCTCATGGGTCTTGGCGACTGCTCACGGTTCAAGTTTTTCAATTTCCTATTCAAAAGACGGTGGAACCACTTGGGCAAAGGTTGTCGACAATTTGCCACTAGTAGCGCAAGGAGCAACTGCTAGTTACTCTTGGACCATTCCAACTGAAACTACTACAAAAGGAATGATATGGGTAAACCATGTTACTTCCACCCCTCCAAATTTAACCGGTGCAGACTACAACCTAAAATCCGGCGTTTTTACCGTTGGCCCCACCTCCTCCATCAATACCAACAACACAGAAATCAAAAGCACTTTAGCTTACAACACTTCCACGCAAAGCATTGCCGTTGCTTACTCCTTAGTCAATAACGAGAATGTTACCCTCGAAGCCTTTGATGCCTCTGGTAAATTATTAGTCACTTTGTTAAATCAAAATCAAAATGCAGGGGCTTATAATCAAACGATTTCCACTCAACAAATCGTCGCTAAAGGCCAAATCATTTTCAAATTAAAAGTGGGAAATGAAGTTTTAGCAGAAAAAAGTATTGCTCGCTAATTGATTTTTTAAAAGTCATGTAAAGCCCAGCCTTAATAGGTTGGGCTTTTTTATTCGTCCAATTTTATTTCAATTGCGTTTGAATCAATACATCCAATTCTTTTTCAGCCACAGCGGAATAACCATTCAAGGTTTTTAATAATTGCCCTTTAGCATCGAAAACGTAAAGCGCGGGAATACCTTCAAAGCCATAAATTTTTGACTGCGTATCTTTTTTATCATGTAAAACCAAATAAGTGATACCCATTTTTTTAGCGAAGGAAGCCACTTTATTCGCTGTGGTTTTATCTAAACTAATGCCCACTATTTGCAGACCTTTTTCGCCATATTTTTTTTGTAATGACACTAATGTGGGAATAGTCTCTTTACAAGAGGCACACCATGTCGCCCAAAAATCTATGATCACCACTTTATTAGCTAACTCCGTTTGTGTATGCATTTTACCCGTTATGTCGGGTAAACTAAAAGGCGGTAGCGATTTAATTTCGATGGCATAAAGATTTACACTCAATAAGCCTGCCACAAAAGTACTGGTGAAAATATTTGTAAAACGCATAAATCTCCTTTATAAATCAAAGCCTAAGCCGAGCATAAAAGTACCTTCTTGATAGTACTCCCTTGCCGAAAAGAGTTGATAGTGAAAATAATTTTTGCCATTGCCCTCATCGCCCTTGGTATTGCGAATACCTTGATCATAACTCATATCAAAACGATCGGGTAACCAAGCATTGTCATGCCAACTCTCAGCCAAAGTAGTGGCAAATTTAACTCCTACTGTGAGAGAAGAAAATTTAGTGTAGCGAATATCAGCGGAGCGATAGAGTTCATCGCCGACATAAGGATCTTTGGCAAACCCTGTAGCGCTTTGAGCATAACCTCTCACGCGCATTCTAAAATATCTTTCCTCACCAAAATATTGATACCATTGTAATTCGGCATCATCGGCTACCATAGCCCAGCTATCCATATAATGCCGCGCTTCTAAATGAATAGATCCCAAATGATCACCCCAACGATAGCCTTGAATAACTTGTCCTGCAATCGCTAAAGTCTTTTTTTCACGCGGAGTATTTTCTTCAATTACTTTTCCGGAATCGAGAATAATCGGATTGTAAGGATGACCTAAATATCCATTACTATATATGCCATTTGCGGTGATCGCCACCAAAGTTAAAGGAGTTAATAATTGTGATGCCGATAATGTTAAAGAGCGGATTTGCTTATGACCGCCTTGATCGGCAAAAGCGCCTTGCGGATGAAAATCATCAAAGAACCACGCTAAGGAAGCGCTGACGGTGGTATTACGTTCATTAAAATCATGAGCAATGGATAAAGTCGGAGAATAGGAGCGATAATCCGATTCATCACTAAAATAAAAACCCGCCGTATAGACTTGGCCATTATTGGAATACGTAAAACTTGGGTTTTCGGAATGACGCATTTCTTTTTGCGAAGCACCGGCAATGACATCAAAAGCAGAATCACTCCAAATGTCTTCGAAAGGCTTTCCATTCGCAGCGCGCTTTGAGGCGCCTGAGTTGGCATCCACACCATGATCGCCAAGTTTGCCAATTTTATCTAGGCCTAATCGTCGCGATGCACCGGACACCAAATCCAATTCTTGGGACCATTGAAAACTCCAAGCATGAGATATTTTTTTAATCCAGTCAAATGCTGGTGTATGATTCCAAACATCATTTTTATCCCAATAATACATGTATTTAAAATCGATGCGATCTTCGGATTCCTCAGCCTGTATTTTTTTAGGTAACATGGAAGCTATCATTAAAAAACTTAAAGCCATGGAGATCAAGCGAGAAATCTTACTCCGTGGTTTTAACATCCGCAACCACCACCCGAACCAGCACTTCCACCCGCTGCGCCTTCACGGCGAGGTAGATTATGACCTTGCATACCGCTTCCTAAAGGATCGGGAATGCGTTGCATAATGGGATCGCTTAAAAATTCACGGTCCTTTTGATGTACATTTGCGCAACCGGAAAAAACAAAATTCAAACTCAGTAAAACCATTAATAAAAGGAGAGAAGAAAGTAAAAGCGAAAGCATACTTTTCATATTGCAGGCTCCTCCCCCTTAAAGCCTTTAATTTTTTTGGAAGGAGCAGGCCATGCCCAAGCACCACCCGTGGGATGACAGGCTACCGCAGAACAGGTTTCCATTTTGGGATTGAAGGTTGCCGCAGTGTCATTAAAGCGTTTAAGATCCGTATAGCGTGGATCAAATTTTACATCTACAGTTCCATTCAAATGCGCCATGCTGGTAATCCACTCCTGCATTAAAGTCGATCTCGAATTATACGGGACAGGTATGGGATGATGTTCAATTAAGGTGTCGACATGATGGAAAACATAAGCTCCTTGCAGAATCGAATTACGAAATTGGGTATTGTCTCCAAAATCATAAGTCGAATAGGAGTTGTTAACTTGGTTTACCGTGTCCATAAAAATACTATCCATGATTTTCACATCACGGGATTGCAAAGAATTATAATGGCAATCAAGGCAAGTGATTTTGCCATTACCGGGTTTCATTTTATCGGTATGTAATAAATGATATTGATGATTTACGCCACCCACCGGATAAGTGTGACAACTTGCACAATTAGCCGTTTCTTGCGTTTCTGTTGTTCGCGTGGCTAAAGCATTTTCTTCAGGAATCCAAGAGTTACATGCCAAGAAAAATAGGCCTAAACTCAAAGGAAAAAAATAGCGCAGATTTGATTTCGAATAAAAAGATTTATTTAAAAAAAACATGTTTTTAACATACTAAATGAGGTCATAAAAATGCTTTTAAAGCAGGGGCCAATCGCCCCGAAAAACCTCTACCGCTGGTCCGGTCATTTTTACCGAGCCTTGGCCATTATATTCCAAAAGCAAATCGCCACCCAATAAATGAATGGTGATAGCGTCTTCGGTTTTACCTAATTTTTTGCATACCACCGATACCGCCGAAGCGCCTGTACCACAAGCCCAAGTCTCGCCAGAGCCACGCTCCCAAGTCCTTTGTTTGACTTCTTTACGATTAATTATTTGCACAAACTCCACATTTACTTTGCGCGGGAAAAAAGGATGCATTTCAATTAAAGAGCCCACTGCTGCTACGGGGAAATTGTCCACATCGTCCACAAAAATCACACAATGAGGGTTTCCCATGGATACAGAACTAAAAGAATAAGTTTTGCCTAAAATTTCGATAGCCTTTGCAAATACTTCGGGAGCATCAAAGGTGGTGGGGATTTTTAAGCCCTGCAAAATAGGCTCACCCATATCCAAACAAATGCTTTCCGCTTTGCCTTGCGCATCTCGTTTGCGAATAGTTGCGCTGCGCCATCCCGCACCCGTCATCAACTTTAATTCATCTTTGCCAAAAGCATAAGTATCATGCACATATTTAGCCACGCAACGCAAACCATTGCCACACATTTCCGAAACCGATCCATCGGCATTATACATTTCCATTTCCGCATCAGCGCCGATAAAAGGCTTTATAAGTATAAGGCCATCTCCACCTACTCCAAAATGACGATGTGAAATATCTATAGCTAAAGCAACTGGATCGGCGATGTAAATTTTGAATGCGTCGATATATACATAATCATTACCCGTACCATGCATTTTTATAAAATTCATTACCACCCCGATACTGTATGATCTAATAAGACTTTGACCAGCTCTTCTATGGCTAGTTTTTGTCCCGTTTCTTCGGTTTCCCCACGTGTTACGGTATAATAGCCGTAACCTGGTAAATTATCTTCTTTATAAAGGGTGTCCCCTTTAATTTTATCCACGAACAAAACCTTCATCAAAATATCGACACGATAACTGGTTACGGTAGAGCCACTCGTATTTTGTGCGCTATGATTATACTTTAGCAAGGAGCCAATAAGCCGCGCATCCCCGTTCTCATTTACTTTGCGTAAATTACTGCGCTTACGAAAACCCTCTTCAATCCCTAATGCTATTTTATCGGGTAGCGAGGATTCTAAAGTTTGATTAATAATGGGTTCTATTTGAATAGTGCGTAAATGATTGGGCAAAGTTGTCCCTGAAAAGGAATAGCACCCCATTAGTAAAAAACTTAAACTCCAAATCCACTGCATCATTGAAAAGTAATAATTACTCGGTTGGAGTTTCAGCACCTATTCCTAGGGCGGCTAAAGTTTTTTGCACCAAATCCTCTTCCTTTTCCGCAATCACAATATCTTGCGGAAGACTTTTCATAAAAGTGGAAGAATATTTATCGGAACCTAAACGAGGATCTAAAACCCAAATAGCTTTAGGCTTGCTTTCTCCGGGCAAAAATCTTTGCAATTCGCGCTTCAATTGCAAAACCGCTTCTGGAATCACAAATTCAAACAAAGGATTTTTTCCCGCATTGGCAATCTCATCCATACGTGCCGCAACCTTAGGTTCGGAAGGAATTGGGAAAGGCAATTTAATAACGACTAATAATTCCATGTCCGCTGCGGCGGCATTGGAATCTAAAAAGCCACCCGTACCCAGCAAGCACGATTTATCCCATTGACGAAAAAGTTGTATCAAGTTTTCGCGACTGCCATCCACATGCTGCGCCAAAAGCATTCTGTCTTTGGTAGCTAACGGCGCTTGTAAATAGGCTTGATGATTCTTTAAATTTTGCACATTGGTATAAAGCACAAAAGTGTTACGGGGGATTTGCGGCAAAGTGCGCCCCAACATTTCCGCTAGAAATTGTGAACTGCCTTCTTGCGTGGGCAAAGGGCAAAAACGCGCCATTAAAAAAGCATTCCAAGCGGGTTTATGTTTGTCATAAATAACTTGGGTGAAAAGTTTTTTGCGATTGTTAAAACAATAATCTTTTAAGCCGATATTTTTTGTGAAATAGTGAAACTGTTCTTGTACCGACACGGCCGAAGAGATGAATAAAATCGAATCCACATAAGGATAGAGTTTTTCACTAAATAAACTAGCGGGAGAAAGTGTTTGTGCCGCTAAAAGAATTTTATGCGGATTCAAATATTCTTCCATCCAGTAAATCTCTTCGCCTTCTACAGGTTGGCTAATATGGCGAAATTCTCTTTGGAATTTGGAAATGGTTTCGTTTAAACTTTTTAAATCCGGTGCCAAAGCGGCCGCCTCGCCACCACAGCTTTCCAAAAAGCCATGCAAGGATGTTAACAGCGAAGATACCTCTTCAATAGCTAAAATAACCGGTTCGGGATCCGCGTTAAAATCAAAAGCCAAAGCCGTATTATAACGAATTTTACTTTCGCCTTCACGTCTTCTTTTTTTAGCATGTTTCGCAATTTTATTAAAAAACTTTTGCAATTGCTTTTCGGGCTCAAAGGCTTTTTCCAACAATGCGGCAACTTCCATGCGACGCGCTTCCGGCCATTCTGCCTGTAATCCTTGCAAGGCTCCGCATAAGCCAAAACTATTATCTTTATCCTGTGCTAAAAGCTGTAAAGCATTGCGCAAGCGAAAAAAAGTAATAGCCGAACCCGTGTACTCAGGAGGAGGATCTAAAAGATTATCGGCTTCATCATAAACCAAATCATTAAAAGAGGGTAACAATGAAAGGTCTAATTCCAAATTCCGAAAAAACAAAGCCGGATGAATGAGCATAATATGCGAGGCCAAGGCTTTTTGTTTTGCTTCGGTAGCGTAACTTTCGGAATACCCACCTTCCGCTAAATAAGAATGACTATTTAATTTGGACCATAACAATTTATGTCTATCGGCATTAAATCCAGCATTTTCTTGTATATCACCCGTAACCGTGCTTTCCGTCCAAGTGAGCAATGGCAAAAAGGCCAGGCATTCTTCAGGAGTTAAATAGCGTTTAGGATTTTCCAATACTGCGGCAAAACGGCGTTTGCTTAAATAAAATTCAGGGGCCTTTAATACACATAAGCTTGCGTCAGGTTCCATTTTTTCGAGCAAGGGAAATTCTTTTTTCTCTATTTGTAAACGCAGCGCTTTACTTCCCACCACCACCATAGCTCGTCGACGATGTTGAATGGCTTTTTGAACCAAGGGTAACAAATAAGCAATGGTTTTACCTAGGCCAGGTTGGGTTTCTAAAACCATCAACTCATCGCGTTGCAAACCCTGTTGAACACGTGAAGCTAAATAGGCTTGGCTATTCCGTTTGCGATAAACGGTTTCGCTGCTTGCAAGTGCTAAAGCCAATTTTCCTTCCGCAGCAAAAACCGCATTCCAATCTTGGGTCGGAACATATTCCGTGGAAAGAGCCGACAAAGATTTTTTCACCCCTCCAAAAACAGGTTGCGTAGGAGAATCCGTTTGGGAAAATAAACTCAACCAAATAGAATGGGAGTCCGCTAATAATTGATGAATATTGACCAAGGTTTGTTCCGAATAACTTTGCATTTTTTCTTGCGCCAATTTCCATAACCAAACGGTTTTCTCGGCATCGGGAAGTGCACGATGGGCAGGTTGCTTAGGTAACTGCAAAGCTTCGGCTAAAGTTTCGAGACGATGATTAGCCAAGGTGGGCCAAGCCAAACGCGCCAAAAATAAAGAATCAAAAATGGCATTTGACAATACAGGCAAGCCAGCCTTTTGTAAAGCGCTTTGTATAAAGGTGCTATCAAATTCCGCATTGTGAGCAATCAACGGAAGTGCGCCCGCAAAAACCAAAAAGTCATTGAGTACATTCACTAAGGGATCGCCACTTTTAAGTTCCTCATCGGAAATTCCGGTGAGCTTGCGTACCAATAAACTTAAAGTCTGTTCACAATGCACCACGCGGCTAAAACGTTCGGTAACCAAGCCGTTTTCCATTTTCACTGCGCCAATTTCGATGATCACATCTTTTTCTGCATCGAGGCCGGTTGTTTCTAAGTCAAAAGCAATGAAGTGAGTATAGGGTTTAAACATATAAGTTACGTTACAATCAGGTTACAGTGATTTAAGCCAGGATTTGACCATTTGTTGATCATTATCTTGTTGGCCCGAGGGAAGTTCTAAATATTTTTGAAAAGCGGCACGCGCCTGTATTTTATGGGATGGAGTAGTTTGCGCATTTAATTTGCGATCCTCTTGCATATAAAGTTGGCCGAGCAATAAATAATACCGTGCTTGATTCTCAGGATTCATTTTATTTAGCCAAGGTTCAATTTGTACTAAATCACCTTGCGCCATATTCAACATATCTTGGTTTAAATAAATTTCCACGCGCAAGGCAGCGATAGTAGGATGAAAAGCAATATTCAGTGCTTTGTTAATCAAGAGTAAAGCATTTCCAGCATCTTTGGAGCTTTCCCAATAAGCCTTGCCTACCCGAAAATAAGCTTCCTGCTGCAATGGAATGGGTAAAGTATTAATCAAGTTTTTTGCATCTTCAATTTTATGTTCTTCCAATAAAGCGTCAATCCCTTGCAAATCTTTGGACGAAGCCATTTTAGGAATTGAAGTCGTGGAATGCAGTAACAAAAAAATTACCAAGCCTAAACCTAAAGCCATTAAAACAAAAAAGGTAGTCTTGGATTTCCAAGAGGTGGTTTCCGGCAATAACGCTTTAAACTCAGCCGTACCAAATTGACCACGAGTTAAAAATCCACCCACCACTTGAGCGGGCGTGACTTCTCCATGATAGAGGCGATAAATAGCGTGTACGGCATTTAACATTTCTGAGGCATTTTGATAACGTTGTGCAGGATTCTTTGCTAATGCTTTTTGCAAAACCTCTCTCACCGCAGGATCACTATCTTTCAGCTCTTCTTCAATATTGGCGATATTCCATTTTAAAATATTTTCGATCACCGTGGTGCGGTTGTTACCCTGAAAGGGACGATGTCCTTTATACAATTCGAAAAAGATTACTCCGATAGCGAAAATATCAATAGACCGAGTGCTTAATTCACCGCGTAAACGTTCGGGCGCCATATAGGCTACACTGCCACTTATATTTTGCGTTTGTGAAAGTAAATCGGCGCCTAATTTAGCAATGCCAAAATCACAGATTACCGGCTGTCCCAATTTGCGAATCAAAATATTTTCGGGTTTTAAATCACGATGAATAACACCGTCATATTCAACGCCATCGAATTCTAACTTGGCATTATGCGCATGTTCCAATCCTTCCAACACCGCATAGATAATAGCCAAAGCCACCGGTAAGGGAAAGCTATGGCGCTTTTCTAAATGTTGCCTTAAGCTCAAGCCATCGATAAATTCCATTTCGATTTGCAATTTGCTATCGGTTTGTGTGACATCATAAATATGTACAATAGCGGGGTGTTTTAAATTAGCTGCAAGTTGCGCTTCGAGTTGAAACTTTGCTTTGCGTTTTTTATCCAGCATCATACTTTGATGCAAAATTTTTAAAACGCGAAGTTCATTGAGCGCCTGATGCTTGGCCAGATAAACATCCGCTGATGAACCTTGCCCCAATATCTTTACGATCTCGTAGCGGGCATCAGCAATTTCGGTTAACATGTTTTGAATAAATTATTCCTCGGCAGCTACCGACTCAATCAAGTTGAAGAATTCCTGCAAACCCGATCCCATCACAAAACGTTTTTGACCTTCGGGAATATAATTCTTTAAGCCGCGTAAAATAAAACAGGGGATATCCACTTTTCCCTCGGCATGTAAAGCATCGAGTACGGCTTCGTATTGGGGTTTGTAAAAAAATATAGGCGAGCCTTCATGATCTTCTTCATCGAGCAAAATTTGTAGCCAGCTAGCCACTTCATTGCGCTCCACCCCATCAAAACCAATTTCCACCAAATCTTCCATTTTACCGGAGTCAATATTGGAATAAGTAATTTCTTCCAATATTCTCTGCGCTTGCTGCATATCTTCTTTTTCAATAAGCAGATGATGTCTTGTATTTTGATAAGGATCGACTTCAATATGGCATTTTATTTGATGATGGGTAAGAAATTTTTCTAAGCGTTCGAGGGAATCTCTCTCGAAGCTTGAAGCAATATGAACCAACTCTGCCATGGTGCCTAAAAGTTAACTTTTAAAAACCGGATTAGCAAAAAATCCGCTCGCATTTATAGGGTCATGGATAATTAAAGTATTTCTCATTTGATGGCAGGGATCTGGAAAGAAGGTTTGCGTAAATCTTCCAGCTCCGAAACTTCGCGCGCTTTGATTTGCACGGTATCAATCCCTCGCCGATAACCTTCTTGCTCATGCCAAGGTAAAAGCGTTCCCGCATTCCATAGCCCATCCCCATTTTTATCCTGAAAATATTCCAAATGATAGGCGCCAACAGGAATACTATCTATAAGCATTTCTTCGCGTGGGATAATTTTACGAATCTCGGTAGGACCAAAATTTTGTGTCAGCAATAAAGTCCAGCCGAAGAGTACCTTGTCTAATTTAAGTTTCAACAAACCCCATTGCGAAGATTTAATAGGCTTAAAGCTTTCGAGAGGAGCAATATCCATCTTTGTCGAACTATCCATTTGCTTTGTGAGTTTTTTCCAACCGAAATTTAAGGTCTCGTCTTTCTCTTCGGGGAAAATATATTTCACAGTAAATTCATGTGTGTTTAAAGGTTGTATTTCAAATGGATGAGTTACGGTATCGATTTTAAGCGAAAGGTTGGTTTTGATGGAAGTCAAAACAGTAGGAGTTAACGTTTTGGAAGAATAAATAGAAAAAGGATGATTGGGGAAAAAATTGTCGCTGGGTAATTTTGCTCTCATGCCTAAATAATTGGCACCACCCAAAAAGAAAAATCGAATCGGCGTAGAGTCAATTTTAGCACTTACTCTAAATTTTGCCCAATGCGACGTATCTGCTAGGTTACCGTAATTATCGCGCATACCCTGTAAGCGCAAAACATATTCACTATCACAAACCAAGCCGCTGGTCGATAATTCGATTTCACCGGTTTGTGGATTGCGATTTACACCCACAATATTCAAGGTATCTTTAAGATTATGGGCTATTAATCTATAAGCTGATTTCAACAAAGACTCTTGTGGGTGAGGTTCTCGATTAAATTTTACACGGATAATTCCTTGTGCTTTTTTCTCCGCTACACTTTCACTCAACCACTCGGCGGCCTGTAATTTCAAGCTTGCCGTATCATAAGCGGCCAAAGTCAATTGTAAAACATCACCCTTATTTTTTTTCACCTCACGGTGAAAATTTCCGATGGCCAAATTTTCCGAACCTAAATTTGGGAATTGATTTTGATTCAAATCTTGAAAGGCTATCACAGCGTAACTTCCAGGTTTTATACCCGAAAGATGAAAGCGACCGGCAGAGTCCGTAGCGCAAATGTACATAGGACGTTCTTTATGAATTTGTGGTAAGGTATCGGGCGATACCAAACTATCATGGTGCATTTGCAAATACCCTAAGGAAAATCGATCCGACGAATTAGGATACATCGCCACCAAGGTATTGGTAGGTGCGCCTTTAATTCCCAATCCACCCACCCATCCGGTAATTTCTCCCGAATCAATTTCTGGGCCGGTAGAAAAAATTATTTGATAATTATCTTTTAATCGCAAGCCATTGAGATCCGCAATATTATTAAGGCTTAAGCTATAAGTTGTTTTGGGTTCCAGCTGCGCTTCGGACGTCAATTCTAGGCGATTGCCTAAGGCCTTAACATGAATTTTTTTGGCTAACGGTGGCGATAGCAATACTTGATTTTTTTCCAAATGGGCATTAACCCATTCCGAAAATTCGAATTGTGCATTTAAATCGCGAGAAAGATTTACTGCATTGGGGGCAGGGTAAACTGCCACGACACGAGGCAAAGTAGTGTCCACGGGTCCACCTGGAGGTGCTTCCATATGGGCACAGCGCCAAAATCCCCAAGCTAGGCCAAGGAGTGTAGCCCTATAAACGGGGCGAAACTTCATTCAATTAATTTTCCTATGCGTGACCATCGAATTTTACCTGGAATAGTTAACCAGCTAAACGGATTGGTAAATGAAAATGCATTGTCCTCATTCTCGAAGGAGAAATACACAATAAAAGCTTTGGCTTTTACATAATCTTGCGAAAGCAATCCCCAGTATCGGCCATCTGAACTATTGTCACGATTATCACCCATCATGAAGTAACATTTTTTTTGAATACGGTATTGCTTTACTTTTTGACCGTCGATGACCAATGAAGGAATGATGCGATATTTTTTTCCAAGTTGCGCGCCTTGGCCACGAATGTTTTGTCCAATTAATTCCAAATAATGGCCCATAAAATATTCACCCATTTCCACGCGTTTTTGACCTGGCTGAGTTTGCACTCCAAAGGCAGGTAAATCGTTAGTGCGAATAAATCCCGTGCGCGCAATATTTTGAATAGCCGAGAAAGGAATATTTTCAGCATGAATATAAGGCACACCACCCGGCCCCATCACTTGCTCCCAGCGATAATTCAATAAAGCAAACACAGCATAATGGGAACGAATACGCGTATCCCCATTGAGATAAGGTAAAACATAATTATTGTCGATGACCGAATCTTTTTGCATGTCCAATTGTAATTCCACTTTGCTATCGGGATTTTCTTGATAGGCTATAGACTTAATCCACACGGCTTCGCGTAAACTTAAAGTGTCAAAATCGTAAGTTTCATCGGGACTAGGAAGACGAAAGTTTAAAGTGTCGCGCTGGGGATCAAATTCACGAAAATCGATAAATTTCCCATGCGGAGGTAGAGGTGAATCTTTGCCATCAATGAATAGTTTTTTACCCGAAACAGTTAAGGTTTGTCCGCTTTTAGCCACACAACGTTTGATAAAGTCTTTGGGCATGTACCATACCATTCGATTCTCACCCTCAGCAGGATGCCTATCCCAATACAAATTACCGAAGAGGAATAGGTTCGCCACAAATTGATAACGTTCCTTATCCCCTTGCGGATATTCGGGATCACCTGGATATTTAAAAATCAAAACATCGCCAGGATGCGGCTCCGTCAGAGCAGGTAATTTTTTGTGAGAAAAAGGAATGGGTGCGCCATAAATAAATTTTAAGCCTAAAAGAAAATCGCCTATGAGTAAGGAGTCTTCCATAGACGCGGAAGGAATTTTAAATGCTTGTATTACAAATTGTATGACAATCAATGCCATAAGTATAGGGATGAGTATTTCCTTGGTGAAAACTCTCCCCGCTTTGCGAATATCGGGATATTTTTTTTCTGAATCTTTCACCATGTTTGCCTTGAGTTACGTTAAGAATTTGAAAAATTTGAAGTGTTCATAGCTTATGTTTTTTGCTTATTGATTTGCTTATGCTGGCTAAAATACAAACCTAGGGTCAAGTTGTCTCTATTTTGAAATGCAGGCATTCATTGCATTCGTAATTCATGGATGCGTATAATGGAGAGTAGCGTTTTACAGGGGGCTTATCATGGGAGAAAATCATAAACTTTTTGATGAAAATATCGTGAAGGAAATCATGATATCCACGGCACTATGCGTGAAAGAGCTTTTGTTAGATGATCCTAAAGCTAAAGAAGATGAGATTTATGAGTTTGTAGAAAGCAATTATCGCAATATTATTACCGAAACTTTAACCGCTGAAGCCGAAAAAGAAGTCGACGAAGAATAATTAATCGTCATTTTTAGCTTAATTTAAGCAAAACAGACCCATTCAATGCCAATTTTGCCCCAGAGTTGTACATTATCCAACCATTAAACCAATCCTCGGATGGATTAAGTTAAGCAAAGGATTTTGCATGTCGGGTAGTTTTTTAGACAAATTAAAAAAATCGGTTATCGCTGGTGCGCAAACATCGGCGATTAAAATTGAAGAAGCCGCGCGTACGGCTAAGCTGCATTTAGATATTATGGCAGAAAAAAGACGTTTATCACAAAACTATACCGAACTCGGTAAAGAAGCGCATCTGGCCTTATTAGAAAATTCCATCGCACAATTTTCCGCAAGACCTGGAATTGATATCTTACAAAACCAAATCGAAAAATGTAAGCGCACTATTTTGGATTTGGAGTTCAAAGTCATGGAATCCCAGAAAAAAAACAAATAATTTCCAGTTACTCGTATGCCGTATAAGTTTCGCATACGCCTATATCCCACGGACACTTCGCGTGTTAAGGAAATTGCCTTTTCGCGTAAATGGGGATGGTTTATGGCTATTAGCCTCATTCCACTCAGCATGCTGGGTTATTGGCTAGTTTTTTCCTCTGCGCTCAAAGAAGAAAAAGATCAGCATTTGTTGCGTCAAAAATTAGCTGGAGAAAATCGCGAACTAAAGCAACAGGTCAAAAGCTTGCATAAAGATCTTTTGCAAATGCAATCCGAAATCAATGCCTTAGAAGAACAGAAACTCAATGCTCTTTTGCTCACGGGTTTGGAATACATGCAAACCGAAAATAAAAAAACCAATCGCTCTTTATTTTCCTTTTTTAAATCCTCTCACAATGAGGATGTTGATGTGTCGGCCTTATTAACTAAAGCCAAAGGAGTATCCCATGCGCTCGACTCCTCTTTAGAACTATTGCAAGGGCATGCCGAATGGGTAAAGCATATTCCCACCTCTCCCCTCATTGAATCACCTGCGATTATTATTCGTGGTTTTGGCTATTCGCCCGATCCTTTTACCGGTCGCAAAAGCTTTCATGCAGGAATTGATTTTGCCGACAAACTAGGCACTGCTTTTTTTTCTCCAGGCGATGGCTTAGTCACCGCCGTCGCCCGAGACAATATATGGGGCCTTTATATTCAAATCGATCATGGAAAACAAGTGGAAACTCTTTATGCCCATTTACAGGATGCTGCGGTAAATGTGGGGCAATTAGTTTTGCGCGGACAAAAATTAGGAACCGTAGGAAACTCGGGAATTACCACCGGATCGCATTTGCATTATGAATTGAGTTTAGCCGGAGAAAAAACTGATCCCTTAATCTACATTCTACCCAAGCTCAATAGCGGCAATGAAAGGCCAAGTGTGGAGAATGAGGGTTCAATATGAATAAGCTGAATAAGTCGCCCAATCCTCAGGAAAACATTCCTGCATCGCTCCTAGATTATACGTGTAATATCCGTCATGATTTACATAAAAACCCTGAACTTTCTTTAAATGAATTTCATACCACCCAAAGGGTTGAAAGCGAGTTAAAAAAAATGGGCTTGGAGGTTTTACCTCGTTTAGGGCCCACGGGAGTTGTGGCCTTATGGCCAGGAATGGATCGTAATCGCTCAGTAGCTTTACGCGCCGATATGGATGCCTTGCCCATGCAGGAAAAATCGGGAAAAGCTTGGACTTCGCAAAACCCCGGTATTATGCATGCCTGTGGACATGACGGCCATACGGCTATTTTATTAGGGGTAGCCAAGGCGTTAACTCTTACACAAAAAAAATATCCTTGCGACATTACTTTAGTATTTCAACCCGCCGAAGAATCGGGTCATGGTGCAAAACATATGTTGGATTGCGGATGGTTAAGCCACCCAAAACCCGAAGCTATTTTTGCTTTGCATGGCTGGCCCTCTTTACCGCAAGGAACGGCTTGTGTGCATGCGGGACCAATGATGGCCTCGGTGGATAATTTCGAAATTTTAATCACCGGGCGCGGTGGACATGGCGCTCAGCCGCAGTTTACTCTCGATCCTATTGTTTTGGCCGCACAGCTAGTTACTTTAAGTCAGTCCCTGATTAGTCGTGGCCTTGATCCTGCGGAAACGGCCGTACTCACCTTCGGACAAATCGAAGGTGGAACGACTTTTAATGTGATTCCCGATACCTGCATGTTACGGGGTACCCTGCGCACCCATGCTAATGAAATCCGCCTCGACTTGAAGGAAAAAATAACGGCTCTATGCAATCATATGGGCCAAAGTTTTGGACAAGAGGTAAAATTAATTTGGGTAGAAGCGTGTCCTGCCACAGTGAATAATGCACTCATGGCGGAAATTGTGAGACGTGCAATTTATAGTGAATTAGGCAATGCGGGTTTCTATTTGGAAAAACCTAGTATGGCGGGAGAAGATTTTTCTGTCTTTTTGGAAAGCATTCCGGGTGCTTATTTTTGGCTAGGATTAGGATTAGAACAAGGCTCTTTGCATAATGCCCGCTTTGATTTTAATGATGCGGCCTTGGAAACCGGTATGCGTTTATTTCTCGCCGTGCTCGTCGAGTATTTTGCTGGCTTTCCTCAAGAAGCCATTTAACGCTTAGGTAAATACGGCAACCACGCATCGGGACCGTTTACTTTACGCAACCATTCTTTTCGGTTCAATTCAATTAAATCTTCATGCGATGAGGTTCTATTCGCCGCTTGCTTGGCATTTACTTTAATATTGGTTTTTGCTAAAAGCAAACCCACACTGACCGCTTTATTTAATTCCGCTTTACCTGAGCTATCCACAGCATAGTCGGGTTCAATGCCTTTACCATGATAATCATCCCCATCTCCCCCATAAAAATGCAAAGTGGTAATTAAGGCTAGTCCTTTAGCATAAGTATCAACCACGCTTTGTCCAATCCCTTTACCATAGGTTTTATGCCCAACTAAGGGCGCATGTAAATTTTCTTTTAGGGCCGAAACAAAAATTTCGGAAGCGCTAGCGGAACCACCATTCGCTAATAAAACAAATTTACGGTTTTCCCCATGCCCACCTTCATTGGCAAAATAATCATGATGTGAAAGCACCGGCACTCCCGCTTTGGAATCAAAATCCCTATCCAGTTGGCGAATAATGATTCCCGTACTTAAAACCTCTTGACACATATCTATTACTTCAGTAACCGATCCGCCCCCATTATCACGCAAATCAATGATTGTAACTGGAAAGTTACGAGTAACTAATAAGGCATCGACAAATTCAGAGGCCGTAGATTTTCCTTCAAGAGTTTTGCTGGTAAAAGAAAAAACTGCAATATAACCTAGGCCATTTAAAGAATCGGTCATTACGCTTGGAAAGCTTATCGTCGCTTTGGACAATACAAGGGTTTGCAAATTTTGATTTAACAATACCGTAAACACAAAAGGGCCATCCCCTTGCACAAAGCGATAAAAACGCGACCCGGCTGAATCCCCAATAACCGAAGAATCATTGATGGCAAGAATTCGCATCCCTGTTTTTAATCCCGCTTTTTGCGCAGGCGATATCACCACCACTTGCCTGATCATTAAGGTATCCTGCGTGTCAACAAGCTCCATGCGAATACCAAAACCTTTGGAATCACTAGTGAGTATCCGTTGTTTTAGCGCTCCCGCAGAGGTGCTATCAAAGTAGCGGGTAAATTGATCTTTCATTTCAATGGCGGCATAGAGTTTTTTTACATCATTTGCCATTCCTGTAGTATCTGGCAAATCGCTTTGAAAATAAAATAACGTGCGTAAATAAAAATAATTCCATTGAAATTCTCGTTCCGCGGACCAACTACCAAAGTCCTGTGAACTGAATTTATAGCGTAAGAGCTTTCCCGTAAGATAGTCTTTTACCAAGGGATTATTTTCCTCTTTTTGTAGGACTCCTGCTGCTCCAGGGGCGAGGGTACGTGACAATCGAGGCAAAAACAAATCGAATGTTTGGTCCGGAATTCCATTGATCTTTAGGCTATCAAGCACGGCAATATTATCGGCTTTATAATCTGGATTGGAGTCGGTAGTGAAAACACAACCGAAAAAACTCGAAGCACAAAATAAGGTCCAAAAACCAAATCTCAGCAGTGAAAAAAAATGTTTGAATTGAGATGTCATCGTGTAATTATAGCTTAGGAAAACCCAAGCTGGACTGAACTTTCCCAAAAGAATCCTATTAAATTGGAAGTAATAACTGAAGTAGCAGATTTATAACATGATCTTTTCAATTCCGCATAAAATCGGTTGACAAAACTCAGATTCTTGCTATCTTTTCAGCTCAATGTATTGTGCCGCCTTCGGTCCCAAAAAAAAGGTTACACCGCATGCAACTGCCTAAGTATAAAAAGAAAAAACGTATCAAGCTCAAAGTTTGCCAAGAACCAGGTTGTGGTCGCGAATTTTGGGGTCATCCTATCGCCAAATATTGCGAATTACATCGCGATATTAAACAAAGAGCGAAACATAAGAAGGAATTCGAAAGCGTTGATGTTAAAAACATGGTTTTCAAGCACAACTATACCGAAGTGCTGGACCTTGAATTTCGTTGCTGCCTAGACGGTTGTGAAACCAAATACATTGTGAAGGTATTCCCTAAGCAATTCGTATATCCTCGTTATTGCCTTGAACATCGCAATGATTTCCGTCGGGCTAATTTTGTTCGTGTGCAAAGACGTAAATCACGTCTCATGTCCGCTTCCACTCACTAAAAACTCAATTACTTGACAGGTCTTGATAACAAGGCCTGAATTTTACCTGCTCCAATAAGTTTTTTAAAGCGTCTTGGCCTTCTAGGATTTTAAGCTCCTGCAATTCAAGAACCATGTCTGCTATTGGAGTTTGCGAAGTCGTGGCCGCCCAAATACCACAGCCTCCTTCTGCAAGGCTTTTTAAGCCATCTAAGCCTTCACGGAAAAATCCGGATAGCACGATGGCGCAACAAGAAATGTCAGTTTTTGCTGCGCTCTTAAGCAGCGTATTGGCATCCAATACTCCAAGGGTACTATCGCGAATAAGTCGCAGAGGAGAATGCTCCAAACGATAATGATGGTCACGTGATAAAAAGTATGCATAACCCGATTTTAATTCCGAAGTTTTTAAAACTTTGTTGATTTTTCGCCCCGACTCTTCTCGCACCGCATCAACAAAAATGTCCAGTATATCATCGCCAACTCTATCTTGAATTACAATGAAAGCCGTTTCTTCGCGGCAATTACCCGACAATAACGGCGCAAGCATTTTGGTGCCGCCAGCCGAGGATAAAATAAAACACAGCTTTATGTTACTCATTATTTAACACTCGCAAAAAAGTCATTGCCTTTATCATCGCAAACTATAAAGGCTGGAAAATTTTTCACGGTGATTTTTCGAATGGCTTCCATGCCTAAATCTTCGAAATCCACTAATTCTACTTTTAAAATATTGTCCTGCGCTAAAATGGCAGCAGGGCCACCAATGGAACCTAAATAAAATCCCCCGTATTTTTTACAAGCATCCTTTACGGTTGCAGAACGATTGCCTTTCGCAAGCATAATAAGCGATCCACCCTGTGCCTGAAAGTTTTCCACATAAACATCCATGCGGCCCGCCGTCGTAGGACCAAAACTGCCGGAAGCCATACCCTCTGGGGTTTTTGCGGGACCAGCATAATAAATGGGATGCTGTTTAAAATATTCAGGCATAGCTTGTCCATCATCCAGCATTTTTTGAATGCGTGCATGTGCGACATCTCTCGCCACAATAAGCGTACCCGAAAGGGAAAGTCGGGTTTTAATAGGGTAACGTGAAAGTTCCTGCAAAATTTCCGTCATAGGTCGATTTAAATCAATTTCCACTGATGGCGAAGTATCTTCACTAATACCTGCTAAAAATTTTTCCGGCTGCATTTCGAGTTGCTCTAAAAATATTCCATCACGCGTAATTTTTCCTTTAATATTACGATCGGCACTGCAACTTACCCCAATCCCAACTGGACAGGAGGCTGCATGACGAGCTAGGCGAATAACTCGGACATCGTGAACAAAATACTTGCCACCAAATTGGGCGCCAATTTTACTTTCATAGCCAAGTTCCGTAACAGTTTTTTCCCAAGCTAAATCGCGAAAGGCTTGACCTAATTCATTACCTTGCGTAGGCAAATCATCATAGTAACCTGCAGAGGCCAGCTTCACGGCCTTTAAATTAGCTTCGGCGCTGGTCCCACCAATAACCAAGGCTAAATGATAAGGAGGGCAAGCTGAGGTTCCTAAGGAAAATAATCTTTCCTTTACAAATTTTATCAAACTCTTTTCATTTAGTAAGGATTTGGTTTCTTGATAGAGAAAACTTTTATTTGCCGAACCGCCACCTTTAGCCAAAAACAAAAAGCGATATTCTTCGCCTTCATCTGCATAAATTTCAATTTGTGCTGGAAGATTAGTCCCAGTATTTTTTTCTTCGAACATGCTAAGTGCAGCCAGTTGCGAGTAGCGTAAGTTTTCTTGTTGATAGGTTTGAAAAATTCCTTGCGCTAAAGCTTTTTCATCTTTGATACCCGTCCAAATACTTTGTCCTTTTTTTCCCATGACAATGGCGGTGCCCGTATCTTGGCAAGAAGGCAATTGCTTTTTTGCGGCAATCACAGCATTTTTAAGTAATGTTAAGGCTACAAAACGATCATTATCCGAAGCTTCAGGATCCTCAAGAATTAGACGTAACTTGACTAAATGCGAAGCTCGTAAATAAAAATTAACATCGCTCATGGCCTGTTGCGCTAAAAAAGTAAGTCCCGCCGCATCCACTTTTATGATTTCTCGGTCGCCCCATTTTTCTAGGGTAACATAATCAGCCGTGAGCTGACGATATTGGGTTTTTTCTTCCCCCAATAAAAAGGGGTTTTGATATTTAAATTCCAGCATAATGCCCTCTTAATATCTGTTTAAAAGTAACTAAAAAGAGTTTCGCTTATGGAGAACAATATGCAGAGTAAAAGAGAGGGGCTATTTAATGAAAGTAAAAGGCATATTTACGGTGTCAATTTCCGTATTATTTATGGGAATAAATTTTACGCCCAAACAAACGGTCTGAATCTCATTCATTAAACTTGAATCCTTGATATTTCCCCCCACCACTCTCCATGACTGAACAATTCCAGAAGGAAGCACCGTGATTTGAAAAAGAGATTGGCCTTCAAAAACCTTTTTCCCAAAATACTTGGTATAAATTGATTTTAGTTTCGACTTAATATCGTCCACCACCACCGCGATATCATTTTGTGAGCGTGCACTGGGTATGGTTTTGGTTTTTTTTAAAGAAAAAATATCATTCAAAAATTGTTCGGAATTATTTCCTGCCCATATATAATCATGGGTTTCAGCCGCTTTTTTGTTTTTCAAAAAATCCACGGTATATTCTCGTGGATAAAAACTAAAGTGATCTAATTTAACCGCATCACAAATTATCGCATTACCCCAATGATTGGTTTTAGCTTTTATTAAAAAGCGCAAGAAATTTTCTTTTTCCGTTTGTGTTGACAAAATAATACGTGGCTGATTTTTTGTATTTCCGAATTTAGATCCGAGCTGCAATAGCGTATCCAGCCATCCCGAATCAGTATAAACAATTTTTTTAGTCCATCCGCCGGGCTTCCCTATAGCCACCCATGATTTGGTAAAGGCCAAATAATTTTTATCCAAATCCGAAGTTTTTTGTTCTGAATAATTTTGAATAATCAATGCGGATTCTTGCAGAACTATTTTAATTTTTTTTTCCTGAAAGGAATTTTTTCTTAACGAATCGAGGAGTGTAGTAGCATCAAATGTAAAGTTATTTTGTGGTCCACCATAAATATTCCACACGAAAAACAAAAAACCAAGGCGGCAAAAAGCTGCGAATCTCATATTTGGATATTAGACCAATTTTGATTTTTCGAGTTCATGCTTATAGTTTAGATTATCCGGTTGTAAAAATGCAAGCGCTCGGTTAATAAATGACGTTTTTGGCTTAATTTCGAGGTCCTTTAGTTTGCAAAACTTTATACACTTTATTTTTTACATAAATCACTTTTTCGGCGCCGGTTATTTTATCATAAATCCTAAAACCATGGTTTTTTAAGATAATAATCGCATTTTTTCCGTTGCCAATGGACTTCGCCTCCTCAATAATTTTTGTGCCCGCAGCTACTTTTTGTATCCCATACTCCATCTTTTCAAGCCGTTCTTGTGTTTCGCCACATTGAGTAGGTAAGGAATCTAAAATTTGCTGTATAACCCCTTTGGGTGTAATCGTTAAAACTGCATAGGAAGAATGCATGCAAAATCCACTATCTTCGAGGGCATAAAAGTCATTGAAGAGAAAAGCAAAATCGGGATTTTTGTCGCCATCAAAATCTTCCGGTAACAAAGAAGAAACTCCAAATTCGTCCGCATCATCTGGAGAATAACTTCCTAAGCCTTGGAAATAATAATTTGGAAAATGATCGTTGAGGTATTTGTTTAATACTTCATTGGACGGTTTTGGAGAAATGGAATCCGTGATATTAGGAGAATTCGTTACCTGCGAAAAGCTATAGCTTACCAAGCCCATCACCAACATTATCCACAGATAAATACTACTCATACTAATGGTGCTCCGATTAAAGAACCTTTAGACACCCCACCGGAAATAATAAATGTCATTACTTTAGCACTATCTTGGGCGGGTAAAGGAGTAATTCTATCGCGAGGTACCAAAATTAAATTGGCGGAATAATTATAGGATTGTGGGAGATAAACCGAGACATAATTTTCTGTGCCTGGAAAATCCAAACTCTCTTGCGTTACAAAACCCAATATCTTAATGCCCCCTTCGGGAATAAGGGTAACCACTACTGGACGATTAAAACTTTTCTTTTCCCCCACAAAGGCATTAATCAAATCTTTAATAGAGAAATAAAGAATCTTCACCAAAGGCAATCGTGTTAGCGCCCTTTCCATATACTCCATAAATTTTTTGAAGAAAATGTTGGAGGCTAAAAAACCCACTATAGAAACAAAGAGTATGGTGATCACAAAACCTAAACCTGGCCAACGCAAATGGAGCAGTCCATCAATTTTGATGAAAATAAAATACAAGACATAAGTGGTAACCATTAGTGGCACCAACACCAATAATCCTTTAAGAAAGTTTGTCAAAAATTTTTGCATCATAAAACCGAAACGCCTTTATCATCACCCACAAGTATAGTGGATTTATCCGTAAAAGCAGTGAACAAACCGTGTCCTACCACACCCGGAATACGCATAATAGGCGTATCTAAATCGACCCAATTAACGGTGGCTGGAAAAACTGTATCCAAAATAAAATTCCCTTGATCGGTAACCACGGGGCCATCTTTTCCGGCGGCTTCCCGTAACGTACAGATTCCACCTAAATCTTGTAAACCCTTTTGTACAATACGCCATGCCATTGTTAAAGCTTCAACCGGCAATGGAAAGGCTGTTCCCAAGCGCGAAACTATTTTTCCGGAATCCACAATCACCAAAAATTGTTGTGCCGCATAAGCCAATAGTTTTTCTCTCACCATCGCGCCACCGCGCCCTTTTAAAAGATTTTTACCGGAATCCACCTCATCGGCACCATCGGCATAAAGATCAATTTCTGAAATTTGATCCAAGCTCAATAACGGAATGCCAAATTGCTGCGCTAAAATAGTAGAGGAAAAAGAACTTGAAACAGCAGAAAAAACTAAATCTTCTTGCGCCCGTCGCGCCGCTAAAGCTTGAATAAAAAAAGTGGATGTTGATCCTGTTCCCAAACCAACAATCATATCTGTTTGCACATACTGGGCAGCGGCAAAGCCTACTCGTTCTTTTGCATTCACTCTTTGGATTATCCTTAATTAAGTCTGAGTTTAATTTGATTAAATTTAGTAAAGGAGGTTAGGAAATGCCTTTTTACAGAAAAAGCACTTGCTTTTTTAAAGCGAGAGCTTAGATTTAGGATCTCTCGAGTGGTGTCCGTTGCGCGGGTAATACGGCCCATTCAATTATGACTAGGGAGATTTTGTCTCCCTAGTCCCCCAATTAATCGCAATGTCATAAACAAATTTAAAAGAGCATAGCTTACTTCTGTGGTGTTATATTTTCGCCATTAGGAGATTGTCCATTGCCCCATTTTTTAGCTTGTATTTTTTTATTGATTCTATGCACACGCAGCTTCGGATTTGGGCAAATAGGCCATGAAGTTATTGCCAATATCGCGCAAGAACATCTTTCTCTCAAAGCGAAAAAGTCATTGGTCCTATTATTCGGTTCTGATTTTGATCTTTCAAAAATTTCCAATTGGGCCGATGAAATTAAATCTGTACAGCCCGAATCCAAAAGCTCACATTATATCAATTTGGAAATAAATACCGGCAAAACTTTTTCGCAACAACTTGCAAAATGTGAAACGCCCAATATTTATACCGCTAGTATAAATGCCCTCCAAATGCTTAAAAACAAAAATGCCTCTTCGGAAGAAAAAGCCGAAGCCATTAAATGGCTTATTCATCTCTTAGGAGATATGCATCAACCTTTACATATAGGTGAAAACCATGATCATGGTGGAAATGAGTTTTTAATCAAATGGAAAAGGCATAAATATAATTTGCACGAAGTTTGGGACTATGTGCTCATTGAGCAAGGGCATAGAACATCTGCGGCTTTAGCGCTATTATTGAATCACGAAATAACACAAGATAAAGCCTTTGCTAAACAAATGGAACAAGGTGATATTAAAGAGTGGATGCAAGAGTCTTTTGCTAAAGCTCGTGCCTGTTATCAGTTTAAAGGGAACTTCCTGAAGAGGAACCAAGAATTACCTTTAGGATATGTGCTTGATAATGAAAAAGTTGTTCGAACGCAACTTAAAATTGCGGGCATGCGTTTGGCGAGTTTATTGAACGGGATATTATAAGCAGTTATAATCTAGCCTTCGGGCTAGATTATAACTGCTTAATGTTTTACTGGATAAAAGTAAAGAAGCCTTTAATGTTTTCGCCACTGGACAGTTTGATTCTATAGTTATAAACTCCGACAGGTAATTCATTACATACCCATGTTATAGTTGTGCCTTCTGCAATCTGACTTTTCGCAAAAACCAATTCTCCTTTTGAATTAAAAGCTTGTAAAGTAACCTTTTCGTTACGGCTCAAAAACAACTGTATCTGTCTACCCTTAATTTGAAGCTGTACGAAACTTTGGTTTAAGTTCTTGGGTGAAATGGATTGAGCACTTATAGGCTTTAGGGCTTGGGAAGTGAAATTACCCTGAATTTTGCCTTCATTCAAATACGCTGATTTAATTTTCAAGGCGGAAGCGTTCCCGTTTTGATGAACTCTGACTATCCACAAATAAGTATCTGCCTGATCAACCGCATCATCAGTCGCCAGAGAAATTTTTAGTGAATCACTTTCAACTTTTCTCTCAATTTTACAGACGCCCAAACCAGAATAGACTGAATCTACAGAAATTAAATTAGTCGCTAGTTGCACTGAAAATTCACCAGCTTTTAATCCTTGAATATTAGATCCCTTCAAGTGGTACTCATAAACACCACTTCCCAAACTAATGGGATCTTCTATGCTTAGTGCCCCAAGAATGGCACTCTTTTTAGTTAGACCTTTTGCATTCGGATTTAATATTGGCAATAATCCAGCACAATGCTGCATGATTAATGAAGCATCATAACTTGTTACCTGACCGTCCCCGCTCACATCTTCAATATCACGATTTGAAATGGACTTTAAAGTGTCAAGTCCAACCACCTGCTTAAATATTTTTTTTGCGTCTTCAAGATCCACTAAACCATTGCCATCTACATCACCCAATATTTTTTGAGGCTTTCCGATTTGTATGTATCCTTGAGTTTTTGAAAACGAAATTTCAGGTCTTTCATCCATCCTAATGCTGTCGAGAATTAAATCAGAAAAATCACCTGCCGAGGCATTCGTTTTGATTTGAAATTTACAACGAAGCAATTCCCCTTCACCATACTGTATAGGTTTAATCAAACCACCCAAAGAAATTTTAGTGCAATTACTCGAAACTTTATTCCATTGCGAGGACCAACTGGAGCCAAAGCCACTATCACTTTCTGTGGAAATAAAACTCACTTTGTTAGAGTCAAACATCAAAGAAAACTGACAGGCCGCTAATGAAAGGTTTCCAAAATTGGTCAAATAAATCGGCACTATAATGGTATCACCTGGCTTCCCATAGTGAGTTTTCATCCCTAAATTAATTTTAGACAAAAGCCCCGAACCCAATGTAGGCCGATTGGTTTTTTCTGCTACCCAAACAGCAGAATCATTATCTCTATAATTATGACTCACACCTCTAATCAATTTATTGCCAGTTGAGTCAAACCAAGCCCAATACACTCCAATTAAGCCACCGCCATAATCCACAGAAAAGTTTATACTGTCTCCAATAACTACTCCTTTTAAAGTGCCGGGAGAATGATTACCCCAATCAGCTTGTCCACTTATTTTATCACCTATTTGATTGATATAGAGATCACCATAATACAATTGTCCATTCGCATTGGTTTGATGTACATCCCAAAAACCATCGACAACACATTTTTTTGCAACAACCACTTTTTCAGCTGTCCAAATTCCAGAGTCGGAAACTAAAATATTATGGGTTTTACCATTAACCATTTTTAATTTTGAGGAGTTCAAAATGGCGATGTATTCCCCTTTTAAATTTGGGCTAAAAGTGGCTAAAAACTTAATGCTATCTCCTACTAGCTCGCCTTCAATGGAAGATTTTGTATGATTATCCCATTCGGCGATTCCAGTGATCGAATATCCTGTTTGCTTTATAGTTAAATCCCCATAGTAATTGGTACCATCCTTATTTATTTGATGAACTTTCCAAAGTCCATCAATTGGGGTTACAGAGAATGCGAATTTAGGTATTACGACCACCAGGAGAAAAAGAAACAACCAAATGCTTCTGTTAAAAAAAATATTTTCGACTTTTGATACTTCTTCAGAATTGACCATAGACTTCTCCAAGGGTATTTAACAAGCTAGCAGCCATAAATGTTAATTCTTGAACTCCATAAAAGCAACCCTTTAGATGGGTGAATAAAGGAAAATTCCCTGTATCCTCTTTAAATTTTACCTTTATAAGCCATGAATCTTACTTTAACAACTCAATTAATACTTATAACCCCTTACCCATTAAAATCGGGAATTGTCGGTGTGCATATTCGGGATTATATCGAGGAATACCGTAAATTAGGATATACGGTAAAAACTGAAAAAATGTATTTCTGGGAAAGTAAACTCTTCTATAGCTTCAAATGGCTGTATCTTCTACGTTACCTTATAAGTCGCAAGAATATTTTTGTTTTACATCAACATACGCCTACCGCTTCGGGTCCAGGAATTATTTTCTTTTTAGCCTTACTTCGCATACTTGGTCGCAAACCCATTGTAGTAGCGCATGAAACCCCAGATACTTATGCAAAATATCTTTCACCTTTTTTCAAAAAACTGTATTTCACCTATGAAAAATGGATAGTAGATTTAAGTTTTTTTTATGTGATTCATACCGGTTTACATTTTCACGAAATGCAAAAAATTGCCCCTACTAAAAAATTGCAGATAATTCCTCTGCCAGTTCCCCAAGTGCGCCGCCTAATTGCCGAGAAAAAGTTTTGGGGTATTTATGGAATGGTCAGCCATAAAAAGGGTGTTGATATACTCCTAGATGCCTATCAAAGCTTACCTGCAGGCAGTCTTCCTGATTTAAAAATTATGGGTGCATGTGCGCCGGGTGATGAAAAGTATTTGCAGAGTATTAAAAACAAAGTCGCTCTTGAGTATCAAGCTTTTATTCATTTTTCCGGCTATGTGGCGGATGAAGATAAACCCTCCTTATTTGCCGATGTGGCTTTAATGATTTTTCCTTATCGTTGGATTTCACAAAGCGGCGTACTGAATGAAACCTGCATGTATCGCATTCCCTATTTGGCTTCCGATGTTCCTTTCTTTCAGGATTTCCAAAAAACTTATGGCGGAGGTTGTTTATTTCCCAGCGAAAATATTGCGGCTTTAAAAGTTATTTTGGCCGAACTTGCAAAACATCCTTTAGAAATTTCCGAAGAAACTTTTGCGCATATGGAAAAGCTTTTTTCACTTTCGGCTTGTTCAGCACAATTTCATACTCTTTTTGAAGCCTGTAAAATTTGAGTAGGAAAAATCTGCGCAAGAAAATCGTTTCTTATTAGTTTAATGCATATGGGCCTGCATACTTAAGTGCAAAAGGAGAATTATGGAATTTGTAGCGAGTAAAATTGAAGAGAATGTGAAGGTCATGCAAGCCTTAGCGAGCAACTCTATTATCCATCAACAAATAGCTACTCTCACAGATACCATTATAAACATGTATCGCCAGCATAATGGTGTAGTCTATTTTATGGGTAATGGGGGAAGCGCTGCCGATGCGCAACATCTCGCAGCCGAATTAGTCAGTCGTTTTTATCTGGAAAGGCCCGGATTAGCCGCCCAAGCTCTGCATACCAATACTTCAGTAATCACAGCCGTTGGCAATGATTATAGTTATGAAAAAATCTATGAAAAACAAATTGAAGCGTTTGTTCGTCCCCATGATGTAGTGATTGGTTTATCCACCAGCGGCAATTCTAAAAATGTGGTTTTAGCGATTGAATTGGCCAAACAAAAAGGTGCCTTTACGGTTGGATTTACTGGATCCAAAGGTGGCAAGCTAAAAGAAGTATGCGACTTATGCATTTGTGTGCCTTCGGATGATACGCCTCGCATTCAAGAAGGACATATTCTCTTAGGTCATATTTTTTGCGAAATGGTGGAAGCGCGCATGGTGGCTTTAAGTAAGGCTAGCGCTTAATCACATAGTAATAGATAAGCTGAAGTTATTTTTTGCTTGCTGCTTGTTGTAGCAACTCTAAATAATTTTTAGCAACGGCATAAGTAAATTCAGGTGCACGAGTTTTACGTAAATGCCAAAGATCAGGAAAGTCCGCCGTGTCATATGCAAATTCTGGATGTAACATAACCGCATCCCATTTTTTTAAAGTGTTTTTAAAACCCAGTCGTTCTTGTTTACGCAAAGGTGTATCATAAGGAACCTGCTGCACATTGGACAGTGGCATGCCTAGAAAGACTACGTAGCCACCTGCCTTTTTCACCATTTGAAAAATTTCGGCCACTATGGTATTGTCAAAATTATCCCAAGGATCTTGCTTTACCGTTTCTTCATGCGCAATGCGTATAGCGATATCACGAGCGGTTTCAACACCTTTAGCATCCGCACGAATTCCACCCTCCGTCGTCAAATCAAATCCTATTAAATCTTTTTCTTTCGGGGCCAACTTGATTAGTGGGCTAAAAATAGTTTGCAAAATAGTGTCTAATTTAGGCAAAGCATTTTGTCGTAAGCGAGGAATGTTTTCCATAAAAGGTGCGATTAAATTAGCCGTAATCACAAATTTCATACTAGTTTCTGTTGTGGATTCTCGCCATAATTTAAAAAGATCACTTGTATGAATATTAGCCGTTAATAAGTCGGTTCGGTCGGCAACAATCCAATCACTTTTCCAAGTTGAGTATTCTGGTACATCGGAAGGGGCTTCTATAAAAACCACAACACCACGCAAAATATTTGGATTAGTTTCTAACAAATGCCGAATGCCAAAATAATGCTCCGACATTCTGCACCAACCCATTCCCAAATTAATAGTAAGCGTGGGCGTTTTATAAACTTGCTGCATTATTTCATCGAAAACTTCGGCTTTAATTGCTGCACGAGTTCTCGATGTGCCTAAGAATAGATAATTAAAACGACCACCATTATGCATATAATCTATAACGGGTCCATACCATATATCGGGGTTTTCGTTTTTAGATTTTCCTAAGGAATTTAGACCCAGCACGATGATAAAAAACCCGATGATAAAAATCGAGCTTTTTAAAATTAAAGTCTTTTGCTTAAAACCGGAAGTAGAGGAATTCTTCATTGCCAAACTTTCCAAAGACGATGAGTGCCACTATTAATACATACCATAAAGCCCAAGATAAAGCTAACGGTAAAGCTTCTAAACGAATTAACATAGAGCGCTTGCGATGCAAATACTGTAACACTTCTAGGCCTATTATAAGCGCAATGCCTATTCTTACATTGGTTTCCGAAAAGGCCAAACCCAGTTGTGATAAATTATAGCCAGAAAATATTCCATGAATCACGCTAAGAGCCGCATGCATGTCGGTGGCGCGAAAAAATATCCACGCAAAGTCCATTAATACAAAGGTAGAGATAACCATGCCTATTTGTATCAGAGGTTTAGTGGCCATATTCAACCATGCAGAGGTTTTGCCTAGGGTTTGCATAAGTAACCGTTGTGTTACTATATAAATTCCATGTAAGCCACCCCAAACCAAAAAGGTCCAATTCGCTCCATGCCATAAACCCGAAAGCAAAAATACCAGCATAATATTTCTGCTCGTTTTTAAAAAACCACCCTTGCTACCCCCTAAAGGAAAGTAGAGATAGTCGCGAAACCAAGTAGACAACGATATATGCCAGCGATGCCAAAACTCCATTGGACTACGACTGCTATAAGGATGATTAAAATTCAACATAAGCTTATAGCCCATAGTCCGTGCAATGCCGCGAGCGATATCCGTGTAGCCGGAAAAATCACAATAGATCTGAAAACCAAAAAAAACCGTGGCCAATAAAAGCATCCAACTGGATTGATGGCCCGGATCCGCATAAGCCTTTTCCACTACCGTAGAAAGTCTATCCGCAACTAATACTTTTTTGGCAAATCCCCAAAGCATCAGTTGTAAGCCGGCGATAAATTCACTGGCATTAAAAACAGTTTTTTTATGAAATTGATCCAAGAGGTTTTGCGGTCTTTCAATAGGACCCGCCACCATTTGCGGGTAAAACAACACATACAAGGAATAAATCCCAATATGGCGTTCGGCCTTTCGGTGACCTTGATAAACTTCAACGGTATAAGCCATAGATTGAAAAGTGTGGAAAGACAAACCAATGGGAAGCAACAAAGGAAAGCGCCAAGCAATTGAGCCCATACCAAAGGCTCCCATAGCATCTGAAATATTACCCAGAAAAAAATTCAAATATTTGAACGTAGCCAGCATACCCAAATTTGCGGCCAAACTTCCAATCAATATCCATCGCTTTTTATTTTGATCTTGGGCTTTTTCGAGCCAAATACCGGCTCTATAGTCTATAGCAATCAATGCGAATAAAATCAGAATATAGGCTGGAATTAATGCCATATAAAACCAGCAGCTGGCCACTATTAACCATATCCAACGAAAGCGATGCGGCAAGGCCTGATAGGCCAAACTAACGACAACGAAAAAAACCGCGAACTGGAAGGATACGAAGGACATGAGCTAAGAGCTTTGCTTTAGGTTAAAAGTCGAGTGATTATCGAATCAATAATTTTGACGTTATAAGCTATGTTCATGGAATGAATAGTAAACATATATTGCGAGGAAGAAAAGGCTAGGAAACTTTCCCATAAAAAACGTCTTGTTGAAAGAAATCAGGATTATGTTTAACACTTTCCCGATTTCATTATATCACTTTAAGCAATTAGTTTTGAATGCGAATACAAAACCAAATACAAATTACATAGCGTTTCCATTTTGAATAATAATATCAAATCCTTTGCGAGTATTTGCGGATTGCCAAGTGCCGATTGGATTTTGAAAATAAATCGCTTGAAGCGTACTGTTCAAATATGTGCAAGGTGTGCAAGGATCGCTCCAAATTCTAACGCTTGCGCCTTTAGCAAATGCGGTAAGTGCAGCCTGATACATTAAATTTCCTTTTGTATCATTTAATTTCCAAGCATAGCCTGTTCCGGCAATTCCAACTTTTACAACTGGTGGTCTTGTTGAAGTACCATCACCTGCATAAACTTGAATATCATTAATTGGAGTCGGATCGCTCCAAACTGGGGCTTGGGACATGCCCATGCTAATAAGAAATAATGACGCGATGCTACCTTTTACTAAAAACTTTAACATTTTTTATCCTTTATTAATTGTTAATTACACGCACGACAAAAATCAAAAATATTTCGGAGGAGATTCATCACCCTACCTGATATTTCGAATAAAAATTTTATCCGATATTTTTTTTCGCAAATGCTTAATTGAAAATAGATTCATAAAACAAATCATTCAATCATTTTTTAATGAAATGTTTGAAATTATCAGAAATAAAATATGTGCGAAAAGTATATTGTGGTTTATCTACTCTGATACAACTTCATTAATTTCGAATAATGACTTTCAGCACCAAAATCTTTTTCCAGTTTTGCATACGAAGCTTGACCCATTTTACTTATACAAGCTCTATTTTCTAATACTTGCGCAAAAACTTTTTTTATCGCCGCAGGGTTACTTTTCTCTACTAAAAACCCATTGCCTTCATGCTCTATCAAATCAGGCAAACCACCAATATCCGAGCCAATTAAAGCTCTTCCGCATTTCATGGCTTCCAAAGCAAACATGGGAAGATTTTCCATCCAGATACTCGGCAAAATGCAAAAATCCGATTCGCGAATCAAAGTACCTACTCGCTCATTTGGCACTTTACCTAACCAACGGATTTGATTCACTACTCCATGAGTTTTAGCCAAAGCTTCCAATTGACTTTGATAAACTCCTCCACCGGCAATAATCAATTCAACAGGCATTCCTTTTAAGGCAGGAATCACGAACTGTAACCCTTTTTCCAAAACTAATCGGCCTGCAAAAAATATTTTTAAGGGTTCGAAGTTTATCTCTTTTTGCGAGGGTAATGTTTTTGGCATTTCAATAAAATTTGGCATATGGCGCGTTTTATTCGGATAGTATTTTGCTGTCCAAACCATCAAAAATCGTGAGCAACAAAGAAAATGATTAATGGAATAACGATGAATAGGAAGAATGATCATGTTCCGAATAAAATTCATCCGTCTTTGAAAATCCAAATAAGGAGAAGTGCTACGAAAACATTTGCTATTAAAGCAATGCCGATCTAAAAATTTTTCGCAAGCACAGCCATTACCTCTTACGCCAAAACCATCTGGACAAAAAAGCCCAACATCATGTAAAGTGATAAGTGTATTAATTCCAAAAATTTTACCCATTAATGCCGGAACAAATGAATACACTAAATTGCATTTATTTATATGTATGACATCCGGCCTCCAGGTAAGATTAATCCAACCAAATTTGAATAAATACCAAGGATTAAAAATTCTGGAAAAATAATGAATGAGACGAGGCTTATCGCCCACTAATCGAACGGTGTGACCTTTGGATTTGAGTAAATCCATAAGCGCAAAAACATAGGTTTCTGCTCCACCGGCTTCATAGTTAAAGTCATTAACGATCAATACTTTCATGTAAGCAAAAATCTAGTGAGGGTAAATACTACTTCAATTACAAATATATTTTCTAAGGCTTATCTCTTAGATAAGGTTGCCATTGAGTCCCATGGCGTTTTGAAATAAGCTTTTGTATTGGAACTTTAACCTTTTCCACTACTGATACATAGGGATAAGTATGAACGGAGTGTACCATACTTTGCACATTATTAGTCTGAGGCTTATCCTGATGCAAATGCAAGGATAAGCCATGCATATAGGAAAGATAAGGATTATAACGTCCTTGCAAATCCTCGCATAAAAATACACCGCCTGGACGCATGTGAGGAAATACTTCTTCGAAAGTAATCACCTGTTGATGGGTTAAATGCCCACCATCATCGACGACAATGTCAATGGGAGGTGCTTCTTTTCGAAAACGCTCCCAAAAGTTTCTATCCGATTGATCTCCGATAAACACCTTAACCGAATCGGATTCATAATTTTTGCAAGAAGGTTCAATGTCTACTCCATAAACTGTACACTTAGGCCCAAAGTAACTTTTCCACATCCCTAGGCTTCCACCACTATAAATTCCAATTTCCAATATTCTTACTTCTTGCCCGATAAATTTGGAAAAGTGATGATGATAAATTTCAAAATAATGCTGCCATTTCCATATTCCTGGACCTTCGGTATGCGCATTAAAATAAAGTTGCAGGGGATTAGTAATAGTTGTTTCCGTATTAACGGTATCCTCTAATAATTTTCCGGCTTTTAGTTTACTCGCTCTTTTAAACCCAATAACAATCAAAGGAATCATTTTTCCCGCATGCCAAATATCAATGATTGATTGTTGGGACTCGACGGGAATTATTTTGTAAAACACTTTTTTAATGCTAGCTAACAAACTCACTATAATTTCTCCTTATAGCTGTCCTTAGGGTATTTTTTCAAAGCAATACCTCGAAAAGTCAACTTGTAATATCTGTCTTAGATATTGCCAGCTTTTGCTGGAAAAACCAACTAAGAGCCCGTTAAGATATATTGCTAGGGAAGAAATTTCAATCAAAACCCCCATTAAACGAGTCCTTTTCAAAGCTTTTTTTATTAAGCTTAATCTGCAATGTTTAACAGACAGAAAAAAAATACAAGATTACAAAATATCCAAGAAAGCTGGTTTTCGGCCGGCTTTCTTACACAATCTGCTTTATTGGCAAATATGCAAACCCTCATAGGCAAACATATTATTCCCAACTTAAAGCTTAAACAAGAGCAACCTTATGTTTTGGATATCGGTTGCGGCCATCAACCCTACAAACCTTTAATTCCTGTGTCCTGCCATTGGATTGGGGTTAATCCAGATACTGACAATGCTTCCCCGACTCTCGTTGCGGATGGCCTACTCTTACCTTTTCATAATCAACAATTTGATTTTGTGCTCTGCACACAAGTGATTGAGCATGTGTCTGATCCTTTACAATTAGTCCAGGAAATTAGCCGCTGTCTCAAACCAGGAGGCCTGCTTTTACTTTCTGGACCAATGTATTGGCCTTTACATGAAGAACCCCACGATTATTGGAGATTTACAAAATACGGTTTGCGTCAATTACTGAAGCGTACTGGGCTTGAAGAGGTGGAAATGCGCAATGATGGATCAGCCATTAGTCTGACCCTTACCTCCATTAATCATTTATTTCGCGGATTTTATTTTGCACCACTGCGATTGGCTTTAAATATTCTGGGTGTAATTTTAGAGAAAATTACACCTGTACCACATAGTACGCCTAACCTGAGTTTAATCGCTAAAAAATTACCCTAGATCTTGGCGAATCAAAATTTTTCTTTGGTAGAGAATAAAAGCCAGAACACCCAATAGGATGGTTCCGGGTATTTCCGAACAATAACTTGCCTGTATCATCCCCAATCCACCTTGCTCCGGAACCCACAAGTTACCTAAGAAAAATTTTAATCCCATGGTAGCCAAAAGCGCAACGCTAGCTATCCACTGTTTGTCGGCACCAATAAAAATCGACAACCAGAGATAATTTAAAGTGGACATTGCTAGCAATAATCCAAAACCATGGATAAACAAAAGTCCCGTCTCATATCCTGCACGCGGATATACTTTTGCAAAAACTATTTGGCCAGCTATATGGACTACACCCCAAAGAAAAAATGCCAACCCCGCATGCGCTGCAAAAGCCCTCCAAAAATTTCGTAAACTTCTATCCAATCGATGAAGATTAGGATACATATGTGCTGACAATGCTTGGCCAAAAAATGTTCCGGCAAAAACCATCATGTAAGCTGCAAAGTAACGTCCAACTTCTTCACGACCGCGATGCGTATCAATTACCCATAACTCTAAGCGTACCGAAAGACAAATGAGCCAAATATAAATGAAAGACTGAATTAGAAACGAACGATATTGCTTCCATAAGCTAGGCAGAAAAGACCATTCCGGAGTAAGCCGTATATGCATATTACGTAAAGCGATTAAATAGAAAACTGTTAAGCCAGCCGGTGGGATGGTGTAAGCTATTAAAGCTCCGATGAGGCCCGGTTTTATTAGCCAAAAAAATGCAGTGCTAATCAATACTAAAATTGGAAAAGCCAAACGAGAACGAAATTCTTTAACGGAGGCCTCGCGCGCGCGCAATGTCTGACGCAAAAACTCATTGAATGAGTTTAGGGCATAATAAAAGCCAGCCAACCACATGGCAGGTAAACTTTCTCCATGACGTCCGGAGGCCCATTGCCAAAAGAACAATCCACAAATGAATAAAATCAAACCAAGTAATTTGGGAGCCAATAATTTTGAATATGCACTCTTATCAGGATTATTAGATAAAAAACGCAATACTAATGAGTTGACGCCCAAATCGGCTAAAGGGGTTAATACAGCAGCTGAAGCCAGGGTAACACCCAGGGAACCATATTGCTTAACTCCTAAACCATAAGCAATCAAAAATTGGAATACAATGATTGATGCTCTGGATACAACCTCGCCTGCTAAGGTAAGTACTGCTCCCCATGGAATTTTAGGGGAAAAGGGCAACTTCATTAGGGTTTTGAAACTGCGAGAATAGCTTTGCCTTTTGGCAAATAACGTGAGAAAAAAAGAAATATTCCCAATCCCAATAACGCTGCAAGACTAATATAAAAACTCTTATGAATCCACGGACTCACATAATGCATTTCCACATGATTTTCTCCAGCAGGCAAGAGCACACCTCTAAAGGCATAATTAACCCTTAACAAGGTCACAGGCTTTCCATTAACCGTTACCTGCCAAAATGGAAAATAAATTTCGGACAATACTAATAAACCCGACGAGGTATTTTTCACATTATAATCAAGACGAGAAAATCCTTCATAATTACGCTTAATTATTGCTGAAGTGGAATCTGAATCCGCACCAGAAAATGGAGTAGGAGTTGTAGAGGATACCAACACTTTTCGTTTAGGATCAAACTCTGGCGTTTTCATTTTTTCTAAAATCACATTATCATCTGCATTTTCCCATTGATGCACAAAATAGGCGCGCGGCAAAACTGTTTTATTTAGAGCCAATTTGATACCTGGATCATTTTGGGTACGAAATGCAATGTACTTCACATTTAACATATCCAAAAATTTACTCCCTCCTACAGTTCCATCAGGATTTTGCTGCAAGCCAAAAAAGAAATTGGGGTTTTGTTGATAATCGTTTCCCCGATACGCTCGATAGATAGTGTATTCATTATCCGCCCAATCATCCGCAGTTTGTATTTTGTTATACTGCATATAACCGCGATCGTAGGCACCAGGCACACCGAAAACCCGAAAGCTACTTGTATCGGTTTTTAAATATTCCACCGCTTGCTCTTTGGGAAAGATGCGATTAAAATCAATGCCATAGATGAATTTGTTATCCACTAAATACAAATCTACCAAAACAATTGCAGCCAAAACCAATCCAAACTTGTTCCAATTCGATCCTTGTAATACCCATTTCCCTAAGGCAAAAACTAGAATCGCTAACAAAACACCATTTTTAATGGTCCCTACTGAAAAATCCGAATAATTACTGGGCTGGGCATTAATATTGGGGAAGTTTGTGCTGCCTAGAGTAGAGTTCCATAATCCATAAGTAGCAGAAGCTGATAAGCCGCCTAAGATGAGGAGGCCACTAAAACCAAATCCAAATTGAAATAATTTTTTAGTCCATTGTTGCTTTTTAGCTTCCGACATATCCAGTAAGGTTTTTTCAAGTAGGCTTAAAGTTTGTGCGCTCATCATCAACAAAGCGATTGCCAACCAAAATAAAATCATACTGGGTGCACGGAAATTTTTAATACCCGGAATGAAATCATAAAAAAGCCTAAAGAAAAACGTATGCGCGCCAAGACCAAATATAATGCTTAATAAGCCAAGGCCTGCCCAAAAATAAAACCACCTGCTACGGAAAGCAAATAAGCCAAACGCACCCAAAAACAAAACGGCTAAACCTGGATATTCGGAATTAAGCTTGAAAGGATTTTGTCCCCAATATTTTTTTTCACCTTTCACATCAAATCCTGAAAATTCTGGAACTATTAAGGAGGCAACTTCTTCCGGATGCATAGACCACGAGGTGGCATGCTCATAAGTTGTCCTTTCGCCTTGCCCGCGTACGGAGAATAATTTGTTGTACTGTGTGGGAGGATAAAATAAAGGAAAAGCCAAACCAACCCCAAGCAAAATGGGTATCCAAAATTTTAAGACTAAAGTGAATGAACGACCATAATCTTTTTCTTTAAAACTAATGCCGATTTTAAAACACCAAAATAAAAAATAGCCCATCAGGACATAATAGGTGAATTGTAAATGAGAGGTTAAAATGAATAGCGTAATTGTAAGGCTGAGACCTAAAAGGTGAAACCATTTTCCTTCTTTTTGCAAACTTCGAATTAGAAAAAATAAAGAAAGCGGCAACCAAGCCATGATATGAAATTTTCCCGTATGGCCCGCATGGATATGCGAAATAAAATTGGTATTAAGCATATAGGCTAAGGCGAGGGCAAAACTAAGTAACCCACTTAAATTGAATATTTTTCTTACCAATAAAAACGCTGCGCAGCCTGCAATCAAAACATGCAAGATAAAACCGTATTGCACTACTTTTTCTGGAGAAAGCAAAATTCCTAGAAGAATAAAAAATGGATAAGAGCCATCCGCGGGTGATGCATCAAAAATGGGCATGCCACCCAAATGATAAGGGTTCCAAAAAGGAATATCGCCATGACGCCAAGCGTCAAAATAAACTGACCAAGAAGCCGAACCTAGTTGATCGGAAGCGAACAATATCTCATGGGAAAATAATATGGATAAAAAAGGAAGCAATCCAAAAAAAATGATTAGTCCGAACCATTTTCCGTTCCCCTTCCAAAATGACATCCAATTATCTTGCATATTAGGCTCCTGAGAAAGTCATTAAAATAGGAAAATGTGTCTTTGTTTTCGTAATAATTAAGGAAGAATCGCTTTTAAATCCACCCACTCACAATGCGCCACCACCCACCGTAAGCGTTTTTCCCCTGGTTCAATATAGTCCGCGAACTGCGCTATCCCCTTCACGCGACTTAAAAAGCAATAGGCTCCCAAAGCCTGCATAATCCTTTGCGCCGCAGCCAAATAAAATTGCTGCTGCATGGCCGCAAAAGTTAATGGGTTCAAAGAATGCACATGATAAAAGCGCAATAAGGTTTCAATGATTTCATCGGTTAATAACACATAGGGATCGAGTAATAAAGAAGCTAAATCATAATAAATAGAACCTAAGCGGCTACCCTGATAATCAATAATGCGTACATGCCCATCGGCTTGAAGCATAATATTTTGACTTTGAAAGTCGCGATGCATAATGGATTTGGGTTGCGCCTCCACCTTATCGGCCAATTGCTCAAAAACCTGCTGCAAGTGTTTTTTTTCGTCTTCCGAAAAAACCTTTTCGAGGTAACCTTCCAGATACTGCGTGGTATAGTATTGCGTTTCCCACAGCAAATCATGTTTATCGAATAGTCGCGAATTAATATCCGGACATTCTTTATGTAAAGCAAAACAACGCGTTTGCATGTCGATCAGCACGGTAATAGTTTTTTGATAAAATTCTTCCACCGCAGGAAAATGCGCTTTGGCCCAATCGTATAAACGTTGATTACCTAAGTCTTCCAATATCACCTGATGACTAATATCATCAATGCAATACACACTTGGCACGGGAAAATTCATCAAGCGATAAAATTGCGTGATACGTAAAAAACGCCCAAAGTCCAAATCATCTTCGGGTGATTGCAGCACAATGAAAGTATTAATGCCTTCACGAAGGCGATAATACGCTCGCTTTGAACCGGCTATGCCCGCTAAAGTGATTTCACATTCTGCCGTGAAACCATATCGCATCAAAAATTTTTGGAGGGTTGCTGAAAGAGAAGAATAATCAATAAACATATCAGAAAAGATATGTTTTACACACTAAGCAGACAAATTTTTATCCCAACATATCGAGTAAAGTGCCCAACATTTTATCGCGGGTTTTAATGACTTGCATTTGCATGCCGACTTGATTCTTATCGGTAGAAAGTTCCACCATATCTTTTTCAAGGGTTGGATCTTCCACGCCTTGGGCAATTCGTTCTCCGCGCTGGGCATTTTGCGCAAAGGCATTTTGTACGGCATTTACAGAAGAAATTGATCCAGTATCCATAGTAGTTCTCCTATCCCCATTCTAAGGATGGCGAAGACAAAAGTCGAATAGTTTTCTCTTGTCGCATTGTTGTGATTTGGCTTTCTCGGGAAAAGTGAAATAAGACGCTTAAATCGTGATTTATCCAAGCGCTTGCATTCCCTTCCTCATCGATTTTACAATACCTACGGAAAGGCCTCCGTTCGCGAGGCATGCACAGGCCATGGGATATTTCCTCATCTATCAATTATTACCGCTAGCCTGTTTAGGAATTTTATTTCAGTGGCTGGGAAAATGGGAATGGTTTATACATTGGGGTCTTACTTTAATTTTTTTAGGTGGCGCACTACTGCAATTAAGCCTTTGGTGGGCTAGCACTCCGTCCCTATTAAATCCCGATAGCAACGGATTTTATCTCTTAAGTAAAGGAATGGAAACCGATCTCCGTTCTATTTTATACCGACCAAAATTATATCCGCTTTTTCTCGGTTGCTTTACTTCTTTGAAGGTTGCCGTTTTTATGCAATGCCTGCTTAAACTGGCCACAGGCGGATTCATTATAGGAATGGGGAAACTTTTAGCATGGCGAATGCCAACCCTCGCTTGCATATTATTTTTATTCCTAACCAATTCCCTATGGCTACAAGAACCCCTGCGTATTTTGGATACCACTTTATTCACTTTTTTATTAACCGGATTTTTTTATTTGACTTTATTTACCTTGCAGCAACCCTCATGGATTCGCTTCACTATGCTTTGCCTCTTTGCGGCCCTAACCACTTTGGTGCGTCAAGTAGGAGATGTTTCTTTAGTATTAGTAATTGTAGGAGTCGCATGGATTTCTATTGTGCAGAGTAAACAAAAAATCAAAGGCATATTAGTTTCTTTACTACTGGGAATGGCTTTAGCTTCATCAGGTGCTATTATAAATTATTGGCATTATGGTATTTGCAAAAGATCCATAGCTTTAGGAGTTTCCCTTTATACGCATCAAACACAATATGCTTTGGCGGATGTAAATTCTTCGGAATGGAAATTTGTAGAAGGGTTGTTGCCTAGTATTCGCGAAAAAACCGAGCCGTGGAAAACGAATTATCATGAACAATTATCTTGGACCGTTAATGCTATTCCCCATCAGGTAGAAAGAGCATTGGGAAGTCAAACCCTTCCCGAAATTTTACATGCCGATAAAATACTGTGTCAGCGCTTTTTCGCTTGGGCTTATACCCATCCACAACAATTTATTTTTTCCTTTCAAAATGAATTGAAGCGCCTACTTTTAAAATGCGAGGAATATGGTTCTGAATCGCTTTTGGGAAAAATTATTTCGCAGCCCATTCCATTTTTTATTCTCCGTATGGAGCGAGGGATTCTTTATCAACCACCTTGGTTATTACTTTGTTTGGGTATTCTTGGAATTATTATTGGTCGAGGAAACCGAATGGGCCTCTTGCTTTTGGGGATTGCTTGCTTAAGCTACCTTGTTCTCATTGCCTTAATCATGGTGGGATTTACCCGTTATGTACTTTCCATTTTCCCTTGCCTTTTGGTGCTTTCCGGGCAAGCCATTACCAATCACAAAGCCCGTATCAGAGCAAATAACCTCAATTAGGTTCCCTATTCTGCATTGATTTTTTAATTCCTAATTCCCTCAGGTTTCCAAAAAACCGTCAGCTTTTTTTACGCCACGGCGTATATTAGATAAAACTATTAGGGTTTCGTTATTTAAACTAAGGCTCTAAATCCATGAAACTGGTGTTTATTTTATTTTCAAATATAATGTATTCTACAAAAATAAAAATAAAAAATACTTGAAAAAAATAGATGAAATGGTCTACAATTAAAAACTAAAACCATATAATTGGTTTAGATATTTATTGACATGATCAAAGAGATTGAAATGCAGTTAAATACCAAAGTCCTTATTAGCATCACTTTTTTCATTTTCAACATACAATTCGCATTCTCGGCTCTGTCTGCAACTATCGGCTGGAGCGAAATACCTAACACAAAATTAAATACCGTATGTCCAGATACCATGAATGGTTATGATTATAAAGGAAATTGTGAAGCTGTTGTTACAGCTTGGAATAGTGCGACCTTAGACGATACTCGCAATCGATTAATAGTTTGGGGTGGCGGTCATCAAGATTATAGCGGCAATGAATTATACGCAGTGGACTTAAATACGTTAACTATAAAAAGATTAAGTGACCCTGCACCTCCGGCCAGTGGCTGCCCCGAAGATTTAGCTGGTGGTACACAGCCCAATTCTAGACATACTTATAATGGGCTAACCTTCATTTCTCATCTCGACAAATTATTTGTTGCAGGGGGTTCTCTAGCAAACTGTGGATATATGTCCAATGGAACATGGACCTTCGATTTTAAGACCCTCAAATGGCAGGCTATGAAACCCAAAGGAGATCGCATAAATGCTGCACCGGGAATTATTAGTGCTTACGATCCGGTCACTAAAAAAGTTTATTTGCACGATGATGGAAGTTTTTTTTCTTATACCTATGAAACGAATACTTATAAACTGCTTTCCGAAGGCGGTATTGATTACCATTTAACCGGAGTGCTCGACCCCGTACACCGTAAATTTATTATGATAGGTGGTGGCCAACAATGGATGATTGATTTAAATGATCCCACCTACAAGCACCAAGTTTTAGGAAGTACAGGTGGCTCAGCAGTTATAAATGCAGACAGTCCTGGTTTAACTTATGATGCCGTCGAAAACCATATTGTAGCTTGGAGTGGGGGTAACACAGCCCACATCTATGATGTAGATAAAAAAATCTGGTCTACGAATACGAATAACAGTGGCCCAGGCGCCGCAATGAGTAATGGAACCAATGGTCGCTTTGCTTTCGTTCCCTCCTTAAATGTTTTTGTATTAGTCAATGGCATGGCCAAGAATGCATATGTGCTGCGTTTAAATCCTAAAGCAGGGGTTCCTATCAAAACAATGCCGATCAAGTCTAAATCAAAAAAAGAAAAGAATTTTTTAATAAATAGTGTTTTTGGCATTCCGGAAAACAATTTATCCTTATTAAAAGAAAGCCGCGATTTGCAAGGACGCAAAATGGATATGTCGCTTTTCTGTTCGGTATGCAGTAGAGAAGTGTTTTATTCCGGCATTCGCGCAACTAAAAAATAACTCCGTATATTTGTAAAGAAATTCGAAAAAAATCAAGTGCGGAGAATATGGTCAAAATAACTTTTTGGCTTTAATTAATTAGATTTTCACCACCTTATGATGAAGTTGTGGTGAAAAGATGGTGAAAGCCAGTATTATAAAAAGCGAAAAAGAGCTGCAAACTTATTTTGTGCAGTTACCTTCGTTACAAGCAGCGACACAAAGCACATTATCCTTTCACCAGCCCTTTTTTTCGGAAATCTGGTGGAAACATTTTAATAATCAAGATGGTAGTGATTTCGGTGTCAAAAGGGGTCGAAATTTTTTTGGCTTAAAAAACCAGCTGGAAGAACGCATTTGGGTTATCGCCGAAAATACCCATGGACTTTGTGGTTATGTGCCTCTTGTCTGGAATTCACTCACAATCAAAGGTCGTGCCGAACCCTTGCGTATGCTCTCTTTTTGTGCAGACTCGGTTATTATTTTTTATCAAGATTTATTTACGCATCCTATTGATCGCGAAACTACCGTAACCGCTATGTTAAATGTGGTTACCGATTATATTGCCGAAAATAAAGGTCTACTTTTTTTGGGGCATATTCCCGAAGCCTCTCCCAATACTGCATTTTTACAAAAAGCTTTTGCCCAGTATTTGCAACAGGGATGGAAAGGTGGCTGGGGTGCGAATCGGTTTCGCGGCGGCGTATACCCCTGGACCTTGCATAAACTGGTGCAGGCTTTGCAAACTCTACAAGAAAAACTTGGTGAAGCGGATGAATACACCACAAGCGTAGTCGCTTTAATCGCGAAGCTAGAAAAACAAGGATCCGCTTTACTCGGCTTTCCCGGAACTCGAATTGCTTTAGAAAAAGAAGTGGCTACGTTACTGGAACGTTACCATGGAAATCCTGAGCTTTTGGAAATCAGCGAAAACATTTCTCTCGCCATTACGGGAGATGTAATCAAATATCCTTTTATACCCTTGCCTAAAACGCCGGATGAATATTTGCAAAGCTTAAGCTCTAGTCGCCGCTATTATTTTCGCCGCTATTTGAAAAAATATGAAGAAATGGGTGGGACTTTTGAAAACTTAGCGCCTGAACAAATCACCGAAGCGGACATTAATGATTATTTACACTTACATGAACAACGTTGGGGCGCAGATTCAGTAGCGGTTAACGAAGTTACTCTAGCTTTTCATCGAGAGCTATCTTTAGCGGCTGCAAAGGCAGGTGTGTATCGCATGTTCTTTGCTCGCCATGAAGGCAAGCGTATTGCCGCCCATGTTTGCTTTGATATTGCCGGACGCAGAGAATATTTTTTTGGTGGGAGACGATTAGAAGCCGAAGAATTAAGAGCTGGTAAACTTTTAGTTATGCATACTGTACTGGATGCTATTCGCAATGGATTTACCACTTATGATTTTGGATATGGTGGAGATGAATACAAAGCCGATTTCACTAAAATTTGGAATCCCGTACTAAGTTTTTTCCTTACGCAAGATGAATCACTCTTGGATTTGGAAAAGATTTTCCCAAAATACGAACACTTAAGCATAGATAAATAATGCCTCGTGTATTAATCATTGCTTTTCATTTCCCTCCCATTCAAGGGAGTAGCGGCTATTTGCGCACTTTAAAATTTACACGTTACCTTCCTGAATTTGGTTACGATCCTATTGTTCTTACCGTGCATCCTAGAGCTTATGGACAAACCAATCCACAACTCTTAAAACAAATTCCAGCCTCCGTCCCTGTACATCGTAGTTTTGCCTTAGACGCGCAAAAACATTTATCGTGGAAAGGGAAGTATTTTAGCTTCACCAGTATTCCCGATCGCTATGCTACTTGGATTCCCGCAGCTATTCTAGACGGATGGCGTTTAATTAAAAAACATAAAATTGATATAATTTTTTCCACCTACCCTATTCCCAGTGCACATATCATTGCCTATGCACTAAAAAAGATTACTGGAAAACCTTGGTTAGCTGATTTTCGCGATCCCATGTGGGATGAATATGTTGCCGCTTCTTCTGGTGCATTAAAAGCAAGGCAAATTATCGAGGCCAAAGCGATACAAAACTGTTCGCATGCTATACTCGCTACAGCAGGTATGGAGGCACTATTTCATAGACGTTACCCCCAGCTTGATAAGACTAAAATGTCGGTGATTTTAAATGGATTTGATGAAGCTGATTTTACAAATATTAAATCTATTCCTCGCCAAACCAAGGCACCAGTGACATTTATCCATGCTGGGTTACTAGAGCAAGTGGACCGAGATCCGGTCCCATTTTTTAAAGCCATAAAACTTACTCTGGATAAAGGCTCTCTAAAAAAGGAACAGCTGCGTGTGCATTTAATTGGGATTGGCAACAATACTACTTACATAGCTGAACTGAAAAAACTTGATCTCGCCGATGTTGTTTTATTATTGCCGCCTATTTCCTATAATGAGGCCTTACAACAAATGGCTAATGCTGATGTTTTATTACTTTTTCAAGGGCCTAGTTGCGATGCTCAAATTCCCGCCAAGCTTTATGAATATATGCGAATTGGTAAACCCATTTTTGCGATTACAACTGTTGCAGGTGAAACCGGAAAAATGATATTGGAAAACCAAGCGGGCGAAATTGTTTCGCCCGCTGATTCAAATATTATAGCCGAAGCCCTTATTAATTGGATACATAAAATTGAAAGTGGCGACAATTTGCCCATCGCAAAGCGAGAAGTCATTGCTAATTTTTCGCGCTATAAGCAAACTCAGGAACTTGCAATAAGACTTGCAAAGCAAAAATCTTAAACTTAATTTAGCCTAGACTCGTTTGAGGACCTCATGAAAAAAAAATTAACCGTACTCTTAATGTTAACCATTATCATCTCAACCTATGCAAAAAAACAAGTGTTACCCCCACTTTACTGGGGTATTTACACTATTGATAATTCTGGAGAAATCTGGGGCCAATCAAAAGTACGTTTTGATGCTCAAGGCAAATTGAAATTGGCTTTTCGTGGCCATTATGATATTCGCTATACCGAGATGAATGGAAGTATTTGGAATAAACCTATTATAGTGGATTCAAATGCGGGCTCTGATGCCCGTGTAGACATGGTTTTAGACAAAGCAGGCAATGCCCATATTGTTTCTCAAAATGATAATAATACCAAAATTCGTTATGCCTATTTCAACGGAACAAAGTGGAATGGTCAATTAATTGACTCGCATCGTTATGTAGATTTCTATCAATTCGCAATGGCCATAGATTCCAAAGACGGTATACATATGGCTTATCCTCGTACGGTAACCAATAATGGTAATGATATGTCATCTTTGAAGTATGTTTATTTGCCTTCTAGCAATATTCTGCAAGATAGCGCGGTGATTTGTCCAAATTGTGGCTTTCATGGCAAATGGACGGCTATGACTGTGGATGCGCAAGATAAACCTGTAATAAGTTATTTTCGTCATGGTGAGGAACATTTGGTTGTTGCCTATCAAGAAAACAACCAATGGAAAAATCAATTTTTAGATTCAGCAAGTATCGATCATCCACAAGGTTTTCACAATACTATCGCCAACGATACCGGAAATGCTTATTACATTGCCTTCAATCAAAAATCAAAAAACATATTACGCCTTGCCCATGGTATGCTAGGCGGACAGTGGACTTATGAAAAAGTGGATAGTTTGATTGGATACACGGTTTTCTCTTCCATGATTTCTCTCGCTCTTGACAAAGACCAACGCCCCTTTGTGGCTTATGCTCAAGTACAATCAAGTGATGCTGTTAAAGCGGAGCGTTCCAAATTACAACTTGCCTATAAAGAGGGAAGTGATTGGAAAACCTTCACCATTGACTCTTCCGTCACAATTGCCGGAGAATATGCTTCGATGGCCATTTCACCCATTACCGGATTACCCGCAATTAGTTATGTCGCTGTAGGGGCAAAAAGGGAATTAAGAGTAGCCATTGCAAGTCTTACTCCTATCGCCATTTCACCCAAATCAAACCATGGAAAAACCAAAGCGCCTCGAATCGATTTATCCAAAAAAGCTTTCTTTGATGCGCAAGGAAAATCGGAAAAAAAAGTATCTGCTTCGGGCTTGCATTTTTCCAAAGAAACCGGAATGTTACCTGTCATAAAATCTTCTGCGAATCGAGATTAGTCTATGCCCTTGGCGGCCATTAAAGAGAAAACTTTTCACTTAATTGGTCGTGCGACTCGCCTCTCGGGATTAGGTCGGAAGGTCACCGCACTTGTTGATACAACGCACTTTTCCTTGCGACCCTTTCCGCGCCTAAGTAAAAGCTCTTCTCTCAAAAATCATATTATCATTTACCATCGCGTTTTACCGAAGCTGGATGAATTAGCTATTGGGCCAGTTACTTCCGAAATGTTTCATGCCCAACTTAATATTCTCAAAAAAAATTTTCGTGTCATTCCGTTAGAACAATTAATATTTGAAAACCAAAAATCGTCTCAAAGTCCCGTGCAATCGGGTGCGGTGAGCATCACTTTCGACGATGGTTATCGCGATAATTATGATCATGCTTTCCCTATACTGCGCAATTTAAATTTACCCGCTACTATTTTTTTAGCGACTGATTTTATTGGTACTGGAAAAACACCGTGGCACGATAAAATTTTACATGCCTTTAAGAAAACAACCTTAAATCAATTTGCATATACTCCTGCTAAAATTTTAAGCGTCCCCTTAAATTCTGACAAACTAAAAGCGCACGCCGCCTTTACTCTTTTAGAATGGTTAAAACAATTTCAACCAGAATCCCGCGATATGCATATTGCGCAAGTTGAAAAACTGTTAGGTTTTACTGAAGGTACTAATGAGCGCTTGATGTTAAATTGGGATGAAGTAAAAATAATGGATCAGCAAGGTATTAGTTTTGGTGCGCATACGCAAAGCCATCCTATTTTATCAACACTGAATGAACGAGACATGGAAAATGAAATTGTGGGCTCACAAAAAATAATCTCGCAACAGCTGGGGAAACCTGTTCCGCTATTTGCTTACCCCAATGGTCGTCGGGGAGATTATAATGAAATGAGTAAACTAATTTTAGACCGTCACGAATTTGCAGGTTCAGTGACAACCAATGTAGGAGTCAATACCACCGAACAAAATCGTTTTGAGTTATTACGTCGACAAGCTTGGGATAAAACCGCCGATGCTTTTTTCTGTCGCCTGCTTTTAGAGCGATGGACCACCGCATGAAAAGTCCATCTGTAACATTTGGGTTACCCGTCTATAATGGAGAACTTTATTTACGCGCATGCTTAGAGTCCTTATTAGCGCAAACTTTTACCGACTTTGAAATCATAATCTCCGACAATTGCTCCACCGACCAAACGGAATCTATCTCTCATGAATACGCGCAAAAAGACCCTCGAATAAAATATTTTCGCCAGTCCACTAATTTAGGTGCCGCGGGAAATTTTCAAAAAGTTTTTGCCTTAGGTCAGGGCTATTATTTTAAATGGGTGGCTTATGATGATTTACATTCTCCGGTATTTTTAGAAAGATGTATAACCGTTTTAGAGGCACAAAAAGATGTAGTACTTTGTTTTGGGGGCACCGTCATTATTGATGCACAAGGCGAAAAGGTAGCAGACTATCATGATCTCTTAAAAATCGATTCGCCTTATCCCTCCATTCGCTTTCAGCATTTTTTAAGAGAGCTGGGACTTTGCAATTCCATGTTCGGATTGTTCCGCCGTGAACAACTCGGCTGCACACCGTTAATTGCAAAATTTGTCGCATCCGACGTGACCATGCTCGCTGAATTGGCATTAATGGGAAAGTATTACTTTGTACCCGAAACCCTTTTCTATCGACGCGTTCACGCTCAAGCCTCGGCATCCGCAAACCCCAACTTGTCTGGCCTTTCCTCTTGGTACGACCCCAAAAATGAAGGGCGCTTAGTGTTACCCACTTGGACACATTTCCGAAAATATTTTGGAGCTATTTTACGCGTACCTATGTCGATTTCTGAAAAAATAAAATGCTTCAAGGCTTTAATCTCTTGGGCCTATTTCGAAGTTCAGGATTTAAAACAAGAATCTAAAGTCGCGGTTTTTTGGTTTTGGAATAAAAAAATTGTGCGTCACTAAGTTTATTTTTCAAAGGTTTCTGCCAGCATGAAAAATCCAATCGCTAAACTCCTTTTGGCCAGTCGTGAAATATACGCACTCCGCTCCGCTACCGCCCTCTTAGCTTGGGACCAAGAAACTAAAATGCCTCCTTCAGGTGGAGAAGGTCGAGCCCAAGCCTTAGGTGCCCTGTCAACCATCATTCATGAAAAATATTGTTCGAAACGTTTAGCCGACTTACTCGAGGATTCATCCCAAGACTCAGGCTTAACCGAAAGCCAAATTGCTTTGGTGCGCGAGTTAAAACGGGATCGGGATAAAGCGGTGAAAATACCTGCATCTTTAACCGAAGAATTGGCTCGTAGCACTTCGCTCTCGCAAATGGCTTGGGCCAAGGCCCGCCCACTCAACGACACTAAAAGTTTTAATCCTTGGTTGCAAAAAGTTTTTGCTTTACGCAAACAAGAAGCGGAATGTTTGGGTTATGAAAACCATGCTTATGATGCTTTGCTCAACCAATATGAACCGGGAGCAAAATCCGAAGAATTGAAAATTTTATTCGCCGATTTAAAAAATTCTATCGTGCCCCTCTTACAAAAAATTATTGGCGCCTCGTCCAAGCCCTTGCCAAAGCTCACAAGTTACCCTATCGAAAAACAAAAAAAAGTGAATGCTAAAATCCTTAGTGATATGGGTTTTGATTTACAAGCCGGAAGGCTTGATGAAAGCGCACATCCTTTTACTGAAGGCGTTTATCCAACTGATGTTCGCTTAACCACGCGTTATTTTGAGGATAATTTTCTCAGTTCCATTTTTAGCACCTTGCATGAAGGTGGCCATGGGCTTTATGAACAAGGCTTTCGGACCGAAAACTTTGGAACGCCACTTGGTGAAGCGACTTCTTTAGGTATTCATGAAAGCCAAAGTCGCCTATGGGAAAATCAAGTAGGTCGCTCGCATGAGTTTTGGGAATATTATGCACCGCTTTTACAAAAAGAATTAGGTGATGGTTTTTCGAATACCCAAAGCTTAATGCAAATTATCAATCACGTAAAGCCTTCTTTAATTCGGGTAGAAGCCGATGAGGTAACCTATAACTTACATATCATTTTGCGCTTCGAATTGGAGATTGCCTTATTCAATGGTGAATTACAAGTTGCAGATTTGGAAGCGGCATGGAATGAAGGGATGCAAAAAAGTTTTGGCTTTGCGCCCGATTCGCCCAGCAATGGATATATGCAGGATGTGCATTGGAGCTGTGGCTTAATTGGGTATTTTCCCACTTACACTTTGGGGAATCTATGTGCTGCACAACTTTTTAATAAAGTACAAGAAAATATTTCGGGGTTAAACGATAAAATTCGCCAAGGACAATTCTCCCCGCTTCAAGAATGGCTAAAAATTAATATTCATCAATATGGCCGGCAGTTTAGCGGAGATGAATTAATGAAAAAAGCGACGGGTGAATCCATGCAAAGCCACTATTTTGCAAATTATTTGAAGCGAAAATATGCACCCTAATTAAAAATCCTTATTTAAAATCTCTAAAACAAAAAAGTCCGGCTTTAAAACCGGACTTTAATTTTTAGAATTTACTAGAAGGTTTTTTTAAGCGCCTAATTAAGCACCAAGAGCTTGTAAATAACCTTCATATTTTTCACGCAAAATTTCTTTATTCTTATTCTTGCGAATACGACGTAAAGCTTGATCACGTAATTGACGTACACGTTCATGAGAAATATTTAAGGTTTCACCCACTTCGCGCAAAGTTTGTGGCGCTTCGTGATTGATTCCAAATAATCCTTTGATCACTTGAGCTTCGCGTTCTGGTAATTCAGACAATAAATCCTTAGCTAAATGTTCTACCGCTTGAATTTCGGCTTCAGCTTCAGGATTTACCGCTTTATCATCAGGCAAAACTTCTTGATAAGTGGTTTTGGTATCCGTTTTTAATGGAGCATCAAATGAAATACCCGCTTCACCCAATTGAATGAGTTCACGAATATCATCACCTAATTCCTTACCTTTAGATTTTTCTTTCAGAGCTTTGCGTACACGCAAATGCTGATTGGCAGGTAAACGAATAAGTGAACCTTGTTCATTAATTGCTCGGGTGATATAAGCTTTAATCCACCATACGGCATAAGAAATAAATTTTAAACCACGAGAATGGTCGAAACTTTCAATGGCGCGTATTAAGCCCATTGCGCCTTCGCTAACCAAATCGGGTAGAGGAATTGGGCATCCACGATATTGCAGAGCTACTTTGAGAACAAAGCGCATATTTGCACTAACTAATTTTTCACGAGCGGCACGATTACCTTCACGACATAACTTGAACAAGAGGTGTTCGTCTTTACGGTCGATAGGACTCGTCTTTCGAATATCTTCCAAGTAACGTTTTAGGGTTTCATCGGTCGTATCAAAAGTCATTCGTTATCCTTTGCTTGGTGTCCTGGTTGATTGAATGCAAGTCATCCCAATTTCTGGAATAAACTCGCTTTATTTCCCCTTTTTTCGGCCCATTAAAAGAATGAGAGGGAAAAGTTATTCGTCGTAACATAAAATGCAATATACACTCTTAACCAGATCAAAAGCAAGCATTTTTTAATAAAGTTAAAGATATTCGTCAAGGGAAACTATAACTTTTAAAAAAAAACCTTTAGACTGCTAAATCAGCTCATTTTAGTGGTTTAAATCTCCAAAAAACGCTTCGGGAAAACTTTAAAGAATTGCCATGCAAGTGTCGATAAACCTAGTAAACCCGAATTGTAGGCAAAATGAGTACTATAGGTGGAGCAAATAATCTTTCAGTAGGCGGACTAGCCTCAGGCTTGGATACGAATCACATTATTGATGGATTGGTTGGACTCGAACAACAAAGAGTCACCACCGAACAAAATAAGGTGAGCGCCTATCAAGTTAAACTCAGCACGTTTAATGATTTGGGCACCAAACTAAAAGAATTTAATGATAAGGCTACGAGTCTTGATGATGTAAACTCCTTTAACATTTTCAAAAGTACCTCCTCGGACGAAACCATTGCAAAAATCACAGGAACTACCAGCGCTGTGGCCGGTAATTATGATTTGCAAGTATTAAACTTAGGCACCACAAATAAAGTAGCATCCAATTCCTATGCTTCCACAACCTTAGCTTTAGGGCTTACCGGAAGTTTTACCATCTCGGCATCAACAGCCTCCTTGGTCGCTGATCCCACGACCACCACCATGTCCGTTGATTTAGCGGCCACGGACACTTTAAGCGATATTGCAAAAAAGATTAATCGCGCAAAGGGATCCGGGGCATCAGCATCTGTTGTGAATTTTGGAAATAATGATTTTCGCTTAATGTTAACCGGCGTAGATGAGGGCAGCAAAGGCTTTACTTTAACTTCAACTTCAGGAACTACCGTCGGCCCAACAGGGCTGGGAATTATTAGCAATACCAAGGCTATACGCTCTTCTACCGAATTCAAATTAGCGGCGGGTGGAGCGGCTGTAGCTGCGACCAAATTAAATACCCTCTTTACTAGCATTGGTGGCAATAGCACACTTTCGGTAGGTGACAAAATTCACATTACGGGTACAAAGTCCGATGGTACTGCTGCCGCAGTTACGGATTTTACCATTGCCAACACAGCAACTGACGATGTGCAAGGAATAATGACCGCGGTGCAAACGGCTTTTGGTGGTCCAGGTTCCGCAAGCGTAACATTAAATAATTCCGGTGAAATTGTAATCAAATCCTTGCTAGGCACGCAAACGCAAGATTTAACCTTGAATTTGTCTTTTGTGGATTCCGATGCATCAGGCTCTGCCCTTAGCTTAGGTGCGGGCCAAGTTAAAAATGATTTTTCAAATGTGGTTTCCGAAGGCAAAAAAGCCTTTTATATGATGAACGGATTATCCGTTTCCTCCCAGAGTAACAAAGACAATACCTTAGTCACGGGCACTACTTTTGAATTACTTAAAGTAAGTACGGAAACCGTTAAGCTCACGCTCGATCGAGACAAAGATGGCATTAAAAAGAAAATTCAAGAATTTTTAGATAGCTATAATAATACCCTAATCTTTATCGATAGCAAAAGCAAAATCAATGTTACCGACCCCACTAAGAATGATCCCTTACAAAAATTAAATAGCAATAAACAAGGATCGTTTACCAAAGGACCCTTTGCAGGTGATTCTTCCATATTGGGATTAAAATCACAACTACGAAGCATTATGACTAATTCTATTTCGGAATTAAAGGATATGGGTCTTAGTACATACACAAGTTTTGCAGCCATCGGCATTACTTCAAATCAAAAAGATGGCTCCATGAGCATAAACGATACCACCTTTAATAGTGCCATGGACGCAGACTTTGAAGGGGTAAGACGTTTATTTGTTACGGGCGGGTATTCTACCAATCCTTTGCATGCCTATGGCACTTCAACCAAGGATACCCAAACTGGTATTTATAATATCACTCCCGCCACCGATCAATTTGATACCTCAAAAGTCCAGGGAACTATTAGTTATGCCACTGCTGCTAGAGTTGAATCGGTACTCACATCCAGTACTGGTGATTCAAATGGCTTGGCTATAACTGCTACCACAACTAGCGGAACAGGGCAATTCACTTTTATCCGTGGTATAGCCGGTCAAGTCACAAAATACAGCAAGCAAATTAATGACTTTGTGAATGGCTTTGTATCCTCCACTACTAAGGGAATCAAATCCCAAATTGAGGATAGCAATAAAAAAATTTCCACTCTAGAATTAAGAGTTGCCGATACGAAAAAAAAATTAATCACCCAGTTCGCAAATATGGAACAAGCGATTGCAAGATTGCAAAGCCAAAGTTCGGCTTTTTCAGGACAAATTAAATAAAAATTGATTGAGGGAGAAAAGACATGGCAAATAGTTATCAGAATTACCAAAACACAAATATCAGCACCGCAGATAAGGGTAAGCTGGTTTTGATGGTATATGACCATTGCATTAAGTGGTTAAAAAAAGCTGAGGAAGAAATGGCTTTGGATGAAGACGCAAAACCTATGAGCTCTTTGCGGCGCGCACAAGACGGTCTCACAGAATTGCGTTGCAGTTTAAACATGGAAAAAGGCGGAGAAATTTCCAAAAATCTATTCAGTCTTTATGAATTTTATTCCTGGCATTTAACCGAAGCTTTACGCGTAAAATCTGCGCAATTTATTCGTGACGTGGTTGAAATGATGAGTGCCTTACGGGAAGCTTGGGCTTTGGCTATTGAAACCATTCGCCGTGAAGATGCAAATTTACTTAAAGAAAATACGCCCACCCAATTTTCCATGGTGTCTTAATGAAATTAGGAGATATTCATCCCATTACTAAACAATTAGTGGGAGAGCTTGACTTACTCTATGGGCTCTACCAATTGGCGATTGAATATGGCCAAAAAATTACCCCTGATGATGATCAAGCTGGGCTTTGGCTAGATGCACGTGAAAAAATTCTTCATCGAACTGACATTGCCTCCAAAGAAGTGGTAAAACTTTTACAGCAATTTGAAAGTGTTCCATTGACTCCTGCCAATGAAAAAGCCTTAGTAGAAGAAAAGCGTTTTTTAATTGCCGATTTAGGACTTAAAATGAAAGCGGCGGATAACCGAACTTTAAAGGCTATGCAAATCAAGCTCGCTGAAATCCGCGGTCAAATGGCTTCACAAACGGAAAGAAAAAATGCTATGCGAGCCTATATTCAAGCTCCTTTAGCACAAGCTTATAACTAAAAGCTAAACCGGAGATTATTTTTCCGGAGCTTGCTCTTTTCCCAAAATCCCAAATAAAATAGCGAATTGCTCGACACTTAAATCCTCGGCGCGAGAGGTCTCGGGTATTTTCAATTTCTCTAAAGCGGCTTCGGTTAATTCCTTCGCGTAAAACGGCTTTAAAGAATTAATCAACATTTTGCGCTTTTGAGAAAATGCTTTTTCCACAAATGGGAGAAAGCCTGGATCTTGAATAAAAGGCTTATCTAAAGGCAATAGCTCAACGGTAGCCGACATTACTTTAGGTTTAGGTCTGAAGGCCTCCGGGGAAATTTTTTGCATTAAGCGTGCGCTTGCATAGTTCTGGACAAAAACAGTGAGAAATCCAAAATCTCGACTATGCGGCTTGGCACAAATTCTTTTCGCCACTTCATATTGCACCATCACTGAGATGCTTTGAAATTGACGAATATAAGGAATGAAGTGAAATAAAATCGGTGCGGCTCTATTATACGGGAGATTACCCACTACAAAAGGCTTGTTTTTATTTGGCAGAGGGTTATTCTTCAATAAAGCGTCGATATCCACTTTGATGGCATCGGTATGAATAATATCTAAGGTGCCCCAATCCTGTTTGGCTCTAAGCTTTTCCACCCATTTTAAATCGATTTCCAAAGCGGTGACTTGACGAGATTTTTTAGCCAAACGCTTAGTAATGGCCCCTTGACCAGGACCAATTTCAATAATCCAATCCTTTAAATTCGCAGGTACATCATCGGCGATTTGTTGAATAACCTGATCATCTACTAAAAAATTTTGACCAAATTTCCATCGATTGATGCGTTCGAATTTTTTTTGGGGATCCTTATTCATTTTGCACAAGCTTTCCTGGAGAAGCACCCGAACTTAGCAGTTTACTTCGCCTCGGGCAAGGCAAGGAGCACAAAAAAGCGACTTTGACTGGTTTAACCACATTTACTCAATGTCTTCAGCAAACAGGCCGAAAGGTTTTCAATTTCGTATAATATTCTGTTTATTAGAAATCTGTAGCGAAAATAGCCATGTTCTCTCTTACGGATGCTAAGTTTTTGTTTTTTGTGATGAATTAGAAAGATTGCATTGTTGATGGGAAAAAGTTTTCGCTTTCGATTTAAGCTTTGGCTTTGGCCCCTATTACTATGCGTTGGAGCCGCATTTGGCGTTTATCAAGAACGTACCGATTATTTACCCGTACCAGAGCAAACCCATCCTTTAGATAATTTATTACCGCAAAAAGGCATTGGTTCTAGCGGCGGGTATTTAAAAATCAATAGCGAATTTCTTAAACGCCAACATAATGTCAATTTCGATAAGCGTTCCGTGGAAATAGTCAGCTATTTAAAGGTCGGTGAAGCCGGAACCGAATCCTCCAAAAAAGATTCTATCACTCTTTCTCAAGCCTATTATCAAGAGCTCAATTCTTATTCCATGGACATGAATGATTTGGCTTTACGTCGACTATGGCTCAATCAATTTGTAGGCAAAGAAGATGCCGGCCAAGCTACGACGGGAGGATTATTCGACCTTACCTTGCCGGTTACGGTTCCCGATTGGATGCGTCGCATTGGCGTTGAAGCCCCAAGGTTACGGATTAATGGTTCCTATAAATTAGTTGTGGAAGGGAAAAGTATTACCGGTAATGGATCGCCCATTAATAGCGGATGGTTTCCCTCTTTGCATATGGATCAGCAACCGGCCATTTCCGTAAAAGGTTCTATTGGTCGACTGATTAATGTGGAAATCAATAGTGAAGAAGGCTTTGGCACCAATCTTAAAGACCAATTAAAAATCAGTTATAAAGGCGAAGGGGCGGAGTTAGAAGACGAAATCATTCAAGAAATTGAAGCGGGAAACACGTCTTTAACCTTGACGGGTACGTCACTTACCGGTTACACCGAAACGCATAAAGGTATTTTTGGTTTAAAAATGCGCATGCGTTTTGGAGGATTAGAAGTAACCACTATTGCCTCTCAGGAAGGCGGCTCGCAAGAAAGGCAAACGCTCGGCACAGGGACTGAAGCGCGAACGTTTACTATTGAAGACAAAGCGATTGATTTGCACAAACATTTTTTCCTTAAATTGTCCGATCGAAAAGATTATGCCGATCAGATTGAAGGCGTGGGAACACCAAAATATATCAGTGCTGGTCAAGGTCGACGTGAAGTGGAGGTTTTTCAATTATTAACCAGTAATGAAGATGTAAAAGATTCTCACGATTCAGCAACGGCCTATCTCTATGACTCATCTGGGAATCAAACGGGAATCACGGAATACGGACGCTGGAAGTCTTTAAAAGTAAACGATGAATTCGTTTATGATGAAGCCTTACGCATGCTTTCCATTTTTCAAGGGCAAAGAAGTACCTCTTATGCCGTACGTTGGACTAATGATTTTTTGATGGCTGCGGGTAAAGGACGCGACAAAAAATCACTCATTTTAATCCATAGTCGTAATGGGGCAGGGGATGCAAATCTCGAAAAACTGCTGTGGATGAATGTTTACAATATTGGCAAAGTTGCCAAACAAGATAGAGATAATTTTCAATTAGAGGTTCGTGACAATGATAGCCGGGAGAGTAACCCTGGCGATACCATTAATTTCACGCGCACTCTAGGATTACAAAAAGTTGAAAGCAACAAACTTGATTTTGAAAACGAACAAGTTTTCAACTTTGATCAAGGTTTATTGATTTTGCCTTGTAAAAGTAAAGTCGCGAAAGATGGTGATTTGGGCAATTGCTTTACACCTATGCGACGTGTGAATAAGGACACGAAAATTTATACCGAGTCTATTGATGATATTAGTAATTTAAATAGTACGCATAAATTTTTGATTACAGGAAAACAAAGAAAATCCTCTTTTGATGTTCGTGAAAATTCTCAATCCGTAAATGGATCCCAATGTTTAGACATTACTCCAGGAACCGAAAAGCTAACGATCAATGGCTCCACCGTTTTAACCAAGGATGCGGATTATGAAGTTTTATATGAAACGGGTCAAATCACTTTAATCTCGCCGCGCGCCAAAGATCCAAATGCAAAAATTGATATAAGCTATGAATGCACACCTCCCTTTCAGATCCAAGATAAAGTTTTGCTCGGAACGCGATTTGAGTATAAGCTGGATAATATCTCTGAAGAAAGTATCTTGGGTGCTACCGTACTTTACAAAAGCCAGAACACCACTTCCACGCAACCAGAACTTGGACGAGAACCCTTTAATCAATTGCTTTGGGGGTTTAACGCCCGCTTATCGGGAAGTCCCGCATGGATGACTAAATTGGTTAACAAAATTCCCTTTATAGCTACCGAAGCCAAATCCAAAGCCAATTTTGAATTTGAAATTGCCCAAAGCCGCTATAATCCCAATACCAAAGGAACCGCCTTTTTAGATAATTTTGAAAGCAGTCAAAACTCATCGGGTAGCATGCCTTTAAATTATTACACATGGTTTCAATCCTCACCTCCAGGTAACACTTCGGAGGATGCTCTTATTTTTGATGACAGCCTAGATTATCGTCATCGAGGTCGTTTTATTTGGCATTCCAATCTAAAAGAACAATATTCGCGTATTTATGGATCCACTGGAAATACCCTTACCAATAGTCGCGAACAAACTTTATTGAAACTCAGTCTCCTCGCAAATGACAACCTACAAGGCCATTCTTGGGGAGGCGTCATGCGTGGTTTTTCTCCCAGCAGCTACAATCAAAGCCGCAAGCGAAGTTTGGAGGTGGTAGTTAATGGACGCGAGGGTAACCTCTATGTGGACATGGGCCAAATTTCCGAAGATTTATCCATTAACGGAGAAGCCCCCAATGGGCATATGGATTCTGAACTGAAACCGGGCGAAATCAAAAATACGCGTGATGCGGGATTAGATAATGTTACCGATGCAGAAGGAGAGGTTGCAAAAAACTGGCAATGCCTTCCCAATTGTTTCTATTCCTTAAAAGACAATTCCAATACGGGAGGAGATGCGGCGCAAGATAATTTTGATGCTAATAAAGTTGTTACTGGAGAATCGGATCCCGCAACCGCAGAGATGGATGGCACTGAAGGCAATAATAAAGCCGCTGATGGAGCCTCTTATGACACGGAAGATTTAGATCGCTCCGGTAATTTGGATTCTCGTAACCGTTATATGCGTTATGCTATGCCATTGGATAGTGCTTGCTCAGCCAAATTTTATTGCGAGCAATTACAAAATGGCTGGCGCAAATATCTCATTCCACTTTATGGGGGCGGAAAAAAAATTGATCCCACCAATATTGAAAGTGAAGAAACTGTTTTAAAGAATGTTAAAATTATGCGTTTGTGGATGGGAAAATTGCCCAAGCGCGTCGCCAAGGCGGAACTGTTATTAGCACGCATTAATATTGTAGGCAATGCTTGGGAAGAAGGTCGTAGAAATACCAGTTATGAAATCAATGCCGACCGCTTTACCAATGGTGATTTACCCGATAGTGCAGCCCTTTATGTCCCCACAGCTACGCCTGATAGCAATGCTTTAAAAGTAGAAGTGATTAATAAACAAGAAGATCGAAATTATATCCCCTCTCCCAATACCATCATTGAAAAAGACACTCGCTCCAATGAACCGATTGCCGAAAAGGCCCTTGTATTGAAATACGAAAATCTGCATGAAGGCGAAGTGGTGCATGCCACTCGTTTATTAGGCAATGATCCCAAAGACTTAACTTTATATAGCCGTATTCGTATGGAAATTCATCCCAATCTTGTTACCGCGGCTAGCGGCCAAGGCAAGGTAACTTTTGGGTTACGATTAGGAAAGGATTTAGGTAACCGTGAATCCAAAGATTATTATGAAATACGTTTGCCCATGGATGGAGTAGCTGCCCCAGGAAGCGATGAAAAAGTATGGCTAAAAAATTCTTTCAATGTAAGCCTCGATCAGCTTACTAATTTAAAAAATGAGGCGGCGTATCGCGCCTATACCGGCAGGGAAGTTTCTCATCATGCTTATCATGAAGGACGTGGCGATACCTCTATCACCCTTTCGGTGGTAGGTAACCCTACTTTATCGCGCATCGACTGGATGCGTTTAGTTGTTTATGTTGACTCCGGCGTAAGCAAACAAAGTGGTGAAATATGGGTGGATGATTTACGCCTCGAAGGCGTAGACAAATCGATTGGAAGTAGTATGCGTACTAGTTTGCAATTAGACTTTGCGGATTTTATAAATTTATCGGGCAATCTAGTTTATCGGAATGGAGGTTTTACCACCATGAGTGAAACCAAAGCCACGCCAGCCAATTCAGCTTCTAAGGTGGATTACAATGGTACCGCTAGTTTATATGCCAATAAATTTTTTCCGGATGTATGGGGTTTGAATATACCGCTTTCCATACAATATTCGGGTAGCATTAATCGACCTTTTACTAAACCCACTTCCGATTTGAATTTGCATGGCACTGACTTACAAGACTTTGTAAATGATTTATGGCATGATAATCTGCGGACCCGAAACACTCTTGCGGATAGCCTTGCGGATATTGAAAATCAACGTTCCCGGTATTATCAAACTACTCAATTCGATAAACGATTTACCACCAGTTATAAAAAGGATCATCGCTCCGGCAATTTTTGGATACAGTCTTTTTTAGAAAGGCCCGATCTCAGTTATACCTATTCTAC
>JAYTSD010000022.1:0-22028 GCA_043745805.1 Fibrobacteria bacterium
GAGCCTGGTTGGCTTAAACGATGAACTATTATTTCTCTATTATGATATTTCTTTTTCATTTTGTCTGTTTCTTCGCCCATGATTAATGGTTAGAAAACGAACATTTTGACCTGAGCCATGGGGACTGGGAATGCCAAATAAAATAGTGAATTTGCTTTGATTGTATAAGACCCCATACAAAAGAAGATTTATCTAGCCCAAATTGGGAATAGCCGAAATATGAAAATCCTCTAAATTTGATTTACTGCCCCATTTATTTAACAGGTCACTATAAATTAAATTCTGTACCCCAAACCAACCTAAATACTACACCAAAAAAAACACTTGTAATCCTCCATAAGTCATTGTATATTATAATTGTTCGCTGTTCGCAAACAAGAAACAAAACTATGGAACTAAAACCTCAAGACTTAGTAGTAGCCATAAAGATCTTAACCAAAGGAAAGATCAAATGGAATCAACGGGAATTAGCCCAAAGCTTAGGAATGAGTCTTTCCGAAGTGAATGGAGCCATTAAACGTGCTATACAAGCCCATCTTTTGATTGGGCCTTCTAAAAATCAAGCTCCACAAGCCGTCCCCTTTGCTCTTCAAGAATTTATAAAGCATGGTGTTCGATATGCTTTTCCTATACAAAAGAGCTCCATGGTCAGAGGAATTCCCAGCGGTATGGTAGGTGCAAAAATAGAAGATGAAATTGCAAAATTGAAAGAGAATGAAGTTCCAGTTTGGCCTTCAGCACATGGTAAAGTGCGAGGCGTGGGAATAAAACCTCTTTATCGATCTATTCCAGACATCATAGAAAAAGCCGAAAATAAAGAACTTTATGTCTTACTCTCATTGGTGGATATAATACGTGAAGGAAGAGCTCGGGAAAGAAATTTAGCTTCCGATCTCCTTACGAAAAAAATAAATGGCATTTCCGCATGACTGAAATTGAATTAAGGTTGCAAGCAGTAGCAGAATCGTTACCTAGTATTTTAGATCGACTAGTCTTTGTGGGTGGCGGTGTAACCGAAATACTTATTTCGGATTCCGCAGGCCGCAAACCAAGGCCGACGGAAGATTTAGACTGCATCATTGAGGTCGCTTCAAGAGTTGAATATTATAAGCTCGAAGATCATCTTAGAAGCGCGGGTTATTGTAACGATCCTAATATTCCTTCCATTATATGCAGATGGATAAAAGGCTCCTTAATTCTCGATATTATGCCAACGCTAGAGGGGATTCTTGGGTTTACCAATATTTGGTATAAGGATGCGGTAGCAAATCCTTTGCCCCGTCTACTACCAAATGGGATAAATGTGAACATCATCCACCCAGTTTATTATATAGCCACAAAAACCGAAGCCTTTCGTAGTCGAGGGAAAAATGATTTTCGTGCTAGCCATGATTTTGAGGATATAATTGCACTAATTAATGGAAGAGCTGAACTTGTCTCAGAAATGAAAAGCGCTAAGCAAGATGTTTTGCAAGCTATGCGAGATTTTTGGTTACCCCAAATAGATTCGGCAAATATGATAGCCTCTATAAAAGAGCATCTGGATGCTTATGAGGATGTTGAAAATACTTCTTTAGTGATTGAGCGATTTAAGCAAATACTAATGTGATGATAGTGGAAAAATCATCTCAATTCCTTTTTCAAAATCCCTGTCAAATCAATCAAAGCAATGCCTAAGTCATCATTCACCACAGTATATTCGTACTTCCCACGCGTTCTCCCAAACTCCAATTCTGCCGTAGCGTTCAGGAGACGTAATTTCAAAGTTTCATCATCCTCGGTACCACGCATGCGCAAACGCTTTTCAAGCTCACCTAAGCTGGGAGGCACAATAAAAATCCCAATTGCTTCGGGATAAATTTTATCGAAATTTGCTTTTCCATACACATCCAAATCAAAAATCAAGCTGCGACCTTCTGCTAAAGCCTGATCCACCGCTTGTCTTGGAGTACCATAGAAGTTACCGTGTACTTCGTTGTATTCCACCAATTCCCCATGTTCAATCATGGAACGGAATTGTTCAGGAGTTTTAAAAAAATAGTGTACACCTTCGTGTTCACCCACTCTAGGTTTACGAGTAGTTGCGGAAATTGAGTATCCCAATGCAGGGAATCGAACCATCAATTGGTCTTTTAATGTACTTTTCCCTGCTCCCGATGGAGCAGAAAACACAATCAATTTCCCTCTTGTCATTATTTCGAACCTTCTTTTTTCTTTTCCTTACTCAAACGTTCCATAAAAGGAATATTGAGTAAAAGTTCATTTCGCTTAGCTCTATCTTTCGCCAAACCTTCACTTTTTTCCTGTGAACGGCCCGTTTGTTCTAAATACTTTTTGGATAAAAATACTTCCTTCTTAAGTAACTCTTCCACTCTATCCAAGGCAAATTCCATAGTAGCTATGGTGCGAATGATTATCATATATAAAAGTAAAAGAACCACGGCGAAAAGTACTGCAAAAAAAAGCGTTGCTTTAATTTCTGTTGTCATTTCCAAAAAGTTAATCCCCTTGCTAATAAACGACTAATAATCGAGTTCTCATTATATGAATTTTAGTACATATATTCCAAGCATGGAATATACAGAACAAAACTTCTTTAAACCTATTTCATCTGTTTTTCAAGAACCGACTATACCGTTATCTTTACAACATAAGTATAAAGCGCTTTGCCAAAGGTTGCAAGAATTTGAATTTGTTATAATTGGCTTTTCCGGTGGAGTGGATTCAGTTTTTCTATCCGCTATAGCCAGAATGATTCTCGGTAAAGAAAAAGTCTTAGCCTGCACCGCTATTAGTCCGTCATTACCAGAACGCGAGCTCCTAGAGGCAAATTCGCTTACGAAATTATTGGATTTAAATTGGCAGCCCTTCGACTCTACCGAATTTGCAAACGACCTATATTTGCAAAATACTGCCGAAAGATGCTATCACTGTAAAAGTGATCTCTACAAGCATTTAAAGCGTTTTGCACAAAACTATCCTCAGGCAACTTTACTTTATGGTGGAAATTTAGACGATCAAAGCGATTACCGACCCGGCCAAAAAGCCGCATTAGAAAACGGAGCTATTGCTCCACTTGCGGAAGCAAAACTGAGCAAGGCGGAAATTCGTCAACTCTCTAAACTTTGGGGTTTGCCCACCCATGATAAACCGGCCATGCCTTGCTTAAGTAGTAGAATTCCGTATGGAAGTAAGGTCACTCGCGAAAAACTATCCGCTATCGAGCAGGGCGAAAATTGGTTAAGAGAAAAAGGATTTAAAAATTATCGCCTACGCCATGAAGGGGATATCGCACGTATTGAGATTCCATTAAATCAAATGGCTTTGTGGAATAATATTCAAAGCATTCAAGAATTTGTGATCTTATTAAAATCCTTGGGGTTCAAAAAAATATTATTGGACTTGGAAGGCTTTCGTAGTGGAAATTTAAACGAAGCTTTGGGGCTAACGGCTTTATAGGCTTTATGCTTAAAATTTCAAACATAGTGGCAATATTATAACCAATATCGCACCTCAATAGTGCCAAAAAGCTGTATTATAATAATGGGGATTTCATCAGGATAATTCAATCATTAAATTAACGGGGATAAATGTTATTAAACAACCCACTTCAAAAAATAATTTTCACTTTTCTGTTCATCCTAATTTTGCTTTCACGACTATCTGCTCAAGTCTTTTTAGAACCCGATCAAGCCGGCATCGACTATAAAATTCAAGGTGAATATAGTGGTCAGGTGACGCATTTAAATACTTCAAAAGAAACCTTTGCTCTGCAAATCGTCGCCTTAGGCTTGGGAAGTTTTCAAGGCGTGATCTTCCATGGAGGATTACCAGGCGCAGGATGGACGGGCGGATCGCGATTAACTCTCAGTGGAATATTAACTAATGATAAAGTAGTACTAAGTGGGCAAGGCTATAGCTTAAATATAAATGGAGATTCCGCAGTAGGGCAAAATAATCTCGGTGAAAAAATTCGTTTGTTAAAAATTTTTCGCCAAAGCCCTACTTTAAATGCCAATGCTCCCACCGGATCGAAAATCCTTTTTGATGGCAGTAATACGGAAGCTTGGGTAAATGGCAAAATCGATGCGCGGCATTTTTTAATGTGTGGAACCGAAACCAAAGATCATTTCACCAGTTTCACCTTACATGGAGAATTTCGTGTACCCTTTAAGCCTCAAGCAAGAGATCAAGAACGAGGGAATAGTGGAATTTTTATTTTCGATCAAGGAGGTGTCTTTGAAATACAAATTCTCGATTCTTTTGGAAAAGACACGGCAGCCAATGAATGTGGATCGCTCTATTTAATTAACACGGCTTTGTTACCCATGTCTTTCCCACCTTTAGCTTGGCAAACTTATGATATTTATTATCAAGCTGCGAAGTATAATCTTGCGGGACAAAAAACCGATAGCGCGTACGTTACGGTACTTTTGAACGGGGTAATAATTCACAATCATCGCCTTGCTAAAATTTATCGCTCTGAACCCGCAGGCACCGCCAGTATTTCTTTACAAGACCATAGTAATCCTATTTTTTTTCGTAATATTTGGATTTTATCCGGTGAACCACTTTTTCCTTCAGTCATATATCACTCACAAAAGCAAAAAGCAAAAACATCTTTATCCAAAGCAAACTTTACTATAGATGGAAAAATTAATTTTTCGGAAAAAAAACATTCGGCATTACGTTTTTTATTTCAGGCACCGTAGATAAGCGATCCCATATAAATATTTTCTGTACTATCCCAAACCAAGGAATTAATAAATGGCGCATAGTGCTTAGATCCCAAATGAAACTCTGTGAGCTAAAAATCAAATCCTCTTCTCCACAGGTAAATTAAAATAATGAATGGAATCAGTTTAAGAGATGATTTTTTCAAACAAATATCCAATCAACCTACCGCCATGGGATTATTCGAATATATTCCCGATACTTATTTTTTTATAAAGGACACTGCGGGGCGATTTATCACCGCAAATAAAATGTTCCTCGAATTTTCGGGATTAGCAAACGAAAAAGAAATTTTAGGGAAAACTGATTTAGAACTTTTCCCGCGACATTTAGCGGAAAGTTATTTGCGCGATGATTTACAAATTATGACTACCGGTGAACCAATAATCAATCGTCTTGAAATTAGTCGTAATACCATGGGTGAAATAAATTGGTATTGCACTACCAAAATCCCCTTATATAACGAGACGGGCGCCATTATTGGCCTTGTGGGTTTTTCGCGTGATATTAAAAAATCCAATAGTTCCTTCAAACCTTTTGAAGAAATGTCGATAGTCATTGATTATATCATGGCTAATTATCATGAAGCGATTAACTTAAAGAAATTAGCCGCCTTATCTTCGCTTTCCACAAGCCAATTTGAGCGTCGTTTTAAAAAGAACTTTCAAGTTACCCCCACTGAATATATTCAAAACGTGAGGGTACAAGCTGCTTGCCAATATTTAAGAGAGAATGAGCAACCTATTGCTTGGATTGGAATGAAAACGGGTCATTACGATCATAGTCATTTCACCCGTTACTTTACCAAAGCCATGGGAATGTCACCCAAACAATATCGCGAAAAAAATAGCATAGTAAATAAAAAGACTATGTGATGCAATCCATCACCAATAAAGCTTGATTAAGCGTTACAAGCAATTGAAATAGCTTCCCTAGCATTTTCACCCAGCCAAGTACATCCCAATCTACTTTCGACGTTTCCCAAGCTAGGAGATTCTATACCCTCCGTATCCAGAAGAATACGAATTTGATAGTCCAAAGAGTCTAATAAAAAATCATCGATTAAAGCGCGTACTTTTTTCTCTATTTCACTTCGCTCTTCTGAAGAGTGAGTCACAAAACGAGTGAATTTATTTTGGGGTAAAGGACCAATGATAATTTCAAAACGCGAAGCATCGTCGCGCATTTTCTCCCCTAAGAGTACCGTTTCGCCCAGTTTATTACGCGTTACCCCTAAATAAGTTTTAGCAGGTATCTCCACCCAAACCCCTCGAAATTGCACAACTTCCACGCGAGGAAAACCAAAATAATCTTGCAATAATTGCTTTAAGCTTTGCGCGGACCGCACGCGATGACCCAAAAACCGCCCGTAAGGTAACCTTTGTAAATCAGGTTTAATTTCCTCGGAGCCATCTGACTTGCGCGGCAAAACCCATTGGCCAGTTAAGGCTAATAAACACTGCGTATAGGGATCGGAACCATCGGCCTTGAACTCCACATAGTGGCGATATTTTTTCCAAGAACGATAAAATAATGAATGCAGGCGATGACCAAACATATCGAGGAATTTTTTTAATTCAAAATATTCTCTTTTATGCAAAGTAATGGGATCGACAAAATAAGAGGGTAACGGAGAGGATACCCCATACAGTCCCATAAATGTTACCGCCATGCGCAAGGGACCCTCTGGACTATCTAGCCATTCCTGAAAAGTATTATGTCCTTCTCCAGGTTTCATGGCTTTGTTAAGTTCTAATTCATCGGCTTGTGCTTCAAAATTTGCAGGAAGTTTAAGGTTGGCAATTTCGGCGGCCGGAAAAGAAATAGAATTCGAGACTTCTATGCGAATGGCCTCGCTTTGCAAATCATCACCCGTGCCGATTTGACCTGGTCGAGCCTTTAATCTCTCAGTTAAATAAATAGCCTGAAAGAAATTGAGATCCTGCGCTTCTTTTAAAAAGAACTTGTCTAAATTGAGTGACATGTTCCCTCCAGCGCATCCAGCGCTAGAACTTTTCCCGAAGGCACACATTCCAATCGTAAAGCGACCAAATGGTTAATGGAAGTGTATTGCGTAAAAAATGAAAGTAATACGCGCGCAAAAATAAAAAGCTCACCTGTTTCGGCAAAAGTTCCATCTTTAATTTGCACATTGATTTCTGTACCTCGCACTAATTGTGTGCCCTGTAAAAAATCTTTTTTCTTGGCTTCCGCATCAAAAATGCCTTCTAATATTTTTCGATTGATGGGGCTATGTGTCCAATCGTAAAGCGATAGGGTTTCACGCAAATTCCCCTTTTCACAAAGAGAGCGATAATTCATATTCATATGCGAAAGCACATACCATAAATAATGATCAGCCTTAGGCGGATAAATAGGAGGTGTAGGACGCGTGAAATTCGTGAAACTACAAACATTGGGGAAATCCGCCGAGGGCACGGTTATGCTATCTTCCAGCATGCTCTCACGCGGTAAGCCCGAGTCCGAGGCGAGTATGGTTACCGACAAAACTTCTTCGCTCAATGCGGTCACTGCATCCGTATTTCCAATGGCTATATAAGTACTCCAATTTTTTCCACCACGCAATTCTTGGCGAATTTGATAATAAGGCTCGCGACCTTTTTCTCCCGTCGTAAAAACACCATGACGAAAATCTTGAAAGCGTTGATAGTTGCGGCGTTTTCCAGTTACCTTATCTATGCCTATCACTTCGGTTACTTCATAAGCGTCCAAAGTTCTTTGACTACTTGGCCTTAATGAGTATTCAAAATGTTTATGATTTAAATTTACCGGCTCGGTTTGCGTTTCAAATAAATTAACCAAAGGCACAGCATACAATTTAAAGTTTTCCACTTTAATTCTTTTGCCTTCGGGTAAAGGCTCTTCAAAATAAATGCAAAGCGAAAAACGTCCTTTTGGAAATTTAGATAATTTATCCAAACCTTGAAAACGGATATAGCGAAATTTTTCTTCGAAACAAAAAAATTCTTGTAATAAACGGCTTCCTTCAAATGAATTTCCAGGATTCGGCCATAAATTTTCGGTTTCCAAAAACCCACCCGTTAAAATCGTTTCCTGTCCACCTAATTCAATTTGTTTACCCTCAAATTCAATCATGGTTTTTTTAACTCGGGCCGTGAGAAAATAATAAAGGAAATAAACCAAAGGTCGCTCGCCATGCAAGTACATGGGTAATTCGGCTATGGATAAAGTTTCAGTTTCCGCCGTAGGATCGACCGTAAAATGAAATTGAAAACCTTCTCCATAAACTGGATGATAATTGCGTTCAAAGTTTTCCAGTTGAATGGGATAAAGTAAAGTGTCCTGCGTGGTTTGAAAACGACACACCGCATTTTGCAGCCCCACACTACGCGACAAAACTTGGGTTCCCTTTGGAATTTTTTTTTCGCCAGTAAGTGCACCCACTTTAACTTGAAATTGTAGCATGGCAAAAGAAGGGATGCAGCGTAAAAAAGAAGGGGCTACCATTTCCAATAAATTTTGAGTGAACTCGGGAAAATCATCATCTAATTTTTGGCGAATACGCGCACATAAAAAAGCAAAACCTTCAAATAAGCGCTCTACATAAGGATCGCGATCTTCCACTGCATGGATATTGAGGTAACGTGCACGTTCTGGGAACGCCTCAGAAAACTCCTTGCCCCCTTCTTGTAAATAGCGTAGTTCTTCTTCATAATATTGTTCAAAAGCAGCCATGCGAAATCCTTTATTTCTTTACCTTAAGCCCGTGAGCTTTGTGGCGATACCGAGGTTTTTCCCGATGATTCAAAACTAGTTTTAAGACGAATTCTTTCTCCGCCTATTATAGTGGCGCTTAATTCGAAGGAAAGTCTAAATTCCAAAGGGTCCACGGGAATAGGACGCACCACCACTTTTTCTAAACGCGGTTCATATTTATTAGTGAGCTTTAAAATACTTTTTTCTAATTGCAATAAACTATCGGGTAAATTACGGTACACTTCCGTAATATCCGGTAAACCATAATCATCAAGATGCGGAACCGATCCTTGGCGTGTATTAAACATTCGCCATAAATGTTCTGCAATACTTTTGATGCGTCTCTCACGAGCTGGAACACTTTCGGTTTTTGTGCCATCTACGTATTGACCTGATATTTTTTCAAAAAGGCTTTCGCCCGTGAATTGTTGGGATGCTGCCATAAAATTAAAGATAAAAAAAGGGCCGGTGATAAACCGACCCTTAACTAATACTTTCGCAAGTAATTAGGCGTGAGTACGATCTTCCCAATCGTCAGATGCCATAATACCACCTTCTTCAATACTCCAAGTAATTTTTGAATAGGTGAAAGAAATATTTTCCATGTGAGGAAGATATTCAAAATTCTTGTCTTTTACGCTCTTCATATCCGTTTCGATATTAACGATATGCACGCCTTCGAGAAGATAGGTGAAAAACAATTCTTCGCCACCTTTTGGGTTTACGCGATTGATTTTAATTTCAGCCGTTTTAATGGTCTCATTGGTGCAAAGCATATGAAATAATAAAGGGGAACTTTTGTCCAAAGCCTTACAAATAATCATAGGCTTATGCATACGACGACCAGTTGCTTGGCCGGTATGTGCATCACGAGGAACAGAAACATCATGGGAAATAGAAAGCACTTCAATCGTGTCTTCATGTCCTTTTTGTTTTACAGCGCCTTTAATTTCACCCGATTTGGTGCCAACGATTTTGAGGTATCCTGATCTAGCCATTTTATATCTCCTTAATTTGGTGTTCTTTTCTAAAGTCCGGTGTTACTCTCACCTTGAAGTATAATATCGTATTTATTTTTGCCCCTTTCTGTGACCACCGTCACATAAAGGGAAACTTTTTTAAAAGTTCTTGCTTAACCTTTGCCCTTAGGCATTTGTGAAACAAGTTGCAAGTTCACATCGATACCTTCGACTTGAAAATGCGGTTGTACAGCCATAGCCACTGAGAAGAAACCAGGATTATCAGCCTTTTCAGAAACCGTAATCTTAGCAGCGCTTAATGGACGTAAAGCCGCTAATTCTGGACTAGGATTTTTCATTTCCGTTACTAAACTCTTGATCCAAGTATTCAACTCCGCTTCCAATACCGCAGCGCTCTTAGTGGCTCCAATATTTTCACGTTGAATCACCTTGAGATAATGTGCTAAACGAGAAGTAAGCATGATATAAGGCAAGCGAGAGTTAACTCTTGCATTGGCAGATACCGCTGGATCATCATACGCTTGAGCTTTCTGAGCAGAGTTTGCCGAGAAAAAGCAAGCATAATTACGATTTTTATAAAAGCTTAAGGGAATAAATCCTTGATTGGCAAATTCAAATTCCCGAGTTTCAGGAATTAAAATTTCCGTAGGAATTTTCATTTGATTGCCACGACCCACATCATATAAGTGAATGGGTAAATCTTCAACCTTACCACCACTTTCAGGACCGCGAATTTGTACACACCAGCCATTATCTTGGAAAGAGCGCATCATATTAGCCGCGAATGAAAAGGAAGCGTTACCCCAGCAATATTTTTCATGCTCATCGCCGGTAACTCGCTCGGTATAATTAAACTCTTTAATTGGTGCCGTTTCTTGGCTATAGGGTAAGCGCAAAAGAAAACGAGGTAATACTAAACCAGTATAACGTGCATTTTCACTTTCACGGAAAGCTTTCCATTTCAAGAATTCAGCACGATCCATATAATTAGCCAAATCTTCAATGGCTGGTAAATCACGAATATCTTTCTTTAAAAAGAATTCACTATTGGCCGCACCGATGAACGGGCAATGCGCCGAAGCAGCAATTTTGGAAAGATTTTGCAATAAAGCCACATCTTGAGGTTTCGAATTAAATTCATAATTAGAAATAATAGCCCCGATAGGTTCGCCACCTGGAGTGTCATATTCTTGTGTATAAACATGCTTGTAAAGACCACTCTGAATAGTTTCTGGAGAGTCTTCAAAATCTTGTTGTACGGCATCTTTAGAGACATCCAACATTTCAATTTTTGCATTCTTACGAAAATCAGTGCGATCCACTAAGAACTTTAATCCGCGCCATGAGCTTTCCAATTTTTGAAATTGATCGCTATGCATAATGGCATCGAGCTGGCGAGACATTTTTTCATCAATTAAAGCAATATGCTGATCGAGTAAAGCTTTGTCGATTTTATCAACTGAGCTACTGCTCTCCACTACACTTTGTACAAACACGCGTAGGGCCGCGCCAATACGTTCATTCGCTTTATGATCAAATAGCGAATCCGCATCGCGATAACTGGCCAAATCAACTGGGGCAGTTGGTGCCTCCAAGTTCATGGTTTCTAAAATATATTCGAGATTTTGTTTTTGTTCTGCCATAATTACTCCTTACTACCACCATCCGAAGGGACCACGTTTTCAAGCTCTGCAAGAATTCCATCCATTGCGGTTTTATCTTTGATAATACCTTCTAAGCGCTTACGGAACTCACGATTATCCAATAAGTTCGATCGCAAGTCCTTTAATAAGTTACGTGCGCCTAGCAATTTGCTGAGCTCAGGAACTTGTTTTACAACTTCTTGTGGTTCAAAGGATTTCATATCCTTGAATTTTAAATTCACTTTTAAATCGCCGCCGTCGGGATTGATTTTGTTCTCTACCGAGAAATCCAATTTCAAATCTAAGCTATCCATTACTTGATTAAAATTATCTTTATTTACACTGATTTTTTCTTTATCAGCAAGACGAGTGGTATCGCCCTTTTGGGAAAAGTCACCCATCACTAACATTTTTAAGGGTAATTCTACTTTTTTTTGAGCGCCGCCTTTATCAACATTCAATTGAATGTTAACGCGAGCTGGCGGGATTTCATTTTGAAAATTTCCGGACATAAAGACTCCTCGGGATGAGTGAAAGGTGAAAAATTATAAAATCTCTGAGCATTAAAACAAATAATAATGACCTTTTTAAAAGAAATATTGAAATGATCGGCAACTAAACCGACAATTGCATTGCCTTTACCGGATCCAAACGACCTACTTTTTGCAAAAACTGTTCCGCTTTTGCTTTGAGCTGAGGTTTTTCGATTTCATCTGCCGCATCGGCGATAGCATTATACACTTTAAACAATAAGATATAGGCATTCAAACATATTTCGCCGTCCCAATTTTCTAGATCATGCCTTTGCATTAAATCCAACAATTCCTGCAAAATGAATTGGGCCATGCGCAGTTTTTTGCTGTGATAGAAAAGCTCGGCAATTAAATAGCGGCGGTCAAAATTGCGAAGAGCGCTGGAATCATTGACTATACCGGTGCGGTAAACGGCTACGGCCTCTTCCAATTTATTTTCGCTCATTAATTCATTGGCCTGCTTGGCTTCTTCCGCAATATCCCCTTTGCGCTTTATAGCAAATCCGCCTCCACCACCGCCTAATGCGGCTTTCACCGTATCATTTAACCAATCGCGAGTGAGCGCATCGGCAAATGGTGTTCCATCGGAGTATTGCAGATTAGGAAGATTAGGAAGCCTTTGTAAAAGCAAAGCGATTTCCAACATAATAGCTTTTGCACAGGTGGCATACTCCCCGCCCATTCCTTGTAAGGCTAAACAGGCATAGCGTTGTAAATCAAACCAGAATAACATATCATCGCGTGTGAAAGCATTTTCCACCCCAGACGATAAATTAGCCCAATCCTGACTTTCGACGAGATTAGCAAATACCTGAACAATTTCAGCATCCGGAGGTGGAATTTCGGTTAAGCCATTTTGATTGGGAGGCATAGAAAGAATATCCGTCCATTTAGTCATACGCAAGAGACGGTAACCTAGAGGAGACTGCACTTGATTTTCCAAATAATAACCGGCTACTTTTTGCAATAAAACTTCCGCATCGGAAACGGAGTCTAATGTGCCAGCGCTAGAGGAATTATTGTTTCCAGCATTTCCACCCGATGCCGATGAACTACTGGCTTCCGCTTCAGCCTTAGGTTCTTCGGGCTTATAACGCTCCGCAAATCCGCGAATCACCTTGAAAAAATTAAGGTAAGCCGTCGATCCTTCGGGTGATTTTTCTTGTAGAAAAGTTCCTAATTCGCTGAATGCTTTTTGGGCAGCTAAAAGTGCTGGATAATCCGAGGTGCTGCCATTTAAGGCTTCAAGTAAGAAGATGACCCTTTCCCCATTTAACCATTTCAAGGCATTTAAACGTGCCGCTGGACGTAAGGGATGGATTTTTTCCCAATGTTCTTTAGTTAATTCGGCATACGCCTGAGCCGCTTCACCCAAGGCCGTTAAGCCACGATTGATGCCTACTGAAAGACAGAGGAAACCTAAAGATCGCATATCCTTGGCTTTGGCGGTCAAAAGTTTTTTACTCTCGGCTTCAATTAAATTAAAATCATTGCCCGAGTTTTTTTCCATTTCCAATTTGGCTGCTTCAAATTCGGCTTCATATTGAGGATCTTCACCGCAAAAATTGTCGGCCTGAATGGGGGCAATTAATTCTTCATAAAGTGTGACCATTATTTCCTCCGAACAAAGTTCACTGGTACTACAAGTCTATTAATGTTGACTAAACTGTTGTTGTGCATTGTTATCGATTAAAGTTGGCGAACATTCGAATTTGAAAAAATCAGGATTCACAAAAGGATGTTCCGCTTCTTGCACATCGCCATCCAATTTCACATCAATATCATATTTTTGTGCCACGCGAAAGCGCCATTTGGCTGTAAAACCGCTAGCTTGTGGACTAAATGCGCGTGCAGCATCAAGTAATTTAAACATGCCGAAAGGACCATCGAAGCGTTTAATTTCGGATCCACCACCAATATAATTCACAGCCAATTCCGCACCATCTTGCACATTTTCACCTGGCCAACGAATACGTTGTTTCGCTTGGCCTTCTTTGTTTTTGACCTGAATTTTATCCGCCCCTAAACGAAAGCTTACACTGGCTGTATTGGGAGATTCCGCTAAGATAAAACCCGTACTATACAAACGGGGCGTGGCAGAATTATCCATGTAAAGGCGTCCAGAAATTTGTAAACCTTGTTCTAAAGTTTTTACCGCTTCGGGACGAATACGAATTTTTAATCCATTCCAATGTTTAACCGTTAATGCGCCGTCTGCGTATTTCACCACCGGCCCTAAACGCGCTTGCATAAACTTCGCTAATTTTCCATCCGCTGAATTAAAGAACACTTTCAGATCTTCCAAATTAGTTTCTTGACCCGCCCCTTTTACAAAGGGATAGCGGCCTTGAAATTTTTGCGTGTAAAAATTGACCACATTGTCCTTATACATTTCTTCCAATTTTTTTTCGGAAAAACCAATGAGAATCGAAACGGCATCGCGTATGGGATTTTCTAATAATGGTGTAAGCCAAGCCTTGGCATCGTCGGGAGCTTGATCTAATGAGGCACGAGCTTCACGCCACGCTATGGAAACAGGATTTTGGGGCTTGCCTGCAAAAATATCTTGCGTGAATTCCAGAGCCGCCGTTCCGCCATCATCATTAATAGCCAATTGCCCCATCACATCGCCCAAACTTTTAAGCGCATTAAAATAACTTTGCAATTCCCCATTACCCGCATTGCCATTGAGTTTATCAATGAATGCAAATTTTTGTTTTAACTCTTTCTTCGGATCGCGACCCCCTTCAAAAAGTAAAGCTTTGAGCCTTCCCAACTTACTGTTATTTAATTTTGCGTCCGTGGCTTTTTCCATTTTAGTGGGTGCTTTATCCAAATCCACTTCTTCTTGCAATTTACCCAGCACCGCGGGCAAGCCTTGATTGGTAGAGGCATAAGCAATAATTTTTGCGGAAGCGAGCGAAAGCTCACCAGGCATCGACAAGGTTAGCCCTTGCAAATATTGCACCCATTCTTGTGCATATGCTTGATAATAACGTTCCACTAAAGCTTTATGTAATTGCCTTTCATCTTTCATATCTTCCGGCAAAGCCATTTCTTGTCCGATCACCCAATCTTTTTGATGAGGCTCTTGTGCGCCATGTTCCAAGGCATCCATTGCTGTTCCATCATAAGCCGCATGGGTATAAATCCCTCGTATACGCCCACTATGCCGCAATAAAGCATCCGCTGGAACACCCATATCATTTAAGGCTATATCCGGCGCGTCGCTAAAACGATTCACTACCGAAGAAAACAAACCTTCGATACTTGGTGAGCCTAATAAAGCTTGGCGTGCATCCGCTATGACTTTAGGATCTCCTATCGAGGGAGGCCTAATTTTTTTGTCTACGATGGCATGGGCATAAAGCTTCGCATGTTTATCTAAACTATTAGCCATATTGCTTACAGCATTTTCAGCCCCGATTTTACTTAATAATTGATCCGTCCAAATAGCCGAAAGCTGAGTGCCTATGACGTCTGCATCTACATTCTCTAAATTTTCTTGACCTTTTTCAGAAAGCACTAAATACAACTTAAGCTTGTCGTATAAAACACTGCGATCATTAGGATTAAAATACTGTGAAGATATTTGTAGCGAGGCTTCTAATTGGCGAAGAGCATCGCGAGCCACCATATTCTCGACTTGAAAAGCATGCATTTTAATAGCAGCCTCTAAGGCCGAGGAGGCGTGCAGGTAACCCGGAGGATACATCCACGAACTACCCTCTGTACGAATTTGTTGCAGTTTTTGAATCGCCTCATAAAGCTTTTCTAAACTTGAAAATTCTTTAGCGAAAGCGGCAGGTTCACGCCACTTTAAATGGCTAGCGACTAAAGCTACATCGGCCGTTTCACTAGAAAAACGATAGCTTTGTATAAAACCAATGGAGGAATAACATAGTAACAAGAAAGCTACCGTACCGACAATAATCGAGCCCCATAAGGATCGCTTCGACAAGCTACCCAAACGATAGGCGGAAATACGCGCTAAGCTTTTGTCATTTTTCAAAACACCACTAAAAAATAGTTTGGTGAAATAAGTCACGACCTTGGGACCGGCACCAGGTTGGGCAAATACCGGCGCTTTTTGTGCCGCGCGAGGATTAAGCACATGACCTATTATGGTATCGCCACTTTGTGGTGAGGAAGCAAAAGCCGCACCGGCATCAGGTAACGTAGAAGTTATGCTGGTTAAAAAGAATCCGCGGAATAAAGCGCTTTCTTTGCGAAGATTTGTTTTGAATAAAAATTCTACAAAGCTGGCTAACTTTTCTTGCGCCGCGCCTAATTCATTATGGAAAAGAAAAACTTTGGGCTTAGTGGCTCCTTGCGTTTGGGCAAGACGGGCATAGGTTTTACGAATAACCCCTTCCCAAATCTTTTTGAATTCCCGTTCAAAGCGCTGTTTAGCTGGCGCTAAATTGCCACTCAAAGAAAAAGTCGCGCCTAAAATTTGTTCGGCTTCAAGGCCTTGTAAATTATCAAAGAACTCCGCAAAGCCCGGAATCAAATCCGCATGTGTAAACATTAAATAAACGGGCAATTCCAATTTCAAAGTGGTTTGAATCAAACCGATACGATCGCGAAATTTTGCGGCGAAGTCTTCGATATTATCATTGCCCAATAAATCTTTAAGGCTCACCACCAATAAAAGTCCATCTAGCGCTTTCGACTTGCCTTCTTTTTCAATGATGGAAAGCCATGCTTGAAATTCATCATCCCCTTCGAGGCCACTTAAATAACGCGCCGGAGTCTCAATAAAAATCCCTTGATTGGAAAAATTCCATTGGGAAAAATGTTGGGTTTGCGCCGCTCTTTGTCGCTCTTCAGGATATACTCTCGGAAAATGCACACCACCATTTTCTAATAAGGACGATTTACCCGAACCTTCTGCGCCGATCATTAAATAAAACAAAAAAAGATCGAGGGGGTTTTGTCCCACTTTTACTTTACTTTTGCCGCTTTGTTTTAAAATACTTAAAGCCGCCAAAGTCTCTTCGCGTAACGGTTCCAGCCAAGTATTGGCCATTAAGCTCTTATCGGAAAACCCCGCAAAAGATTGCGTGGAATCTTTTTGTTTTAAAGCTTTTTGCATGCGCACAAATTGCACAATTAAAATAACAATGAGCCCAATAATCAAAGGAATGGCTGCACCTAATAAACGTGACCCAATGCCTTGCGCTCCCATAAGAGGTAAGAGAAAGAATAATATTAATGCTAATAATAAACTACTGAGCGAAACCCAAAACCAAACCGATTTAAATACCTTACCCATTAATGCGCACCTGCGTTAAGTTTTTCTAATAAATCGGATACCGAATCCAAGGGTGCCGCGCTAAAATGCATGAGCACAAAATACAGAATTATTGCCAAAGCTAAAAAGCCAAAAGAAAGTATCCATAATAAACGTCCAGTATTTTCTTTACTGGCTTTACCCGGATGCACATTGGCGGAAGGCGATAAAGCTTTGGGAGCCGCACCGCGCACCGCATCGATTTTCTTCAACATGTTACTTACAACCACGGGAAGCTTTTCGGTATTGTGTAGACGGTAACGTCCTTGGAACCCTAAGGCTAGGCATAAATAATAGACTTCTACCGATTCAATATTGCCGCGTAAATCGGCTAACATTTCTTCGAGACGTACAAAAAAATTCTCGCCCGCATTGGGATCTTTAAAAAATTTATCCTGCAAAGGCGCTTCTATCCATTGCTGACGACAAGCATGATGGGAATTAATCACCGCTTCATCAAGAAATGCTGTCAATGCATATTTAGCCTGCTCCACTTGATCCGAAGGCTTGCGCGCTAAAGCACAGCTCCGTTCAAATTCTTTGAAATAAGAAAGCAAAAGTTTTTGCAAAGCTTCAGCAGGACCGATATCCGAAACTTCAGCTATCTTAATTCCAATCAATAATAAATCCATCGCATAAGTCGCTAGATTCGGTTGATCTTTTTGCTCCGCACTCGCTCCAAAAAGCGTTTGTCCTGCACTGGCCCCTTGGCTGCCGAACATGGTTTGCACTGCGCCATCTACCCAGTTCAAAGTTCCTTCGGATGGAGCCCGCTGCGAACGAATGGGCTGGGCCAAGCTTTTTTTTTGTCCGGGTTGCATCATAGTTTTAGTCCAATACAGCTATCAATTCAAGTTTAGTAGAAGGCATATCCGAAGGCAAATGAATAGCCAAGGCTTTACCCTGCCTCACCTGATCCCAAAGTTCACCTGCTTGTTGTAAACGGAAATATTTATAACCTGCTTTAGCCGGAATGGATGAAGGTGGATTCGCCTCTGGAACCAAAGGTATGCCTGGTAAAGCCGAATTGACAATCGCTTCGAGGCGACCCACGGGGCCGACCTTAGATTTACGCTGGACATGCGTGAGTATATCCACTTCTGAAGCTTGCGCGGTCACACCCAAATAGAATTGGCCAATATGAGCAAAGTCCGCTTCACGTAGATTTGCCAAGTATTGAATAGGACTGGTTTTTGTCAAGGCAAAAATACGGTAACCTGTAGGTACCGTAGCTCCCAAGAGACTTTCAATCAATTGAAATAAAGGCAAAAAACTTTGTTGTAAATCGCCATGGCGATAGGCGGGCAAATTGTCTAATTTGGTTTCCGAACCAAAGCTGAGTAAAGAACCCGCAAAACCGACAAGCTTTTGAAATAAGGCTTCGGGATGTGCATGCGGATGATTGTAATTATGTAATAAACCTGGCGCAGCGGTTTGAATAGCCGACAACAACAAATAACTAGTTAAAGTTTCCGCCGTAAATTGCGCAATGCCTGTGGCCTTTTGCGCACGTTGGCTCATTAGATAATTGCTTTTTTGTACACAAGATTCAGCTAATTTTTTATAACGAGTCATTAATGAAGTGCTTGCTCCAATTTGTAATAAAGGCGGAATATAATTCTCTTCGAGAATAATTTTGCCTTGCGCATCACGCGTTAATTCCGCAATTTTCAAAGTTTGAAAACCCGCTATGGACTCTCCTTCAAACAAAAGGCTCAAAGCCATACGACCAAAAACCAAAGGCTTTGCATTAAGGCCTGTATTCAAATCCAAAACTTCACGGCGGCTTTCTTGATAGCGCGCCGTTTTACTGCCTTTATTCTCAAATGCGAAATTGGGATTATTTTGGCCCACCGAAGGCGCCGCCACATAAACACCCAAACGTTCTTTAGCAGCAGGGAAAGCCTCTTCAAATGGCCGTGCATCGAGCCAAGTATCGCGCAAGGGAAATGCGAAATAGGAACCATCAGGCAAAATACCAGTACATTGTTTGGCTGAAAAATATCCGCGCGCCAAAGCTTCTTTATCGATTTCCAAGGCCGCCAGCCCAAAGTTAAAGGGCGACAAGGCATTCAGCTTGTCATTTAAAACTAAGTCCTGTAGCCAATCGGCTTGTTGAAAATGATGGGGAGATAAGGCCATGCCCTCGGACCAAATTATTTTTTCACTCATATTTTATCCGGCATTAAATGTGAAACAGTTTGCAAATTTAGCTTAATATCTAAATTACAGAAGCAAAATCTATATTACTGGTTAATCCAATTTTCGGTGTATTTTCGTCCGGTAAAAATCCAAAGGCGATCCACCGAGCAAACGGCAAAAAATTAGGAAAAGGGAGCCTGAAGTGAAGCTGCAAAAAATGATATTGAATAAAAATTATCTATTCCTTTTTCTCGCTATAGGTTTATTCGGCAAAGGCCTATGCCTAGCTGCCGACGGGCAATTAAGCCTCGAAACCACCCCATCCGGTGCGGAAATTTGGTATGCAAAAAGCGGCAGCGCCGATAAAAAATACTTAGGTGACTCGCCCTTATTGCATCGCAATCTCCCCACAGGGAAATACGATCTTTTACTCATCAGCGCCGATCATGACTCCCTTTTGGTAGACGATGTGGAAATTTTGCCCGGGCAACAAACGGAAATACGCAGGGAAATGAACTCCCGCTATGGTACTTTGGAATTGCAGTCTTGGCCGGATAGTTTAACGATTTGGTTGGATGGCACCAATATTGGCCAAACACCCTACACACATACCTTGATGTTACCTGGCACCTATGCTTTAAAACTTTCCTCTCCCCGTCCTTTATTCAAACCCAGCATTTCCTCAGTGACCATGGGCAAAGGAGATACTATACATTTGAAAAAAAGATTGGCTTATCGGGATAAAAACTTCTTAAAAGAAAATTTGGGCATATTGCCTTGGCATTTGCAATTAGAAGGAGGCTTAAAGTATAGCAGCATTTCGGGTGCCTATGACACGGCTGGTAAAGTTTCCAACTTTGCCACCAGTGATAAGTTAACGCAATGGGATTATCCCGTTACGCTTCGTTTGGGCTTACCTTATGATATAGAAACACATTTATTGGTACCGTTTAATTCGTTTGCAGCCAAAGATTCCGCGGCTCCGCATTATAGAGATTTAAAAATCGGTGCTAAATACACTTTGCGCGAATATAATGTAGGCTTTGACGCGAGTTATAGTTTCGGTTTAGGCGATACATCGTCTACCAAAAAAACTAGCGGCCATAATGCTTTATCCCTTTCGCTAATAGCTTTAGCGAACAAGGATAAAATTATGGGCTTTGCCAATGCAGGCTATACTTTTAATTTCAATGACAAACTGAAAACCAAACTCGACCCAGGTGATGAAATTTTTCTTTATGCTCAGGTCGGTTATCTATTAGACTCTTTTATGCCTTATCTGGGAATTAATGGAAATTATGATCTTGTCAGTTCCTTTGATGGGAAATCCGGAAATGATGCGAGTTATGTTGTCACACCTGAAGTCGGTTTCACCTTAGATTTTCCCAGCTATACTTCAGTGCAACTAGGAATTCCATTTACAGTAATTGGAAAATCAGGGTCTAATGAATCAGGTATTGGAAAAAGAGTATCAAATGAATGGGGTATGCATTTTTCCTTAAGCGTTAATTTTGGAATTGATTAAAGCTTAGTTCTAGCGCAACCGCAAATAGCGCCTTGCAGAACGTTTCCCTTTGTCCCAGCCAGATTAGGCTGCCCCCGCCTAATCATGGATTGAATAATGCCCCGCTCGATCTGTCCTTACATCCAGGATTGTCTTTTTTTGTTTGGCTTAAAAAAATGACCTAGCGTGAGTTTCAAATTGACAATATGAATACAAATGAATACAATGTAGTGAAATAGTCATTGAAAGGAATTGAACCATGGTTACGAAAACAGTTACAATGCGATTACCGTTAAACTTGTACAATCAAATCTCCACTTTGGCGAAAGAAGATAATAGGCCCATTTCAAATTTTCTCGAAACTATAGCCCTGCGTTATATGGAACAGTCGTCCCTCATGGATGAATTCGAAATAAAAGAGATTAGAGAAAATAAACAACTGACGGATAGAATTAAAAAAGGTCATGAAAGTGCTAAAAAGGGCCGAGGCCGTTTTGTCTGAAGGTTATAAAGTTTTTGAGACGGATATTATTCTTGAAGACCTAGAAGATTTTCCAAAATCAATCCTCGAAAGATTGAAACTTAAAATTAAAAATCAGGTATACCCTACTCTGAAACAGCAGCCTTATTTTGGGAAAAACATTAAAAAATTAGTGAATTATGATCCAGAAACGTGGCGATATAGAATTGGTGATTTTAGATTATTTTACGTGATTGATGAGAAACGCAAAGTCATATCTATGCTAACTATTTCGGCAAGAAAAGATGCTTATTGAGATTGCATTGTAGGAGCATAACCCACACCGCAAAATCCGGTCTATCGTCCCCAGCCGCATTGGAGGCAGGACGGCTTACCTAATGTATTTTTGAAAACCTGCGCGTAGCAACATATAATTGCCGATATCATCGAAAAATATGGATTTACTTATATGTTACCCTCAATTAAACTTATTATGTTATGACGGGAGGGGTTCTCCAATATACAGTCTTATCGTGGGAATCAGCCGAATTAGCACTGTTTTGCGGACCAGTTTAATTCGGTTCGGTGTATTATATTATTTCGGACGGGAACAACTCGGTGTATGATAAGAAATTGGCCGGGGACAACTTCATGGTCTCGTTGATCGCCGATGTACCTAAGCTGGCACCGATAGTCTGATCGAAATGGACCCGAATGACCACCTTCTACAGCTAAGTTGAAACGAACCTTGCATAGGGGAACAAATGAAAAAGCCGGCTTACTAAAATCAGGTTGCATTGTTTTACCTCTTTATTCTGGGATAGGCATGTAGTTCCAAATCTTCGCGGGCGAGAGTCCTGGCAAATATGAATTTGGTAGCATAACTCTGCTACAGGCAGACCATTTTCTGCCTGCTTCAATATCGCCATTATTTGGCCATCGGTGAATCGTGATTTTTTCATAAGAACTTCCTTCATTCTATAAATGGAAATTCTACT
>JAYTSD010000023.1:0-9834 GCA_043745805.1 Fibrobacteria bacterium
CGGTAAGTGTAATCGGGTTAACCGTTTTTAATTGCGACGTTAGTTTCAATAATGATTTGGGATTAACTTGTGTGGAAATATCTGAAAAGAGCGCTTGCTGTTCGGTGGAGTCTAAATGTTTTTTGAAGGCATTGAGCTTGGGGTCTTGAGTAATAAGCATACCCAAAGCAAGAGCCTTTGCAAAAAGGGCTCCGCTATGATGAGGATTTGTTTTTAATGCTTCATTGTAAAAGTTAATCGCAGGTTGAGAATTCTTTTTTATGATTTGATTCCAAGTATAATTGGAATCGCCGAAATAGAAACGCATGTAATCCACTAATAAAACATTACCTAGAGTTACTAATGAATCACTAGAGCTTTCTAGCACAGGTGGTAAATCTGGACAAAGATTTGCTGATGGAATAATAGGCTGGTTTGGATTAAGGGGTTCTTCCGTGTTAAAAAAGCAGCTTGTAAAAAAAATGCTTAATAAGCAAAAACATGCGTAAGAGAACAGTGTCTTTTTTATTGAGCTCATGTAATTCATCTAAGATGAACTTATATAAAAAAACCGCCCTTTTGCAAAGGCGGTTAATTAAGGTGACTATAGAATTACTTTAAGGAAAGAGATTAATATTAATTGGGTTATTGCTAGTTGGTTGAATCAAATTATTCTGCCAGTTCAACATGTCGTAGAGTAAATCTAAATCCGAAGGATTGCTCGGAAGAACATCTTTACAAATGAATTGGAGGCTATCACTTGTGCATTCTTGGTTATGTCTAGGATGCACCTTACCCAAGGAATTAATATTAATCCAAATATTATCATTGGTTAACTCTGGAAATACTCCGCCGAAAGTAGGATCTCGGAAAACCAGTTTACCTGTTAATGAAGGAAGGTCATCAGAATATCCATCGAAATCAGCTGCTACTAGCGTTTTTTTGCCTTGCGCATCAGTGAAATAGAAAGCATTCTTTTTCTGAAATTTATAATATCCAGTCGGAACTGCGCCTGTAGTATCCCCGCGAAGGGTGTCATCGATTCCAAAAGGTATGAATACGCGAACACTGTCATTCCATTCTGTATAGGGACGGAAGGTAAAATAAGGCAAATAATTTTGCGCGCCATTCAATTGGAATAATTTCGCAAAATTAACTTTTAAAATAGATCGACCACTATTGTAAGAAATAGGCACTTCACCGGTTAAATACTTTTTGGAACGCTCAAGGAGATCAATGGCACGATTTAAATCCTTAGGATCCACATCTGAGTTAATGTCTGTTCCTACTTTATAAATATCATTTATTTGCTGCGATTCTGGTTGAGTACTTTCCCACACAGCATAATGCAGTCCTTTTTGTGCATCGGCTATGGCGCTAAGCAAAAGTACAGGAATGTTTTGTATATCGGATTTCCAATCAAGCTTTTGAGTAGTAAAGGTACTACCGGGCTTGAAGAGGTTAGTGACATAATCTAAGGCTTCGATTTGCTTAGCGGATAAATGATCATAATCATTAGGTTGAATATGGCTTAAGGTATCCATAAAATCATAATTTCCATTTTTAGCAATGTCCCATTGATAGCCCACAACAACTAGCATCCATGCTTTCGCTACTTTTAGTCCCCCTAAAAAAGGTCCAATATCTCCTTCATCGATTTGATAATTTTTATCGTCAAACACGAAATTAAATTCAAAACTATCTTTGGCAGCCATGCCCTCTAAGGCTGAAATGGCGGTATCTAATCGGGTAAGAAAACTGCCCGCAATTAAATCTTGCATTTCGGAAAGGGTAACAGGATTGCTGTTTTTTAAATTAGCAGATAATTTCAAAAGAGTTTTAGGCGCATCATTTGTAGAGATTTTAAATAAGGGCGCATTTCCATTGGTGGAATCCATTTTTTTTTGAAAAGCATCCAGTTTTGGATCTTGAGTGATTAACATTACTGAGGCGATGGCACGTGCAAAAATAGCTCCACAATGGTTCGGGGCTTTAATCAAGGCCTCATTGTAATAGGCAATTGCTGGCTGGGTGCTTTTAACTTTTAATTTATCCCAATCACCATTACTGGAATCGTCAAAAACATATTTTACATGCTCTTCCAGCAAGCTATTACCTAAGGCTACTAGAGAATCACCTATTTTTTGCTGTGCGGCGGTTAAGTCACCACAATGGCTGACTGGAGCGGAGTTAAATGGCTAGAAGTGTTATTGTCCTCTCCATTAAAGAAACATCCTGAAAGACCTATTAATATGGCTGCAGAAAAGAGTAAAGACGGGACTATTTTTTTGATTCGATGCATATGAGCTCCAATGGTATGTTCTGTCTTTAGACGTTTAAACTCGGTAAATGTGCTACAACTTTTTAAAAATACCTATAAAGGTTTTACGAGGTGAGAATTTAGACCCTAAGGCCGAGGATATTTTGTCCTCACTAGCGGGAAACAATCTATTTAGATGCTTTTATAAGCGATAATCCATGCTCCCATAAGTATTCAGCAGCGCCCACTTGCTTCGCTGCATAGCGAGACAAAACAAAAAAGACATCGCTCAAGCGATTCACATATTTCACAATTAAGGGATTTACTTCTTCTTCACGCGCTAAACGAAGAATTTCTCTTTCGGCACGGCGACAGACGGTACGGCATTGATGTAAGAGTGCATTGCCCATGGATCCACCGGGTAACGTAAAAGAGCGTAAGGCGGGTAAATTTTCTTGCCAAATATCCATATGTTTTTCCAATGCAGTAATTTGTTCGGCTTGTAAAACAGGCTTAGTCGCATAATCCACACCAGCGGGTGTAGCTAATAAACTACCTATATCAAAAAGTTCATTTTGTACATGACGTAAAAAAGTATCCAATTCCTTTTCGATTTTGGGATCGAGTATCTCCAACTTAGTACTCCATAAACTGCGTACCGTGCCGACTAAACTATTGAGTTCATCGATACAGCCGTAACTCTCCAGTTTCTGAGCATCCTTGGCAATGCGTACATTGCCCACTAAATCGGTTTTCCCATCATCACCGGTACGAGTATAAACTCTGTTAATATGAATAGCCATGGTATCCTTTTATTCCTTTTAGGTTTTTAAATCTTTTTGCAGCAAATTAAAAATTTTTCTTCATGGTAAAATTCCATGTTCAGGATTTTGTGCTCGCACATAATCAAAATAAAGATAAAAACCTAAGCGTACATGCATAGACGTGGTTTGGTGAATTGCATCTGCATAATCCCAAAGGCTCACTTGAATATATTCATGTTCCTGTTGCAACCCAGTTTGAGTGCCTTCTAAAGCCGCAAATTTTTCGGAGGACATAATAAGGGTGCAGGCATAAAAATAAATGGACTCATCTTCTAATCCAGGCGAACTAAATAAGGGTTTGGAACTTAAGGGAATAATATCCGAAGCTTGCACCAATAAACCCGTTTCTTCTTCCATTTCGCGAATCGCAACAGCAACAGGATCATGCGCTAAATCATCGAGCATACCTGCGGGAAACTCCAAACTCAAATGACCATGAGCAATACGCCTTTGTTGGATCATTAAAAACTTTTTTTCGCCGCTTTCCGCATTGACCACGACCGTAACAATAACGGTACCGTCTCCGCGAATCATGGCATAAGGCATAAGTCTTCGCCCTTGAGGGTCTTTAATGTCGGAACGAATTAAGCCGAATAATAAACCACCTTCGCGTTTGGGAATTTCATGAATTGCTTCCATACTTTCGATATGGCAACCTGCTGCTTCGATGGATTTTTTCCAAGCAATATATTTTGGACTATACGGATAAGAGGAGTGTTTTATAAGTTGATTCATCTCGGAAATTTATAAAATGCTGGCAAATTCCCATATAAGCAGCTGCAAATTGCAACTTGCTTTACAATTGGTTGACTCAATTTGACACCTTTTTCCAATGCATTAAAATTTTTTGGCTTTAAACTTGGTTTTTTGAAGTATTTAAGGGTAATCTCATAATGGCATATTTGTTGCGACTTCATTTCATTAAAAGGAGGAATTATGGCAAGTGAACAAAGACAATACGATGCGCCGTATTCTGGTGTAATCGTGAAATTAACCGGTCGTCCTGAGCGAGCAATCGCGATAAACGAATCGGATATTCATGAATTAAAAATAGCTTTGTATTCCACGCGTTCAGTGGATGAATTTATCAAAGCCATTTAAAACCTAAAACCCGTGGCACTACTCAATAGTGCGCGCCACCCTATAAGATAAGGTATGCTTGCCTTATCTTATTTTTTACCCCTATTTTTTGTCCTCGCTTTTTGGAATTGCGATGCTAATCTAATGAAAAGTAAAGCCGACGATATTCCCATGTCCTCTTACATTGACTCTGTCTCAGGCAGCACTTTGCAATACCCACAAGGTTGGACTTTTACCGAAAAGAAAACCGAGAGTTCAGGACATAGACAAAGAAACTTTTATTTTACGCCTATGCATGATAATGGAAATTTGAGGGTTAACTTCAAGGTTACGGAAGCGATCAATATTGCCCCACGAAGTTTAGCACAATTTAAAAGTGAATATTTGGAAACCATTTTAAAACCTGATCCCGATTATCATTTGAATGATAGTGGGGAATCATTTTTGAGTGCAGAGCCGGCGTTTAAAACAGTTTATTCATTTTCCATGAATGGAAAGCCTTATTTAAAATTAGCGGAAATAATTTGTGAACATAATAATCGCGATTACTCTTTTACATTTGAAGCAACTGCCGCCGACTATTCCTCGCAAGTACCTATATTCGAAAAGATGCTCACGGGTTTTCGCTTCGATCGTTAATCGGATGAATCCTCGAGAGTTTAACGTTGCGCAAGAAAGCCCTAGTTTTTACTTTTAGCCACCTCGTTACAACCTGTAAAGCCGCAAATGCAGGGCAATTGAGCTACATTTGTATGTCATGTTAAAAAATTTGCAGCAAGATTTACTCTCCGAAGAACATTTGGAATTTAACCCCGATTTTCTGCAAGCTTTGAGCTTGATGGAAGATACCAATCATTCCGTATTTATTACCGGAAAAGCGGGCACAGGTAAATCAACCTTGCTAGGTTATTTTCGGCGCAAAACTAAAAAAAGAGTGGTGATATTAGCACCTACGGGTATTGCCGCGGTGAATGTGGGTGGACAAACTATTCATTCCTTTTTTCGTCTGTCCACGGGAATATTATTTCCAGATAAAATCCATCGTGTTAAAGGCGCGAAAATGTATCGCAAATTAGAAGCGATTGTAATCGACGAGATCTCCATGGTACGTGCTGATGTGCTTGATGCCATTGATGTGTTTTTACGTATGCATCGTGAAACGCAAAGACATTTGCCTTTTGGGGGAGTTCAAATGATTTTCATCGGTGACCTTTATCAGTTACCTCCAGTAGTGGCTCAACCGGAAAGCTCCATTTATTTTTCTTTATACGAAAGCCCATATTTTTTTCATGCAAAGGTTTTGGAAAGTTTTCCTTTAAAACATATGCAGTTGGCGCATATTTTTCGCCAAAAAGATGCGGGCTTTATTGCCTTCCTCAATAAAATTCGTCACAATGTTTTAGAAGAGGCGGATTTAGTTTACATCAATAGCCGTTGCGATGCCAATTTCCAACCGAGCTTGGATGATCCGTATATCACGCTCACGTCCACCAATGCGATTGCTGACCGGACTAATCAGGCGCGACTAGCACAATTGCAAGGGGAAAGTCGTGTTTATGATGCGGAAGTAAAAGGCAAGTATGAAGAGAAAATGTTTCCTACCGAACCTTGTTTGCGTCTTAAAGAAGGGGCGCAAGTTTTGTTTTTAAAAAATGATCCGCAAGATCGGTGGGTGAATGGCACTATTGGTATTGTACGTTCTATGGGCCGCGATGCCATAAATGTGGAAGTGCATAATATGGACGGAAAAAATATTTATGCCGTGGAAAAAAGTTCTTGGGAAAACTCACAATATGTGATCGATGCCGAAACCAATGTGTTACGTTCCGAAACCGTAGGAAAATTCACGCAGTATCCATTGAAGCTGGCTTGGGCGATTACCATTCATAAAAGCCAAGGTAAAACTTTTGATAAAGTGATTATTGATTTAGGCGCGAACACTTTTGCGCATGGACAAACCTATGTCGCTTTTAGTCGTTGCACAAATTATAATGGCATTGTTTTACGTCGTCCTTTACGTCGTGCCGATATTAAATTGGATGCGCAGGTTTCCTCTTTTATCGGATGAGTACATTTCTTAAACCGGATTTACCGGTACTTACCGAAAAAGAAAAAATTATTGCGGAGTTGCAACAAAATGGACGCTTAATTTTATCTGCGCCTCCAGGCAGTGGCAAAAGTACCCAAGTACCACAATTCTTTTTGCAAAATGACGTAACAGCAAAAATACTGGTTCTGCAACCTCGGCGTATTGCCGCTCGCAACTTGGCTTATCGCATCGCGGAAGAAATCGGTGAACCCTTAGGACAGCGCATTGGTTATCAAGTTCGCTTTGAAAGTAAACTGCAAGCCAGTACCCAAGTGATATTTCAAACCTATGGCGTTTTCTTTCAACAGCTTTTGCAAAAGCCTACTTTGGAAAATATTCGTTTAGTTATTTTCGACGAATTTCATGAAAGAACTTTAGAAGCAGATGCCAGTTTAGCTTGGGTGCGCAGCTTACGTGAAGTGTTACGCCCTGATTTAAAATTTATTGTGATGTCCGCGACTCTTGAGCATAAGGCTTTGCAAAATTATTTAGGCTGTACCATTCTTGATATTCCTGGACGTATGTATCCGGTGGAAATTATTTATCAAGCCCCGAATTATTTAGAACACTTAGGTTTACAAGTATTGAGAGCGGTTAAAAAAATCGCAGCGCAAGGAACTGAAGGATCGATTTTGATTTTTTTACCCGGACAGGGGGAAATTCGTAAAACATGGGAAGCCTTAGATGTTTTTTGTCGCGAGCAAACATGGCCTTTATTTGAATTACATGGATCGATGGATGTGGAAGCGCAACAACGTACTTTGTGCGCGCCGCAAAAGGGAACTTGCGTGATACTCACTACCAATGTGGCAGAAACGTCTTTGACAATTCCAGGCGTTACTGCGGTAATTGATTCGGGTTTAGCGCGACATGCCGCTTATAATGCAGAACGTGATGTGAATACTTTGTATTTGGGTATGATTAGCCAACATAACGCTGTGCAACGCGCAGGCCGTGCAGGACGTACCGCGCCAGGTTTTTGTATTCGCTTATGGGCGCAAGAGCGCGATAAACAAATGCCTGAGGCTTTAGATCCCGAAATTCAAAAATTGGATTTAACTTCCATGCGCTTAAGCTTAAATGCTTTATGGGGAAAAATTGGATCTTCCGAAAATACCAATCCCAATTTTTGGTTAACCGCTCCAAAAAACGCACTATGGGATAAAGCCGGTAAAACCTTATTGCAAATCGGAGCTTTAGATAAGGGTAACATAACCGCTACGGGATTAAATATTATTAAGTTTCCCGTACATCCCGCATTAGCAAAAGTATTGCATGATTCGGTGATTGCCGAAGTTCCCGAAATTGCTGCGGCGATGATTGCGGTGATGGAAAGTCAAAGCCGTAATAGCAAGGGTAATCGCTCGGATTTATTCACGATTGGATTAGAATTTGCACAAGATCCCAAGGATAATTTTTGGGAACGCGATATGCGTGAAGCGTATCAACAATTACGGCGATTATTACGTTTGCCGCCAGAAGCGGGTTTTACGAAAAACAATGATCCGCAAATGGAAAAGCGATGGCGAGAAAAGGTAACCTCTTTATTTCTCTCGGCCTTTCCCGATCGTATTGCAGTACGTCAAGAAAAAAGTAATAGTTTTATTTTAGCGGACGGCCGCAAAGGGGCCATACAAGCGCAAGCGGTGCCGCCTTTAACCCAAATAATTTTAGCCATGGATTTACATGAAACCGGCGGCGCCAATCAAAGCCGGCAAGTGGGCATTCCTTTATTATTACCTTGCGAAAGTAATTGGGTAGAAACCGCTTTGGCCCAAAGTCCCGAGCCTTGCCAATGGATTCCTTTTAATGGTTGGGATGAAGTTAAGAAAAAAGCGGTGCATGAAGAGCAGTTAAAGTTCCGTGAATTAATTTTAGATAGACGTCCCTTACGCGAGTCAAATTTAACTTCTGAGCAGATTCAAAATTTATTGGTGGAAAGATTAATTGCTGGCGACATTAAATTGCAAAATTATACCGATGAAGTGGAGCAATTGGTTTTTCGCATTCAAGCCGTAGCCAAAGCTTTTCCCGAATATGGCGTGCCTAAAATGGATGAAGAAGATTGGAAGCTCATTTACCATGAACTTTGCGAAGGAAAGCGTTCCGCTAAAGAAGTGGAAGAGGCTTCGGTACAGCGCGTATTGCAAGAATATTTGGGACAGATGCATTGGGATTTAATTCAAAAGATGGCACCAGTGTCACTTAAATTAGCTTCGGGTAAAATGGGTAAGCTCACCTGGTTTGAAAATGCAGCGCCTGAGGTGTCTGCACGCTTAGGTGATTTTATTGGTATGCAAGGCAAGCTTACGGTATTGGGCGGCAAGGTGGATGTGGTATACGATATACTCGCGCCTAATTATCGCACGGTGCAAAAGACTAATGATATCAGCAGCTTTTGGAAAAACACTTATCCGGAAGTTAAGAAAGAGTTACAAAGACGTTACCCTAGGCATCCCTGGCCATAAATAGGTAGAGACCCTAATAAATAACCATGCTAGAATCTATTCCTACAAATTCAATGTTTTGGTCGAATGCTGAAGCAAGGTCTGTGTATGTTACTACGATGTCTTTATTTTTATTTATTATTAAATCCTGCTTCAGTTTTAAGAAGTGTCCTTGTGATGTTGCAGTGTAACTTACTTCGGCATATTCATGTCCATTCATTGATTTAATGGTGTCTTTGTAATTGCCTAAATCCGAGAGCTGTGACTGCAATTGTGATTTAAGCACTGGCAAGATTTGATTGAAATCATTAGTGCCAGTATGAGAATCAATTAAAATTGTAACGTTTTGACGAAATGCTGGCTTATTAAGTGTTCGAGCTACTAGGTCAATTGTTGTTTGTCCAATTTTTTGATCCAGTAAAAGCTCATAAGTATTTGGAAATTGTAAGGATAGTCCGATAGCAGTGTTATCGTATTTATTTTTTATAATGGTTCTTGGATCAGTAGAATCCGTAGTACAATTAAATATCGCTAATGAAAACAATAATGCCATTGTAATTTTTTTCATCTTTTATCCCTTTTTAAATACATTAATTTTGCGTGATAAAATTTAGATAAATTTTTTATGGTTCGTATTATCAATGTGTAGAAGTATGGGGATAACTGAATGATGTTTGCTCGATCTTGCCTTATTATCGAAAATTGAAAGACGGAATTAAGCCTGGCCACTCAATAACATAGAGAATTTAGTTCGGATTTTTTATTAATAGTTATACAGATTTTAATTGCCTTCAGGTTCAATTCTTTTAAAGGCAATTACCCCTTCAAGCTTTTCAAAATTTAATTTGTTTTTTGCGAATATATTTTCAAATATTAATACTTCTAATTTTCCGTTAAAGTCTTTTAGTCTTCCGACGGCACTAAAAGAAGTGTTACAGTTTTCATTAAGGGATTTATTCCTTCCGTGAAACCTGATCTGCGCCCCGTTTAACGGACACTTTACTAAAAGTAAATTAGGTCAATTGACCGGAGGTGTCTATGAAAGAAAAAGTAACGAAAAAGCGTTATGGCTTGGAGTTCAAAAAAGCAGCTATCTCCAAAGCTAAGCAGTCGGGCAATGTTTCTGCAACTGCTAGAGATTTAGGTCTCCAGACA
>JAYTSD010000024.1:0-24683 GCA_043745805.1 Fibrobacteria bacterium
CTATGCGCCACATTCGGGATTAGGAATGATGTCGCCAAATGATTTTTTTAAACTTAAATTAGCAGCATAGCTGGTTCGAATTTAAGCCGATAAGAGCAAAGAGAGGGGAGTGTTGCAGTCGATGAGCCGTAAGGGTCAATGTTGGGACAATGCCCCTAATGAGAGTTTCTTTAAGACTTTTAAAAAGGAAACGGGGTTAGGAAAACATTGGTTAAATGATAGCAGCGAAGTGGAGGCGGTAACATTTGAATGGATAGAAGCTTGGTATAATTTAAGAAGAAGGCATACATTTATTGGCTACAGTAGCCCTGCCGAATATGAAACAAATTGGGCTACATAAACTGTCCGGTTTAGAGGGGACAGTCCATATTTCCTTTCCTGAATATTTTGGCTCTCTTCAGAGTGCGAGATTATTTTGTATGGAGTTTTTTACTTGGTATAATGGATTTCATTTGCATTCTAAGCTCGATTATGTGACACCAATGAAGTGCATAATGGGTTACATACAGGTATTTATGCGGAAAGGAATCGGTTATTAGAAAAGAATCGAATAGCGTATCCTAGTCGTTACGGTAGTCGCAAAAAATATTTTGGAATAGCACCAATTGTTGAGCTCAAACATAAGGTGTCAATGACAACTACGAAAACGTAATTTAAATTACACTAAACGGACATTTTGCCTGAAACACGCCGCATTATGACTACACATTGTGACAACAGTATAAAACCAGATAATGCATCCTATTCAAAAATATTATTCCAGAGAGGAGGCGGGGGAAGTAAATCTTTTTATGCAACGACCAACACTCAAAAAGAAATAATTATTGATGTGACAAGTTATAATTTTAAAGATACCAGTTATTCAATTACGAAATCTGACACCGCAAACCTTTCAAGTTTAATTTCCAATTTGCTTAACAATAAAACTTCACTTTCGTGAGCTTTCAAACAGCCAATTTTGCCAACAGGATCTTGGGCCTATTTATATGTTGTTGCCACCGACAATAAAAAAACTGAAATAACAAATTCAACAACTCAGAATCGTTTAATGACTCTCGAAGCAATCGTTACTCATGCGAGATAATATTATTTCTCGCATGAATCAAAGACTCTATTTCTTTTTCGCCAACCGAATATGGGTTACCATTTCCGAGGGACGATATTCTATACATTCATATTTTTCCGCCAGAGATTCCGTACCCTCAAATAATCGCTCCCCCGCTCCTAAAATTTTCGAAGTTTGCACCAAGTGTAATTCATCGATTAATCCCAAACGCAAATACTGACTTATCACATTCGCGCCTCCGCCAAGGCGAACGTCCTTCCCCGCTGCTGCCTCAAAAGCCTTCTGCAAGGCCACTTCTGGACCATCCGTAATAAAGTGAAAGGTCGTGCCCCCTTCCATAGGAATGCTCTTGCGCGCGTGATGAGTCAAAATGAAAACGGGTGTATGATAAGGAGGATTCGGTCCCCACCAACCCTTCCATTCTTCATCCAACCAAGGTCCGCGCATGGGACCAAACATATTACGACCTAAAATATTCGCCCCCATATTGTTATCCGCATTGGCGGCAAAGTCATCGTCAATTCCCGTTTGTCCACCCTCGGTTCCGAACATTTTACTAAAAGTCTTTGTTGCAAAAGCCCAATCCATAATTTGGATCCCGCCTATACCAAAAGGATTTTCCTGACTTTGATTTTTCGCTGCTGAAAATCCATCGAGTGAAAGCGTAAAACATCGAACTACTAATTTTGCCATTTTATTTTTCCTTCTTTTCTTTTTGGAGCATAAGTAAATTGAAATTCTTTTTCAACCCTATACCCAGTCCTCCCCCAACCGACCTCTATTCCTCCCGAATAATCCAAGCTCTCTGAGGCCACATCAATACGGCATGGCTCTTGAATCGATTGTTACTAATGCGAGATAACTATTATTATTAAGACCATCGTAAAAAGAAAACAAAAGTAGGTAATCACCAAATGTCTTGTTTGGCGGCAGTATGCATACTATCATTGCTACAAGGATTAGCCTAATACATGTGACAAAAACCCTGCGGGCAAATTGAAACTCGAAATGGGTAAAAAAGGAGTATGCGTGCGAAAAGGAATATTAATCGCAACTGTGATTTTATTCTTGCAAGGAATTTTGTTTTCTCAGGAAAAAATACAAATTGCCACAACTGACTTTCCGCCTTATCAATCCGAATTCAATGGCAAGCTAAATGGAATTTCAGTTGAGCTGGTTCAATGCTTAATTAAAAATGCTGGATTAGTTCCAGTGATTAAAATATACCCATGGAAAAGAGCCGAGATGCTTTTGAATTCCACGGAAATCTTGTTTTTTAACTTGTCACGAACTACTGAAAGAGACAGCCTTTATCAATGGATCGCTGATATTGCACCAACCAACATCTATATCTGGAAGTTAAAGACTAATAAGTCTACTGTATTAAAAGAGTCTGATTTGGTTACATATACATTTGCAACTCTAAATGGTGATGCTTGCAATAAATACTTAAAAACTATTATTCCAGAAAACCATATCCATTCGGTTGCAACGGATGAACAACTTGTACTGATGCTTAAGTCGAGCCGGATAGATTTTTGTCCCTGTCCATCTTTTCCAATTCCAAAAATAGAACTTCGGCAAGTTTCCTCTTCCTTTTCTATAAGAAGCCCTATCGAAACAGGAATTATAAATCCATTACAAAAGAAACGACGGACTAAAATATGGACATTTTCACATTACCTGACGACATTAATTTTGAGACGAACAACAAGTCTGATGATTTGATTTTCCATAATTATTCTGCCCCAACGCAGACATTTTATGGAAAAAGTATATTAAGAATGAATGCTGTTAGCCTTGTAATTTCAGGCGAAAAGACAATGCACTTTGCTGAGAGAAAAATTGAAATTATAGACAAAGAAATTCATTTTCTTTCCGCGGGAAATTGCTTGGTTTCAATGAAATTATCTAAAAAAGCACCTTTCCGAAGTGTATTGATTTTTTTTGACAATAAAATTTTGATAAATTTTTTATTGAAATATCAAACTAAAATAAATCTACTTACCAAAGGGCAGAACATTTCCAAAGAGCCATTCCTTACTTTTAGCAAAGACGAGTTTATTCAAAATTATATTGCTTCATTAGGTTTACATTTTCAGTCGAAAATCGAAATTTCGTATGAAATGAGGTTAATAAAATTTGAGGAGCTAATGCTCCATTTACTTGAAAAGTATCCAACCAAAATCTTAGCTTTTCAATCGCTGAAAAACTTCGAGTTAAATGATTTTGAAATAAGAAAAGTTGTAGAAAATAACATTACTTCAAACCTCAGTATAGAAGATCTGGCGTTTCTTTGCAACGTAAGTTTATCCACATTCAAAAGACGCTTTTTGAAAATTTATGGGAATTCTCCAAACAGATGGCTACTTCAAAAAAGAATGGAATTAGCAAAAGAGATGCTAATTTATAGTAAAGAAAAACCAGGCGAAATATTCTACAAATTAGGCTATGAAAACCATTCGAGTTTTAGCCAATCATTTAAACAAATCTTTGGAACGACTCCGAAAGAGTTTCAATTGCAAAATTTGGACTTTCAGCAACATATATTGAACGAACAACCTTAACGCCAACTTTTATAATGGAGTAATTTTCATCTTAACTTTCAGTCATAAAAAGATGCAGATCACAACAGAACAAAATAAGGCCAAAAAAGATGCGCACAACAACAGAACAAAATAAGGCAATTGTAACTCGTTTCAACAAGGAGTGTATTGAACAAGGTTTAACTAAATCATTCGCAGAATTATTAGCGAGCGATGTTATCAATCATTCAGCACCAGCAGATATGCCAAATGGTGTAGAAAGCTTTCATTTCTTCTTAAATGAAGTTCTAAGAAAAGGATTTCCAGATTTAAAAGTGGAGATTTTGGAACAGGTTGCAGAAAACGATTTGGTAACAACAAGAAAGAAAATTTCTGCTACTCACACAGGCGACATCTTTGGTATTACGCCAAGCAACAAAAAAGTTGAAATCAACATTATTGACATCATCAAACTAAAAGATGGCAAGTATGCAGAACATTGGGGGCAAAGTAATTTTTCAGATGTGATAAAAGAAATTTCTTAAAATGATAAAGCTACTTAGTTTGATAATTTCGGTGCTTTTTCAAGCGGAACAAAGCGAAAGTAAAAGGAAGGAAATTAAAAGTAACACTAGCTCTCAGCTTGATGTTCCGCGCAGTCCAGTCTTAGCGCGGCATTTCCGAAGCGGGAATCTACGAAGTCACAGTGGTGCGGCTTATCAGAATTCTGGTAGCGGTTTTCCCGGAAAAAGCGACAGGAGACGCACATGCGTGAGGGAGAAATCCGGCCTTCCGCCTGTAATCCCAAGATCAGCTTGGAAATTAAGCCCAGCATTTGGGCTTGCTCCTCCGGTGTCAATACGTTGAGGCCCGCCAGAAGTTCTGGGGAAACGGCTCCGAGCTTCCGAGCCATCCGTTGGCCTGCAATCGAGAGGGTCAGACAGATGCGGCGACTATCTTCCTCCGAGACCTCTTTAATCACGTAACCCTTGGCTTCCAAGCTCGCCACCGAATCGCTGGCAGTGGCCTTGGTCGAGCCCAAGTGATCGGCCAATTGGGATAACGAGAGAGGAAGGGAATTGGATTGGAGCGTTGCTATGATCTGAATTTGGGTCGGATTCAAGCCTTCCACAGAGGATCGAGCCCAAGAATCGGACTTAAGGGCCAAGTTGACACGTGTGAGACCAGCCAGCACCCTCTGAGGCAGCTCGAGATCCGAAAGAGGTGTTAGGGGTTTGGCTATGATTTTTCCCTCAGGCGAAGCAGAATAGCCTTATAATGATACAAAAAAGGAGGGTCCGGGTCAAAAAATGGCCCATTATCTGTCTCGCCCCATAAATTTAGGACTCCTAATATATTTTGGGATCCCCCCTTGACAGGTGATTTGATGACAATTAAGTTAGGAGTCCTAATCATGTGAACGAAAGTCCTCGGATGGTTCCGCGGGCTTTCGTTCACAGCAACAATGGAGAATCTTATGCACCCTATCTTAGCCATCATTGCCTTAGCCGCCCCCTTGGCGGCTTTTGCTCATCCCGTAATCGCGAAACCGGATCGCAATATTAAGCCAGAATTTGATATCGTCCGCTCGGAAATCCATATGGAAGGCCGGACTGCTGTCTTTAGTATGGAAGTCAGCGGCAAAGCCGGCAAAGCCAAGCCCGCCCAGAACGGCAAGCTAGCCGGCAGCCGCGTCTTCTCCTACGTTTGGCCCACCAGCTTGGATCCCGCTGAAGTGGGGTTCGAGACCAAAGCAGGCATTCTAGCCTTCGCTGTCACATCCCATAATGATTTTGACGATACCCCGCTCTATGATGAGAACGGGGACGGGGATCGGGGTAATGACGGGGACTTGTGGCATTCCCATTGGGTGGTACTCGTCCCTGATTCAGCTTGTGGCCCCACGGCCCTGAAGGTGAAGGACATTGCTAAAGGAACCAAGCCACGCATGCCAAAGACTTGGCCCGGCTTGCCGATCTACATCGATAGTCCAGGGTATTCCCCAGTGATATCCGATCGAACGGTCGAGGTGAAGGTTCCTTTTGACGAAGACTCTCCCATTCTTAACGGGAAGTATGACGGAGTCACGGCAGCTCTACGGATTAATGAGAGCGTGCATGCGCCTTTGCTTTGCGTGGAGAATGTCTTCAAGGTGGCATCCCACAACCTGAGTTTGCCGGGGCAGGTTTCTCCCAGCAGACAATGAAAGTCTAATTGGGGTGGGCGGCAGTTGGTTTCCCAACCCACCCCCGCTGGGATCACCGAAAAATTTGAAAGTATTCAGACTGTCTCGCACGAAAGTTATAGCAATATTGACACAGATGCTTGGCAAATAGGGAAACATTTGGGTTACCTACCGAATCGTTATTTTCTGAGAGTCAATCAAAAAGTCGATCAGTAAAAACAACAGCTTAGCAAGATGTATTTTGATACTGTTTTTTATAAAAGGTGTGGATATTACAAAAACCGCCCCCAAGAAAAAGCGCACCGCGACAATAATGGCTTAATTTATTAAGAATCAATTTATCTAAGTTTATAAAGTTATACGAACCACTAAAATACAAGGAACGTAAATGGAGTTGAACGATCTAAATCGACAAATTCAAAATATTATAACTGAGGAAATCCGTTCTGATGAAAAAATATTGTGGGTAGATCAACCCGATCCGAACGGAATCATGTGGTCGAAATTACCAATATTTTTGTTCGCAATTCCATGGACCGCGTTCGCAGTATTCTGGATGTATGGGGCTGCTGGTTTTGGTCATCACAAAATAGACGGACCAGGAGCGCTATTTCCCCTTTTTGGCCTGCCATTCCTTTTCATTGGTTTCGGCATGCTTTTGTCGCCATTTTGGTTTAAAAATATAGGTCTTAAGTCAGCCTATGTTCTCACGACGAAGAGAGTAATATGTTTCAATAAGGCATTTAGAGCATACGAAATAAATTCATACAGATCCGAACTGCTTGAGAAGATGAAAAAGGTAGTGCATTCGAATGGGCTAGGCGATTTAATATTTGAAGAAATCGACAGTAACTCCGAAAGTAATTCAAATTATATGACAAAAAGAATCGGCTGTTTTGGCATCAGAAATGTAACGGTAGTTGAAGACTTAATTCGAGCAACTTTAATATCCATAAAAGAAGTGAATACGGTAACATCCAAAATATGAGCTTTGACTTAAAACAAATTGACAACAATGTACTGATGACTGAACCCGAAAGGCAGTATAAGTTTGTGTTGGTTTTTTGTAAGGTCGGACAAGTGAAAATTGAAATTGACAATCAACTTTACAAAATTACAGGCGGACATTTTTTGACAATCACGCCAAAACAATATTATCAATTTATAGAGATCAATAAATGTGATGGTTATATTTTGGAATTTACTTATGACTTTTTTTGCCAAGACGAGAAATCAATTGAGCTCATTTATCACAACGGTTTATATTGCCATTTTGGATTAAACGAACTCATTAAAATTCCAAATGCTGCCAGCTTAAGTGCGATTGCGGATTACTTTAACTCAATAAAAAACGAACTGAAAAACAAACAATTTGAATATGAAACAAGCCTTCATTCAATAATAAAACTGTTAGTTATTGAAGTAAGCAGATGCAAAATAATTCAACAAAAAAGACCCTTATATAAACCCGAAGCTTTGTTTTTACAGTTTTTAAACTTGGTAAGAGATAGCTTTGAAAAACGGCTGACGATAAAAGAATACGCTAAGGCATTAAATATTTCAGAACAAAAACTAAATGAACTTACCAAGAAAAATACCAATGAAAAAACACAACAGCTCATCAATGATTTGATAATTTTAGAAGCTAAACGCTTATTTAATTATGAAAATTTAAATGTAAAGCAAGTAGCCTATAAATTAGGTTTTGATGACACCCATTATTTTTCAAGGTTTTTTAAAAAACAAACTTCTACAAGAGCGAAAGACCATTTAAGAACCATTTTGACAGCTTAGCAAAGTCCACCATTTTTAAAGTTTTGTCCATTTTTTGACATCGCCTAACATTTTACTTTTGAACAATAATTTAAAGAAGGTAAAATATGCAAACACAAAGAATTGACATCAATAAGGTAACGCCAAGCGCTTACCAATCACTTATCCAACTGGACATGTATGTTTCTGAAACAAGTTTATCAAAAACCTTATATCATCTTATCAAAGTTAGGGCATCCTTAATTAACGGTTGTGCATTGTGCATACAATCACATACCAAAGACGCTTTGGCAGATGGTGAAACCACCAAACGATTATTGGCATTAAATGCTTGGAACGATTCGCCCTATTTCTCCAACGAAGAAAAAGCAGTTTTAGCTTTGACCGATGAAACAACTTTGATTGCAAACAATGGTGTTACAAATGAAACTTTTGACAATGTTCTCAAAATTTTAGGCGAGGAAAAAGTTTCTCATGCTATTATGGCCATTGCTTGTATCAATGCTTGGAACAGAATCGGCAGAGCCACATTATTAATTCCTGAATAACAGAAAATGACAGAAATTAAAATTGCCGCTACAAACAACGACATCGCTTCCTGTTGGGAAGCGATGTCGCTTTTGCGACCTATGTTGAAAGCAGAAGAATTTGTTGAGCAAATAATTGCAATGCAAAAAGAAGGCTATTCGCTTCTATACATATCGGAGAACAGTCGCACAGTTTCAGTTGCTGGATACAGATTTTTAACAATGCTTTATTGTGGCAAAATGTTGAGTATAGACGACCTTTCAACAGTTGAAAATTGCCGAAGCAAAGGATACTCGTCAAAATTGTTAAACCATATTTACGAAATTGCCAAACAACAAAATTGCAAATCTGTACAATTGGACAGTGGATATACCAGAACCGATGCACATAAACTTTATTTCAAAGAAAACTTCACAATAAATGCGTTTCATTTCACTAAATTCGTATAACAAAAAATGTACGTGCCAAAAACATTTGAAGAAACAAACCCAGCGGTCCTAATTGATCACATCAATCAAAATCCATTTGCTACCGTAATTTCGACTACAAATGATGGACCCATGATTTCTCATTTACCTATGTATTACATTAAAGAAGGCGAAAGTGAATTTTTAATTGGGCATTTAGCAAACGCAAATGAACACTGGAAAAATATTGAGGGTAAAGGAGTAGTAATTTTTCATGGGCCTCACGCCTACATTTCATCAAAATGGTATGGAACGTCAAACGTAGTTCCCACATGGAATTATATCTCAGTTCATGTATCCGGAAATATTAAACTTACCGATGCCAATGAGTTAGCGTCAATTCTTGATTTTATGGTTCATAAACACGAAGGGAGTATACAAGAATTTAAAAACTACAACGATGAAAAATACCTTGAAGCGCTCTCGAATCAAATTGTTGGAATTAAAATGGAAGTCAAAACAATAGAAGGAAAATGGAAACTAAGTCAAAATAAAAGTGAAGCACTTCAGAAAAAAATCGCTGAAAATTTATTGAAGGCCGGGGATTACAATTCAATAGAAATCGCTGGGAAAATCAATGGAAATCTCAAAAATAAAACCTCTACCTCGACTTTCACACCTGAGAAGTTCTAAGCACGCCCTCAAAGAAATACCTCGACCCACATCGCGAACAAACCCTACGTAGCTCGTATTCTCAAAGATCTTTTGGCGTACATGAACGGGGTTTTGAAAATGGGATTTGATTTACCTATTCCCCATTTTAATTTTAAGAAATTTAGAGTAGAGGAAGAATTAATGTAAAAGTAGAACCCTGTCCAACCATTGAATCAATCTCGATAGAACCTTGGCTTATGGTAATCTTTTGATATACAGCATCCATCCCAACTCCCCTACCAGAAATTGAACTAACTGTTGCAGCGGTTGTAAATCCTGGCATAAAAATGATGGCCATTTTTTTTTCGCGCGAGAATCCTGTAGTTTGATCGGGTGTAAATAAACCTTTTTCGATGGCTTTTTTTTCTATAACTTCAGGATCCATCCCTTTCCCGTCATCTTGGATTTGCACCCAAAGTTGTTTTCGCAGCTTTTTGGCTTTTATAGTGATAGTCCCCATCGCCGTTTTACCCTGTTCCATTCTGATTTCTTCGGTCTCTATTCCATGGTCTACGGCATTACGAATAAGGTGAGGTATAACACTGTCTAAAATGCGAATAGTAACCTCTGGAATACGCCCAGACTCAATTTCAAACTGAATATTAACTTCTTTTCCAGTAGCTTCTGAGGCACTTTGTATCACGGATTCCACTTTAGGTTTCAAATAACGTTGTAAAGAAATTTCGTCTAAGTTGTCGAGCAATTCATAGGCTTTCACATCGTCCGATTTCTCTATGGCAAACTTTATTTGATCAATCTCATACTGTTCAATAATTTTGACTTGAGGGTCTTTTGCACCCATTACGACATTCAATTCTTCATGGATTTCCTCTAAAATATTTAACACTTGTTGAGTTCGAACTTTGACGTCTTCATAAATGTCACCTAAAACACCTTGTTCACGCGCTGAAGATAATATGGATTCAAGTTGATGGGACGCTTCAGCTAATTCATCCAAGCCTAAACTTGCCCCAGAACCTTTGACGGTATGAATCACCCGAAACATATAATGAATATCTTGATTGTTTACGGTTCCGCCGGCAAGTATTTCGAGTACCCGAGTAATTTCAGTAATACTTTCTTGATAATAATTTTCGAATAAACTTCTTTGTTTAATTAATCCAAATAGCATGACATTATGTCGGTGATTCTCATCAATTTTTCTTTTGAAACGATTTTCTTGGGTAACATCAATACCCAGTACGAAAACTTGTTCAAAGCTACCGTCTTTAATGATTTGTTTGTAGTTCAGACGAAACTCGGTGTCTTGAATGGTAATTTCCGAAGGAGCCAATTCGAAAAGACTTTTAAAATCAATGGTCACATTGGGATCTGCGACCATCGCTATAATTGGATCGATAGAATCGTGACCTGATAACAGGGTATCGTTAACCGATAGTCCCGATAATGATTTTCCAAAAGCAGTTGTAGTAAGGCTAGAAGTGTGAGGTTGTATCACTCCGCTTTGGTTAAAGCTCAACATTAAAGCAGGAACGGAGTCAAGAATGCGGTGTATAAAATCTGCAATTTCTGCTCGTGATTTCTCTAAAACAGATGCCAGTTTCCCGACTTCATCAAGCGCCGTCGTCGTAATTATAGAGGTGTAATTTCCCTGTCCGAGTCTTTCTGCATCTAGTGTCAATTTGCGTATAGGCTTTACAATGCGATGGGTAACTAGCAGGGATATTATCGCCGAGACTAAAGAAAGAAAGGCCATAAAAATCAAATTGTGATACAATACTTTTTTGTTTGCGGCATACAAGTCAGTCATTTTTAGATCGACTTCAAGAGCGGCTTCGGTTTTTCCTTTGGTATTTTTAATTGGTGCATAAACCGAAATCCAATCTCCGTTTTCATCATGGTAGGGAGTCGTCTCCACCACTTTTTCATGAAAAAAAACATCTTTCATTTCTGGCTTGTACAAATAACTGTGTCGGTAAAAAGGATTTGGGGTCGACATCAGAATAAATTCGGTGCCTGATTGAATCAAGGAATTTGGATTAGCTAGAATTTTACCTTTTTGCTTTGAGGATAAAGTTAAAGTGTATATGGGTGTTCCTAAATTATTTGATTCGACGACTTGGGCTAAAATATGCTGCAGAGTAGAAAATTCTGGCGGAATAAATTTGTCATTGATTTGATCTTTCGACACATACGTTTCCGCGATACGGCGATGAGTTTCCCCATCAATTTGCAATGCTAAAGTGGTAGCGATCCCACGAATTTTGGCCAATGCGCTTCGTTCTACTAGATGTTTTTGTTGATAGTAATTAATAGCTCCTAAAATCAACAACGTTGCATTTAAGGTCAAAAGACTTGTGAAAAAAATCTTGTTAGAAATTTTTGAGCTCAAAAATTTCATGTCGTACTTCCTAACCAGTTGATATTAAGGCTAACCGCCACCAACATTATGAGCATGGTTCCCAAATTATGCAACTTTTTTTTCTGTAAATATTTTGATCGGGCTTGGCGTCGTAGGCTTTTTGCAGCAGGCAAGGTTTTAAAATGAATTTCGATTTACCTTTTTTTTATATGCGTACATTTACAGAAAGGGTTAGCACTTGAAAATAAAAATCCTCAGCCTTCTCCTACTCTCCGCATCCATCTCCTTGAATCGGGAACTTTATTTCATCGGCGCCAGATCCGATTCCACTTTCGAGTCTGTAACAACAAATGGCGTGGCATGGCCAGGAACGACTTTATTTTACTGGGAACTGAATGGCGAGAACCGCGCTCTTTAAAAGAAATATTACTGGTAAAGTAGTAATGCTTAATTTAATACGACTACACAAAGAAGCTGATTATTCAAATCATCCAAACCTCGCTCCCAATATTCGCCATTTGAGTGCAAAGTAAAAAACCGAACCAGCGACCTTCCGCCAAGAATAGATAAGCTGGATTCATCTGACCCATCTCCTGCAATTCGGAAGTTCTGATTTTCTCCGAAATTAATTTCATTTCTTTCCTTATCGAGGGCTGCCTCGAATCGGTGCCTATTCAAGCCAGAATTTCAGAGGAAGGCCGTTCATCCGATTCCATTCAGAGAGTAAATCTCAAAGTGCTCTCCTAAAGTAACCATTATCGCTGATAAAAAATCAAAGCGAAGTGAATAAATTGAAAAGTAATCCGAAGCAGATTCTCACTTCCAATACCTTTATTTATATGAGCTACAGGTTTAAAAATAATAAAGATGACTTTGTTTTACCTAAGCTCGCTATCTGCCAAAGTGCTCCCTAATAAGGAGCGAAATTTTCAAAGTTAAACTATCACAATTGGGTAAGCTCCCTACAATCCAGGCTTGATGGCGGTTTTTCATTTCTTTCCATTAATGAGAACTTTGACAGCGGGGAGTTAGGTCTCCGCTCGGTCCAAATTGATCCCCAGTACCCATTCAGCATGACTGGTAAAACCATTGTTCCTGGTGAACCAGTAACCCTTTCTTGGGTTGTCTGCAACGGAGCCAATACGACACGCAAGGTTCAATTCACCTCCCAAGTCCACTTGCAAAACGCCATATTGCCGGATAATCAGTCCGACTTAGAAAACCGGTATTATGTGATACCTCCTCAATCCATAGTACGAGATTCCCCTACTTATATCACACCTAGCAGCATTCTGCCAGAAACGCCCTTCCAATACTGGCGGAAATTCGCATGCAACGGATCCTACGGATCCCATCTGGAAACCTTAGACGGAAGATAAGTGACTAAACCGAAATAAACAAAAAATTGAAATAAAAAAGAGGTGACAATAAAACAATTTGAAAGCACAAAACTCTGAATCGAAAAAGTGGGCCGCTAACTAGCTACTTTCATGTTGTATAGTGTTGTCCTTAAAATGTCGCTCCCAGTGTTATCGATCGAAAACAAAAACAAGGAAGTTATTGGTACTCGGTCCTTCCGTTTCATGGATTGATTTTTAGGCCTTCGAATAAACACGATTTAATACGATTCTAAATCAAATTGCAATAAGTAATACAGGAAATTGCTCCAAAAAAAAATTACCTTTGGGGCCTGAATATGTGGGGCTTAAAAAGCAAAAGCCCTAAATGGTGGAAAGGCAAATATGAGTAAAGTGCTATTAATTGGTGCAGGCGGAGTAGGTGGCGTGGTCGCCCATAAAATTAGTCAGGCGCCGGATGTGTTTTCCAGTTTAACCTTGGCCAGCCGCACTTTAAGCCGTTGCGAAAAAATTAAATCGCAAATTCAAAAGCGCCGCGCCTATCCTATTGACACGGCCCAAGTGGATGCCGACAATGTTCCCGATCTTGTGAATTTGATTCGCAAAGTAAATCCTAAACTTGTTATTAACACCGCTTTACCTTATCAAGACTTAACCATTATGGATGCTTGTTTGGAAACCGGCGTAGATTATATGGACACCGCGAATTATGAACCGCCTGACGAAGCGAAGTTCGAATATAAATGGCAATGGGATTATCAAGAACGCTTTAAGGCCAAAGGCCTCATGGCCCTTTTAGGTTGCGGGTTTGATCCTGGGGTAACCAATGTGTTTTGCGCTCATGCACAAAAAAAACATTTCGACGAAATTCATACTATTGATATAATGGATGCCAATGGTGGCAATCATGGTCATCCTTTTGCCACTAATTTCAATCCGGAAATTAATATTCGTGAAGTATCCGCCAAAGGTAAATATTGGGAAAAAGGCGAATGGATTTATACCGATCCTTTATCTGTACACAAAACTTTTGACTTCGCGGAAATTGGTCCTTTAGATATGTACTTGATGTATCATGAAGAACTCGAAAGTTTAGTGAAAAATATTAAAGGTTTAAAACGCATTCGCTTTTGGATGACTTTCTCGCAAAATTATCTCACCCATTTAAAAGTGCTTGAGAATATAGGCATGACGCGTATTGACCCAATTGAATTTCAAGGCCAACAAATTATTCCTTTGCAATTCTTAAAAGCCCTCTTACCCGATCCTGCTAGCCTAGGACCGCGCACCAAAGGCAAAACCAATATCGGTTGTATGATAGAAGGCCTTAAAGATGGCAAACCCAAAAAGGTTTATATCTACAATATTTGTGATCATGAAGAATGTTATGCCGAAGTGGAATCACAAGCAATTTCCTATACCACGGGCGTGCCCGCTATGATTGGTGCGGAAATGATGTTAACAGGCAAGTGGCGTGGCGCAGGCGTATTCAATGTGGAAGAAATGGATCCTACGCCTTTTATGGAAAAATTATTGGAACGTGGCTTACCTTGGGTGGAAACCGTTTATTATGGCCAATGATTTATATCAAGCGCTAGATCAGGTCGCTACACCGGCATATGTTTTAGAGGAAAGCAAACTCAAACATAATCTGGCCATTTTAGATCGCGTGCAAAAAGCAAGTGGTGCGAAAATTATTTTAGCGCTTAAGGGCTTTGCCTTTTGGAGCGCCTTTCCTTGGGTGCGTGAAGTCTTACACGGCGCCACTTCCAGTTCCTTGCATGAGGCGCGTCTAGCTTATGAAGAAATGCGCAAAGAAACGCATGTGTATTCAGTGGCTTTTACCGATCAAGAATTTCCAGAAATCCTAAAATATGCGGATCATTTAGTTTTCAATTCCTTTTCGCAATGGCGGCACTTTAAAAAACAAGTACAAGCTGCTGGCCGGCCCATAGAATGTGGCATACGCGTCAATCCAGGTTATTCCGAGGTAAAAACTCCGCTTTACGATCCATGTTATGTTGGCTCTCGTTTAGGGGTAACTCGCGAAGAATTTAAGCCGGATGAATTAGATGGCATTAGTGGTTTGCATTTCCACGCGCATTGCGGTAACAACAGCGATACCCTCGAACGCGTACTTGCTTCTTTCGAAAAATTGTATGGCGAATTTATTCCTAAAATGAAATGGGTTAACTTTGGCGGGGGTCATCATATTACTCGCAAAGATTACGATGTGGATTTATTAATTCGCTTAGTAAAAGATTTTCGTGCGCGCTATGGCGTGGAAGTGTATATAGAACCTGGTGAAGCCGTCGGTTGGCAAACCGGACCGCTAATTTCCTCGGTGGTAGATATTGTCCGCAATGGCATGGACATCGCCATACTCGATACTTCGGCCACCGCGCATATGCCGGATACTTTGGAAATGCCATATCGTCCGGAAATTCGTTTTGCCGACGAAGCCGGCAAGTTACCTCATACTTATCGTTTGGGCGGTTTAACTTGTTTAGCGGGCGATGTGATTGGCGATTATAGTTTTGCCAAGCCCTTGCAAATCGGTGATAAATTAGTGTTTGAGGATATGATTCATTATACCATTGTGAAGAATACCACCTTTAATGGAATTCCTTTGCCTTCGCTAGCGATTTGGACCGAAGCAGGTGAGTTACGGGTACTGAAAAAATTTGGGTATGAGGATTATAAGAATCGGCAGGGGTGAACCTCGACCATTGCATGATTTGAAAAAAAGCATTCAAAAATAGTTACGATATACTCAATCCCTTATTAATTTTAGATGCGTGGAAGTTCCACAAAAATTCCATCGTCCATAAAAAGGAAAAGCTATGCCCAACGCTATTAATTGGTTTGAAATTCCGGTGAAAGATTTGCCCCGAGCTATGAAATTCTATAGTATCATTTTGGGAATAAAAATACAGCCTATGGCTGCCATGGGAATGGATTGTGCCTTTTTTCCTGCCGATATGGAAAATGGTAGCGTGGGTGGTTGTATTATCAAAGGTAAGGGTTATAAACCTTCTACTAGTGGCGCATTAGTGTATTTAAATGGTGGTAAAAATTTAGGCACAGTTTTATCTAAAGTGGAAAAAGCGGGCGGTAAAATTCTTCTGCCTAAAACCGCTATTGGACATAATGGATTTATGGCCCATTTCAAAGATAGTGAAGGCAATAAGGTTGGCCTTCACTCGATGAAATAATTAAACTCTAATTAGTTAATTAAGTAATTTTAATACTAATTAAATTTGCAATTAATACTTGAGTCACTCGCAAAAATGATTTTCTGGGAGTGACTCTAAAAGGTAAAGTATGTGCCGTAATATCAAAACTCTTTTTAATTTCGAGCCTCCCGCGACCGAACAAGAAATTCAAGCCTCCGCTATTCAATTTGTCCGCAAGCTCAGCGGATTCAATAAGCCATCGCAAATCAATGAAGCGGCATTCAATCTTGCTATAGAGCAGGTACACGCTGCTGCCACAACTTTAATTCATACTCTGGTAACAAATACGCCATCTTTAAATCGTGAAGAGGTAAAATTCAAACTCATGGAAAAATCGCGTAAGCGATTTGGTAAACTTTAAATTTAAAAGGAATCATTATGCCACCACTTGCGGAAACTTATCTTAAAAAATATATCGAAGCATTAACTACCGATGAACTCCATGAAAAACTTAATGCGCATTTCTCTCGCGCCTTTGCTTTTTTAGAAAATATTCAAGAAGAAAAATCCAAATTTCGTTATGCTTCAGAAAAGTGGAGTTTGCGTGAATTGTTAGGACATATTTCCGACAGTCAAATGATATTTACCTATCGCGCCATTTGTATTGCGCATGGGGAAACCAAATCGTTACCGGGTTATGATGAAAATATTTATGCGCAAATTGCAGGGCATGATCAAATTGCTTGGGCGCAATTGCTACAAGTGTATAAACTACAATCGCAAACAACTTTAGCCTTGGTCAAAACTTTAAGCTCCGAAGGTTTAGTCCGCATGGGTGAAGCGAATAAAATTGAACTTTCATCATTGAATATTTTTCAAGCCTTATTGGGCCATGAAAAACATCATTTTAAAATGATGAAAGAGCTTTATGGTACAGCGGAGGCATGATCTTTCAAGCACTATTGCTTTTGGCATTCAGTAATATATTAGTGTCCAGTTAGCATTTCTAAATCTTTATCAAAGTAATTTTATGCCGTTTAGTAAAACCAAGCATCCAGGTTATGGTAACCTTAAGATTAAGGACATATCGCACAATATTAATAATCAAGATATAGGAATTAAAGAAAATGCTATACTTCAAAAATCTCAATCCGCATCTCATGAAGAAAAATCCACTATTCATGTGCTTAAATATTTGGCCGAAGCGTTAAGACTTTCAACCGTTAAATTGTGTGGTAAAAAAGAAGGCGGGGCATCGGCTGTAGCGAGTAGTACGACTATCGGTTTAATTAAAACATCCGATAACTTATTAGCAAACCGATTTCCGTTCCAGTCGCTTCTTGTGTGCGATTAGGTTTTAATTTTTCGAGTTGGCTCGGAAAACTTAATAATCCATCCAAAGTTAAGCTCCCTTTAAGTAAACCCAAGCCAAAGCCTAAGCTAAATGCACGGTATGCTGCGGGCTTTTCGGGTTTATCTATACTGAGATTAAATGGAGATAATCGGGATGAGATTTGAGAAGACGAGACAAATGGATCAAATTGATAATCTTCATATCCAGGGCGACTTTTTGCATCTTCAGTCCAAGCCCAACCCATGCGTAAAGCCAATGAAATCCCTTCATGAAAATGAATAAAGGATAGGCGCTCTACTTTCTGTTCTAATCCCATAGAAAATCGATAATATCTCTCGAAATTACTGGAGTCGATTTTATAATTATGGCCCGCGGTTTCCCATTCCATCATTAAGGTCAACATTTCTAGGTAACTTGCATTTCCTCCTAAACCAAAAGAATTTATACTTCGAGTTTGATGAAGGTTTATAATTTTATCTCCCGTTTTAAATGGGTTTTGATTTCCTTTTATGCCTTGATAACTTTGAGATTCTGCCGAGCGATAAGCAAATCGCAGGGCCGGTTGCACGCGAAAATCTTGCAACTCCACCGGATACATCCATTGGGTTTGTAAGCTCCAATAATCCGTCCAGGTAATCGGGTATTGGGTGCCGATTCCATTAACTTCTTTATACTCCCCGAAGGAACGCTCTTTACCGAATTCCAAAATGGCATTTCCTATAAAGGGAAACTCTTTAGTTCCACCCATATCCGCCGCGATACCGTAACGTGGAAGTGTCATGGTTGCTACGCGTTCCAATCGTCCATTTTTTGCTTCCAAACTATCGAAATGCCCACCCACACCAATAAACAAATCGACTTCAAAAGCTGGGTGAAAGCGGCTTCCCAAATCAAATCTTAAGGCAGGAACTTCTAAAACCACACGCTTCGGATCTCCAGAAAAATTCATGTCGCCAAGTTTAGCATGAGCACTAAATCCAATACGAAATAAACCTGAGGCGGATCCGGCGGCTAAATCCAATCCAAATCGCGTGGCGGACGACTCTACGCTATCGCCGCCTTTCATTTGATAGTTCTCGGACTCTTGCTGAAAATACAGAATTGCTCCAAACACACCAGGCTGAAAAAAGCTGAGTTGCGGGATATAATAGTCGTGATGGCCGATTTCCAAAGAATCACCATTCGTAGCACGAATGTTACCTAATAATCCAAGCCCCGCGCCCAAACGCTCTTGATGCGTTTCCAACAAGCCTAAGGGTGAACCGCCTTGGTCATACAAATTATACAAGTCGGCATTAGTAAAACGCGTTTCTCCCAAGGCGAGATTGCGCAAAGAATAAAGTCCCGTAGCGGAACGATTAATGGGAAGAAAACTAGGGAATATTTGTGCTTGAATTAGGGATAAACCCAATGTCATTAAAAAAAACATCTGTATAAAAAATTTATTCACTGAAATTCTCCCTAGTATTTGGATTTGGCCTAATCTAATGTCCAAACGTAACTTTCGCCTTTTAAAAAAATTATTCACGATAGAATTAGCCGCTCAATTGCTATTGAAACTATTTTTGAATATCAAATGAAAGCAAAAAAGTACCTTTGGTACAAAACCTCCATGAAAAAAAATCAACCGTAATATTGGAAACATAATTTAATGCGATCCGAAAAAATCGATCTTTTAAGGTTTATAGGGCTAGCTATGATTGTCCTCGCCCACATTGATCCACCCTTTTTTATTTTTCAACTACGAAATTTCGATGTACCTTTAATGTTATTGGTTTCTGGCATTTCTTTTGGTTTAGCTTATAAACAAGAAAATTATTTTTCCTATGTCTGGAAAAGAATTAAGCGTTTAGTTTTTCCCGTATGGATATTTTTAAGTTTTTATTTTTCCCTTATGTTGGTAACTGGGCATCCGGTACTTTTACCGAATGCGGAAACGATTTATAATAGTTATTTATTACTTTCGGGAATTGGTTATGTGTGGATTATTCGAGTCTTTCTATTGGTGGCTTTGATTGCACCATTAATCTGGAAGCTTCATAGTAAAACATTTTCCACGCCAAAGTACTTTTCCATATTAATAGGGATTTATATTCTCTATGAATTTATGTTTGTACAAATCACCCCTTATTTAAATTCACTGCTTGGTAAAATATTTGCTGAACAGGTACTGCAAATTATTCCTTATGCTTTTCTTTTTGCCCTTGGCTTGCGGTTACCCTCTTTAACTAACAAACAAGTTATAAGCCTATGTTGTTTCGCCCTTATAATGTTTATTATCATCGCCCTTTATCTCAATCATGGTGCCGGAAAATTTATTCCCACGCAAGAATTTAAATACCCGCCTAGGATTTATTATCTCTCCTATGCCCTATTTGTGTCCATTCTACTTTGGCTCTCCTCAGATAAAATTTTAGTTAAAATAAAAAAGTTACGGCTGATAAAACCTCTGCTGTTTATTGCGCAAAACAGTATTTGGATTTATTTATGGCATATTTTATTCTTATCCATTTTTCACACTCCATTTTATATAAAGTATTTTTTGGTATTTGGAAGCGCTTCATGGTTAGTTTTTATGCAGGTATATTTTGTCCGGCAACTAGTAATGCCAAGATTAAAAAACGCTTCATTTAGAAAAAATATTAATTTATTATTTACGGGTTAATGGCCTTAGAAGTTCACACTAAATGAAATACACCGTAACACTTAAATTACCGTTCTATCTCGTCGATGTTTTTGGGGAAACAAAGTTTTCAGGCAATCAATTGGCTGTTGTGGAATTGGTGAAGCCCATTTCAATTACACAAATGCAAAAAATAGCCGCCGAATTTAATTTTTCCGAAACCACTTTTGTGTTACGGCAGAAAGACGAAAGCCAAGGTTTTAGCGTGAGGATTTTCACACCTAAAAAAGAAATCCCCTTTGCGGGACATCCGACTTTAGGAACGGCTTTTGTGATTAATCACTTTATGCAAAAGGCCAAATCCAAACACATTATTTTAAAATTAAAAATTGGGGATATTCAGGTGGAAGAAGATTCTTCCCATGAAATACTTTGGTTCAAAACATTATCAGCAAATTTTGCAAATACCCATCATGCTCAGGACTTAGCCAAAATTCTCGATTTACTACCTAAAGACATCGATACACAATACCCACTTCAAGAGGTATCTTTGGGGATATCCTTTCTAATGATACCGCTATCCTCCTTAGATGCTGTTAAAAAGGCTAGAATTAATTTGTCATCCTATGAAGCCTATTTCAAAGGGCAAACTAGTTTGCCGGTTTTTATTTTTTGTAAAGAAACGTATTCATCAAAAAACGATATTAATAGCCGTATGTTTGCACCTTGTTTCGGTATCATTGAAGACTCTGCAACCGGCAGTGCCAATGCTTGTTTAGGTGCCTATATTGTAAAACACAAATACTTGAAAAGAAAAAAATCGCCATTGAGAATTGAGCAAGGTTATGAAATTAATCGCAAATCGTTAATTCACATTAAAACCAAAGAGCAAAAGCAAGGAATGGAAATATTTGTCGGTGGAAAAGTAATCACTGTCGCAGAAGGATACTTACATTAAGAGGTATCAAAATATCATCTAATATTTTAAAAGGAAATCATGACGGATACCAACACTTCACAAGAGCACCCTGAAGATAAAGCCGCTGGACCAGCCTCCGAAAGCACTCAAGAGAAAAACCAGTTAGCCGATGACCAGCATGGTAATACGCAAATCGAAAAAATCCTAAAGGAACGCTTCGGCCATCCTGGCCTAGGAAATATCATGGATACTATCATGGATGAAATGATCAAGAAAATGCCGAAAAAATAATGTCGCAAGCCATTTTAGATAGGATCACCATTTTCCCCATTAAATCTTTAGATGGCATGGAATTGGAATCGGCTCTTATATCCGAAGGTGGCTGTTTACTGCATGATAGAGAACTCGCCATTACGGATGAAATGGGAATTCCTATTAATGGCAAAAACAATGCGCAAGTACACGCTTTATTATCGTATGTGGATTTTTCCAAAAGCTCCATTTCCTTTTCGCCGCGAGCAAGAGAAAATTGGCAATCTTTTATCATTCCAGATGAGCTTAAACAAATTAATACTTATTTAAGTGAATTTTTTGGGATGCCCGCTTTTATACATCAAAATAAACGAGGTCGTTTTTTAGATATTCCCGATATTAGCGGCGCCACGCTTATCTCTACGGAAACACTACAAGCCGTAACCCAGTGGTTTCCTGGAATGGATATAGTTGAAACTCGCAATCGTTTTCGCGCCACCCTTGAAATTAAGGCCGTAACAGCCTTTTGGGAAGATTATTTATTTGCTGGGTCGGACGAAGCAGTGGAGTATCGTATCGGTGAAGTTACCCTATTTGGTATGAGCCCTCGCGCGCGCTGCATTGTGCCTACACGGCATCCGACGACGGGTGAATCTTGGCCTGGCTTTGCAAAATCTTTTAATAAACATCGTGGCGAATCCATACCGGCTTGGTCACGCTTAAGTGAATATGGTAATCATTATTTTTTAACGGTAGATTCTTTACTTCCACCCTCGGAAGTGGGTAAAACGATTCGCCGTGGCGATAAGTTGGAAATTGTAGGGGTAAAGAAAAGAATTTAGGTTTTGTAAACCTAAATTCTTGAAGACAAGATATTTATTATTATTTGCGTTCTCTTGTCTCGACCCTTACGCGTCAAATGATAAGGCGTATCAAAAAACAAATCATCCGTAAATTTAAATTCCTCAGGGGAGCACAAAACCGGAAAACTCAATTTGTCTTTTAAAATTCGATGCAAATTATGAATGAATTGCTGATCGAAAATAAATGAATTTTCTTTGAAGGGCGGATAAAGGAAATAACATTTTATACGCTTTAAATTTAAGCGATCTGAAAAATTATTTAAAAATTTTATTGCACCCGGATAGGGATCAATATTATCGCCCAAACTATCGATGCGTATATTTTTACAGGGAGCCAGATCCAAATGTCCAACCATATCTCCATTGGTATTAAAGTTTTTTCGCATATAAACCCCCATTTCACGTGGAGGAAAATACTTTTGCAATAAATCTTTTTTTAATATTGCAGGAATATTAAATATGACACTAAAAAATTGCCCGGCATCCATTATTTTTATCCCCGCCGGATAAACATCGATTAGAGATTCCGCCAAGGCATATTCGCCATTGAACTTTTTCCGCGAATACAAGAGTTGGTATTCAGGGATTATGATTACAATATCGCCTGGATTTAAAAAAGCTTCCACGTCTTGTACCATAAATTTAAGTCCCAAACCGAGATTGACACCGGTATTGATAACTTTTTTATGGAGCGCTATTTCAATCGCTTTGCTGTCTAAACCAAATGCGAGGTTGGACCCACCGACAAAAATAATGCGACCACCTTTGGTCGATTGCAAGATTTTATTTTTATCCAAAAGGGAATATTGATATTCTTCTGTATTTTTTTTCATGGGGAGGATAATTAGTAGGAATACCAGATTTACCAATATTATACCAATACCCATGAAGCATAATTTTCCGAATAATTTCAGCATGGCTTAGGCGTTTAATCCTAAGGATATTGGTTTTTTAAAAACGAAAATAAATAAAATCATGCGTATCAATTTCCATTAAATAAATGATGCTGAACACCAAGGAGAAATAAAGGATCCATCGCAAAACGAAATGCTGAGCGGCCAACAATTGAAATATATATCGCTTTTTTTGCAAAATTTGTACCGTACAAAGTATAACGAGTGAAACAATGGCTATCATAAATTCCGGTCGACTCATACCCAATTGTGCAAAGGTTAGACGCCAATATTGCGAAATTAAAATTTGGGACATGCCCTCCATTAAATGCGTAGATATATATAAAGCTTGATTTAAATTATTGGCGCGAAAAAATATCCAGGCAAAACAAATCAAGGCAAAGGTTATTCCCATATTTGCCAAACTTTGCAAAAATGGATAATGCCTCAAGCCCAATTGGATACTGATTTTTTCTCTCAACCCTTTAGTCCAAAAGGCAAAGACTAAATAAAATCCGTTTATTCCACCCCAAATAATAAAAGTCCAATTGGCTCCATGCCAAAGACCACTGATTAAAAAAGTGACCATTAGATTAATTTGCCATCGCCATTTACTCACTCGATTTCCGCCCAGAGGGATATAGAGATAGTCGCGAAACCAAGTAGATAATGATATATGCCAACGCTTCCAAAATTCTGCAATGTTTTTGGAAAAATACGGACGTCTAAAATTTTCCATCAAAGTAAATCCCATGACTTGTGCTGACCCAAGCGCTATATCGGAATAGCCGGAAAAGTCACAATAAATTTGCCAAGCAAAAAAGCAGGTTGCCAAAATCAAAGTTAAGCCACTATTTCCGTGGGGCGAAGCATAGACATGATTGACCAAAAGTGCCAATCTATCTGCTATAACTACTTTTTTAAATAAACCCCATGCCATACGTTTTAACCCGTCGGTTACCCTTTGATAATCAAAATCATGTTGCTGGCGAAATTGCGGTAATAGATTTTGTGGCCGTTCTATGGGACCCGCTACCAACTGTGGATAAAACATCACATATAAGGCATATATCCCCAAATGTCTTTCCGCTATTTGTTGTCCGCGATATACTTCTATCACATAACTCAGGCTTTGAAATGTGTGGAAAGATAGGCCAATGGGTAAAATAATTTTGAGAAGCGATAGGGAATAATTCCAGTGTAAAAAATGCTCAAGCACCTCGAAATTGTGATTGAAAAAATTAAAGTATTTAAAGATGAAAAGCACAGCACATGTGGTAATCAAGCTTAGAATTAAATAAAGTTTTTTATGCGCCGGTTCCGCATCTTCCATTTTTATACCCGCATAAAAATCTACGCCTATGGTAAATGTTAAAATCAAAATATAGGCGGGAATAAAGGTCATATAGAAATAGCAACTGGCTAGTAGTAATAAACTCCAACGCCATTTGTATGGTAACAAAAAATAAAATAGCGTGACCAGTGGGAAAAAGCATAAAAAATTTAAGGAATTAAACAACACCTATGTAAAACCTTTAGTTAAGAATGCGCATAGCAAATACACTCAAAGAATAATGTTATTTAGGTAGCGAAAACAAGTGTGGGGTGGAAAGGTGTTGAGTATAAGTTTGATCTGCGCCCCGTTTAACGGACACTTTACTAAAAGTAAATTAGGTCAATTGACCGGAGGTGTCTATGAAAGAAAAAGTAACAAAAAAGCGTTA
>JAYTSD010000025.1:0-45758 GCA_043745805.1 Fibrobacteria bacterium
TAACGCTTTTTTGTTACTTTTTCTTTCATAGACACCTCCGGTCAATTGACCTAATTTACTTTTAGTAAAGTGTCCGTTAAACGGGGCGCAGATCAAACTACCGAATGAAAATATTTATGTCGAACCGGGATTTAGCTATGACCACAACGTTTCAAAGTGGGCTGCCTTTGCAGGTTGGCCAGTTTACTGGAAGTTTTTATTAACAGGTGAGCAATATAGGGATAGTGCAAATCTTATGACTAATAAGTTGCATACTATTTTAGCTGCTGGATTTTCAGGTTTTGCATATTCACAACGAGAAGGGTTTACTACTAGTTTTTCAGTGGGCATTTTCGCTAAATATCTTTTTAGCGAAAATTTTTTTAATGAATTGACCTTAGATTGTGATATGTACAATACCAAAAAACCAAATAAATATTTGCTTACTTTTAAAGAAAAAATGGGGTGGCAATTGAATCGGAAAAACTCAATATCCATTTCTTATAAATCGATTGATTACAATATTCCTAGAGATTGGAAATTTAATACTTACGGTATTGTTTATCTTGACGAAGATAAACAGTCTGAACTACTTATTTCTCACAAATTTTATTGGGGATTGAAAAATATTTTAGGTCCAGAATTGGGTTATGGTTTTCAGAATTTTGAGATTGGAAGGCATTATTATTTAAAAGCAGGCTTTCATTATGTTTATGTGTTTTATTAGGTCTTCGAAATAGAATTATTAAATGCATTAATGATAATCTTTTCAAAGTCACTGCCCGTCGCACATGTATTTCCGAATCTATGGCTTTTGGCGATGCCTTAGGACGCACCATACAAACCCAAAGCAAAATATTCCCCTTAAACGGACAGTATTTGGTTTCGGGTTCAGGTTATGATAATTTTGCAAGACCTGAAACCACTTTCCTAGCGACTCCGGTAACTATGTCTTCGCCCACTTTACAGACTAGTTTACTTTCTAAAGCTAAAAGTTATTACAGATCTTCGGGACCTTTTAACGCTCATAATATTCCTTTTTCTCAAGTAAAATATGCCGATGAACCTAGTCCTCGTGGTGCGCTTGCTGAATCATAAGACTGTATAACGGAAAATTTCACTCGTAATTTGCGATAAACTGGGATTAGAGTAATATCTCCAAATCATTCACTAAAGTCGATGCCCTTGCAAAGAATAAATTTTTACCGTATTATCTAGGTTACGTTCTATTTGAAATCTATTCCGATAAAACCCTACTTTGATTTTAGGAAAAGATGAAATAGCAATTAAAGGCATAATGGAAGCTCCTACCGCTTTATTTTGACCATAAATCCAATCCACTAAACCCGGTTCTTTCGCAGCATTTTCCCAAGAATTATGTCCTACCCCAGGATATTCTTTAAATAATGGATCTCCTCCAGCAGCTTTTAAAGCGGTAATCATCATGCGTGTCTGGATAATTGGCACGGTGTTATCCGCTTGCCCATGGAAAGCCCAAATGGGAACATGCTTAAATAATTTAGCCTTGGAACTATCACCGCCCCCGCACACGGGTACAGCGGCCGCAAAAAAATTAGGATAAGCCGCTAGTAAAGCCCATGTTCCATATCCTCCCATAGATAAACCAGAAACATAAATGCGATTGGTGTCGATTGGAAAAGCTTTTAAGGTGGAATCGATTAGGCCTTTAAGTAGACCCGTTTTCCAACCCACCGGTGAACCATTTAATACTGCACATTGCGGTGCAATTACAAAACCAGGATACTTCGATTGTATATTCGAATCGGCCCACATATTGGTCATGGCATACTTAAGTTGATTAGTATTATCACTACCGCTTTCTCCTGAGCCATGTAAAGCCAACATCAAAGGGTATTTTTTTCCGGATTCCATATTTTTAGGCGCATAGAAGCGATATAGTTGCGTTTGACCTTTGTCATTTTGAAAGTTTTTAGCGGTATAAATATCTACAGTTGCGGCGCTGGATAAAGAGATAAGGTTGTGTGCTAATAGTAATGCGAATAATCCTTTAAGCATTTATCCTCCTAAATTAAAAAAGTCTTACTTATTTTACTCTTAAAGTGAGTTTAACGCTTAAGTATTTCGGGGTTTTTTCAAAGTTTAATGCGGATAGAAAATCTTAATTACAATGAGCAAATAATTTTTACAACAACTCTTCCTGCATCGCCGAACCCTTCGGCGGCACTATTCCCAAATGCCGATAAGCACCCGCCGTAGTTTGTCGTCCACGCGGCGTGCGTTTCAATAATCCACATTGAATTAAAAACGGTTCATAGACTTCTTCCAAAGTATCCATTTCTTCCCCAATGGATGCGCCTAAAGTAGAAAGCCCCACCGGCCCACCATCGAATTTATTGATAATCGTCCGCAGAATAGTGCGATCCATTTCATCGAGGCCTAAAGCATCAATGCCGAGCATGCTTAACGTTTTACCGACAATATCATCATCAATAATTTTCGTGCCTTTAACTTGTGCCACATCGCGGCAGCGGCGTAAGACGCGATTGCCTATACGTGGCGTGCCTCGGCAGCGGGCGGCTAATAAATCTACGCCGCTGGCGGTTAATTCCATTTTTAAAATGCGCGCGGAGCGAAGTAAAATCTTTTTCATCTCGGCTTCGGAATACGTTTCTAAACGGAAGGTTAAACCAAAACGGTCGCGTAACGGCGAGGTTAACATGCCGGTGCGGGTGGTGGCGCCGATTAATGTGAAACGTTTGAGGGGCAAATTAATACATTTGGCGGAGGGTCCGCTTTCCAGCATAATGTCGATTTTAAAATCTTCCATGGCCGGATATAAAAATTCTTCGATCACCCGATTCAAGCGATGAATTTCATCGATGAATAAAACATCATGCGAATCCAAATTGGTGAGCAGGCCAGCCAGCTCCGAAGGCTTATCCAAGGCTGGTCCTGAGGTGATCTTTAAATTTGCTCCCATTTCGCGGGCGATAATATGCGCTAAGGTGGTTTTTCCTAAACCCGGGGGACCCGCAAACAAAATATGATCAATCGGTTCATTCCGTTCTTTGGCGGCTTGTAAAAAAACGCTTAAACTTTCTTTTAATTTTTCTTGGCCTACAAAATCAGCAAGCGTGGCGGGCCTTAAGGAATTGTCTTGATCTTGATCATCACCAAATTGTTCTGGGGCTATAATGCGATCGCTCATGGCTTATCTTTCATACATCTCAGGCATAGTCACTTAAACTTCCTGCAAAGCTTGGGTGATAATTTGATGCGTACCGGCTTTGTCACCTAATTTAGCCACGGCCTTTTCCACCGCGCTTTGGGCTTGGGCTTCTTTAACGCCTAAGCTCATCAAAGCTAATATTGCATCGCGCCAAGTTTCATTAGCCGGTAAAGCTGTTCCCGCTTGCCCAGGAGTTGAGGAAAAATCCATTTTGCCCATAGCATTGCGTAAGGAAGCAATCATCACTTCGGCAGTTTTTTTGCCTATGCCTTTTAAAGCCATTAAGCCACTGACATTGCCTTTCAAAATAAGATCGGCGAGTTGTGAAGGAGTCGTAGCAGACAAGATACGTAACGCCAAACGCGGGCCAATGCCCGATACATCGAGTAGCTTCATAAAAATTTCACGTTCACCGGCATCACTAAAACCGTATAGCTCTAGCAAATCTTCTTTCACATGTAAATAAGTGAGCATTTCAATGGGTTCGCCCACGCGGGTATATTTTTCGGAGGTGCGTAGAGAAACATCAACGCCAAAGCCGACACCACCAACCGAAATAATCAGTCGGGCGGGAAGGCGTGCAGATAATGTACCGTGGAGAAATTCTATCACTGTTTAAATCTAAATAGGTTTGGGCGACTGCACCAAATGGCAAAAAGCAATAGCTAAAGCATCAGCGGCATCGGCAGGTTGAGGGATTTGTTTGAGTTGTAAATGTTTTTGCATCATTTCGGCGACTTGCTCTTTAGAGGCTCCGCCACGGCCCACCACACTTTGTTTTACCAAGCGAGGCGCATATTCCGTCACCGGAATATTTAGGCTATGCGCAGCCACCATAATGGCACCACGTGCATGGCCTAGCACCATAGCTGCACGAGGGAATTTGGCGAAGAAAATACTTTCTAAAGCCATCGCTTGTGGGGCATAAACATCCATTAATTGTTTGAGCTCACGAAATATTTTTTCCAAACGTTGGGGGAGAGGATCGCTTGACTTTAAGCGTATCACGCCATATTCCAAAACTTTAATTTTGTTTTGTTGTTGTTGTAAAAAGGCATAGCCGGTATTTTGTGATCCAGGATCTACACCTATTACTATCATGGTTTATTGCTCACCATTACATGGCATCTATAGTGATTCTAATTCAGCTTGATCAAAATCGGCATTAGCAAAAACATTTTGCACATCATCATTATCATCTAAAGCATCTAAAATGCGAATTACTTTGGCCGCATCATCGCCGGTTACCTTCACCATATTTTCGGGAAGCTTTACAATTTCAGCGGTAGTGGTTTTAATTTTCTTGGCTTCGAGTGCGCTTAATAAACCTTGATAATGTTCGAATTCCACCTTGATTTCATATTCTTCACCCGAGCTATCTAAGTCCTCGGCACCCGCATCTGTCACCAATTCAAATAAGGCATCTTCGCTAATAGCCGATTTCGCTACAGTAATGATACCACGGGTTTTAAACATCCATGCTACGGTTCCGGCTTCGCCCATAGTGCCACCGTTTTTGCTGAAAATATTACGTATTTCGGCCACCGTGCGCACTTTATTATCCGTCATCGTATCGACCATAATCGCCGTGCCTGCAGGGCCATAGCCTTCATAACTGATTTCGGTATACTGCACGCCTTCGAGTTCGCCTGCCCCTTTGGCTACGGCGGTTTCAATATTTTTGGCAGGCATATTCGAGTCTTTGGCTTTTAAAATCGCATTGCGCAAACGTGAATTGGCTTCGGGATCGGAGCCACCCATGCGAGCCGCAACCGTGAGTTCACGCAAGATACGATTAAATACTTTAGCGCGCGCGCCATCAATTTTTGCTTTTTTACGTTTGGTGGTTGCCCATTTGGAATGTCCGGACATAAAATCCTCTGGCTAAATATGTGTTTTGAATTTAGAAAAAGGCAGCTAAAACCGAACTCTAGCCGCCTAAACTTTTGGCGTATTTTTGCACGGAACTCGTGAGTTTTTGCGCAATTTCTTTTTGGCCTTTGGCCGAATTTAAATGACGACGATCTTCATCATTGGTTAAAAATCCCATTTCAAAAAGTATGGCAGGCATATAAGCACCTACTAGCACATAAAATCCTGCTTGGCTGGCTCCCGATAAATAACGGGGAATTGCAGCGCCCTCAAATTCATGCACAATATTTTCCACAAAGCGTTCGCTTTCTTTACTGTACAAATTCAATTGATGCTCTAATAAAATCCATTGCACGGGCGCAATTTCCGCCTTATTATTTTTGCCATTTTCTTCCGCGATGGCCGCATTTTCACGACGTGCTAAAGCTTTATCTTCTTCGCTTTCACCCGCACGCAAAATATAAGCGGTGAATCCAGAAATGGATTGTTTATGTTTGGAGGAACCGCCTATAGCATTACAATGTAAGCTGATAAATAAGTCGCCGCCTTTTTCTGAAGCGAATTTAGGTCTTCCGGGTAAGGTCACAAAAGTATTGTCATCCCTTGTCATTAAAGCATTGAAGCCTGCTTTTTGTAATTGCTTTTGTAATTCTAAACCAATGGCTAAAGTTATATCGGCTTCATTCACGCCAGCTACTTGGGCACCAGGATCTTTTCCACCATGTCCCGGATCTATAATTACGGTTTTAATATTTTTATTAGTGCCTTGCTCTTCCATCACCTTACTTTCGGCGGAAGGGCCTTTTTTACTTTGCTTACGCACGGTAATGACATAACCGGGTAATTCTTCTGAATATTCTGCTTCGACGGTGTCGATATTTTTGGGAATATTAAAAGTGAATTGCGTTACATCTTTTTCTTGTAAGGCGGTTACGCTTTTGACTAAGCCGTTTCCGGTTATTTTGCGATTTATATTTGCCGAGAGTTGGCCATTTTGAATTTTGAAAATAAAATGCGGAGCAATCCAAAAACTTTCTATTTCCATTTTGGATCGGGTTTTAATAGCAATTAAATCGCCATTTTCGCGTGCATCAATGTTAATGGATATAATATTGTCGGAAACATTTTTAGAGCCATTAGATACGCTATCAGATGCCGGTAAAGCATGCTTGGGCGCGAGAGCAATTTTTTTAGTAGGAAGTGTGTCTAAGGTTATGGAAAGATGCAATTTTTGGGACAGTAATTTAGCCAGAGGTCGTGTTGGGATATATAATTTCTCAATGCCGCGACGGACGGGGTAACTTAGATTATACGGTACTTCGCCAATGACTATATATGGATTGTCTAGGGTGAAATACCAAAAGCCGCCTTGTGTATCGGCGATTTTTAATTTTTGTCTTTCGGGAATCCATTCGGCTTCATGCTGAAAAATTTTTTCTAAAGCGGTGTGTGAAGTATATTCCACATTTTCAAATGTGGTGTCCACGTTTAAAGCAATAGTCTTATTTGCCGCCCAAAGTAAAGGCGGTATGGCCAACGACAAGGCCAACAATAAGGCCGGCAATAAAACTATTGAGATTTTTCTCAAGGGATACATTAGAATCGAGCAGCCTTTAAAGCACGGGCTATATCGCGCTTGGCTTCTTGTTTCGATTTGTCTTCGCGTTTATCTTGTTTGTCTTTACCTTTGCCAAAACCCACATCAATTTTGAGTACACTGCCTTTAAAATAGGCTTTCAAGGGAATTAAGGCATACCCTTTGAATTGCGTAGCGGCATGCATTTTTTTGATTTCGGCACGATGGGCTAATAGCTTGCGTTCGCGTGTGGGCTTATGATTAAAGCGATTGCCTTCGGTATATTCTTCGATATAAGCATTCACTAAAAAAAGTTCATCATTGCGAATAATCACATAAGCTTCGGTAAGGGTTAGTTTTCCCTGGCGCACCGACTTAACTTCGGTTCCGGTGAGGATAATGCCGCATTCATAATTGTCTTGAATAGCATAATTATGCCGCGCCGCGCGATTTTGTATGGTAGGTGAGGTATTCTTTTTTTCAGCCGTCAAAATGCAAAAGCCCGATCAATCCGTGGGTGGTAAATTTACTAATCGAATAAGTTTAGTAAAGCTTTTAAGTTTATTCTGCTGAGTTTGCTTGGCCTGTTTGATCGGGAGGGTGGGTGTCATTTCCATCGAGCTCTTGATTTAAATAGGATTTAAGCTCTTTACTGGCTTCAAAAATCGGTTTTAGTCCGGCTTCGATTTGCACCATTTCACCCGTGCGTGGGTTACGTGCAGTACGCGCTTTTTTTTCTTTTACTTTGAAGCGACCAAAACCGCGGATTTCAATATTCTTACCATCGCTAAGCGATTTGGCAATTGAGTCGAGAAAACATTCTACAATGATTTTTGTATCCACCTGGGTAAGACCCGTGCGAGATGCAATATCATCGACTATATCTTTCTTGGTGACATTCCCCATGTTATAAACATACTCCTTAAGTCGTTCAATTAATAGGGATTATAATACTTTAACTAGCCTCAAACAAGGTTAGTTTATCGGGATTTCCTGTCTCACACACCTGTCGGTTTTTATGACAATTGCCTTAATTTGAAAATCACGGCCTTATTCAACGGATCTAATTCAAAAGCACGCGTTAAATAATTTTTAGCTTGCTCCATTTGTTTCAAATTTTCATAGGCTAAGGAAAGCTGTATTAAGGTCGGTACATGATGATTATCTATATCCAAAGCCATTTCTAAATGATGAATGGCTTCTTTATATTGACTATTGCCATTTAAAATTACTCCAATGCGAAAATGCGCTTGAGCATGATAGGCATTATATTGCACGGTATTTAAAAAACATTTTAAGGCTTTTTCCCGATACGCCTTTATTTCTTGACCGGCTTCGGTTATATAGGATTGCTGCATATAGAGTTCGCCTAAATTGAACCAAGTATTATAATCACGCGTATTTAATTCCAAGGCTTTATTGAATTCGCCTTCCGCTTCATTCATTTTATTGAGATGGTATAAAGCAATGCCTAATTGTCCATGCGCCTTGGCATGGCTATTTTCCAAAGGTATTAGGGTTTTGAAGAGTTTTTCTGCATCGGCATAATTGCCCTCCATTTGATATTGACGTCCCAGTTGATACAGGGCCGGAACATATTGCGAATTAATTTTTAAAGCTTGTTGTAAATGACTTTCCGAACCTTCATGTTTCCCCATTTCCACATCGATGGTTCCTAAAGCCGTTAATATTTCCAAACTTCGCGGGAATTTTTTCAAGCTTTCTTCGCCTTGCTTATAGGCTTCTTCTTGTTTATCTAGGCGATATAAACATTGTACTTCCATCGCGGCTAGTGCCGCATTTTCCACCTTCATGGTTTTTAAATTGTCTACGGTTTCTAAGGCCTTAGCAAAGCGACCCGCTCCAAAATAAAGTTCGGCACTCAAATTAAGAAAGGTTTTATCCTTGCTATAAAACTCTTTGATTCTTTCTACATGCGGAAGGCTATTTTCAAATTCTTTATTGTGATAATATTCCTCAATTAATTTATGATGTGCTTCAATATCCATTTGGCTTAATTTGGAAAAGCCTTCGCGTAGGGTCGCTTCCGGTTTTGCAGGATGATTTTTTTTCTCCTCACCAGCGCCTTCATGAGCGGCCTCTGTATTTTCGGATTTGTTTTCTGAGGAGTGGGCTTCTGATTCGCCTTCGCCTTGCACAGCTTTTGCTTCTAAGGCTTCTTTTTTATGCGAAGTGACTAAGGAATAAATAATTCCTATCGCGGCCAAACCCCAAAGGGACAGAGAAATAAAGGCGAGACGCTTAAAAACTTTTTGTAAATCCCATGTTCGAATGATATTCCAAATTTTCTGCATACTTCACCGTAACCTTAAAGTTACTAGAGTCTGTGGAAGGAAGGGGTTTAAACTCTGCCTAAACTTCATCTAGTTCTTAAAGTAATTGTAGCGGGTGGAGGATGAATCGCAAAGGAATAAGCGATAGGGGCTGAAGCTAAGTTCAGCTAAAAAAACTTAGCTGAACTTAAGGGGAAATTAAGGAAGTTTTATGTTTTTGGGATTTCTTCGGCTTGAATTCGCGAAAATCCATTTTGACGGGCTGTTTCATAGAGCAATAAGGATAAAGCGACGCTGGCATTATACGACTGCAAATCAGGTGAACAGGGGATGCGCACAGAATGAGTGCAAGCACGGCGCACATGCGGAGGAATACCGCGATCTTCACCACCAATTACTAATACTAATGGACCAGCAAAAGGAAATTGTTCTAAGCTTTTTTCGCCATCGACATCGAGGCCAATAATTTTAAAGCCGGCTTCTTGTAAACTTTTTAATTCGCCTTCGAGATCACCCACTTGGCAAATCGGTAATTTTTCAGCGGCTCCTGCGGCGGCTTTAGCGGCCGTTGGAGTTAAACCGCAATTGCCTTTATTTTGAAATAAAATCGCATTGGCTCCAAATCCCACAGACGAACGAATGCAGGCTCCAAAGTTACGTGGATCTTCCATAGCAACAGGAACCACAATTAATGGTGGCTTTGTGTCGTTTACGCTTTGAATTAATTTTTCTTTCACTGCTGGCCAAGCATCGAGTCCACGGCTATGGCAAAAAGCCAAAACGCCTTGATGCGGACCTTGATACCAATAGTCCAATTTGCTTTTAGGCAATTGATGGACACGAATAGAATGTTCCCGAGCAATTTTTTGTAAGGCATGTAATTTTGGATTGTTACGGCCTTGTAATAGTACCAAATGATTGATTTTTTCAGGGCTATTTAATAACAGGGATTCGACGGCATGATGACCGGCAACAATAGAACTTTCATCGACTTTAGCGGGCAAGGGCTTGCTCCTGGGGATTTTGGGTGTGAGCGACTGATTTAAATTGTCCGAGTGCGGCGATAAATTCCTCAAACAAATAATGCGAGTCGCGAGGGCCAGGAGAGGCTTCTGGATGATATTGCACAGAGAAAATCGGTAAATGTTTATGCCGTAAACCGGAAACGGTTTGGTCATTTAAATTGATATGGGTAACTTCAATGTTATCTTTGTCTAAAGATTCGGGAGCGATGGCAAAGCCGTGATTTTGCGAGGTGATTTCCACTTTTCCGCTGCGTAAGTCCATGACCGGATGATTCGCTCCGCGATGTCCAAATTTTAATTTATAAGTTGTGCCGCCCAAGGCGCGGCCTACTAATTGATGGCCAAGGCAAATGCCAAAAATAGGACGATAACCGATAAGTTCTTTTATCGTTTGCACAGCTTGATCTAAACGTGCAGGGTCGCCAGGGCCGTTGGAAAGGAAAATCCCATCGGGATTTATCGCTTTGATTTCGTCGGAACTTACCGTAGCGGGGAAGCGCACAATTTTGGCTCCCAAGGAAGTGAGTATGCGTAAAATATTACTTTTAATCCCATAATCAATAGCGGCTACCGTGAACATTGGCGGCGCATCGGGAGTGGCCAAATAGCGTAAAGGGTTTTCGCCTTGTGTCCAACCTTCTTTTTCTTTAATTGTGACTTTGCTAACAAAATCAATATTCGAAAAATTGGGAACTTGCTTTACCTTTTGTAATACGTCTTCGATTTTATAATCACCTACCACAATGACGCCATTCATTACGCCACCTTCACGGAGAATACGCACCAAGCGACGCGTATCAATACCTTGAATACCTGGTATACCATTGTCTTTTAAGTATTTTGAAAGTGTAAGTGGAATACCGTTTGTGGTGCTGCAACGCCAATTGGAAGGGTATTCACAACAGTTTTTAACCACTAAGGCTGAAATCTGTACTTTGCGACTTTCAACATCTTCGAGATTGATCCCATAATTGCCAATTTCGGGATAAGTTAAGGTTACGATTTGACCCGCATAAGAGGGATCGGTAAGGATTTCTTGATAACCAGTAAGCGAAGTGTTAAAACAAACTTCACCTTCGGTATCCTTTTCAGCTCCAAAAGATTCGCCTTCAAAGTAATTTCCATCTTCTAAAGCCAAAACCGCGCGCATTAAACCACCTCTATTTTTTTACTTCTGCTATGATATTTCTAAAGCCAGTTTTTATTTTCAGCTTTTTACTGAAAGGAGCTTTGTCGGGAGAAGATCAGCGAACGTTTTTCGCTCAAGATCATGTCCATCCCTTGATCATGTGGCTCTAAAGGTAACTTTTTATCTACGATTTGAACATCAAAACATAGGCCAATTTTAAAGCCGGCTCTCTGGCTCAAATAACGATCATAAAAACCCTTGCCTTTCCCTAAACGGCCTCCTTGCAAATCAAAACAGCTTCCGGGAATCAATATTAAATCCGGACTTTCGCTAGATTCATGCGCAGCAGGCCAAAGAGAAGGGGCCGGTTCTTGAATGCTGAAATGGCCTTCAATTAAATCTTTATTTAAATCGGTAATTATGGCCATATCCATACTTGTTTCTTCACCCTGCACGCGAATAAAGGGTAGCATTAATTTTTTCTGATCTTGTAAAATCATTTGCAAAATATGTTCGGTGTCGATTTCTTCAAGTGAGCCCACAAATGCGGCTATGACTTTGGCATTTTGATAGTCTGGTAAAGCCTTTAATTTGTCGAGCACTTGAGCCGCAGCCTCATGCTTTTCAAAAGCTGTGATCGTTCGGATTTTGGCTATGGCTTCGGTACGCGTTTCAGCTTTGGATTGCTTTACAGTAATGACTTTTTCTTTTTGTTCTTCTGCTACTACTAAAGTATTAATGTGTTGTTTTACATCCCCTTGAAAGCGCGTTACCTTTTTTTTGAAGTCATTAATTTTTTTTAAATAATGACCTACTTTTTTAGGCTCGACAAGCAAAATCATCAGTGCAAATATGACTCCAATTTCACCAATGCCTAAGGAATCAAAAATCATGCAACAACCTTGGTCCGTTTTACGGTTAAGGCGCAAACCCCAATAGAAATGATATAGAGTAAACAAAGTGGGATAGCCATTAATAACTGAGAAACAGGGTCGGGTCCTGGGGTTAATAAGGCGGCAACAATAAAAATAATCACTACGGCATAACGAGAAAAAGACCACATGCCACGTGGGCTTACCAAACCGAGTGTGCTTAATACATAGGTTGCTACGGGCAATTCAAAAATAATTCCAAAGGCCAAAAGAAATTGGGAAATGAAGGAGGCAAAATCCCCTTGTTTCCAATTTTGGGTAATGGATCCTTGCATATAATTGGCGAGAAAATAAATCCCTGCGGGTAAAACTGTATAGTATGCAAATGCGGCACCCAGCACAAACATAATTAGCGATCCAAAAAAAGCTTTTACGAATATGTTTTTTTCTTTAGGAAAAAATGCAGGTTGTAAAAAAGACCACATTTGCCACATTACCCAAGGAGAAGCTATAACGATGCCGGCAACAAAAGACATTTTTATACTGGTCATAAAGGTTTCCATCGGCGAAGTGGCGATGAGTACAACCTTCAAATGTTGTTTAGTTAAGGGATAAGCAATGGCATTCCAAATTCTTTCCCAAAAGGAATAGCATAAAGCGGCTCCTATAAAAATCCCTAAAATGGATTTAAGTAGTCGCGAGCGTAATTCGGAAATATGATCCCAAAAAGTTTGGTCTGGGCTCATTAAAAATAAAGACTAGCGTTAGCTATTTTTAGGTGGAATTTCTTTGGACTGGTCTTTGGTAACCTTGTCCTCAGGTTTGGCAATTTGATTTTTTGCTGCTTCGGATTCGGCATCAGTACCATTCATCGATGTTTTAAAATCGCGAATACCTTTTCCCAAACCTTTGGCTATTTCCGGAATTTTTTTGCCACCAAAAAGCAAAATCACAATGAGAAGAATAATAATGAGTTCTGTGGGCCCTAAATTACCGAACATAAAACCTCGCTTTCAAACTTGGGGGAAATATAGCAATAATAACCCACTTTACTATTCTAAACTCTCGCTTGGCAGAACAACTTTAAGCCAATCCTCGACTAAAAGGTTTTCTTGCCATTTCATCCAATGGGCTGCGGCACTTATTTTTTCGCGCGAGACGCAACTCGTTAAAGCTACGGCGGTTAAGTTACTGCGATTAATTAAAAGGGAAGGATCTATTCCCAAGTCTTGTGCGATTTGATCGCGGATAGTTTTTAATTGAGCCAATAATTGTGCATTGGGACTTTTGGGCGTCTTTTTGACAATCTTAATGGGCTGAGGCCAATTCTCTTTGCTTTCCTTCAAGGCTTTGCGGAAATCATCTTGAAAGCGTTGACGGATATTTTCGGATAAGCGAGACGGTAATGTAGGCACGCGTTCGGGTTCACCTGTTTCGGGAGTATTCAGCGCAAAGCGCAATAAAATCTCCGAAGGCAATATTCTATAGCTGGGTAAGTCACGGCTTTGGGCCATACTTTCACGACAAAGCCATAAATATTTTAATACGCATAATTGCCGAGGACTGAATTTGGATGCGCCTTCAATACGCCAAGAGTTTTCTAAATCCACTGTTTTTGAAAGAGCGGTAACCTTAATGAGTTCATCGCAGCATTCACTATGCCAGCTTAAGCGGCCTTTAGCTTCTAATTCTTCGCTTAACTTCTCAAATAATCCGGGCAAATAAAAAGTGTCTTGTGCCCCATATTGTAGCATTTCCGGCGATAGGGGCCGAATGGACCAATCGGCTTTTTGATGCTCTTTCACTAAGGTAACACCAAAGTAACTCTGCACTAAGGCGGCTAAGCCGATAGAAGTTTTTCCTAAAAGTTGCGCGGCAATGACCGTGTCAAAAAGTTTGGCCGGTCGAAATTGATAATGTTGAAAAAGCATGCGTAAATCATAATCAGAGCCATGCGCAATTATCCATTTGCTGGAAAGCTCTTTTAAAAAATCACTTAGGTCGAGTCCGGCCAGGGGGTCGATTAAATAAGCATGTTCTTCAGTTAGTACCTGTAGCAAACATATTTTGGCATAGTAATGATGCATGCTGTCGGCTTCTAAATCGAGGCAAACTCGATCGGTTTTTTTCAGAGCCGATACAACCTTTTGCAGGCCCTCTTGAGTATCTATGGATTCGAAGGAATAGTCAGTAGGGGATAAGGGCATGCTAGTTGGGGAACGAAATAAGTTTTTAAAATATCGAAAAAGAATTTTTCATGCCTTCAGTCAAATTTTAGCTAAAAATTGATTCTACACTCTGATTTGCAGAATAGCCACATCGGCCATTAAGGTTTAATATAGCAACCAAGAATATAGCAACCAAGAAACATTTCGGAACTATGGGGATTAACTAATTTTATCTTCAATTTTTAAAGATTTGTCCAAAGATTTGGAATAAGGAGTTGCGATGCGATTGAGGGCCTTGACGGGAATTAAACCCACTGGCGAACCCCATGTTGGAAATTGGTTAGGCGCGATTAAACCGGCATTAGGCCTATGTGAGCAATATGACACCTTTTATTTTATTGCCGATTATCATGCAATGACTACAGTGCATCAAGCAGAGTTTATGCAGCAACAGACTTTATCAATTGCGGCCACTTATTTGGCTTTTGGACTGGATCCGGATCGTTCCGTTTTTTATAAACAAAGTGATGTGCCAGAAATTTTTGAATTGGCTTGGATACTCGCTTGTTTTACTCCCAAGGGTTTTATGAATCGCGCACATGCTTATAAGGATGCGGTGCAAAAAAATCTTGAACAAGCTAAAGATGCCGATCAGAATATTAATATGGGCCTATATTTCTATCCGGTTTTAATGGCTGCGGATATATTAATGTTCAATGCCAATGTAGTTCCTGTTGGACAAGATCAAAAACAACATGTGGAATTTGCGCGCGATATGGCAGGAAGCTTTAATCATAATTATGGAGGAGACTTTTTTGCCATACCTGAACCGCGTATAGATGAGCATGTACGTGTAATTGTTGGTCTAGATGGTCGTAAGATGAGTAAAAGTTATGACAATACTATTCCTTTATTTTTAGAGGAAAAAAAGTTACAGAAACGTATCAATCAAATTGTGACCAATTCTCAAGCACCAGAAGAACCAAAAGTAGCCGAGGGTAGTTCCGTATTTGCTTTACATCGTTTACTATTAAATGAGGAACAAGAAAAAGCACTAAACGCGAAGTATGCCGCCGGTGGTTTAGGTTGGGGGCAAGCAAAAAAAGATTATTTCGAATGCTTAAATGCCGCTATAGCTGGCCCACGCGATATTTACAACCGCCTAATGGCCGAGCCGGAAGCTATTCAAGAGATTTTAAATAAAGGACGCGATAAAGCTCGTGCCTTGGCTATTCCGTTTATGGATAAAATTCGCAAAGCGGTGGGAACAAGATAAAATCGGTTAAGAATGCAGTAGGGGAGTCGTGCACAGCTAAGCGTTCACGACCAATAAGGTATTATAATAGGTAACCTTAGAGTTTCGGGTTAATCAAAAGATTTAATTCCGAACTTTTAATTTGCAGCCATTGATTCGAGTGACCTTTGGCATTGATATTCAATAAATGCGCACCCGCTTCCATCCAACCTGCAAAAATTTTTTCACCATGCGCGCCATTAATGCTAATCCATTCAGCAGAAACGAATTGCTTTTGAGAGAGGGTGTAAGTGAGTTGATTGGATTTGAAAGAGTAGGATTTTTGTTTGTTTGAAATCTCGGTATGTATGTTAACGGGCAGGGCAGGCAATTCCATTTCATAAACGGGACCATCCGTTAAAGACATAAACAATGTATTGTTGTATAGAGCTAAAGCGCTTCCGTGTAAGTCAAGAAAGTTAGGCGTAAGATTTTTCCAAATGGAATCACCAATAGTAAGGCGATAAACCGCCGAATCAGTCATAGCGATTAAGCTAATGCTATCGCTTAAGAAGCTAATAATAGAGCTAATACGTTTGAACCGACAGATACCATTGAATTAATGATTGTAGCACCTGTTTTAAATAGATTGTATGGGATTCCATTTGAATATTGAATCCCATTTTTAAAAACGCCATAATTATTATTACGCGACTCTGCAAAAGCTATGTAAGAATCGTTTCCGTTCTTTACATATCGACTCTCCGCCCGAGCAAAGGCAATATCTTTATAGTTTAAAAAATTGGAATAGGTCATCCACTTAAAATGCGATAATGACCATGGAGCCCAGCTTTCAGTATTGGGATTAAAGATCCAATTATTCGAGGATACTAGAAAAGTATCAATTTTAGCCAATTGCAGATTATTAGGGATGAGTCCTCGATTATGTGATTGCCAAGTTAAGCCGCTATCATTTGAAATATAAATCCCACTATCTGTTGTGCATGCATACCAATTTTTCCCTGTAGATTGAATAGAGGTTAAATTAAAATTTCGTAGATTCGTCAAAACTTTTTGCATATTAACTTGGCTTGGAAAAAAAGGTATTGGAGTAGAATAAATTTGAGCTTGAATCGAAATTGTATTTTCTAACTAATGTATCTGTTATAATATTCCCAATATAAAAAAGTCCGTCATTGGAACCTATAAAGACACGGTTGTAACGACTGATAACACTGGTAATAGAACTGGAGTTTAAATCGGTAGGAAGACTTATTTTTTTCCAGGTTTTAGACGAATCAAAAGAAACGTTTATTCCTTTGCGGTCGAGTAAATACATTCTGACTGGTCCTGTCCAATTTGCTAAAACGGAGTCGCTAGTATTCGATATTGATCCGTCTTGGATGGTTGAGTTGGTTAAAAGTTGGCTCAAATCAAAATGCTGGCTAGAATCGCTAATCCAGTTTTCGCCAAAATTCTTAGAACGTAAAATTGAACCACCATTTTTCGCGGCAAAAATTTGTTTACCAACTATTGTTAAACCCGTAATATTTCCAGTAATTTTTTTTTGCCAAGTTTTGCCAAAATTGGTGGATCGAAATATTCCAAATTCATTAAAAGTAGGATCGGAACACATCGGACTAAAACAATCAAAAAGACTAGCATCAAATCTTACCCCAACCAAAACAAAAATTACCGAATCTATGGTTGCAAATTGGGTAATTTTTTTACTGTATATCCATTTACTAGTTTTGGGGATTGAAAATCCATATTCCCACTTTCCACTTTGAATAGGCGAACGATAAACAGAACCATCATCAGTCCCAGCAAAAGCATATTGTTCAGTTAAAAACATAGAGCTAATGCCCAAATTTGAATTTGGTCCTTCAGTTGATTTCCAAACACCTGTTTCCGCTAATGGAGAAGTAAGATTCAAACTAAATGCTGTCAGTACGGTCCATAAAAGACGTGACATCATGATAATCTCCTTTTAAAACAGATGCGGAATTTTGGTAAATTAAGAAACACTTGTGTTACCTAATTTATAAGCTCCCCTCTTTTAAAAACCAGAAAAGCAAATCGCGTTCCACAATTAAATATTGGTTTAATGAGGAAAAAGAAAGGATATTAAGGTTCTTTACCATTTCACATTGCTTGAATCGCTAGGTTTTTGACCGGTAGATCAACTTTTGACCCGCAAAATAAGCTAAACAAAACCTTACTACCCATTTCCGTCTAAGATTTCCTATTTTTATCCAAAAATAGTGGAGTACTTCATGTCTTTTATTTTGCCTATTGGCGCTAAAGTATCGGATTTTAAACTGTCAGCTAATGACGGAAACATTTATGCCTATTCCGAGTTAAAAGGCAGTAATGGCACTTTAATATTTTTCACGTGCAATCATTGCCCGCATGTGATTGGTAGCGAAGCCCGTGTGCAAGATTTGTTTAAAAAATGCGAAGGCTTGGGAATATCTATGGTCGCCATCCATTCCAATGAAAGCGCCGATCATCCCGAAGACCATTTTGATGCTGTAATAAAGCGTATGGAAGAAAAAGGTTTTGGCTGGATTTCTTTAGATGATGCCGCACAAAAGGTAGCCCGAGAATTCGGTGCCGAACGTACGCCACATTATTTTCTTTTGGACAATAAAGATCAATTAGTTTATCGCGGTCGCATGGATAATAGTCCGCGTGACATTAACAAAGCCGTTACCCATGAATTAGTGGATGCGATTCAAGAATTAGTTGCTGGTAAAATTATTGCCAACCCGACCACGGATCCAGTGGGATGTAATATTAAATGGTGGGGCAAAGAAAAACATTGGATGCCAGCGGAAGCTTGTGATTTGGATTATCTCGATACGTATTCTATGGTGAAGAAAAAATAAATCTATGTGAGTTGGGGATTTTAACGAAAGGGTTTTGACATCGTGCAAAAATACTCTTCGCGCTCACAAAATAATCCCGATAATCGCTTTACTGCTCTCACGATGGATTGGGAAGCAGGCGAAGAATTGCCGCAACAAGTTAAAGTACGTTCGGAACAAGCGCGAAGTATTATTTCGGAAAATGACAGTCCTGACATTCCTTTTCGTTATAGCTTAAATCCTTATCGAGGTTGTACACATGCATGCGCCTATTGTTATGCGCGTCCCACGCATGAATATCTGGGCCTAGGAGCGGGGACCGATTTTGACACACAAATTTATGCAAAAATAAATGCTCCCGAATTATTGCGTAAAAAACTTTTTTCGCCCAAATGGGAAAGAGATTGGATTGCCTTTTCAGGAATTACGGATTGTTATCAACCCGCCGAGCGGCAACTTCGTCTAACGCGACAATGTTTACAGATTTGCGCCGAAGCGGAAAATCCTGTTTCCATTATTACCAAATCTCCCTTAATTTTACGTGACATCGATGTATTGCAAACTTTAAATACGCGCACGGAATTGCGAGCCATTATTTCCATTCCTTTTTTAAATCCGGAACATTCTAGGCACTTGGAGCCCTTTGCACCGTCTACGGAATTACGTTGGAAAACCTTATCGCAATTGAGTGCAGCGGGATTGCATACGGGAATTTCTTTAGGTCCAATTATTCCGGGTCTAAATGATAGTGATATTCCGGCTTTATTGAAACGTGCTAAAGAAAGTGGAGCGCATTTTGCCTTTTATGTAATGTTACGTTTACCTGGGCATGTGCAGGATGTGTTTATGGAACGGATGGCCAAAGTATTACCGCAATATGTACAAAAAGTGGAGCATCATATTCGTGCTGTACGCAATGGTAACTTATATGCTACGGATTTTAAATCCCGTATGCAAGGGAGCGGTAAAAGTGCCGAAATAATCGATCAACTGTTTAAGCTTTATGCCCGCAAATATGGTTTGCTAGATGGAGAACGCTTAACTCCCATATCCCCGACGAAAACGCCTATGAAAAAATCAGAAGCGAAGAACACAAATACAAAGTCCACCTTAGTGAACGCGCCTTTTTCAACGACAAAACCAAATAAACCTGTAAACTCATTTCCCGAACAAATTAGCCTTATTTAAACTTCTCTTAAATTGGGTTTAGCTTTGCTATTTTAGGTCCATGATTAATGCTCAAGATTTTTCGCGCTTTAAAAAACAGCCCTTAGTTATGGCAACAGCTTATGATTTTTGTTTTGCCCAAATTATGGAAAGTGCTGGAGTAGATGTGATTTTGGTAGGGGATTCTCTAGCGAATGTAGTATTAGGTTTGCCTTCAACGCGTGATATCAATATGGACATTATGTTGCTTTTTGTAGGCGCCGTAGCGCGTGGAGCGCGTAACACGCATATTACTGCCGATATGCCTTTTGCTTCCGAAGTGGATGTGGATAATGCGGTTCGTAATGCTAAGCGTTTTATGGTTGTAGGCGCGCATTCGGTGAAAATTGAAGGGGCCAAGTATGCTGAGATTAAAGCTTTAACCCAGCAAGGTATTCCCGTAATAGGGCATTTGGGATTATTGCCACAAACTGCCAAGCATTTTAAACAAGTAGGTCATGCTGAAGGGGATAAGGAAAGATTAATTCACGAAGCCAAAGGCATTACCGAGGCCGGAGCTATTGCTATGGTTTTGGAGCATCTTGATTTTAATCTAGCGACTGAGGTAACACAAGCGGTATCTATTCCCACTATTGGAATCGGTGCAGGTAAGCATGTTGATGGACAGGTTTTGGTGCAACATGATTTATTAGGTTTGCACAATCATTCTCTTCCACCTTTTGCCAAAAAATTTGGACATCTGCAGGAAGCCGCTTTGGCTGCGGCGTCGGAGTATTGCCGTGCGGTAAGAGAAAAAAGCTTTCCTTAAAAGATTAAAATCAGCAATAAAAAAAGCCGCCTCAAAGAGGCGGCTTTTTTTGATCTAATAATAGACCCAATTATGTAAGCTTAAAAAGCTAAGCCGCCACCTAATTCATAGGTTAAGCTGTTTGCATCAGCCGATGAAGGTGTAGCCGCACCCAGGAAATGGTATTTTATATTGGCGAAAATAGCGAGTGGAATGACAGGTGGTTTTACACGTACACCGGCCATTAAATGAAATCCAATGCCTTGTTTTAAACCTTCTTTGGTAATTGCTTTGGTTAGGGCACTAGAAAGTTGATCTTGGCTCGAGTTCGAATTTAAATTAGCATCCTTTAAAGCCTTACGAGCAAAGCTACTATCCAGAACTTGCGTAGAAAGTCCATAGGTCAAACCTCCGCCCACATACAATCTAGCTATGGAAATAACCGGTGGAAATTTCAAAAAAGGGTAGACAATGGAAACGTCATTGACTATTCGTGCAAATATCGGCTTGCTTGGGGCTAAAGGTATGTTCATATCATACTTAAGTGGAATACTGGAATTATCCGGCAATATGAGATTTACATCGTATTGTCCGAACTGTACATTGGAAGAGGCTTCAATATCCACGAAAGGAAGTGCGTCAATCCAAAATTTTAAGCCAAACCCTTGTAAGCCACTTACTTTATCAACAACAATGCTAGCGGATTTACCAGCCACACTGTCAGTAATACTTCCTTTGGAAGATTTAACTTCTAATCCTGGGCTTGGTGCCCACTGTACACCAAAGCCTGCGATAGCATTTGCGTAAACGGCAAAGCCACTGACAATAGTGAGGGTTTTAATCAAAACTGATTTCATATTTCCTCCAAAAAATGGTTCGTCATAGAGTAATATTAAGTTTTTACTTAGGCAAGTGAAATGATGGCGGCCATTCTTCCCGAACGAGCGCCTTCACCACGATAAGAAAAATATTTATCCATTTCCGTTAAAGTACAGCCGGACTGTTTAATAATATTTTCGGGTAAAATCCCCATTGCAAGCGCCTGTGCTACGTTACAGGCGGACATGTCAAAAATTAAATGTCCATTTTCAAGTTGCACAAAGTTTTGATCTAAGGTGGCTGCAATTTCAGAGTTTATTTTTAGACTTTCTTTTTGCAAACAGGGGCTGAAAGCTAAATAAGTGGTTTGTGGAACAATTTTCCCCCAACTAATTAATTGTTGTAAAGATTTCCCTAATATGTTTAAACATGTGCCTTTCCATCCTGCATGAATAGCTGCTACAGTTTTGTGCGTTGAATCATACAGTAATACGGCTAAGCAATCGGCCATAGTGACGGCAATCACTTTAGTCGGGTCTTGTGTGTAAATGGCGTCTGCTTCCTCTGCAAAAAGTTGCGTTCCTGCGGTCACAAGCTTTTCACCATGAGTGAGTTTTGGCATGATCAAAGTTTTATGCCCAAGATTTAATTGCTGTAAAACTGTTTGCCAGTTTTGTTCAACAGATTTTTTTTCGTCTCCAGTAAAATAGCCTAAATTCAAGGATGAAAAAGGCGAGCTACTATGTCCGCCACATCTTTGGGTAAAAACGGCCGTAACATCTCTGTCACCTAGAAAAGCGGGTTTTAAAATGGGTTTAATATTTTCGCTCATAGATCAAGAATAACAAGGGTAATGTCATCCGACAAATCGGATAATTTATCTCCTCCTATTCTTGGGGTCTCCTCTAAGGAAGATCCAGTGGGCGATTGAAATATTTTTAAAGCTTGTATAATATCATTAAGCGCTTGCTCGGGTTTTGCTGCGCGTGATTGCTTTAATAAAGTTTTGATGGCCTCCATACCAAACATTTGATCTTCACCATTATGCGCTTCGGTTACGCCATCGGTGAGTAGGAGTAAGCGTACGCCTTCAGGAAGCACGATGGAACAATCTTTGAGCATAGGATCGGGAAACATTCCTATAAAAAGGCTTTGCGAAGCAAGTTCTTTTAAATCACCACTTTCCATTTGCAACCATTGCTGTATATGTCCTGCATTACAATATTGCAATTCGCGGGAATGGCTTTCATAAATGGCAAAAAAAGTGGTCACAAAATTAGCGCCACTAATTTCTTGCAGAAAGGCACTATTAATACGCGCTAAAATTTTTGCAGGGCTTTCCCCTGAAGTGGAGAAATTTTTTAATAAAATTTTAAACATAGACATGATCATCGCCGCCGCCATTCCATGCCCAGATACATCAGCTATAACTACGGCTAAGCGTCCTGGTTCAATTTCAAAACAATCATAATAATCACCCCCAACTTTACCGGCAGGTACATAATGCGTCGCAATACGGTTTTTTACAAATAAGGGTAAATGCTTAGGCAATAGACTGTCTTGCACGGCGCGGGCTTGTTCTAGTTCTAGATTGATTTTTTGATGGGCGCGATTTAAAGCGGTATTCACTTTGTTTAATTCCACATTATTACTTTGCAATTGCGTATTGGCATTTTTTAATTGTTCATGAATATGGAAATTTTCTAGCACCATACTTATTTGCTGGGCTAAACTCGAAATATGCGAAATGACTTGTCCTGTTACCCTAGGACATGGAGATGAAATATTTAACCATAATAAACCGATGGGTTTTAACTGGGCTGATTCGGTTATTAAATCGCGTATTAGTAAAGGTATTAGTATGTATTGTTCGGCATCCATAAAAATAAAGGGATCATTTTCCGAACTTTTTTCAACTATATAATGACTTTGACTATGCCAAATTTTTTCTAAAAAATTAGCATGCCGAGTTACTTTTTCTTTTCGGGCATTTTTCTTTGCTGATCCAATGGCATATATGCATTTTAAATAAGGATTGTTTGGTTCTATTTCAAACAATGCCATTTCTTGAATTCCTGCCATTTCCTGAACGCCTAGCATAAAAACTTGCATAGCCTTATCTAGAGTAGGTGACGACAATATAACTCGATTAACCTCCTCGGTTAAGGAACTGAGCATTAGCTCATCTGTCAATTGTGTTTCTTGATTGGCCGATAGGTCCATTTTACTCCCTAATTAACCAGATTATAACAGTAGGCAGAGAATTACACCCAAAAGCAAGTCTTTCTTGACCAGAAGCATGCTCTTATTTAGCTTTTCACCCACATTTGAATCAAAATTAAAGAGATTTTCTCCGGGAGCGGAATGGAACAGAATATTAGTACCGAAGTCAAACCTATGGCACCACTCGTTAAATCGAGTTTAAGCGACTGGATTATGGATGATTTTTTACCTCAACATGGTTCTAAGGCCCTTTATGTGGCCATTGGAATTTTTGTGGCGGGTATAGCGTGGATGATTTTTAGCAATCAAAATGAAAAGTCTAAAGCCTTGGATAATAAAGCTTTAGGTAAAGCTTATGTCTTTTTAAGTGAAGACAAAATGGATTCAGCTGAAATAGCACTTTCGGCCTATGTGCAAGGTCATCATTCGGGTGTGGCACTTTCTAAAGCTTATTTAATGTTGGGTAAAGTAAAATTCCAAAAGCAACAATATGATGAAGCGATTTCGGCATACAGTAAGGTGGATGCAAGTGGAGATCAAAGCTTATTAAGCTCAGGTGCTTTGCATGGCATTGCAGCCAGTTATATGCAAAAAAAGGATTATCCTAAAGCGATAGAATCCTTAGAAAAATTTGTTTCGCATTATATGCGTAAAAATGGAAATTTAGAAGAACGCGCCATGGGTAAAGAACCTAGAGATTTAAGTCCTGTAGTTCCCAATGCCCTTTGGAAATTAGCTTTGTGCTATGCCGAGCAAAAAGATGCTGATAAGGAAAAAGCCACAGCTGAAAAATTGATTAAGGTGTATGCCGAATCAAAAGAAGCCTTAGATGCGAAAAAATTACTCGCCCAAATTTAATAATTTAGACTTTTAAAAAAGTCTTTTGCTTTTACTGTAAGTGGATTAGACGCTTTGCTTACAGTATCTATATTTCATGGATGTCTCTATTTAAAGTAGCCTCTCCTTTTGCCCCAGCGGGCGACCAACCTGCAGCCATTCAACAAATTATTTCTGAGTTCCGCAGCGGAACAAAATTCCAAACCCTAATGGGTGTAACGGGATCGGGAAAAACTTTTACGGTAGCAAATGTTATCGAAAACCTAGAAAAGCCCACGCTCATAATTTCGCATAATAAAACCCTTGCCGCCCAGCTCTATCAGGAGTTTAAAGCTTTTTTCCCTACGCATGCCGTAGAATATTTTGTCAGCTATTATGATTATTATCAGCCGGAAGCGTATATGCCTACGACGGATACTTATATCGAAAAAGATTCGAATATCAATGAAGAAATTGACAAGCTGCGTTTGCGAGCTACCTCGTCCTTAGTATCACGTAAAGATGTGATTGTAGTGGCTTCCGTATCCTGTATTTATGGTTTAGGCGCGCCTACTGAGTATTATAAAATGATGGTGCAAGTTAATCGTGGTCAAACTTTAGAGCGTCATGAATTGTTACGTAAGCTGGTGGATGGTTTTTACAGCCGGAATGATATCGATTTTAAACGCGGCACTTTTCGCGTGCGTGGTGACGTGGTAGAAGTGCATCCAGCTTATGATGATTTCGCTTATCGCATAGAGTTTTTTGGCGATGAAGTGGAAAAAATTCGTCGTGTGAATTTACTCACCGGGGAGGAAGAAGCGCAATTAGAAACGGCTTTAATTTATCCCGCACGGCATTATGTGACTTCAGAAAACAATATGGAACGCGTGATAAATGACATTCGTGAAGAAATGAATGCACAATGCAAAAAATTTACTTTGGAAAATAAATTACTCGAATCACAACGGCTTATGCAACGCACGCAATTCGATATGGAAATGCTGAAAGAAATTGGCTATTGCTCCGGTGTAGAAAACTATTCACGATTGATCGAAAATCGTCCTGTAGGTTCACCGCCGTCTACCTTAATGGATTTTTTTGGGGATGATTATTTACTAGTGATCGATGAAAGTCACGTTTCTATTCCGCAAATCTCCGCGATGTATAATGGCGATAGAGCGCGGAAAGAATCCTTAGTGGGTTATGGTTTTCGCTTGCCGAGCGCCTTAGATAATCGCCCTTTAAAATTTCCTGAATTTGAAGCGAAGCTTCCACAAACACTTTTTGTTTCGGCTACGCCAGCGGATTATGAATTGCAAAAATCACAAGGAATAGTGGTGGAACAAATTATTCGCCCTACTGGATTACTCGATCCGGAAATTGAAGTGCGACCCACCAAAGGACAAATTGATAATCTTTTACATGAAATTCATTTACGCTTGGAATTGAATGAAAGAGTTTTAATCACCACTTTAACCAAACGCAGTGCTGAGGATTTAACAGATTATTTACAAAATGCAGGGATTAAAGTTTCCTATATGCATTCGGATACGGATACGATGGCGCGTACGGAAATTGTGAAACAATTACGTAGTGGGGAAATTGATGTATTAGTGGGTATTAATTTATTGCGCGAAGGATTAGATTTACCGGAAGTTTCTCTCGTAATTATTTTGGATGCCGATAAAGAAGGTTTTTTACGCAGTAATAGATCGCTGATTCAAACCATTGGTCGCGCGGCGCGTAATGAGCATGGCCGCGTGATTTTATATGCGGACAATATCACCAAAAGTATGCGCTATGCCATGGACGAAACGGAAAAGCGTCGCCAAAGGCAAGCCGAATTCAATCAGTTACATGGCATTACTCCCACAGGAATTAAGCGAGAAATACATCAGCAATTAGCTATGCATTCCGAGACAAATTATGACTTGGAAATAAAACGCTCACAAGTCGCCGAAAAAGAAAAGTCGTATCAGGCGGAAAGTATTGATGGCTTACGCGCGCAAATGCAGTTGGCGGCAGAAAGTTTGCAATTTGAATTAGCAGCAGAAATACGCGATCGTATTAAAAAAATAGAGGGTAAAAAACCGGCAAGATAATTTTCAAGTCAGTTTGAATGGATTATTTCACATTTACCCGTATTTTATAATTTTTTTCTAGGAATTTTTGGATTTTTAATGTTTATTTTAGGATAATAACCTCGTTGAATTTTTCAACGGAAACGCAGGAGAGATAATGAGATTTTTGGACAAAAAGAAATTGGCATTCGCAGGCTTAGTTGTAGCAGCATTGAGCTTTAACTTGACTACCACTGGTTGCTTAACCGATTCGAAGAAAGATGATACCACAAAAACACCAGTTGTTGCAGACAGTATAATGACCAAGACCATCGTACTTGGTGCGCAAAGTAACGCTGCAGCGTCCTCCTTGGATCTTGATACTTGGACAGCTTATACAGCTACTGCAGGTGCAGCACATTCTTCAGACATAGATGTTATTTTTGCTTATTCTACCAGTGCAAATATTGCAGCACTTTATTCACCAAATATTGCAAAAAATGGTATTGCTGGTGCAAGTGGCGGCTTTGATTTTATGTCTACATGGACCAATGCCAATACCACTTTGATGCGTTCTATTGCTACTGCTGATACCACAAAACTTAAAGGTCAGAGCGACATTAAGGCACTTTATGATGCAGGATCTGATCCAACCCCTGTTGGCCGCATCCAAGCATCTGCAGGTAGCTTTGTAGTTGCAAAGTCAAACCTTGGTTTATACACCTTACTTAAGGTTACTGCCGTAGTAGCTGCTGCTGATGGCACAGTTAACTTAATTGGTTGGGCTAAATGGTAAACTAACATCGGCGCAAGCCTTTGTATTAGTACTTAAAAACGTCGCCTAAATGGGTGGCGTTTTTTTTTTGCGTTGAAACGTCGGAACGCAATCGCAATCCATTTTAAAAACTAAATTTCATCCTCTTCATCGGAGAAAAGCATGAAATTATTTAAACGTTTAGTCTTGGCCTTTATTCTGCTCACTGTTGTTTTGGGAGCGACAGCCTATTTTACCATTAAAGCGGTTTTCCCTCCCGAAAAGATTAAAAGCATTATTCATGATCAAGCCACCAAGGCTTTGAATCGTGATATTAATATTGCAGATGTTTCTGTACATTTATTTCCCCATTTGAAATTAGCCGTGATGGATATTCGCATTGCGAATGCTAAAGGCTTTTCTGCGGAACCCTTATTTAAAGTTTCGGAAATTTCGCTTTCCATTGACTTCTTGTCCTTATTGAGATTTTCACCTACCATCAATGAAATCAAAATTTTTGAACCGGAAATTCTTTATGAAGTAAATGCCGAAGGGCATAATAACTTGGAAGGAATTGGATCCCAAGACACCACAAAAAATCTGGAATCGAAATCGAACAAGCCTTTGGAACTACCTACTGGTTTGGCTTTGAAGGCTTTCACTATTGCTAATGGTAAAGTGCATTATCGCGATGTAAAAAGTGGTCAGGATTTAGTACTGGGGGATATTGATCAAAATATTTCCTTACAACTCGATCCCAAATTGGAAAACATTTTAAGTAAGGGAAAATTAATTATTAATGAAGTTTCTATTTCCGACAAAAAAAGTAGTTTGCAAAAAGGCGCCATTCGTTTGGAATTCGATCATGATATTCAATTGAATTTACCCGCAGAGAAATTGACTTTAAATGGATTAGAATTTGGATTTCAAGATATTTCTATTAAGCTCAAAGGTGGCATTGAGAAATTTATCACCAAGCCTATGGCTTTGGATCTGCATTTGCAATCTTCCGAAATTTCTTTGGCGTCGGTATTGAAAGAGGTGCCTTCTACTTTAAGTCCGGATATTGCCAAACTATCCGCACAAGGTAAGATGCTTTTAGATGTATTGATAAAAGGAAATTTGGATAGCAATGTTTTACCCGAAGTTTTGGCAAAACTCAATGTAAAAGAAGGAGCATTTCATCATAAGGATTTGCCAGCGGGCATTGAGCATTTAAACCTTGATTTTCAAGCAACCACCGATAGAGTCGATTTGAAGTCCTTGGAATTTAATGTGGATCAACATTCTGTGACTATGAATGCCGCCATTAGTGAAATCCGCAAAGTACCGCATTTAGAAGCCTTTCAGTTAAACTCACAAGTAGATTTTGGAAAGCTGGGACCGATTTTAAACAAGTTAGGATTATTAAAAGATTTCTCTAAGCTTACGGGAGAATTACAAAGCGATTTACAAGCGAGTGGTTGGCTCGATCCGCAGGACCCGACGAAATTACAAGCGCAAGGCTTGATCACTTTGAAAAAAATTCATGTGGAATCTCCATTACTCCCTGCTCCGCTTAATTTGGATGGGGATGTGCATTTAAGCAATAGTAAAATTGAGGAAGCCTTAAATGTGCAATTGGGGCAAAGTGATTTTAAGCTAACCTCCACGGTGGAAAACTTTTTGGCTTTAATCATGCCTAATTTGGCAGCAGGTAAAACCGCTTCGGTGAAAGCCTTAATTCAATCTTCATTTATAAATTTGGACGAACTTTTGCCCAAGACTACAAAAAAAGAAGAAGAGGAAAAAACTAAGCCGCTCACAGCATTTCCAGTTCTGCCAAAAATAAATGCGGTGGTGGATATCAAATTGGCTAAAACTCAATTTATGGATTTAGCGGTTACGGAATTTATTTCCAATACAACCGTTGTTGCAGGAGTGGTAAATAATTCGCTGAAAGGAAACTTGTATTCGGGTAACTTCAATACTAAAACACGTATTGATTTAAATGATAGTACTAATGCAAAAGTGGATTTAAAAATGTTGGTGAATCATGTGGAAGCCAATGATTTTTTATCGCGCTTAAACAAAAAAATTCCGGCTACTAATGCTTTGACTAAATCTTTGGCAACAAGTGATAGCACCTTTTATGGAAAATTAAATTTAGATATGGATGTAAAAACCCATGGATTGCCTCAAACCTTTGCAAATAATTTAACGGGTACCATTAATGTATTACTTAATGATGGTAAAATTCGTGAAACCGCAATGATTAAAGGGCTATCCAGTGCTTTAGGTAAAGTCAATAAAAGTTTGGCTTTTAACGATTTAACTTTTTCTAAATTTACTTTGAATTTAATCGCAGAAAATGGAAAACTCCTAGTCAAGGATTGTCAAATTAGTGAATCTATTATTGGGGCATTGAATGGTCAGGGCTTTGTAGGGTTCGACAATACACTTAATTTAAATTTAGAAAATCATTTGCCTCCAGCTTTAAGTGCCCGGGTTTTAGGAGCGAGTGGCGCAGTAACATCCGCTGCAGCGAAATTAACCCATATCGATGCTTTAGAAAATGTCAGTTTAATTCCTAAAGATAAAAGTGGACGTGCCCTGCTTTATTTTGTAATTGGCGGATTAGTATCTAAGCCGACTTTCGCTTTGGATAGTAAGCGCATGGCCGGTGAAGCAAATTCCGGTGTTAAGCAACAGTTAGCCGATGAGTTGAAAAAGAAAACTGATGAACTCAAAGCGCAATCTACCGCTAAGGCAAAGGCGGTAGTCGATGCGGAAAAAGAAAAGTTAAAAGCAGAAGGCGAACTACAAAAACAAAAAGCGACCGAAGCTGCTAAATCAAAAGGTAAAAAGGCACTTAAAAGTTTAGGCTTTTAAGCAATTTCTTTTGGTTTTCCTTGCGGACTGAATTGAAAAAAACAGGCCGCTAGAGGAGGGGCTGAGACCTCGACTGAATAAGCCATTTGATGCATAGGAATAGCATCGGTATCTTTACCACCTAGGTTACCCACATTACTGCCGCCATAAATCACCGAATCGGTATTTAGTATTTCGCGATAATAACCTTCACGTGGCACACCTAAACGATAATGCTGTTGTGGTACCGGACTAAAATTAAAAATGCATAATACTAATTCGTCGGGACTATAACCCTTACGCAAAAAGGAAATCATATTTTTATCGGCATCATGAAAGTCCACCCATTGAAAACCATGATAGGTATTGTCTTGTTCATGCATCGCAGGCTTTTCACGATAAAGTGTATTCAAATCTTTTACCAATAAGCGTAAAGCTCGGTGCCTATCGAATTCTAATAGATGCCAATCTAATTCTATAGCTTCATTCCACTCTGTCCATTGGCCAAATTCCATTCCCATAAAATGCAATTTTTTTCCAGGATGAGAATAAAGATAAGCAAAAGCTAAACGATTATTCGCAAACTTTTGCCAATCGTCACCGGGCATTTTACTGAGCAAGGATTTTTTTCCATGTACCACTTCATCATGGGAAAGCACTAAACAAAACTTTTCAGAAAAACTATAAGAAAGGGCAAATGTTAAAAGATTTTGATGGAAGCGTCTAAATATAGGGTCTTTGGACACATAACCCAGAACATCATTCATCCATCCCAAATTCCATTTATAATTAAAGCCTAAACCACTTAAACTTAATTCGTGGGTAACTTGCGGAAATGCTGAGCTTTCTTCTGCAATCATTAAGCGATCGGGAAAGTATTGCGCCACAATAGAATTCATATGTTTTAAAAACTCTACGGCTTCATGATTAATATTACTGCCATCGGGATTGGGCAGCCAAGCATCATTATCACGTGCATAATCGAGATATAACATAGAGGCTACGGCATCTACGCGTAACCCATCAAAATGAAATTCCTCTAGCCAATACAGTGCATTACCAATCAAAAAATTACTGACTTCTTTGCGACTATAGTTGAATATTCGCGTGCCCCATTGTGGATGTTGACCTTTGCGCGGATCTTCATGGGCATATAGTTGTGTGCCATCGAATACATCTAACCCATGTGCATCCGACGGAAAATGCGCAGGCACCCAGTCGAGAATTACTCCAATACTTTCTTGATGACAGGCATCAATAAAATAACGTAAATCATCCGGTGAACCATAGCGTTTGGTTGGTGCATAATAACCTAGTACTTGATAGCCCCAGCTTTCATCCAAGGGATGTTCTTCAATCGGCATCAGTTCTAAATGTGTATAGCCCATTTCTTTTACATAGGGAATTAGCAAAGCCGCTAATTCACGATAATTATAAAATCCAGTTTCCCCAACAATTTTTCGACGCCATGAGCCTAAATGCACTTCATAAATACTTAAGGGTGAGCTATCACTTTGCAAACTTGGCCTTTTTTTATTCCAAGCTTTATCTCCCCAAACATGGGTAGAGTGGTTGGCTATCACTGCAGCGGATCGTGGACGAAGCTCTGCTTCTTTAGCATAGGGATCCAATTTGTCGATATGCGTTCCCGAGGAAGTATGAATGGAGAATTTATAACAGGAGCCCGGTTGTATTTCGGGAATAAATATTTCCCATATACCAGAAACATGTAAGCGACGCATTAAATGCGCATGTTTATTCCAGTTATTAAAATCGCCAACTACGGAAACACCTTTTGCATTTGGGGCCCAAACCGCAAAATGAATTCCAGGTAGATCTGCATGAATTAAGGGATTCGCCCCTAACTTTTTCCAAATTTGATAATGTGTACCTTGGCCAAATAGAAATAGATCATAATCATTTAGGACAGGTAAAATGGCATAGGGATCATTATATTCTAGGACTTGACCATTGTGAAAAATACCCTGAACGCGATAAGGAAAGAATTCCAATTGATTGGGGAATAAAGCTTCGAAGCAACCAGCTCCAGAACTGAATTCACAAGGAAAATTACCTTCATCGGAAAGAATCTTTACTTCTTTAAATAGGGGATTAAAAACTCGTATAAGTCCGCAGGATTGTTTATTCCAAACCGCGTGGTGAAACCCCAATTTTTGAAAAGGATCAATAGTTTGGCCATTCTCAAGGTCAAACATTTCTTCGGGAGATAAAAAACCTTTTTTCATGACTACAATCGATTCTAAAATTTTCTTAAATAGATTTTAATATAGATCTAGATAATCCAAAACAAAATCCAAAACAAAAAAGTCCGCCTAAGCGGACTTTTTTATGGCGGAATGGACGAGACTTGAACTCGCAACCCCTAGCGTGACAGGCTAGTACTCTAACCAATTGAGCTACCACTCCGTATTTTATGGTGGGCGTTGAGGGATTTGAACCCCCGACCCTCTGCGTGTAAAGCAGATGCTCTAAACCAACTGAGCTAAACGCCCCACACCACAGTGTCGCTATGCGACTATTTTTCTTTCCCTTTGCTACTTCCTAGCATAATACTTACTGGGATAACCACAGCGAAAGCAAATACTAGGATTATAGGGGCAAAATTTAAGGCCACCTTATTTTGAGCAGGGGACATAGAAAGACAATAAAATCCAATTCCCAACATAACTATACCAAGCAAGAAGCCGAGATAGTTTTTTTTAGAAAAAAAAGATTCCATACAAGCCTTCTAAGACACTTTCTTTACTGAAAACAATTAAGCTTAGCTAATTGTTTCAAAGCGGGAAAAAAGATAATTAACAATGCTCTTTTATCAAGGTTTTAGGAGCAAATAACTTAAAATAATCAACCGCTAGTGAACCCTGATTTTTCATAAGCGGCAATGATTTCTCGCACTAATTTATGGCGAACCACATCGGATATTTGCAATTCTATTTGGCCTATGCCTTCAATGCCAGCGAGAATTTTACGTGCATGAGCAAATCCAGATTTTTCATTTTTACCTAAATCAACTTGAGTGGTATCCCCAGTAAGCACCACTTTACTATTTAAACCTATACGGGTTAAAAACATTTTCATTTGTAGTATGGTGGCATTTTGAGCTTCATCTAAAATAATGAAACTTTTACTTAAGGTACGTCCACGCATATAAGCTAGGGGCGCAATTTCAATAGTGTTATTATCCCAGTACTCTTTGAGCTTTTCGGGGGGTAACATTATGCTTAATGAATCATAAAGGGGTCGCATAAAAGGGGCAATTTTCTCACTCATGACTCCGGGTAAAAATCCTAGATTTTCTCCCGATTCAACAGCAGGTCGAACAAGTATAATACGTTCTACTATTTTTTTTTCTAAGGCGGCGACGGCTAAGGCGACGGCTAAAAAGGTTTTACCTGTACCTGCCGGGCCAGCAGCTAAGACAATATCATTCTGCTTAATAACCTGAATCAGTTTGCTTTGACCTAAAGTTTTAGGCTGTATGGCATGACCGTAACGGTCATTTAATATGGGTTTTTCTAAATGCGCCGCAAATTCACCAGGCTGGCTGGAATCTTTGACAATTTCATCCACGTAAAACTCCGTTAGTTGATATCCAGTTTTTAAAGTTTGAAACATTTTTTCAAGGGCAAGCTTCGCTGGCCGAACCAATTCTTCGCGCTCTGCTTGAACGCTGATATTGGGATTGCGAGTGAGTAATTTTACGGAAAATTTTTCTTCTAAAAAAACAAAGTTCTTTTCTCCTTCTCCTGCTAAAAGGGTTTTGTCTGCATCGTTTATATGAAATATTTCAGAAAACAAGCGCTTCTCCTCTTGCTAATGTCCTCTAAACTTATTGCTTTGAGAAACCGAAGTCAATGAAAACATGGATTTCAAACTTTATTTTAAAGAAATGCCAACTTCCCCTTGGCATTTATCCATTTTCTTTAATACCTTTCTAGTTAATAAACTTCATGTCAAAACAAAATTGTGTACCGTGTTTTTTCAAATAGAAATGTCGCAATCAAAAGACATTGTGAACTTCATTCTCACAAAATATTATTAAAGGGCTGAATTTTTATGCAGGCGGATTTATCTACCATCATTGAAACCATAAAAGGAACTCTGGTTAATACCGAGCTTAATCATGATGCGGTAGATATCGCTTATATCGGTTCCGATTTGAATGAACTTACCGATGAGTGGACGAATATTATGTTGATCACCAATTTGGTCCATATTCGTTTAATGGAGATTTCGGAAGAATATGATATAACTGTGATTTGTTTTACCAATGGTCATATGCCAAAGCCTAAAGAAATTAAACGCGCTGCCGAATTAGAGATTGATTTAATCACTACGCCTTTGACCTTAGAAGAGGTTAGCCGTTTATTGCGTGCCGAGTTTGGTACTACACTCGAAATAAAAAATAAAATTTCATAAGTCCGTTGAATTAAAAGCAGCTACTTATTGAGCTGCCTCCGTAACTCATGGTAAAAAATGCTATTCTATATTTGCTAATTGCTCTCGTATAATTTCAAGTTCTTCTTTCCAGTCTACACATAAGTGTTGAATATCAGCAGATTGACTTTTATTTCCCAGCGTATTTATTTCTCGTAAAAATTCTTGAATCAAAAAACCTAATTTTTTTCCCGGACTTTTTTCTTTTTCTAAAGTATCGAGAAAATGTTGGCTATGAGCTTTTAGGCGTACAATTTCTTCTGTAACATCTAAGCGCTCAGCCATTAAACCCAGCTCTGTATAGATTCGGTCCTCTACCAATTGGACATTGGATCCCAGTAATTCCTGAATTCGTGTGCGCATTTTCAGCACAAACTCGGTTTGGCGTTGAGGTAAAAGTTTTTCGATTTGGTTTATTCTAGTGGTCCAAGAGCGAATGCGTTGTGCAATATCCTTACCCAAAACCTCCCCTTCATGCTTGCGCGCTTTGACGAGTTCTAAGCAAGCCTCTTCGAAGAGGGGTAGTACATTAGCGGCAATAGATTCTTCATCCTCACCCGCATTGTTGTTTAGTAAAATGTCGGGCCAACGTAACACATCCAACATATTCACAGTTTTTTCACCAGGTAAACGGGCATGTGCTTTTTCTAAGAGTTTATTAAAGGCTGTGAACACGGGTTCATTGAGTTCAAAGCTTTCTTTTTCTTTCTTCGCATCTTGATATTGAAGTTGGCAGACAACGCTGCCGCGGGCAATATGCTGTCCCAACGCTTGCTTGAGTTTGGCTTCGAGAAAAATTAAGTTGCGCGGCATTTTCATTTGTATATCGAGATAGCGATTGTTCACCGATTTAATTTCTATTCCTAAAGAAAAATTTTCCGCGAGAAAATCTTTCTTACCGAATCCTGTCATACTTTGAATATTCATAGGCCCTCTAATTTTTCAAGTCAAGTTTTTTGTGAGCAAGAATTTAATAAAATGCACTTAGCAAATTTGAGAAGTTTAATCTTAAGAAGCGATTTCCTAATAAAACTCGAAAATAAAAAGAAATATAGGCAATAAAATTTCTGGAATACCATTAAGCCATCCGCTAAACTCGAAGGGCGACTTAAAAAACAAAAGGGAGAAGTTATATGTCTGAATCAAGGAAACCCATTCAATCACCCATGGAGAAGCGAAGCTTTTCTAAAGGGCTAGCTGTAATGGCTTGTGCCATGTCTATTTTTTATACGGCTTGTTCAAAAAGTAAATCTGCTGAAAAAGTGGTGGCTCCGTCAGTTAAGACTCCCGATGTCTCTAAAGTATTAACATCGGCCGATTCTGTACTCAAAGCCAATAAAGGTAAAGGTGTGATTACCGGTTTCTTAACAGGCGAAGGCGCCTCTGCTTCAAAGAGCTTATTAAAGCAAGCGAGCAATGCAGCTGGGGAAAGACGTTTTTTAAAGTTTGAAGAAATTCCTTTATCGGGTGCAAATATCCTTTTGTATAATGCTTTAAAACCTACCACTATTGCCGCAGCAACCACCACGACCGATGTACATGGTAATTATACCGTGGCTTTACCCGAAGGTAAATATTTTGCTTATGCTGTTTATTTTGATCTCAGCACTTTTAAATTGGTCACGGCGCAAATCCCTAATATCAATTCCATTGTGGATTCAATTATTAAGGTGGATTCAAGTATTGCAGTGGAAGATGTGACGCAGCCCACAATTCGTAGTGTTTACGATGCCACTTCTCCCGATGACAAAGGCGTATTTTTAGTTGGATCGATTGCTTCGACAAGCGCTAAAATTAATGTGGTTTTTTCAGAACCAATTAATCGTGAATCGGTGAAAGGAATGATTTTAGGTAAAGTGGATACCACGAATACATCTACTACTTTAGTTTTAGCGGATACCGTAAAAAATATTGGTATAACTTGGAGTGGTGATAATAAAGAATTGACTTTGAATATTGCAACGCTGGCTGAAGGGGTGCAATATGGAATGATTATTCCTGTGAGCATTAAAGATTTAGCCAAAAATAGTTTAGAAAGAGAATACAAGGCAACATTCATAACGGTTTCGGCAAAAGAAATTTCCGATGTAAAATTTGCCATTGCAGCCACCAGCCCTGCGGATAAAGAGTTGATTAAGCCTATTCAAAATCCAGCCATCACTTTTAATAAACCAGTAGAAATTTTCTCCATTCTTAAATCAGTTTCCATATCTCCTGCCATTAATGGTTTTTGGGAAGTGAGCGGACCGCGTGCTATTTTCACTCATCCTAAACAAGCATTTGAAATAGGAAAAACTTATACCGTAACAATTCCTGATTCGGTGAAAGACATTTCCGGTACTACTTTAGGTAAAACAGTTTCTTATACTTTTATGGTTAAAGATTTCGATGGCGCCGCGAAAACTAGCACGGGTAAAGACAAGGAAGTCGCACTCGTAGTGGAAAATTTATTTGACGCTTATTTGCAAGGAGATATTGGTAAATTTGCAACATACTTCCATGAAAATTTCCGTAGCATTAGCAATGATGGAATTAAATCTAAACAAGATTTCTTAACAAATATTCGCAAAGATGTAGGCCAGCGCCAGGCTTCGGCTGCAGGCTTTTTAGCCCCAATTTTTAATACCTCCACTAAAGTTTGCTCCGATAAGCAATCCATTTGGAAGGTAGCTGCTAAAGGGGGTACAGCTGATGAGTTCGTTTGGGTAGACGCTTATGTATCACAAGGAAGTTCCCCACGCGTTTATGAAAAAGAATTATTGGCTGAGGTAAAACCAGATTCTTGGGATAAAACGGGACCACGATTTACCTATAAAGGTAAAGTGTATGGCTTTGCACCGGATTTCTCTAACTTCCACGGACCTGTTACTGCTGATGGTGCGAAAGATGATCAACGCTTTTTTGGTGACCGCTTAGCCCAAACTTCAACCGTGGTTTTGGATACTGCAAAAATTGAAATGAAAGAAAACTTTACGGTAGATGGCGGTATCTCGGTTGTTAATGATACGGCAAAAGTCGCCGTGAAATTTACGAGCTTCGAAAAATATAATCGTCGTAATTGGGGCGATATGCGAAGAGCCTGTGAAACCAGCCTAATGGATACTTCTTATCAAATCTTAAAATTCGTTTTAATCTTAGATGGATCAAAATGGGTTGTCTTAAATGTGGTTTCAACGGAAAATGTTAACAAAGAAAATTTTAATGACAAAATTGGTACCGCTGATTTCCAAATCAAAAAAACCGAACCCATTACCCTTATTGGTCCACTCGCGGATAAGGCAGCGAATGTTGATGGTAAAGTCAAATTTGAATTTAAAGGTTTGAATATTGATAGTGTAGGTGGCTATATCATTGGATTAGCAGAAGACAATAAATTTACTGGAGGTCGTCCACCATATGGCGCAGTATTTTTTGTTAAGTCTCAAGGAAAAGGGGTAACACAAGCGTTTACTTTAAATAGCGCTGCCGGTTTAGAATCGGGCGTGGATGGAACCCCTATATTACGTCGTGTCCAAGATTTAAAATTACCGGGTTGGGATAGAACAATGTATGAATATGTTTTAACCAAACTCATCAAATCGGATAGTGGTTTAGCGGGTGTCTATAATTGGAAGGTAATTGCCGTGAAAGATACTTCTGCTGCGCAATTCTTGGCTAATGGCTTTAGTCCTCAACGCTATTTGGGCGAATCGGATTTTGGACCTGCACGTGGACATTTTGCCGTAAAAGATTTTCCTCAAGGCGCGGCATTTGCTCAATTTGAAAGTCAAACCAATTTTGCCCCAGTTGGAGCAGGAGCTCCAATGGGTTTTGGGGATATGGATAATGATGGTTACCCTGATTTTATTGAAATGAAATATGCTACCGATCCCAAAGATCGCAATTCATATCCTGATTTTAAAGTGGATACGGATGGTGATCATTTACCTGACTTTATCGAAAAAATTTTGGATAAAGATGGTAAAAAAGGCTTAGTGGATAGCGCTGGCAATCTTACTCAAGTAGCAAATGAAATAGCTGCATTGAAAACTGCGGGTGTAATCTGGGAAGATGCGGATGGCGATGGTTTCCCAAATGATATTGAACAAATGTTTGGTTTCAATCAATTTGATAAAATGAGCAATCCTGGTACTCGTCCTAAGGCAGTTGTTCCAAATGGTGTATTCACAGGAAAATTGAAAATGGGATCATTAAGTGCAAGCTTAAATATGAAGGTGTATTTCGACACTACTAAAGTTTTACGAGTAGCCTATTCTTCCACAATGGATAAGGATACCTTGGTGGATACCGTAATAGCGGTGTTTAGCGAATTGTCAGGTGAATTAGTATTCCGAATTAATATGGCCACTACTGGTGCAAATAATGGTAGAGCTTTATTAATGCGCGGTCATTATGACCAAATCCAATCCATTCTCCAAGGACCAATCGATATGATTGAATCCGGTGATCGCAATAGCAGCAAATATGGTGGTGGTCCAAATGTGGGTCAATTCGCGGGTAGTGGTCGTGGGGAAGATGTCAGTCGTTTCCTTGGTGATGGAGGTAACAATGGTTGCCAACCAGGTCAACCATGCGGCGGTGCAACAAATAATGGTCCCGTAGCTTCGGGTTATCGTTTGCCTCCTTCTGGTGTCAATACTGGAGCGATCATTGTATTAGGTAAGTCGAGCGCAATATTAATGGATGAATTTAAAGATACCATACAAGTTTTCTCCAATGTGAATTATCGCACTCAGCCTGACGGATCCTTCGATGTATTTGCTGAGTATAATTTCGACGACATGAAGGGATATCATAAAAAGGCCGATATGGGTGGACATTTAGCCTTGATGGATTCTGTATGGGTATTTGATGGACACTTTTTCCAAAATATTGATTCTGGAATGGTACATAAATCTATTCCGGGTCAAATGTCGGTGAAGATTTCTAAAACCGATAAAGACCTTACGGTTGCGCCAATCATTGGTGTATACGGTCCATTTGCCGGTTGGATACAACAAGATAAATTTGGAACAGGTTTACAAGGAGGAACTTCAACTAATCCTATGAATACTATGCCTTGCGTTCAAGGTCAACCTTGCCCAAATAATCCTCCACCTTGTGATCCCGCAAAACCATGTACGACTAATCCTCCTCCATGCCCAGCTGGACAAATCTGTAACACTAATCCACCTGTAAACAATCCACCTATTGGAGGAAGTTTCTCCCGTCCTTATGTCAACGGTCTTAAAAACTTTAAGGACGTGTTAACTAAAGATAGTATTGCCGCAGGAGGTACTTTCTATGTAACGGTAGGTAATCGTGTATTGGTTGTGATTAATGATAGTCTCCATATTAAAGAAGCCACTTCGCCAAATTGCGGTCAAATAATAGTGACAGCTTCCATGATTCCACTATTGTCGGATGCGCCTGCAACGGAACAAATTTCTTTTAAAAATGATTCAACAAAATTTAGTTCGAGTGATGTCGTATTAATTATAGTAGAGGATCAATTTTTATTCGGTCAACCTGCGCGTATGGAAAAAATCCGTGATGCACAAGGTGAGATACGTACACACGTATTTGTCGTCGATACACGTCCAGGATTCAATTACAATACGGCAGGGGCTATGGCTTGCACAGCGGGTGCGCCTCCAAATAATAATCCTCCACCATGTGATCCTTCGAAACCTTGTACACCTCCTCCTTGCGATTCGTTACACCCTTGTACACCACCACCATGTGATCCTTCGAAACCTTGTACACCTCCACCATGTGATTCATTACATCCTTGTCAACAAGGTGGACCGGTATTGTTCAAAGGGACTTTGGATAAAGTGACTACCGCTTTGAGTTTGTCCAATAATCATGTCATAATTCCTGCTCCGCAACCAAATCCTCCTATGGATTTGATTGTCAATCCTGCTTCCTTAATGCAGGACTCACAAACAGGATTTGTAAGGGTAGCCATGGCAGCGGATCCAGCTAAATTTGTAGTTTTTAATGGGGATGTAGGAGACCCAACTAAATTAATGTTATCACCTGATAATAAACCGCTTGTAACTCCTAAATAATTAGTTTAAAACGTTATTTTTATCACAACGCTCCGATTTCGGGGCGTTTTTTATTGCATTTTGGGTATTATGCATGTTAGTCTCAAGCTATGCCGAAAACAAATTTTGCCTCGTATTTACTTGCCAAACCTTGGGATGAAGCCAGTTTTGATCAAAAGCAATTATTGGAAAAAACTTTACCTTGGCTACAGTCTTTGTTCCAATTACCTAATCATAAAATTGCGGATGATGAAGTTGGGCGGGATTTTTTATTTCCGATGATTAAATTGGGTTTAGCGTTTGAACAAATTCAAGATTTATGTTTGAAAATCCCCTCTGCTTGGCCACTTGACCATCGAGAAATCTATTATGATTTTCGTTTGGAGCGATGGATGAAGCATATAGAGCCCTTAACTTTGCCAGAGTGTATTCGTGAATATATTCGCAATTCGATTAATCCTGAACAGGCAGAAAATTATTTGCGTTCTGAGTTTGCGAAAGCTTTAACTGAAATTAAAAACGAAAATATTTAAACTTGCTGGAATTAAAACTGATAACTCAAAACCAAAGACATAGGCTCCGGGCCAGGAGTGAGTGCAAACTTTTCGGGGCTATCAAAATCGGACAACGCTGCATCTACCATTCCGTCCATTATGGAATAAACATATAACAATACCATTCCCCAAAAATACTGATTTCTTCTTTTGCGAAACACCGTTCTCTCTTTAGTTAATTTGGTGAGAGCTTCGGAAGAGATATAACCTTGAGCAGCCTCACTGCGTGCGATTCCAATGCGTTCGTTATAATAATCCACCACATTTTGACGAGATATAGCGGCGATCACGCTTCCTCCAAATCCCATATACAATAAGCCGAATTTACCGTAACGATGATTATAAAGTTGCGCGGAGCCGGGCAAAAATAAACCTAAATATAGGGCAGTACTTACGGATTTTTTTTCTTGATTTGGATGCTGACTTTTATACACAATTTCCATCGCATCTAATATGCCATAGAAATGCAAACCCATGGCCCATGCCACTTCAGAATTAGCCAAGTCTTCTTGCTTCACACGTAAATCATTGGTTTCTCTCGCGGTCTGAATTAAATCTATACGTTTACTTTCATTCCCAAGTTGAGGGGGATAGAAAAGGGAATCGGCTCTATCATATAAGCGTAAGATTTGGCGCTTTTGTTTACGATTTTGCATTTCATGGCTAATTAAACCATCGTAGATTAGGCCGCCTTCTAAAGCGATTAAAAAACCTGCGCGAACAGGATGATGACCATAAATTTGTCCTCCACCAGGAAAAAGTAAGGAATAGCCTAGGGCTTTCGGATACGAAAGGGGAGGGGTGGGGACTTGCCAATCATTTAAGGGTAAGCTGTCAATAGCTGGGATGCCGCTTTTATGTTGTGCCGAAACTGTGGATATGGCAGTGAGCAGGGCAAATAGCACAAACAAATTTAAAAGGCTAAATATTTTTTTCCACACGAGGGAAAAATACTAATACCAAGGCTTTTCTTGGGCAATTTACCATGAAATGGTTACTAACTATTTTACGCGGAAGATGTATTTTTTGAAGATGAAAATTGGAATACTCAATATTGGCGATGAACTTTTAGCGGGAAAAATCCTCAATACCAATAGCTATTCGATTTCCCAGCGACTTTATCCTTTGGGCCATGAAGTCATTTTTACTTCGGTCATTCCCGATGGGGAAGAAGCGCTTGCAAAGGGATTACAAAATATTTTCCAAAATTATGAACCGGATTTTTTGATTATCACAGGTGGCTTAGGCCCCACGCAGGACGATTTAACCCGTCAAGGCATTGCACGTTTTTTGAAAAAGCCCTTAGAGGAGTCTGCCGAAGCTAAAATTTGGTTAACGGAATTTCTGCTAAAATATTATTCAAAGGAATTGTCGGTTGGACAATTAATGCAGATTTTAATTCCCGTAGGCAGTAAGCCCTTACGTAACCCTAAAGGTACGGCTTGTGGTTTCGCTTTTACGTTTGAGGCAACCTCGTGTTTTGCTTTTCCTGGTGTGCCTATGGAATTAGATGCCATGTTAGCTTTGCACGTATTACCTTTATTACAGGCCAATCAAATTCTTTTAACTCGGCAGGTTTGGACTTGGGGCTGGAGTGAATCGGATCAACGCTTAGCTTTGGCCGATATTAACTTTCAGGAGATTAATGGGGATTTTCGATTTTCCAGTTTGCCGCGTGAAGAAGGCGTACTTATTAGCCTAAGTATTTTAGCGGTACCACAGGATCAAAATGATAGGGACAAACAATTACAAAGTATTTGGGACAAAATTTTAAAAGTCATTCCTTCCGAAAAATTAATTAGTGCGGTAGGTGATAACATAAATGTTACCGTACAAAATTTGTTACTCCGTCTCGAAGCGAAAGTTGCTGTGGCAGAATCTTGCACTGGTGGAGGCTTGGGTTTTCTTTTAACCGAAACTCCCGGCAGCTCCGCAATATTTGAAAAAGGTTTTTTGACCTATTCTAATCAAGCAAAACAAGAATTGTTAGGCGTATCGTCACAAATCCTCGATCAATTCGGCGCTGTGTCACAAGAAGTCGTAACCGAAATGTTACGTGGTTGTTTGCAAAAAAGTGGATCGGACTTCGCCTGCGCCATCTCAGGCATTGCTGGACCCGATGGCGGCACCACGGATAAACCGGTGGGAACAGTTTGGATCGCGGTGGGCGATAAGGACGGGATTCATTCCCGAAAACTGCAATTAAAAGGCGACCGTATGGCCATTCGTTGGCGGTCGGCATATACCACTTTAAATGAGCTTCGCCTGTTTTTACAGGAAAAATGCCTAAATTTTAAAAATTAGGCCAAATAATTTTGCTCAAAAAAACACTTGCACAAATGAGCAGTGTTATTGTACATTATGAAAATCAACCAGGGAGAGGCCATGAGCACTAGCAGTACAAAGAAACAAGTCGTTAACGAAGAAGCTTCGAATCGAAAAAAGGCCGTTGAGGCCGCAGTTGCGCAAATTGAGAAGAATCATGGTAAAGGGTCGATTATGACCTTAGGGTCGCAAGAGGCGATTGACATGCCTGTGATTAGCACAGGTTGTATTCAGCTAGATGTAGCTCTGGGTATTGGCGGTTTACCGCGTGGACGTATCATTGAAATTTATGGACCTGAATCTTCAGGTAAAACCACTTTGACTTTGCATGCCATTGCCGAAGCACAAAAAGTGGGTGGTGTAGCGGCTTTTATTGATGCCGAGCACGCCTTTGATGCCTTATATGCTCGTCGACTCGGAGTAGATATTGATAATCTTTTGGTTTCTCAGCCCGATACGGGTGAACAAGCTCTAGATATTGTCGAAACCTTAGTACGCAGTGGTGCGATTGATATTATAGTTGTCGACTCCGTAGCGGCTCTGGTACCCCAAGCGGAAATCAATGGGGAAATGGGTGATTCTCATATGGGTTTGCAAGCTCGTTTAATGTCGCAAGCATTGCGTAAGCTCACTGGTATTGTGAGCCGCTCCAATTGCTGTTTAGTATTCATCAATCAATTGCGCATGAAAATTGGCGTGATGTTTGGTAATCCTGAAACCACTACCGGTGGAACAGCTTTAAAATTTTATGCTTCAGTACGTTTGGATATTCGTAAAATTGCTTCGCTTAAAGAAGGTGATGAAAATATCGGTAATCGCACTAAAGTAAAAGTGGTAAAAAATAAAGTTGCTGCTCCTTTTAAACAATGTGAATTCGATATTCTTTACGGAACGGGTATTTCTAAAGAAGGCAGTTTGCTGGATTTAGCCGCAGAATTAGAAATTGTGCAGAAAAGTGGTACTTGGTTTTCTTATGGTAAAGAACGCTTGGGTCAAGGCCGTGAAAAAGCCCGTGACTTTTTACGCGAGCATTCGGATATGGCTAAAGAAATTGAATCCCGTATTCGCTCCACATTGGCTGCCGATAGAGATTCTGCTAAAACCGGTAAAGTTGCTACTCCAGGTGGCGATGAAAGCTGGGATAATATTCAAATCACGGAATAAATTTTTTCTTAAAAATTATTTTCCCGCGCAACGGAAGACAGAGGTAAAACTCTGTCTTTTTTTTTTGGGCAACATTAAATTGGTATTTGGCAGTATAGCGCTGAGGTCTATGCTTTGGGTTTTTGTACAATAACTCCATACCAACCCAGGCCATTGTATTCCTGATAACCAAAGTCATTAATAAATATTTTATTTCTTTACCTCATACCCCACAATAACCTTCTCCGCAATTTTCCGAATCAAATCTTTATCTTCACCCTTCCCAAACTTAAAATCCAAATCGAGAAAAACCTCATACACTTCAATAGCCATTACCGCTTGCTGGGTAACATTGACTGGCACAAAGCCTGCAGGAAAATATTCCAGAAATTTATTCAAGAATTTTGCCGCCAATTTCACCGCTGTAATTTGTTTGCCATCTTCAATTGTTGTTAAAGCAAATTCCCAACGATTCGCTTGTTCCGAAATCAAAGGTTTATCCTCACCTAAAGTTAAACCAGTAGCTGGGAAAATACGGCAATCATAAGTACGACAAGTTTGTGGGCGATGCTCATAAATGGAACAGGCATTGTTTTTGAACATGGGACAATGCCCTTTTTCATTATAGCCCATTAATACATTCCCTTTAGATAAGCCAGGGGCAGGGAAGAGCAGCTTCTTGGGAATATTTGCTAAGGTGGTTTTTTCTGCGGGTTTAATATGAATAAAATAAGCCGAAGTGCAACATCCTCGGCAATCGCCGCAAGGGACATTTGCGCCACGATCACTTTTTAACGCTTGCCGAGTTTGTTTAAGCCAACTAGAAAAATCCTCGGATTTTATTTTTTCTTTGGAGGAGGGAATTTATTCCCCCTTTTTTTTCATATAGTCCACTAATTGATCAAGTGCTTTGCCCCAACCGTCATGAAAGCCCATAGCTTCATGCTTGATACGACTTGCTTCATCCATATGCATAGCCATAGCTGTATATTTCGTTCCGCCTTCATAGGACTCCAAAGAAATAATAGCTGTCATGGCAAAGCCTTCGGCTTCGGATATTTCAGCAGGACGAAAACCGGGTTTTAAAGAATTTGTCCAAATTAATCTTTTGTTTTCGACAACTTCAAGGTAACATCCAACAACTGGGAAACTTTCACCTTCAGGCGATTGCATAATAGTGCTAAAAAGGCCTCCGGCTTGTAAATCAATTTCACATTTAATGGTTTTCCAAGGAGCGGGTGTAAACCAATGCACAATATGTTCGGGCTTTGTCCATGCCGCCCAAACTATTTCAGGAGAAACGTCTACGAAGCGTTCAAGAAATAAATCCAGCTTGGGATTGGGTTTAATATTTACACTCATAGTTTTTCCTTTAGAAGGATAAGCAATGGCCTTATACGCAATACTTAGGTAAATGCATAATTATTTAAGTTAACAAAAAAAGAGGGTGGATAAAAATCCACCCTCTGAAATTCATATTTGCGATTTGTTTATAGCGACTTTAAAAATTTAATCATGGCATCTTGGTCCGCTGCTG
>JAYTSD010000026.1:0-18214 GCA_043745805.1 Fibrobacteria bacterium
CACCTGATCCGCGACGACAATGTTTTAAAATTTCCTCTATCATCAGTTCTCCTTTTTTAAGTTTGAACTGGTTCGAAAATTCACTCAAATAAGATCAAACGCATGAATTTAATTTGCTTCAGTGCGAAACACTTTTTTGAAAATCTTTAAATCCCACTATTTTTTAGTAGTAAAATCAGTACTAAGACGTTTTTAAATTAAGATTTCGTAACTAAGAAAATCTGTTCGCAGATCAGAGAATGGCCATAAGCAAGCTCTAGAGATCAATATCCAGACTTTTATCAGCATATTTGACAAAAAATTGGAGCGAGGTGGAATTAAAAGAAAAAAATTAAACCAATGGTCGGGATGACACGATTCGAACATGCGACCCTCTGGTCCCAAACCAGATGCTCTACCAGACTGAGCTACATCCCGTAACATTGGATTAATTTGAGCGACAAAAATAACACAAAAGAGTTAAAGTCTCAAGTGAATTTATGCTGGATACGCATTTTCTAAAATTGGATAATCGAGAATGTTCAAAAATCCGGAGTACTCTTGAGATATTTAAGCCTTTTTCTTCTTTTCTTGTTATTTGCCTGTCAAAAAAAGCAGCCGGAGTTAGCTCTAGGCCGTTATGAGGTGATTGACACCGATTATACTCGACATCAATATCGTATTGAAAGAGAGTTTCAAAGCAATGCCGATTTATTTGAACAACATATGCTGGATAATTGCATTGTGCTCGATATATTCGGTCAATGGAAAAGAAGTAGTAATGATTTAGTGCTTAAATATGCACGCCAAAGAACCCGCAATTCATGTAAGGACAGTCTTTCGGAATGGGATACTTTAAAATCCGAATTAAAAATTCCCATTCGCAAAGTGGATGAAATTTCCTTTGAAAGCTTTTTGCCAGCGTCATCTGATGCCCGTGAGAAATGGCTGCGTTGGCAACTTAAGAAAGCTCCTTAAAGTCTTTTTCGAATCGCTTGGGCATGATGAATAAAACCTTCGGCATCGGCCAAGGCTGCAATCATTTTTCCATTTTTAGCCATAGCTTTAGGAGAATAACGAATAAGGCTGGTGCGTTTATAAAAATCATAAACACCTAAGGGGCTAAAAAATCGTGCCGACCCATTGGTGGGTAATACATGATTAGGACCTGCGAAATAATCGCCTACCGGCTCGGAAGAATGAGAGCCAATAAATATAGCCCCTGCATGACGAATTTTAGCGGCTAAAGCCTCGGCATTGCGCGTGCATATTTCAATATGTTCAGGAGCGATTAAATTCGCGAGCTCAATTCCTAATTCCCAATTTGGTACCACATAAATTCTTCCGAATTTTTCTAAACATTTTTGTAAAAGTTCTCGCTTGGGCGAAACCTCCACTTGTTGCATTACGCAATCGGCAATCCACTCGGCTTGCTTTTTAGAAGTGGTAATACAAATCGCGGCTTCATAACCAGAACCATGTTCCGCTTGCGATAATAAATCGGCAGCGACCCAATCCGGATCTACACTATCATCTGCCAAGACCAATATCTCCGAAGGGCCGGCAATCATATCAATATCTACTGTTCCAAAAACTTCTTTTTTAGCAAGGGTAGCAAATACATTACCTGGCCCCGTAATTTTATCGACTCGTTTTACCTTTTCAGATCCATAAGCCAATAGCCCTACAGCCTGCGCACCACCTATATTGTATGCTTCCGTGATTTTTAATTCTTGTAGTGTAAATGCAATACTAGGATTTAAACCTTGCGGGGCTGGCGAAACCATCACAATTTCCGGCACACCGGCCACTTGGGCAGGCACAGCATTCATGATCAAAGTAGACGGATAAATACCTGCTCCGCCGGGTACATAAATGCCTACCCTATCCAATGGACGAATACGCTGTCCTAAAACTTCCCCATCGGGACCAGTAAAAGACCATGACTTTTCTTTTTGTTTTTCATGAAAACGTTGCACATTCACAATCGCTTTACGAATAGCTTTTTTAACCAACGGATCCAGTTTTTTGGCTTGCTGGTTAATTTCGGTTACCGAAACTTTAAGGTTACCTTTTAATCCATCATGCAGCTTGGCATATTTTAAAGCTGCCGCATGACCACGGGTTTTAATATCCCCTAAAATATTTTTCACTATGGCCGTAATCTCTGGCGAAGGGCTCGCATCACGATTCGCTATTAAAGCAATATCCGGATGTTTTAAAGACTTTACCGCAAGAACTGAGATAAGAGAAGGTTTTTTAGAAGGCATTCTAAAGACCTTTCCCTGGCATCATCAGGCGATAATTAATGCCATCCAACAATGCAAACCACGATGCTTCGATAATATTGCTAGAAACACCTATGGTACCCCACGGTTCCAATTCGGGATTATTTTGATCATGAAAGCTAGTCCACACACGTACTTTAGCACCCGTGCCTTTATTATTATCGAGCACACGTACTTTATAATCAATGAGTTCAAGAGAATTTAATTCAGGGAAAAACCGCGCTAATGCTTTGCGCACAGCCGCATTCATAGCATCTACCGGACCATTGCCTTCGGCAGCAGTATGTTCAATTTCATTTCCCACTTTCAGCTTGATGGTGAATTCAGAATGCACGTCTCCACTTTCACGTCTCTCTTCAATGGAACGAAAACCTAAGAATTCAAATTTGTCTTGGAATAAGCCTAATTTTTTACGGGCCAATAATTGAAAGCTGGCATCCGCGATTTCAAAATGATAGCCTTCATCCTCTTTGCTTTTCATTTCACCTAATATGGCTGCCACTTCCGGACTTTTTTTATCCAAAGAAGGTTGTATCGCTTTGATTTTATCCCAAACCAAACTGCTACCGCTTTGATTAGAAACAATGAAGTCTCTGCTATTACCGACTAAGGCCGGATTTATATGTTCAAAGCTATGCGCCACTTTCATGACTCCATCTATATGCGCGCCGCCTTTATGCGCAAAAGCCGCTTCGCCTACATAAGGCTGACGTATATCATCCGATAAATTCGCTATTTCACTGATGCTCAAACTCAAGGCACGTAAACCCTGCAATTGCTCAGGAGTGATGGACGATTGATTCATTTTTAATAATAAATTTGGGATAATAACGGTAAGATTGGCATTGCCACAACGCTCGCCGTATCCATTGATAGTGCCTTGCACATGGGTGGCTCCAGCATGCACAGCCGCCATAGAATTAGCCACTGCAACACCCGTATCATTGTGAACATGCACACCGATTTCGCAGCCCAACTCAGCTTTTATTTTGGCAACGATTTCTCCGACTTCCCAAGACAAGGCCATGCCGCCATTGGTATCGCATAAGACTATGCAATCCGCACCGCCGTCACGCGCAGCCTTTATGGTTTGTACAGCATATTCAGGGTTGGCTTTATAACCGTCAAAAAAATGCTCTGCATCATATATCACTTCTTGTGTATGCTTTTTCAAATATGCTACGGATTCACGTATCATATGCAAATTTTCTTCTAAAGTGGTACGTAACACTTCCGTTACATGCAAATCCCAGCTTTTTCCGAAAATAGTGATAACGGGTGTTTTGCTATCCACCAAGAATTTTAATATCTGATCATCTTCCGGATGCACTTTAGGACGACAAGTGCTACCAAAGGAAGAAATCTTGGCATGCTTCCATTCCATTTGCGCCGTGCGTTTAAAAAATTCTATGTCGAGAGGATTGGTTGGATTGGGCCAACCGCCTTCAATATAATCAACACCAAAGGTATCAAGCAAACGAGCAATGGCAAGTTTGTCTTCTAATGAAAAGTTCAAGCCTTTGGCTTGATTGCCATCGCGCAATGTGGTGTCAAATATCTTTACTTTAGACATAATATTCTGCTTTCTGAATAGCAAAAAAAAACCCGCTCGATGAGGAGCGGGCTTTACTATTCGGTTAAAAAACCTTTAGAAAAGACCGCCCCCAGAATTGGGGATAATAATAGCAATGCTAGGAATAATCCGTACGGTGTTTGCGAGGGAGTGATGTTCTGGCAAGGCCAATAGTACAGACTTCATAGGGTTAATTAAAACTTAATACTGGCTAATTGTCAAGGCTGATAAAGGCCAAAATGAATTATAAACTCAAAAGGCTCTTTACTCCCTTACTCGTGATGAAGTAAAATGTGAACAATGTCCAATATCCCCTCTGCTTCGTTTGATACTTCTCGATTTAAATTTATCCATGAACATCAAACCGCATGGAATATTATTGGAGAAAAAAATACTCCGCGTAAAAAAACCCTTGGCGCTTATTATCACAAACGTGTTCAAAATATTTATCAACAACTCATTCCTAAAGGGCAAAGGGTTTTAGAATTAGGTTGTGGGCAAGGTGATTTACTCGCCGCCTTAAGCCCCATTCATGCCGTAGGTATTGATTTATCCAGCGCAAGAATTGAACAAGCCAAAAACACATATCCTGAATTAACCTGGATTTTAGGGGATGAAAAAACTTTAAAAAACATAAACGGTCCCTTCGATTACATTATTCTTTCAGATTTTTTACAAGACAGTTGGGATATCCAAGAGGTTTATAGCGCCTTACAATCGCTTGCGCATGCAGGGACGCGCCTGATTGCCAATTATTATAGTCAACTTTGGGAATACCCCTTACGGCTTGGGCAGGTTATTCATCGCACTCGCCCCACACTTCCTCAAAATTGGATAACCGTAAATGACAACAAAAATTTATTTGCTTTAGCAAATTGGCAGACTATAAGAACATGGGATGAGGTTCTCATGCCCTTTTCCATTCCCCTTTTATCCGCTTTCTGTAACTGTTTTTTAGTAAAAGTTTGGCCATTTCATCATTTGGCTCTAAGTCATTTTGTGGTCGCGAAAAGTCTTAGGCTTAGTAACATGCATCCTACCGCATCGGTTACTGTGGTAGTTCCTGCACGCAATGAGGCTGGAAATATCTCAGCTATTTTACAGCGCATGCCGAATTTCGGAAAAGATTTAGAAGTCATTTTTGTAGAAGGGCATTCCCAAGATAATACATGGCAAACTATTCTCGATGAAATCAAAAAATATCCCGCGTTCCATTGTCGCGCTTTACAACAAACCGGTAAAGGCAAAGGAGATGCGGTTCGCTTAGGATTTGGTGAAGCCAGCGGTGATATTTTAATGATACTCGATGCCGATCTTACCGTAGCACCAGAGTTACTTCCCCACTTTTATCAAACCTTAGTGGATGGCCATGCCGAATTTGTGAATGGGGTACGTTTAGTTTATCCCATGGAAAAAAAAGCGATGCGTTTCGCTAATTTTTTAGGAAATAAATTTTTTAGCTTGGCCTTTTCGGCTTTGATGAGTCAGCCTATTAAGGACACACTTTGCGGAACAAAGGTATTATGGAAAAAAGATTATTTACGTATTGCTGAAGGACGAAAATATTTTGGAAACTTTGATCCATTTGGAGACTTTGATCTTTTATTTGGGGCCGCTCATTTGCATTTAAAAATTGCCGATATGCCTGTGCGTTACGGGGAGCGTACTTATGGCAGTACCAATATTCAACGCTGGCGCCACGGGATATTATTATTACGCATGGTTTTTATTGCCGCAAAACGTTTAAAATTTGTTTAAGGCTGTAAGCATAATTCAAATGCTAAGCAGCCCTCTTGTAGGTGAAAGACTATTTTACTTCCACCAACCAATGATGTCTATCGGGGATTTCGCCATATTGAATGGATTGGAGTTCTCGATAAAGCTTAGTTAGCGTTTCACCCGCAATACCAGGTTTTCCAAAAACAAATTTTTGCTCACCATTGATTACTGCGCCAATAGGAGTTATCACCGCAGCCGTGCCACAAGCACCTACTTCCGCAAATTGATCTAAAGCACTGAGAAGAATATTTTCTTTTACGATTTTCAATCCCATATCTTTTGCCAAAGCCTGCAAACTGCTATTAGTAATACTTTGTAAAATCGATTGCGACGAAGGGGTTTTATATTCACCCGCTGGCGTAATCCCAATAAAATTGGAGGTTCCAAATTCATCCACGTAAATATTTTCTTTAGGATCCGAAAATAAAACTATAGGATAGCCTTTTTTCTTCGCTTCCAAACCAGGTTTTAAACTTGCTGCATAATTGCCCGCAATTTTTGCGCGGCCTGTTCCCTTAGGCGCGGCACGATCATACTCTTGCATCACCACAGCTTCTACTGGAGAAAAACCATCTTTATAATAAGGACCCACCGGCGTAACCAGTACAATAAATGAATAGGTTTCACTAGGTTTAATACCTACCGTTGGCTCCGTCCCTATAAGTAAAGGACGTATATATAAACTCGCGCCTGTTCCATAAGGTGGAACAAATTCCAAATTAAGCTTAACCGCTGCCTGACAAGCCTTTACAAATAGTTCGGTGCTCGGAACTTCCATACAGGTGCGATCGGCGCTCTCTTGCAAACGCAAGGCGTTTTGATCCGGCCTAAAAATCACCACTTTGCCCTCTTTGGTATTAAAGGCTTTTAAGCCTTCAAAAGCAGCTTGACCATAATGCAAACAGTTTGCGGCAATATGCATGGGAATATAAGGATCTTTTTTGACCACAATTTCACCCCATTTTCCGTCGGCAAAATCTATTTGCACAAAACCGGCTGTCGGTAAATATTGAAATCCCAGTTTTTTCCATTCAAGTTGCATGTTCACCTCGTCTTTTTTTAAACATATTAAATACGTCGATCACTTCCAAAATTGATTTTGGCGCCTACTACGGAGTCAACTCACTTCCCATCGCCTGCAATTGCAATGCATGGATTTTTACAGCTGAAATTATTTAAAATAATGCGAGAGTTTGCGTAAGTTGGAAATTTCATTCTCCCGCAAAGCCCCGCCAAATGTGGTTTTAGAGGCATTTTTAGGAAGGGCATTATCGTTTTCCATGGCCACAGGATGCACCATGAGTTCAAATCGCAAATGGGGATTTTGTGAAATATTTTTCCAAGTTTGCAAATAAGCCTCAGGATTAAAAAACCCACTGGTCACAAAACCTATAAAACGCGCTGAGGAATCTTTAGCCAATCTTCGCGCTAATAGCTGAGAAGCTATTCCCAAAGGGAAATGACTAAGCCAAGCCGACAAACTTTTTTCATAAGGAATACGTACCGAGGCGATGGAAAAATCTTTTTGTAATTGCTTAATAATAGGCCAGAGACCCGGTAGAATATGAATATGCTGATGCGTATCCAAATGATTGATAATATGCTTTTCCCCTAAAGCCGCTTTAACTTGTAAAATTTGTTTTATCCATTCCTCGTATACTGCCGAAGGCTTAATGGCTCCACGAAAATATAAAGCTAAAAATTCAGGGAAATTCACTTGTTGTGCATTACGGTATTTTTTTTTCCACACCGGAGATAAACTTTCGCTTCCAAATAAAGACAAATGAATGCCAGTTTTTATCGTGGGGTGATTCGATTTTATCTTATTCAAAAGCATTTGATGAAATTCATTTTGGAAAGCCATTATGGAAATCCCATGAATTAAATTTTCTTCCGCACATTGCCAAATTCCCAAAGAAGAACGGGCATCCAATCCAAAATCATCCGCATTTATATAAAGATTAGCTGGTAACATCTTAATTTTTTTGGAAAATAACCGTTTCACCTGTGCACAAAAGTTCGGTCAATAGCGGCACATAAAAATTGGGTAACTTACATGTTGGCAATCCGAATTTATAAAAATAGTCGGGACGAAATAAATGCTTCTCTTGCAATAAAATTTTTACCGGCAACTTACGTAACATATTTTTAAAACCTAAAACCGATAATTTTGTTTTCCAAACTGTATCAATATCAATACTTATTTGCTGAGCACTTTTATAACTATTTCCCTGCATATGCAAAAGTTTGCGAAATTTTTTTTCCGGAAACAATTGTAACCAAGGCACATTTGCAAAAAACCCAGCTCCATTTTGTTGATGCCCTCCAAAGGGAGAATAAAACGGAGAGTAACTTAAATAAACAAAGCCACCTGGCTGCAACAAGGATAAGGCCAGATTTAAAGCCTTTTCCGGATCAATAATATGTTCTAAAACATCACGCATAAAAATTGCATCAAAAGGTTTGTGATCAAAAGTAAAAAAATTTGCTTTTTTAAAATCAAGTTTCGCATGACTTTGCTGTTTGGCTTGCGCTAGCATTTCTTCATCAGTATCAATACCCAAACCGTTGCTTAAGCTATAGCCCTCTGCCATAGCCTCCAAAACACCGCCATGGCCACATCCCACATCCAGAATGGATTTATTATTAAGCGATAAATTACACTGTGTTAAAGTGGGGATAACAATTTCTTTGCCTAAAGTTTTTTCATATATAAAGTAGTTTTCAAGCATTATAACCTTGAGCATAGCTTAAGCCGATTTTGACCTCATTGTCAAGCTTCGCAAGCTAAGGAAGGGCGTATTTAGGTTTAATTTATCGACACCTTTTATACCTGCTTGATTCATCCTCATTGGTAAACCATAAATACTTGCCCCAATTCAGCATGCAAAAGACAAAGCCCATAAAAGGTCTTATTTTAAAGACATCACTTAGGAGCATATATGGAATTCCCACAGGCAAGAAGTATTGAAAAAATTATTGATAGCGTGCGCACGCTAGAAGGTGGCGGATTTATGGTACGTCGCCCCTTCCCTACACAAACTTTAAATTTTTATGATCCTTTTCTCTTACTCGATGAAATGGGCCCTATGGATGTAGATCCAGGTGAAGCCAAAGGCGCTCCCGATCATCCTCATCGCGGCTTTGAAACCGTCACTTATTTATTATCCGGAAGTATGGAGCATAAAGACTCGCAAGGTCATGCAGGCAAATTAACTCCCGGCGATGTACAATGGATGACCGCGGGATCTGGAGTAATACATTCGGAAATGCCTACCACTGAAATGTTAACAAAAGGCGGTCGAATGCATGGCTTTCAGCTGTGGGTTAATTTGCCGAGCACGCATAAAATGATGAATCCACGTTATCAAGAAATCCCATCCTCAAATATTCCTTTAGGTAAAAGTGCAGATGAACTCGCATGCGTATATGTTATTGCTGGAGAAGCTTTAGGTGCAAAAGCTATTATTAATACTATTACTCCCATTAGCTATTTACATTTTATTATCAAACCTGGAGGCTCTGTTTCACAAAAAATACCCGCGAATCACAATGCTTTTGTCTATGTGTTTTCGGGTGACGGCTTATTTGGTGAAGAGAAAAAATTAGGTGTCGAAGGAGAGATGATTATTTTTAAGCCAGATGGTGAAAATATTATTTTTTCGGTGCCCCCTGAAAATCACGAAGAAATGCAAGTATTACTGCTTGCCGGGCAACCTTTGAATGAGCCAGTACTGCGCTATGGCCCCTTTGTGATGAATACCAAAGAAGAAATTTTGGAAGCTGTTTCCGATTATCAAAATGGAAAAATGGGTGTTATACCCGCTTAAAAATATCTCCACAAAAAAAGGCAGTTTTTACACTGCCTTTTTTATTTGTAGTAAAATTTAATACCCTAAAGCAATAAACTATTTATACTCCGCAGGAATTAAATCTTCGTCGCCACCGTGTTTCTTAAAGGTTTTGAAAAACTCTTTAGCTTCCTTCTTATTGTATTTTTTATCGGCAACCATGGCGATATAATAGTATGGAAAAGGTTCATCCGGACAAATCGAAATAGCATAATTGCTATTTCGACGTGAAGACTCATAATTTCCCATTAAATAATTCACCTTTGCTGAGCTGACTAATAAAGGACATGAGTTAGGACTTTCAGCTAAAGCTTTTTTTACCAATTGCGAAGCTTCAGCCTTTTTGTTTTGAGCCAGTAACACAGAAGTTGCGGAAGAAATAGTATTCGGCTCCTCGGGATCTAACTGCAGGGCTTTTTTAGCCCAAGAATCCGCATCACCTAATTTTTTCATACGCAAAGAATTTCTTGATAACAAAGCCATGGCTTCTGCATTAGGTTCTGCAGTTATACTCTTTTGTGCGAAATTATCTACAGCTTCTAGTTTCTTTTCCACCTCAAACGCTAAGGCAATTCCTAAAAATCCCTTTGCTTGCCATGAGGGATTAGCATGCTGAGAAAGTTCTTTAAAAAACTGCTGAGCCCCTTTGCTATCCCCTGATTTAAGCAGGCATAAGCCCAAATGATAAACTGCATCCATTTGATCGGGATTGTATTTTAAAGCATTATCAAATTGCTTTTTGGCTTTTTCATAATTTTGTTCTTCAAAATAACTGAGTCCTAAATAATTATAATAAGCCGGATTCTTATTATTAATCTTCACCAACTTTTCCAAAATATCTCGCGCCTTACCCGCTTCATGTAAAGCCAATCGCGCTTTCGCTAAAGTAAACTGCACATTTTCATTGGATTTATATTCTGAGGCTTCAATTACTCTGGCCGCTTCTTTAGGATTTCCTTTATTAACCTGTAACTCAGTGAGCTTTGCTAATACTAAAGCCGAAGGTTCTTTTTGATACGCTGCATTAAATACCGTTAGGGCTTGATCATTTTTCCCTGCACCCATCAAGCAATCACCGTACATTAATTTTCCGTTAGCAGAAAGCTGGGAATTAATAGGTTCGAGTAAGCGCGAGGCTTGCGCATAATCTTCCTTACCAAAATATAAGCGCGCTAAGGCTTCTGAATAATCAGCATTTCCTGGAGCCGCTTGCAAAGCCTTTTTAAAATAATCTTCTGCTACGCCATTTTGATTCCGTTCCGTGGCGAATTGACCCAACCAAAAATAGGCTAAGTGATTACGAGGATCTTTTTGCACCAGTTGATTGAGTAAGCTTTCGGCTTGCTCTAAATCACCTTCTTCTTTGTAAATACGAGCTAAGCTAGTCATTAGCTTAGGACTTTTTTCACCCAAATCTAAAGCCCTTTGTAAAGCCTTCTTCGCTTCACTCGTTTTCTTTAGTTCAATTAAGCAAAAACCATAATTAGTCCAAACGTCTTTATCATTCGCATCATTTTCAGATAAGCGACGAAACAAAGCAGCAGCTTCGCGATATTTTTTATCGGCAAAATAAGTTGCGGCTAAAGGTCCACCTGCCTCCACATTATTCGAATCCAAACGAATCACATCCGCATAAGCCAAATTCATTTCGTTATTATCATGAATTTCTTTAGCGAGCTCCATTTCAATTATGGCGACTTGCAAGTTACGATTATCTAATTTGAAAGCTTTTTTATAAGCATCTAATGCGGATTTACTACGCTTTAAATTACGATAACCCTCACCCAAATAACGCCAAGCAATGGCACTATCCGCGTACTTGTTGACGCCTATTTCTAACATTTTCACGGCGCGCAAATATTCTTTACGTTGAGCGAGAATTAAACCCAAATTCATGTTCACCGCAGGTTGATTCGGCAGTTTGAGCAGAATAGCATTATAAAGTGTTTCTGCTTTTTTCACATCCCCTTTACCACGATAAAATTCTGCCAATTCAATTTTATATTCCACATTTTGCGGTTCCGAACTAATCAAGCGTTCTAACGAGGACATTACGCCTTCGCCATTATTGTCCTTTTTATATAATCCGTATAAATCAACGAGAATACTATTGTCCTTGGATTTGGAATAATAGGTTTCATAAGTTTGAATAGCTCTTGCATATTGTTTGTTTTCCACTAATGCTTTGGAAAGCAATTTTAATATTTCTGGTTTATTCATTTCCCCATGTTCAAAATTTTCTATTGCGCCGGTCCAATTTTTTTCATCAAAATAGATACGGCCCAAATAGGTATAAGATTCTTCGGTAGCGGAACGACGATTAAAGGCTTCTAAAATTTCTTTCGCCTTTTTACGATTATTGGTTTCATAAAAAAGAATCGCTAAGGCCAAACTTTGCTTCGATTCTTCCGGGAATTTCCTTAATAAGTTTTGTCCCAATAAACTGGCTTTTTCTTTTTGACTTTGTTTTAAGAAAGCATCTAAAAGAATAAAAGACATTTCAGCATTAAGTGAATCTTGGATACCTGGGCGTTCTAATAAACGCGTAACTTCGGCAGGTTGCTTGGCTTCCGATTCTAATTTTGCCAAGGCAAAAATAAAAGCACGATTTGCAGGCTTAAGTTGCACTAAAGTGCGTAGACGCTCGCGTGCAAGAGCCTTATTACCTTCTGCTTGATAAATACTATATAAAGCGTAAGCAATATATTCATCGGACTTTATAGTTTTGTCGGCTAACAATAAGGCAGGTTTAGCTTTATCATTTTGTGCCATACTGAACAGTAATAAACCGCATTCCTTTTGATAAATATTATTGGCAGGATTTAAAGTCACGGCACGGGTAAATAAATTGAGAGCAATATCTTTCTTCCCGATTTTTTTGTTTGCCATTGCCGCTTTAAATGCAAGATCCGAATTCTTAGGATTAAGCTCGGAAGCTTTTTCATACACTTCGGCTAATTTTGCATCGTTATGTAATTCGCCGTAGCAATCAATCAGAATCATTAATGGTTTAGAATTACTGGTTTCAAGGTCTGCCCATCTTTGCAATAGTCCTGCGGCCACATCAAAGCGCTTAAGTAGGAAGGCGATTTCCCCTCCATTTTTAAGTGCCGCTAAATGATTGCGATCACTATTTAAAATTTCTTGAAACAATTCCAAAGCCTTTGAGGTTTTGCCTAAAGTTTGTGCGTAAGCAAATTTTATGTCCAAATCTTTAGGGAAAGATTCATAACCAATTTTGATAATATTTTCATTATAAGGTGAGGCATGTTCGCTGGAATATTTTACCACCTTATCATAAAATGGACGGTCTTGTTTACGAACCAATAAAGCTGAATAATAGGCTTCATTCGCAAAGGCGGGTTTTTTCGTAAAAGCATAAACATCAGCTGCAGGTTCTAAGAGTTGTTTATTGATTTTACTTTCACTGGCCAAGAATTTTTCAAATCCTGCAAGCTTTACTAAATCACCTAGCTTAAAGTATTGTTTCACCAAAATCACTTTGCCTTTTAAATAATCGGGATGTAGGCGCACCAATTTTTCAACGCCAGTAATGTCGCCGGAACGAATATAATCTAATTCTGCTAATTGAAATTCATAAGCAAGGTCAGGATTTTTAACCGCGGTTAATCCCGATAAAGCTCGAACTAAACGAGTAGTATCTTTTTCCAAATCAGCAAGGTGTTGCATTGACTTCAAAGCCGCCATATCACTTCCATTGCGACTGACCCATTGATCATATTGTTCTAAAGCGCCACGATTATCTTTGGCCTTTTCTTTTTCTTGTGCCAATAACAATTGATAACTTTCGTATTTCGCGTCAATAGCTACAATGCGACCCAAAGTGCTGACATAACCACTGTTATTTCCTTCTTGTTTATAAATAACGGCAATATTCTCTAGTAGTTTTATGTTCTGTGGCTCTGCTTTCAAACGATTTTCATATATGCCACGCGCCTTAGCAGTTTGACCCGACTTCATATAAGCATCGGCAACCATGGGTTCGGTATTGGCAAAATTAATATCCGCCTTTACAAAAAATTCAAATTCTCGTGATGCGCCAGCAAAGTCATTATTTAAAAAGAGCGACTGCGCTAATTTTTTACGTTCCTCAATACTTGGGGAATTAAGATTTAAGGTTTTATACAACTCTAAATTAGCCTTTATCGCTTCTTTAGAATTGATGCTCACCGCATAGGCTCGGGCATAACTAAGGTTCTTAGGCTCCAATTGATAGGCCTTGCGGAATTTATCCGAACCTTCGCCTTCCATTTTCAATTTAGCTTCCGTATCTCCTAAACGATACCATATCAATGCATTCGTTGGGTAACTTACCGCAGCCCGTAACAATGAATTTCTGGCTTCATTCCATTGACCCATTTTATAACGTAGCATTCCCAAATCCAATTCATACTTCGCTTTATTCACGGCATCTAATTGTACGAGCTTTTCCAAAACCTTGGCTTGATTTTCTTCCATGCCTGAGCGTTTACTCACTAAGGGAAGTAAAAAGGCGTACGCTTCACGTCCTGCTTTGGGATTTTTCGTTACATATTCCTGTGCATGATTAATAGTCGCTGTGGTATCCGTTGCTTTCAAATCCAATTCGGCCAAACGCATTCCCCCGTATGGAGAATCGGGATCGAGTATTAATAATGAATTAATGGCCGCGCGTAATTTACTGTCATTCGCATGAGTTTGCAAATAGCTTTGCACTTGAATTTCACGAATGGCTTTATCTCTTTCTTCCGTCGCTAAGAAGCGTTCGGCTAAATTTCCAGCGAGATCATAATTTTTAGCAGCGAATACATCTACAACCGCCGAACGCTGACCTTTTAATAAGCCAGGGCTTTTAGCAAAAACATCGGCATAAAATTTTGCAGCGAGTAAACTATTTTTTTGTGCTGAATAACCACGCGCCACGAAAAGCACTAATTCCGGTTTGGCATCCGGCTTTTGCGCTAAACTTTGTAAAGCGGTGAAATGTCGGGCAACTTGTTCATCACTAATTATAACCTGCGGTAATAAACTCACATACTCCGCGTTTGCGGGTTGGGACTTTAAAGCTTTGCTTAAATAAACATAGCCCTTATCTTTGTCACCTTCGCTTGCATACATTTTCGCCAAGGCAAATTGTGCTTCATACGCTGTAGGGTCATTTTGATCAATGCGTAATAAAAGAGCACGCATGCCTTCTTTATTATTACCGGCATTTTGTATAGCAATAAGCTTGGTTTGAATGGCTTTATCTTTAGGATCTAAATCAAAAGCATGATTATAAGCATTGATGGCTTTATCCAAAATCTTTTGTTCTTCATAAAGCTTTGCTAAACGTAATACACCCTCTTTTTTATCTGGATTTAATGCAACAATTTTTTCGGTAGTTTCCAAAATTTTCGGTTTATTATTAGTGCGTGTATACACATCCAATAAACGTTCCAATACCTGAGCATTTTTAGGCTCTAATTCCACCCATTTTTGCAGTAACGTAGCGGCTACATCTAATTTTTGCAAACTAAGGGCGATTTCTACGGCATTCTTCAAAACAACCATATCCGTTTGATGCGCTAAGATATCTTGATAAATATCTAATGCTTGCGCCGTTTTTCCTAAACTATTGGCATAATCTGTTTTTAATCCATAATCATCGCTATAATTCTTGGAACCTATGGCTAACATTTCTGCAAGATAAGGTGAATGATTGGCCTTAGAATATTTATACGCCTTATCAAATAACCCTCTTTGTTTAGGTTTTGCTTTTACAGCTTCATAATAACTTGCATTGGCAAATAAAGGTTTTTTATGAAACGCTTGTAAATCAGCCAAAGGCTCAATCAACTCTTTATCGGTTTTCGATTCCAACATTAAAAACGATTCCAGTGGTGCCAATTTTGTCCAAGCGTTTTGACGAATATATTCGCGGGCCAAAATTTTCTTCCCTTGTATATATTCCGGATGCAACTTCACTAATTTTTCAATTTCAGCTGGAGAACCCGATCGTTTAAAATCCAATTCAGCAAGCTGGAACTTATAGACGTTCTCTACCTCTTTTCTTTTATTAAGCTTTAAAAGAACATCCACTAAACGCGTTGTATCTTGACCTTGTTCCGCAAGTTTATGCAAAGCTTTCATGGCTACTACATCGTCACTATGACGATCCACCCATTGATCATATTGCTCTATCGCACCTTTAAAATCTTTTGCCTTTTCTTTTTCTTGTGCCAAGAGCAATTGGTAATTTTTGTATTTAGGATCAACCTGCACAATTTGGGAAATAGTACTGACATAACCTTGCGCATTGTTTTCTTGCTTATATAAATTCGCCACGGATTCTAACAAAACTAAATTAGTAGGTTCATTTTTCAAACGACCTTCCAACAATACGCGCGCTTTGGCATTTTGACCTGTTTTTAAATAGGCCTCGGCTAAACTTGATCCAAGCTCTGGATCTTCATTGCTTTGCAAATACTTTTCAGCCATCGGAACGGCTAAGGCATAATTTTTTGCAATTAGTAATTCAGCAATAGGTTCGCGCTTGCCTTCTAATAATTTGGGATTGCGAGCTTGCACATCCGCGTAACTTTTTGCAGCCATAAGATTGTTTTTTTGTAAAGCATATCCATGTGCTACCATAAATAACAATTCTGGTTTTGCTTCGGGCTTTAAAGCCAATCCTTGTAAGGCGGCAAAATGATGTTGAATCTGTTCATTGCTCACAATCACTTGTGGCAAAAGGGCTAAATACTCGAGATTAGTTGGCTGAGTCCTTAAAGCTTTTTCCAAAAACACATAAGCTTTGTCTTTGTCATTTTCTGCTAAGGCCATTTTCGCTAATTGAAATTGCGCCGCATGGGCCGCAGGATCTTTACTGTCCAACTTCAACAAAAACTCCCGTAAAGGAGCCTTATCAGGAGCGGCAGTATACAGTTGTAAAAGTTTAGCTTGGACTAGCTTATCATTAGGTTGCATATCAAAAGTTAAGTTATATGCTTCCATCGCTTTATCATTTTTTTTACTCTCTTCATAAAGGGCGGCTAATTTCAAAATAAGTTTGCGATCTTGCGCATCCAAATTCCTAGCATTTTCGTATGCTTTAATCGCTTCGTCTTTTTGATTGTTTTGTAAATACAAATCGCCTAAATGCAATTGATACGCTTTTTCGGAAGCATGATCAACGGCTGCCTTTTGATAATAAATTAAGGCGGATTTAGTATTTCCTTTGGCTTCATATTGCTGAGCCAATTCTAACTGTATTTTAGTATCGTCGGGATTAATTTCTAAATATTTTTCGCGATAGGTTTGTGCTTTTGGATTGGTTTTATCTACTAAGCCAATTAATTCATTTAATAATACAGCATCTTTAGGTGTTTTTGCCAACAATAACTCGAGCTTAGGAATAAGCTTTTCTTTTTGTAAAGGCTGACGATAATAATCAACTAAGAACATTAAAGTTGCTTCATTTTCTGGGTAACGCGCAAGATACATCTCGGATTCCAAAGCCGCCTTTGCAGACTGCTTATTTTCTATAAGCGTTTTAATATATTTGCCCCAATCCGATTTGTCGGCAGAGACATTGGGAATTTTTTGAAAAACTTTTAATGCCAGAGCAAATTGTTTTAACTCATAATGACTCAAAGCTATTTTGCGAGTAATGCTAGGATTTTGCAATTTTAATTTGTTGAATGCAGACAAGGCTTCAGTAAAATTAAATTGTTGAAAATAAAGAATACCTTGGGCTTCAATTAAACGGGTATCTGGAATTTTTGCAGTGGCCACGCGTCCCTCTAGTTTTTGTAGAAATGCGGCCGTATCTAATTGCGCCGTTTGACCCATAACCACTGTGGTCACTTGTTGTTGAAAAAGTGCCTCGGCTTCCAATTTGACTTTTCGATCCGCTTCCACTTGGGCCAAACTGTCGGCCCGCAATTTTGCTTTACGATCAGCTTCTTCCCTCGCTAAGCGTGCCGCTTCTTCTTTAGCCTTGCGTTCGGCTTCCATGCGAATTTTATTTGCTTCTGCCACTTGCGCTAAACTATCCGCTTTTACTTTTGCCACTCTTTGTGCTTCTACGCGTGCTAAACTGTCCGCCAAAATTTTCGCTTGGCGTGCTTCCTCGGCTTTGATGCGTTTCGCTTCCAAGGCGGTGGCAATACTATCTGACTTTGCTTTTGCTTTACGATCCGCCTCTTCACGAGCTAAACGTGCGGCTTCCGCTTTTGCCTTTGCTTCTGTTTCTGCTTTTAAACGTCTCTCTTCTTGCACATGAGCTGTGCTATCTGCTTTAAAATTTGCCACTCGTTGTGCTTCTACACGGGCTAAGCTGTCCGCTAAAATTTTTGCTTGGCGCGCTTCCTCAGCCTTGATACGCTTTGCTTCCATCGCGGTCGCAATACTATCCGCTTTTACTTTCGCTTTACGATCCGATTCCTCTTTCGCTAATTTTGCCGCTTCTGCTTTCGCTTTCGCATCCGCTTCTAATTTCAAACGCTTCTCTTCTTGCGCGTGCGCTAAGGCATCCAATTTTTCCTTAGCCACTCTTTGCGCTTCTATGCGCGCTAAACTATCGGCCATGATTTTCGCTTGACGTGCTTCCTCTGCCTTGATACGCTTTGCTTCCATTGCGGTCGCAATACTATCTGCTTTTACTTTCGCTTTGCGATCCGATTCCTCTTTCGCTAATTTTATCGCTTCGGCCTTCGCTTTCGCGTCCGCCTCCAATTTCAAACGTTTCTCTTCTTGGGCTC
>JAYTSD010000027.1:0-46957 GCA_043745805.1 Fibrobacteria bacterium
TTTGGCCATCGGTGAATCGTGATTTTTTCATAAGAACTTCCTTCATTCTATAAATGGAAATTCTACTTAATTTTTCGACCCTTTTATGGGGGGATTACAATGCGACTGGTGTTAATGCCATTTATCCTAAACCACAATGAGATACTTATTTGTTTTCATTTTATTTGTCGTAGGATGCGGTCAAAGAATTGATGTGCAAAGAACGGCCATAGCTGGTCCGAATTCATCCACGGTTATTAAAGTAGAGCTCAAACGAATTTATAAAACTAAGGTTAAAGGTTCCGTTGAAATATTCAACAATAGTCCCAATGAAATTCAGTATGCCAATAGCCATCTTTTTTTACAGAATGGCAACGTACAAGTAAGAACATTTGTTGATTCTCCGAGCAGCCAATTGATTGATGGACTTGGAATTAAAATTAAGGGTAAAGAAACCCTTAAATTTAAGGCGTGTTGGAACACTTCTTTCGGACGTGATCAAATTGATTCCGTCTATTTGATATTCAAGGACAGGGAGTAATCGATTTCAAGAACTCAAATTTATCTGAGCGATTTTTACTGTGGATATCACCGGATCCGATGCGTCAGCACTTTGATCTTTACGGATATGGTAGTAACAATCCTATTAATAGAATTGATCCCGATGGAAATGCTGATGGCCCTGCTTTATTGGATGCGGGCTTACATGGAACTGGGGCTATTGCACTTGGTACGGGTGGTGCTGTTGTTGCACAAAAAGGGGGATTTTCAGGGTTTGCTGTAGGAATGTATACGATAATATTTGCTGGTGCTGAAATGTTTACTGCTGAGAAAAATTTTATGATAGCATTATCGCAGGATCCTAAATTAGTTAATGCATCGACTTATACAAAATATCCGACGGATTTTTTGAAAGAATCCGTTCCACCTGGCGTAAAGGATGTTATCGAAACTTTTGAAATGGCTTCATCGTTAAAAGGAGCTGTTGGTGGAGGGGTTGTTGATTTTGTTTCTTTTTGGCATGATTTTTCCGCGAAATATCTAAGTACTCCTGATGAAGGACAAAATGTTGTTTCTCCAAGTATTAGACCCATTCCTACGGCTCCACCAGATGTTACTAGTAGAGTTGATAAGCCCTAAGTTTATTTATGAATTCTATATCGGTCTTAAAATACAGTATTATAATTCTCTATCTTACTTCGATTGGTTTTTTTTTAACTGGTAAGATATGGAGTTGTGTCGTCTATTTAATATTCGGAACTGTATTTTGGGGGTTTTATTTTTATATCAAATCGCGCAAAAAATAACTGTTTCCGTTCGAATTGCCATCGTAACCTGAGCCAAATAAATTAGTCTTTCAGTAATCCTTTAGCATGACTAAGTACCGCTCTTTGTTTAGCAGGGGGTAACTGTCCCCGTCCGAAATAATATAATACTTCGAACTGAATTAAACTGGTCCGCCAAACAGTGCTAATTCGGCTGATTCCCGCGCAATCACTGTGCATCGGAGAACCCAAAATCATCATAGCCGGTGCGATGGACATAGCGTAACCTATAAGTAACCATCTATTTTTTGTAGGGCACTTACTTCCTCTTAGTCTCCAAACTCAATAACTCTATTTGCTTCAACACCACTCTTTGCTCATTTTGCGGCAGCTTATTAAATAGCTCCTGCACTTTGGCGGTTCTGGTGTTCTTATGCAGCTTAGGCATAGCCTTCTCCCCCTTAGCCGCTTCTCCATAAAGCTCTTCCACGCCCACCCCTAAAATCTTGGCGATAAGCGGTATCTTTTCCGCTTCTACTTTGCGGACGCCGTTTTCATAATGGGCATAAGCAGACTGCGTAACCCCTAATTTTTTTGCAACGTCCGTTTGGGTTAAGCCATTGGCTTTTCGACACTTTAACCTGCGCGTGGCTTCGCGTTTGCAAGCAAACATGAAAATAAATCAATCGAATAAATCGCTATGGGTTCCGGTACGAACAAACACAAGGCATTTACGTGCCTCATCCTTCAAATAAATCAAAAGCCAATCTGGTCGAATATGGCATTCGCCAAAACCTTCATACTCTCCTTTGAGTACATGGTCTCTATGTTTTGCAGCTAATGGCAAATCTTGAAGAAGCTTTTTCATAACGGCTTCTATCTCTCTTGGAGGAAGGCCTCGCTTATTACAAAGCTTATAATCTTTTTTGAACTGCTTGGTATATTCTGGCGTCCACATCAGTTGGATAGGCTACGAAATAGATCCTCTGTGCTTTTCAATCCTTTAACAGTTTGGCCAGCTTGAGCTTCTTTCATGGCTTTGCGAGTGGTGGTATTAGGTACTCTTACTTCAAAAGGGAGGCCGCGGCTTAAAAGAACTTGTTTATAAAAAATATTGATGGCAGAGGTGGCATTGAGGCCAAGCTTATCGAAAATAAGTTCAACTTTCTCTTTGAGATTGGAGTCGGTTCGAGCCCTTATCATAGCAGTTTTAGACATTAATGTGCCTCCTGAGTTATAAAGGATAATATACCCCATTTGGGATACATTGTCAATTTGGTTTTGAGGGTTTGGGTAGTTGATTTATACCCTAAAACGGTAATATCTTTAGTCCATGCTTAAGCAAAATTCTTTATATTTTGCAAATGGGTTACTTTATAATTACCGTGAAGCAGGCAATTTTGTTTGGGGAGCGGGAATGAACCTAATAGGAATTCCATACAGCTTGGCTTGGGCGGGAGGTCAATATTATTCAATAAAAAATACGGGTCATGAGGATGAAGACTATGAAGTTAAGGCGTACACTAATGGATACAATTACATGAATGGTGAAAGGCATTAATGAATATTCTTGGTAATTTCGTGATAATTTTTTTTGTAATATTAATGGAAAATGTTTTTTCAGAAATAGTCGTTACTCAAAAATTAGAGTCCCAAAACAATAAATATACTGCGTATCGATATTTTGAGACTATAGGAAATTCTAGGGGGGATATTCAAATTGCAGTTGTAAAAAAAGGACAATCGTTGCCAATGTTGGGAAATGTTGTTGTTCAAGCCCTTGATTTTTCTTTGAATAAATGGAGCGAAGATACTCTTTTTGTTTCAATTGCTCCAAAGTTCACACCAAAAGAAGTTTTTGGAAATGTTGATGGAGTTAAATTTTTTTATTCACAGGTTTTCACTAAAGTGATTAATTTTGGTTCTCGTAATCAGCTCGAGAAGATTGAGAGTATTTATTTTTATCCAAATTTTTTTCAAATCCTTAAAACCGGATTTCATACTTTTGTTCTTCCTAAAAAGACAATAGTAAGCACTACAAATAAAAACATTATATTTGCTAATGATACTACGTTTAGCGGATTTGATTTTCATGGCGTCGCAATCAATAAAAAAATTATTTACCGAGGTTTAATTAGGAGCGGGTATTGGTATTAACGGTATTTTTTTGTAAAACGCTATCTTGCGCAAAGCCTTGTAATCCCCAATAAAAGAGCTCAGAATTTAAGTAGAATTTCCACTTCAAGAAAAAAGGTCGCCCCGATGAGAAACATCCCGTGCCTTTTTACGAGCGCTTTGAACTTCCCCCGCTATAGTAGACCTTTACCCTTGCTGCATTGATAATAAAATTATTTCAAAATAAAATTTAGCCAATAAGTCATACTTGTTTTTTGCAAGAGTTTACGCTTATACCTTGCAATAGGTTTTTTATTTAAAGTTATTCGGGATTTCGCTCCCAATCCGAAATGGTATCCAAAATACCTTGCCCATTTTTCGCTCTTTGTAATTTTTTTCGTAGCGCTGCATTTTGAATGAGACGGCTAGCAATAGACAGCAATTGTAAATGGGATTTATGTCCATCCTTTGGTGAGAGTAGTAAAAAAACCACTTCAATTGGAGTTTGCGTATTTGCATCTAAAATGCCATGTCGACATAAGCCAAAGGCCACCAAAGGCTTTTTCAAATTTTCAATGCGGGCATGTGGTAAAGCAATGCCTTCATTTAAAAAAGTAGATCCCTGTTTTTCGCGTTCCAATATCTTGGTAATCACTGCATGTGTTTCCAGCTCAATATTTTGAGAGATTAAAGTTTGGGTCAATTCGGAAATGGCTTGTTCTTTACTGAGTGGATAATCCCAAATCACAATACTATTTACTGGAAGTATTTCATTCAGTTGAATCTGTCCTGGGGCTCTTGAGGAGGCTAATGTGGGAGCGAGTTCAATTTCCTTTATTGGCTTGGTAAATAAAGTATCTACGACCATGAGAATAAGCCCTTGTCCCTCATTGAGTAATCTTTCGGCAACCGAATTTTTGCGTAACCAGATTTTCCACCAAGGTTTCGGTCTTGGTTTGCCGATAATAATGTAACCCGCATGATACTCTTTGGCAAAGCGCAATAATGTATCGACAATATCTTCGCCTTTAAAAGTGAATACCGTAGCCCCTAATTGATTGGCTAGTGCCAGCATGTCGGCCATTAATCTCTGCTGCATCGCATCACCAAGTACTGGGTCATGGGCTAAAGTTTGCACATGCACGGCATACCAATTGCGATTTAAGCGGCCCGCTAAGCGTGAACCATGGCGTAACAAAGCTGCATTTTCCGGCCCGCGCTCATTCAAGCAAACCATAACCTGATCTGTATGCCCCAAGTTTTTTTCCAAAGTCGTTTCTCGGCGTTTCGAGTCGATTTGCGCGGCGAGTTCACGCAAAGTTAATTCTCGTAATTGCTCTAATTGAGAAAGGCGAAAGAAATTTGCCAAAGCCGTTGGTACACGGTCCATAGGATAAATTTTCCCGCTCTGCAATCGTTTTTGTAAATCTTCTGGGGAAACATCTACGTTAACAATTTGATCGGCGTCGGCCAGCACAGAATCGGGTATACGCTCGCGCACTTTGACATGGGTGGCTTGTTCTACCGTATCATAGAGACTTTCTAAATGCTGAACATTGAGTGTGGAAATAACATTGATACCTGCGGCAAGTAGATCTTGTACATCTTGATAACGCTTGGCATTTCGGCTACCGGGTACTGTGGTATGCGCTAATTCATCGACCAATACAACTTTAGGTTGACGTGACAAAATAGCTTGCACATCCATTTCTTCCATAAGGGTGCCGCGATAGGATATTTGTTGTAGGGGAATTTGCTCTAACCCTTTTACTAAGATCGATGTGCCCGCTCGTCCATGCGTTTCCACGACCCCAATCACAACATCTTCGCCTTCTTCATGGAGGCGCTGACCTTCTTGCAACATTTGGCAGGTTTTCCCAACGCCCGCTACATAACCTAAATACACTTTAAGCCGTCCGCGTCTATCGCGGCGAATCATTTGGAGAAAGGAGCTTGCTTTATCGGTCATACTAATCGGGATGATTTACTTTAAGTTATCCAAAGCCAAGTTTAATTTTAGCACATTCACGCCGGGTTCACCTAGAAAACCTAAATCGCGACCACGGATATGGATATTAACTAAAGCCTGTAACTTTATAATGTCAAGGTTACGTGCTTTGGCTACATGATAAACTTGTAGGAAAGCATTATCCGGACTAATCTCTGGATCTAAACCGCTCGCTGAAGCCGTCACAGCATCTGCGGGGATTTCCGTATTTCCCTGCAAACCATTTTCCTCACGATAGCGTGAGGCGCGTGCTTTTAAAGTATCCATTAAAATTTGTGACGTTTGCCCTAAATTGCTTCCGCCCGAACTGGTGGCATCATAGCCTCCACCTGCCAAGGAATAACGCGGATGAAAATATTTAGTGGAAGTAAAACCTTGCGCCAATAAAGCCGAACCGATAGCTTGACCTCGATCATTGTGGATTAAAGATCCTTGCGCTTGACTTGGAAAAATAGTTTTAGACAAACCCCAAACTATTAGGGGATAAATACCGCTCACAAGAATTAGTAATAGCGAGGCAGTTAGTAAGGAAACTTTAAGTTCATTCCAAAAATTAATCTTATACATATTAAGCCCATCCTAAAACATTAATAACTTTATCAATGATTTTAATGCCAATAAAAGGACTGATAATTCCTCCCATACCATAGATGAGAAGATTGCGACGCAATATAGCACCTGCACCTAAAGCCCTAAATTTTACTCCACGCAAGGCCAGTGGAATCAATAACACAATAATAATGGCATTGAAAATCACCGCGCTTAAAATAGCGCTTTGCGGGGAAGCCAAGCGCATAACATTCAAAGGAGCGATGATGGGAAATGTTCCCATCAAAAGCGCAGGAATGATGGCAAAATATTTAGCGACATCGTTGGCGATGCTAAAGGTAGTGAGGACGCCACGCGTGATCAAAAGCTGTTTTCCAATTTCGACTATTTCGATCAATTTCGTGGGATTGGAATCCAGATCAACTAAGTTACCCGCTTCCTTAGCGGCTTGCGTACCGGAATTCATAGCCACGCCCACATCGGCTTGCGCTAATGCTGGCGCATCATTGGTTCCATCGCCTGTCATGGCCACCAAGCGGCCACCGGCTTGTTCTTTACGAATCAAGGCCAATTTATCTTCTGGAGTCGCTTGTGCCAGAAAATCATCTAAGCCAGCTTCCTTAGCAATTGCTGCGGCCGTTAGGGGATTATCGCCGGTAATCATGATGGTGCGAATGCCCATAGAACGAAAACGTCGGAAACGATCGGGAAGCCCACCTTTCACAATATCTTTGAGATAAATGGCTCCGAGTACTCGTAACTCATCGGCTACTAGCAAGGGTGTACCACCCGCACGAGAAATACGTTCTACTTCTTGATGAACTTCTACTGGACAGGTTCCCTTGGCATATTTAAAAATAGAATCTGCCGCACCTTTGCGTATGGAGCGACCTTCCCAATTTAAACCGCTCATACGGGTTTGCGCCGTGAAAGGAACAAATTCGGCATTAGGATAATCGTGTATGGTGCGTTCTCGTAATCCAAACTCTTTAGCTAGAACCACAATGCTACGTCCCTCAGGTGTTTCGTCTGCTAATGACGCTAATTGGGCTGCATCCGCTAGTTCCTGCGGAGTTACCCCAGGCGCGGGAATAAATTCCACCGCTTGGCGATTGCCCAAGGTGATAGTGCCGGTTTTATCAAGCAATAGCACGTCCACATCGCCTGCTGCTTCAATAGCGCGACCGCTCATGGCCAAAACATTTTTTTGCAAGAGTCTATCCATACCCGCAATGCCAATGGCGCTGAGCAAGCCGCCGATGGTAGTGGGAATAAGACAAACAAATAAGGAAACCAAAACGGTTACGGAAAAAAATATGCCGGCATAATTACCCAAGGGCCGCAAGGTGAGTACCACGATGAGGAAAATAATGGTCATACCCGATAGCAAAATGGAAAGGGCAATTTCATTGGGTGTCTTTTGTCTTTTGGCGCCTTCCACCAAACCGATCATTCGATCTAAAAAGCTTTCCCCAGCCCCTGCGGTCACGCGCAATTTGATAGAGTCGGAAAGCACCCGTGTCCCGCCGGTTACGGCGCTTCTGTCGCCTCCCGCTTCGCGAATAACGGGAGCCGATTCACCAGTGATAGCGCTCTCATCTACTGTGGCTGCGCCTTCTATGATTTCTCCATCCGCAGGAATAATTTCTCCAGCTATTACTAAGACTAAATCGCCTTTGGATAATTCTTCGGCGGAAACTGTGCGTGGATGGCCTTGATTATCCAGACGAGTCGCATTGGTTTTTGTACGAGAGTTACGCAGGGTATTGGCTTGCGCTTTACCACGGCCTTCAGCAATGGCTTCCGCAAAGTTGGCGAAAAGCACGGTGAACCAAAGCCAAAGGCTGATTTGGATAACAAAACCAATGCTTTCATGATTATGCTTGAGAAAAAATATTTGTGCCGTGGTTAGGAATGCGCCCACTTCGGTGACGAAGATAACGGGATTCTTTATCAAATGTTTGGGATGTAATTTTTTTATCGCCTCCCCAATTGCGGGGAACACTATTTTACTGTCGAATAAGGAATTGTCTTTGGATTTCATATAGCCTCAATAATCTTTAAAAAAATTTTCCGGTGTGCATCATGAAATGTTCTAGAATCGGGCCCATAGCTAATGCAGGCAAAAAAGTTAAACCCCCTACAATCACTATGGTGCCCATCAGCAGTAATGTGAAGGTTACTCCTGACACAGGAAAAGAGCCCACGTTTTCGCTGGAGATTTTTTTACCGACTAAATTTCCGGCTAAAGCCATCACTGGAATAATCATCCAAAATCGACCAATGAGTATGGCGAATCCTAATGCTGTATCCCACCAAGGGTTGTTGGCCCCAAGACCTGCAAAAGCGCTGCCATTATTGCCCGTAGCCGAGCTAAAGGCATAGAGTATTTCACTAAAGCCATGCGGCCCAGCATTATTCAAAGTGGCTAAAGCAGTTTTACTTACCGTTGCGAAGGCAGATAAACCTAAAATGGAAAACGCACCCACTAAACTGTATAGCACGGCAATTTTTACATCATAGCCTTCGATTTTTTTACCGAGATATTCCGGTGTTCTTCCAACCATTAATCCCGCGATAAAAACGGAGAGGACAATGAAAATGATTATGGCATAAAGCCCTGCGCCCACACCGCCGAAAATGAGTTCGCCCAATTGAATATTGAGTAAAGGGACTAAACCGCCGAGGGGAGTGAAAGAATCATGCATAGCATTCACGGCTCCGCAAGAAGCATCAGTGGTAATCGTGGCGAATAAGGCGGAATTAAAAATTCCAAAGCGAGTTTCCTTACCCTCCATGTTACCGTCACTTAGACGGATGCCCATGTCGTGCAAGAGGTGATTGGGATGGGTTTCGGACCACCAGCAAATCAAGGTTCCCGCAAGGAATAAAATCAGCATAGCCGACCAAACCGACCAACCATGTTTTTGGTTTTTTACCATGCGCCCCAAGTAATAGGTTAATGCGCTGCCGATGGAAAAGATGGAAAGCATTTGTACGAAGTTGCTGAGCGGCGTGGCATTTTCAAAAGGATGTGCGGCATTGGCATTCATAAAGCCGCCGCCATTAGTGCCCAGCATTTTAATGGCTAATTGCGAAGCTACCGGCCCTTGGGCAATGGTTTGGGAAAAACCATCGGGTCCAGTAACGGCTGTGTAACTGGAAAAATTTTGAATACTGCCTTGCGAAACTAAAAAGAGAGCATATATCAAACATATGGGCAAGAATAAATATAGGGTGAGGCGGATTAAATCGACCCAAAAATTTCCCAAGGTTTTCGCATTACCCCGCGCGATACTCCTAACCAAAGCGGCAGCAATGGCGATGCCCACGGCAGCGGAGAAAAAATTATGGCTGGCCAAGCCCACCATTTGCGAGAAATAAGAACAAGTGGCTTCTCCCGTATAGCTTTGCCAATTGGTATTGGTGGTGAAGCTGACGGCAGTATTGAAAGCCAAATGCGGGCTAAAACCAAGGAAATGCTGAGGGTTGAGAGGAAGATAATATTGCAGCCGCAAAACGGCATAGGTAAACAGACAGGTTACTAGGCTGAAAACGAGCATGGATACTGTGTATTGCAACCAATCCTGCTCTTTATCGGGTGTCACTTTGCCAACCCGATAAATCGATTTTTCCAACCCGCCTAAAATGGGATGCAGAAAAGTTTTTTCTTGCGGATTTAAAATTTGGAAAAGAAATATCCCTAAAGGTTTAGTGATAAGAAAAAGTAAAAACACAAAAAGTGCAAGTTGTAACCCATCGATAGCATGCATAATAATCTCCTAAAAGCGATCGGGACGGAATAATGTGTAAAAGAGATAGCCTAATAGAGCTAAGCCTATGATTCCCATTAATAAATTTTCCATTAATCATTCCTCCCCATATGTTTACCTTGCCCTTGCAAAAACAACTTAAGCCCGAAAATACAGAGAAGAAAAAATGCTACTTGTAGGGTAATGAAAAGTATATCTAACATGATTTATCCTGCTTTGAGTAATGTGAAATGTACAGTTGTTCCTTGATTTTCAATGCTTTCCAAAGAGATGATTCCACCGTGGGCTTCCACAACTTCCTTGGCAATAGCAAGACCTAAGCCCGCTCCACCGGGATGTCCTTCTTGGGATCCGCGATAAAACTTTTCGAATATATGCGGAACATCATTGGCAGGAATTCCTAAGCCCGTATCATTGACGCTAAAGCGAATGAAATGTTTTTCTTCTTGCGCCTGTATTTCGATTTTGCCGCCTGCAGCGGTATATTTCAAAGCATTGGAAAGCAAATTTCCTAACACCAAAGGAATGCGTATAGGATCGGCCATTACTTTTGGTAAATAAGGAGGAAGATGAGATTCTAGTTTTAAGCCTTTATCCTGAAAAGCATGCTGCATGGCTTCGATGCTTTGTAAAACGAATTCTCTCGCGTCAATGCTTTGTAAATCCATTTTCAAATTACCAGAACGAATTCGGCCTATATCTAACAGCCCTTCGATGGTTTGATGCAAATGCTCAGTATCTTCTCTTGCAGTCAATAGCAATTCTAATTGCCGATTATTCAAGTCACCTATCTTTTCGTCTAAGAGTAAATGCACGGACATCCGCATAGAAGTCAAACGTGTTTTCAACTCATGGGAAACCGTAGACAATAAATCACTTTTACTTTCATCCAAGCGACGTAAATCCGTGACATCCGCTAGTACTAATGTCACCCCAACCAATTGCTTACTTTCATCGAGTATAGGAATAGCATGGGGCAAGAAAAAATGTTCTTTCCCCTCCTGAAAAATTTGTATTGCTGAAGCATAGCCTTCGGGATTAAATGAACGTAACTCCTGACGGACTTTTTGAAAAATCGTGTTGAGCCAAGGTAACTCCAAGGTTTCTACCTGGGTACCTGGTTTAATGCCAAAGCAAGTATGCGCCGGATTATTGGACATCTCTATAAACCCTTCGGCATTAATCACCGCTACGGCATCGGGAAGGCTATTAATAGCCATTTGCGTGGTGCGCTGGGTACGAATAAGTTTCACATGATCGGAGCGGCGAAACTCTCTCAAGCGTGAGGTCATGGTATTAAAGGATTCCGCCAATATTCCCATTTCATCTCGCGATCGCGCGTCTAGGGATAGTTCCAAATTGCCTTTGGCAATTTCTTGGGCCGATTGTGTCAGTTTGCGAATAGGATTGAGAATGAATTGCCCAGTTATAAATAAGAGCGCTACGAAACCCATTAAACCTGCAATGAGTAAAACAATTAAACCTTGCTTGGCACGACGAGCTTGATGTTTCACTTCACCATCGGTGGAGAGCATATTCTGTGCATTTAACGAGGCGATACCTTGAGTGAGGTTTTCGATCTTTTGCAATTGTCCTAAAAATTGATTTTGATAATTAAGACGTCTTTGGGTAAGGTGCAAATGCACATCAGTATACTTGGAAAAATTGCTTTGTAAATCATTCCAGAAAATGATTAAGCTGTCCGTGAATTTTTGTTCTCCCATAACGGTGACATTATGTTTTTGAAAATCCAAACTATGAGTAAAAGCTTGTACATGCTCTTGCCAATGCGAAGAGGGGATGGGTTGCTCCTCCCATAAGGACACTAAAAGAATTTGATTGAGACTTTCCAATTCTGAGCGCATTTTTTCGCAGGCTTGAATGGATTCTAAATTTTCTTGAGAGATACGTTCGAAAGAAAAACTCACATTGCTAATTACACGAATGGCTAAAAAAGTGACCAATAGCAAAACAGCTAATAGTCCCGCAAAACCCAACATTAATTTTTGTCTTAGTCCCAACATAAACACTCCACAACTGCAAGGCACATGCCAGAATAAAGGTTAGAAATCCCCTTTAAAATGATGGGATTTGTGGAGTGTTGATTATGAAATTATAGCGGACCTTGCAAAATGCAAGCTTATGCCTTTATGACATGGAAAAATGAAATGGTTGGGAGTTTTATAAATGAGATTATAATCCGTATTTTTTACGCCGTCTCCACAATGTTGCCCCATCAATGTCTAGTATGCGTGCCGCTTCTTCCAATGAAGGCGTCGAAGCAAGTATTTTGCGAATATGAATTTCTTCCAATTGTTCTAAGCTGACTTTATGCCCCACTTCTGGGGATGCCGCAGATGTAAGTTGCAGCTGTGATGGTAAATCGTCCAAGTTAATTTGTGCATCGTTACAAACAATACAAGCTCTTTCGATGCTATTTCTTAATTCGCGAATATTTCCGGGCCAAGAATAATGAATGAGGGCGTCCATTGCGGTAGGACTAAAAATCGGGCAAGAACGTTGGTTTTTTTTAGCAAAAAATATTGCGAATCGTTCTACTAAAGCAGGGATATCTTCGATGCGAGTTCGCAAAGGAGGCAACTCAATTTGAAAAACATTGAGTCGAAACAATAAGTCTTCGCGAAATTTTCCTTCGCGTACTGCTTGTTCTAAATCAATATTGGTTGCGGCGATGATGCGAATATTCGCTCGACGCGTAATATTTTCGCCGACCCTTTCATATTCTTGATCTTGCAAAAAGCGTAAAAGCTTGGGTTGCGTAATTAAAGCCAAATCACCAATTTCGTCAAGAAATAAAGTTCCGCCATCATGTGCGGAAATACGGCCAAGATTGTCGCGCACGGCTCCGGTAAAAGCGCCTTTGACATGGCCGAATAATTCGCTTTCTAAAAGCTCAATAGATAATGATGGACAGGAAATGACTCCAAAGGGTTTCGCTTTTCTTTTGCTCCAATCGTGGATGGCGCGTGCAAGAACGCCTTTGCCAGTGCCGCTTTCTCCGCGCAGTAATACACCTGTTTCGGTGGGAGCGACTTGTTTTGCTAAGCGCAATACTTTTTCCATAGCCGGGCTTTGCGTCTGCAAATCAATTTCTTGTGTGTTGACCTTTTCTTGAATCTGTTGACGTTTGGTGGCAATATTGGCCGCAATATTTTGCACTTGTTCGGGAGTAAAGGGTTTCGGCAAATAATCCACGGCTCCACTTTTCATAGCGGCAACAGCGGTATCTACCGTGGCATAAGCTGTGATTATAATAATGTGTGCCTCTGGCAATTGCATTAGCAGTTTCGGGATATAATCCAAGCCGCGTTCGGTGCCTAATCGCATATCCAAAAAAATCAAATCGAATTTATGTTGCGCGGCCTGCTTTAAGGCATCTCCTCCATTTCCTACGGCGATGACTTTATGCCCGACTAACTCCAAGCAAAGCGTCAAGGTTCGACGAATATTAACTTCGTCATCCACGACAAGGATATGGAGAGGGAAAAGGGATAGAGAGGAGGAGTTTAACACCATTTGGCTCTATTACTATTTATTCTCCAACAAAAATCTATCCACTTCGCCGCGAATTTGTTCGCTGGCATTATAATCCAAAATCTTCTCAATCAATTGTTTGCAAGCACTCACTCTTAAGGGTAAAAGCCCTGCTCTTACAGCATCTGCAGAAGCAGGAGCAATACTTAAACGAGTAATTCCTAGGCCTAACAGTAATGGCAAAGTATGCGGGTCCGAAGCCATTTCACCGCAAATAGTAACGGATTTATTGGTCTCATGCGCGGCATCCGCAATTTGTTTTAAGGCAATCCAAAGGGCGGGATGATAGGGTTGATAATAATCCGCAACTCGCTCATTGCCTCGGTCAACTGCAAATAAATATTGAATTAAATCATTGGTACCAATGCAAATAAAGTCGAGTTCATTTAGGATTTTTTTGATTTGAATGACGGCTGAAGGGATTTCAATCATGGCGCCGAGTGGAGGTAACATAAAGGGTACTCCATATTGATTTTCTAAATCTATGCGAACTTCTTCAAAAGCATTTTTAATGAGTTGAATTTCTTTCACTAGAGAAATCATAGGAATTAAAATTTTCATTTTACCCGTTTGTGAAGCCCTTAATAGAGCGCGTAAATGGGGTTTCATAATTTCTGGACGTGCCAATAACATGCGAATAGAGCGCCAACCCAAATAGGGATTTTCTTCCTTGCCCCAATCGAAATAACGCAACGGTTTATCACCACCCACATCCAATAGTCGAATGGTGGCGCCATGCTCGGCACTATGTTCCAAAATTTTAGAATACAATTCAAATTGAGCTTGTTCATCGGGCATTTGATTGCGGATCATAAAAAAGAATTCGGTGCGATATAAGCCGACTTCTTGTATACCACTTTGTTCCATAATGGCAAAGTCCGAAAGTAAAGACACATTCGCGGAAAGTTGAATTTGCACGCCATCACGAGTTATAGACGTATGCGAAGGAACCATTAATTGTTTGGTTTCTAAATCTTCCATGAGGCGCTTATATTCACGCTCCACATGAATATCGGGATTGATAAATAAAAGCCCCGAATTGGCATCCATAATCACGGGCATGCCATTGTGTAAATAATTAGTCAGGCCGGGCAAGCCAATAAAACAAGGGATACCTAGAGAGCGCGCTAAAATAGCCGCATGGGAAGTTACACCACCGGATTCACAAAGTACACCGAGAATTTTTTTGGTTTGTAAATAAACTAAATCGGAAGGCAATAATTCTACCGCTACAACGATGCTACCCTCTTGCGTATCTTCCCAAGAGCTGCGTTTATCTTTTACATCATTGAGCGAATTCACAATACGTAAACCCACATCGCGAACATCGGCAATTTTACTAATGAGTTGTGCATTCCCTGAATCGGCAAAACTTTTGGCTAATTCACGCGTGGCGAGTTTTACCGCAAAGAACGCAGACATGCGTTCGCGAATATGATTTTCAATAGGACTGATGAGTAATGGATCGCTAAGCATCCATTCATGTACGGCAAAAATTTTAGCATCCATTTCGGCAAATAATTCACCCGCTTTGGATTTCAACCATTGGCTTTCTTTGCGTGCTAATTCAACGGCTTTATGAAAGACGGCTAATTCTTCTTTGGGATCGAGGCATTCGCTAAATAAAATGGTATCCCAAATTTGATGCGTTTGCAAAGTGGATACAGGGCCAGCGGCAATACCACCAAAGGCTACCTGCGCTCTAACAAAGGCTGGAGCGATAATGTTTTTGGGTTCTTCGGAGGGGATTTTTCCATGCGATTTTAAAGAATGATTTTCCAGTAATGTGCCTAATTGAGCGGCCAAGGTAAAAACCAAATCTTCGACAGTAGAATCGAAGGGTCTATCATCTGTACTTTGTAAAGTGAGTACCCCTAAACATTTTTTTGAGGAGGGCGGAATAGCTATACCCAAAAAATTTTGTAAGCGTTCTTCACCAAGAGATGGGAAATATTTAAACCGTTTATCTTTACTGGGATGTGCGATGTTAATCACATCACCACTGCTAAATACCGCACCGGTTAAACCTTCGTCGGTTTGCATGGAAATATCTTGAATGGAATCGGAATGTAAACCGCAATTAGAAGTTAAATGCAATAAACCCGTTTGTGGACGATTTAAATAAATGGAGCATACATCTACTTCCATCTTTTCCGAAATTAAACGCACAATAGCATCGAGCGCCGGTTGGCTAGATTGGCTTTCCAACATCGTTTGTGTGACCGAACGAATAATTTCAAAGGCAGTAGATATATTGGACAAAAGATGTCTTTCTATTTTTTTGTTTTTATAAAAAAATTAATCCCAAATGATGCCAGGCTTGGCTTCGGGTAATTTGTCTTTGTTTTTTTTAGCCCATTCGAATTTCTTATTTAATAAATCCATTTTCGAATCTTCTTTGCTTTTGGCATCGGCAAATTTTTGCTCTAAATCATCTTTGCGAGTTTTATCTCCTTGCAAAAAACTTTCCAAAGAAATCGGGGCTTCCTTATGCGCTGTAAATTGAATTATGCCGCCATTGACGGAATCAATGATCAATTTAGCTCGACAACAAGGGCACTCGATTTTTAATTCTTTAGCTTCCATTTTATTTGAGTCCTCTTTTTTCCCTTGAGCCAAACAAGGTCTTTATTAATATACCCTGCAAAGGTTGATTTCCAAAAATATTTTTAGAATTTTTCTAATTTCAAAATATGCATTACTTCTTTATGCGGATTTAACTCCACATAATTAAAAGCGCCGCTCCAGACATAGCTTTCATGGCTGAGTAAATCATAGACTCCATAGATTTTTTCATTTTGTAATTCTAAAGCGCTTAAATCAAGCTCTAAGGTGGCATTTTGCGTATTTAAAGGGTCCAAATTTACTACGAACAGCAAAGTGGCATGCTCATCGGTTTTGGAATAAACCACTAATTGAGGATTATTGCTTTTGTGAAAATGAATATTCTTGTAAAATTGTAAAGCCGTATATTCTTTGCGAAGTGTATTAATCGCTTGAATAAAAGGTTTAATATGTCCCGGCCTATCCCAATCCCAAACTTTATACTGATACTTTTCCGAAAATCCATATTCTTCTTTGCCCGGATAGGGTGTGCCTTCACATAATTCATAACCATTATACATGCCATAACTACCAACTAAAGTGGCTGCCAATGCAAAACGAATTTTAAACATGGCGGGCGTTGCATTTTGTAATTGAAGTGGTAATATGTCGGGAGTAGTAGGGAAGAATATGCCTTTCATAAATAAGGCTGGTGCTTGTTGAGTTAACTCTTCAACATATTCCTGAATTTCTTTACTTTCGGTGCGCCAAGTAAAATAAGTGTACGACAAATCGAAACCAATTTTTGCCAAACGCTTCATGACTTTAGGTTTAGTAAAGGCTTCGGCCAAGAAAATAATTTCGGGATTCCGTGTTTTGATTTCACGAATCACCCATTCCCAAAAACCAAAGGGCTTGGTATGCGGATTATCGACGCGGAAAATAGTGATGCCTCTATCCACCCAAAATTCTAAAATGGATTTTATTTCCATCCATAAATTTTCTTTATCATTACAAAAAAAGTTTAAGGGATAAACATCTTCATAACGCTTGGGAGGGTTTTCGGCACATTTAATAGTGCCATCTTTTTCGCGATAAAACCAATCGGGATGATCTTTTACATAAGGATGATCCGGTGAGCAATTGAGTGCAAAATCCAAGGCGATATTAAATCCCATAGACTGGCAGCGTGCTAAAAATTTTTCACAATCCTTTAAGGTTCCCAGTTCAGGATCGACCTGCTTGTGACCGCCTACTTCATTGCCAATGGCATAGGGACATCCAGGTTCGCCAGGTAAAGCCGTTAAACTATTATTGCGGCCTTTGCGTTTGGTGCGACCAATGGGATGTAGTGGTGTGAGGTAAATCACATCAAATCCTAATTGAGCTATGGCTGGAAGTCGACTTTCCATATCGGCAAAGGATGCGCTTTTATTAGGATCGGACCCTTGCGAGCGTCCCCACATTTCATACCAAGCACTAAACTGTGTGAGTGGCGAATCGACGCGTAATTTTCCGGAAGGATTATAAGTAAAAGGGATTTCACCTAGAGCCGGACCATTTTGGGTTTGCGCCTGAACGGTGAATTCATATTCTCCTTCGGGGCCGGCAATAAATTCTCCGGCAAAGCCATCATTGTCCACAAAAAGAAAAGGCAGTTTTTGCCAAGTTTTTGCGCCTACTTTTCTCACCAATAAAATGGCTTCGCAAGGTCCATGACCATCACGGAAAATATCCGCTGTCACAGTAATTTTTTCACCTGGAATAGCTTTGATAGGGTAATAGTGTTCTAGTGTCGGTTGTAAATTTTCCACCACCGTATGATGATTTGCGGGCAGCGGATGCATGGCAGGTAAGGATTTTGCCAGTGCGCTGGGTTTTGAGGTTTTAGTTAATGTTTTAGATACTACTTTAGATTTTTTTTTAAGCATGGGGATGAATTAACTCCTCGTAAAAGCGACTAGTTTGTTCGGCAATTCCCGACCATGAAAAATATTTTTCAACACGCGCACGTGATTTTTTGGCCATGGAAATTAAACGTTCGGGATTTTGTAAAAGATGATTGACCGCTTCGGCAATGTCTTCCGAAAATTGATCTGAATTTTTGGGTTCAAAATTTTCGCTGCTAATCGGTTGAAAAGGAATGAGTAATCCGGTTTCACCATGTACCACTACTTCAGGAATGCCGCCTACGGCCGAGGCTATTACAGGCGTTTCGCAGGCCATCGCTTCCAAATTAATGATGCCAAAGGGTTCATAAACCGAAGGGCAAATAAATAAAGTCGCATGAGTATAAATAGGAATGATTTGTTCTTTGGATAACATTTGGGGAATCCAAATTACGGGATTGGGAGTGTTGGCACGAATGATGGCTACGGTATCTTCCATTTCCTTGCCGATTTCTTTGGTATCCGGCGCCCCTGCGCAAAGCACGACTTGTAAGCCATTTTGCATATGCGGTATGGCATTGAGCAAATGAATCACACCCTTTTGCCTAGTAATACGGCCGACAAAAAGCACATAGGGTAATTCGGGATCTATACCAAAGGACCTTAATAATTCGGGATTTGGTGTGGGCTTATACTGTTTTAAATCAATACCATTGGGAATTACACGGATTTTAGAAAGGGGTACACTATAAAGTTCATGTACATCGCGTTGCATGGATTCGGAAACAGCGATAATACCATCGGCATTTTGATAAGCGGTTTTTTCTAGCCAAGAGGAAACATGATAGGCATTGCCTAATTGTTCAACTTTCCAAGGGCGATGCGGTTCTAAACTATGCGTAGTCAAAACTAAAGGCGCACCTAAAAGAGGTTTAAGCAAACAGCCGGCAAAATGGGAATACCAAGTATGGCAATGCACAATATCGGCATGTTTGGCTGTGCCCGCAATGAGTATATCACGCATTAAGGTATCCATAAGCTTATGATTACCTGCATTTTGACTGGGGAAAGTAAAATCGGGTTGCACACCATGCACATTTAAGTTGTGATGCTTTTCAGCTTGTTCACCAAAACAATACACGTCAACGTGATTATGAGGAATATGTGCGAGCTCTTTGGAGAGATACTCTACATGTACACCGGCACCCCCATAAACATGGGGAGGAAATTCATTAGATAATAAAGCGATTTTCATAGTGGAAAATTAAGAATAATCCGCCTTCCTCGCAAAAAAAGGCATACTTTTGAAAAAAAAATGTTGCGGAAAGCAACTAGGGAGTTGAAGCTGGGTAAAAGTTTCTTAGCTTGTTGAGTGATATGCTAAAGGCCAAAGATAAAACAGGTAAAATGAGCAATGAAAATAACTTGCCGCTAATAGAATCGCTGCAAAATGAGATTAAGCGCTTAAATCGTCAGCTTTCTTCCTTAATGGACATGACCGCACGATTAGAAGTTCATGATTTGGATCATTCTTTACATTTTGCCAATCAAAAACGCTTGATGGATTTTGTAGAACGCATCACTTTGCGCATGGATGATGATGATTTAATGGACATTATTGTCGAAGAGTTTTTAATTGAACTTAAAGCGGATAGAGTTTCTTATGTATTGTTGAATGACGGCCATAGCCGTACTTTGGCCGTCTCCAATGAAGCCGTAGATAAAGGTGGGAAACGTTTACCTTTACCGTATTTTATCTCGATAGAGAATGAAAACCCCTTTGTTAAACTGCTTTTTAACTGCCTCGATAAAGGCAATCTGCAAATTAGCGACTGGAATGAAACCATACAAATTTTGGCTGACAGCGATATTGAATCAGCGATGGAAGAAGAATTTCAAGCGGCTTTGGAAGATGAATTTGGACTTACAGGTAGCGTAGATTGCCGTGTGGCTATGGCCTTTCCTATTGAAACGACCTTGGGTGGACGGTCTTTATTTTGTGTGCAGCGAAGTCATAATGATCAAATGTGGTCGAAGCATCAAAGAGAGCTTTTTCAAAATATGTGCCGTTATGCGGTTACTCTGCTCGATCAAACTCAATTGGCGGAGCATGTGCGCGATTTAAAAGATCAATTAGGGTCACTCATTGAAAGCATGCCTTCAGCTATTATCGGCATGGATTTATTAGGTACCATCAGTACCTGGAATACTAAAGCGCAGGAATTTTTTGGCGTGAATGAAGAAGACGCTATTGGTAAAGTGTTATGGGATATTGTTCCCGAATATCGCTTTATTCAAAATGCCATGGCCGATGTGCTACAAGTGGAAGAGGATAAAGGTTTAGATTTTGAACCGCAACCTTTTAAAAAGGCCAATGGGAATGTGGTTTATCATCGCGCGAATTTATTTACCATGTTTAGCAGTAATCGCGGTGAAGTGGCTTTACGTATCGATGATGTTACCCGTACCGTGGAGCTTAATCAGCAACTTTTTCATTCCCAGCGCATGGAAACAGTAGGCACTTTAGCCGGTGGGTTAGCGCATGATTTTAATAATGTGCTGGGCGGCATAGTTGGCACAGCCTCCTTAATGAAACAGCGCTTGCGTCGCTTAGGGGATGAAAAAATCGATAAAGAATCTTTTTTAGAGGATTTGGAAATCATCGAAACCTGTACCACCAGAGCTTCGGATATGGTAAAGCGCTTATTAACCTTAGCGCGCAAAACCGAAATGCATTTAGAGCCGGTTAACCTGAATGCTACCATTAAAAGCATTGTGACTTTATGCCAAGTTTCTTTTGAAAGTCGCATACAAGTCAAAGCGCATTTTGGACCTGAAGATTTATGGGTTTTAGCCGATCCGTCGCAATTTGAACAAGCCGTATTAAATATTTGTGTAAATGCGCGCGATGCCATGCAATCAGGTGGAACCTTATTAATTTCTATCGCAAAGTTTGAGGTTACCGATATGTTTCGCCAAAAACATCCCGGTTGTGCGCCTAATGAATTAGTGAAAATATCGATTAAAGATACTGGGGAAGGTATTCCTTTAGATCTATTAGATAAAGTTTTCGATCCATTTTTTTCCACCAAAAATGAAAAAGGCACTGGTTTAGGTTTAACTATTGTGGATGCAATTGTTAAAGAGCATAATGGTTTTGTGGAAGTGAGCAGCGATATTAAAACCGGTACCACTTTCCGTTTATACTTTCCTATCACGCAAAAAACGGAAGGTCCGGCACAGGCACAGGTAACCGAAGTGGTACTGGGCAAAGGACGCATTTTAATTGTGGATGATGATGAAATGATGCGTAAAACCACGAAAAGAATTTTAACCGAATTAGGTTATGAATCCACTACCGTGGCGAATGGCGCCTCTTCAGTTAAAATGATTGAAGATGGTATGGCCTTTGATTTGGTTTTATTAGATGTGGATATGCCGGGTATTAATGGATTGGACACGGCAAAAATTTTACGCAAATTAATTCCTGGTTTAAGAATTTTATTTTGCACGGGTCGCCAGCATCAATATGAAATGGGTGATTGGCTTTCCCAAAAAAATGTTTGGCTTTTAGACAAGCCTTTTGATTTGGATAAATTATCCTCCGCTGTGCGCGGCGCCTTGGGTAAAAAAAGCAATTAAAACAGAAAAAGAAGAAAAGTTTACGGAGTAGATATGGCTTTCTCAGAGCAAGAAAAAGATTTGGTTATTCAGGCTTTGCAATATTATGTGCAACAATTGAATATGCAATTACCTCCTGCGGCAATGCAAAAAATGATGAGCGTGGTACAAAATATTGTCATAAAATTGGATGAACCAGATGCGGCAGGGCCGGGTGCAAAAGGGATTCAGCCCACAGGGATTAATGAGGATTGGTTTGAAAATGTTTGTCAAACCTGTCCCAAGCTCAATGCTTCGGGATGCACTGATAAAATCACGGTAAAGTTTCCGGGTAAATGTGATCCGATTATTAAATATGAGCGCAGTAAAGTTGGCAACCGTGAAGCATAAAAATAAAAAAGCCAAAAATCGTAGTTTTATTCCGGGCAACAATGGGGCTAGGAGTGGTACTAGTCAAGGAACTAGTGATAATACTAGTGGGGGCAGCGAAGGAAAATCTCGTCCTCCTAAAAAAAGTCGTGAGGGTAAGCGAGAAGGACATCGCGAAAGACCTTTTGAAAAGTTTCGTGATAAGAAAAAAGATTCTCGTTCCGCACCCGAAAAAACCATTAAAGGCAAAGTGGTGGTGGAGAATGGCAATTACTTTGTTTTTCCTTTAGGCGAGGATAAAAAATCCGTAAAGCAAGGCGGTAAAGGCGCAAAACAATTGCGTTTAGAAAGACTTTTTATTCCTAAGCGTTTTATTCAAGGCACGAAGGCCGGCGCTTTAGTTATTGCCGAGGATATGGGCGAGTATGCCGAGCATTTGGGCCGTGTAGGCCGCATCATCTCCACGATTGACACGGAAATTTCCTTTCCCGAAGTGTCGCGGGCATTTTTCAAAAACTTTCATTTAACCAGTGCTTATCCTGCTAAAGCACTTGAAGAAGCGGATGCTTTTCCCGAACCGGAATTTGATCCTCAAGGTAAAAGACGCGACTATCGTCATTTACATGTGGTGACCATCGATCCAGTTACGGCGCGTGATCATGATGATGCCATTTCTTTGGAACGCTTGCCCAATGGCAATTGGCAAGTTGGCGTGCATATAGCGGATGTGGCGGAATATGTAAAATCGGATAGCTCCATTGATAAAGAAGCGCAGAAGCGTGCTTTTACCCAGTATCTTCCATGGACCGCTGCACCCATGTTACCGCACCGTTTATCCTCCGACTTATGCAGTTTATTAGAAGGTAAAGATCGCTTTGCTTTTAGCTGTATGATGGAAGTCGATGGCATGGGCGAGGTGAAACATTATGAATTTGTGGAAAGTATGATTCGCGTAGCCAAGTTTTATGCTTATGAAGAAGCACAAAAACAAAAAGACGAGGGCGATGAAACACTTAAGCTATTGGATACCTTTGCGAATATTTTAAAAGATAAACGCCGTCGCGATGGATTTATTGATTTTCAATTTCCCGAAGCAAGGGTGGAGCTAGATGAAAATGGAGTGCCCAAAAGAATTTATGCAGGAGAGCATTTAGCCTCGCATTCATGGATTGAAGAATGCATGTTACTGGCCAATCAGGTAACGGCTATGTTTCTTACTAAAAATAAAATCCCCGGACATTTTCGCGTACATGAACAACCCGATTTAGATGTTGTTTCTACCTTAAGAAATTTAGTTGGCCCCGAAATGGGCAGTGTAGGGGCGTCCAAGGAGCTTGCTAAAAGTGAGTCGCGCTTAAAAGAAACTAAAGGCTATTTAAATCCTGGCGTACAACAATTTTTTATTCATCTCTTAAATGCGGGTGGAAAAAATCTTCCGGTGGCTTTACAGCGAAAAATTTTGCAAAGCATGAAAAAAGCACAGTATTCCCATTTATCCTTAGGTCATTTTGCCTTGGGCTGGGAGCATTATGCACATTTCACATCGCCTATTCGTCGTTATGCGGATTTATGGACGCATCGCGTGATGAAACTTTTTTTACAAAGTAAAAAAGCACCTGCGGCTTTAAAACCAAAGGCTGCACATATTGCAGAATGGGTTTCGGAACGTGAATTAGAAGTGATGAAGGTCGAGCGTAAAGCCATGCGTGTAGCGGTGGCATGGATTTTCCAGGAATATATTGGCGATGAATTTGATGCGGAAATTAGCGGTGTCGAAAATTTTGGCCTCTTCGTACAAATTCGTAATCCTTATGGTGAAGGTATGATTCCGGTGTCGCGTTTGCGTGATGATTATTATGAAAAAGATATGCAAACGGGAATGCTAGTTGGTAAACGTAAACAAATGAAATTTGCTTTAGGTGATAAAATTCGTGTGCGTTTAGAAAAATCTGATCCCATTGCGGCCCAAGTTGATTTTGATTTTCTAGGAAAACTATGAGTTTGAGCAATGCGCTGAGTTATCTCACCGTATTACCCATTCCTTTTCGTCCAGAAACACCGCTTAGCCGATCGGTACATTATTTCCCTTTGGTGGGCGTGATCATGGGCAGTCTATTGGTGATTGTATCTGTCGCTTTACAACAATTTTTGCCAGCATTAATAGCAATGCCATTAATTATTATCCTACTGGAAGGCATGACCGGAGGCATGCATTTGCGCGGCTTGGCAGATGCCGCTGATCAACTCAAAAAAATTGGAGAGTTAAGTGCGCGATTTTTCCATAATAATGTGGGGCTTTTGGGATTGCTTTCGGTAAGTGCGACGCTATGTATAAAAACCATTTCACTGATTATGATGCGCGAACAATGGCAAGGGTTTGCTTTATTACTCACACCTATTTTTGGTCGTAGTGCGCAAGCTTTAGGATTAATTTTTTGTCGTCATCAATTAGCCGGTGACTTTTCGCATGCTGAATTTGTGCAAAGAAGGCGCATTCGTGCATTTTGTTTTGTATTTATTTTATTAAGCTTAACGACTTTGTTACCTATTAAAGCCGCACTTTTTATTTTAGCGCAATATTTTATTGGCATCACCCTATTATTGCGATTTTTTAATCATCGCCACCAAGGATTGACACTATCTTCTTTAAGTGCGGTGTCCGAATTTTCGGAAACTTCCCTGTTACTGTTGTGTGGCGTGATTTCTCGCGTTTTTTATTAATATCTAACTTAAAAATATTTTTAATTCAGTTCTTGATTAATAAATCGCAAGCCACAAAAAAAGGTGAATCTTTCGACTCACCTAAAATCATTAATATTTGTGCTACTTGATTAGCGCGAAAAAGAGTTTTGTCTATAACCACTCTTTGCAGGGCGATCACTAGGCTGAGGTCGACGGCCATGCGAAGCTCCCGAAGTAGGTCGTGCGGGTGCCGCAGCAGGACGAAAACCTTGATTTGAAAGAGGAACTGCGCGATGATCGCGATGTTCATGGTGGATTTGTGGTTTCGCTGAACGGGCTGGAGGCGGTGTCGCGGCAGGTGGAGCAAGTACTTCTAATTGAGGCGTGTCCATGATCTTTAAGCGTTGACGAATCAAGCGTTCGATATCCCCTAATAAATGTCTTTCTTCGCTATCGCAAAAAGAAAAAGAAATTCCGGAAGCACCCGCTCTGGCGGTACGGCCAATGCGATGCACATAGGTTTCGGGAACTTCGGGCAAATCATAATTGACTACATGAGTCACATCATCAACGTCAATACCACGTGAAGCCAAATCAGTTGCAATAAGTACGCGGCAAGATCCATCTTTAAAACGTGATAAAGAACGTTGACGAGCATTCTGAGATTTATTGCCATGAATCGCTTCAGCGGCAATACGATATTTATCTAAAATGCGAGTTAATTTATCGGCACCATGTTTGGTACGGGTGAAAACTAATACGCGGCTAACCGCTTCATCGCTAAGCACATGACGTAACAAAGCCGGTTTGTATTCGCGACGCACGTGATAAACACTTTGCTCAATACGATCCGCAGTTGAGGAAACAGGTGCCACTTCAATAAATACCGGCTTATTCAAAAGGCTATCCGCCAATTTGCGAATTTCAGGTGGCATGGTCGCCGAAAACAAAAGGGTTTGGCGTTGATTGGGTAACAGTTTGGATATGCGACGTACATCATGTACAAAACCCATATCCAACATGCGATCCGCTTCATCAAGCACAAAAAATTCTATGCCGTCTAAGGTGAGTGCGCGTTGTTCCAGTAAATCCATAAGACGACCCGGTGTCGCTACTAAAATATCTACGCCCTGACGTAAACGATTTTTTTGCGGAACATCACTGACGCCACCAAAAACTACGGCTTGTGAAAGGCGCAGGTTACGTCCATAAGAAGCAAAGCTTTCGGCGATTTGCACTGCGAGTTCGCGTGTAGGGGTTAAAATTAAAGCGCGTACTTTTTTACGTGGCGCGGTGGCATTAGCCGTAAGAATATGCAACATAGGTAAGGCAAAAGCTGCGGTTTTTCCGGTACCCGTTTGCGCACATCCTAATAAATCACGCTTTTCCAAAATAGGAGGAATCGCCGCGGCTTGAATAGGGGTGGGTTGCTCATAACCTTCGGCAGTTAAAGCCGAAAGAATAGCTGGGTTTAATTGGAGATCTTTAAAATGCATGGAATAAAATCCTTGTTTATATGATAGGCGGGGTGAAAACCCTGTGCCTCATAAGCTTCCCCGCTGGGGCTTTTAGAGGGCTGCGCCCAACTATCCGTAAAGGGTAAGAAGGCGCTTTATCGGCTGTTATCAGTCGAACAGGAACTATGCTCATATTATTTTGAATAGGCTCATAGTCTTTCGGACTAGTGAACACCGACACCTAATAGGGGATGGATTCGCGTCCGCAGGAAGACTAACTATGGTTTCGTTTTAAATGAGAGGCAGTTAGTAACAGTCCTTAACATCTAAGTTACATTAATTTTGGAAAAATAAAAGGGGTAACCTAGATATTCCTCGCTAAACTCGAAAAACCCGCAAATTGCTTAACAAATAAGCCCTTAATTCGCGTGATGTCGAATGCGTTCGATATGTCGATTAAATTCCATTATATATTTTTTGGAGGTTAGGGTATCACAAATGGGTTTAAGTAATAAACAAAGATGTATCCATTTTTTACCCCACCAGGAAAGCGGAAGCAAATTTCTTTGTACTAAATATTGCATCAAATCACCAAATAACGCATTCCAAGTAAAAACGCTAATGCCTTTACCCGTTAAAAATGCAGAACGATGACAAATAATCAAATGATGTTCAAGATTATTTAAGGCGGGATGTTTATAGCTTGCACCTAATTTATAAAAACCAATTTTTTCATATAGGGGTAACAATTCATTTACGGCGGAAGTTAGGAGCCAATGCCTATCCGACAATAAAAAATATTTTAAACCATGTTCAAAAATCCCCGTAAGTAAATCGGTACCGCGATAATCCCGATGAATACAAAGACGCGACACTTCGATTAAATTGGATTTAGGTGGCAAGGCTACGGGATATTTTTGGCCTTCAAAACCTTTTTGACTATCGAGTAAAGTGTCTTCTGTGGTGGGAAAAGCAAATGTCATAGAGCCTACAAGTTCATCGCGATGCCAGGCCATTAAAATTCTACTTTTGCCATCCAATGAAGAAGCCATTTCTTCAGCGGTCGTACTTTCATTTTTTTTACCTGCTTGCACATAGGCATTACGACGTAAATGTAAAACTTGCGCATAGTCTTCATTGCTTTTTACGGTGCGAAAGCGCAAATGCTCTTTCACGAGTTTGGCTCTAAACCCACAAGCACGGAGTTGTGCCGGTGTCCACTGTTGGGAAAAAAGTAATAAATCGCATATGCCATTATGCAGATGATAATTAATGTTTAAACATTGTGATCCAAACTTTACTTCATTCTCTCGAAAGGCACTCACCCAACTGATTCGCCCTGTATAAGCTAGGTTGCGGAAATTCGCTATTTCAAAATAAAGTTCAAATTCCATTCCGACAAAAACAAAGGTACTTGGGTCTTTAGATAAAAATGAAAACCCCATATGTGGATTTATATCTGCAACCTGTAAGTTACACCAATTTCCTAATAATAAAGGATGTTTAAAACGAGCATGTAAGGATAGTTGTGCGCCCATCGGTAAGCGTGGATGCTCTCGCCTTTCGGGAGACATTGGCCTTGGATCATTTAAATCTTGACGTCGCAATCCAATTTTAAAACCATCCTTGCGAGAAGAAATATTTTTTACTTCACACCAAACTTGAACGTCTTGTTTATCTGCCGTTTTGATTTGAACTTGTAAAGCTTGTCCAACATTAATGGCATCAATGTGCTTTACCATTTCAGGGGCAATTAAAATTCCGAAGCCAAGCGAAGAGAAATCCCACAACTTAACGGCTTGCCAATCAGCATGATAATTTGATTTTATAAAAGTTTTTATTACTCCAAGCTCACGTTCCGAAATCCGTCCTAAGGCTCTTTGCTCTTGTATACTTTGATGTTTAAAAATGCCGGTGTTGAGTTTGCTATAGTCTACTTTAGGGCGCGCTGACCAATCGACAGGGACTTTATCGATTGTCTCTTGGAGTCGGTTTTTAGATTTTTTCGTTTTAACTAAATTCACAAAATCACCATAACTATCTATTTAACATATTCATTTTACGCTGGATACCGCATCTAAAATGCCCTGTAGCATAATTCCATGTAACTTACAAGTACCGGTCGCTCCATGGATAATTGCAGCTAAATCATCGGGTGTTTCAATGGTTTCGGTAAAATATTCATGCAACCATTTTGTATGTACAGAATCTAAATGGGCATGTTCTGCTAAAAAGGACATGGCTTCTGGAGGAATACCTAAGGCCGCTAAACTTTTGAGCAAACTATTACCACTTAAGGTAGGCAACATTTCTAAATGATACATGTATCCCAAATAGGCTAAAGGATTGGCTCGTTCTACTTGATAGACTGCAAAGGCTAACATCGCTTCGGTAGTGGCCAAGGGACGACCATGTGGAATACTTGAGGTATCAACACCTAAGGCCTGTAAATCTTTTAAAGCCATTTCATGATGTCCAAATTCAGCGGAACAATGACGAAAAATTTTTCCACAAATAGCCATTTTTTTTCCACGTAATTTGGTGGCCATTAAAGCGAGGGTGGGTGGATTTTCTCGGGTATTGTAATAGGTTTCTCGGAGGAATAATTTATAATGTTCGATTCCCAAAGTACCGGTCTGTAATGCCTGAAAAAAAGTTCCGGTGAATAAAAAATTTTGCGCCTCTAACCAAGCGGAATGAATTTGATCATTTGGTGACATAGGAAATTTCCATATTCGGGTTAATTATTTCTTGAAATTTCTGCTCCAGTTTCGCCTTATAAATCCTTTCTACTACAACCTTCATCCAAAATTTTGCATGCAATATGCATCGTTGTCTGAACGTTAAGGGAATTAAATTTCGAATAACCATTTCCTGTACGACATTTCCATGAGTGAGGCACCAAGCAATCAAGGACATGTTTTTTCCAATAATTAAATCTTCGCGAGAAAGTATAATTAGATGATGGATTTGATTATTCAAGGAGGCAATGGGCATTGCTGCGCCAGTTTTAGTAAAACCAATTTTTTCATATAGTGGCATTAATTCATCGGTAACAAATGTGATAACCCAATGACGATCGGACAAGAGAAAAATTTTTGAAAGATTAATAAAAAATGCTGTTAATAAATCGGCCTGTCGATAATCCCGATGCGTGCATAATGAAAAAACCTCTATCATTTGTTCTCTAGGAGGTAACGGGACGGGATATTTTTTTTCAGGAAACTCTCCTTCTGAACGTAAAGATGAATTCGCAGAGTTCGGAAAATTTAAGACGATAGAAGCAATTAATTGCTTTTTGTGATAGACAGTTAATATGCGACTATGTGCATCTAACTCCAATGCAGAATCTTCAACCTCGGAAAAAGGATTTTTTTTTCCAACAGCCACATAAGCATTGCGCCTTAAAGTTAACACCTCTGCATATTGCTCCATTGAGCTTACAAAACCAAATTTAATAAGTTCGCACAATTCGCTGACCCAAAAGCCACAAGCATTTAAGGCGGCAGGTGACCAATTTTCCGTTTGCAAGAAATACTCACCCATACTATTGCATAAGGCTCGAGACATCATAAGTTGATTAACTTTGAAATATAAATTTCCGTTTGCGGTCACAAATACTTCGGAGACAATACCGATACATGGCGTGATATCAAATGTGGGTAAATCTAAATGGAGAGAAAACTTCATGCCTGGGATCACAAGCAAAGAAGGATCATCAGAACTAAAGATTATTTCTGGCCCTTTTCCCAATGCTTCCACATGGCCATAACACCATTCTCGATAAATTATAGGATTGGCAATTTTTACAACTAACGGAAATTCCGAATGCGGGATAAGGCTCTTGTCGGCTAAGGCACTTTCCACATTGGAAAGAACATTTAATTTTCGGCATAAACCAATGCGCAAACCTTTTTCGGTCACGGTTAAATTGGTGACCATACAAGTGGCTTGCACCTTTTCGGATTGGGAAATTTCCAGACATAATTCAATGGACTCGCCGTTTATCGCTGAAAAAGTATAACCTTTTTGATACGAAAATAATATGCCAAAACCGGTGGGGGAATAATCCCATAGTCGAACAGGTGTCCAGTTGGGATATTTAAGAGAACGTATCTTAGCGGGTACCTTATCGATTTCTCTTTCCGTGATTCTATCGCTTTTGCGACCTCCTAAAACTTCAAAGGGACGCCAACAATCTTGCGGTAGCTTTTCAAGATCAACAGTAACGGGAGACTGTTTTTCACTCCTCTTTTCCTGTATTGAGGTTTGTTCTTGATTACTCATATTAATACCTAGCTAGCTCAATTATTGTAGAGGATGGCCACTAAAACGCCAAGTTAAAGGTCTATCATTGGGAGTGGATATTTGCGATTAAAGGGGAAGTTTATCTTTTATAGCCTATCTGAGATCTCAAATTTTTACACCAAGAGCTATAATTTAATGCTATGTCCGAAAAAATTTATTCTAATAAAGTCCTGCAAGCCACCTTTAGTTATATCGACAAGCACTTAGGCAAAAATGTCAGCGAAGAAATTTTAAATGAATTGGGGGTCGACCGACTTTTTTTTCAAGATGTAAATGATTTTCAAACGCTGGAATTTGCCGATCACATGATGGATGTGGCGATCAAGCATACGGGTATAAAAGATTTACCTTATCGTTGCGGCCGAGCCATTGCAGAGAGTACGGGTGTTTTAGGCGGTTTTGTAGCAGGCATTCTTTCACCATCTATGCTCATGAAACAGTTGGCCAAAGTGGAAGGTCAGTTGGCCCGTAAAACGATTTCCCATACCAAAGAATTGAGTCCGAATCATTACCATATAAAAGTTTCTTTTCGTGACGGGTTTCAAGAAGGTATCAATGGATGCCAAAATCGAATTGGATGTTACGAATCCTCATCTCGATTTTTTGGCTTACCTTATGCAAATGTAGAACATCCTCAGTGTTTTTTTAGAGGTGATAAGCAATGCGAATACTTTGTGACTATTCCTGAGTTTGGATTTATTTTCTATCGCAAAATAGCCTTGTTTTTATTTTTTTTGACTTTGATTTTTAGTGTCATCTCTATTGTTTCAGTCCATTCTATTGGGGCCGGCATAATATCTGCAGTTTGTTTGATCACCGGACTTCTAGCCTATTCTTTTTACAGCTATCAAAACGCCAAAAAATCCATGGAATGGTCCACGCTCACCAATGAAGCTGTTCTTCAACAGAAAAATGAATTAGAACGAAGTAATATTCAAGTAAGTTCCTTGCAGAATTTAACGGTTGAACTTAATGCAACGGTTAAGTTGCAAGATATTTGTGAAATTGTTACGCATACCTTAACCAAAAGTTTTCAATATGATTCTAGTCAAATTTGGTTATTAGATGATTCCAAAAAAAATCTTTTCTGTAAAAGTGCAATTGGCTATAGTCCGGATTTAATGCAGCGCTTATTGGCCACTCAGTTTGAAATGGGGCAGGGTTGGGATAATCCGCATGGGCTATTGATTCAAACCTTGGAGCAAGGCAAAACACTTTTGGTAAATGATGTGGATGAGGCCTTAGCAAAATTATCTGCAAGTACTCGCGCATTTTTATCCACTTTAAAAATGTCCTCTTTCATTATTACACCACTTTTCGATCAACAAACTCCCATTGGAATTTTATCTGCGGAAAATCATCATGGTAAAAAAGTGGAAAATAAAGATAAATTGCTTTTTCATTCCATTTCCAATATTGTAGCGAATGCCTTAGTGAAATCCGATTTATTTACCTCGTTGGAAGAAAAAATTCAGGAGCGCACAAAAGAACTTGAAGCCACTACGGAACAGTTAATGCTTGCCAAGGAAATGGCCATACAAAGTGAAAAGATGTCTTCATTAGGGCAAATGGCTGCTGGTGTGGCGCATGAAATCAATAATCCTTTAAACTTTTTGGTTAATATTTTACCAGAATTTAGTCGCGATATCGATGCCTTAGCTAAAATTCGTGACCTAGCTTTAAACGGGAACTTGGATCAATCCGTTCGTGAGGCCATAACTAAAGTAGATGAAGAAAGTGATTTGTCTGCGCATCTAGAAGAAAAAGAATATGTATTTGGTCGTATTACCAAGGCTTTGGGTAAAAGTACGCAAATAGCTAATAGCTTAAAAGTTTTTTCTCGTACTTCTAATAAAGAAAAAATTAGTGTGGAAAATGTAAAACAAATGTTTACTAGTGTTTTAGAGATGATTCCAACTCAAGTAATTGGGGATACTGAGGTAGTAATAAATATCGAAGACGATTTGCAATGGAAAGTGAATGCCAATGAATTTGAACAAGCTATAATGGTATTAATCAAAAATGCTATTGAGGCTATGGATAAAAAAGGTAAAGTGGAAGTGCTGGGGCACAAAACTCCTCAGGGTATGTTGCTTTTATTTAAAGATCAGGGTTCGGGAATCCCTTTAAATATTCAAAGGAAAATTTTCGATCCCTTTTTCACTACCAAAGCTCCAGGGCAGGGCACAGGCTTAGGGCTTACCATCGCTTTAGAAATATTTAAAAAGTATGGCGGACGTTTGGAATTAGAAAGTGAAACGGGAAAAGGTGCGACCTTTAAAGTGACTTTTTTGAAATGAAGGGTTCTTAACTTTATTTCAAAAAATTAAGGTCGCTTGGTACTATTTCCTAAAATACTTGGATCTGAATTTTGATCATCAACATCAGTAACTTTATTGATAATAGGCGGACTGTTTTTTGCATCCGCCGACTTATCCATTAAAGCATAATAAGAGCCGCCCATAATCGCGGCGGCACCCGCAATAGACCACGCTATTTTTCCTGCCGACCAAAAGCCGGGTGCTTTGCTGGAATCGTTTTTCGGTGGATTTATAGTTTGGGTAACATTCACGTTTTTTTGATAATCGAAATAATTAATCCATTCCCCTTTGGAATCTAAATTGTGGGTTTTAACGGAAGGTTCAATAAAAGCAATACATCCTTTAAAATAAACCTTATCAAATAAAACTTTTCGACTATTTAAAATTAAGGGAGTTGGAGCATTCCAAAATTGGGTATGATGCAATTCTAAGCTAGCCTCTTGCGCAACGAGTATATTGCCCCAAGCCCCATTTCCGGGTTGTGCTAAAAACCCACTATCGACTAGTGAGCCAGCAAAATAAATGGGTAAATTACTATTCCCTTTTGCCACTAATCGACCTTGAACATTGATTTGATTGTCAAGTGAAACTTTTTTGAAATAAAGTAAAGAACCATTAAAAATGGTGGTTATTTGATTGCGTGGGACAATCATGCTATCGCATGGTAAGGCTATGGGAATAGTGCGAGAGGTATTTTCTCGGCCAATTAATTCTGGCAGCAGGCGATATTTGGCACTATCACCTTGGCAATTATGTTTAGCTAAAACCAAGCTTGGCTGCACATAAAATATCATTAATAGCAAAAATAAAATTCTCATAAGCCACCTTTTACTAACATTTTTCTTTGCGCACTATAATGTTGCTGCGAGGTTTTCATGGCTAAGGTGCAAATATAAAGTCCTGGTTGCCAAGTGCTACCATCCAGTTTTAAAGAATGCGATCCAGGCATACTAGGTTGAAACACCTGTTGAAAAACAACTTTGCCCTGCAAATTTCGCACGGTGATTTGTGTGCGTAAAGACCCAAGACCGCCAGGTAAAGAGTATTTGAGTAAGGTTTCTCCGCGAAAAGGATTTGGGGCATTTGATTCAATGGCTAAGGTTTTAGGTAGGGTAACTTGCCAAGTACTGATGCGATTCTGCACATATTCGGGAGACCCTGCGATAAGTTGAAAATTATTTTCGCCAGCAACTAGCGGTAATTGGTCTAAATCACTGGCTTGATACACTTTATTATTTTCGGCATCTAAAAGCGCAAATACGCCTGCGGCGCCCTGCCATTCGGCTTGTAAAGGTAAAAGGGTGGCTATGGGTGAATGAATAGATAAGGTTTCATCAACCGTATTTAGTTGACTTAAGCGTTTTTGAAAATACCCGCCAATTTGCAAGGAAAAGTCTTCTTCTAAAGGCGATAAGAATGGGGCTTGTCTTTTTGCCGTTCCGGTAAATAAGGAAGCTTGTAGGTTACGGTTTAAAATCAAGGATAAGCTGTTGCCATTATTGCTTGGATTATTGGGAGCTGATTTTTTATTGAGTAGGGAAGGGTTGAATAAGTTGATGGGATTAAAGCTTAACTTTAAGGCTGAATCCGCATGAATGAAATAGCCAATAAATGGCTTTAAAGTCGTAGTCGTATCCCAATGCGCAGTATTTGTGTTCCACAAATAAAAGTTTGAAGTTGAATTTTCATCGAATGCTATCGCATTTTCTGAAAAGGAGAAATGATATGGATTCGAAATTAAATTCCAACCCGAGTCGAGTTTAAGGGTGTCGGGATTTAAGGAGGGCATGGTATTGTCCTGAATATTTATTTGAAATGACTCTTCAGCTGCAAATAAATATCCTTTACCTCTTTCTAAAATTAATGTGTCATTTAAGGTATTCTTCACCCATTTATCTTTTTTCCATTCTTTGAAAACAGGAAGAAGTTTTGGTGTGACTTTTGGTTTTAATTGCTTTGCATAATTCCCATTAAAAGGAATGCCGATTAATTGTTTCTTTAATGCATGATATGTAGGAACTGCATTTTGTATGACAGTTGAAAATTTCCGTTCATCAGGAATAGGTAACCATTGACCGAGCGCACTGGGCACACCAGCTTGCGTTTTAAAATTAATTTGATAAAAATAACTGTTGGTATTGGAGAGGGATAAATTTGTGGCTTGGGTAATGAGATCAAAATTACCTATGATTTTTTGTGTGCTGCCATCCGGTTCAAGTCGTAACAAATTCATTTGGTATTTTAGGCTATTAAAATTTGCGGTATCAGAGCCAAGTGTGGGGACAAAACTCCAAGTGTTTCCTTTTAAAGGAGTCGGTTTTTGCGGAAGCGGAGAATAAGGCGTACGATCTTCTGGTTTAAGCTTTTCATAAGCTAAAATGTATTTCACCTTGGAAAGTTTTCCGCTACGGCCAAAGACAATACGGTTTCCAGCTATATAGCCTTTGGAATTGGTTAATTCATTCCATAAAGTTCCATTTTCGGAAGTCATTAGGCGTACAGAGTCTAAGTTGATGATGGGATCATTTAAATCAAAACTTAAATCAAAATTTACACTATCCATATTGATTAAAGTGATTTTTCGACCCCCTCTAAATACCTTCGTGGAATCATTTTTTATGCTATCGGGAATTATAGTTGCGTCCAGTAGGCCCACTAGAATGTTTCCTGGTCTGGTAGCGATAATTTTGTTGAGTTTATCTCCGTTGGCTAGGCTTACATTAAAGGATGAATCGCGCGGAATTGGATAGGCTGTTGCCAGTAAAAATATTTTATTCGTGTCGGTCGTTTGTAAAAAAATGGAATAGGTAGAATTCACTTTTATGAGATTCGGAAGAGAATCAAGCTGATTATTATTTCGTACATAAGCATGTTGAGAGGCATCTTTGGTTAGCAATTTCAAAGTTAATGAATCATTGGCATTCACGCGGCCTACCCAATGGAAAGCATAAGGATTTCCGAAGTTGGTGTTGAATTTGAGGCTACTCGTGTCAAAGGCAATAATATCACGCGAGATTTGATAACCAGGGGATGCCGTTTTGTATAGTAAATCTTGCCCAGACAATTTTAAGGTATCGCGAAGGTTACCTAGGCTTAAATGTTCGGTTAAAATACCTTGCAGGCTGGATGCGAAATTTGTGCTGACATAGTATTTATTAGCAGAATCAATGGCTTTGAGTGCGGTTCCATTATTTAACTCAAAATACAATGAGTCTTTTATGAAGGCAGTATCAACACCATTTTTGGTTATGCCGATGGTAACAAGTCCTGAACCTTCTGCATTGGTTGTAGAGCTGAATCCATGACTGTTTCCGTTTTTTTGTAAAATGCGATGTCTTTTGTTTGAGTCAGAATAATTCAAAGGTTGAGTAATGGTTCTACCCGTGCGAGAAATATTGGCAAAGCGGAAGGACGTGTCGACGCTTAAATCAACGGTAACATTGATTCCCTTTTTGGTATTTTGATTTGTAAATACCGGAACAAAAATTTTCGCGGTGCTTATGGTATTGGTAAAAATGCTATCACTTTCATTTCCTGCAATATCTGCATGGTATGTACCCGAATAAAAATTGAATAACATGGGTGCGCCTAAAGTTTTCGAGCCCGGAAATAAAATGGAATTAATGACTACGGGGCCGGTAATTATTAAGGCGGTATCTTTTTTCCAAAAAGTTCGGTTTGCTTCTACAATAGCGGAATAGGGTGTTGTCGTGTCATAGTTAATGGATATTACTCTAGGAATTGAGGAGGCATTTACGGTTAACTTAAGGCTATCCTTGCCCAGCTTTGTCGTAAAATTTGTGCTATCAGGAAATAAATTATAAGTGGGATAATTAGCTGAACCTGGGTTTTGATAACCGCGATTGGTTTCCGTAATATTTTTGAAACTCCATTTTGAGATTGGATCAGTAAATACGGGAATAATTGGATTGCTACTTGCGTCCGAAAATCCAAGTCCAGAAGGATAATCAAATCCAGCCCATTCGGCGAAACGGGCATTACCGGTAATACTTCCACTACTACCCCAATTGGACTGAGTCATAATCCATTTACTGGGGCTTCCTACTATAGACGTTGTAGCTGGCGCATGTCCAAAAATATTATTGTCACAAAAAAGCGCGGATTGAAAATTTCCCGACAAAGTGAATTGAGTATAGTTCACGGTATTATTCGAAAGGGTTAAGCGATGTTTTGTCGCTGAGGCAATGAATTCTCCGGCAAAATTGAAATAATTATTTTTTAGGGAAACAGTATCGCTAGAAATATTGACTTTGGTGCTTGTGCTTAAGCCGATGGAAAAAATATTTCGCTTTATTTCCACCGATGAGGTAGAGGTCCCTAACCAAGAGATAAATGTGGTATTCAGTACATCACCAAAAATTTGGCAGGAATCTATACTCAAATTTTTATTCTCGCTACCTATGATATAGCCTTCGATTAATTTGGCGGCATCGCTTTTTGCTTTAAAAGCCAGATTGCGAAAGCGTACTGAACCTAAGTTGTTTTTGAAACTAAATAGCGTTCCTTGGAATTCAATAATCTCCGAACTATTTGCGTCATCGCGAATAAACACTAGGCTATCGCCACTGAAACTATTTAAAACGAGGGTTCCGATATTTACATAGGATTGAAAGCGTACAATATAGGAGGTGTTGGCGTGGCTGCTTATGTCATTGGCCAGGGCGGTTAAATTATTACTCGCATCTATTAAATAAGTCGTTGTAGCGGCACTTAGGCTTGCCCAAGAAAACAGTACTATAAACAAGGAAAAGACCTTGTGATTTAGGACCGTCAATGGTTTTATCTTACGAGTGAAATTCATTCCCCAAAAAGATAAAAACAAGGCGGCAACTTCTACTCAACCTTTTAAAAACTCCCCTTAAATTTCGTCAAAGAATTTCGTTTCGGCCTCCTTTCATGCTTAGTAATCAGTATATTTCATACATATGATTAGGACCTTTGTTTTCTCATGGATATTTTTATTTGGTGCAGCATTTGCGGTGCTAAAACCGCATTGGATGCGACAAGACATAAGCCGCCTTCCCAATATTGAAGTCACTTCCATGGCTATGGACGATCAAGGCAATAAATGGTTTGGGACTAGAGGAGGGCTTGTGCGTTTATCTGCTTATGGCGGACAATGGACAATGTATACCACGGAGAGCACTCAAGGGGGCTTAAAAAGTAATTTTATCAATGCTATCGCTATTGATGAATATCGAGATCTATGGCTGGCTACGGATAGTGGCGTGAGTTATTTTGCCAATGGAATATGGAAAAGTTTTACGGTGGCCAATACCAAAAATGGCTTACCCGATAATTTTGTTACCTCCTTAGCTTTGGGTCGAGATCATGAAAAGTGGTTCGGCACCAAAAATGGTTTTGCCCAATTGCATGGCAACGCATGGACCACTTACACGGGTGAAAAGATAAGTGGACGTTTGCCGAATAAAGTTGTTACTGCGATTGCCGTCGATAAAAATGGGGATAAATGGCTGGGCACATTGGCTGGTTTGGTGTGCTTTAATGGAGCCTCTTGGAAAACGTTCACCAAAGAAAATACCGATAGTGGTTTAGCGCATAATAGTATTGTTTCCGTAGTGCTTTTACCCAATGGTGATAAATGGGTGGCGTCGGCAATTGGATTTTCGCGGCTAGCGGGCAAAACCTGGACATCCTTTAAAGACCTTAAGGAATTGGGCGATATTGCCTCGGAGCAAGTGTATCAATTAAACTCCGACAATGAGGGTCATGTATGGGTTTCCTCCAAAGGCGGCGCAGCCTTATTTAATAATGGGTTTTGGAAAACGTTCACTAAAGAAAATTCAGGCGGTGGACTTCCCACTAAATTTGTTTATGCAGCCATGTCCGGTCAAAACGGTGAAGCTTGGTTTGGGACGCATGAAGGGATTGTATTACTTAGTTATAGCGAAGAAGAATAAGTTTAGCTCTGCGCTCCTGATACTTAATTTTATATTTAATTTCGCCAGCCAATTTTAGTCAATCGTGAAAAAATAATAGTTCATGGTTTGATTAGTATTCAATTTCCCATTTCCTACAAAATTAAAGACTTCGCCGCCCATATAACTTTTTACCGCCATCTTGGTGAAGCCACTAAATTCATCTAAAGTGGATCTTTGTAATTTATCTTGACTGCGTTCCAATAAAGTTTTGCTGCCATTATCAAATTGAAATTGTAATTGTGTGGGAACCTTTACACCAAGCGCCTTGCTTTGATTTAATATTTGCATAGAACTTGGTTTCAACAAGGAAAATACTCCACCTTTTTCTTGTAAACCATAACCTAAAATTTGATGCCCATAATCCCCATCCGCTTGTAAGTAATATCCTGCTTCGTATGACCCAGTATGCGAAACATAACGAAAGCCTGAATTCACTAATTCGGGAGCGAAATTACTTTGATAGGTGTGATCCATGTATGCCGTTCCTTGTACTTTTAGCGTGTCATTATTGATGGCTAAAAATCCTTGTACCTTGGCAAAAGGAATATGAATAAAAATCCCTATTTTTTCTTTACCACCCAAGCGAAATAAACCATCACCCCAAACTTGACCCGGTTTAATTTCCGTAAATTGTAAGTTTAGGTAGTACGAAGTGTTTTTTTTGGTAGTGGAAAAATAAACTTCATGGCTTTCGGGTAATTTGCCCTTAAACCAAATCTTTTCATGGACACTTAATTTTTGCGAAGAGTCTTCAAAAGTAAAATTCTCTTTTTTATACTCCCGCGCGACAAAATAATTTCTGCCCTTAAAATTCAATACGGTTAAGTCGGACCCGCAAAGGGGAGGTTTGAATGAACCCACATTGGCGCGAGTATAATTGAGATTGACTTGCATATCATTATCGAGAGTGAAACTATAGGACCAAAATTCATTATACGAATTGTTGCCGAGTGGATGAGGTTTTAAATCGCCCACTGTGGTGGGCCTTAATTCACCCGTAGGGAGTTGATTCGCGGCTTTGCATAAGCTTAAGTTTATTCCGAAAAGCACTAGGTTAAAAATCAGTAAGTATTTTTGCATTTAATTATCCTCATAGAATAAATTATAAACATTAAGCTTAAAAAGCGTAAGCCCGAAATTCCTATAATAAATGGGTTTTTAAATAAACTAATCCATTTTTTAAAAGGCTTTGCGTATGCGGCAAGCTTTGCTTTAACCAGTCTGCTGAAAACAAATGTCGGGAGTGTAAAAATAGCGCCAGAAAAATAAGCCACATATTAACAATGACTAAAGCGGAAAATAAAAATCCATAAGCTTGTAAATCCGTTTGATAAAAACGCAACTCTTTGCTCATGCGATAAATAAAAGATCCTAATAAACCACCGAGCAATAAACTCCACTTCCATTGCAAAGGCTCTTGAATGAGAAAACCGATTCCCCAAATGAAGCACACCCAAAGTGGCAAGAAATAAGGCCCTAAAGCAATTAGAGGGTTGGCGCGTGCTAATAAAACTTCGCCACCATCCTTTAAGGTAGCCGATAAGGATTGGGGTGGGGAAAAAGTAAGATAGCCAAATAAGGCATGGGTTAATTCATGTTCCAAAGTATCAATAAAATCGAGTGGGTCGGTTTTACCTAGGCTTTGCCAAATCTTTCCAAAGCCCGAGCGAAAAGCGAATCCACCTGCAAAGGCCCATAGCAAAGGGCTTGTAAAGCATGCCTTCCAAATTATAGCTTGCCCCAAGGCCCAAAGCGCCGCATAAATTTGCAACCCTAATATCGGCAAGCTGAGCCAACGGAGCAAAATGAATATCCAAGATTTCATCGGTTAAATATAGCTGATAGGGAAATGTTATGTATAAATATGTCGTGGCAATTTCCCAGTTTACGCCAAGGAAAATTATATTTCCATTATAACAGAAAATTATAGGAGTGTTATGACAGCAATTAAAAAAGTAACGGGCCGCCAGATTTTAGATTCACGGGGCAATCCCACGGTGGAAGTGGATGTGCTTTTAGACAATGGTGTAATGGGCCGCGCGGCAGTTCCATCAGGCGCATCAACCGGTGAGCGTGAAGCTTGCGAGTTACGCGATGGCGATAAAGCCGTTTACTTGGGCAAAGGTGTTTTGAAGGCGGTAAAAAACGTCAATACTGTTTTGAATAAAGCCTTAGCCGGCAAAGATGTTTATGCGCAAGCCGAACTCGATGCTTTGATGATTAAACTCGATGGCACGCCGAACAAAACCAAACTCGGCGCCAATGCTTTACTCGGTTGTTCCATGGCCATTGCCAAAGCCGCAGCCGCAGATAAAAAAGTTTCCTTATTTATTTACTTAGGCGAATTAGCCGGTAACAAAAATTTCGTGTTACCCCTGCCTATGTGTAATATTATCAATGGTGGCGCGCATTCTGATGCCCCTATTGATTTTCAAGAATTCATGATTGCTCCTGTGGGTGCCAAAAGCTTTTCCGAAGGCTTACGCATGTCGGTAGAAATTTTCCATGCTTTAAAATCCATTTTGAAAAAACGCGGTCTTTCCACCGCCGTGGGTGATGAAGGTGGTTTTGCACCTACTTTAAAAGGCACTACCGATGCATTGGATAGCATTATCAAGGCGATTAAAGCCGCAGGTTACAAGCCTGGATCCGATATTAAAATTGCTCTCGATGTGGCTTCGTCGGAATTTTATGACAAAGACAAAAAGCAATATATTTTACACAAGTCCACCGGCAAGGCTTATTCCAGCAAGCAAATGGTGAAATTGTATGAAGACCTTGTTAAGAAATATCCGATTTATTCCATTGAAGATGGCATGGATCAAAATGACTGGGAAGGTTGGAAACTTTTAACCGATACGCTTGGTAAAAAAGTTCAATTAGTGGGCGATGATTTATTCGTAACCAATCCTGCGATTTTGAAACAAGGTATTGACACCAAAACCGCGAATGCCATTTTGATTAAGGTTAATCAAATCGGTACTTTAAGCGAAACCTTGGAAGCTATTGCCATGGCGCAAAAAGCCAACTTTGGTGTAGTGTCCTCGCATCGTTCCGGCGAAACTGAAGACAGCTTTATCGCGGACTTGGCGGTAGCCACTGGCGCAGGTCAAATCAAAACCGGTTCCTTGAGTCGCACCGATCGCGTTTGCAAATACAATCAATTGATTCGTATTGAAGAAGAACTCGGCAAAGCCGCGAAGTGGAAGAAAAACCGCTTCTAGTTTTTGATTAGTAAATAATTAATAAATCTATTACTTAAGTCGGTTGTTTAGTTTTTCCTTGGTGGAGAAATTAAGCAGCCGTTTTTTTTTAATCCCGCAGCACAATCCCACGCGTGGCCCATTTTTTCCGCTTCTGACGTTCTTCCTTGGTGGTATAACCCTTTTTTATACCGCGATAATTGGAGCGTGCGGGATCCAAAGCGCAGGCCAACATAAAATCGATCATAGCTTTGAATACCACCAGCAAATTGTCTTGCGGAATATGCGGCAAATTTTCTAAACCACGACGATGCGCTTCACCCAGAAAAAAATGAATCGACTCCAAGGTCGATAAACAATACTCTGCAGGCTGTTCTTTAATTCTAAAAATAGATTCATGGTTTGCGGTAAAGGATAGGCGCGGCAAGCTGCGAATATTTTGCGAAAGCGTCATCATCTTTTTAGCGCAAGGCCAAGTGCCGTCGATTAAAAACAGAATCAATTTACGCCCCAAATTTTTCAGCTCAAGTAAAGGAGAAATGTCGTCCGTGGAAATATTCAAAGATTTTTCGCCAGGATACAAAACCAAGCAAAAATTTTGAGGATCTTGAATCAAAGCATTAACTTGGGCATTATGCGTGAAATCAATACCGACAATAATATCTGAATTCATAAGGGCGGCATGTGTTACCCTACCGGTGCCGAGCTTTTCCTTTTTCGCTTCCATAGGATGCATAAGCAAAACAAAGCGGGTGTCCGTGGCAAAGGGTTTGATGAGATGACAAAGACAATACTCTTTAATCCAAAAGCATTGATAACAAGTATTTTCTCGCTTATAGGTTACAGGCTCTTGCTTTTGCTTGAGTTGTAAATAAGTAGCCTTATCCAAATCTTTTAATCTTTCCTCAATAATGAAGCTTATTCCAGTAAACGAACCTTAAAGCGACGACCTTTAATTTTATTTTCATCCAATTGCAAAAAAGCTTTTTTCGCGGACTTCATCTCCACCGAAACATAAGCGGTATAATCCAGCACATCGATTTTACCCACGGCCTTGCCTTCAATACCCTCTTCGCCCGTTAAAGCGCCTAAAATATCACCGGCTCGAAGCTTGTCTTTACGTCCTGCCGCGATTACCAAGGTTACCCAATCGGCCCATAAAAAGCCTTCACCTTGTCCTACAACGGAGTCCAAATTTTCTGAAGCAATAGGGGATTGCAAAGCCTCACATAATGCCTTCATTTTATATTGCTCATTGGCCGATGCCAAAGTAAAAGCAATGCCACTTTTTCCCGCGCGTCCTGTGCGTCCAATGCGATGCACATAGGTTTCGGAATCATGCGGTATTTCATAATTAATCACCATGGATAAATCTTCAATATCCAAGCCACGTGCGGCCACATCAGTAGCGACTAGTACGCGACAACTTTGATGACGAAAGCGCATCAGCACATTTTCTCTATCGCGTTGTTCCATATCGCCATGTAAAGTCGCAACGCTAAATCTTTTATCCAATAAATAAGCATACAATTCATTGGCCGCCACTTTAGTATTGCAAAAAATAATCGTTGAGCGCGGTTTAAAATGGGCTAGTAATGCCGCGGTCCCTTCGAGCTTATCGCTTCTTTCACAAAGCATAAATTTTTGTTCAATATCGCTTTGACCCGGTTCCGCTTCAATATTTATATGTGTCGGATGACTTTGAAAACGATTACTCAAGATGCGAATATCTTCGGGAAAGGTAGCAGAAAAAAATAAAGTTTGGCGATGGGCAGGGGTAACCGCTATGATATCAGTAATATCTGTCAAAAATCCCATTTCCAACATTCTATCGGCTTCGTCTAATACCAAGGTTTTTACGGCATCGAGCGAAAGGGTTTCTCGATTCAAATGATCTTTAATACGTCCCGGCGTACCTACCAAAATATGTGCATTATTTTTCAAAGAGGCTTTTTGCAAAGCCATCACTTGGCCACCATATAATGTCAAAACTTTGACATTACTTTGATAACGTGCGAGTTTCCGTATTTCCTCGGTAACCTGTATGCTCAATTCCCGCGTTGGACATAATACCAAAGCTTGCACGCGCATATCTTGCACATCGAGCTTATTAATCAAAGGAATAGCAAAAGCCGCAGTTTTACCACTACCCGTTTTAGCTTGCGCCACTAAATCTTCACCCTTTAAAGCAATAGGTAAAGCGGCAGATTGAATAGGCGTTAATTTTTGATAGCCCAAGTTTTCCAGATTAGCTAATTGCGCGGCAGGTAAATCGCATTCTGAAAATAAAGTAAAAGCGGAATGGGGTGTAGTGGAAGTCAAAAGTTGCTTTCGATAAAGCGAGTAAAGATAAGTATAAGCCGATAAAGGGGGAAGCCCCCTAGCCTCGGCTTCGGTTTGCGCAATTTTGGATTGTAGGGCCTAAAAACCCGTCCCTACAAATCAGCAAACCGTGATCCTCATCTACCCCAAAGTTGTGCCGCTGGAATTCGGCAAAGGCTTTGGGTAACGTACGAGTAAACACCCATTTTCAAAATTAATTCCTGATTTAATTCCTCATCAAACCAAAAACAAATTCATTTGAAATTACAAACCAACATTGCACCCAAATCGCAGTGTTTGTGTGTATTCTTAAAAATGGTTAAAATTTCATAAAACAAAATTCTCTGCTTTGTTACCCTGCGAGTTCATTGCCCCAATTTATCCAAATTTTTATGATGTTGCTTCGAAATTTCTGCAGAACCTTAATATCATGGATTTTTAAAATAAAGTCTATTTATTTGTGCAATATTTTTAATTAAGATAATAATTATAGACATTATAAAAATAACTGCCCTAAATCCATGAAATTGTGTTATAATATATACGTCTATTTAAATAGACGATATTATACTTAAAGTATAAAAGGATAGACGCAATGGAAAAAGGTAAAAAAACAGGGAGGCTTCCTCTTCCAGTCAACCGCGTGCTTCGAAAATTAGGTCAGGATATTTCCGATGCTAGACGGAGACGGCGTATACCCGCTGCTCTTTTGGCGGAAAGAGCGGCTATTAATCGTATGACGCTTTATAAAATTGAAAGGGGAATGCCTGGAGTATCCATGGGTTCCTATACAACGGTACTTTTTGTATTAGGTTTGATGGAGCCGCTAAATAGTTTAGCCGAGGCAAAAAATGATCCCATTGGACTTGCCCTCGAAGAAGAAAGGCTGCCGAAAAGGATTCATCTTCCACGCAAAAAAAAGATGATTCCGCCGAAAGCAAAGGATCACAAATAATGGATAAAAATATTTTTGTCTATGTGGATCTCCAAGGTAACTCTTATTTGATGGGACAACTTTGGGCGCGTATGCGCAAGGATAAACAGACTGCAACCTTTGAGTATGATAAGGAATGGTTAACTCGACCTGATCACTTTTCCCTAGAACCCGCTTTGATGTTAGGTCCAGGACCTTTTCATGCCGATGCGAATAAACCGCTTTTTGGATCCATAGGGGATTCGGCACCTGATCGTTGGGGGCGAACATTAATGCGCCGTGCTGAACGCAAACGTGCGGAGCGCGAAGGTATTGTACCGAGAACATTACATGAAGTTGAATATCTGCTTTTGGTCGATGATGAGGCGCGTCAAGGCGCATTGCGGTTTTCGGAATCACTAGGTGGCCCATTTATGGCTCCACATAGTGCCACTAAAATACCGCCTTTGATTGAGTTACCGAAACTACTTTCTGCCGTGGAACGAATTGCTGAGGATACCGATGAGGATGAAGATTTACGACTGCTGCTAGCACCTGGTTCTTCCTTGGGAGGCGCACGGCCAAAAGCTTCAATAAGAGATCGGGACGGTCATTTGGCTATCGCAAAATTTCCTCATAGGGATGATGGAATCAGTCTGGTTAAATGGGAAGCTTTGGCTTTGAGGCTTGCAAAGAAAGCGGGTATTGTAATTTCTGAATGGCGTATAGAGAATGTCGCAAACCAGCCGGTTTTGGTATTACGACGATTCGACCGAACGGGAACAATGAGAATACCCTTTCTTTCCGCTATGAGTATGTTGGGAGCGAATGATGGTGAATCACATAGCTATTTGGAAATTGCTGATGCCATTAGGCAACATGGAGGATCACCAAAAGAGGATTTACATGCTTTGTGGAGGCGTATGGTTTTCAATATTCTGATTTCGAACACGGATGATCATCTTCGCAATCATGGCTTTCTATATGAAGGCATAAATGGATGGCGACTTTCGCCAGCTTATGATCTTAATCCGGTGCCTACCGATATTAAACCACGCATTTTAACCACAGCTATCAATGAAGACGATGGCACTGCCTCACTCGACTTGGCATTGCAGGTTGCAAATTATTTTGAACTCGAAATAGAGGACGCTAAAATGGTTGCTGCTGAGGTCGGGCTAGCTGTATCTAAGTGGCAAAGCGAAGCCGCAGTTCTGGGAATTTCCGCGAAGGAAATAAACCGCATGAGTTCAGCCTTTGAGCATAAGGATTTGAAAGCTGCGTTGAGGTTTGGTTAACCATTACTAAGTATTGCTTTTGTTCAATCCATACGTTTAGGTTACAAAAGAATTTTTAGAACCAAATTAATTTTGGCATTGTGTCTATTGGCTTATATAAAATATGGAACAGAATTTGGATTGCAAAATAAATTTTATATTGGTTTAGCCTATTCTATTTCTGGCGACAGAATAAAAAGCATTACGGCTTAGAACTCAAAAATAAATTTTGGAATCCCTGACATTGCAGTGTGATATCAATCGCTACTATAAGTAGTTTATAGTATAACAAAAAATAAGAATGACTTATTGGCGAAATTTTATATTGTAAAACGCAATCAAAATAAAATCACAAAAGTGTTTACACGATTAAAATAGTTACTAACTTCATAGAATATTCTTTGCCTGTGAAAATGTAAAAGAGTAAAACGTTTCGTTTAAAATGCGTAAGAAAAGTTAGGGAGGGATTATGCGTAATCACTATATTGAATGTCTTTTGGGAATGCTTGTTTTTGGCACTTCGCTTTGTGTCGATGTAGAAGCACAATCGCAAGCTAATGATGTTTCAAATGGAGATGCTGTGGTGGTCATAGACACTCTTACTCCCAAGAGAATTAAAAGTAATCATCTGGAATTGCAAAAAATGCTTTTAGTGGATTCCTTGTCTTGGCTTAAAGCGAATGCTACTCGTTCCGCTGACACTAAAGATGCAGAAGTAGCCAATGTTTACAATAAAAGACATGTGGCTAGGCTTAAAGGCTTTTGCAATGATAAGCGCTTTGCTTCTTTAAGCGAAGTTGATTTACTCACCGAAATGACTTCGGAAGAGCGCGGGTTTTGCAAA
>JAYTSD010000028.1:0-108398 GCA_043745805.1 Fibrobacteria bacterium
CTATGCGCCACATTCGGGATTAGGAATGATGTCGCCAAATGATTTTTTTAAACTTAAATTAGCAGCATAGCTGGTTCGAATTTAAGCCGATAAGAGCACATGCTATGCTTTGTTTCAGCTTCTAATTGTTCAATCTGTTCTCGCAGCTTCGTAATAGATTCCTTATCCGTCAATTCAATCCGACTTTCAATATTGTGATAGAATGCACTTCGGGTAAAATTAATTGAGCCAATGAAGGCAATTTTATCGTCGATGAGATATGCCTTTACATGCATCAATTTCCCATCATATCCGTTTGTATCCACAACTTGGGTAGGTAAAATGAATTTATAATCATAGGTGTAAACGATAATTTTTTCATATTTCCCTTTGAGTATCCAGGTCACTATAAAAGAGGCAAGACCCACCCAGAACAGATAAAGTCCAATTTTAAAGCTGATGCAAAAAAATAGAACTGCCGCTATGAGAGCAAAAACTCGGAGTCTTTTTAGTTGAACTTTCTTTTTAAAATTTTCCTCGTTGGTATTTCGAACCTGTGAAACAAGTTGCTCGATTATTTCTCTTCTGTGATTATTTTTGGCGAAATCAGATGATGTGATGATTTTAACCGAAACGCCTTCATTCATTTTTTCCTGAAGGATATTGAGATAGTCCCCTGTCAAGTATGGGGAGAGTATGACGATGGATTTTTTGGCGGAGTGAATTTTTTGGATGATATATTTGCCTAAACCCGAACCAATAGCAATTTTTGCATTTTTAATTTCGAAGTTTAAGCCGGATGGTTCGGAAATTTCATCACTCATTTAACCCTCAATATTAATGGATTTTGCTGAATCTTTTAAGTTAGAATTCTGCCAAATATTTTCCCAAAACTGGATTCAATTTCATTCAAAGCCATTTAGGATTTCCTTCAGAAATCCTGCCCCCGGTATTCACCGGAGACGAGAAACATAACACCCACGCATCACTTGAGCGTGGTTGTTATGGATGTCCCCCCTGGTCTTGACTTAGGCGCTCTCGCAAGGCGAGGCCTCGGAGGATACCTCAGCCAGCCCTAGGCCATCACAAACGTCTTCGCCGTTCGTGCTGACCAAGGCCTGGACGTGCCTACGTCACAAAGCTTGTCACAGTTTTCCTTCGGAAACCTGCGCCAATCTTTGCTCCTTCCCCTCAATCCCGTGCCGGGATTTCGGCGGCACTCTGGTCATCCTCCGAGGCCTCGCCTTCGTCTCAGCGCCTGTCATATTATGCCAGGGGGGACTTAGCCTAGTACCTAGGCTGCATTTTGCAGAGCAAAATACGAGAATACTAAAACCATTAACCACAAACCTCCAAAACTAATCCCCACTTAATTTAAAATTTGTGTGGATTTATTTTAATTAAAATATTATTTAAATAGTATGGTAAATCAAGAAACAAATACCGTTATCGAAATTGATCCAAAACCAAAATCAAGACATCGAGGGATTACCGAACGATCTAAATCGCTTTTATTCCTTCTTAGAGAAGTACCCTACATAACAATGAGGGATATTCATAAGTTTTTCTACCCCTCAAATAAAAACAATGCTTATGCAAAAGAAATGGTTCGGGTCTTAACTAAAAACAAACTTTTACATTGTTACATGTTAGAGAATTGTGTCTGTGTTTATTATTTGACTGGGTATGGAAGAAAAATCGTAGACTTTTATTTAGAGGATAATCCTAAATACCATATTCAAACTCAATCTTTCTATTACGCAATACCACCCCATAAAAGTTCTGAGGTAAACCCCTTTTTCTTTTTTCCCGCCAAGAAATTAGAGTTTCAAAATTTTACTCCCCATGATATGTTTAGAAATCCATTTAAACATACTACATACTTTTTAGAACTTTATTTTCTGATTAGAAATGCTTATCGATTTCTTTATGTTATCTGGGTAGATCAGGTTCAAAATAAAAAAGATTCACTTAACCTCACGTATAACCCAGACTTACTTCTCACGAATAATCTGAGTACAGAAGCCAACCGCGTGTTTGTTGAGTTAGAGAACTCCAAAATCAGAGAGTTGAAATTAATTAATAAGCTCAATCATCTTACCGTTCTTCCCGCAGACTGGTATTTATTAATTTGTACTTCCGAAGAAATCTTTTACAATTTGGGGCGACTCATTCGTAAAATCGTTTTGGGAACTGCTAAAGTTAATCAACATACAGTTTTCTTCTCGACAAGAGCACAAGCGGCATTATCTAAAAATGTTTTGATGGGGTTTTGGACACCATCAGAAAAAGGGAGTGGAGTTTACCATAAGCTCAAAGAATTGGAATTGTTTCGCTATGACGCAGAAATATTTGATAAAAAGATATGGATGAATGGGGTAGGTAAGGGCGTTTACAAAACTGATGTACATGGATCAAAACCACTTATGGAAGAGCATACTGTACCTTATGCATCGCGTAAACCCGGAACCAAAGTTTATAAGATGGGCGAAATTTTTGACGGATACATTGATGGTTTTAATCAGGCATTAGACAAGGTTCTTTTGAAACATATTTCCATTAAAGACCCTTTTGATAAGAATGGAGAGGGGAAATGATTTCGCATGAAATTCATCGAGTCAAAATTAAATGGTATCAAACATTGTTGTGGGATTTCATTCTGCCTTTATCGATTGTATTCGCGATTGCATTTTATTTAGACAGGCATTATGCGAAATTCGTTTTGCAGTATATACTTGATACTCCTTGGATAGGAGCATTTTTATTTCGCAGTCCATTCTTTCATTGGTATGTGAAATGGCATTTAACGGTATTCATAATTCCATTTCTTTTGTTTTCAATTGCTATAAGTTTTCACACGGCAAGAATACCAGGGCCGGGAAGAGCTTTCTTGCATTGGTGGCAAAGCCTTTTGCAGCTCAAAGTGAAAAAGGAAGAATATGTCGATCCCTTTCCCCCCCTTTTTGATAGGAATAAAACTGAAGTATTGAGGTTAATTCATACAACCCATGAGAAAGAAACATTATCGAGGGTACTAGGTTTTTATAAAAGGTTCGCTTCCGATTTGGAAAAAGAAGTTCGAGAAGGAAAGGAACCCGAAAAGGTAAATGAGTATTTCCCCATCATTGTCACCGAGGAATTAAGGTATAGGCATATTCAAGTTGTGGGAGGTTCAGGTTCGGGAAAGTCAGCTTCTATTATTGCTCCTATGCTTAAAGAAGATGCTTTATCTTCACGACTCGCCACTTTAACCATTAACCCCAAAGCGGATCTTTATTTAATCAAGGTTATGGCTGATGGTGTTCGCAAAAGAAAAAAAATCAATCCAGATGATGAAATGCCAACAGCGATTCTTTCTTTCTCCCGCAAGGATAGTTTGTCCTATGACCCCTTATTATATGGGGATGCCGATGCCTTAACTAAAAAAATCATGGGTAGTTCGGAAATCACCCATCCCTTTTATAAAGCTTTTCAGGAAACGTGGTTAATGAGTTTCTTTCGAGTGATTAAAACTGAGCCTTTATTGATTGACAGAATAATGTTGCGCCATTTGTATCGTTTCTTAACTAAACCTATTTCCTTAATAGAGGAATTAATGCCCCTTTGCCATAATGAGCATAATCACCGCAGGCTTTTAGTTCTATCCGCGTCCAAGCCTGAATCTTTAGCAGGAGTTGCCAGTCATATTTCGCAATTAGTGGAGGATGAAAGCCTTTCCCATATTTTTGATAACCCTAAAGGTCAAATGTTAAATCTTCGGGATATCATAAAACGCGGCGGGAATATTTTTATTGAAGTGGACACGTCTTCAAAAGGTCCACAGGGTAGGGCATTAGGTCGAATGATTATGATGGAAGTGCAACTATTGGCGGGGGCGAGGCAGGCAGGCTTTGAACCTAAACATGTAGGAGTGCAAGTTTACCTCGATGAGTTTGCTTCCTTTGCGTATAACGGATTTATTGATTTAATTGATAAATGCCGTTCCGCGAGGGTAGGTCTTTTATTAGCGCATCAGTCCCTTGGGAATTTGCAAAGAGATAATTTATCCAAATCATTTAAGGATGAAATTGTAGATAACACCTATACCAAGATATTCCTTTCACTTAAGGATGAAACGGCTGAATGGGCTTCAAGGCAATTAGGTACAAGGAAAATTGTTAAGAAAGGATTGTCCTTAGGGCAGGGAACGGATAAAACCGATACCGGCGCAAGGGAAACGCGTACCCTAACCTTTCGGGAAGAATTTGAACCATATGTTCAACCCTCTGATTTTAATTTGGAAGTGGGCTTTGGATATGCCAACTTAGAAACCAAAGAGGGACGACTTGTCAAAGGGCCAGTGCGAGTTGGGTATGTGGATGAAAAAGATTTGTGTTCGGATGAAGAGCTATTTGATTTTCTGCGGGATAGCTTGAAAGGACATCCTTTCCGTCCTCGAAATGGAAGTCTTATAGATAATCAAATTCCCCCAGGCGAAGTTAAGGGAAATATTTTACCCGTTACCCCATATACCGAAAAAGATATTACCCCGCAAGAACAATTTGTGAATACGCAAGTATTCCATCAGGTTCTGAAAGCGGACAATGAAGAAAATTTATCCAAGGCTATTAATAAAAGGGATTCGGCTAAACCAATGCGAAAGCCTTTAAAAAATGGATTGGATGAAATGATTAACTCTAAGGATTTTTAACCAGGAGGAAATATGCCTAGAGGAATTAAAAAAGAGTTGGGCTTGGCAGATGAAATTGTAGGAGTAGATAGAACCTTATTGGCTTCTATCAAAAAAAACTATTCTCTTGCGAAGCTTATGGTCAGGACTTCACCAGATAAGGACGTTAAGGAAACCCTGGAGAAGTTTTTAGAAAAACATTTTCTAACTCCTAAGGATGAATCTAAAGAAAATCTTGCGAACGCGGAGCCTGTTACAGAGAAGGATAAACATATTTATCGCTTGAATCGGTATTTATCCGACCTTACCGAATATGATATTCAAAATTTACTTGAGTTAAGTAAATCGATGTACCGTATTCATAATGCCGCGACTTTATCTGATGGTAAATCGGATAGGTTGGAGTCTACCGATACAGATACTAATGCAGGAGCTAATTCAATGCGGCATCCGAAAAAACCGCGAGCTAAAATAGAGAAAAATGAGGGTGGAAACTAGGTTTCAAATGAGAAAATATACCTTGTTTTAGAAATCAATTAAAAATAAAATCTGTTGCAAGCCCGTTCCACGCTTGTAGTTTGTTTAGATTCAATGAGTTAGTAGTGTCATATCTGTAGTTCTTGATGAAACGATTTAATCTTTAAATAAATGTGATTATAGTTACAGTTTAAAACTGATGCGATATTGCATCAATTTAAATATTAAGGATACATAGTATGCCAGATAATCTAAATATACTGAGACCGCAGGACCCCACCAAAATAAATATTAATGAAAAATGGGAATTAGAATATTGGACGAAAACATTAAATGTTACGCAGGACCAATTACGCAAAGCTGTTCAAGCAGTCGGAGTTTTGGTGATTAATGTTAAAAAGCATCTTGGCAAATAAAAAAATCAATGATGCTTTTTTCTGCGATTTATAAAAATATTTTATAAATCGTATGAAGTAGTTTATCGATTTACGTTTTAGATCGACTTTTCCTACGCAACCATTTTTTGGGATGCTTAATGGCGCGAATGAGGCGCAAGGCACTCCGCAAGACTCTCACTCGAAGAGAGTAATAAGATTTAAGTCCATGGTTGGTGGATAGTTTGTGATACCATTGGCTTTCTTCAATGCAGTAGTCAATGATAAAAATAAGACTTTTATCATTTCCATTACCTTTTGCCAAAAGAAGCACTTCTTCTAATATGGCTTCTTGCGATTCATAAAAGGATCGAAGGTCTACATTAAGCGTATGGCATTCACGTTGATGAATTTCTTTAAGCCTTTTTTGGATCAGTGCTTTAACCTTATCATTATCGGGTTCGGGTGATTCTTTTAGTTTATTAATAACCATGACTTTTCCATTTGAAAGCGTTGAGGGCCTTTGTGTTTACGGGAGATGAGCTGCGTTCAATATTACTATTAGTAGTAGACATATAGTAAGAAAGCATTTACTTAATCTACTCTCTTTTTTTAAAGCAAGTACAAATATTTAAAATATATTTTCTTTCCGTCCTGAGATTTTGTTCCAAGAGTCACACTAGCTTCACATTGCTATTAAGGAAGGATCATTTTCATTCTTAATCCAAGAAAACCTTTAGATTTGAAGGGAATTGAGTGGTGGTTTTGGGTAAAGCGGGTTAAAAAAAGTTAGGAAAGCGTTTGACTTCCCTAATCAAAGAATGTAAATGCAGAAATTATATAGATATTCCTACCTCTTTCATGGCAAAGACTTTAATCACTTCAATCCAATCTGGGTCCGTGATAAAAGCTTGGTCTATATACCCTGAATGCGCTTTATCCCTCACCTTTTTTCCTTTTAAGGACTCTACGAATTTACTGGGATTATTGAGATAATATTTCCCATCCCTTTCGACTAAAGTAAACTGTGCGGTCAGCCGTCCTTCGGTGACAGTGACATTTGCTTTGATTTTTCCTTCTCCATGTGCTGGGGTGACTTTGACGTTTTCCATGATTTGCCTCCGGTTGTGTGGTTAATTTAAATAATATATAAATAGTATTTAAATTAACCCGTGAGAAATGGATTATAGCAGCACCTCTTTATAGATTTTTGACCCTAACCTTCAAGTATTCCCCTCGTTTGCTTTAATGCATTCAGTTTTTATTCGGATGACTTAGCAATAATTCATTTAGTGTAGCATGCGGTTTTCGTTTTCTCATCCTTTTTGCCCTATACCGGTTCAGGGTTGTGTGACGCGGCTGGGGTCGCCACGCAAGCTTGTTTCTTCGCAACATCTTTCTTTGGCTAAACGGTATTAAGCAGTCCATGCGCAAGCTTTGGACACGGAGGCGATAAACAATCGGTTCCCCCATTAAAAAATGGTTTCCCCCAATTCTTTTTCGGCCACGGGCAACCTCCTTGCTAAACCGTTTTCCCCGCTTTCTGGCGTTCACATCAACGCACTGAACCGGAAAAGGTTCGGGCAAGGAAAGAAAAAAGCAAATGGAAAATCTTAATTACAATAATGAAAATGAAGAAGAATCACTCATCCTCACCCCAGAAAAACTTCGCAAAAATAAACGCAATGATGGTAAAAGAATTATCGAAGGGGTTACCTATGTCCGCGATGCTTTCGGATGCTATTTCCCTGAATCCTATCTCACCCAAAGGCCGCAAATCAGGGTGCCAAAAGATGCTCTCCCTGCACTCTCCAAGATTAGGATATCTCCTCAGGAAATCTTCATGGTCTTAGATTTAGACGGTTGCCACAAAGTGATAGAGGCTCGTGAAGTCACGGTGGGCCTAGCAAATCAAAGTCAGATTCATCCCCGTGAAACCTTTCGAGGAGCCATTCTAAACAATGCCGTTTCGATTCTCGTAGCCCATAATCATCCAAGCGGTAATTTAGAACCTAGCCCTTCTGACTTGGATGCAACCAGAAAATTGGTGGATGCCGGTAAAATCATGGGTATCACGGTATTGGATCATCTAATCGTAGCTGCGACGGGATTTTATTCAATCCGTGAACATCATTCTCGTTGCTTCTCTGACTAGGGGTAACCCTTTTATAGGGTGAACCCGTAAGATTAAACTGACTATGGTCCTTTTCTACCCCTTCACCGCAGACCCGGACCCTTGAATTTTGAGATAGGGTAGGGGTAGGGCAGGCCTGCTACCCTACAAACTTTATTTTAAATGCTTCTCCTTCGGGTGTTTTGTTTTTCATCCTTTCGGTGATTTCCTAAGTCGCCAAGGGGCCACACTCGATACTCGGTATCCTGTTGCTAATCCAAATTTTATGGGCCGCTCGTCATCCTTCCTCACTAAATAATTTCGGTTCCCCCATTTAAAAAATGGTTTCCCCCAAATTTATTTGCCAAGAAAATTTTGCTTAGCTGCCGGGCTTTGCCCGTCACCACATGATACCTGCGTGTCTCGCTTTCTTTGTGGCCCTTGGACTCCTAACTAGGAAATCAAATAACAGCCGAAAGGAAATATCATGAAAAACGAAAACACTAAAACCACCGCCCTCGAAGCAAATGAAAATCAAACTTCGACCCTGAACAGCCTTCAAGAAAATCAAATGGAGAGAAAGGGGAAAATTGATGTTTACCAATTGGTAACGGATAAAATCATTTCTCAACTGGAAGCTGGGAATGTGCCTTGGAGAAAACCGTGGGCGAGTGCAAATGCTTTCCCAGAAAACTTTTTGTCTAAGAAAAAATATAGGGGCATTAATGTTTTCATTTTGTCCGCTATGGGTTATTTAAGTCCCTATTGGTTGACTTATAAACAAACGCGAGAACTGGGAGGCCATGTTAAAAAAGGGGAAAAGAGTACACCCGTTATCTATTGGAATTTTATTGATAAAAAAAATAATTGCGACGGTTCAGAAGAAAATCAAAAACAAGCCTTTGCAAAATATTATTCTGTTTTTAATGCGGAACAAATTGAGGGTATTGATTTTCCTTTACATGAAGAATATGTAAAAAGCGAATTCCTGACTCATGAAGCTTGTGAAAGTATTGTAAACGGTTATCACAATGGCCCAGAGGTAGTGCATAATGTTCAAAGGGCTTGTTATTCGTCAGTATTTGATATTATCAATATGCCAAAAAAAGAGTCTTTCGAATCATCCGAATTTTATTTCTCGGCCTTATTTCATGAATTTTGTCACAGCACAGGTCATGCAAAGCGTTTGAATAGAGAGGGCATTACCAACCCGAATAAATTCGCATCGCATGAATACAGCAAAGAGGAATTGGTGGCAGAAATGGGAGCGGCTTTCCTTTGTGGCATTACTGGGATCTCTCCGGTTACCTTAGAAAATAGTTCGGCTTATCTTAATTGCTGGATACGGGTATTAAAAGGGAATAAAAAATATTTGGTGCAAGCGGCACAAGCAGCGCAAAGAGCGGCTGACCATATTCAAGGCATAACCCATCAAGAAAATCAAAATGAATTCATTACGGTTCAGGTTTAATAGGAAAGGTATTTATTATGAACGAGTTAGACATAGCCAAAGAAATAAAAAATCAAATTGACTTTGTGGATCCTTCTGCTTGGTTTGCATGGGGTGCCAATTCGGCCAAGTGTTTAAGAGAAGGAGCCGTAAAAGAAGGTGGGTATTTTGCAGGGCTGCATTTTGAAGTTACTGGCCTATTATTTCAAGGAGTGGTCAGAGTGTATTTAATGTATTCGGATACTTATACGATACAGTTAGGGAATTTCACGGATCAAGTTTTTATGGTTTCAAAGACCGTGCAAAATGTTTATTGTGATGATTTGATGTGTATCATTGATGGACTTATTGAGCTGAAGAAATAATTAAATATTCACACAGGGTATATAAAGGCAAGTAAAGCAGAAATGATTTACTTGCCTTACTTGCTTTATGTTCTTTTTATGGTTTGCTCCACGGCCGCAGGGCTGCGCGGGAATCTGCTTCCCGCGACCCTTGGTTTTCAATCTTTAAAATAAAGAGTTAAAACCGTAACCTATATGTTTCTAATCAGAAATTATTCTGATTTTCAAATTCATAATAAGGCTTTTGATTTCCACAACGGGGAATGTGTTTGGCAATTTCTCATTAATCCATTTAGTGTGCTCTTCAACATGAACGTATGACCCAGGCGGGGTCGGCCCCCAAGGCCTAACGAAGAACTGTCCCTTAATAATAATGGCACAAGCGGCTCAAAAATAATCCTCACCCTTCGCTTTGCTACAGGACCCAAGATTTTTTTTGGGTTCAGGACACGTCCCTCACTTCCCGCTTTCAGTTCTGCTTATCCCCTCGCAAAACGTGGGTCATACGGTCAAGTCTCAGAAGAAAGCACACTAAAAAAGGAAACACTATGAAAAACCAAGCACAAATTTTAATCCCCCTTTTGAAAAGCAAAAGCCTTGAAACTCTAAGTAATGGGGTCTCCAAGTCAGAACTCGAAAAAAGCACTCATGAAGAGATAATGCCTACTAGAAGCGAACTATCAGAGATGATGGAAGAAGCCGAAGAAAAAATAAAAGAGAAAAAAACTTTACTCTATGAGGCTTTAAGCCAGGGTAACAAAAATCTTGCTCGACTTCTCAAATCAGAAATTATCCGCTTGGAAGAAGACTGCGCTCATATTTATGAATGTGACGAATACTAAACAACTTAAAAAAACTTCAAAGAAACTCCGACTTGTACCCGGATTTAGGTACAAAAGGCAAAGGGTTGAGCCGATTATAAATCAACTCACAAAAAAGGAAATAAAAATGTCAGTATCAAAAAATAAAATCATCATCATAGGAAATCTTGGTCAAAATCCAGAGTTAAAAATTTTGCCAAATGGGAATAAGGTTACCAATATATCCATTGCCACTACTAATAAATATGGGGACAAACAAAAAACCGATTGGCATCAAGTGGTCTGTTTCGGAAAACTCGCTGAGATTGTTTGTGAGTATTTGAAATCTGGTAAGCTTGTAGAAGTAGAAGGGTCGCTTCATTATTCAACTTGGGAAAAACAAGGAGTAAAACATACCAGCGCGAAAATTTACGCTAACGAAGTTTTATTTCTGAATCGTATCGAAAGACAAGACGTGACAGAGATTCCCGCACAATTAAGAGAAGAGGACTTGCCATTCTAGTCAATAAAATAAAGGAGAACGCAAGGTCTTCTTTATCATCTTTCACAAATAAAAAGACGCGGATGGCAAATACTCGATCTATTTTCAGCAAGTATAATACTCCAAGTTTATCAAAGACCAAACGAAACCGATCGAAACCGATAAAATCAAATTTGAAAATTTAAGCCCAAATAGTGCTTTAGAAATAGCGCTTAAATGCATTAAGTAAAGCATTGATTTAACACTTAGGATTAGATCCTTAATGGGTTTCGCTTCACAGCCGCAGGGCTGCACGGGAACCTTCTTCCCGTGACCCTCGCTTTCTTTTTTAATTATTTTATTTTCATGCTTACTCGTTTTCTAAAAACGGGAATGGTTTAGAATTAATCAAGGATATAATTAGATGCCAAAATCTTTAAACCAAGTTATTCGTCTCGTAATGCTTTTAAATCTTGGTTATTTCGTTTTAGAATTCATCGTTGCGCTTTCTATTGGCTCGTAATGATGTATTTGCTAATGTGGCCATTGTTATGGCGGGTCTTATAACATTTTTCCATTCTTCCATTTGGCCTGATTTACTGGTAGGTATTGGTATTGTCATCATGAATGCTGATGCGGCTAGAGAAGTATGGGAAGCGGCGCGTGAAGAATATCATTTGGCAAGGACCTCATAGGAAATTTATAATAGGAAATTTATTTTTCATATCTGAAACAAATAAAAACGCTTATTTAACAAGTATTTAAAGGCTATTTAAAAAATATTTAAATAATGAATGAAATTTCGTATATTTAAGCTATGAAGAAAAAAATCTCTAAATCAAAACCGAAAAAGAAAATCAAAAATAGCGTGGGTCGTCCCTCTATTGAGATCAAAAAGAAACCTTTTCAGGTCATGCTTGATCCCCGTTATATTGAACTCTTTCGTGAAACGGCTGAAGCAAATAATGTGCAACCACAGGAACTTGCTCGTTTTGCTTTGATTTCTGTTGTCAAAGACCCATTTAATCCTTGGTCAGGAAAGCCACCTGAAGCTGTGAAAAATATTTTGAAAATACCCCATAAGTAAAATTTATTTCCACAGTTACATAACAAGGTTTACTACCCATTTTAAAATGGACATGGATTCACTTAAGAGCCCATCCATTCTACGACTCATCATCTCGCTTCTATTTGCAATATTTCGCTAGCTTGAGGAATGAGGAACGGGACTCTAAAAGAGAGTCCTGTCTAGATTGGGAGTGTAAGCAATCGGGATACCTACGCATTCCCAGGGGTTATTTGGTGGTTGGAATATCCTTCCACCGCCAACTACAGAGTTAAAGCCAACTACAGAGTTAAAGCCAATTACAGAGTTAAAATACGAAAATTGATGAAAACTGCCAGGTGCCTTTCTGTGCAGAACTTTCCAATTCATGATTTAATGAATGCCTTTAGTTTCCTCGAATTCTCCCCATTTCCGGATTTCATGGGTTCGGTTCAAGGTAGCGACTACTTCTCTAAATCGTAAAAATCTAAAGTCAAAATATTTCTTTAACAAAATGTGTGCGGCGTATAATTAAAATAGTATTTAAATAATATGTAAATACTATTCACCACCAAGGTACAACCAAGACACAACAAAGGAGACTCACATGAAAACCGCACTTATAAACCAAACAAAACACCATAACCTCATATCCTTACTGGATAACTTTGCTTCATTAATACATCGTCGTAGCTTACTCATTATGGCAATTGCCTATTTTTTATTGCTGGGAGTTTCTAATGCACAAGCAGGATTTGCAACTTCGGAAATCACAAATCCAATTCGCAACCTTGTCACTATTGCCAATGCTGCTATTGCAGGCCTCGCTATTTTGGCAGTCATCTATTATGCCATTCGTTGGATAGGGGGTGATGAAGGAGCCGCTAAGAAAATCATTGGTGTAATTGTTGTTGCAGTGATTGCATTAGGTGCTGCGAATTTTCTCGGATGGGTTACGGGCAAGGCTGAGTTTGACACATTCACGAATTAAAAAGTGAAGAACGAAAAAATGAAAATCATACCATTGCATTCAGCCGAGCCCACCTTTTTAAAGCTCAATCGTTTCGAGTGGGGCGTATCTCTATTCTTTGCCCTGCTCATTCCTTTATTCCTACAAAGCGTTCTTGCCATATTTGGTATCATCACAGCCTGGCCGCTTTATATAGGCCTTTGCCTTGTGGCATCGGTCGATGTTGTCATCATCCATGCCAAGTCTCGCGAGCAAGATTTTCTTGTGACTTGGTATTATAACCGAGCAATTCCTGATTCCATTGTTGGCAAGCATCAAATGCCATTTCACATATCACAGCCTTTTACTCGCTCTTCAAATAGGGAGAATATTCATCATGAAAACCCATTTTATCACCGTTGATAATGCTTGGCCTGCATTAAAAGAACGCGGTATGGCGGGAGTTATTCCTGCTTCAGAAGCTTATCCAGTTCATGCCTTGGCTTCAGATTTGCATTATACCTTACTTGAAAATGGAGTGTTGTCTTGTTTGTTTCAGGCGAAGTCACTTACATCCATTCATTTCGACAATGTTTTAAATGGCTTGCCTTATTCTTCGGGTTTACAACTTTATTCACATCATTTGCCAAGTGGCGAAGCCAATCATTTTTTAGCTCTTTCTTCACTAGTCCCTTATCGTTATCAGTTCTCGCCTTTGCGAGGATTTGTGTCTTTGATTAAAAGGCATTCATTAAATCATGAATTGGAAAGCTTGCAATATTCCACGCGTGATTCTTATGAAACTTTATTGCACTCGGTAGAAGGAGAGTCGAAGAATTTAAATCTGCTTTCCAATCCCAGTCCACTATTACAAGTCTTGGGTCCGATACGCATCAGTGAAGGAAATATTAAATGTTCCGAATCTATAACTTATAATCTCAGCTATCTCCTTTTAGAACCCTCGCGGCTTGCATTACTCATTGAGTTCAATGATTTTATGTTTCCTGAATATTGCGAAATGTTTCATCCCACCAATGACCTCGCCACGAGTGGCCTTGAATATTTAGCCGCCACTTGTATTCACCGACCTGATGCAGAAGGCCTTTCAAAATTGGATGTAGAGACAGAAGACTATCAAAGCTTTCTAAAGTTTTTCCGTAAAGAGGGGCAGACAAAAGAAAAAGGATTTCCTGCTTTGGATTTGAAAATTTCAGAAAAGTCACCGAATCCTAAAGGAAAAGTTTTGGCTAAACATTATGTGTTACTGTTCGGTTCATCTCTGGTAGACTTAATGCTCAAGGTTCAAGGGTATATTCGTGACTTATGCCATAAAGGTGTGTCTTTTCATGCATCCATGATTAGAACCCGAGAAAACTATTGCCATCTGTATCCAGGGAATTATCGTCTTATCAATGATGGAATACTAATGGACGCTTATCAAGCCCCATTCATTTTGAAAGCGTTGCATCCATGAATGCCTCTCACAATCACCGATTTCGCATTCATTCAACTTTAAAAGATGTTTGGAAAGTATTGACCATACAAGAGGGTACAGTCATCACCGAGTTACCCTATGCTGTTACCGCAGTCTGTTATTTCCCACCCTTTTATCTTAAAGATGTACAAAGCTTGGAAGAAGAATTATCCAGCTTTGTGCGCAGTCTCTTTGCTTTGCCATCAGGTTCTATGGTATCCGTTTACCTAGTCAAACAGTTCAAGGATTATACCGTTCCTTCACATCTTAAAAGCAAACATGCGGTAATGAATTTTTTAGAAGAAAAAAGAATGGAACGCATCAATGGTTATGCATCACCGGAATATAATCCTTTCTTTTCTATCACCTTGCCATTGCAATTTGAAGCCAATGAAAAAACCTCTTTAAAGGATAGGCTAACCGCTAAAGTATTTCGTCCTAAGCTATCTTCGCCCATGATGCTTAAAGAAATTCGCACAGGTATGGATATTTTGGATTCAGCTATTGATCAAATCCGTTCTCGATTTGGCGGGGCTTGTGTCAAATTATCCACCGAAGGAGTGATGGAGTTTTTGGGATTATTGCTAAATCATTCTACGCAAAATAACTCAACCGATCTTTCCTCATTACTTGTGTCCGACATATTTTCCAGAGGAGAAAAGGGCATTAGTTATTATGGAGGAAATTTTCATGGGGCTTTAAGTTTAAGAACGACCGGGTTTCCACAAAATGCAACCCCCGATTTTTCCACTCTACTATACAGCGAAGAATTAAAGTCCGTGCCCTTTCTAGTTCAAGCAACATTAAGGTTACCGGACCCAGCCGAAGCCAAACGTAAAGCTAATGCTATGGTATCTCGTATTAGCGTCTATTCAGGACTCTTTCAAAAGCTGGTTAAAGACTTAATGGTTCAAAAGGAAAAATTAGATCAAGCCCTACTTGCCATTGAAGAAGAAGGTGGGCGATTGCTTGATTTAAGCTATGTCGTTCACTCCTTTGCAGAGAATGAATCTTTATTAGAGGGCCAATTAAAAACCTTGACCAATGTCTTTCGAGGCAAAGAAATGATTTTAAAGCGGGATACACATAATCATAAGGCAACTTTTCACGCGTTACCCCCTTTTGCCGTTCATCTTAATCGCATCGCTTCACGGCTTATATCCATGAATGCCGAGCCATTCTTACCGCTTTTATATCCACCCTTTTACCGTAACCCAGAAGGTAAGCCTCCAGAGGTTCCAGTTTATTTTCATAATACCCATGATGTACTCATGACATTTGATCTCATGGACCCCAGAGACCCTTCTTGGAATGGGATTATTTGCGGTGGGTCTGGAAGTGGTAAATCATTCCTTACGAATTATCTCATCATGAATCATTTGAAGGGCAATGGAAAAGTATTCCTTATCGACAAAGGGGGTCCTGGACAAGGTAGTTTCCGTAATCTTGTGATGAATTTACCGACGGGTCGATACATCGAACTTAAGTTCGTGGGTGATGCAGGCTTCACCGTTAATTTTTTTGATGGACCTTTATTTATTCGTGAATCTCTGGAGGGTGGAGTAGTACCCGATTTAAATGGAGGGGTGGATGCCTATAAAGAAAGTTTTCTTATTCAAGTTATAACACTTATGTGTTTGGATGACCCACAGGGTCGACTTTCAAAAACCGAAGAAGGCAAACTTTCTGAATCGCTGCGCCAAGCATTTTTAGAAACAAGTAACAATGAAGGTAATACTCTTAATTTAGAACGCTTTGCGGAAACCTATATGCAAGAGCGTTTTCATAATCTCTATGAACAAATGAGTAAATATATCGGAAGCGGAATCTATGCTCGCTTCTTTCGTGCTACCACTTCCATGCAGGAAGTGGATGTATTCTGTTTTGATTTAGAAGGGTTAAGTGAACATCCCGATCTAGAAACCATTCTCACATTAATTATCACGCGCTTCACATATGATATGTGCGTTCGCGGTCGTGGCTTTCGCAAAATGGTGATTTTGGATGAAGCCTGGGCTCAGTTATCAGGTGGGGGATTAACCGCCACCGTCGAAGGAATATGGAGAACCATTCGAAAGCATGGGGGATTTATTTATTGTGTCACCCAATCCTATGATGATATTTTACGTTCTACCGTTGGTCCCGCGCTCTTAACCAATACTACGCATTTCTTTATGTGTGGAGCGAGCCATTCCTTTGAATCGCTTTCGCATCTTAAGGCGACAGGTTCGCACACGCATACCATGAATGAATATGACTATCAATGCATACAAGGTTTAAAGTTTAATCCTCCTGAGTTTGCAGACTATTATATGATGACCCCCATATACAAAGGCAGTTTACGTCTACGCCCATCACCCTACGACTATTGGTTTTCCACCACTAATGCCAAAGACAAGGAGAAAATTGAAAAGGTAAAGAAACGCCTTCATGCCACTTTCGTAACTCCCGAAGTCTTGGAGGAGCTTATCCATGGCCGCTTTTAGTAGCAACAAAGTTGCTTTTATAGGAATGCTTATATGCATGATGCTTGATTTGAATTATTCTCAAGTTTCCTGCAATTGCATGGCATCAGATTATTACGCATCTGAGGCTTTGCCAACCGCATCCATTGTTACCTCTTGCCCCGATTGGCCAGCTAATATTTTAACCAATGGTGCTAAGGGTAATATCATCACAACTCCAGTTCAGCCGTATCAAGGCAAGCTTTTTTTAAGCCAAAAACTTATTCCTTATTCAGATGGGGATGTTAAGACACTATCGGCAACTATTAAAGGAAGTAAGCAAGATTGCCAGCAAATAATTCGTACCACCGATGAAGCATTAAGCGGTTGGAATATTGTGCTTTTAAATCAATGGTATACCCCTGTATCGGGTCAATGGAGTCGGTTGGCAAATAATATTATCTCGGCACTTCCAGGCATCATGTTTATCCCCTTAGAAGAAAATAATGCTATGCAGGTTAAAGCTTTTTTCCAAAGCAATGGAAAAATTCTTCCACCCACAATTTCAGGTTTGCAATTTGGGGCTTACGCTAAACAATATCAATTAACGACTAATCCCGATATCACATACTCTCCCTATCTTAAGACTACAGGACAAAATAGAGTGAATGGGGTATTAACCACTCAAACTTTATTGAATGATATAAAAAAGACATTAACAGCCAATGGTTGGAAACAATTGGATGTAGGGATGATAATCGTCGATGGTAAATGGTGGCCCGCTATTATAAAGCTTTTTGGAAAGCCTGGAAAAGTCTATGCCTATTACGGACGCTTTACCGATGGGGCAGAGGCTAAGCATTATGGATATACAACTTCCGATGAACTTTATTTTTCCAGAAGGTCTTTGGTGCCCAAAGAAGAAACAGAAATCTTTCAGCCGGACATACGTTATGGTTCAAAGATTTTTAAAAGAGATGAAGTATTACAAAATCGTCAGTTTTTGGAATGGCATACGGAGTGTCGCTGTTCGGATCTCCCTTTTAATGGCGATGATAGAAATATGGCAAAAATCGAGAGTAACAATAATTGGACACCCATTGCTCCCGATAAACCAGAAAACTCAAATCCTCCTATGTTTGTGGATTGCCCCGATCAAAGAACTTATTTCACCTTGTATCAAACTTGTGTGGAAAAAGATTTAAAAGAAAATCATTTCACACCAGACCCCAGTGGACGCATAAATTATAGCGATTATGTGGCTTCTAAAGTAAATGCCAGTCCCGTTTATAAATCGGTGAATCCTGATGGAACCATTGACCATGAAGATTTATCCACCGATATAATGCCTGAAACACCTGCCTATTATGATAAACAGGGGCAACGCCTAAATCCCAGTACCGAAGACTTTATGGATCCGTTTGATGCGAACACGGTCTTCTATGGTTTTCGTCATGGACCCAAATCTTTATTCGATTGGTCTGGACCTAAGAGAAATCAATACCTTATCAATCCGAAAATCCATGTGGTAGTGAATGATATGCAAAGTCTTTTTGATTCAAAAATAAATGGGAGCATTGTACCCTTACTTAATCTCTTTCAAATTACCTTCGATGGGTCGGGTAACATACAAATACCCGAGAATTCCAAGCATAATCCCAATGAACCATTGCAAGCACAGGCTAATTTCGCCAGCTTAGAGTTAAGCATAACCGTACCAAATCCTTTAGACCTTAATCGCCCCATCAAAGTTTTAAATGCTTCTGATAAATATTTGGAATATAAATCCGCACGAACATTTTTATCGCAATCATTAAGTGGAAGACCTTTAAGGGTTCAAGTGTGGGTTAATGGTCGAGATTGGACCGATAACTTATTTGGTAGCAATATCGAAGACTACAACTTCCGCGTCTATTGGGATTATGGATTATATGCTTTTAATAATCATGGTGATCCTGAACAAGTTGGGACTATTCATATATCCAATGTGTTTTGGAGAAATAGTGTAGATGATGGTCAAAACTTGGTTGGGGAATGGATGGATGAAATACATATGGAAGGTGGAAAATTACTGTCTTCTGCCGATACTTATAATTTGAATTCCCGTGAAGCCCATACCGACCTTAAATCATTGCATGATAGAGATCCCGTAACCTTTGAAGATAAAAGTGAAGCAGTAGCACGTATTGCTTATTATATCGCAGTCGCAGAAGGCTTAGATATGGCTATGAAGTGGCTGTATAATCAAAAAGATAAACCCTATATATATGAATCTGCAAAACGATTAGAGAATATGGTTGCTGTGAAGCAAAGTGCGAAAGTGGCTTATGCCTTTTATAAATCTTATATAGAATGGAAAAGGTTAATGGATATATTAGCCGAGATACGTGATTCACGAAGAGCTTTGGAAAGAGCCTATTCGCGATTTAAAAGATCAGGCGGGTTACTTGTGGATTACTTCGTCAATTTAGAATATTCCAAAATCAGGCCAACGAATATCACTATGATATATCCCACAAGAGCCATGCGCTATTTCGACTGGTCAGCAAACGAATTTCGTAATGAGCTAATGCATTTTGAAACATCGCTTCATGCTTTGAATTTGGACTTAGATAGATTTATGGATGGACCTGGAAAAAGAACCTTGGCATATATCTATCGTGAAACAGGCAGTTCATTGGCACAGATTGAAACAATTAATGATAGAGATAGAGAGAATACCCATAAAGCTTTAAAGGATGCCCAAGCGGCTTTAGGAAGAGGAGGAGATAATACTTCCAACTATATTCGCTTATCTTCATTGACACGGCTTGCTATTCAAAAGACACGTAACACTCAAGTTAAATCACTAGAAGCTTCGACATCGGGTTTAAGATCCGTGCTTATAGCTATTCAATCGGATTCACGTGACTGGTTAACCATGCAAGATTATGTGACGCATAATTTAGCTGGTAGTCCGCAGGCTTTGGGTCAAGCTTATCAAGACCGAGATCCAGGAGCTATATCCAAACAATTCGATGTACATCCAGTTTTTAAAAATACTTGGGTCGAGGACCAATTGAAAGAAGGTGAACCGTGAAAGCATATATGCGAGGATTATTTCTGATTTTGCTTTTAGGTAACATGCAATTGTTCGCACAGAGTTCATCGATTTTAAAAAAGGCAACGAAGTATTTGCCATCCTTAACGGAAATTGGTTTTGTAACAGGTGCGATTAATTGCTATGTGCAAACGGCCACCTTAGTTCGAGCCGTGAATAAAGAAATTGTTTTGGCTAAAAGTATGTCACGTAGACTTGATGACCTTAAAGATGAAACGGATAAGATGCTAGGACAATTTGGTTCACTCTCGAATATTAATCCTTATAGCATGGATTCTTGGGCCGCATGGTTAGATAGAGCCAATGGCTTAGTTACCGAAGAAACCAGCGACTTCACTGATATTTTATTTAATAGTGTGCTTAAAACCTTGGATGAAAGAATGACAGTAGGCTTTTACAGTCAGGTGAAGCGAGGTCTTTCTTATGATGCTTCTCAAGGCCAAATTAAAGAGGTATTACGAGCATATTACTTAAGTCGAGATTATGAAAATAATCATGATAAAATTCGCAAGATAGCCTTAAATGCAAAGCGGCTAAGTCTCTTAAGTAAACAAAGCGAATTATCTTCAATTCAAGCGGAAATTATAACCACCAATGATCCCGATACAAAAAATTCGCTGAGTATAAGGTATCAAACACTTGTGGGAGATATTCTTCAATTAGAAGATGAAATAAGAGACCCTGCTGTGGGAGGAACAGTGCTTGATAGACAGATTTCTTTTTTGATGGATATGGCGCAAAACTTGGGAGGGGAGATAAGCACGGCATCGTCTGAATTGGATATGCATCAAAAAGATTTGGCAGACCTTAATGCAGAATGGGCTTTGGCTTCAAAGGATAAATTGCCGAAATCAAAAGATAGAAGCGTTTCTAATAAACCTGTCCCTATAATTAGGGATTTATATAGCGCAACGGATGCGGATAAAGTCCCGACTCCTACAAATAATATTCCTAAACCCATAAAACAAAACACTTCGGAAACGTCATCACCAACTACTTTGGCCGACCTTTTGTCTCTACAAAATAAAATTGAGTTTAAAAGATTAGAGATGATGGAAAGTGCCATGCATATGGCTTTGAATGTGGCTCAGACAAAGGCTGCTCTGATTGCGGTGGATGCCTATCAAGCAGAGGCCAAAAGGAATCAGCGGAGTAATGTTCATTTTGAAGCTGAAAATTTGAGTAATGTGATTCAGCATGAAAAATGATTTCCCTAAGTTTTATCACCCAATAAAGACACCTTTGATTTAGAACACATCGATTTTACCCAATGTTTTTTTAAAATTTTTCTTTTTCTATTGCCATTAATCGCCAAAATTTGATTGTTTCAGGCAGATTCAAAGTTTGAAAAACCATTTTTGTAAGCAAAATGTATGAAGAAAATTTTCGCAAAGTATATGTACTAAATACTTAAGAGTACGTGATCACTAATATATTACACTAGTAAAAAATCCTATTATGACAGGGATACCCTGAAGTCATTGCGTTATGGGGACGATGAATAATTCATTAGAAAGCGAAAAAGGTTAGAATTATTAATCAATTATTTTTTTATTGACATTTAAGAATTTATACATATATTTTTTTCAGTTCCGTTATAGCATTTAATTAAGGACAAAGTATGCGACTCGTTTTGATGGCCCTTCTGGGTATTCCATTATTTATTTCTGCATTAACTTTAGACGATATACAGCAGGCGCTTGTATCCCATCCAGTAACTGATACGCTTGATATGCGAGTTGAAGTTGTTGCAGCGTCCGGTACATTTAGTTCTTCAACAAAAATGCATTTGATTACTAAAAGCCTAAATAAGACTTGGGTTGAATTAGAAAGTCCTATGGGAACCCAAAGATTCACTAAGAATGGTTTGCAGTACAAAGTAGAGGATGTTAAATCTGGCAAAGTTGTTTATCCGAATCAGGCCCCTATGGGTTTGAACTCCGTAGGTAATGTGACTAATCCGAATTCAGATATATTGAGGAAGGGGCAGTATACTCAGCCAGTTTCTAAGAGTGATGGTATTTTTGAATTAAAAATGATTATTGGTAGTGATACCACTGTAAAGGCAAGGATAGTCAAGTACGATAAAAATTTCAAACAGATTGTTGGAATTGATGAAGTTTCCAAAGATGATGACACAACTAATACAATTATTAAATACAGCAAAGGGAGTTCTGGGGAGTTTCCCAAAAAAATTGAAATTGTTATGCATTCCAAAGGGGCGGTTTCGAATGTAACTGTTTCAATTCTTAGCGCTATCAAACCAAAAAATCTTGGGGACGCTTTGTTTCAGGTGAATCAATGATTCGCCGCATTCTTATTACTGCTCTGGCTCCTTTTATTTTATTATCGGGCTTGTCCGCTCAAGGCCTTTGGCATCTATCTGGGGTGGCTTGTAAGGTTGATAGCGGCAAGACTACATTTTTTTTCCTTGATCAAGTTGGATCAGATAAGGCCGCAAAAAATGGATGGCTTGGAGGTTACTCTCTTTCACAGGGTCCACTATCAATAGATACCTTAATCTCATGGGCACAGTTCGGAGACCGTTTTAGTACGAATAGAAATCAGGAATGTATTGCTGGGGATTCGGGTAGTGTTTTCTCCACGGAAATCACTACTGGCAGTGGAGAAAAATCGAGATTTTCGAATGATGGTCATTGGAATAATTATAAGCTTTTTGATAATGGCGTTATTTCTTCTTCTTTTGATCTTCGATCTGCTTCTGGTTTAGGTTGGGAGTTCCCCAAAACCTCACCTGAAATAGGAAGTACTTCTATTTTTGATTCATCAGCTGAACTGTCTTGTCAAGTACCTGGTCCACAGGGAGAGAAATATACTGCGAGAGGAGTTTGGAAAACTTCAGTTCCAGTAAAAGTCAATATTAAATCTCGGCATTACGAAAATCCTGTAATGGCATATTATTTGGAAACACAATTTATTCCACAAAACTATCGTCGGGGATCAGCCACAATCTTATCCCAGCTTGAAGGGTTTCCTCAGTATGTGAAGCGTAAATTTACAGGAAGAAAAATTTCCATTCTAATTCCTGGGACTGGTATTATTGCAAGCTTAAGCGAAGAAAATTCCAATGACGAGCGAAAATGGAAAGTGGTCGTTTATGAATATTAATTCGCAAAGTGTATTGTTATTTATTTCCCAAGTGCAAAAAATATGGATTGGAATACTCTCATGAAGCGCATTTTTATTCTTTGTATCACTTTAGCATTTGGATGGACCCATGCTTGGAAACCCCAAGAACCAATAGGCAAAGTATTAATTATCATGGCCGCAGGAATTAATCCAAATACAGGGGACCTTTATAAATCTACTCCGGCGTCAAGGAAGAATCACAAAGGTGATTTACCATGCAGTGATGAAAGTGGGCATGCACATATTTTCAGATCTTATGGGGTGACGAGTTTTTTAGAAAAAAATGTCGCTCGCTCGATCAATGAATTACATGCCCAAGCATTTCCAGATGCAAGCGGATCACCAATCGAAGAAGTACCTTGGTTGGCGTCTCGGACATTTTCCTTAGATCGCGAATGCGATGGTGATCGAACAACGTTCGTAGCAAAAGATGGAAAAGTAATTTGGGGAGTTGAAGCTTCGACAGGAGTTCATAACTATACTGTTAAAAGTTTTTTTGAGCAGGCAGTTATTCGATGGTACGAGGGAGAACTTCTTAAGTTTCAATCGAATGACAAATCAGGAGACCCTGATGTTTTTAAATGGATTGGTGATTTTAAAATCGCGAAAGGTATTTATCCTTCGCTAACGGATATGCGTGCGGGGAGCCGTGAATTAGTGCCCTCTCGATATATTATCATAGCACATAGTATGGGAGGAAATACTACCAGAGAATATGTGCATTCACCTATTTATGCTGGTGATGTTGATAAATTAATCACTCTTGATACTCCACATGAAGGATCGTATCTCGTTGATATAAATAAAGAAATAGTAGATCACGACGCGCTAGCGATAAAAATAGTTTCCCAAGATATTGCTCAATTCGCATTAGGAGGACTAATTCTTTATTTGTCGAACAATAAGGTGGGCGATGATATAGGATGGGGAATAATTATTTCCACCGCGCTCACTTCTTTAATAGAGCCGATTGCAAAAGTAACATTTGCAAATACATTATGCATGGGATATGGCTATAGCAACGGTGCTAACAGTTACTTGAGTCCAAGTAATCCAGACCAAACTATTCAAAAACTTAATAATGATGTTACTGTAGGGAATGGATTTCGCCACCCCGCCTATCGAATTTTTCATAATGAAGGTTTGGTTTCACCAGGAAATCCATCTTTGCTTATTGGAAATGCTGAGGGACCATTTGGACTTTTGTATCCTAAGGCATTTGAAGGGCTTCTAGCGACAACTTTTCATTCAGGTGTGCAAGATTATGTACGCACTCCTAATGAGCAAAAATTTTCTAATGCAATTCTTGCTGGTCTAATGGGTGGTGCGGCTCAGTTAAATTTTTCCAATCAAGGAACTATCGCGGTAAATGCCTCAAGCAGCAAGGGTAATGCAGTTAAAGCGTTCCAGCTTCCAGATGCAGACCTTAAGCGATATCTTTTTTCCCTTGATGGCAGTGCAATCGTACCGGGAAGTTTTGAAGAGCTGCCGGGTGCACTTCCATCCCTTTTGTTTAAAGGTTGGATAGAGTCTGTATTAGCTAATGCAGCTTTAAATTCATTATCAGTACCTCAGCCATGGGTAAAGTGGTTGAAATGGCCTGCTTCAATGGCTATGGCATATGTACTTGAATCGAAGGCAGGTAAAGGACAACGTGAAACTATAGGGAAAAATGACCAAGTGACCGCTGCGAATGCAAAATCTTGGACCGATTTTTTATCGTTGGATTTCTTAAAAGATTTCAGTCCGATGCCTACTACTCATGATTATTCAACAGTACATTCAACGGATAAGTTAGAAACTCGCTCGATAAAAGATCCATTAGGAAATACTATCAGCAATGATGTTTCTTTTCTCGAGGATGCGCTTTGGGAAAAACCGTATGCAAACATGAGTAGTGTCGCATCTTCAGACAATATTTCACTTAATCTGGGGATTGTGGCAGGTGGGAAGTCTATATACCAAGTAAAACAATCAGATATAGTTTCTCCTAATAATGAAATCGATTTTACCAAGTTCAATTGGCAAGAACGAATTGGAGTTAAATCAGATGAATGGGGGAAGGCTCCGGGCAGCACTATTGATGTTCGACATCCTAAAACCTATTTTTTACCACCAAGCCCTTTAGTTACAACAATGCCTGATGAGTTTCAATTTGTAGTTGATGACTTGCGACCAGATTTAATGCCTCTTTTTAGCATCGATTTTAATTATGGAAAATTTGTTTTGACTTGGAAGCTTAATTCTACTACAGGTAAGTATGATGTAATTCGTCAGGCGTTTGGTGAGGCTGGTCCGACTACTATTCTGACAGGGGTTGCAAGTCCAATTGATTTTAAAGGAAATTGGAAAGTATCTCTGCTAGCAGATAAAATACTGGCTCAAGGCAGGCCATTAGCATCCGTATACAACGATGGTCAAAATACGATTTCGCTTTTTATGTTTAATAAAGCTGGAATGAGTAATACGCAAAGATTTTTTATCACCTTTCAGGCAACTCCTCCGTTAATTACTATGAATTGGCCGCTTCCAGATGTTGTTATTTCAGGAACAAAACCACTTATTGAAGCGTCGGTAAATTTACAGGCCTATGCAAACTTGTTTGCCAATAAAGACAAAACATTTTTCAGAATTTATCCTCGTTCAACTAGTGCAGGACCCATTGATGGTGGCGCGGGAGTTGCGCAGATTCCTTTCGATAATGTAGCTACAGCGGATTGGGGCAAAAATGTATTTATACTAAAACATAAATGGACTACTGGTTCAATCTCTCTAACTGGGCCTTTGTGGTTGGAGATTCAACTGGCTACACAGCAAGTCGATCCCATTACACATCTAGTTACCTCTCAAGGAGCAACGGAAATCCGTCGTATTCCTTTTTCTATAGATAATGTTCCGCCTGTACTTTCAATTTCACCTTCAAATCGAACCTGGAATTTAGTATCAAACTCATCTTTGCGATTTGACTATAGTTTTCAGGATCCGCCACTGCAAGTAATGACGACTTCTAGGTGGCGTATTTTCGATGCAGCGAATATAAAAGTTTTTGAATCCCAACCACTTCCACGATATTCAGGGCAAACCTCAAGTTTTTTTTGGGATGGAAAAAATACTTCAGGAATAAGTAAAGAAGGGTTATATACAGTAACCTACGAGGGATTTGATCAAACCGTAACAGACAAAACAACTTATGCGCAAGCCCAAAATCTGCAAACTTTAGCAACAGGGCCTGTTAACGCTGCATTTGAAACCGCTTGGAACGGATTAAATACAAAGGTAGGGTTTAACCTTGGAAAGGCCCAATCTCAAGTGTATTTGGATTTAACGCCACCATCATTTGTAATGGATAATTTTACAGCTTTGGTTTCTTCGGCAAACCGACAAATAATTCATTTTCGAATTGCTGATGCTAGTTCCATACTTCCCAGTGCGCAAAGTAAAGTTACTTGGACATTCACTCGAAAATATCTAGGTGGCACAGAAGTCATACCCGTTGAAATGTTACCTATTATTACAACATCGTCTTTAGGTAACGCATCTGTTTTAACATTAGAAGAATCCCTTGATGAAGGGGGATGGAAGCTTAATGATGGTAGTTATGATTTAAGTGTAACGGTTACCGATGAAGCGGGCAATATTAATGAAGATAAAACCAGATTGTGGTCTTTTCGAGTTGATCGTAAAGCTCCGGTAATCGACGGTCTTAAGACTAATGAATTAACTTTTCAATCGAAATCAATGTCATCTAATCCACAGGTATTGTTTGATATAACTGAACCGGATGAAGATTTAGCCAATCAAGAAACAAATCCTTCCGCATTTCTTACGCGTATGAAGGTAACTTTAGTTTCTCCCATAGCAGGCGCTCCCATATTAGCCTTGATTCCATCGTACTCTGCTGAAACTAAATTTTCAACACCTTTGCCAAAGGATTTACTTGCAACGGGTAAGGGTGTTTGGACAGCAAAAGTTGAAGTTTCCGATGCGATAGGTAACAAATCTGCTACCTCACATCAGTTTTGGGTCGATTTACGACCATCTGAAATTAGCTATCCGAAAACGAGTGATGCTACACCTACAGCCGTTGTTGAAGCATCGCAAACGGTTATTCGTGGTCTTGCATTGAATCCAGCTCTTTCAGGGAAATTGGAGTACTATGAATTGGTTTGGCGGCCGCTAGGACAGACTACTTGGAAAACCACAGGAATAACTGTTCCTGAATCACGTCGTGGAAGTGCCGGTATAGCTAATCGATCTTATTTGGAACAATCAATAGATGGAGTGTTAGGGTATTGGAATCTTTCTGCATTAGCTACGGGAAGTTATCAATTAGGTTTAAAAACTCATCAAAAGGAAGAAAATATTGATGGTTTGGTCATAAAGGAAATCCTTTATACTCCCTCTACTGTCCTTCCTGATTTCACTGTAAGCTTAAAAGGTTTGCCTGCATCAGGAACATCTTTTAGTGCGGGATCACCTATGGATTTAAGTCTTTCTATCGCTCCAAAAGGGGTTTGGCCAGTTTCCAAAGGGGATGGAGTAAGTGCTGAGCGGCATTTTCGGGCAGATATTTTTCTAGCGGATGCTTTGGGTCAACCAATGGCAGAGTTTCCTACTCAGTCTTTAAAGGCATCTTATTTTTCCGGTGTGCCAGTCAACAAAACCGCTGCAGGGGTTTATCTCTGGCATGATGGTGATGGCACTTGGAATCTTCAAACCAAAAATATTGCTGATAATCTCCAGTTTTCTATTGGATATAATTCATTAGAACCGATGTCGTTTGATTGCGTAGCGCCAATGTCTTGCGAAGAAAATACGATCATGGAAAGGACAATGAATCTTCCTCAGGAAAAATCCGTTATAGTAAACCGTAATTTAACGATTTTAGTAAATAAAGGCAGTAATGGTTTAATGACTTTTAAATTGCCCTCACGTGCAATATTTTCTGTGATGAAACTGTTGCCTACAGATGCCCCGGATGGTACCACAAATCTTTATCCGGCTTCCACATTTTATTTAGGACAAGATGCTAAGACCACATTCTCTAATGGTATTGCAGGGATGGTAGTACCACCTTTTGCTCTGGATCCAATGCCTTCCTCTTATAATTTTAGTTGGAATGGTTTTCTCCAGACTAATGGTTTTCCTGCCCCAGGTAAAGCGACTGTTAAAATTGAAGTTGTCGATGAAGAAACCGGATTGACTCGCGAGGCGGCAGGCACCATACTAATTGGTCAAACTCCTTTAAAGTTGGAAGTACCCACCTCAAGTCCTACAACACTTTTGTTTGAGCCTGGAAGCGATTTGTCTCGCATAACTTTTAATTATGGAATAACCGGTCAGGCAGGATTGATAACGGCAGGTATAAAAGATGCAAGTGGTAAAGTGATTCATCTCTTCTTTCAAGACCAGCCTCGTCAGCCCAGCTCAAATAAACTCGCTTATTCAGAAACATGGAATGGAATATGCAATCAAGGCGATATGAACGGATTATCGGTTAAAGCTGATCAAACGCTCACCTTTTTCGTGGAAGCTAAAGGGCTTCCTACTGCCACAGTTACTTTAGCCTTCCCAGTACAATCGGTAAACTGGCAAAAAGGTGGTTCAGGATATGATTTCAAGGTAGACGGTGGCACTATTATAGGTGACAAGACTTATATAAAAGCCCAACCCTTGTATCGTCTCATGGCTGAAGCTAAAGGTGATTATGCTGATGCTACTGTCGTTAATTATAATGTCAACTATTCAGGAGAACAACAAGGAATACAATATGAATCCGAACGTTATAATTTATGGATTCAGCGCAAACGGAATACATTTAAGGCGACCGTATTTGTATGGTTCCGATCTAGTGAGGCGTATTTTAGAGATACCCCATGGTATTTAACATGCGATAAAAGCAGTGTCCCTGACTTCACGGATAGATTCGATAAATTTGAAGTCACCCTAAATAAGGGAGAAGAAATCGATCTAAATATGATTTACGGATCGAAAGGAAAAGATTTTGTTTTCAGATGTCTTGGTGATAATTGTCAAGAAGATCTTTTAAGAACAGTGTCCATTGCTGTGCTGCCGGGATCCATTGATGAACTAATCCCTTCGGGATCCTATGCGAACAAAGTGGCACAATGGGATCGGCTCGAAACCAAGGCTCTTTATAAAATTAATAATATCCAATTATTCAATAATAAAATTTATCAAAACGGGCCGACTCCGAATGTAGATGACCCAAGAGGCTGGACGCTTGGTGCAGGATCAGTTGCCTATCAACCTGGAGATTGGTTCAGAAACACTGTGAAAGTCGATCCTGCTAATCCTTATAAGGTGGAAGACCATTGCAAGTTCAAAGTGGATCCCACAAGTCACGAAGGCACTCCATTGGTGGATGACAAAAATGACGGTGTTTTTTCCTCCAAGAGTGATAAATGCGAGGATAATACACAGTATGATCCGGAAGATAATTTGCTCAATTATTCTTTCGATTTTGGGAAAGATAATGGCAGTTGGCCCTATGATAATAAAGATCCTACTACTTGCACACCGGATCATAATCATATAAAGGTAGGCTTTATTTTGAAGCTTAAGGTTCCAAATGAATATTGGGATGCACCCTTTGGTTATAATAACCAAGCCAATAAATCTATGCGTTGGGATCCCAAAAACACTTATCTATTTGGGCAGGGTACGGGTATTTTCTCTAAAGACGGTTGGAACAATAGGCAAAACAAAAAAGGCGATGACCCTGAAGATTACTTTGGATTCATTAATCCTTTTGAACAGGCTAGTTTTAATTTGCTCCCTTATAGTAAAACTCCATTTTTAGGGGCAAACGGAATTATTTCCGGAATTCCTTATTTTGCCATCCACCCTCTTAGTTTTGGTGACGAAGAATATTCACAAAGTATGCCAAATTCGCGATTGGAAATTGGATTCAATGGCAAACCAAATGGCAACTCATCGCAATTCGATTTACAAATTGGTAGATCTGAATGTAAGGGCTTGGCTATCGAATGCAAAGAAAATAATTCAGTAAATGTACTGTCCCTCAATAGCAAGCTTAATCAATGGGACAATGGAAGAGTTACTCTGAAGGATTTTCAATTTGGCTATTCCGAGCTCGCTAACTCAACATTTTTAGGATCAATTGCCGGAGCATTATTCGGAAGTGCGAGTAGTGCTATCGTGACCAATCATAGTTATAACTGGTTTTTCCGATTAACCTTACGCGCGTCGTTAAATGAATCAGCTGCAAAAACGAAAAGTATGCTATGGCCAAATGTAGGAGCATTGCCAACTCCAGTTAAAAATGTATTAATTGAACCTTATTGCCAAAAATTATATTCTTCCGTTTCCAATCTTCACTATGGAGTTGGTGATGGAATAACCAACAGTGGAAGTTATACCACTCTTTTAAATCTCGGTGGTCCGTATGTTAGAGCAGATGGATTTTTCAAAAACCCCTCCGATCCAGATTTTATTAATCCTGAAAATGAACCTGTCGAATTGTCAAAAATAAATAATGCGTCATTAAATTCAGGAAATGTTCCTCTTACACTTAATCCTACCACCAAAATTTTGGAGTTCAGAGATTATGTTCATTTTATAAAACCGACAGGAAGCGTATCATATTCGAATATTCAAGCTGGAGTTGAGTTTGGAAAAAATGTGACAGTAGCAACTGCAATACCAAGTTTGGCACCGCTAAGAACGGAACAAGAAAATGGCAATAATGTTGTAGTGTTTTCGGGTGGGAAAACTATTCCTTGGTCAGGCAAAGATGATGAAAATATGGCTAATCGTGATCTTGATGGCGATGGTGTAAAAGGCGAAGAACCACTTAACTTTGCAGATGACGATGTCGATAATTTTGTGGATGAGGATGTTCCTGGGGCATTATCTTCATTACTTTCTTTTACTCCTGGCTTGATAACTGAAAATATTAACTTCAAACAAAAGTTATACGAACCTAGTTTAACCGTAAGGGGAAAGGGTGCTCACGCACTCATTCAATATTCATCAGCAACACCTAGTATACCTAGTATAAATCCGCTAGTATCGGGAGTAAATTTGGCTTTTTCGGTAAGATACCCTGATGGTACCGCACGTGACGATATTTCTGCATCAATACCCACGGGTAATTTTAATCCTATGTTGGGAACGATTAATATTAAACACAATAATTTTAATTGGACAAAGAGCAAAGAGTTTGTCGCTTTAAAAGGTACAGTACCAGGGCATTATGATCTCGAATATGTAGATAAAGATGGAAGAATACAACTTTTTGGTTCTTCTATGAAGAAGGTTACTACAGAACGAATATTGGGATATTTACCCATTGAAAAGCTACAAGGTAGAACCAGTTTGTTTCTTATTAATTATTTGGACAATGGTAAGGTGGAATACCGTCAATTGGATGTTGAAGTAGGAACTCCCGTTTTACCGACAGCCGTGACAGATGTATCGTCAGAATTCGGTGAGGCAAATGTTCATTTTGAAGCGGGAGTATTGACGCAAACACAGGCCGTTACCGTACGCGTAACTAATGTTGCTGATGCGGGTCTGGCTTTACGTAACAACCTTTCCGCGGTTGGGCCAGTAATTGAGGTATTACCTCATCAGGTTTTTGATCCAACAAAACCCCTACCACAAATTTTTATGCGCATACCATTTTTTGTATTAGCGGGAAGAGATCCTAGTAGTATTCGACTATTCAAACCAGATGGAGACAATTTAGTGGAGTTGTCAAATCAACAATATGCATTTTATATAAATGATGGTACCCAGGTTTGTGTTGGCAATGCATCTGGAATTTGTAGCACATTTGACATAATGCAAATCAGCGCTAGTACACCCAGTTTCAGCCATTTTGTGGCTTTAGAAAAATTTGCTACTCAAACTCAGCCTTTTACATTGAGTGTAACTCCTGACAGAAGTATGGATCCCGTAAGGCAAGTAACCTTAAAAGGAATTTTGCCTACAGCTCTCAATCTATATATTGATGATGATTCTGTTTTCACGGAGGACAATGATGTTACCCCTCCGCAAAGCTTGACCACTGCATGGACAAAAAATTCAGCAGGAGATTATGTAACCAACATTACAGTGCCAGGAAAGAGAGTATTTTGGATTCAGGCAGTTCCCAATGCGGTTAATTCACATGTATCAACTTTCAAAATCGAAAGAATGGATGGATTTACTTTCACCAATATTTCGGATGAAAAAGTTTATTTAGGAACACTTGGCGGTAATAGTGCTTATATGAGCTTTGCATCTAATCGGGAAGGAAGCTTGGAGATATTCATCTATCAAGGTGAACAACTTATGGCTCGATTAGATAGGCCTTTGGTGTCTGGATATAATTACACTGAAATCAAAGCAATGGTGGGTTCTACACTTCTGCCTTTAGGTACTTTTAGGACGGCAATTCGGGCTCAAAGTTTTGATGGAAGTCAAATTTCCATCGATGGACCACAACTTATTGTTGATGGCGCAGCACCCGAAGCTTTATTGAGCGCATCATTGATGGGTACACCGGAAAATCTAACAGCGCAAATAAAAGGTCTAATGCGTGATTATGGCGGATTGGATTATGGCGAATTACAAGTACGCTTAGGTGCGGATATTTTGGATTGGCAATACTTTTTTGATAAAACATTTGAACTGAATTCTGCAATCCCCCTAGCAAGTCTTCAAGCACATTGTGGTAGTCCATTGCAGATAACACTTTCTGTACATGATTTTGCCGGAAATATCACTAAGAAAATAGTGACCCTCGATTTAACGGATATGACAAAGTCTTATTGCTCTAATTATCTGGCGGTAACCCCTATTTTGGAGAAAACAGTCAGGAATTGCGATGGAACCTTTACCGCTTATTTCGCATATAATAATCCTAATCCCTCTTACACGGAAATACCCGTTGGTGATCGAAATTACTTCCTTTATCAAGGGAATAGCCAAGTAGAGTTAGGTCAGGGTACGGTGTACTTAGCAGGAGCGCATAGCGGAAACTTCTCGGTTACCTTTGATGGCGGAGATTTAATTTGGCATCTTGATGGCAATACCGTTACGGCTTCAGGACGTAATTTGAATCAATCCTGCAATCTCAAAGATATTGCCCCCATTTTGGAAAAGGTTACTCGTGATTGTAGTGGTATCTATCATGCCATATTCGGTTATGATAATTGCAATAGGTCCGTGATCACTTTAGCACCTGGCTTGGATAATGGATTTAAATATAATGGTCAAACAAACGCTGATTTGGGCCAAATCACTCGTTTCTTACCCGGCCATCATTCTGCGGCTTTTTCTATAGCCTTTGATGGTACAGATTTGATATGGACATTAATGGGGAAAACCTCAAAAGCCAATAAATCAAGGGCTGTCGAACAATGCTCAGCATTGCCTATTCGGCCTTTCCTTGTAAAAGTGGAAAAGAATTGTAAGGGTGATTATCTAGCAACCTTTGGATATTCGAATCCAAATGCTATGGCTATATCCATACCTGCAGGAAACAAGAATGGCATTAATTATAATGGACATTGCAATGCCAATCTTGGACAGCCAATAGTTTTTCAACCCGGTCGTATTGATAGTGCCTTTACGGTAACATTTAATGGCGGTGATTTGGTATGGGAAGTAGACTGCCGTGGTGCAACGGCTGCTATTCGTAACGCTTATGAATCTTGTCCGACTAGACAAAATGTGCAACCTATAATCACTCGCGTGGACATTGTTCAAGCCGGTGTTTTTCGAGCTTGGTTTGGCTATAATAATCCAGGCCAATTGAAGGAACAGTTCAACAAAGGCACCTTAAATCAATTCACCTATCGTGGGGAAACGGTGATGGATTTTGGCCAACCAGAATCTTTCGATCCGGGATTAAAGACAGCCGTATTCTCAATAGACTATGATGGCTCACCATTAACATGGAATCTACATGGAAAATCAATAACCGCGACAATACCCGCTATTAATGGAACGGATTTAGGAAATCCTACAAGCAAGGGTTCCTATAGTTTTATCGGTGATACATTGAAACTCATAGGTGCTGGAACCGGATTTAAAGGGAGCTCCGATCAGGGATATTATGCCAATATTCCCTTTCACGGTGATGGTGAAGTATCCTTTCGTTTGGGAACTGTAACTGGATCAACAACTGCAGATATAGGTATAATGTTAAGAGAAAATCTTACGGCTTCTGGAAAGGCATTATATTTAGGCGTGAATGCAGCTGGAAAGGCTTTTTTATATGCTCGTTCAGCAGCTTCAACCTCACCAAAGGTGACTCAAGGAACGCTTCCTGCACTTGGGGGGAAATGGTTAAAGTTGCGCAAGAGTGGAACAACTTTTACAGCTTATGAATCTGTTGATGGGGATGAATGGAAATTGGTAGGTAGCGCAACAGTTACCTTGCCTGTGGATTTCATAGCCGGTTTTGCTATCAGTTCGGGATCCACTACCACTTTGGCCACAGGAAAAGTTTCTAGCTTGACATTAACTACCAAGTAAGGAGTTGAGATGGTCGGTTTGTTTAGAGGTATGGTTCTGTGTTCTGTAATAGCAACTCTTTTTGGATGCGGTAAAGAAACTGAACCAGAACCCTTACCCCCCTTAGTAGTCTCCGAGCTAAAAGCGTGTTGGTATATCGTTGAAAGTAAATCTGGTTGTGTTGAGATGTGCTTCGGGGGGGGGGGCACTTATTATACCCGTTCAAATAATGCTTCATCTAAAGGTGGTGAAGGACTAGGAAAGTTCAAAGTAACGGGAAATTTAGTACAAATTCGATTCCAATCTAGGTCACTCGTGAATTCGTATATTGACTCTGTGTTTATCCAATGGAACTTTTTTATTCAAAGCGATTCGCTTAAAGATTCTAACGGGGATAATATGTACATGCGTTCAGATTCCACCCACAATTGCGGCCCGCACTGGCTGATATTTTCAAAGCCTGCTGATTGGGATAGTGTTTAAGTCTTCATAAAAACAAAAGGGAAATAGTGCAAACATTTTTACTTCTTACATTGTTCTTTGGAATTCCATTTAACCCCTTTATTTTGCAAAATAAACAAACACCCTCAATGATTATTCAAGAATATGCCGGAGTCCAATGGGAGACGACTTTTGATTGGATAAATGATACTGTTATGATTAAAAAATACAGTCGGCCAGCAAAAAATATAACTATAAGCGTTACCTATATAATGAACAAAAAAGGTTATGTCCAAAGATTAGAAGGGGTGAATTCAACTATTCAAACAATATCTTATGCGTATGATAGCAGTAATAATTTGTCATCGGTTCAAAAGGACGAGTTTGTTTTTTATAAAAACTCAGAAATTGATTCTGTTCGCCAAAACATCGGGCAAGATTTGGAAATGTTTAAGATTAGACGTGCAAATGACATGATTCAATCCATAGTTAAATACACTAAAAATTTTGCGACCACAGATACATATAAAGATTCGATTTCATATACTTATCAATCCGACAAATATATTTTTGCAAAAAATGAAAGTTCTAAAAAAATTGATACTGCCTTTTTTGAAAATGGATTGCTTGTGAAATTGTCCTTCCCAAATGATTTTGACGGTGGTTCCATTTATACTTTTACTTACCCTAAAAGCGTAAATATATTGTCTAAGGAATATCATAAAAAAAATAAAAGGATCTCATTACAATCGATTATTAAATCAATTCAAGGGCGCAATCCGATCATGCTTGATTGAGTGAAGTGCTGTGACCTACATTCCGACACCCTCCTGACCACTTTTTGGGTTAAGCCCATACATCCCACTGTAATCCCCACATTTGTGGCTGTTGATTTAAGCAGAGGTTAATGGGTCATCAACATTTTTCCGGGTAGTTCTCGTATTGATTTTGGATGCATTTTTCAATTCGAAAAAACAAGACAGGTCAAAAATCAAACCGTAATTCTTTTTTAACTCGAATTAATCTTGTATTTAATCATTATTTAACTCAAAAACCCAAACTCAATAAATAATTCTTAAAAAATACAGCAACCGAAGTGGTTTTGCTTTAATTAAAATAGTATTTAAATACTATTAATATAAAGTGAAATTATGTTTTACCTCGGCTCGACACTCAATCACCAATCTCACAAAAAAGCAATAATCATTTCAGCATTTTTAATTGGAAGCATCCTAGCTATGCCAGTAATAGCTGATCCAGGAGTAAATGGTTCATTCAGCTTAAACGAAACAGTGAACACAAAAAAATCCATTCGTAAAATATGGAGCAACTTCTTAGCAGGCTATCAACAAGCCCGTAATGCTGCACAGTCCATGGTTCGCCAGATGCAGCTCACAGCGAGCTTGGCTAATTCCATGGAGCAAAATCTAATAGCCTGGGAAAGCGTCGCAAAACGCACGGAAGCACTTTTACATGCTGATATCTGGGATGAAAATCCAATCACAGAAATAGAAAAACTAGAAGAGAATCTTTTTCAAAAATCCGATGACTTGCTTTATAACCGAATTCCCAATGCCCGCCAAAGTTCTAAGAACTTAAATAAAGTCCGTCGTGATTGGGTTAATGGTCTTGGTTGGGGAGATGACCCTGTGCCTGGTACAGTAGATAAATCACTTCGTGAAGCACTTGGTTTCATAGCATTAAGCCCAGGGCAAAGACCACAGCAATCAAGAGATAAAACCACTTTCGATATTCGTAATGGTGCAATAGCCAAATCAGGAGCAAGACAAGATCAAATGGTTTATATGGCAGACAATACCGATGCGCATTTATCCGCATTAGGTACTTCGCTCGCCAAATTAGAAACTTCCGATCAAAAAACCATCTCTGATATGAATGTGCAACTTTCCGAAAATGATTTTGTGCAAGGACAAATGGAGGTGAGGCAGAATATGGATAAACTTGAACTCTATACGCATATCCTCTTAACAAAAGCTTCTGATTATAACCGTATGGGTCTTGCCGCTTATGCAACTCTTCAACCCCTTTTGCTTTTATCTGATGAATTAGAAAGACAGAGGGGCAGATGAAAAAGTTATTGCATGTCACTCTTTCATTTTTAAAAAAGTTTTCAATAATCATTCTCTTAAATTACGGATTTGGATTTTCAGAAACCGATCAAACCACTGCGCCCCTTGGTCAATTTTTCGATCCTGACAATGCGGAAAATATCAATAAAGTTCAATCAGGAGCGCAAACGGCTAAGGATGCAAAAAAGGGGAAAGACCTTGTGAGCCAAGGGAAATATAAAGACTTAGCTGCGGATTTATTTCTGAAATACCAGAACTCAAAAGTGGGGCTGATGACGCTTATCCGCAAAGTTCAACAAAAGACTTCGGATGTCATTCAAAAGGCTTCGGAGCGCGTAGATAAATGGCGTACAACTGTTCCAAAAATAAAATCATATACACAGAAAACCATTCGCTATACGGATGACACCTATAATTTCGCCAAGACTTTTGAAATGTCCGACCTATGGGATATAGACAGAAACTTTTCCAAAGAAATGGAATGGAGACTCAAGCAAGGCCGTCGACTGGGGCTTTCCATTTGGGATTTTCTGATTTCACGTATTCAAAGAGATGATTTTTTAAAAGGTATAGAGAAAATCCTTTATCCAGATTATACGGTTGAGTTAAACAAATCCGCATTACATGGTTTTCAATACGATGATAAACCTTCGGAAAGTGAAAAGGTTCCCATTTTCATTATCCATGAATGCCTTGATGTTTTAAACACTGTACAGCAAATGGCAGAAGCCGAACTTTCTCCTTCTGAATTATCACCGACTCTCACTAAAGAACAATTTGATACCCATCGTATTCGCGAAGCGCTATTCGATCCAAAATCAGGTTACACCGACCAGGTGGCACTTCGGCAAGACATACTCAATAAGCAATATGAGCTTTCAACACGCTTATCCATTGTTCAAGATAAAATTGCACGCTTAGAAATTCTTTGGGGAAAACTGGCAGTGCAAAGACTTGAATCTAAAGAGAGAAATACCTCAGCCATTGCAGGAGAAATAAACAAACTCACCGGAGTGGAATTAAACCCCGATGCCTGGTTACTTGAAAAATTTGGATTAAAGGACCAAACACCATGACACCTCTCGAAGCTGTAAATGAATTAGCTGCAATGAGTATAAAAGGAAGCTTTTGGAATCCCTATCGCTTCCTCAATGAAAATGTTTTTCTCTTTAATGATTTCTTAAATAAAATTATTCCGCTCACTGCGGGTCTACTCATTTTCTTTTTTGTTTTGGAAATGCTTCGGCATCAGAAAGCTTTCTTAGAGGGAGGAAGCACTTCTTCTTTGAATGGGTATTTCTTTTGGTCTGCGGTACTCGCTACATTTTTAACAGCCCCTACACTTTATTTTTATGGTGTTCGCCTCGTCATAGAATTAGCGGCTTCTATTGCATCAGCTATTCATAATGCCGATGTAGATGCAATGGATATGGATATTCAAAACCTCATGAAAGCGGTTTTGTTATCCACTGAAAATCCTATTTCACTCTTCACAGCATTTTTAGAACTACTTACACCGGTGGGATTTTTAACAGTCGTGGCCTATTACTTGGTGATAGCGGTGCTTTATCTGTTACCCTATGTTCAAGCCATGTTCATCGCTGTCTTTGTGATGCTAGGTCCCATTTTGCTTCCCTTTGCATTATGGTCTCCAACACGTAGTGTTGCTAAAAAATGGTTTTTGTCGCTACTTAGCGCGGCTTTTATTTCCGTATTTGGCATGATTGCTTATACGGCAATTTCTGTCTCAGGTTTATTATCCAATATGGCAATGGCGGGGGAGAAACATATCCCATCGTTGGTTTACAGCTTTACCACTTTGGCATTTCTCTTAACCATTGTATGGTCATCCTATCGTTTATTCGGAGCGCTTACAATATCGGTTAATCATGGCTTTGGATATGTTATGCGTCCTTTAAGAAAATTCGGAGTTTTCTAATGGCTGCATTACAAGACGCATTTCAAGAATCTGTTTCCGAACTTGGCAAAATGTCCAGTCTATGGAATCCCTTTGCTGTAATTGATCTTAAGGGTATTGAGGGGCATACTGTATTTTCTGCAATACTACCTCGCATCATAGTCATAGGCATGGGGATAATGCTTCTCATGGTTTTATTACGCATTCTTTTGTTTTTAACGAGAACCATTTCCGGTCAAGATAGTGGACAAAGTGTTTTAGGAACGGCTACGGAAATATCCATAATCGCAGCATTACTTGTGAGTTACCCCGATTGGATAAGGTTAATTCCACAAATATTTACTTCCATTGGTAAAGGGATTTTAGAATCATCAGTATCGGATCTCACAGCTCAAATATCCGGGGCCTTGGTGCAGATGGGGAATGAATCGGCATCCGATTTTCCATTCTGGTCAGCAGAGGCTATTTCTATAACGGTTATCAGTCTCTTGGCTTCACTATTGTCGACGATAGCATTGGTACTCATTTGGGTTATAGCCAAGCTACAAGCTTATCTATTCACTTTCTGGTATCTCTTAGGACCTATTGCACTTCCGACTTTGATTTTTCCTCCACTTAGCCATATATGCCGTATTTGGTTTTCCACTTTACTGGGTGTGTCTTTTATGAGCGTAACCGGACCGCTACTCTATGTCATTTTGCTTCGCACGCATTGGATGGTCAATGCCTTTGCCGCAGGAGGGGAGATGGATGCAATAACCTGCTTAGTTTTTGCATTGCTTTGTCTTTTGACTTTGGTCTCAGTACCAGTTTTATCCATGAAGATATGGAACGGCATTGAAAGCCGTGTCTTTGCCGGAGGAGCAGGTGCAAGCGATGGTATAGGTAAAACTGTTTCAATATTGCAATCAGTCGCTACGACAGCCAAATCCACTTATCAAAATTTGAGGGGTGGAAATAAAGACGTTTCGATCCCTAGCACAGAAAAATCAAGTGAACGAAGTATTAGCTCTGATTTAAGAGGAAGGGGTTGATTATGGCTTACACACCTATGAATGCCTACACAGATGCAGTAGCAGAACTCTCTTCAGTGCAAGCGATTTGGAATCCATTTCAACTGATTTATATACCCTCCGAAGGAGGTGATATCAACCAATGGGAAATATTGCTTCATTCTATGCAGTCGATAGGTATAGCCCTTCTTGTCCTTATGGCGGCTCTTAAATTCGTAAAAGTCTATCTCGATGAATTAAATCATATTCCCGCGATTACCACGATATTTGGAATAACTGTGGAAATGATTTTGGTAACGGTTTTTCTCCTTAATTATACCTGGTTTGCAGAAATATTCCCGATGCTCTTTCATCGCATAACTACGCAAATTCTAAATGCTTATGACGCGAGCTTAATGGATCAAGTGATAGCGTCTTTACAATCGGTGGGAGCTGAGAAATCGCAGGAAACCAAATGGTTTTCCCTCAATGCACTCGCAGCTTCCATCCCCAATATTTTATCTACTGCCGCCGCAGGATTAGCCCTTGCATTGTATTGGGTGATGTCCAAGTATCAAGCCCTCTTATACACATTCTGGTATCTCATCGGTCCGATATTATTGCCCTTTTATCTCTTTCCACCCTTTCGCGGTGTAGCTGAAAGATGGTTTTCTTCATTGCTCGGTGCTTCTTTCATGGGTGTTGTGGGCAGTCTCATGTTTGTCTTAATGGCTAAAGCGCAATGGCTAACCAAAGCTTTTAGTGCAGGAGCCAATACCAGTTATATCACCGCATTAGTTTTTTCGCTTCTCACCTTATTACTTATGGTCAGCATACCCAGATTATCCAATTCCATTTGGGATGGCATATCTTCATCGCTTACACAAGCTATGGCAACAGGTAGCATGTTGGGCGGTGCTGCAACGGCAGTCACGTTGGGTGTGGCTGGTGGCGCTACTCAAGCTGCGGGTTCAACTATTCGCGGAGGTACTGGCATGGCGGGAATTATTCACCGCTATGGCAATACCCAAAACTCCGGCCTATCCCAAGGAAAACGAGTGCTTGATGCAATCCGTAACCGTAATAGTTTTGCGCAGGAAGGAAAAGAAAAAACACGCGGAGAAAAAATGTTATCAGGACTTTATGAAGCTGGGTCAGGGCTTAAGGAAATGGGACATGGCGTGCTTATGTCACAAATGCCTTCTTCAATTCAAAGGGCTGAAAGAGCCGTGAATCAAGCTTTAAAAGCGAAAGAACCTTTAAAGCAAAGACGTAAAGAAGAAGAGGCGGTCAGAACTCATGTTGAGAACGCTTTAGGAAAAGACATAGCCAAGAGCATGCTCTTTCCTGAAAAATGGAGACTCTCACAAAGAGTAGGACAAAGTTTTGAAGAGTCCGTTGCAAAGACAGCCGAGGGCTTTATTCGCACTCGAAAAATTCAGGACATGGATAAAAATCTTAGGCAAGCAGCTACAAATTTAGCAGGCCCCGAAAAAGCCGCAGCACTTGATATTCCAAAAAACTTTCGCTTAAAACCAAAACGTGGGCAAAGCGAAGAAGAAGCATTAAAGTCGGCAGCCCTTGGTCTATTGCGTAAACAAGGTGGCATTGATACTGGACTAAAAAAGAAATTGGATCGTGAAGCCATTGGCAAAGAAGCGATTCGAATATTAGGTGCACAAAGAGCCAAACAAGTTCAAATACCATCGGACTGGGGAATTGTCGCTCGTAAAGGACAAACAGCACAGCAAGCTCTAGAAGGCTCTACTCGTGCTTTATTGCAAAAGCAAGGACTCATCGATAAAAAAGAAGAGAATACCATTGCGCTTAAGTATCGCTATGCATTGGCTAGAAAACGTGTCGCAATTGGATCTAAAGGCTCTGCTAGCTCTAACACGGCTACGGGTGCCAATGGTGTGAAAAATCCCAGCACTTTAAACAATTCAAAAAGTAAACGTAACTCACAAAGTAAATCCAAAAATCATGGAGGAAAAAAATTATGATAAGCAAAGAGCGTTATCGCACCGACCTGCCTTGGTTTGCAGGACTTTTAAAAGAAAATCAAGCTTATAAACTAGCTTTAGCCGTATTTCTGATTTCCAATCTTTGTTTGGTTGGTATGCTCTTTTGGGAAATAAAAAAGGGCAAAGAAGTATATGCTTTTGATTCAAGTTCCGGTCGCACTTATGTTACGGGGCGCATTACTCCAAAACACTTTGAAAATATGGTGCTATATGCTACAAAGACTTTTACAACTGATTTCTTGAACTATGACTATCTCTATTTAGAACAAGCGAGACTTTCAGCCTTTAGACGTTTATCCCCTGCGCTTCGTCAAAAATTTAAAGAACAATTAAGTGCGGAAGATCCTATTAAAGAAGCCATATCCGGTAAGACAAAATATGAATTGTCTTTTTTAACGGAGCCAGCTCTCATTGCAAGAGCGCATCCCAATTATCGAACATTCTGCAAAGTCAAAAGAACCATTCATTTTGCAGATGGCAAAAACTCGGAGTCGGAGCATAACCTAAGGATTACCTGGAAAATGTTGGAGTCAACACCAGATAGACCAGACGGGCTTTATGTAACGGATATCGAGCGTATTAGTCCGAATGATAAAGAAACATTAAATGCCATTTTAAACCAAATACAATGAGGTGTATCATGAACTTATTTTTTTTCTTCTCTGTAATTTTATTCAATACTCTTTGGGCCGAAAAAGTCTTTACCATCAAAGCGGCCAAGGACGAATACCCGCTTAATTGGGAAACCATATACAAAGTCAATATTTGCAATGCGTATAGCACTGTCATAGAACCTCCACAAGGATATGTTCTTTCAGATATGATACTTGGCGACTCCAAACTATTTAAAGCAGAGCGCAGCGAGAATCGCGGAATTATTAAAAGGCTTGCGCCAGATAATGCGAGAACTAATCTCGTGATGATACTCGAAGGGCCTGATAAGGTAAGTCATAGCTTAACCTTTGAATTAACAGGTGAAGAAAATCCCAAGATTGCGAATGTGCAATTTGTAATCGCGCAAGATAAAGGGAAGGATAAAGCTTTAGAAGCCGCAAGAACCCTTTATGAAAATCAATTGCAAATGACTTTAATAGCACAGGAGAAAAGACTGGGAAATCTCATTCGCGATAAAACTCTAGAAAACATGGAGCCTTTTCACCTTATCACTTCCGAGTTTACTATGGAAAAACTTGGAGCCAAGTTTACTTTGGAAACGGTGACCAATAGCGGAGGCTTTGGATATGTCTATGTCTTCACAACAGCTGTAGAGCCTGATTTTCAAGTGGTGCATTTAACCGGCATTCAAGGAAAAGATATAGCAAAGACTGTAAGGCTATTCAGAGCTATGCCAAGGCGCGACGGAATGCTTTATATCTATGAAACCACACCCTTTATTAAAAGTCCCGAAGGACATAAATACACCTTTAATTTTCGTGTGTATAAAGAAACCACATCCATCAAAGCCACCGTTGAATAAAGAAGGAGAATATCATGGAACCGTTATTGCCAAATCAAGAACCTAATCAAGAATATGAAAATGAAATGGAACGCAAAATGCGAAGTATGGAAGGCTTGCCACCAGAAGAAAATGGCCTTAGTAAAAAAAGAAAAATCCAAATCGTAATAGTCGCCATTGTGCTAATGCTGATAATGGCTATAGTTCTTTTTTTGATGGGAAGTAAAAATTCACAAAAGCCGGATGAAAAAGTCTCAGCCGCCAATCGTGGTCTAATGCAAGCGGAGTCCATTCGTAGGCAAAAAGAATTATTCGATGAAAAGTCAAATCGTAAAAATATGGGGGAAGAGGGCTTTACCCATAAACTGCCCATGAATAATGAAAACTTAAATCCTATGGATTCATCGGGAGTCGTTCTCGATGCAATAGAGCCTGTTTTGGAGAATAATAAATTTTCTGAAAATCTTGAAACTATTAAACCTTCGCCAACGCATAGCAATGGTTTAATCAGCAAATTAAATCATGTGAAGAGCAATAAGAAATCTTCATCATTGATTTCAAGTAATGCGGATCCAAGTTTCGAAAACAATAATGAATTACTCCCTATAGAAAAACCAAAGGAGTATAAAAACAAACCCGAATTAGCATCGAGATTATCCGAAGAATATCAAAAGGCCGTAGCCTATAATGCTTCCGAACAATTGGTATTTACAAAGGATAGAGGAAGCGATGGACAAAAAGATAAAGTGACTATGGTAAACGCTACAGCAAAAATGGGTTCAAGCAATAAGGTTATTGTATCCGCGGGTCAAGAGATGACCGCAGTTTTAAATGAATCTTTAGATTCGGATTATCCTTCCGTAGCCAAAGCCACTTTAACTTCACCTTCTGAGCTTGTGGGTACTACCGTACTTTTATCCTATAGCTTAGGTAATGAGCGGGTTACTGCACAAATCATGAAAATGGTATTGCCTCCTAAGGATGGAGAGAAAGCAAAAGAAATAACTTTATCTGCCGTGGTGAAAAGTGGTTTGCCTGGTTTATCGGGAGATGTCAGTCATCATTGGACTTCCCAAATTGCTGCGGGTGTAGCTAGTGCAGGACTTACGGCTGGTGCTTTAGCTTATGCTGCACAGAACGGTAGTAAAGACTTAGGTACGGCAGTATTAGTTGCTCCCATGGTAGAACAAAGCGTACAAGGTGTATTAAAGCCTATTAATTATTTAGGACGAGATAGACCTGTAACGGTAACCGTACCTGCAGGAACGGAGTTCACGATTTTAGTCACCGAAGGTTTTGAGGTAAACCTATGAAAACTTTATCCCTATTAGTTTTGCTTTTGGTTTTAACTCTTCACGCGAATCCTGCTCCCATGCAATGCGAAGAGTTGGCTAAAAGAACCGATGAAACATTTAAAAAAATGGATAATGCCTTAAAGCTTAAAGCAGGATTGCTACTAGGTGAAATGGAAATGGCTAAAGGGGCTTTGGAAGGATGTATTGGGCAGAACAAACAGGTGAGTATTCATTTAGCTTTGATGTGGTTCTTAACTGACTTGGGTTTACTGGCAACAAGCATTTTAATCTTATTGCATCAAAAGCGTATGAAACGAGCTATCAGGGTATTATCAGAAATCCTGTATTCAAAAGATCCAGCACATTCCTATAAATATGTCCCTTCTCAAACTTTATATCGATTTGCATGGGGATTATTAGGGTTAACCTTTCTCATAGTAAATGGGATAGCGCTTTTATTATGAAAACTCTTGGCATAACAATATTGCTTATGATAAGTTTGCTCCTTCATTCAAGCGAAGCTTTTTCTGGATTGGAATTAACCGTATCAAAACCTTATCCTGGCACAGCACTAGATAATAAAGGGATATACTCCTTATCCTATTTTACCACAGGCTTTTCATTTTGGCCGGGTTTTTCGGAATGGGGAATAACGGGTATGCCTTCCTGGGGCGGCATTGCCTCTTCTAATGATAAGTCTCAAACCAAAAGTTTTGTTGGGTTATATGGGGGCCATTTATTTCTTTTGCGAGGTGGCTTTATTCGCCCTGGATTTGAATTGGGTTCGGTGTGGGAAGAAACACAGATGTTACAGGGTCATTCAAACTCAATTGTGAATCAATCCCAACTTGCGCTCTATTATGCTTTTAAAGTTCAAGTGCTTTGTTTGAGTTTTCTTGTTTCCAATATGGGTTATGGAATAGGTCTTAATTTCAGTCTATAGGATGAGATATGAAAAATACAGTTTCGATTTCTCGCCAATCACTTAGGTGTTACTTTAAAGTATTTCTTTTCATATTTTGGTCTTCATTTACACCCCAAATATTTTCACAAGATTTTCCATTAAAGGGACAGACATGGGTATTTGTGAATGGACCCAATGAAGAAACCCATATTGTTAAATCAGTTTCTGACTTTGCTCCATCCTCCGTTATCGTTGCAAAGTTCAATGAAGATGCAACTGCTGATATTCATTACGCGAATTTATCTGGACGTTTTTGTCGTTCAACAGCGGAAGCTATTGATACCATAATCTCTGAGCTAAGAAAAAATGTTCTTCTTCATTCAAAATTGTTTCAAGCCAGTAAACGAAATTTTCCTGACACGGCTTATAGCTGTGATGCGGAATTGGTTCGCTTAGCAGGAATGCTTCGTTATAATCGTTATGTAGTTAATGGAAATGAAGTAAAGCCCAACTCTAACCCATCCTCATGGCAATGGCTATTTGACCCACCAGAATGCTATGCCACAAGGCCAGCTAGAGAGCAAGATAAACAAGAAAAAGATTTATGCGAAAATCATTGGTGTGTCGATCCCACGCCAGACCCAACCATCCCTTTTCAAGAAACTTGTAATGACACCTATACTGAATGTCATCAAGTGATAGAAGAGTCAGCACTTAAAACTCGCGCTTCCATGCGTACTTTTTGGAATCTGCATCTTTTCCCCAATATCATATTACATCCCAGGCATCCAGCCACCGAACGTATCATAAAAGAAATCAGTTTGTCAGAACAAGAAGCAGAAAACTTTAGGCAACAAGCAATTGAAAATCCAAATAATCAAGATTTAAAGATTTATCTGAATCCAGTTATGGATGATTCCGCTTCGGTGTATTTCTCAGGACAATTTCTTACTCCCGCATTGAATCCCTATCAAATAGGGTCACTTAGTTTAGATATACAGCCTGAAGGTGAGGGGGCATCGGGATATACCCATGACCCACCCATGGCTTTACGTATTGCTTCCGTTGATGATTGGACAGGTTTGCAAAAAGCTTTGTTATTGCCTTTTAGTCGGGATGAAAATGAAAAACAGTTTTTGGAAAATATTGATACTCGCTGCCCTGGTTGGGTAACAGCAGATAGGCTTATTGGACAAAAAGCGTTTGAAGTTAAAAGTGGCTTGGACGTTACTCTTCCAGATGTGCTCCCTACTGAAACACAAGATCCTAGTTGGAAAAAAGTTAGGCAAGAAAGAGTTCTTGTCAATGGAGGCTTTGAAGTTAAAACCATTGTCGATGATGATAGAATGATAACGGGGCAAATGGCTTTAGTTAAAAATCTGGATTTTCCATATGGAGACCATTTTTGGAAAGGCTGTCCTGATTTACCTGATACTTTTTTTAAACTCACTAAATCACAAGCAGCACGTTTATTAAACTTTCCAGTTCCAACCTGTAATTTATCCACCTTGAGTATTTCGGCAGATTTTCATCGCAATTTGAAAAGTCGTTTTAATAGTGTCGATGACGCAAAAGAAATAGAAATGGCTAATCAAAGAGCTTTGGAGGCAGAGTTTCAATTTGACCGAACGAAAAACAAGGAAAGACCCGCAGATATTATTTGTCCGGACACACCCTTAGACATCATTATACGCGAGATGCAATAACATGAAACGCCTTTTAATGTTAATCATTTTTATCCTAACCTTAACAAGTGCCGATGATTTGCTGCAACCGACAACCACACAGCCAGGGAGCAAAGAAGAAAATGGCGTGGTCACAACCTTAGCTTTAACCTATGTGAAAATCAGAAACACAGTTCGAGATGCTTACATGTCCATTCAATACACAAGAGCTATGGTGCAAACATTAGATGATCAAAAAGAATGGGTGAAACGAAATTTGAAAAGTTGGGATTTAGTGGGAAAGAGGGTTGTAAAGCTAGTCAATGAACCAGGGCGTTGGGATCAGAAGCTGCAAGATTTAGAAGGCATTTTTGATAAAACCGATTATTTGCTTTGGGAAGAAAGCAAAAACTTTGATGACTTAATGTATAGGCAAGAGCGTTATGCAGAGAAAATTGGTGGACATCTTTCACCTTATCTTCCTTTGAATCATCCTTCCTTAACTGAGTTTTACAAATTCAATAGCAGTCTGTATAGAGCGGATCCAGCATGGGTTGCACCCATAGCAGGAGCTTCCAAAGATGAAAATACGATTCATGCCGAAAGAGAAAAATCGCGTTTACATGGAGCATATACAGCTATGCAAAATATGAGCGAAGGTAAAGTCCGTGATGCAACGATATTAGCTGCCTCAAGAGCGCAAGCACAAATAGCTGCTATTCGAAGAATACAGAAAGAAAGAATGCAAAAGTATGGCGAAACCCTAGAGGCTTTGAAGAATGCTAAAAATGTGAATGCTCAAGAGTTAGGTAAAACCCTTTCTGATTTAAAAGGGATGGAAAATGTTTTGGATGAGCTGGCATTGAATAAGTTGGAAATGGAAATTGTCTGGGCGCACTTAGGTACAATGATTTTTGATTTATCGAATACTAGGGCAGGGGAGTTAAGAACCTCAGCTGCCTTTGATGATTTGGCGAATAAGTTGAAGTAATGAGACGTAACACTTTTTTGTTTATGGAGTTGGTGGTAAAATGGAATCGCTTGACCCAGAATACCTTTCCCCAAAGCAACTGGCTGATAAACTTAATATGTCCTTAAAATGGGTTGAAAAGCATACCCAAGAACATAGAATTCCTGGCCAAGTTAAAATGGGTCGCGTCTGGCGTTACCATTGGATTGAAATCCAGAAACACCTTATTTCAGGGCAATTGTTATTGGAAAAACTCAAATCAAAATTGCGCCAAAAATGGAAATAAATAAATTACTTTTAGACTTCCTGCTTAGAGCGCCCATCACCTGAAAGGTATTGTGATGGGACTTAATATTAAAAAAATCGGACCCAATAAATATTTCCTAGATGTTCGAGTTAGAGCTATTTCTGGCCGCCTTCGAGAGCGAGAAACTTTTCTCGGAACAAAACAGGAAGCCGAAGAAAGATTTCTTCAACTTCGAGAAGAGTTAAAGGCCGGAAAGACTTTAATATGCGCGTTAAAAACATTTGCGGATGTTCTCAATCTCTATAAGGAAAAACGTTTAACCTTACCTGGTAAAGAAATCAGTATCTATGCAAGACTAATGCGTGATCTTGGTGCAATAGATCTGAAATCAATATCCCAACGGTTAGATGCTTATATCATGCTTTTGCGTAGATCATCATCAAAAAGGACAGGGAAGCCACTTTCCAATGGAAGTATAAATCGACTTCTAACCTTTATTCGCGCTGCTTTTAACTTGGCTGTATCGTTAGAGTATTTGGAAAAAAGCCCAATTAGCAAAGCCCGATTTCCACGATTAAAGGAGACTCCACGGGACACAATTTTATCTCCACTTGCATTAGAAAATCTTTTTAATGCTATGGAAAAATATGCTCCACATCTGATATCCATTACTCAGTATGCCTTACAGGTTCCTTCACGAAAATCAGAATTAATCAATATGCGTTGCGAAGACTTAGATATGTTTCACCATGCAATAAGGGTTAGGAATGGGACTACTAAAAATAATGATGGAATATGGAAGCCAATTCCACCAAATATGCTTTCTTATTTTCGTTCGATTCCCGCAGGTAGCACTTTTATCTTCTTCCGAGAAGAGAAAGGTGAATTTTTCCCTTTAGGAGATTTTAAAAAAGCCTGGGCCACTTGTCTCAAACACGCGGATATAAAAGATTTTCATTTTCACGATACCCGACATATGTCAGCTACCGATTTAGTCAATAATGGTACCCCAGAACAAACTGTTATGCAGATAGCTGGATGGCGTTCTAATATGCTTAGAAATTATTTTCATCGTGATGGCAAAGTTGCCCTGTCCCTTGTTAAATTTTCTCCGGGGTGGGTACACTCTGGGTACACTTTTGACGATCAAGGGGAAAAAGCGGAAGTAAATCAAAAATTACGGTGAATGAGAAATTGAGGTAAATATGGCGAATTTATGTGAATTAAAGCAAAAAAAGCCCCTCATTTCTGAGGAGCTTTTGGAGCGGGTTAAGCGACTCGAACGCTCGACCTTCTCCTTGGCAAGGAGATGCTCTACCAACTGAGCTAAACCCGCAAGTCAGTTTTCACTGAATTGAGGCAACAATTTTAAAATTTATTTGCAAAACGGTCAACCCTTTACCGGCTTTTTTTTGCCATTTGCAGCTAAAACTAAGATAGTCGCTCCTGAATTATGCGGTTCCTGATAATATGCTTTGAGTTTACCTTTCCAAACCGTTTTAGCACACCAATAAATACGTCCCCTAATGGTATCACGAGAATGTCCGCTACGACCATGCACGACCCGCAAACGTGCCCCTGGAAGGTGTGAGAACTGTTCCAGCCATAATTCCACTTGGGCAATCGCCTCGTCAATCGTAAGTCCATGTAAATCCATTTCTTCATCCACCGCTTCTTCAATACGATGGCGAATTTTGGTCACAATTCTTTTTTTGGAACGCGCCCCATTTTTACCCTTCAATAAATTTGGATCGAGCAAATCTTTTTTAGGGATCGGATTACGACTCATCCACTCCAATTGTTGTTTTCTTTTTTCTTCTGACATGCTACGATTTCATTTATCGATTAAGGCAAAACCAAATCAGGATGAGATTGCATTACACTCTCTACAATAGAAAAAAAAGGATGACTATCATTCCATGTTTCCCCATGTTTTCGATATCCATATTTTCCGCCGCTATTTTGCAATTTAAATTTCTCTCCCATTTTTCTTAAGAATAGCACGGTTCTTTGTTGGCTTTCCACTTGTTGCAAATGCTGGCGAGTGAGTTTTAGCTCCTGCGACAGATAACCTGGAATGTCCACGGCTTCGCCGGTTTTACGTAAATACATAATATCACCGAGTAAATTTAATCGAGTATCTTGTGATAAAGTTAAAGCTAATTGGGTGAGTATTTCTGCATCCATTTCTCGTGTGAAGCCTTTCGCATGTGTCATCTCATGACATATCCCAATTAATCGCCAATAATGGGGTTCCGGATGTTGGGCATTGGAGACCATAGCAATTTCACCAAAAAAAGGATCATGAAATGCTGGGCCACCATAAGCAAGGCCTAAAGTAGTGGTGAAGGGTCCCATGGTTTTAATGCGTTTAACTTTTCGGCCAGGCATAAGATCGAGTTTTAAAAGTAAACTGTCGAGCGCATTATTACAGCGGAATAACATTTCCTCCTCGCTTAGTGATTCATAAAAACTTGGGCTAAAATTTTCATTCAAATGTTTTTCATGTTGATTTTTTTGTGCTAAAAAACGGTCATAGACAAGGGGTTTGCCTTTAAGGACCTTTGCCAAAGGCGCGCGCCAAGCTGTGGGAGCCATACATAAAGGAAATGCGCCTTGTCCCAAACTTAAAATGAACAAAAATAAGGGTCCGCAATAAAAGCAAAAATTGCGAATACTTTTTAAGGGATGCTGTTTTTGTTTTCGAAAAATCAACCAAAGCGCCAACCAAAATAGGGTAGAAGCAAGCCCAAGCCAAATGCCCAATTCAACCATAGAAAATGGTGCTTTGTCTACTAAACTCCCTTTCAAACAGGATAATGGGTAACCCAAAAAAGTCCAATAAATCGCAAACAAAGGAATAGGCCATGACATAGCTGAAAAGTAAAAATTAAAAGCCACGCAAACTAAAAGGATGTTTTATTGGCATCTTTATGGAAGACAAAATGGAGGATTAAAATAAAATAACCCGACGCAGACAGACGCTTTGCAATCACAGGGCGAATACTTAACTTTAGCGCATGTTGATTTTACCTCTAGGATTATTCTTAAGTGGACTCTTTGGTTTTTGGCTGGGCAGTCCGCATTTTTTAAATCGTCGTAGCGAATTTCAAAATTGGCTGGATTACTTATATCCTATCGCTATCGCTTTCTTTTTAGGCTTTGTTTTCGCGACTTTAGTACCGCATGTATTTTTTCATCAGCCGCGCGCCATTCCTGCCTTTGCTTTGGGTGTACTTTGCATGTGGTTTTTGAATCGTAAAGTTTTTCATCAAGATCCTTGCTGCGAAGGTGGACATAATGCCAAGGGTTTTGGCATCGTATCTGCTGCGGCGATGAGTATCTGTTCATTAAATGATGGTCTACTTTTAGGCTTATTGGTTCCGCCGGTTTGGTCTAGCTTAAATTTGGGAATGACTATTCATAAAATCACTTCCACTTTTGCCGTAGCGCAAATTTTACAACGCAGTCGTTACAAAGGTTTTAGTCTGTGGATATTCGGCATACTGTATAATCTAGTGAGTCCTGCGGCTTATTATATGGGCATCATGGGCTTGGTCGGTGGCGAGCGTTATCAAATTTGGGCATTGGGATTTTCCACGGGATTATTATCGTATATGGCCATTGCGAATATGTTACCCCATGCGAAAACTATTTTTCAAACCAAACCTAAAAGCCGTTATGTATTCGCGGTGGTTTTGCTTTTCTCTTTAGGCTTAGGGCTTTTGCATCAATCCTATCATGAGGCATTAGAAGAACGTTTTTTAAATGTGATTCATGTTCCCTAATTGATTTAAAGGGAGAGGTCTCTCCCTGGCTTCGGCCTCACAATTTCATTTGGACATTTCGATAGGCTCAATGTCCAAATGAAATTGCGGGGTCCTCAGCCACCCACTCTTACCAGCCCAGAGGCTGGAATTCATTTTGCAAATAGGGGAGAAAGTCAGCTATGCCTTCTTCCAAGGAATACGATTTACCCTTAAATCCCACACTATGAATTTTATCCAACTTCGCTTCAGTGAAGTACTGGTATTTTTCTCTTAAACCTTCGGGCATGGGAATAAAATCAATGCATGGATTTTTCCCTAAACATTTAAAAATGGCATTCATCATATCCACCCAACTTCGAGCTTGGCCGGTGCCTACATTATATAAACCACCGGGAATTTTTTTATCGAGAAAAAATAAAGTCATTTCCACAGCCGATTTGATATACACAAAATCACGTAATTGCTCGCCGTCTTTATAATCGGGACGATGCGATTTAAATAGTTGTACTTTGCCTTGCGCTTGAATTTGTTGAAAGGCTTTGACCACCATACTTTTCATATCGCCTTTATGATATTCATTCGGGCCATAGACATTAAAATATTTTAGTCCCACGCAATCTTTTAGATATTTTTTTTCTTGCAGCCACAAATCAAAAATTTGCTTGGAATAGCCATACATATTTAAAGGGCGAAGTTTTCCGATTTGACTTTCATCATCGGTATAGTGATTTTCTCCATTGCCATAGGTAGCGGCGGAAGAGGCATAAATAAAGCGAGCTTTATGGTCCATACACCACTGTGTTAAAACTTTGCTGTATTCAAAATTATTTTTGATTAAATAACTACCATCTTTTTCCGTAGTGGCAGAGCAAGCCCCCAAATGCAATATGGCTTCCACTGAAGAATTGTTAAACTGTCCATTTTGCAAAGCGAGGAGAAAATCGTTTTTTTCCATATAATCTTGAAAACGTAAAGGTACTAGATTTTTCCATTTTTCGGAAATGCCGATTTCGTCAACCAGTAATAAATCGGTACGTCCCATGTCATTGAGTTTCCATGCTAATGCACTGCCGATAAATCCTGAGGCGCCTGTGATGATGATCATTTAATATCACTTTCCCAATCTGTTTGCTGTAAATGTAATTTTTATCCAACAAACTTTTTATGTAAGCGAAAGGCTTTTGTGAAAAAGTCGATCAAAGCGTTGGAAATATTGAATATCTTGGAAGAATACTATCCTAATCCACCTATTCCTTTAATTCATTATAGTCCTTTTACTTTATGCATTGCAGTATTGCTTTCGGCACAAACGACGGATAAAGCAGTGAACTTGGCTACACCAGCTCTATTTGCCTTAGCCGACAATCCCAAGGATATGCTTAAGCTATCCATTCCCAAAATTCAAAGTTTAATTAAAACCATTGGCTTAGCACCAACTAAAGCCAAGGCCATTTGGAATCTCTCCCAACTAGTGATCAATAAATTCGGTGGGGAAATGCCACGCACTTTTGAAGAATTAGAAACCCTGCCCGGTGTGGGGCATAAAACCGCATCGGTGGTCATGTCGCAGGCTTTTGGTTTTGCAGCATTTCCGGTGGATACACATATACATCGCTTAGCGCATCGTTGGGGATTATCTAACGGAAAAAATGTGGAGCAAACGGAAAAAGATTTGAAGGCTTTGTTTCCCGAAAAGCATTGGAATAAATTGCATTTACAAATTATTTATTATGGTCGTGAATATTGCCCAGCGCGAAATCATGACTTAATGAAGTGTAAAATTTGTGTGCAATATGGTGTAGCTTCGGTGTTACGTGCAGAGGCTTCTAAATCCAAATAGACCAAGCTCCAAAATATACGAAGCCTCTTTTTATTTAAATGGGGGTACGGATAAGGTTTTTTTAAATTCACTTGGGCGAGGATTTGTAACATTTCTGTATTTGGAAGCATATTTGGTGACTTGTCCCATAATTTTTTGCGTTTTTTAGGGTAAAATATTAGTCAACAGTCATAGTTTAATGTTTTGTAAATACTTTTAAAATGTATTTTTGTAGTGTAAAATAAATATTTTAATATAGCTATATTCTTTTATTATTCAATAAAATAATATAATTAAAGACTTATTTGTAGTGTATTATTTTGTTAAATTATCTTTTAAATTGGAAATTTGAATTTGAAATGAGTTTGTCACTTAAACGAAAAAAAGTGTAATGCCCTTGTAAATATTTGTGAGGTTTAATTATCTTATTAGTTCCTCGATTAGCTTCCGTTGCGCGGGTAATAACGGGCTAGTCATTTATGCGGCGACTCTTCGGAGTCGCCGTCCTCGTTTTAAGAATTATTTTAGCGAACTTTTTTTCGACTAAAGCAATGAACGGTTGCCGCTTAAACCCAAAAAATCCATTTTCTGAATTCGATGATGAATCTTAAGTCAAACTATCTTCCCTTGGTAATTTTACTCACATTATTATACGGCATTGGAATAAGCGGACAGGTTTATACCATTGACAATACCCATACGCTTTCTTCTGTGGCAACCACGATAGCCTCACTTGCCCCCACGGATACATCAACTCAACAAATTCGTTTTAAAGAATATTCCAATGTGAGCCAAAGCTCCTTCAAATTGATTTCTGCTTTTCAAGGCAATATTGTTTTTGAACGTGAGTCTGAAAGCGATTCGCTGATCACTATTCCACAAGACTCAATTCTTTTTGAATTTAAACGCATTAAGGGGACGGTAACCTTAAGGGGACTAGCCTTTAAATTGAATGGGGATAATAGTGTGCTCATTGCAGGTTCGGAAACAGGTAAGGAAAATGCCAAACTCATTTTGGATTCGTGCATTATCATGGGTGACGACATCAAATCCACTTTTATTTCATGGTTGGGTAAAGTGGATAGTCGCATTGAAATACGCCGCTCCTATTTCGTGGCAAAAAATGGAACAAGTTTAATCAATTTAAATGCTGGTACGATTGTATTAGAAAATAATGCAATTAATTTTAGTGGCCGAATTATTTCCAGCGCGAATGAATTATTACATGTTGAATATAATACTGTGATACGAACTCAATTGGATTGTCGTGATGGAAATAATGCGGTGGCGACTTTTTTAAATAATTGGTTTCCTTTAAGAGGTAGAGATTATTCTAAGCCACCTAATACGGTAGGCTATTTCCCCATTTATTTTGCAGGTTTTTTTTCAGTGAATGATACGATTAAAAATAATTTGATTTCCAATGGGGAATGGAAAGGTTTTGATTTTCCCGACGGCACTTCAAAATTTAGCGATATCTCCAATAAACATAATGCACGCCCATCCTCGCGCGACACCACAGAATTATGGAATTGGTATTTTTTGGATTCAACGAATGTCGGTTTTGGTGCTGGCCCACATAGAAAAAAAACAGCGTATAATGTTTTTCCTGACTCCAATGAATTTAGTACTTCATTTGATAATCGGTTTTTGCGTTTAAGTTTTATGTCTTCCGCAATTCCCCGCACATTAGTTCCCGAGTATAGTTCGGTGCTGCTTTCAGATACATCCTTGTATAATGATTTGCGTTTGGTTTGGCCACAAAAAGGGGGATTACATTTCGGCGCATTTAAAATATTTAGTATCATACTGGATACGGTAACAAATTTTGGTACGCCGATATTATTAGCTAATCAAGGCGCAACGGGATTATATAAAAGACAAAGTTCAGGGTCTGCAAATGAAAATGATAAAGTTATTCTTTTTAGTAATGAATGGCTCTCGGCAAAATATTTTCATCCTGCCTTCAGCGCAAATACATCAAAAGGCATTAACATCACTCCTGATTCGCAAAACTTAGGCGTAGGTGACAGTATTCTTTTTACTCAAGTTACTTTACCGGGTAGAACTATTTTTGTGGGTTCAAGCGCACCGCCAATGCCTAGCAACTATCGTGATTTAAATGTGAGTGTGGGTTATAGTACCAATGCCGTATTAAATGGAAATATTGATTTTGGAACCAATGTCAAAACACAAATCCCCTATGAGGCGAATAAGGTTTATTGGTGGATTCCTTCTGGTGATACACTATTGTCTACCACAAGCAAGAATGGACGCTTTATGTCGAAATATAAGGCCGTAAATGCCTTACAGGCCTATCTCGTCGAAGTAGTAAATACCCCCAAAGGTAAAAGCAGCTTATCCTCTTCTACATGGGGACAAATTCAATTTCAATCTGAAAATGGTTTTCAATTTTATTTGGATAGCACTTCTTTTACTGCGGATAGCAATAAATATGGGAGCAGTAGTAAACCTTTAAAGTTTGATTGGGCGGGGCGAGGAATTAATGATAGTGTGATTTGGAGTGGGAATTTTAAAACACCCGATCATGAACTTTGGAAAAATGTCAATGGAGTATATTCGCCGGTGCTGGTTAAAGCAGATAGTTCGCATTTTGAATTTGCATTGTCGGCAGGCGATAGTAATGCTTATTTCTTTCAAGCCATTCCTTTTAATGTGTTTAAAAACCAACTATTTACAGCTACCCTAGGTGATGTTTCCGTTGCGAATTTATTGTCTTCGAATTCCGGTAAAATAAGTTTTGCGAATGCCGATCCAGATCCGCTCGATCCTTTATTTCTGAATACTAAATGGCTCGGTGGTAAATCGATAAAAACTTTACGCATCAATTTAACACAAGCTTATCAAATCATTTTGGACCAAGTGAAAGCCCATGCCCCCAGTGATAAGGTTAAGCTATTGGGATATGATGGCAGTAATTGGATGGCCATGGATTCCGGCAATTTTGTGCTGGGCTCGCCGAGTAAATATCAATTTAATTTGCCCTTACTGCCTTCGTTACCATTAAGTGGAATTAGTAAATTTGCTATTCTAGAAGTATTACCTCCGGCAGAAAATATAGTGACCTTTACGGAGCCAGTTGTAAAAGGGGAAACCGCGGTAACCTTTTTGGCTGTAACTAAACCTGGTTTTGATTCTTCGGTTATAAAAAAATATGGAGTACAAATGTTTTCGCTCAATGCTCAAGGGCAATTTGTGGCCGAATCTCCACCCGATTCTTTAAGCGCTAAGCCAATAGGCACCGCATTGACCAAGACTTTATCACCGGGGAAAATTTATTGGTATCAATTACAATATTTGGAAAAAGATTATCAAGTTTATGGAAATCAATTGGTGAATAATTTGGAGGGGCCTAAAATTAAATATGGTGATTTGCCGCTGATTTCACCCACTGCAAAAAATCATTGGCAAATTATTGGTTTTCCGTTTGATGGATTGGGTAAACATTTTATTAAAAATTCAAATTTGGAATTGGATGTCTTGAAATTTAAAGATGTATCGGAATTTTATGATGGTATCGCGAAGGTTACAAATAATGGAGCAAAGGACAGTTCTTATTTTAATAAGGTTGCCTTTCCACAAACCTTAAAAAGAGCGAGTGCCTATTTGTTTGCCGCTTCCCGCCCCTTTAACTTCGCTCTAGATAGCACGGCTAAGTTTCCTGACGGCAAAGTTTATACCACGGCTGCATCGTCTGCGGGTTGGAAGTTTATTGGAAACCCATTTCCTTTTCCTTTTGCGGTGAACGCGATTCATTCCAATCAGGATCAAAACTTTGTTTTTCAAAATTTAACTTTTAAGGACACTCTGGAAACCTATCAGTGGGATACGGTTACTGTTCTGCAACCCTTTAAAGGCTATGCGGTTTATTTACAGGCTGGTGAAATGTTAAGCTTTGATCCCTTTAAATTAGGTAATAATGCCCTTGCCAAAAAAAGCAGAATGGCTAATTTGCAAGCCGTAAACCCATGGGCCACGTTAAAGATTGGTGAGGATGTCAATGCGCTCTCAGGCATGACTTTTTTTGCTGGAAATAAATACCGCTCTATTCCGAATTTGCCTGCACTGCAACAAAAGCTTAGACTTAAAATAGGTGGCGGCGAGGGCTATTTATACAAAGCCGTGACACTGTCGGATAAAGCCATGTCGCTGTCAAAAAAAGCCATGACGGTCATGGAAATAAATGAAAGCTTGAATATTTTTAGCGATAAAACAAAATCGGCTTTATTGAAATTCACTTCGGAGGCGGATAAGGATTTAGAGACTTTTGCATTATGGAACAAAAATTCTGGGGAAACTATTCAGGCTAATCATGAGGTAACTTTGCAGTTAATAGCAGGAAATAATGCTTATCAATTTATTGCAGGCGATTCTGATTTTGTAAAGCAAACTTTAAGTGCTTTGCAGGCAAATATTAAAGACCTGCAATTAACTTTGCAAAATTATCCGAATCCATTTAATGCGCAAACTCAAATCAACTTTACTTTACCGGCGGGTTTAGGGCATTATGAAAAATTAGCTTTGGAAATAATTAATTTGCAAGGTATTCGCATTTGGAATAAGTCCCTAAATGATTTTACCTTGGGTTCACATTTTATTGCGATCGAGCCTTTACATTGGGCGCCCGGAGTTTATGTGGCAAAATTAAGAGTGCAAACCGACAAAAAAACTTTTACCATTAAACGGAAGATGATGAGGGTACCTTGAAGTTATATCTTAACGGAATCTTCCTAATTTTGTTTTTCGCCTGTAAATTAACTTTGGCTTTTCATTGTGATGACTCTCGTGGAGCCAGCCAAAATTTGCCTTTAGATATAGGTCCAAGCGATACTTTGGCGAAGCTTCCATATACTATGCATTGTGACACAATGTGGGTTCCTAAGGGCCAAATTACCCGTATTCATGCGGGTAGCCATTTATTTTTTGCGAAAAGTATTGCCGACGGCTGGATAAAAGTTGAGGGTGTTTTAAAAATTGAAGGCAGTAAAGATAATTATGTATTCATTTCCGGGGCGGTAGAAAATATAAAGGGAAATTTACAACCCACAGCAAAAAAATGGAATGGAATAGAAGTTACCCCTAATGGTGAATTGGAAATGAAATTCGTTGGGGTGACTAATGCACCCAATGCGATTACCGCTTTTTCAAACAAAGTAAAAATCACTAATTCTTGGTTTAAAGGATCTTCGGGATTGTATTTCCCTGATGGAAGCTTGTATAAAATGGAACCTAAATGGGAAGCTATTAATGCCATTGATTTTGCACAAGGTAACACCAATGTTTTACCTATTGCGACAACACCCAAGGCTGCAAACTCAGCACCCAAAGAAGATAAACTTTCTGCTAATGAAAAATCGTCCTTATTTAAAAACCCAAACCCATGGAGTATGGGAAAAAAAATAGGGGCGGCTTCTGCATTAGGTGTGGTAGGGATTGTAGGCGGTTACTGGATTTTTCATGGGAAGAGTTCAGGATCGGGAAATACCGATCCTGACAATGCTAAACTCTCGCCTTTGGATCCACTGGGTGATATCCCTTTTCCGAAGTAATTGTTTTTCCACAAACCAAAAACAAACGCATTTTATTTTAAAAATGAATAAATGAGCATTTAAACCACAATTTGTACCTAACTTATTTATAATATAAAGTAAAATATTAGGTACTTTTATATAGTGTCCGCAAAATTTTGAGTTCAAATAGCTTTAATTATCTAAAAAACCTTAAAAAATGATTAAAAAAATGATTTTATACCTAATAAAATTGTATTAAACTTAATAAGTTAGGTATAAATTATGAGTATTATCTTTGGCATTTTAAAAGAAGAAAACGAGCGACTTAAAGAAGCTATGAAGCTTTATGCAGAACGTGTGGAAAAATTACCGCGCGGAACTCCATGGGTAAAAAAACGTGGCGAGCGAAAATATGCTTACCTGGCTTATCACGAAGAAGGAACGGTGCATTTTGATTATGTAGCGCCCATACCTTCGATTAAATATGATACCATGTTGCAAATGGTGAAGGAGCGTAACCTATTAGTTACTAGTCTAAAGAACATGCGCAAGGATTTAATGATAATCGAAAGGACATTGCGCAATGTCAGTCGAGCGAAGTGAACCTCATAATGATATATTTCTCTTAGTTCTCAAAGCTTTGAATGAAGCGGGGGCCTTAAACGAACTTGTGCTTATAGGGAGTTGGTGTCTCTTGCTTTATCGGCAGCATTTTAACAATAACGATCTTATACCAGCGGTACGCACAACCGATATCGATCTTTTGGTACCTCGACCAAGCAAACCTATGCGGGAAGTGGATATACCGAAAGTCTTAGCGAGCGTGGGATTTTTGGAACAAGTTGCTTGGATAACAGGCTACTGTAAGTTTAATCGCGAAGGTTTTGTAGTAGAATTTCTAACTCCATTGCGGGGAAGCGTAGAAGAGCAGGTAACATTGGTGAAACCTCTTAAGATAACTGCACAAGGTTTACGACACTTGAATTATCAAGAAGATGAGCTTATGACTTTATATTATCATGGTTTTGCGGTGCGAGTACCACGCCCGGAACTTTATACTCTGTTTAAGTTCATTGTGCATGAAGAACGAAAAAATCCTGCGAAGAAAGAAAAAGATTTGGATACAGCACAACAGTTGGCGCGTTTCTTGATGGAGAGTGAAAGTGGACGTGCGGGCCTACTGTGGGCTTTTTCACGTTTGACTAAAAAAGAGCGACAAGCGGTTTTGCGAATAGTAATAGACAAGGCCCCTTTACTGGGGGCTTTGTTCCAAAGTGTATAGAGATAGGTATCACCTGAGTTATATGAGTATTTGACAATACCCATCATTACACAATAAGTTTCTCACACATTCGACAAGAAATGCACGATGTCGCCATCTTGCATGACATATTCTTTCCCTTCAGTACGTACTACACCCTTTTCTTTAGCGGCTGGCCAATTGCCAAACTTTATAAAATCAACAAAGCCAAGTACTTCGGCGCGAATAAATCCCCGTTCCAAATCGCTATGAATAACCCCTGCAGCGGCGGGAGCTTTCCAACCTTTATGAATAGTCCAAGCGCGGGTTTCTTGTGGACCGGCAGTTAAATAAGTTTGTAGGCCTAGCATATCAAAGCCTTTGCGAATCACTTGATCTAAGCCACTTTCTTTTAAACCCATTTCATGCAGAAAAGTTTCTTTTTCATCTTCACTTAATTCTGCAATTTCACTTTCAATTTTTCCACTTATAGAAAGGACGTCACAATTTTGGTCTTTGGCATAAGTTTGAAGAGCAGTTAAATGCGCATTGCCCGTTTGAATTTCGTCTTCACGCATATTGGCGCAATAGAACATGGGTTTGGTGGTTAATAAACCTAAATCTTTAATGCTAAAGGATTCTTCTTCGGTTAAATCCGCGTTCCGACCGGGTTTAGTATTGTTGAATACTTCCATTAACTTTTCCATAGCCGAAACACGAAGTTTAACCTCTTTGGCTTCCTTTGGATCGCTGATGGCTGTGGGTGATAGCTTTTTATCACGACCTAGTTTTTTACTCACGGTGTCCATATCGCGCAGGATTAATTCCATGTTTACAATATCCGCATCAAAAACAGGATCTATCTTGCCTACTACATGGGTAACATCAATGTCTTCAAAACAACGAACCACATGCATAATGGCATCGGTTTCTCGAATATGCGAAAGAAATTGATTGCCTAAGCCTTCCCCTTGCGAGGCGCCCTTAACTAATCCTGCGATGTCAACGAATTGCATTATCGCGGGAATTTCCTTCTTGGATTTGTAAACCGTGGATAATTGGCGAATCCGTTTATCAGGAATATTAACCATACCCACATTGGGTTCTTTAGTGCAGAAAGGAAAATTGGCAGCTTCTGCTCCTGCGCTTGTTAAAGCATTGAAAATTGTGGATTTTCCAACATTAGGTAAACCGACTATTCCACATTTAAATCCCATTAAAAAGCTCCTGAAACAATTTTTGAACAGGGGAAAGTTAATCTGGCAGGGCAGAGGTTGCAATAAAAAGCCGAAAAATGCTTAAAAAAGCTAAATCTGGATAAATTTGCCAGATTTGCGAGATGCCTTTTTTATGAGATAATAAAAATGCATGTTTCATTTTGGGTTTTAGAGAGACAAAGGGTTATGGCCAAAGCCGCAAACCGGAGTAATTTACGAAAGCAATTGCTGCGCATTCAGCGTGAGCATTATGAACGCAATGCCCGTTTGGTGAAACAAAGTTTAACACCTAATAAAGCCGTTTCAAAATATGGTCGAGAATATGCGCGTTACCTAAAAAATTACGAAGCGATAGCCTCTAAAGCGGAATTAATAAAAAATGTTTTAGCGAGCGATATAGTGTATCACGGCGATTATCATCCATTGCGACATTCGCAAAGAGCTATTCTGGCTGTGCTCGAACAAATTGCCGATAAGCGAAAAATAATTTTGTGTTTAGAAATGTTTCATGCGACGGATCAAAATCGTTTGGATCAATATTTACGCGGTGAATTAGATGAAAAAACTTTTTTACAAAAAATCGATTATGCGGGTAAATGGGCTTATAATTTTAATCCTTGGCGGCACATTTTAAATTTTTGTCGCGCTAATAATATTGCGGTATTGGGAATTAATCGGGCAGTGGAGAATGGAGAAGATTCTTTATTGCAACGCGATATTTTTTCCGCACAAATCATCGGTAAAGCTTGTATCGCGAATCCAGAGGCTTTAGTTTATGTGATAGATGGCGATTATCATATTTCCCCTAATCATTTGCCCTTACAAGTGGAGTCGCGTGTAGCGCCCTTAGGAGTCACTTTAAAGCGCACTATCATTTATCAAAATGCCGAAAATCTTTTTTGGAAATTGGCGGAAGAAGGATTAGAAGAAGCTGATGTTTTGCAAATTCGCGCCGATGCTTTTTGTTTAATGAATACTATGCCGGCAAATAAATCCCAATCGTATTTGCATTGGTTAGAATATGCCGAAGAAGGTTATTATCCTGTTAAGGGGCATTGGGCAGAACTTTCCGGAGAAAATTATTTTTTAGTTTTGCAAAGTTTAATTCAAGATTTGGATAGTATTTTTACTTTGAATTTTCCCATGTCCGCTTTGGATCGTCTAACGGTTTATTCCTCACGCAACCTAGACTTTATGGAAATTATTCAGGACACTCCTGAGTTACGTAAAAGTTTGCGTCAGGTAAAGTCAAAAATAAAATTAGACGAAGGTTTTTTACTGGATTATTTACGCGGCAAATCCCATTCCTATATTATTTATTTGCCTAATTCGAGTATTAATATGGCCGCCGAAGAAGCGACGCATTTTATCCATGCTGTATTGCGTGGACCCAATAAAACCGTATCGGGCTTTGATTATTTTTATCGCAATCTTTTAACGGAAGCTCTGGGATTTTTCGGTTCCAAGCTTATTAATGAAAAGCGCAAAGCGCCTTCGGAAACGGCTTTGAAAGTGTGGTTGGGTCGTTTACGTAAAGGCGTAGATTTTATTTCCAAAAAAGAAGCGACGCGTTTTGAAAATACAGCTCGTTTGATGTTGCAACATTTTCATTTGGAGCGTCGCCAAGCAACGGAAATAGATTTCCGCAAAAAATTTATGGAAATCTATTCCGAAAAAAATCCGCAAGCACAAATTTTAAGTACGCAAATGGGTTATGCTTTAGGTAATAAACTTTATGAAGCGGTTAAAAAAGGACTCATTCCACTTAAAGAAATACGCCAATTATTTTTTGAGAAAATGGATGTTTCAGGACATGCATTTACACGTTACCTAGAGTTTAATGAAAAATTGAAGCCTAAACGCTCATCCTCTAAAGAAAACTTGCCCAGCTTACCCAAAAAAGCCGCTTAAACTCGATTAATTCATAAGCCACGGGGACAAATTAATGAGTTCCCTTTTTACCTTTACAATATGTTGAAAATTATGAGTTTCCTATTTTTGGTGATGACATTTTCCCTTTTTGCGGAAACAAAAAATTATATAGCGGTTTTTTCCGAACAACAAACTCTTTGGCCTGCATTGACCCATAAAAAAAATGCGTTGATGGAAGACTCTTTACAAATAGGAATAATGCCGCTACAAATTAAAGATTATCAAGAGAGTAAACCTTGCGATTCTTGCCATCGACTTTCTGCCAATGGATTAGAATTTTTTTTAGAAAATTATTGGTTAAACAAAATGCAAAGCTTATTGCCTAAATCACAAGTTCAGCTTATTGCCCCACAGAATTATTTATTACAAAGTAAGGCCGGATTTTCTCTCGATACATTATTAGACAGTTTAAATTTCCCAGTAGAAAAATGGTTTTATGGGTTTCAAGAAGATTTTATTTATCGCTCACATGATGCCATAACACCCATGCTATTGAAAGAAAAACTAAATCGCATAGGTGGTGCTTTAGGGTTAACGCATTTGTTACTCCCTTTTAAAGCGTGGGTACGAGTATATCCTTTGATTTCGGATGGCCATACCGGTGGATTGTCTTATGCCTATTTTGTTTTATTGTGGAATGTGCGCGAAGGACATTTGGAATGGGTATTTAAGGTTAATGAAAATATCTCTTTAATGGATTTGGATACGGATCTAACGAATCGAATGGATCAAAACGTTTTACCTTATTTTAAAAGTATTCCTAAAAAACTGGTGGATTTATGGTCACAAGAAGCGCATTAATATTATTCCTAAGCTCCTGTTTATTTTGGAATTGCAGCAAAAAAAACGATGAGACGAATTTATCAAATATCGATTCCTTGCAACCTGTTTTAGCCATCACTTCTGCTAATACCTATAGAGAATGGCCTTTACAGGACACCGCTAATCATTTTCTATGGAAAAATATTTCCATAGAATCCGGCAAAAGTTTGCCAGCGACTTGGAATGCCTCATTTGATTCCATCCAAGGTATTTTCTTTGCAAAGGAGGATTCCATGGGTTTTGGAAATGTGCTACAAATCGCCGAGCATAAAGGATTGCCATTAATAAGTTTATTATATGAAGGCCATAGTCCAAGTTTAAAAAGTGTTATACAAAATGATTACAAATTGGCCGGACAAATGGCAGCGGAATATTTAAGTAAGCATTTACCTAGTGAAGGTAAAATTGCGATTCTAAGGCATTCCCCCCATGATTTGCAAGCGGGTGAATCGGAAAAAGGGTTTTGGGAAGCAGGGCAAAAAATAATTTCGCATTTAGAAATTCTTCCTGAACTCATTTATGCGGGTGATTCCGTAAATACCGCCTTTCATGCTGCGGAGAATTTGTTTTTGCGTAACCCCGATGTTTCGGTAATTTTTAGCTCAACGGCAATAGGAACACAAGGTTTATTAAAAGCCTTGCATGATATTGATAAAGCTGGAAAAGTTTTGGTGCTCAGTGTGGAAGGAAATGCTGCGGTGTATGAAGCTGTAAATGCCGGCGAAGTACACGGTTTATGGGAAGCGGATTATGCAATGCTGATTACTAAAGGACAGCAAGCTTTAAGTAATACCTTATTTGGTAATACTCCACCCAGAACTATTATGATTCCCATGAAATTTATGGAATCACAAGTAAAAGCTGGAAATTAATGAAGCTTTTATTCCAAGGATTTTAAATAATTTCTCCATCCCCCAAAGTGAGTTAGATTTTCTCGACCTGCGATGGCATAAGGTTCACAAATAAAACCTTTAATCCACTCACGAGATTTCAATTCAATATTTCCTAGCCCTAAGGGTGGACGAATGAGAGTTAAAAAATTTCCGGCCGCTTCAGCATTTAAGCTCCATATTTCTAAAGCAATGGAGGAACCGTAATTATTTACGCGTATTAAGCCCGGCAACAGCCCCTTAAGGCCTTGCACAGCATACATAGTATAATTTGCGGAGGTCAAATCTTCGCGGACAAATTCAGCGTTTAAATCAGTAAGCTGATTATTTAAAGCAAGGCCACGTAAATGTAAACCAAAAACCGCAATGAGAATTTTTTCATCGGGTTTTTCCGGTTTAGCAAATGGGTAGATGGGGTAGGTGGATTTGTTGGATTTATCATTAATGGGTAGAAAATTATATCCCCAAGGCAAATTTGCTTTTGCATGTAATGATTCTGCTAACTTTAACAATAAGCTTTCATGTAAAGCTGGAGCTAATAAAGTAAGGCCAAAGGGTAAGCCTTTAGCGTCAAAAGCTTGTGGTACAGTGATTCCGCATAAATCGAGTAGATTTACAAAGTTGGTATATATACCCAAATTAGAATTCAACTTTATTGGACTCGCTTCAATTTCTGCAATAGTATAGATGGTTCCTGTTGTAGGGAATAATATTACATCCAAATTTTTAAAAAGCTGTGCGCATTCTTTGCGTAATGCTTGCATGCGATACATACCTTGAAATGTATCTGAGGCAGAAAAATGTTTTCCATTTTCAATAATATTTAAAGTTACGGGTAATATTGAGTTTGCATGATCCTTTATAAATGATTTTAAACCTGTATAACGTTCGGCTACCCAAGGGCCATCATATAATAATTTCCCAGCCTCTTTAAAAAGAGTAAAGGGAATAGAGATGAGTTCACAGTCAATAAGCGATAAATTTTTCGAGGCATTTTGATAAAGGCGAGCATAATCGCTATTGTCAAAAAAATCTAAATCTTCATTTTGAATAATGCCTATGCGTATTTTTGCGGAGGACTTTATTTCCGTTGTTTGAATTTCCGCTATTAAGTGTTGCCATTCTTTAACAGGTTTTTGCCAAGGATCTTTTACATCTTCTTTTAAACATTGTTGCAGTATAAAATTTGCATCTAAAGAATTTAAAGTAAATATGCTGACACAATCTAAGGACTGACAAGCTGGAACCACTCCGCGTACGCTTAATAATCCTCGACTAGGTTTAAGTCCAATGATATTTCCAAAAGCGGCGGGAACCCTTCCGGAGCCTGCTGTATCGGTTCCTAGAGAAAATGCAACTAAGCCCGCGGTAACAGCAACTGCCGATCCTGAACTTGACCCACCGGATATATAAGCAGGATTAAAAATATTTTTCACTACTCCATAAGGAGAACGCGTTCCTACCAAGCCGGTGGCAAATTGATCTAAATTAGTTTTACCAATAAAAAGTGCACCCGCATTTAATAAGCATTCCACCACAAAAGCATTTTCGCTTGGGGTATAGGAATAATCCGAGCAAGCCGCCGTGGTGGGAAATCCGGCTACATCGATATTATCCTTAACGGCAAAGGGAATGCCGTATAAAGGAAGTTGAGTATAATCGCCATTCACATTTTCTAAACGTTTTTTTAAAGCGGTAGTTTGTGATTTTAATTCGGAGTCATTCAGTAAATAGATCCAAATAGCATTGTCTTTATAGGCTTTATTGCGCTCTAGAATTATGGGTACCAACTGTTCAGGAGTCAATAGGCCTTGAACATAGAGCTGTTGTAGAGTGCTTATATCTAAAGCCCCTTTTTCTCGATTCCAATTCATTTGCATTCCTGCCTAATTCCAAAATGTTTATCACTCATAAAGAAAGCAAATTTCTGACCAAACCCAAAGGCGTAAAATCCCCCTTTTGGGGGATAGGGGATAAACATGGAAATAGCGATTATTTCATATGTGAAATGGACTGAAGTGATGGGGGCAAGGCTCCTTACGATTCATTTCGCTTTAGTATTTTACTTTTTGTATGCGTAGCATGCCGCCTTTCATCCGTATTTTGGTTGCGAATAATTATTGGGTAACATATATGTTAACATGGTTATTTGTGGATTAATTATGCGTAACATAAATGTTACAATAGGAAAATTCTGGCAAATATTGTCTAACAAAAAATTACAGTTATTGAAATAAATGCGGAAAATATTTTTCTAAAGGTTAAATAGCAATAATATCACAACAATAATCTTTGGCATATTATTCGCGTGGCTACTTAGGGTAGGAATTAAACTTCACTCTCAAAAAGGGGTAACCATGAAATACTTTAAAACAAACACCTTACTTATGCTTATGGCAGTTGGATTTTTTTTACAACCTGCATACTCCGCTATTTGGAGCAGTACCAATGTGGAATATTTATATGGATGGAATTGGAATAAAGACATGGGGAAAGAAGAGAAGGCTGTAATTACTATTGAGCATGCCAGCGGATTTAAATACGGGGATAACTTTTTCTTTGTCGATATAACGCATCCCCTAGGAGATACTGCCAATCACGAAGAAGTGTATGGGCAATGGGATCCGCGTTTTAGCTTAGGAAAAATTTCTGGTTCCAGTTTAGCATTTGGACCCATAGGTGACGTATTAGTTACTGGCGAATTAGGCTACGGTGCTAATCCATTGGGCTTTTATCAAAGGGAATATAATTATGGTATCGGCCTTGATATCAAGGCTCCTTGGTTCGCTTATTTGGCAATTAATTTTTGGGTTCATGATACTCCTTATAATGATGGCATGACTTTCCAAATCAGTCCGTATTGGGGTTTGCCATTTAAGATTAGTAATGTCGGATTTATGTTCGAAGGATTTTTGGACTTCATAGGTGATGAAGGAAAAACCGCACCATCAATGATCACGCAGCCTCGCTTACTTTTGGATTTAGGTAGTCTTTGGAAAGCGGAAGGAAATTTATTCGTCGGAACTGAAGTGGATTTTTGGTGGAATGAATTTGGCTTCCGCCATAAACATGAAGCTGTTCCACAGTTAATGGTCAAATGGGTGTTTTAATTCTTAACGATAAATAAAAGAATTAAAAAAAATTAATCAGAGATTCTCCTGTGCATGTGAAATTAAAAGGTATCACTAAACAATTCGGGTCCATGTTGGCTAATGACAATGTGGACTTGGAAATTTTGCCCGGTGAAGTGCTTGCCTTATTAGGCGAAAATGGTGCAGGCAAAAGCACCTTGATGAAAATGCTTTATGGTTTTTATTCCGTAACCTCGGGTGAGATTTTTGTAGACGGAAAGTTAATGCAAATGGATTCTCCTAAAACCGCTATGGCAGTGGGTATAGGCATGGTCTTTCAGCAGTTTAGTTTAGTTCCCGCTTTAAGCGTAAAAGAAAATCTCATGCTAGCTTATCCTAAAGCGCCTTGGTGGCAGCCTCGCAAATCAAAAATTTGGGAAAATGTTTTAAAAAATTTACAAAGGCTTGCGCCGGATATTTCGCCAAATGCTTTAGTACGTGATTTAGCAGTAGGTGAGAAGCAATTATTGGAATTGGTAAAAGTATTAAATCTCAATGCGCAATTAGTCATCTTGGATGAACCTTCTTCCGTGCTTACTCCCATGGAAGTGCAAAGATTATGGGCTATGGTTAAACAATTAGTTTCACAAGGGCATAGCGTAGTATTTATTACCCATAAGTTTGAAGATGTTACTGCTTGCGCGGATAGGGTAGCCGTCATGCGACGGGGTAAATTGATGCAAACTTGCCTTGCAAAAGGTAAAAGTATTCAAGATTTAGTGCAATTGATGATGGGTGAAGAAACCCTTAAGCATGCGCAAGCTGTACAAGCTCCCGAAAAAACTACGCCCCAAGTTTGGGTTAAAAATATATCCGCAGAGTTTGGAACTATGTCCATTCATCAAATTGAATTGGAAGTGGCGGCGGGAGAAATACTCGGCATAGCTGGGGTAACCGGAAATGGACAATTTGTTTTAGCCGAAGCACTGGCAGGTGTTTTACCCCTTACCGAAGGGGAAATTATTTTGGAAGGCGAAATAGTAAGTCGTCTGGATGGGCATGCTACCGGGAATGATAAAATCTCCTATATCCCGGAACAACCCTTTTATAATGGCATAGCTGGCGAATTGGATTTGGTGGTGAATTTATTTTTGAAAAAAATTCGTTCTATGCCTTGGATTCCAAAATGGAAACAATATAAAACCAAAGCCATTGAATTAATTAATCAATATGATGTACGTCCGCCTGAGCCGAGTAAATTGGCCGAAGAATTATCCGGTGGCAATGTGCAAAAATTAGTGATAGCGCGTGAATTATCGGAATCTCCTAAATTTATCATTGCTTGTTACCCTACCATGGGGTTAGATATTTCCGCCACTAGCGCGGTTTATGATAGGCTATTTCGGCATGCTGAAAAGGGCGCGAGCATTATTTGGATATCCGAAGATTTAGAACATCTTTTACAATATTCGCATCGTATTGCCGTGCTTGCCCATGGACGCATAGCTGGCATAGTAAAAACTACTGAAGCCACACGGCAACAAGTAGGGTTATGGATGACGGGTTCGATTCCTTCGGAAGAAAAACCCTTAGCGGAAGCTCTAGTCTAGGAATGAATATGCTAGTCGTCGCTCAATCCGCCAATATTCCTAAAAAAATATTGGATAAAAAAAATCTCTACTCCGGTCCGGGTACCGTGGTACTTTGTGCTTTGGCTTTTGTTTTTTTCAGCAGTATTTTTTTCTTTTGCATTGGACATCAACCATTTGGATTGCTTTGGGCTATGCTCAAAGGAGCTTTTGGGGATGGTTATTCAATTTCCGAAACCTTAGTTAAAACCGCTCCCATTTTATTATGTGCTTTAGCGACGGCCATTCCCGCACGCTTAGGTTTAATTTCGGTAGGAGCAGAAGGACAACTTTATATTGGCGCCTTATTTGGATCCGGCTTGGTATTGCATATGATGAATGCTTCCAAAGCGACCATGTTACCTGCTATGCTATTGGTAGCGGGAGTAGGAGGTGCTTTATGGGCATTAATACCGGCTTTATTAAAAGCCAAACTTCGCGTCAATGAAACCATTAGCACTTTATTATTGAATTATGTGGCTTCGCTTTGCGTCGACTATTTGGTTTATGGTCCTTGGAAAGATCCAAATAATTTAGGTTGGCCCGCCACTGTTTATTTTCCCGATGCGGCGAAGTTACCTACTTATTTTGGGACGCGTATGCATTTTGGTTTATTCATCGGCATTGCGGCCACCTTGCTTTTTCATTGGTTGGTTACGGCGACTCGCTGGGGAATTTCCTTAAGGGTAATGAAAAGTAATCAGCATGTTGCGGAGGGCGCAGGCTTACGCTATATACCCAATGTGCTTTTAGTCATGGCCTTGGGTGGAATGTTGGCTGGATTTGCGGGCATAGCTGAAACATCCGTGATACAAGGTCGTTTACAATCGGGTATATCCAATGGCTTAGGCTTTAGCGGATTTTTGGTGGCTTGGTTAGCCGGAAAAAGCTTATTGCGTTTAATCCCTTTATCCATTATGTTAGGAGGCTTATTAGCATCCGGCGATGCCCTACAATTAATCGCAGATTTGCCTTCATCCATTGCCTTGGTATTACAGGGCTTACTGTTTGCCAGTGCTCTTTTAGTAATGGGTTGGGTTAGAAAGCAAAAGGCATAAATATGTGGGATATTCTTTTCAATGGTTTTTTGATTTCTGCCTTGCGTAGTTCCTCTCCTTTGCTTTGGGTACTCATGGGAGAAACCATTACCCAACGTGTAGCTATTGTGAATTTAGGCGTAGAAGGACAAATGTTAGTGGGCGCATTAGCCGGCTTTGCCGCAACGGTAGTAACCGGTAATCCCTGGTTAGGTTTATGTGCCGGAGCAGCTGCAGGTATGACTTTGTCGGGTTTACACGCATTACTATGCATAGGTTTTAATGCCAATGCTTTTGCCAGTGGTTTAGCCGTATGGATGTTTGGATTCGGACTTTCTGCTTTTTATGGTATACCTTATGTCGGGCAAAAAATTGATGGTTTTAAAGCTTTCAATATTCCTGCATTAAGCAATGTACCGATTTTGGGAAATTTGATTTCTCAAATCACGCCTACTGTGGTACTCGCTTTGTTACTGGCTCCTTTATTAGGTATTTGGTTATATCGCACTCGCACCGGATTAATTTGGCGAGCAGTGGGCGAATCTTCGCAATCAGCCTTAGCCATGGGTGTTAAACCTAAATGGGTACAAGTACAAGGAATATTATTGGGGGGTATCTTGTCAGGCATCGGTGGTGCGGCGCTTTCGGTGGATTATACCCGCAACTGGGTGGAAGGCATGAGCGCCGGTCGCGGTTTAGTGGCGGTAGGCTTGGTTATTGTTGCCCGCTGGAATCCATTTTTAACTATTCCTGCGGCTTTGCTTTTTGGAGGTACGGAAACTTTAACGTTACGCTTACAAACAGCAGGTGTTCCTATTTCTTCGCACTTGCTGCATACTTTGCCTTATATTGTTTCACTGCTGGTGTTAATCCTCAGCTTCTTTAGTGCTAATAAGGAAGGTGGCACACCTAATGGACTCAAAGCTGTTTTTGGAAGTGGCAATTAGTAATAATAAATATTTTAGTCATTTAAATTTTATTTCACTCACTCATTCAAAAGGAAAATCATATGCTTAAGAAAAAAATTGTAAGCACTTTACTTTCGGCCTCCCTTGCCATAGGCGCTTGGGCAGAAACAAAAGTGGGGTATATTTATGTTGGACCAAAAAATGATTATGGTTATAACTATGCCATGGATCAAGGCCGTTTATATGTGGAAAAAAATATGCCTGGTGTGAAAACGGTCAGCTTTGAAAATGTTCCTGAAAATGCTGAAGTAGAACGCGTGATGGAACGTATGATTAAAAGCGGATGTACTATTATTTTTCCTACTAGTTATGGTTATCTCGATCCAGCTTTAAATGTCGCTAAAAAATATCCCAATGTGACTTTTATGCATGCGGGTGGTTTTAAAACTGCCCCTAATTTGGGAACTTTTTTTGCAGGCATTGATGATGCCATGTATTTAGCTGGTATGGCTGCGGGCGGTACTACTAAAACTGGTAAATTAGGTTTTATTGCCGCCCATCCCATTCCCCAAGTATTACGTAATATCAATGCCTTTACCCGAGGTGCACAAAGTGTTAACCCCAAGGTTACTACAACGGTAATATGGACTGGCACTTGGTCGGATCCGGCTAAAGAAGCGGAAGCCGCTAATTCATTAGTGGATGCGGGAGTAGATGTATTAACTGGCCATGTGGACTGTCCTATTACCTATACACAAACGGCTGAGAAGCGCGGTGTATTTGTAGTTGGCTATCATGCCGATGCCAGCAAATTTGCACCTAAAGGCTGGTTGGTTGGTGCCGCTTGGAATTGGGGTCCGATGATGGGAAAAATTATTAAAAGTGTAGGCGATAAAACTTGGAAGCCAGAACATATTCGTGGAGATTTAATGGCGGGTGATGCCGGTATAACCAAATTTGGATCCGCTGTTTCGGCCAAAACCAAGGAATTAGTACTCGCTAAAGAAAAAGAGTTTAAAGCCGGAAAAGCTTCTTTATGGATGGGCCCTATTTTAAAACAAGATGGTTCGAGTGTAGCGCCGAAAGATTCATTGGTCCCGATGGCGACTTTAGAATCTATGGATTTTTTTGTAAAAGGCGTTATTGGTACAGTGAAATAATTTCCTAAGCTATTATTTTGGGAATAAGGATGAAATGGACAAACTCAAATATGTTTGTTAATTCATCCTTATACTTTTTTCCTAAAGGGAATGCAGGAAATAAAGTAGGAGTTACCAAAATATTACCAACGCTTAATAATAAGCGATTAGGAGTTAAAAGCGTGAGTGACATTAAATCTTTTCGTTTAAAGACGAATATGCAAGGGCCTGAAGATGGCGATACAGCTTGGACGGAATTGAGACCGGGTGTACATATTCGCACTTTATTTGAAGGAGTAGATAAAAGTTATAAAGTAGCTTTAATTCATTATCTCCCTAACACTTCGGTGCCTATGCATGAACATATTGGAGGAGAGCATCTTTTTGTTTTGCAAGGTAGTCAAGAAGATGAGAATGGCATTTATGGTCCGGGTACTTATGTATATAATCCCCCGGGAACTTATCATGATGTACAAAGTTCGGAAGGATGTTTAGTCCTAGTCCATTGGCAAGCTCCGGTTCGGTTTGTAAATCCGCTGGACGATTGATAATAAATCCACACCCTAAATTTAGGAGAAGCAAACATGGCGAAGTTTTCCGTTAAATCAGATCCTTATGTTTGGCCCTTTGATGGCGGTGTTTCGCCAGATAAAGTAGCTTTGATTGTGATTGATATGCAAATCGATTTTTGCGGCCCGGGCGGTTATGTAGAAGCGATGGGATATGATATTAGTCTCACACGCAACGCCATTGATCCCATTAAAAATACCTTAGACATCATGCGGAAAATACCAGGGTTTTTAATTATCCACACTCGCGAAGGACATCGACCTGAATTAGTAGACTTGCCGGCAAATAAATCATGGCGTAGTAAAACAGTTTGTCCGGGTATTGGTGAGCCTGGCCCTTGTGGTAAAATTTTAGTTAGGGGTGAATTAGGTTGGGATATTATTCCCGAGCTTAAACCTATTGCGGGAGAAATTATTATTGATAAACCAGGCAAGGGTAGCTTCTATGCTACGGACTTGGAACATATTTTACACACCACGGGAAAAACCTATATTATTCTTTGTGGTATTACTACCGACGTTTGCGTGCATACGACTATGCGCGAAGCGAATGATAGAGGTTTTGAATGCCTTATGCTTACCGATGCTACAGGTGCTACCGTAAAAAGCAATCATGAGGCTGCCATTAACATGATTAGTATGCAGGGCGGAGTATTTGGCGCAACAGTTGCTTCTCCATTATTGATTGAGGCTTTATTGCCTTTAGTGTAACAAAAGTTGTAAAAAACTGTTATAAATTGTTGTGAACTGCTTTACGTCGAAATTTTAAAAAAGCATACAATTACTTCTTACCAATTCAGTAAATCTCGAATATTCATATTATTTTTATTTCATGGAATGTAGTTGTCTTTATTCTGCATTTTTAAAGCAAGGTAGCCTGAAGGTTTATACGAGTTACTAATGCTACATATTAAAAGCAAATTATTTATTCCGCCTTTACGCTCCCAAGTGGTTTTACGTAGTAGGCTTTGCGATAAATTGCAATCGGGTTGGGAAAGTGGTTTAGCAATTATTTCTGCTCCGGCAGGTTCCGGTAAAACCACCTTGGTACTTAGCTTTATTCATACTTGCCAACAAAAAAAAGCTTGGATCGCTTTGGAAGAAAGCGACAATCATCCCGATAGATTTCTCACCTTATTTGCTTTAGCCCTACAAGAGGCACATCCCCAGCTTTTTCCAGATTGGAAAGGGATGTTACAAAACTCACGTTTTTTACCGGCTTCGGTGTTGCTGCCCCGCATTGTAGAGGAAACTTTAAAACTACCTGAAAAAATTTTGTTGGTTTTGGATGATTATCATTTTATTCGCGAGAATAAAGTGCATCAGTATTTGTTGGAGTTGATTGAAACCTTAAGCAATAAACTGTATATCATTATTTCCAGCCGTATGGATCCACCTTGGCCTTTGGGTATATTAAGGGCAAAAAATAAATTAATAGAAATTCGCAATGTTGATTTAGAATTTAATGAAAGTGAAAGCCATCTTTTCCTCTGTGAAAAAATGGCTTTGAATTTAAAAACCCATGAAGTGGAAAGTTTAAAGCAAAAAACCGAAGGCTGGATTTCAGGTTTGCAATTGGCGGCCTTGTCTATGCAAGGTAAAAGTGACGCGTCAGATTTTGTACGCGAATTTGCCGGACATAATCGTTTTGTTGTTGATTATTTAGTGGAAGAAGTTCTGCACGCGCAGACTGCAGAAATGCAAAAATTCCTTTTGAGTATTTCCATACTCGATCGTTTTTGCGTATCCCTTTGTGATGCCCTCTTCCAAAAAAATGCTTCGGAAACTTATAGCCTTAGCCATTTACAAATGCTGGAGCAGAATAATTTATTTATTGTAGCCTTGGATGATAATCGCCATTGGTATCGCTTGCATCATTTGTTTGTACAATTATTGCGGCGTCGCTTAGAAGAGCGAGAGCCCGATTTAGCGCGTCGCCTACACAGTAATGCGGCCCGTTGGTTATCCAAAGCGAATCATGTTTCGGAAGCGGCTAAGCATGCGTTATCCTGTTCGGATTGGGATTTTCTGGAAGAGCTGGCGGAACAAGCTATTGAAAATATGGTGAAGAATAGCGATTTCGTTACCCTATGGGATTGTGTGCAAAATTTATCGGAAGCCATAATTAAGACCAAGCCTTATGTATGTCTTTTTTATACTTGGGTTTTATTGCATACCGGAAGAGAAAATGAAGCGGAAAATTTTATTAATTATGCAAGTGTTTTAAGGGTACAAGAAAAAGAAGCTTTAAGAGCGCAGATTCTTTATTTGCAATCTTTATTATCCTCTTCTCGCGGGCGTATTGATCAGGCTTTGGCCTTTGGTTTAAAAAGTTTAGGAACCGCGCCTTTGGCGAATTTGTTTTTACAGAGTTCTATTCGTATTCACTTAGGCATGATCTATTGTCAAAAATTAGCTTGGAAAGATGCAGAAGAGAATTTATTGCAAGCAAAAAAATATGCTAGTCGTTGCAATCATTATTTGGCTTATTTCGGAGCCCTCTATACTTTAGGGGAAATTTATTGCAAGCTAGGTCAAGTAAAGACATTAGAAGCCATTTCTCAAGAAGCTATGCAAAGTCTGGAAGCTTTGGAAAGTCGCGCGGGACCGGCTGTGGGGTATGCCTTATTAAGTCAGGCTCGTTGTTTATTTTTAAAAAATCAATGGGAAGAATGCCGTGAAGTTTTATTGGAGGCCATACGCTGGGGCAAATTGGGAAATAATATTCGCATTTTAGGTTATGCTTTCCAAACCTTCGCACAATGCCTGATTAAAGAAAAAAAATATGTGGAAGCCATAAAATATTTGGATCATGCTGAGGAAATTTCCCGCCGCAATCGCATGCATTGGGGTTACTCGCCTGTTACTATACTGGAAATCCGTTTGCAAATACCCAGTCACCAAGAAATACTGGAGCATATTGTGCATTTAAATAATCCAGAATTATTAAGCGAAAGAGAATTGGCTGTTTTGCGGCATTTGGCTGATGGTTATTCCAATAAAGAAATCGGTGAGAAGCTTTATGTGGCTTCGAGTACGGTCAAAACCCATGTCAAAAAAATATTCCATAAACTCGATGTGAATAATCGTTTAAGGGCTATATCTAAAGGCCGCGAATATAATTTGATTTAAGATTTGAGTATAATCATTAAAGGTTTATTGATATAGAGATTTTCTTTCCCCACGCGAGTTTTGGCTAAAAGTCCTATGGCCGTTAATTGATCTAAATAGCGAGCTGCCGCTTTCCATAATGAAATTGATGAATAATGCTCTTCTTTTGGGGGAATTAATGGAAGATCATTAAAAGGCTTTTCTGGTACACATTGGGTATTCATGTACCAAAATTTCTATTTAGGGTACATATTAATTCGAGTTTTTTTAGAATTATTATGTGTTCGAGTATTGTTTACAAAGGAAATCGTATTTCGGCAGCCTTTTCATTTCCTAGTCCATCGGCAGAACCTGTAATGAATATTCGTGCCATATAGCTTCAAATTAAATCTTTGAATAAAATAAATCCAATTATCACTGCACCTACCGAACAAATCAAAACTGCTGCCGCAGCAACATCTTTAGCTTTTTCTATGAGAGGATGGTATTGATTCGTAACGAAATCTGCAAGAAACTCAATAACCGTATTCATCGCTTCGGCAGAAATTACTATTACAATAGTGAGCAAAAGAATAGCCCATTGTGTGGCAGAAAGTTTTGCAAAAAAACCAAGACAAATGGCCAGCGAGCCAATAATCAAATGTATTCTTGCGTTAATTTGCGTAGAGAATAAAATTTTTATTCCATTAAAAGCAAATTTAAAACTATCAATACGTTTTTTTAATTGAGAGCGTTTAGGTGTCACATTGAAATCCATATATTATTTCCTTAAATAATATAAAACGAAACATGAGTGAACCGTAACTGTGCACAAATTCAATTCCAGAAAATTGAATTAGGGGTGGACGAGGATCCCGTGTTTTAGTGTTTTGCATTTTTGTAGGGGCACAAAATTTTGTGCCCCTACAAATCACGGAAATATTACAAAACATTAATATGCGAGGCCGAGGCCAGGGGCAGACATGCCCCTATAGATAATTAAATAAAATCGCGTTTATTAAACCATGCGCAGGTCACAAATAAAAGCAGAGCTATATAAAAAAGCCCATAGGCACTAGTCCATAGCACATAATGTTGCGGAATGGGCAAATCATAAACCACGCGGCCTTTAATGTTAAAGTTCTCCAAGTTGGGCATAAAATAATAAGCCCCTTTAATAAATTTTAACACCCATGTAGGATAAGTTGGATTTCCGGGTAACATGCCTGCATGTTTTTGCGCAAAAGTAAAATGATTTAATATATCTCCTGATAAATGTCCTGCAACATAAACTCCCAGAGTAAAAATGGCTCCTAATGTAGGGGTGGAAAAAGAAGAAAATAAAAGTGCTACGGCTACAATCAAAGCCATTTCTAAATAAATCAAGTAGATGGCCGAGAACAAGGACCAATATGGATGACTATCAGTAAACCATAAAACAAAATAAAAACATAAACTCATCACGGATAAATTGACTGCGAGCACCATAAGTAAACCGACATATTTGCCTAAAATAAAATGCCATCGGGGCATGGGTTTGGCTAAAAGGGTAAGGACCGTTTTACGTTGTAATTCTTTTTGAATGAGACCTATACCCAAAAAAATAGCCATTAATAAACCACTAATAGACATGATAGCCAAGGTGAAATCTTGAATCACTTTTTCACGCGCGAATACCGACCATTCACCCAACATAATGGAAAATAAAATCATGCCCAATCCGAGTAATACTAAATTGTAGAGAATTTTATCGCGTATTGATTCACGAAATGCATTGAGTGCTATAATCCATAAATTACGCATAGCTTTTATTCCTCAATCCTTGGCCACTTCTTCGGCCAAAGCATCTTCTAATGTGGGCCTTATTTTATCGACCGCGGTAATATCCAATTTATTATTAATAGCCCATTGCAGAGTTTGCATCTTTTGCAGGTCAGTAGCACATATAATAATTTTAGTATCGAATACTTTACCCAATTCAAGTGGAAATTCATTCACCGGATTTTGAAAATGAATTTGATGCGATATTTCTTCTTTACCTAAAACATCATCCACACTGCCTTGGCGACGAATTTCGCCTTTAACAATCATGGCTACGCCAGTGCATATGGCTTCGACATCACTTAAGACATGACTGGAATAAAAAATGGTGGTGCCTTGTGCATGTAAATATTTCAACAAGTTACGGATTTCTCGGCGACCCATAGGATCAAGACCCGACATGGGTTCATCGAGTATGGCCAATTTAGGTTTGGATAATAAAGCTTGAGCAATGCCTACGCGTTGTAACATGCCTTTGCTATAAGTTCTTAAATTACGTTTTAACCAATCGGGTTTGGCATTCACTAATTCTGCGGCTTCATCAATGCGCTTTTGTAATTCGGCACCGCTTAAATGATGGAGATGGCCATAAAAATTCAGTAATTCATAGCCGGTTAAATAATCATAAAAATAAGACTGCTCAGGCAAATAGCCTACTTCTAAGCGCGCGCGATAGTCACTTGCAGGTTTCCCCATCAATTGGACTTTGGCATCGGAGTAGCGAAGTAATCCTAATAAAATTTTAATGGTAGTGCTTTTGCCTGCACCATTGGGACCTACAAAGCCATATAAGGCGCCAGGTTCTACATTTAAATGAACATTTTTAAGCGCCTGTACCGACTTCATCCAGAAGCCGATTTTAAAAGTTTTATTGAGGTTTGCTATTTCTATCATTTAATTTTTAATACTCAGATTTTTTCTTAAAGCGTTGATAATAGGCAAGGCCACGACCTGCAAAATAAAAGCATACGCCAATAACCAAAACAATTTGCCCGATGCGATTCGCATTCAAAGTGAATTCCCCATGGCTATTGCGATAATGCAAGGGAGAGAAGCGCCCCGAATAAATAAAGAAGCCTGCTAAGGGCAAGCAAAGAAAACCTATCCATAAAAGCATGCTGCTTATTTGTGCTAAGCGCGCTTGAGTTTTTTCTTGACCGCTTAAGTCTAAGAGTTTTTCGGCAATTTGATCTTTATTTTCCATACTTCAAATATACTACAAATTGGAAATCGATAAATTATATAATGCCAATTCTCTTTATGCAAGCGACTTTTGGATAGTCAAATCCTCAGCGTAGATCTTCGGCCAGAACAGTTTTTCCCGCAAATTTTTCAAGAATAAATATGGCCTGTTCTAAGGGTGTAGGCTTTTGATGACGAGCAAAACTTTCCGCTCCTTGCAAAATAAGGGTTAGTGTCGGCACTAAATGAATTTTCCAGCCCATCTCTTCTTTCCAAAAAATATATACCGGCACATTTTCGGAACCGGAAAAACCTAACTCGGCTTTTTGCCCATAAATTTTAAAATGGCCTAAATTATTTTTTAAGAAACTGTTTTTAACAGTAGGATTTTGCACTAAAAGCTTTTGCAAAATACCTTTGGGATTATCGTTGAAATCGGGATGCTCACGACGTTCGACACGCAAGGCTAAAACACTTAGTATTTCAAAAAAGGGGCGATCTTTTAAAAAAGCAATGGGTTCGGAACGCGAAGCATACCGCATATCTTCTAGCCAATGAATGGATTCAGAGGAAATATTATGCAAAGTGGAATCGGTATTGTTTTGCTGCAAGTTTTGGCGAAAGCGCAAAAAAAACTTTTCTAAGGCTATTTGTTCCTGTGAATTTTTTTCCGAACTATCAGGCGGCGGCGGTCCACTACAAGCGCCAAGTAATAGTGCGAACCCCATAAAATATTTGAGCCAAAGTGTCATAATGAATGGGTCAATGTGGCTAAACGATTTTCAAAAATACGAATTTTTTTAGCCCAAATTTGCGCATTCAATTCGTCACCCGCCCGGAATTTTTTTAAGGGGAAACTTTTTAATAGTAAGGATAAGGCTTGGCTATCATAGGCATTCCAACGGTTGATATAATCTTCAATGGTTGTTAAGGATTCATCGATATTACGGAAATCGATTTCGGTATTTTGCGCCCAAATTTTAAAAGCAAAAGCGGCGTCTTCGCCTTGGCCATCTTCTTCGGATGCGAGTATTTTTTGCGCAATACGTTTGGCTAATTCCGCATCGGTTTGAATATCTTTCTCATGTAATAAAAAAGATAGCTCCGCAATTTTTTGTTCTTCTATTTCACCCGCATTTAATATGGTTTCCACGGCTTCAGACTTTAATCCAAGACGCATTTGGCAACCTGCCAAAAGGGATGCTAATTCAATTGATAATTTGTTTTCTAGGCGGTAACTTTCAAAAAAGGCAAATACAGTTTGGTATTTATGTTGTTGGATGAGATAGTGTATATAATCCACAATTTGACTTTCAAAAACATCATGCTGTAAAAGAAAATCAAATACCACGGAATCTTTAACCGAAGGTGTGGGGTCAATGCCGCTATTTAGTAGGTATTCCCAGTCAGAAAAATAATGCCCATTGCCGGCTGCTTTTTTCAAATGGGCTTGGCTTTCATTGGGCTTATCATTTTTTATTTCTGCAAATAGAAAATGCAAATAGGCCTCATTCTGAGGTTCAATATTTTTGCCCAAGATTTTTTGTAATTCAGGGATTTTGTTTTCAGGCGCAATGACTGCAAGGGTATTATACATGTGACACCAATCCTTGGTGAATTCACTCCAACGTTGATCAACCCAAATATCATAGGTATTTACATCATAGGTCACAAAGGTTTGTAATAAGGAGTCATAGCCAAAAATGGCGAGCACATGACCTGGAATAAAAGTTAATACAGGGTAACCGGCATCAATGAGTTTAAAAATATCTTGCAGATTTCTTAAGGGTAATATGAAATTACTGAAGCCTCGGCTTTCCGAAAAAAAGCTTTCATCAGTAATTAAGCTGCCATGATCCAATTGGGTAATTTCTGCACCAATTTTTTTTGCACCGGTTCTATCACCCCAATAATTAAGTACTAGGCCCATGGAATTAGGGACGCAATAAGCGCTTTTATATTCGGTTTTGGTTTCTACGCCAGGAATTACAACTCGCTTTAAGGCGGAATCTGATTTTTTTTCTAAGCGATCATTAAATTCATGGGCCTCTAAAAGTAAACGCGAGTTTTGATAATACTTTAAGAGTACTCTTAAAAAAGCTTCTTTCGATTCCGTCATTTTGCCATTTTTACGATACAATAAGGCGACACGAAATTGTAAATAAGATTTAAGTGGGGAAGAGTTACTCCATTCCAAAGCTTTATAATACCACGGGATAGCCGCTTGGGTGACCGCAAATTTTTCATAGCGTTGTCCAATGAGTAGGGCATAATGAATAGGCAATCCACTACTCCAACTAAAAGCAATGAGCGCTAAAGTAAAAGCTATGATTCCCTGAAGATAAACTTTTACAAAAGGTTGTTTTTTTAAAAAGAATTTGTGCGTGATTTGTAATAAAGCTGGAATAGCAATAAAACAAATAATAAAAAAAACGATGAGACGAATTTTATCTACCCAGTCCGGGAAAATTTGTAATTCGGTTAATTGCCAAAGCGGAATAGTCACCAACACTAAATAAAGTTGGCTAGCGAGCAGATGGGAAACAAAAACACCTAAGATGACAAAACTAAGATGACCTAAGGAAATTGATTTATGATCGGGTAATACTTGTAAGGCAGAGAAAAAAAACAATAAAGCAAAATTAAGCCAAACCGATCCAAGGTCTAAATACAAAGTATTTAAGGAGGCATTGATGGGATAATAATTACTCCATAAGGCATCCGCCAACCATTGCTCCATGCTTACACATAATACGGCTATAGGCAAGCTGGCTAAGGCCATTGCCAGCGCTAAGCGTAGTCGCGAAGAGATATTTAAAGGACTAAGCTCGGAACGTGCAAAGGAAAATCTCCACACTAAAACGATAGTAACAATAATATTACTCAATGAAATCACAATAAAAAGGAATAACCAATTAAAGGAGGTTAAAGCAGGAACTAAAAAAGGAAATAGTCCGGCAATGAGAATAATTAAGCGGGATGTCCGTGTGGGAAAGTTTTTTAAAAAAGGCCATAAAGCAATGGGGCCACCTAGAAGAGCAAGGATATAAATAAATCCGGGTAAGCGTTTATGCTCTTGAACAGAACTCATGATTGACTACGCTTTTGCCAAAGTTGATGTAATTTGACGGCACTGCTATCGCCTTTGTAAGTGTAATATTGCATTAATAAATTATGAGTTTCCGGTGAGGCTTTATTGAGTTTTAAACTTTTCGAAAGGGCGGCATAAGCTTTAGTATAAGCTTTGGTATTTAAAGCACAGTAACCTTGTAAGGTTAAAAAATCGGCTTCTTCAGAATAGCTGGGCGCATGGGCAAGATATACATTTACAGAATCCGGCTGTTGAAGTTTATAGGCGGACCATGCTAAGCGAAAAGATATATTTTCATTACCAAAGGGATATAATCCTAAAGCCGCTTTCCACAGGGTAGAGGCGTCCTCCCATTTGTTTTGTATGGATTTAAAAGTGGCGAGTGAATCCAGATAGCTTGGTTCATCGGGTTCTAATCGATGCAATTGAGAGAAAATTTGAATACTCGTATCCAGACGGGCTTCATTATTCATAGGTGCGGCTAATTTTAATGAGGAGTATTCATTGAGTAACATGTAAATACCCATAGAACCGGATAATACTTTATCCATCCAATATTTTTCTTGGTTAGCATTTAAACCGATATTTTTCAACCAAGCAGGGAAAATTGTGGGGCGATAAAGATTTTCTTCACGACGTGCATCGAGAGCCATTCTTAAATAACGTTTTTGTAAATAGAAAATCCGGCTTTCAACATATTCGGAAGGCCATAAAAAACGTGATTTTGCATAAGCTGTGGCTGCGGCAGAATCATTTTCCTGTTCCTGATAAAGTAAGTCGCCTTGTTCAGCCCAAAAAGCACCTTGTGTTTCATTCGCTACAACAAATGTATTGCTTCCTAAAACTAATCCCACACCACCAATATCATGAATATGTTTTTGCAATTTTTCGCTATTGATAAATTTTTGAATGCTGTATTTAAAGTCATAGTCATTTTTTTTTGTGGAGTCGGTGATTGATTTTGTTGTTTGCTGATAAAATAAATCAATATCCTCATTCTTAAATAAACTGGATTTATTGCGTGCATTTTGATAGGCATAAAAATAAAAGCCATCACGTCCGGCATCATATCCAGAAATCACGGCCCAGCCTCCAGGCATAAAAATATAAGGCACTAAATGTTGCCTTAAAGCATTTTTGATTTTTAAGGTATCGATATAACAAACCACATGCGGAACATTTAATTGTTTTAGTACCGGTACAATTTGCGGTGCGGAATGAATATCGGGTAATTGAATTTGAATAGTTTCTGATAAGGTCAGTAATTTCTTTTTGAGATCAATATCTGCTAGCTTGGGTTCCAAATAACTCACGGCGCTTAATAAGGCATACCAATCCGCTGTTAAATAAGTGGCAGGTTTTATAATGGGCAGTTCTAAGCTAACGGAGTTTTCATTTTGCTGGGTATGCTGTTGTTGTAAATGATTAAGCTGCCAAGTTATATTTCGCAGCAGCGGCGCATAATAAGTTTTTTTCTCAGCTATTTTTTGAGCTTGTTGTAAATAGGTTTTGGCTTTTTCCTTAGCGCCGGTTTGATAAGCTAATTCAGCGAGTTGACCCCATAAATAGGGCGCGGTATAACTATTGGGGATTCTTTTTAATTCTGTATTACCGAGTAAGTGATAAACGGTATAGTGATGATTTTGATACTGATTTTCTCTTAATCCTGCTAGATAATAATTCCAATCTCCAGTGAGAAAAAGTAATTGCGAATAAAAAACCAGTGAGGGAAGGCTAAGAAAGCTGGAACGACGAATAAATACGGCGCTTGATCGAGAAGGCAATAAATAAAGCGAACCCATAAAAAAACCAAGAAATAAAATACCGTCACGCAGGAGCATTCGGAGTTTTTCTTCAACGGGGAAACTAAAAAATAAAGGATGCTTTTCTTGGGGAGCAATTAAATGCAATAGAAATTCATCGGATTTGCCCCAAATACCAATCCATAGGGACAAAACCATTAAGCCGGCATAGAAAAACAGTAATTGGCGTAGTCCAAAGCGAAGTTGAAAAAAACGTAAAGCTAAAGCAAATAATAAAACGGCTGGCGTAGCATAGGCCATCCAAATTAAACTACTAGTATAAACATCACTAGGTAAATGAATGGAAAAGGCTTGGAGATCGCGAATATAATGCACTAATCCCACCAAATAAACCAATGGATAAATAGCGTAAGCGGCGGCTAAAAGTTGCGGTAGAAAATGCTTATTGCCATCAGTGCTTTTTTCAAAAGGAATACACAGTTGTTGTGCCGAGGGATTATTAAAAAATATGCGGATACTAAAAACACAAAGCGCTATGTACAGCAGCAGTACAACAAGCCAATGCACAGGCAAAAAAAACAAAATACTTTGTAATGTCATCCAAAAAATCAGTAACAAAAAGGGATTTTGCCATAAAGCCAGTGGAAGTTGTCTGCGGATTTTTTTTCCCGATAAAATAAACCAAGGGGCTAAAGGGCCAAATAAAAAGGCCAAGACCAAAAACCAAAGTTTACGAAAAAAGATTGGTGAAAAAGTGTTCGGCATAGCGGTCGTGTGCGACTTAATTAAATGGATGGGTTTGAAGGTCTTTGTTGCAAATGAAAAATCAATCCCGAAATATCGGCAGGAGTAACTCCTGAGATACGCTGGGCCAAACCAACCGTGGCAGGGCGTTTCACCGCTAATTTTTGCCTTGCTTCTGTGGATAAAGCATGGGCCTTAATATAATCAAAGCTGGGTGGTATTATTAAGGTCGATAATTTTTTGTTACGCTCAATTTCTTTTAATTGTCTTTCCCAAAAACCGCGATAGCGTTCCGAGGATTCTAATTCCAAATGTTCTTTCAAGGTTAAATCGGATTTGATTTCGAGAATTTCTAAAAGCTTAATTAAATCCACATTCGGTCTCTTCAAAAGTCCTAAACCGTCTACGGCTTCATGTAAGCGAGAGGAGCCAAGGGATTCGAGATAATCATTTAAGGGTTCGGATTGTGAGCGTGTATGTAAAAGTGTTTCACGCATTTTTTCCATACGCGTACGCGAAGCTATAAATTTTTCCCAAGTACTTTCTTCAATAAGACCCAAGCGATGTCCGGTAGCAAGCAAACGTTCTTCGGCATTGTCTTGACGCAAATGTAAACGATACTCGGCACGCGAAGTAAACATCCGATAGGGTTCTTCCAGATCAAGTGAAATCAAATCGTCCGTCATCACTCCGATATACGATTCCGCACGGGTTAACCATAAAGGTTCTTCCCCTTTAATTTTTAAAGCCGCATTGAGGCCCGCCAATAAGCCTTGCGCAGCCGCTTCTTCATAGCCTGAAGTGCCATTCACTTGTCCAGCGAAATACAAACCGGAAAAGTCTTTGCATTCATAAGTGGGTAACAGTTGGGTGGCGTCCACGGAATCGTATTCTACGGCATAACCATAACGCAGCACTTGGCAATTTTGTAAGCCAGGAATGGTACGCAAGGCGGCATCTTGTATTTTGGCTGGTAGGCTAGAGGAAAAGCCATTTACATAAATTCGATTATTATTCAGTCCCTCGGGTTCTAAAAATAAATGATGGGAATCTTTATCCGCAAAGCGGCCAATTTTATCTTCAATGGAAGGGCAATAACGTGGGCCAATACCCTCTATCATCCCTGTAAACATAGGGCTTTCGTCAAAGCCGGTGCGTAAAATTTCATGCGTGTCTTTATTCGTATGCGTAATCCAACAGGTGGCATGATTTTTAACTTGAAAGTCGGTGCGAAAAGAAAATGCCGTGGGAATTTCATCGCCATATTGAATTTCCGTTTGCGCATAATCAATGGAGGTTTTTTCTAAACGTGCGGGAGTGCCGGTTTTTAAACGGCGAGTTTTTATGCCTAAATCTTTTAAGGTTTGCGATAATTCATTAGAGGCCGCTTCGCCAATGCGTCCGCCCACCGTAGATTTTAATCCAGTAAACATTTTAGCGCCTAAAAATGTGCCTGAAGTAATGATCAAGGCTTTGCAATAAATGGGTTCTGCACCGATATCTAACTTGTAGCGACCATCGCTTTGAATTTCAAAATGTTTTAATTCGCCGTCTACAAAGTTTAAATGGGGTAAGCGCTTGAGTAACGATTGCATGGTTTCGGCATAGAGTTCCATATCCATTTGCGCGCGAGGCCCCCAAACCGCTGGGCCTTTACTCAAATTAAGCATACGAAATTGAATGCCCGCTATATCTGCAGCGACGCCCATCAGTCCACCTAAGGCATCAATATCGCGCACCAATTGGCCTTTGGCCACTCCGCCAATAGCAGGGTTGCAAGACATGCGCCCGATAGCGCGGCTGTCCATGGATAAAAGTAGGGTAGATAAACCAGATAGGGCAGCGGCATTTGCGGCTTCAATACCGGCATGGCCACCGCCGACCACGACTATATCAGCTTGCAAAATCTATCCTTGGTTTAACAAAATGGTAAAGTATAAAAAAATCCCCATTTTATGAAACAGGGATTCTACAGAGATAATGGATTTACGTTGTTTGCGTGAGTTTTTATCGAGTTAAACGGACGCGTCCACCTAATAAATGCAGGGTTGGAGCGGCTTTTTCTTTAACTTTCTTGCCTTTTTCCAAAACCCCTGGAAGTATCCAAATTACAAATAGCATTGATAAAAAAAGTAGCAGGATTTGAATGGAAAAGCTGCTGTTTAGAATACCCATAAGAAGCTCCCTTGTTAGTACCGTTATAAGTCGTTAATTCGATTCTATCACCTATGTATACGAATGTCTAGTGTAATAGACTATTCTTTTTAAAAGTTTATCCGCGATTTTTTGTACTTTTATGCGCTCATCCCATGGAAGGAATTATGTTGAAAAGCTTTTTTGCTCTTATAAGTATGCTTGGAATAGTTCAATTGGCTGTTGCTCAGGCCGTTATTTCACCAGCCGCTAAAGATTCTCTCCCAGTTGTATCGTCTACACCATCTGATAGTGCGCAAACTAATTTAACAGGGGCGGACGCTGCAGCCAAGCAAATGGGCAGCACTAAACAACAGCCCTTAAAACTATTTAATGACCCTAAGTTAATTGCGCAAGAATATGTTTTTGGTGGCATGGGTTCATATGTGTTGGGTGGCTTAGGTTTTTTTATTGGGAAAGGTTTTGAATCCGTTTTTTATACTAATCCCAAAAAAGGAACCTTAGAATTTTCTGGTGTTCGCTATGATAATTTTCATGGCGCTTTTTATGGTGCAGCAACAGGTATGGCTTTGGGAACCGCAATGACAGTTTATTTTATCGGCCAAAGCGATGAAGAAGAAGGCGGCTTTTGGCTCACTACTTTAGGTTCCTTAGCGGGAACGGCTGCCGGTATGTTTTTGGCGACTCAACTTGATGTAAATAAAGATGTGCATTGGCTTCCTTTTTTACCTTTAGTGGCCTTACCACCAGTAGGTGCGGTATTAGGATTTAATACTTCACGTTATTTCAGTGACAAAAAACGTAGAGCCATTACTGGGCATGCGCAAGCCCCTCATTTTGAGGCACCAACTTTAAGTTTAGCTTCAACCACAAATGGGAGTATGCTTTATACTCTTAATGTGCTAAACTTTAAATTTTAAAACCTGAATTTGGGGTATTATGAATTTGTATAAAGCGGTAGCTTTAATCTTAAGTACTTTTTTTCTGTTCACCATTTCTTTGGCCGCCGCGGCAGCACCGACTAAAGAAGAATTATTGGATAAATTACTTTTAAAAAGTTTATCTACTTGGCATTATAGTCCACAAAAAATTGATGATGCCTTTTCTAAAAAGGCTTTTACCCTTTATTTAAAACGTTTAGATCCACAAAAGCGTTTTTTGATTCAAGCGGATGTCGATAGTTTAAAAAAATTTGAAACTAGTTTCGATGATGATTTTCGCGAAGGCGATTTTAATGCGCAGGGCTTTGCACAAAAACGTTTGCGCATGCGCATTTTAGAAACACAGAGTTTTGTTCAGGAAATGCTGAAAACGCCTTTTCAATATAGCAAGCCCGATTCATTACAATTAGATGCACAAAAAGAATCCTTTGCAGTAACTCAAGACGCGTTGAAATTACGTTGGGAAAAAATTCTCCGCTATCAAACTTTATTGCGTATTCGTGAAGTACAAGAAGATCAGAATAAGCAACAAAAATTAAAAACCGAAGCGCAAAAAAAAGAGAAGAGCAAAGATAAAGAAACAGTCACGGTTAAGCCAAAGTCTTTTGATCAATTAGAAGATGAGGCGCGTAAATTAGTGGGCCGTAATGTTAAAAGACTTTTTGATCGCATGCTTAGAGAAGAAAATTTAGAGCAAGCGGCATCCTATTTAAACACCTTGAGTAATGTTTATGATCCGCATACGGAATATTTTAAACCGGAAGCCAAAGAAGAATTTGAATTGAGTATGACGGGCACTTTGGAAGGCATTGGCGCGGTATTGCGCGAAGACGATGGCTATATCAAAGTGGTCAGTATTGTACCTGGCAGTGCCGCATGGAGACAAAAGGAATTAAAAGCGGAAGATAAAATTTTAAAAGTGGCGCAAGGGAGTGAAGAGCCTGTTGATGTGGTGGAGGCTAGTGTAAATGAAGCCGTAAAAATGATTCGTGGAAAAAAAGGGACTGAAGTACGTTTAAGTGTGCAAAAGCCTTCCGGTCAAATAACCATTATCCCTATTATTCGTGATATTGTTATCGTAGAAGATACCTATGCGAAAAGTGCCGTGATTGAATCCGAAAAAAATCATAAGCATTTTGGATATATTGATTTACCTGCTTTTTATCATGATTTCAATAATTCCAAAGGCCGTAATGCTACTGATGATATTCGTAAAGAATTAGTAAAACTTAAAGCGGAAAAAGTAGATGGCATTATTCTTGACCTGCGCAATAATGGTGGCGGGGCTTTGGAAGATGCAGTGAAAATGGCGGGCTTATTTATTCGCAGCGGGCCGATTGTACAAGTACGTGATCAAAAAGGCAATGGTCAAGTATTAAGTGATGTCGATACATCCATTACTTTTGGTGGGCCTTTAGTGGTGATGGTTAATTCATTTAGTGCTTCGGCTTCGGAAATTGTGGCTGCTGCTTTGCAAGACTATGGTCGCGCTACAATTGTAGGTACAGACACTTCCTTTGGTAAAGGTACGGTGCAAAGCATGATGGACTTGGATAATTATGTGCCGCCTGCATTTGCCAGTATGCGCCCCTTAGGTTCACTAAAACTAACCATTCAAAAATTTTACCGTATCAATGGTGGATCTACGCAGTATAAGGGAGTGGTTCCCGAAATTTTAATGCCCGATGCCTATAGTCACATGGAGATCGGCGAACGTAATTTGGAATATGCTTTGCCTTGGGATACCGTTAGTGCATTGCGTTATGAAAAATGGAATAAAAAAATTGATCTCGCAGGGTTGAAATTAAAATATGATAGGCGCTTTAAAACTGATCCTACCTATGGATCCTTAAAAAACTTCTTGTCCCAAATTGAAAAGCAAAAAGCAAAAACCATTGTAAGCCTTAAGAAAGAAGACTTTCAAAAGGATCAATTGGAAATTACCAAGCAAAATGAAAAATTTGAAGAATGGTTGAAATCGAAAAAACCTTTAGCCGTAAAAAGTCTGGAAAAAAATAATGGTTTGACTTTGGGTGACTCGGTGGAAATCGAGAAGAATAAAAAATGGACTGAAGGTTTAGGCAAAGATCTTTATTTGCATGAATCCGTGAATGTTATTGATGATATGTAAATATTGATATTGTAGGGGCACAAAATTTTGTGCCCCTACAATATCAAATGGCAAACAACATCCATACCCATTGATAGTAAATACTTTATTTTGTACAATTAAACGTACACTTTGGAGGTAAAAATGGCTCGTATCGAATTAGATAAAGATGTCCGCCCACTCTCAGAATTTCGAGCAAATGCTACTTCCTTTATTGATCAAGTGCATAAAACGAAGCGCCCTTTAGTTATCACTCAACATGGAAAAAGTGCAGCCGTGCTCTTGGACGTAATTGAATATCAACTGTTAATGGAAAAAATTGAACTGTTGAATGATATTTATGTTGCCGAAAAAGACATTAAAACAAATAAAGTAATGTCGCATGCTAAAGCTTTGGAGGCAGTTAAAAAGCGAATTACTCGATGAAAATAGTTTGGACGCATTTTGCCATTCAAAGAGTGGGTGAAATTGCTGAATATATAGCGCTGGACAATGTTTCAGCGGCGGAAAAATGGGTTGATAAGATTTTCAAAAGGGTAGAAGATTTAAGTTCTTTTGGAAAAAGTGATCGTAAAGTATCAGAGACAAACGATCAAAAACTAAGGGAAATTATATTCGGAAACTACCGCATAATTTACCGAATTCAAAAAGAGACAATTTTTATTCTTACCGTTCGAAATTTCAAACAGATGTTGCCTATAGAAGATTTGATATAGAAATGGCATTTAATGCATGCTAAAGAATGCAAATTTTGAGGTTACGTTAATTCAAACAATAAATCGCCGGGTTGAACCTGTTCACCCTTATTAGCGAGTATGCGTTTGATAGTTCCGGCCTTAGGTGCAATAATCACATTCATCATTTTCATAGCTTCCGTAGTCATTAGCTTATGGCCTGCTTCTACCTTTTCACCCACAGTTACATTGATTTCCACGGCTTTGCCAGACATTGGTGCAGAGATATGATTGACATTGTCGGGATCAGCTTTTTCTTTACTTAATACTTTGACGCCAGAGGATCTATCATTCACTACCGCATTGCGACGCCGACCATTCATTTCAAAAAAGATGACACGCGTGCCATCACTTTGTAATTCGCCTATGGCCAATAATTTTACGATAAGGGTTTTACCTTCTTGAATAGTAATAGCCTGTTCTTGACCTACTTTTAAGCCGTAAAAGAAGGTCGGGGTATCAAGTACCGATACATCACCAAACTCATCCTGAAAGCGACAATAATCCATAAATACTTGTGGGTAAAGCGCATAACTCATTAAATCTTCATCGGAAAAAGAACGCAAAAACTTGGCCTTCAAAGTTTTTTGGGCGGTTTCGAAATTATAATCTTCGAGTAATTCGCCGGGCCTACAAGTAATGGGCATTTCATCTTTTAAAACTGCAATTTGTAAATCTTTAGGAAAACCACCAGGAGGTTGACCCATCATACCTTTCATCAAGCTGATATACGAATCAGGAAATGCTAATTCTTTACCGCGTGCAAGCACGCTGGCATAGTTCAAATTATTCTGCACCATAAATAAAGCCATATCACCTACGGCTTTAGATGAAGGAGTCACTTTGACTAAATCGCCGGACATATCGTTAACCGCGCGATACATATCTTTAACTTCTTCCCAACGATCACCAAGGCCCAAGCTAATGGCTTGCGAACGATAATTGGAATATTGTCCACCGGGTATTTCATGACGATATACATCAGCCGTACCGGCTTTTAATCCGCATTCAAAAGGAGCATAGGGTTCGCGAGCAATTTCCCAATATTCCGAAAGTCTTTGTATAGCTATGCCATCCACACCCGTATCACGCGCATTACCCTGCAAAGCAAATACTAAAGCATTAAGAGAGGGTTGTGAAGTCACACCCGACATGGAACTTAAAGCGGCATCGACAATATCTACGCCTGCTTTGGAAGCTTCTAATAAGGCGGCTATGCCATTGCCGCTGGTATCATGGGTATGCAAATGAATGGGAATCGAAACGGCATTTTTCAATTCAGTAATCAAAATACGTGCGGCTTCCGGTTTAATTAAACCGGCCATATCTTTAATGCCCAAAATATGGGTACCGGCTTTTTCTAATTCCTTGGCTAAGTTCACATAATAGGCGAGCGTGTATTTTAAACGTTTGCCATCGGTAATATCACCACTATAACAAATGGCGGCTTCGGCAATTTTTCCGGTTTTTAAAACCGCTTCAATGGAAGGTTTAAGGCCTTCTATCCAATTAAGGCAATCGAAAATGCGAAAAACATCCACGCCATTGCGGGCTGAAAGTTCAATGCAACGATTCACCACATTATCCGGATAATTGGTATAGCCTACGGCATTACCGGAACGAAAGAGCATTTGCAATAAAGTGCCTGGCATTAGGCGACGTAGCTTGCGTAAACGCTCCCAAGGATCTTCATGTAAAAAACGCAAGGCTACATCAAAGGTTGCACCGCCCCATATTTCTTGTGAGAAAAAAGGGCTTGTCGCTTGGGCTGTAGCTTGTGCGATGCGGAATAAATCATCGCCCCGCATACGTGTTGCGATAAGCGATTGATGGGCATCGCGAAAAGTGGTGTCGGTTAAGAGTAAAGCTTTTTGATCCAGTACCCATTTGGCTAAAGCCTTGGGACCTTTTTCGGCAAATACCCGAAAGGCAGGAGAAAGCGGAGTAGTACCCGTAACTTGTGGAACCACTGGGACATTGAGCTTCAGCGGTTTTAAGCGTGGATCAATTTCTTTGGAACCATTGACGACAATATCCGATAAATAATTCAATACCTTATTGGCGCGGTCGAGACGCGGTTTGAAATCAAAAAGCTCGGGATGATTTTCAATAAAACCAGTATTGCAATCTCCACTTAAAAATACGGGATGCTTTAAAACATTTTCCAGAAAAGGAATATTGGTTTTTACGCCACGAATACGGAATTCGCGAATAGCTCTTAAAGCTTTTTTGGCAGCCTGATCAAAATCTAATGACCAAGCGCAAACTTTAATCAGCAAAGAATCGTAATAAGGGGAAATAACTGCACCATCAAAACCTGAACCGGCATCCAAGCGAATGCCAAAGCCTTCGCCAGCGCGGAACGCCGTAATTTTCCCTAGATCGGGTGCAAAATTATTGGCGGGATCTTCGGTGGTTAAACGAAGTTGAATGCAGTAGCCACTTTTTTTGATGTGCTTTTGTGATTCAATGCGAATGAAATCATGGGCGAGAGGATAGCCTTCAGCTATGCGTATTTGACATTGGACGATATCGCGTCCAGTAATAACTTCAGTAATAGTATGTTCTACTTGAATGCGGGGATTTACTTCGATAAAATAATGCTGCCCTGCTTTATCGACTAAAAATTCCACGGTTCCGGCATTGAAGTATTTTACTTCTTTACCGATTTTAAGCGCGTCTTCGTATAAGCTCTCACGCAATTTGCTGCTGAGATACAAAGAAGGTGCAATTTCTACAACCTTTTGATGACGACGTTGAATAGAGCAATCGCGCTCGAACAAATGTACTAAATGGCCTTGTTGGTCTCCCAAAATTTGCACTTCAATATGCTTGGGGCCTTCCAAATAGCGTTCAATAAAAATCTTAGGATTGCCGAATGCGGCTTCCGCTTCAGCGCGGGAGCGAGTAATGGCATTTAATAATTCTCCACGATCATGCACTATAGTCATGCCGCGTCCACCGCCACCTAGGGCTGCTTTAATAATTAAGGGATAGCCAAATTCTTTGGCGAAGAGTAATGCGTCTTGTTCATTATCAATGGCCTCAGGTGTGCCAGGAATAATAGGCACGCCAGCTTTTTCAGCAATGGCGCGCGCTAGTACCTTATCTCCCAAAGCTTCTAAAGCATAAACCGATGGCCCAATGAAAACAATATTGTTTTCCGCGCAGGCCTTAGCAAATGCTGCATTCTCTGCTAAAAAACCATAGCCGGGATGAATGGCATCAACTTGTTTTTCTATTGCGAGTTTAATAATCTCATCAATATTTAAATAAGCTTCCACCGGACTTTTACCTAAGCCAATGAGATATGCCTCATCCGCTTTGTACCGATGTAAATGCAATCGATCTTCTTGGGAATAAATAGCAACGGTACTTATTCCCAATTCCGTGCAAGCACGGAAAATTCGAATCGCGATTTCTCCGCGATTCGCCACCATAATCTTTTTAAAAGTTTTGGGAGCGAATTTATACATAAATAAAAATTATTTATGCGCCTTGGCTGGTTTTTCAGCTTTAGCAGGAGCAGCAGCAACAGCCGCTTTGATGGAAAGCAATTCCACTTCAAAAACTAAAGTAGAACTTGGTCCAATTTGTCCACCTGCACCGCGTTCGCCATAAGCTAAGTCGGAAGGAATAAACAATTTGAACTTGTCACCTTCATGCATTAACTGCAAGGCTTCGGTCCAACCTTTAATCACTCCGCCAACTGGGAAAGTAGCCGGTTGACCACGTTTGATGGAGCTATCGAATTCGGTACCATCAAGCAAAGTACCTACATAATTAACGGTAACGGTATCTTCAGCTTTAGGTGAATTTTTGCCAGTTCCGGTGGTGATAACTTTGTACTGTAAGCCACTTGCGGTGGTTTTTACATCGGCTTCTTTGACATTTTTAGCTAAGAAATCGACGCCAGCCTTTTTGTTATTTTCAGCTTTGGCTTTTTGAATAGAATCTTGTTTAGCCATCATTTCTTGTTGGAATGCTTGCATAGTTGCTGTTACTTCACTATCGGATAAAAGGTGTTTGCCGCCGGCTTGTGCATCCAAAATGGCTTTGTGCAAAATATCCACATTGATATCAATGTTTTGTTGCTTAAAGCTTTTGCCGATATCAAGACCAATACTGTAGCTTACTTTTTCCTTCTGGGTAGTAAGCTTTGCCGGGATGTTTTTCGAGCTCTCTGCTTTATTGCAAGCACATAAGGCGATTGCACTTGGCAAAATGATTTTCCATAAACTTTTCATAATTCTCCTATTTTTATTTTGTTTCTTGGTGCCATTCTTTTTTAAAAATCGAGGGCTGGCCAAATCGGGGAAAAAAGTAGCAAAAAAACTAAAGCGTTGTAGGCTATGTTGACCTTAGCGGCATGATAATTGACTTTTATTTTATATGGTGTTTAAGCCATCCACCTTGTTACAATGATATTAGCGATAAAGTTCATATGGAGGAGCTATGCAAGGGGTTATGATAGGAAATGTGAGCATAGCCTTTCTTATTTTCGCATTACTTTGTATAGCGGTAATGCTTTGGTTACAAAGTCAAAATTTGGAAGCCAAATTGGAACAAAAGAAAATAGAACGTTCCAAAGAACGAAAGTTATGGCAATTATTTTTAAATGCTGATTTACGTAAATTTTGGTCAAAACAAGCTGGAGAGAAATCCCAATTTGCTTTACTTCGTCCTTCGGAATTCGACTTAGATGTAGCGCGTTTGCGCAAAGAAATTGATAAACTGGTAGGTAAAAATGTTTATCACGGTCAAATCGAACAATTGTAATTGAAATTACACAACATTGTAGGGGCACAAAATGTTGTGACCCTACAAAATTACCATGTTAACCTTTATTTTTTTCTTCTAAAAAAGCCCATCGTTCATAAAGCCCTTCAACTTCCGCTTGCAACTTTGAAAACTCTTGCGAGGCTTTTTGAATGCCTTGAAAGTCCCCATTAGCAGATATTTCATTTAAGGCTACTTCCGCAATGCGCATCGCTTCCTCGCGTAAGCCTATAAATTTTTCCATTCCGGAAAATTCATTTTTTTCCTGAAAGGTAAGTCCAAGCTTTTTCTTGGGGGTTTCTTGGCTTTCCGCTTTATCCACCTTCGCATTAGTTTTGGTATTTGCGGGTGCAGTGGGTTTAGAATTGGCTATTTGTAACTGCTTCTGGGTTTTTTGCCATTCCAAATAGTCGCTATAATTTCCCGGATGCAAACGCATTTTACCTTCGCCTTCAAAAACCAAAATGGAATTAGCGACGCGATCGAGAAAATAACGATCATGGGTAACCAGCAAGATACAACCTGGATACTGCACCAAAGTTTCCTCTAAAACTTGCAAACTTTGAATATCTAAATCATTAGTAGGTTCATCGAGCAAAAGTAGATTGGCGGGCGTTAATAAGGCCTGCGCAAGCTGCAAGCGATTTTGTTCACCACCGCTGAGTCGATCTACTCTTACATGTTGCAGGGATGGAGGGAAAAGGAAGTTTTCCAAAAAAGTACGCTTAGGCACTTTTTGTCCGCCAAAGTTTAAATATTCGGCTTCGCCTTCTAAGCTTTGCCATACCGTAATATCCGGATTTAAATCAGCGCGCTTTTGATCGAAATAGGCAATTTGGGTATTAATGCCCAATTTCACAGTACCAGCATCGGGTTCTACACGATTCAAAATCATTTTTAATAAAGTACTTTTGCCACAGCCATTAGGGCCTAAAATACCAATGCGATCACCTGGTAATAAATCCAACTCCAAATCCCGACAGAGCAATTGCGAGCCAAAACTTTTGCAAACTTTGTCTAAAGTTAAAATGGTTTTTCCTAATCTTTCACCCGGTCCAATATTCAAAGACAAAGCTTTATCGCGTGAAAATCCGGCTTGACCTTTAGCGTCTTCAAAGCGCTCAATACGCGCTTTAGCCTTAGTCCCACGAGCCTTGGGGCCGCGACGTATCCAATCAATTTCATTGCGTAAAAAAGACAGTCGCTTGGCATCTTGTTTGGCGAGTGCAATTTCTAACTCCGCTTTTTTCTCTAAGTAACGGGTATAGTTTCCGGGATAAGCTTGTACTTTACCCTGCCACAATTCCAAAATAAAATCGACTACGCGCTCCAGAAAATACCGATCATGGGTAATCACAATAAGGGTTCCGGGGAATTGCAGCAATTGATCTTCTAACCAACGAATTGATTTTTCATCGAGATGATTTGTGGGTTCATCGAGAATTAGTAAATCGGGATTGCCGATTAAAGCTTGTACCAATTGGATTTTTTTTAATTGGCCACCCGAAAGTTTCGGCTCTAAAATCCAATCTAAGTCAATCTCTAATTGACCTGCAAGGCTTAATGCATCTTGATACAGTTCCCAACCGTGAAAAGAATCGATTTGTTTTTCTAAATCGCGTCGATGAGTTTGTGACTCTGGCGTGTTTTCATTTTTTAATTCATGATAATAAGCCGCAAGAATTTTTCCGAGTTGCCCTTGTGCGGAAAATAAATGTTCGATAACCGCAAGGCCATTTTGCATTTCACCCGGTTTAGATGGATTAGGTTTAACCACCGCTTCTTGCGGTAAATAATGAATAATACAGTCTTTACGTCGTGTAAGTAAGCCGACATAGTCACTTTCCATGCCGGCGATTATTTTTAATAAAGTACTTTTGCCGGATCCATTTATACCGAGCAGAGCAAGCTTTTGGCCTTTATCTACACCAAAAGTAATTTGATCAAAGAGGATTTTATTTCCCCATGATTTATGGAGATTTTGAACAGTAAGAAGATTTTCAGCCATAGAATTATGAAGGAGATTTACTCCTTCACCACTTTTTTAATAGCATATTTAGTCACAATATTGCCACCCGAAGAGCGGTTTTTGGCTTCGATAGAATCGAAATCAAAAGGCAATTCGGTTTTAATGCGCGGTTGCGGAACTAATAATATTTGCACTTTATTTTGACTCTTATTTCCTGTTTTAGGTTTATGCACTTCCAGATATAAAACTTTGGATTGCGTATTACCCTTGGTTAAATCATATTGCTTGTCGCGCGTGAACCCGCCAATACTAAAGCGTTTAGCCATAGTCGGGCCACCGCGTCCATCACGATACAGCATATCAAATTCGGTCTTGTCATCATTGCGATCAAACTTGGCGGCGTAAATAATTTTATTTCCTACATAAGTTTTTTCGCCCACTTTATTCACCGAAAAACTCCCATCTTCTTTGAAAGTAATGATTTCATCTAATCCGGAAAAATCGCCAGGGATTTGTTCACCATCTTTAATACTGGTGCCAATGAATCCGCCTTCGATGTCCATATACACTTTTAAATTGGAGAGAATTACATCCGCGGCGGAAATGGCAGTGAACGTTTTTAATTTGGTTTTGCGTTCGCGCCCTTTGCCATATTTCTCCAAAAGGGTTTCAAAATGTTTAATCGCATATTTGGTGAGTTGGCTAAGATTTTTAACCGTTTCCTTAATGTCTTTATCTAAAGCCAACATTTCTTCATCGGCTTTAAAACCATCAAAACGGGAAATGCGTTTAATGCGAATTTCAGTTAAACGTGTAATATCTTCATCGGTCACTTCGCGAATAAACTGGGCTTTAAAAGGCTGCAAGCCTTTGCGAATGGTTTGAATAATAGCTTCCCACGTTTCGCATTTTTCAATATTGCGATAAATACGTTCTTCAATAAATATTTTTTCTAAAGATTTAAAATGCCATTTCTCTTCTAAATTTTTCTTTTGGATTTCTAATTCGGTTTTGAGAAGTTGTACCGTATTCTCTACATTGAGACGTAACATATCGGATACGCCCATAAATACCGGTTTATCATTATGGATAATACAGCAATTGGGAGAAATAGACGACTCACAATCTGTAAAAGCAAATAATGCGGCTTCCGCCTTGTCTGCATCCGTTCCGTTAGGCAAGTGAATTGTGATTTCCACTTTGGCGGCAGTTTTATCTTCTATTTTTTTGATTTTGATTTTGCCTTTTTCATTGGCCGACACAATGGAATCGATTAAGGTTCCTGTGGTGGTTCCAAAAGGAATTTCTGTAATCACTAAAGTGCGTGGATCTACTTGAGTGATTTTCGCACGAACCTTTAATTTACTTCCCGTTTGCCCATCATTATAATTCGAGCAATCTACTGAACCACCGGTAGGAAAGTCAGGGAAAAGTTTAAAACTTTCCTTTTTGAGTATAGCAATGCAGCCTTTGATTAATTCTTGAAAATTATGTGGCACAATTTTGGTGGAAAGGCCTACGGCAATACCTTCGGCACCTTGCGCCAAAAGTAAAGGGAATTTCATGGGCAATAATACAGGTTCGGAATTACGTCCATCATAGGATCGTTGCCATAATGTAGTCGCGGCATTGAAAGCCACGTCTAAAGCAAATTTACTTAGCTTCACTTCAATATACCGTGGTGCCGCCGCACTATCACCAGTTACCGGATCACCCCAGTTACCTTGGGTATCAAATAATAAATTCTTCTGTCCCAAATTCACCAAAGCTTCACCAATAGCCGCATCGCCATGCGGATGGTATTTCATTGATTGACCAATAACATTGGCTACTTTATGGAAGCGTCCATCATCCATTTCCCACAAAGCATGTAAAATTCTTCTTTGTACGGGTTTTAAGCTATCGAATAAATGGGGGACTGCACGATCGGTGATAACATAGGACGCATAATCGAGAAAATATTCTCGATACATATTTTGTACTTGCGGGGATGTTTCTACGGGTAAATTAGTTTTCATAAAGGAACAGAGACTTTCTCAGTTAAATCAAACTCTCTTGAATGGTTTTGTTTTGAATGGTCGCAGCGACTTCTTCCACAATATCTTCTTCTATACGCAAATTATTCATAATAAAATCGCGACGCTCAGGAGTATTTTTACCCATATAATAATTGAGCAATTCATGTAATTTTGTATCACCATGCAATACCACAGGCTCCAAACGAATTTCTTTGCCGATGAAAGCGCTGAATTCATCCGGTGAGATTTCACCCAAACCTTTAAAGCGAGTTATCTCCGCGTTACGTCCTAGTTTTTGCAAAGCCTTTTCCTTTTCAGCTTCGGAATAACAATAAATAGTTTCTTTTTTATTGCGCACACGAAACAAAGGCGTTTGTAAAATATGTACATGGCCTTTTTGCACCAATTCAGGAAAAAATTGCAGGAAAAAAGTGAGCAGTAACAGACGAATATGCATACCATCCACATCGGCATCGGTAGCGACAATAATTTGATTATACCGCAAATCTTCTAAGCTGTTTTCAATATTCAAAGCATGTTGCAGAAGATTAAATTCTTCATTTTCATACACCACTTTTTTGGTCATGCCATAACAATTAAGCGGTTTACCTTTAAGTGAGAAAACCGCTTGAAAGCTTACATCGCGGGACTTGGTAATTGATCCCGAAGCCGAATCCCCTTCGGTAATAAAAATTTGCGAACGTTCTTTTTGCTTATGCGTGGTATTAAAATGCACATTGCAATCGCGTAATTTTTTGTTGTGTAAATTCGCCTTCTTTGCTCTCTCATTCGCTAGCTTACGAATGCCTGCCATGTCTTTACGTTCTTTTTCATTTTGCTGAATCTTGGCTAACATCTCTTTAGCAGTAGCAGGATTCTTGTGCAAATATTGCTCTAATTGGCGACGGACAAAATCGATAATCCAAATTTTTAAAGAATTGCCTTTATCATCATAGCTCGTAGAACCCAATTTGGTTTTGGTTTGCGACTCAAAAACGGGTTCATGCATACGGATGGAAATTGCGCCGGTAATAGAAGAACGAATATCATTTGCGTCAAAATCTTTTTTGTAAAAATCTTTGCAAGCGCGGATAATACCTTCTTTAAAGGCCGAAAGATGAGTGCCGCCATCGGTGGTGAATTGTCCATTCACAAAAGAATAATAGCGTTCCCCATAAGAATTATCATGCGTCATCGCGGCTTCAATATCGCCTTCTTTTAAATGAATAATTGGATAGCGTATAGTATCATCGGTGTAACGGGTCAGTAAATCTAGCAAACCATTTTTGGACATATATTTCTGTCCATTGAATTGCAGAGTTAAGCCGGAATTTAAATACGCATAATACCAAAGCCGTTCTTCAATATATTCAGGCATCCATTTGAATTTGGGGAAAATTGTAGGATCGGGATGGAATAAAATTAGGGTGCCATTGGGTTCGTTGGAATCTTTTTCACGTTCTTGTGAAACGAGTACACCTTTGCGAAAGGTTGCACTTTTAGTGCGCCCTTCACGAAAACTTTGCACGGTAAAGCTTTCGGACAAAGCATTTACGGCCTTTGCGCCTACACCATTGAGGCCTACGGATTTTTTAAAAGCATCGCCTTCGTATTTTCCACCGGTATTAATTTTAGAAACGCATTCAATCACTTTGCCAAGCGGTATGCCGCGGCCATAGTCACGCACGGAAATGGAATCTTCTTTAAGTTGAATATCCACTTGTTTGCCGCTGCCCATAATATACTCGTCGATAGCATTGTCGACAATTTCTTTAAAAAGCACATAAATACCGTCGTCGGGTGATGTTCCATTACCCAATTTGCCGATATACATCCCCGGACGTAGGCGAATATGCTCAATCCAATCGAGGGATTTGATACTACTTTCATCATAAGTGCTTTTATCTGCAACTTTATTGGGCTTTTCCGCCGGTTTTGCCATTCCAATTCCTTTTTGTACTGCTCAAATGGGTAGTAAACCCGGCAGTAAAATATTTTCACATGCTGAAGCCGTCAAATCAACTGCATTCACATGATTTTTTTGAAGTGCTGTAAGGATAAGAATTATCCTCTCCAATTCAAGCCGTGATTCAATAGGGAAAGGCTTTCTGTTTTTTAAGGGTGATGATTTTTCATGTCAAAGCCCTAAAAACAAAGAAATTGCTGTAATGATTTCGATAAAATTATTTCAATTATTAGTTTGCTATGCCTCACTTTTCGGAGAGAATACATCCCACTAACTATATTTAAACCCATATTTTTTGAGGATTATGAAATTGAGCAAATCAGATCTCCCTTATTTTTTAGCAATTCGACTGAGTTTATTTCTCGTATTGGGTTTTATTTCCGCTTGTAGGCAAGAGGTGAATTTTCATCCCGTTAGGCCCCAACATGCGATTATGCATATCAATCATTTGGGCACTTATTCGTCTAAAGTGGAAGAGGAAAAAGAAGTTGAAGGAACCGTTTTTCAAACAAATATCACCTATGTTTTGGACAAAAAAAACACCGGCTGGAGTTTACGACGGCATACTGATAGCCTCATTGCAGTGGGCTATCATAAAAAATCATTAGCGACGGAATTAGAAAAAAAAATAAATCTCGACTTAGAATTGGGAAATGATTTTATTCCTACGCATATTGCGGGCTATGATTCTATTTATAAAGTTTTTGGACGCATTGAACAAAAAGATTCGTATAAGGCTTATTTATTAGCTCATCTCGACACGCTTTTTTTTCAGGCGGAAATTAGAGATCGTTTTCGTTTATTAAATATTTTACCCGAAGGAAAAATTAAGGCGGACACTTTACTATCCGTAGAAAAAATTAATACGCAATTAGAATCCATCAAGCTAGATTCCTTGCGCTTTCAAGGCGCACGGCCGCGCTTACGTCGTGACTGTATTGAATACGAAGCCTTTTATCATCGCCAAGATTCTTTACCTTTAATGGTAGAACAGATGTTATTTTCGGCCCCCAAAAATCGTCGTTTTCGTCATGATACTTGGAGTCCTGGTAAAGTAGAGGGTATTTGGCATTTTTCTTTAGATCTTAAAACGGGTTTAAGTTGTTTTGAATCGCGCACTGAAATTGGGGCTTTAACATTAAAAAATAAAGAAGAAAAAATTGAAACGCCAATTTTATTGTATCGCTATGATGAAGATATTTTCAATTAATACTCGATTGCTTTTTGTCCTTCTTATTTTGCCTTGCGTTTTCGCGGCCTGCGCCTTTACCGACTATGGCAATCGTATTAATCAGGAACAAATTGATGTGGCTAAATTGGAAAATAAACGCCAAGATTTAGAAACACATTTAGTCATCATTTTAAATAGCCTTGAATTACATCCCATGGAAAAATCCTTACGCGAGGATCGCGATAAAACTCGTCAAAAATTACAGGATATTATTTATCAAATTGATTCAAAACGAAAATCTTTCGATCAAAGCATTCACGAATGGGAAGAGAAAATCAATCAAGACCGACTAGAACATGAAATGATCGACAAAGAAGTTAAAGAGAATGAAGATAAAGTGGAGCAACCTTGAAGATTTTTTTTAGGATCAAAGATATTTCTCAAAAAAAAACTAACCTAAACTAAGCATCGCCTCTCATAAACTTTGTTACCCTATAAATTCCCCACATGAAAAATCTGAAATAAAAAGGGAGCCATGCGCGGGCTACTTTTAGTGGTAAGCCATTGCAATAAGGTGGCCTCATCCCAGTGAGGAAGAGGCTTTCGGTCATAAACTAAAAGAAAAAATTTAGGCACAAAATCCTTTTTCGAATTTTTTAATAAAGCAAATTCCGGTTTTTTATCCGCTTTAACAAAGGCTCTGCTGCTGTCTTCCCAAATGGAAAAGGTATGCAGCGCTTGGTTTTTTTCATACACACCTAACACTTGCACATAATAACTTCCACTATCGTGAATGGAAAAACTTAGGGAATCCTGCACGGAAAAATTAGCATCAAAATAATGCCAACCTTGTGCGGAATTATAAATCAACTCCAAACTTGAGGCATTGCCATCTTGTAATATAAAAGTGGAGTTACTTCCTGGCTTGGCAAACCAATGACCAGAAATTGCGACTAAAATTACAATTAGTAATAGAATGGGCATGACCGAATTAAAACGCATTTTACTACCCGTGTATTGTTTCCGATGCATTAATACACGTTGCCAAATCGGACGAGCAAAAACTTGGGGTTTATTTTGCAATACTTCGAGACGAGCTTGCCATTCTTCAGACTTGCTAAGCTGGGCTTCTACATATTCAGTCTCCTCTTTGCTTAGAAGACCTTCCAAATATTTTTGTAAACGTAAATCGGTTATCATGCTCTTATTCTACACTGATTTCGCAAAATAAAAGTACGGAATTTTAGCGTGCAGACATTTTCACGCTAGCAGAAAAATTATTCCAAAGACTAGACCACAGCTTGAGGCTGAATCGGATTGCTTACCTTGGCTGTGGCAATAGCTGTCCATGCAGGTGCAGCAGTGGGGATTATGCCCGCCACAGGCTCGGTTTGCGGAGTGAGTAGGCGTTTAGGCACAGGTTTTAAATCCCAAACTAAACCTAATTTAGACAGCCCCCAAAGGAGGTAATAAGTAACATCGATTTCCCACCAATAAAAACCTTGGCGAACTGAATTAGCATAGTGGTGATGATTATTATGCCAACCTTCGCCCATGGTCAAAATGGCCAACCAAAAATTATTGCGACTATCATCTGTCGTTTCAAAACGACGTTTACCCCATACATGGGCCAAAGAGTTAATGGTAAATGTTCCATGTGCTAAAGCTACCGTGGAAATAAAAAAGCCCCAAATCAACATTTGAAAAGCATTAGTATGCAAGCCTGGAAAATATTTTTCTAAAGCCATACCGAAAACGAAAACCATAAAACCCAATACCATAGGTGCAATAATATCATAGCGATCCAAAAAGGTTAATTCAGGGAAGCGCAAAAAATCTTTAATGCCTGTTTTTTTCGTGGCGTAGTTCATCGGTTTACTAAACCATAACATATGGCTAGACCAAAAACCGTGTTGGCGTGGGGAATGAATATCCTCGGCTTCGTCGGAAGTACGATGATGATCGCGATGATGCGAGGCCCACCAAAGGGGTCCACGTTGCGAAGACATATTTCCCAAAAAGGCAAAGAGAAATTGGAACCAGCGACTAGTTTTATAAGTTTTATGGGCTAAATAACGATGATAAAAACCTGTGATGGCAAACATACGGGCAAAGTATAAAAACACCGCCGTTCCCACAGCTATGGGGCTCCATCCCACTTTAAAAACAAAAAGGCACATTAAGTGCAGGGTTAAAAATGGCAGTAACCGAATCCATTGCACTTTGCTGGAATTGGCATAAATAGCATCTTCCTTTTGCGAATGCGTATCGAGCCATTGAAAGGCCGGTTTATAAAAAGCAAGACTGAAAACAGACATGTAACAATTCTCCTATGACCCCTATATTGTAAGTGATTAGACTTAAAAAAACCTTGGAAAAGAAACGGTCTGACAATTTTTTACAACTGTATTTGGGAGTAAAATCATTTAGGCTTTGCTTTAAGTTTTTGGGGGGAGTAATGGTTCTTAAGGTCGAGGGATTTGGTCTTTTGTCACCGTAACTTGAATGTTATTTTGATCGGTCAAACCCATTAAACTAGGATCGGGAAACGGGTTATGGGGAGAGAATATTAAAGCCAATTCTTTGGCAATGGCGTCTTCATCATGATGCCATTTGGAAATACGTGGGTATTCGGCCAGTACTTGCGCTGTGGCGTTTGCCATTGCAATGCCAATTCCTGCTAACCTTAGCATATCCAAATCATTTTCAGCATCCCCAAAAGCCAATAGCTCCGAGGCTTGCAGGCCATGTGAGGCTAACCAAAATTCTAAAGCAGTCCCTTTGGATAAATCTTTTTCGATAAATTCCAAATACTCTGGATTAGATTTAAGCACGGCACAATGCGATTTAAAAGTTGCAAAAATTTGATCATAATAAAAATTGCGACGTGCCGGCGTTTCAATCACTAAGAGCTTCACAATATTGTCGATGGGCAAAGCTTTTAACTGATTGGTTTTCAGCGTGTATTCGGCTAGGGTATAGCCGCTATAAAAATCACTAAATGCAAAATCACTTTGTGGATGATAAGCATAGAGCTTATCATTACGATAAACATTGAGAAATAAATTTTCCCTCTCACATAATTCATATACGGCTTGAATAGAATGAATTTGCATATTGCGATGATAAACTGTTTTCCATTTTTTTTTATTCGACGCTTTGACATCCACGGGTTCTGATTTCATACTTTCAAATTTATTAGGCTCTAATATTTGCGCGCCATTAAATGAAATTACCGAAACTTGACCTTTAAAACGTTCAGCAAAAGGCGTAATGCGCGTGGTCATACGGCCCGAAGCTAAAACCAATCGCAAACCCATATCCAAAACCCTTTGAATAGCAGCATGTGTAGCAACAGAAATATCACCCTTTGAATTGAGTAAAGTACCGTCTAAATCAATAGCTATGGCTTTTAGAGGGCTTTGCATGAATGTCAACTTTCGCAAATAATGATGAGGTCAAAAAATAAATTAAAGTTCACTTTAATGTTGCCGATAAATAAACAGCGGTTGTCACATTTCAAATAGGACGTTGCTATGCAAATCAATAATTCTACGGGAAAATCCCTCGCCTTCAATCTGGAAAAAAACCAAAATGAAATGGCTAAAATTCAGGAAAAATTAGCGACGGGCAAAAAACTCAATCGCGCCTCCGATGATGCGGCCTCTATGTCTATGGCTAAAGAACTAGAGAAACAAGTACAAGCGAATCATGTGGCTGCTAATAATATTGATGATGGCATGAGCGCCATAAATATAGCCGATGGAGCTAGTTCAAATATTTCGGATATTCTCCAAAGGCAAAGTGATTTAAGTTTACAAGCGGCCAATGGCACATTAAATAATGATCAACGATCCATTTTGGATAATGAATTTCAATCGTTGAGTCAAGAAATTGATCGCATTACCAAAAATACCCAATACAATGGGCAAAATTTATTGGATGGAGGCAGCGCGCTTTCGAATGGGCAAGGGCATATACAAGTGGGTGGCAGCGATTCGGCCTCCGATAAAATCAATACTTCGTCTAGCGATATAAGTTTAGCAGCTTTACAAACAGGTGGTCTTAATATTTCCACCGCCAATGGTGCTAGTAGTGCTTTATCCACCTTGGACCAGGCACGCAACCTCGTCACTCAAAATCGAGTGCAAGGAGGCAGCTTATATAATCGACTGGGATTTGCCCAAAAGAACTCCCAAAACCAAGAAATTAACACCACGGCAGCCTTGTCACGCATTCAAGATACGGATTATGCCAAAAGCCTTACCGATCAAGTCAGCGCCAATTTAATCAGCGCTACGGCCACCTCGGCCTTGCATCAATACACCCAAGTTACCCAATCCCATTTAATCTCGCTATTGCAATCCTGAAGGTTTGGAGTATATTATCAATTAAACAATTAAGGGGGCGCCAAGGTTTCGACGGGATTTGACGAGTTAAAAGTTGCATGCAGAGGATTCTGGTTGGCCTCTTAAAAAAACCGGAAAAAAAACAAATGCAGAAGACAATTACTCTTATGCAATGGCTGCCTAATTAAAAACTAGAAGCCACGATTGACTAGTCTCCGCCTCAAGGACTAGAAGATCGTCATACTTTGAGGCTGGGTGGGGTGATGTCTGGGCGCCTTTACTAAGATACTCTAGACTAGCGACTGCAATAACCGATTCCTAGGGTGATTGCAAGGGCGAATCCAAATCAGGAACGAAGCATGTAGGAGCGATTAGCAAGCAGATTTCGGACGCGGGTTCGATTCCCGCCGCCTCCAGATTTTAAAAAGCCCTTCGTTATCAATAGCGAAGGGCCTTTTTTTTAGGGGTTTAAGTTAATCGCAGATTTTATAAAAAATTGGATCCGGGTCAAGTCCTAAAAAATGTTTACACTTTTTATGTTGGTAATCTTGTTTTAGACTCATATCCAAGAGTCCATTTCTTGTTTTATTCGTTTCCCATCTG
>JAYTSD010000029.1:0-80834 GCA_043745805.1 Fibrobacteria bacterium
CAGATGGGAAACGAATAAAACAAGAAATGGACTCTTGGATATGAGTCTAAAACAAGATTACCAACATAAAAAGTGTAAACATTTTTTAGGACTTGACCCCTGTCGTTAAAACCCAATTCTCCATGGGCCAACGTTGTGTTCAATGGTGGTGCGGAAATACGAACCGCCGCACGTCGTGTGCGGCGGGAATTGCATGTAAAAAAGGCTCGGCCGGAATTAAAAAGGGCACCTTAGTTTGTTCTTGAAAAGAAATTACTTCCTATCGAAGTACCGCCGCATGTGGTCATCATTCAAAACATAAATCCGATCACCGTCCCAATAAACCCACTTTTCACGCGGGAGTGGAACAGAGCAAGTTTGTAAAGAACTAGATCCAATCGAATCCACGGCTAAACAATTTTGGCGATTTATAAGAAGATTGCGATCTACAAGAAGGCTATCGGTTCTCAATGCCCACGTACCTGAAAAACTATCGGACAAAGCATTACCCCACCGATAACCATAATTTACTTCACCCGATTGGGAAAAAATATAGGTTTCGGTTACAGGAGGATAATCGCTAAACATCCTTTCATTGTGGTATACCCAAGTTCCGGCGACTCCTTCCTTTTCCCCGCTTAGTAAACACCCCGATAAAAACAATACCACTATAGACAAAATTAAACGTAATTGCATTTGTGTATCCATTCTTCTAAGCTTTTCCTAGCAGTCTATGGTTGGACGATAAAGCAACCAAAAAGGTGACACGTTTTGTTATCAATGAAAAATAGCCCCCCAACTTGGAAACCTTGGATAAAATTGACGCAAAGAGCTCAATTTTTGTCATGCTTGTTGAGAAGACAATTAACGGATTGAATTTGCGCAAGGAAAAAGAAAATAGTCCTTTGAAGTCCCGCGTTCCCTCGCACGTCGTGTGCTCGGCAACAAACGCACCACCACTAAACACTACAGCACCATGGCGCGTCGCTCGCTCGTCAAAAATCATGTTCTTTTGCTCGCTCGGGGCTTCGCCCAAATGGGTTTTGGGGTGTGGGGATAAGAAGAAATTACGAATTACGGAAGAAAGAAAAGATGCGCACCGGAAAGAGATTTACAATTCATGTATCTTTTCGGTACCATGTAGTAATAGCAAAAAAGATTTACTAAAGGATCAAAATGGAAATCGGTGAATTGCCGCGTGATATACAAGAACTCGTTCTTGGCGAGGTGCGCAACGAAGAAAAATTGATATGGGCAGAACAGCCGGATCCAAATAAATTTATGCTTTCAGAAATACCCTCGATACTTATCGGAATACTATTGACAGCATTTGCATTATTTTTATTGCGCGGGACATCCATTATGTTATACCACGCATCTGGATTTGATCAGTTTAAACCGAACGTACCCTTTTTTTTATTTTTTGCGCTTTTGGGAATACCAGTCGGAATACTAGTACTTCTCTTTGGTTTATTCCTCTTAGCCACTCCATATTTGAAAAAGTTAAGCGCGTTGAAAACCGTGTATGTTCTCACAAATAAAAGAGCGATTTGTTTCAATAAAATGGGGCTAATCCATCTCAATAAACATTTTAAGGACTACGAAATACTTTCATACTATCCCGATAAATTGATAAACATGGTGAAAGTTGTACGTAAAAATGGATCAGGGGATTTAATATTTGTGGAAATCCCTATACGAATTCCCGGACCGGACCCTTATTTAAGTTTCAGAAAAGTCGGATTTCTATCAATCAAAAATGTGAACAACGTCGAAGACATTATTCGGAAAACACTTTTAGAAAAATAGGAAAAGCAAAAATTAATAAAAAACACATTACCTACGTTTTATTTTTGGGACTGGTTTCCTGTTTTGATTCTGGAAAAGATGTTTATGATGGGTGTCATCCAATCGGAGACGAGCGTCTTTTTTTTCTCCAGTAGAGTCAAAAAAATTATGGATAGCAGATTGTCTCTACTGGAGAAAAAAAAGACCTCATACAAAATGCGTGCTATATGGGTTTTATCATTAAAAGAGATGGAGCCATCGTTATCGAATCGGTTCGTTATAGCATGAACATCGATGTCGATTGTTCATTGATGTCAGGGATTTTTAAGAACGTAATAAGCCTCCCGCCAATCCCTGAAAACTATCCGATTGATAGTACTTGCTTTCGATATGTAGCTGCAGACTCAGCATCCTAATCTCCAACTTCAAATTTAAAGCGCAATAAGAATTGAAGGCCGCTCCCAAAAAAAAGAAACGAGGCCCCCGATCGTCCAACATGCGCCATAGCAAAATGGTGTCCCTTCGCCATGGCGCGAACGTTGTGTTCAATGGGCCTAGGCATGGATTTATTCAGCCCCATTCTCAATTAATCTCAACCCAAATAATTCGCCACCGCCGTGGTTTGAATACCACCCCGCGCATTGAATATCCCCTCAATAGTCATTTGCTTAGGCTTACAAGCCTTCACACAATCCGTTAAAAGTTTATTCACCACATGTTCATGGAAAATCCCGAGCTCACGATAAAAAAGCAAATACTCTTTTAAACTCTTTAATTCCAAACAGGATTTGTGAGGTTGATAACGAATATAAAGCGTTGCATAATCCGGTAAACCGGTTTTAGGGCAAATGCAAGTGAATTCAGGAATGGAAATCACAATATCCGTTTTACTGCCGGAATATTGAAATTCCCAACTTTCAATTTCGGGAGTTTTAAGCTTGGGAATATGTCCCTGCAGACCTTCATAGGTTTTTTCATTAGTTTTTTCCACGGTTTTATTTTTCTTTGAACTTGCCATATTTTCCTCTGTTTTTAAAGATCCGCTAAAGCCACTATGCTTTGTTCGCCGCTACGTAAATTTTTGATTTCAAAAGAACCTGCCGGAGCTTTATCCGAACCATAAAAAATCACTTTTTGCGCATTGCCTTCATCGGCTTGCGCTAATTGTTTTTTGAATTTTCCACCGCCGAGACTATAGCCCACCTTGCGGCCCTTGTCCCGCAAGGTCTGAGCAAGCTGCAATAAACCCGCATCCAATTCGCCAAAGGTAATGAGGTAATAATCAATTTCTTCGCGTGATACGGGTAACAAATTCTTTTCTTTAAGTAATTCATAAATCACGACATCACCCATACCAAAGCCTACTCCAGACAAAGGACGGCCACCCAAATTCTCGAGCAAATTATCATATCGACCGCCACCTGCAATGGCTCTTAGGCTTTTAGCCTTGTCATACACTTCAAATACAATACCCGTATAATAAGCTAGGCCGCGCACCACGGATAAATCCAAAGCCACATAATCCGTATAACCTAGCTCAACTAAACGTGCAAATAATTTTTCCAAATCGGCCAGGCCACTGCTAGCCTCAGATCCTTCTGCAGTCTTAGGTTCCAGACCTTCTCGTCCTATTTTTTCTACCAATTCATGCAAGCTCGCGCAAGCAAAAAATTCTTCGATCTTCGCGATTTGCTCAGTATTTAAATTTTCTTTCAAAAGCAAATCCACAAAGCCTTCTGCACTGAGTTTTGCCTTTTTATCTAATGCCGAATACACGGAGTTTTTTTTATCGATGGGCACTTGAATAATATCCAAGAAATCGGAAAGCAATTGTCGGCTGGAAATGCGCACGGAAAAATCTTGTGCATTTAAACCAAAACCTTTTAACATTTGAATAATAGCGGAAATTAAATCCACCTCGGCCCAAACACTATCGCAACCCAAAATATCCATATTGAGTTGAAAAAACTCGCGTAAACGGCCGCGCTGGGCCTTTTCATAACGATATAAACGTGGGATAGAAAACCATTTCAGCGGCAAACGTAAACTATTGCCTTTTTGATTGACCATACGCGCCAAAGTAGGAGTCATTTCGGGTCGCAAGGCTATCTCTCTCTCACCCTTATCTTTAAAGTTGTAAAGTTGGGTAACAATTTCGGAACCGGATTTTTCCGTAAACAATTCTAGCGATTCAAAAATGGGTCCTTCGTATTCTTCAAAACCAAAGGCTACGCAAACCTTTTTCCAAGCGTCGAAAATAAAGTTTTGCTCCCGCATATTTTCCGGATAAAAATCCCGTGTTCCCTTAGGAGCTTGTAGCGTTACACTCATGAATTCACCTGCATTTTTGGAAATGCAGAAGATAATTTTTAAGCCTTCGCTTTGCCAGCCATAACCCCACTCCGAGCGCGAATAAATAGCCCATCAGAACAGCGCTTAAAAATGTTTTCTAAGGCCCATTCTTAATGGCTAAAATGCGTGAAAATGGATGGGATATTCCTTGGATTAACCCCTCGAATTAGGTAACTTTAGGGTCGATTTTTAGGTCTAGTTTTAGCAAGGGTTTAATGAAGATTTTAATCACCAATGATGACGGCGTTTTAAGTCCGGTATTGACTCGCCTAGCTGACATTTTGAGTGATGAACATGAAGTTATCGTCGCGGCACCTTCCAAAGATCAAAGCGGTATGGCCCAAGCCTTTACACATTATCAAGCGCTTTCCTATAAAACCTTACAAACTACACCTTATCCTTTTTACGAGATTTTTGGTACGCCTACCGACTGTGTAAAATTCGTGGTTTCACATTTATGCAAAAACGAAAAAATTGATCTCATTGTTTCGGGTATTAATCTCGGTGAAAATGCGGGCATTTCTGCCATCTATTCTGGCACCGTAGCCGCCGCACGCGAAGGCGCCATGTGGGGCTTGCCAGCCCTAGCCTTGTCGATTTCACTCACTAATGAAGATTCCATTAATTATTCCATTAATTGGTTAAGACGTTTGCTGCATAATCCAGAATTGTTACCTAATAATGGTGGATTACTAAATATTAATTTTCCGGCTTGCGATTCAATCAATATTAAGGGTACCGAAATCACCACCATGAGCACCGTGATGTTTTCGGATAGTTATGTCCCTAGCACAAATGAACATGGCCTTGAAGAATTCAAGCTTAAGGGTTATAAACCCAAACATCTTTTTCAATCCGGTAGTGACGATTATGCTTTACGGAAAAATCGTATTTCTATCACCCCTTTGCAGCTTAGTCAATCGGATATGCATGAGCATAATCGTTTGCGCGAGTTAAAAAATCTTTGGAATTTTTAAAGCGAAGTAATTTCGCAATTTAGAAAAGGAGAGTCCATGTCCGAGTCATTGCCCACTTCCGACAGAATTATCAATGCGGTAATCGAAGAAGAGATGAAAATGTCTTATCTCCGATATTCTATGTCGGTGATCGTGTCACGTGCTTTGCCCGATGTGCGAGATGGTTTAAAGCCCGTGCATCGCCGCATTTTGTATGGCATGGAAAATATTAATCTCACCCATGATAAGCCCTATAAAAAGTCCGCTAATATTGTCGGTGAAGTAATGGGTAAATATCATCCGCATGGCGATTCTTCCATCTACGAAGCCATTGTGCGTATGACCCAAGATTTTTCTATGCGTTACCCTTTGGTGGATGGACAAGGAAACTTTGGATCGATTGACGGTGATCCCGCTGCGGCCATGCGTTATACCGAAGCACGTATGGATCGCTTTGCAGAAATGATGCTGCAAGATTTAGAAAAAAATACAGTTGACTTTGTTCCCAATTATGATACGTCGCTCACCGAGCCTACGGTTTTGCCTTCCGCTTTTCCTAATCTTTTGGTGAATGGTTGCACTGGTATTGCCGTAGGTATGGCCACTAATGCGCCACCGCATAATTTGCGCGAGATTGTGAAAGCCTGCTTAGCTTTATTAGATAATCCCGAATTACCTGATGAAGAACTTTTACAATTTGTACTAGGCCCTGATTTTCCTACCGGCGCCATAATTTTTGGTCGCAATGGTATTCGTGCCGCTTTGCTCACCGGACGTGGCAAAGTATTGGTACGCGGTAAAACTGAAACTGAAATTAAAGACAATCGTACACGCATAATTGTGACGGAAATTCCTTACCAAGTAAACAAAACCCATTTACTTGAAAAAATGGCTTCCTTGGTTCGTGACAAAATCGTGGAAGGCATTTCCGATTTGCGCGATGAAAGCGATCGCAATGGAATGCGTATTGTAATTGAATTAAAAAGAGATGCTTATCCCGACATTGTGCTTAATGGGTTGTATAAACATACGCAATTGCAAGATACTTTCTCTATTCACAATTTAGCACTGGTTAAAGGTCAGCCACGCACTTTGAATTTGCGTGAAATGATTAATTATTTCTTGGAACATCGCCATGTTATTGTGGAACGCCGCACGCAATTTGATTTGCAAAAAGCCGAAGAACGCGCCCATATACTTGAAGGTTACCGTATCGCTCTCGATCACATTGAAGCGATTATTCAACTCATTCGTGCATCTGCTGATACAGCTACTGCCAGAGCTGGACTCATGGAACGCTTTGGTTTATCCGAAAAACAAAGTGACGCCATTTTAGAAATGCGTTTACAAAGATTAACAGGATTAGAACGCGAAAAAATTGAAAATGAATATCGTGATTTATTAGTAGTCATCATTGATTTAAAAGATATTTTGGCGAATAAACCTCGACGCGCTGCCATTATTGCTCAAGAGTTGCGTGACATTGCCGATAAATTTGGCGATGCCCGTCGTACCCATATCGAAGACAACATTGATGATCTCACTTATTTGGATTTAATTGCCAATGAGCCGATGGTGATCACCGTGTCACATACTGGTTACATTAAACGTATCCCTACCGATACCTATAAAACCCAAGGACGCGGTGGCAAAGGTATTACTGGAACGGGTCTGAAAGAAGAAGACTTCGTCGAACATTTATTTATTGCATGGGCACATAGCTACATTCTTATTTTCACCAATATGGGTCGCTGTCACTGGTTGAAAGTTTATGAAATACCTGAAGGCTCACGTACTTCTAAGGGTAAAGCTTTAGTGAATTTGATCCAATTACAACAGGGCGAACAAGTGAGCGCCTTCATTCCGGTCAAAGATTTTACCGACCCTCGTTCGGTAGTCATGGTGACGGAAAAAGGCGTTATTAATAAAATGGCACTTTCGTCATTCTCACGTCCCCGTCAAAATGGAATTAATGCCATTACTTTGGATGATAGTGATAAACTTATTCATGCCTTACTCGCTTCCGAAAAAGATGATATTATGCTTGGCACCAAAGACGGTCAAGCCAATCGCTTCCCGATGTCCAAATTCCGTCAAACGGGACGCGGCACTCGTGGCGTTCGCGGCATCACTTTAGAAGAAACCGATTATGTCATAGGCATGGTGGTAATTGAAAAAGGCAATGCCATCTTAACCTTAACCGCCAATGGTTATGGCAAACGCACGGATCCTGATGAATATCGTATTACCAATCGCGGTGGCAAAGGTGTACGTAACCTTAAGGTTACAGATAAAACGGGTGTGGCTGTATGCATTGAAACAGTACGCGAAGATCAGGATTTACTGGTAATTACTAAAGAAGGCAATATCATTCGTTTAGGGGTTTCCAATATCAATATTATCGGCCGTGATACACAAGGCGTCCGCGTGATTCGCTTAAATGATTCCGACTTTGTCACCGATGTGGCTATTGTGGAAAAAGAAGATGTTGATCCTTTGAAACTTGAATCCTTAGAGACATCAAAATTCGCAGCCGCCGAAGGCGATGCTCCTATAGCCTTACTGGAATCAGATGGTGAAGGCGAAGGTGAAGATCAATTGGAATCGGATAATGCCTCTGAAGATATAATCGATGAAGACGGAGATACCGAAAACCCTTAGTTTTTATCCCTATTTTATTTTAAAGACTTCTTTACACAATGGGTGAAGAGGTCTTTTTTTTGTCAGTCACTTTAATTTAATTGCTTATTATGCTGAAAACCCTTTAGTTAAAATGGGCGTTTTATATGTTAATATTTTGTCATTGAGAGTTTCGATGTTTTCACTACGCCGTATTTGCCTGTTACTTCCTTTGCTTTGCACTTCTTTCTCTTGGTCCATTCATTTTCCCGATACTTTAGAATTGCAAAAAACCTTTCAAGTATTACAAAGACAAGAGGGGCTTCCCAGTAGGCTTGTGCAAAAAAAATCGGATTCCCTATATTTGTATTTACAATGGAAAGAGGGCGGAATTATTGCCGCACGCTATGAGCAAAAAGAAGAGTTTTCCCCTTCGCTTTTTAATACGCTTACCGAAGAATACGGACAAGGGGCGACTTGGCATGAAATGGTTTCCGTATTAAACGTCAACTCTCCGGTTCTTAAGTTTTATCCAGGATTACAGCAGCAATGGAATCTTAAAGGTTACCGTAATGAAAAAGGTTGGTTGGGATCAGGGCTAAAAGGCCGCGTATTTTATTTAGCCTTTCGCGAAAACTCTCCAAACCCTATACCCGTTATATCAGAAGAGCTCAAGCTAAACCCAACTTTATTTACTTATTTGGATTCTGCATCAAATTGGAAACACAAACCATGTAAAGAAATATCTACAGCGTATTGCTTTCAATCCCTCGAAGAAAAACAATTGCAGATTCAATTAAACTCTAAACTAGCGAATACAATTGATATTTGGATGGAAGGCGTACCTATGTTGGAATTAATTAACAATATTGAACAAGTTACAGCAAAAGAGAAGCCTGCATTGGCACAGGATTTATCCACTTTATTACATACCGAAGCGGAGTTTTTTTTGGTGAAAATTTCCCAAGCTTGCCCAGCCCTTTTTAATTGGTCCTCTTATCAATTCCAAGATTGGAAAGGTGGACAAATTTCGACTAAGGAATGGGAAAATTTTCTACGTAACATAGATGTCAACAAACAAAAAGTCCATGACCTGCGTATTTTAAATTTCACTCAACCCACAATTTCCATGGAATTAAATTTTAATCCTAATGGCTTGTATCACTTGAATTTAAAGACCCCGTAAACCGGACTAATGTTGTTACCTGCACTTTGCTTTTAATACCATTTGCCTTTTCGCATGAAGAAAGGTTTTACGGAAATAAACCAATTAAACCTTTTTCCTTAATTAAGCGATTAGTAAGCCATTAAAAAACTACCCTCAAAACCACCCCTACATTTCAAAAACTAAATTTAATCGATTATATTTTATTTTAAATCGTTTTTATATCGATTTAAACCGTGCATTTTCAATTAAAAAAGGTTTTATTTATATCATGAACAACGAAGACTCGCTTCTCTTAACCACTTCTCAAGCCGCTCAACTACTTGCTATGCACGAATCTTCCATTAAACGCTGGAGCAATGAAAGCAAGCTCCGTATCACTAAAACCAAAGGTGGACATAGACGAATCCCTGTTGAAAGCTTGTTATTTTTTGCCCGTGAAAATGATTTAAAAAGTTTATTACTTCGTTTTCAAAATGACGATGCAAAAGTTGCAGAAGCCGCCTTAGCAGCAAGAGAAAAAGGAGATTTTCAATATTGTGTAAAATTGGTTTTAAAATGGTGTGATGAAAAACCTGCCCATTATTTATGTTTATTGCTGGATTACCTTAGCAATACTATAGAAATTCCGATTGGAAAAATTTTTGATAGGATATTCGCTGTCGTTCTGACGGAAATTGGTCAACGTTGGAAAGACGGGGATTTAACGATTGCCCAAGAACATATTTTGACTCGGCAATTCTTGGATGCATTGTACCAATACCGTAACACTTATATTGATTCTGAAAAAAGTGAACTGAAGTTACCTAAGGCAATCATAGGATGTGCAGAAGGCGGGCAACATGAATTGGCAGCGATGTTTGCCAGAGTATTGGTTGAAAGACAAAGCATTTCCGTATTGTATCTGGGACCCAATGTACCTTTCGAAGAATTTGCTTTACTCCAATTAAAACAAAAATCATCTTTAATCTGTATATCCTTTGTTCCTCCCCTTTCAACCAATGATGCAAGGCGATGCCTAATCATTCTATCGCAGTTTTACAGCTCAGAAGCCCCTTATCATTTGGCTTTAGGGGGAAAGGATTTGGATCCTATGCTTTTGGAAAAAGGAGTGTGGCCTTTTCAATCTTTAAAAATACTTTCCTCCTTAGAAAGTTTTGAACGATGGGTAACTTCCACTTTCGAAACTAAACTACTCTCCACTCCAGTAATACCTTCCCCTAAATAAAGCGGTATAATTATGCTTTTTGATTCTTCCCAATTGACTTTAAAACAAGCAAAGGCCGAAAAAATTAGCGCCAATAATTATACTGTTTTGCCGCAATGGGTGAAACAATTTCCAGAATTAAAAACTATTAATGCATTAGAATATCTCTCACAGAATAGTCAAAGCTTTCGTTTTGCCGCAAGACTTTTACCCACTCCTAGATTGAAAGAAATCGCCGGGATTTATTCTTATTGCCGCTTCACAGACGATTTGGTTGATCGCCAAAGTCATTTACCCGTTACCGTATTAAAAAATATTCTTGAGGATTGGAAAACGTTATCGTATCAAGCTCATAGCGGAAAACCTACCGGCATAATGCTTATTGATCAAGTTCTCATTGATATGGGTCGTAAAAATATTCCTTTTTTTTATGTCGAAGAACTGCTCGCCGGAATGCAAATGGACTTGGTAAAAAAATCGTACCGGGATATGGGTGAATTAAAACTTTACACTTTCCGCGTTGCAGGAGTAATTGGTCAATGGTTAACGGAATGGTGCGGAATAAACGATCCAGTAGTTTTACAACGCGCCGCTGATTTAGGTCATGCCATGCAAATAACCAATATACTCCGTGATGTCGGTGAAGATTGGAGGCAAGGTCGATTATACTTGCCAGAACAATTATTAGCTAAACATAAACTTGATGCGCATGCTATAGAAGCCTTGACTTTGAATTCTAAATTGATACCCCATAAATATCATGAGTTATTGGAAGAATTAATGTCGCAAGCAGAATATCATTATCAATTAGCTTTTTCAGCGATTCCAGAGTTACCTGCATTTTTTAGAAAACCCGCCCTACTCGCAGGTTATATTTACCGAGGAATACATGGCGCCTTACGACGCAATAACTATGACAATTTAAATTGTCGCGCCATTACTTCTCGATCTCGGAAATTGGCTTTGGCCTTTCTGGCCTATGTGCATCTTCAATCGTTGAAGACAAAAGCATAAATCCATGCGTAGATATTTATCGATATTACTTCTATCATTAGCATATTGTAATTTATTAGCAGGTGATAATACTTCTAGTCCAAAAAGTTTACCGGAACAACAAAATATATTTGCTGAAGGGGTGAGAGAATTAAAACAAATCGAGGATAGTCTTAAAATTTATCCAAATAATGTGAATTTCCATTTAGATAGATTACGCGTACTTTATGTTCTTGGGGTAAAAGAAAAAGAGTATTTAGAAAAAGGTAAACAAGAATGGAAATATTTATCAACTGATACTTCTCCCTTTCTCTCCAAATCTTCCGTTCTACTGCTAGCCTATGAGGGCGCATTAGTTTCCTTAGAATCAAAGCATGCGCTTTGGCCTCCACATCCTAGCAAAATGCAACTTATCAAACCAGGTTTACAAAAACTTGATTCTGCTGTGAAACTAAATCCCCAGCAAGCTGAGATTCGCTACTTAAGACTGATGACTTGTTATTATTTACCATTTTTTTTAGGGCGAAAAGAAAGTGTAAGAGAAGACTTTTCTATGCTCGCAAATACATTGCCAGAAAGTCGTAAACTCTTTCCTTCCCGCTGGGTTATTAATATTTCTCAGTTTGTATTAAAACATGGAAACTTAACCTTAACAGAAAAAATTACTTTAGCAAATTGTTTAACTCTTGCTCAAGCTGAACAAGATAAATTCAGCCGTAACTTACCAGAGATTAAACATGATTAAGGACAAGCCAAAACTGCATTTTTCTCCTTGGTTGAGCCGTGGTTTTGAAATGGTTTTCGATATTTGGATGAAGTTCAAAATTGGGGATCTTTATTTTAAAGGGTTAGATCAAAATATTCCCTTACATCAACCCATTCTTATGTTTGCAAATCATTGTAGTAATTGGGATGGTTTTTTATTGAGGGCCGTACAAAAACGATTAGCGCCGAATGCCCCGCTTTATAGCATAATGTTGGAAGAAGAGCTACAGCGCTATCCCGTGTTTCGTAAGCTCGGGGGTATTGGAATAAATCCACAAAATGGATCTTATATTCGTTTTGCCCTAAGTGCTTTAAAAGAAGAATGCGAAAAAAAGAATCTATTTTTCCTCAGTTATTTTCCACAGGGAAAAATTTGGCCCGCATATAAAAGACCATTGGGATTTAATCCGGGCATTAGTTTATTCGCCGAAATATTAGCACCTATTACTTTATTACCCATAGCTATCCACATGGAGCCGATGGGGAAACTCTCACCCAGTTATTTTATTTCCATAGGTAAACCCATTTTGATTGAGTATAGACCTTTGATTAATGACCTTCAAAACATTATTGAAGATCAACTCAATGAAATTCAATCTACGCTTTGTGAATACGGAGAGAAACTATCGCCATTATTTCAAAGCAAAAGCGAAATTTTTACTGAGAAAAATAAATGACCAACATAACTATGATACAAGTACTTTGGGGATTTTCCATCCTATTACTCAGCTTAATGTTATTGGGTGTTTTATACAATTCTCTTACTGCGCCGCGTTTAGAAAAAGGCGGAGTTCCCCATTTCTACCCTCTTGTTAGCCTATTAATTCCTGCGCGGAATGAAGAAAATAATTTGCGGATTTTATTACCGCTTTTAGAAAAACTGGACTATCCTGCCTTAGAAGTTTTAATTCTCGATGACAATTCGCAAGATGCAACTGCAAGTATACTCGCAAATAATTCGATTCCAAACTTAAAAGTACTTTCCGGAAAATCTATACCTGAGGGTTGGCTGGGTAAAAATTGGGCTTGTCAACAATTAGCAAATGCCGCACAAGGAGAGATATTAATTTTTTGTGATGCCGATGTACGTATTGGTGAAAAAGCTATTGAGCAAACTATTGCTTGGATGGAAAAATTAAAACTGGATGCCTTAACTTGTTTACCCCATCAAATTCAAGGGAGTTGGGCGGAAAAGTCTGTACTACCTGTACTATTGCTAGTCCCTGTATTAGGATTTTTTCCTATCGCCCAGATTTATAAACGTCGTTCGGTAAATGTATCGGTGGGCTGTGGACAATGGTTTGCTTTTAAAACCACAAGCTATATTGCAATGGGCCAACATGCTAGTGTTAAGTATGAAGTAGTAGAAGATATAGCTTTAGGCAAAAGGGTAAAAATTTGTGGATTACGTTTAGGGGCCATGCTTTCAAGTAAGCAATTACAAGTACGTATGTACAACAACGTTAAAGAATTATGGGAAGGTTTTGGAAAAAATCTTTTTGTAGTGATCGGAAAAAATCCTTTAACCCCTTTTTTAATTTTAATTCCCTTTACGCTGATCAATATTTTACCCTGGGCTATGGTTTTAATGGGGCAATGCCAATGGCTTTGGCCTTTAAGTTTATTAATAATTATTCGCATTTGGGTGGCTAAAATATTTGGCGAAAAAAAAGTTTTTAATATTTTATGGCAACCCGTAGGAGCGCTACTCATTCCTATTATCGGAGCTAAATCTTGGATAGGGTATCATCGCAATCAATTAGTTTGGAAAGGGCGGGTTTTAGATTTAAAGCCAAAAAATAAGCCCGTTAAAGGAAAAATGATATGACAGCAGTTTTGCAAAAACCCCACTCTCAACCAAAAGCGGTTGTTATCGGATCAGGATTCGGCGGATTGGCAGCCGCGATACGTTTACAGTCACGTGGCTTTCAAGTTACTCTTTTAGAAAAACGGGAACATACCGGTGGTCGCGCCTATCGCTTAGAAATGCAGGGTTATACTTTTGACATGGGCCCAAGTCTTATCACCATGCCTTCGCTTTTAGAAAAACTTTTTGTGGCAGCAGGCACTACCTTTGCCCAAGCTGTCCCTACCCTTGCGCTCGATCCTTATTACCGAATTTATTTTCATGACAAAACCTTTCTAGACTATTCCGGTGATCGTGAAAAAATGATGGAACAAATGCGCGTCTTTAATCCTAAAGATGCGGCTAATTACGATATCTTTATGCGCGCCATAAAACCTATTTATGAAGCCGTCATCGATAAAGGTTTAGGTGCCACTCCTTTTGACAATTGGAAAACCATGGCCCGCTTTGTGCCTACGGTAATGCGCTTAAGTGCGTGGAAACCTGTTACCCTTTTTGTGGCTAAATATTTCAAAGATTTTCGCAATCGATTTGCTTTCAGCTTTCATCCCTTATACATAGGAGGAAATCCTTTTCGTGCTCCTTCGGTGTATTTAATGATTCCTTTTTTGGAGAGAAAAGAAGGAGTATGGTATGCGCCTGGTGGCATGTATAGTGTTATCCAAGCTTTAGAAAAAGCCTTTGTGAATATGGGAGGGGTAGTTAAAACCAATCACGCCGTCACAGAAATTGTTACCGAAGGTCGCCATGCCCAAGGAGTAAAAGTAAGTAATAATAATAGTACGGTATCCTTTCCTGCAGAACTTATAGTAAGCAATGCCGACATTACTCACACTTATAGCAAACTTTTGCAAAAAATGTCACGCAAAAAATGGACAGATAAAAAACTTTCTGGCATCGCGCAAACTATGAGTTGTTTTTTAATTTTTGTAGGGTTACGTAAACGTTATCCAGAACTAAAACATCATACTCTTATTTTATCCGAACGCTACAAGGGTTTGATTCAAGATATTTTTGATCACAAAACCTTGCCGGATGATTTCAGTTTATACTTGCATGCTCCGACACGAACCGATGATAGCATGGCTCCTCCTAACTGCGAAAGTCTTTTTATTCTTGCGCCCGTTGCTAATTTGGCATCGGGCTTAGATTGGGAAAAAATCAAAACCTCTTATACAGATAAAATTTTGACTTTTCTTGAAGAGTGGGGATTAAAAGATTTGCACGCCAATATTGAATGTCAAAAGCTTTTTACACCCAATGATTTTTCTCATGAACTCAATGCTACTTTAGGCAATGCCTTTGGTATTGAACCAAAACTTTTACAAACCGGCTATTTTAGACCGCATAATCGCAGCGAAGAATTGGATAATCTCTTTTTAGTAGGTGCGGGTACTCATCCAGGAGCGGGTGTACCAGGGGTGTTACTGTCTGCCGAAGCCACAGAAAACTCCATTATACAACATTTTCCCCATTTAATGAGAGCAAGTAATCCATGAATTATTTGTATTTAGAATTGAATTTAATCAGCATTGCCTTTCCTTTGCTTTTTTCTTTCTTTCCTAAAACATATTTTCGAGGGGAATGGAAATATGTATTTCCGGCTATCCTATTAACCGCCATTCCTTTTTGCATTTGGGACAATATTTTTACCTCGCTGGGATTTTGGGGATTTAATCCAAAATATATTGGCACAATTAAGCTTGCCCATTTACCATTCGAAGAAGTTTTATTCTTTCTTGCTATCCCCTATAGCTGTCTTTTCATTTATTTTTTGATTAGAAGAGGCAATCCAAAGTTACCCATAGCATTACCTAAAATTTTAGGATTGATTTCCTTCATATTACTTTGCATCGCTCTATGGCATCTTTTAAATTGGTATGCCTCCATTACCTTACTTTTAGCGTCTATTCTTATTGGGTATCATGCTTGGAAGCGTCATGCCTATATGCCCGCTTTTATAATCGCTTATGGATATTCTCTAATCCCTTTTGCTTTAGTCAATGGTATTCTCACTGGATTGCCGGTAGTATGGTATAACAATGATGTGAATTTGAAAATTCGTATTGGAAGTATTCCCGTAGAAGATTTTATTTATAGCCTGCTTTTATTACTCCTCAATGTTACCCTATATGAAGCCATTAAAAAATGGCGCACAAGAATAATTTAATATGCTGTATGCGACCCTCATTATAATCGTCTTTATAAGTATGGAAGGAATCTCTTGGTTTATGCATAAATATATTATGCATGGCTTTTTATGGTATCTACATGCTTCCCATCACGAGTCACGTCCTGCAACAAAGCATAAAAGCTGGCAGCATAATGATTGGTTTGGGATCTTTTTTAGTTTACTCTCGGTTGGCCTATTTTATTTCGGTATAAAAAACTCATGGTTGTTTGCTGTAGGAATTGGCATTACTCTTTATGGTATGTGTTACCTATTGGTACATGATGTTTGGATACATGGTCGCTTCCATAACTCCCGGACTTTCATCCCCAAAAATGCTTATGCTCGAAGAATATTGCGTGCTCATCGATTGCATCATGGCCGAAGAACAAAAGAAGCTGGTCTTGCTTTTGGATTTTTATATGCGTCTCAACGCTATGAATATTCAGCGAAAACACGAAGAGACGATATTCAAACTAACGACTAAAAGTACCGGCTGATTCTAAAGCTAAAGGTCGTCTATCCATTACAATATTTTTCTTCGGTGCCGCCAGCGATCCGCGATCCACAACATAGGGCTTACTAGCGATATGATGAAATCTGTCGGCTTGCACCGGAATGTCACCAATAAAAATATGCGCCGCACAATAGCTTAAATCATGGAAACCAAAATCCACAGAGTAAATAGGATACAGTTTGGAGTATTGATTATTGTCAAAGGAAAGTAAGGAGACATCACCCGGCACCGACACATGTACGGCTTTTAACCATAAATAATATTGATGGGCAAAATAATCATTGGGAGCAATAATGGCGGTTACCTTATCTTTACGAATTAAATCCAATAAAGAAGGAATGTGTTGCTCTAAACTTCTCGCAGCACTCCATTCCCCACGTGGCTCCTCTCCAGCTTTACGTAAAGTATCTACATAATGCAAAAATGCCTCGGGTCCTTCCCATGGCTTGGGAAACCATATCGATTCTTTTTGTTCGGTCACGACCATAGATAAATTGGGATGTTCCTTTTCCATAATCTGACGGAACATTTCTATGCGATGGGCAATCCAAGGCTGTGCCTCCGATTGTAAATAAGGAAAGCCAATTTTTTTATGTCCTAATTGTTCCAGCGTATTGAGCATCATACGTACCGCAAAAGCTTCATCTTTATAACAGCGATAAAAATGTTTACCGCCTTTAATGGCTTTGTAATCCACTTTTTTTCCAAAGCAATCAATATCTAACCATACGACGGGTTTTTGAAATTGCCCCAACCAACTAATCCATTCCTTTAAGGGTTGGGTTTCAATTTTTTCAAATAAGCAAAGCGTTCCCATATAACGGCTGCCTAATTCCTGAATGGTTGTGCGTACATGCTCGGCTTTTTGCGAAACAAATTCCGATTGCGTTGGACCGGTCATCACCAACTCGGTTTTAATTCCCATGCGCTCAATTTCCAAATAGAAGTTTTGTAAAAATTTACTGGGATGATCTTCATGATAATCCTTGTACCACACTTTAAAATCAGGAACCAACATGAGAATAACGGGAGCAAGCCTTGGCGTTTGGGTAACCGAGGAGGTACTGCCAGGTCCAACAATCCATGCTTTTCCACGCTTCCAAACCAATTTATCCTTCTCTAATTTTTTTAAAGCGCTACACACCGTCACGGGAGATAAATGTTCACTAATACTGTAATAATTTGTTTTAGGTAAAACTTGGCCGATACGATAAGTACCTTCCAAAATTCTTCCTTTAATTTTTTCGAAAAGTTTATTTACTGAATTGGGATAGGGATTGGATTCCCTTGGATTTTCGGCATTCAAAACGGAGGTGACTAAAATGCCTTTACCCGGAAAGCTTTGCAAAAGCCCTTGATTCGAAAGTAGGCGTATTGCCTTACCCATGGTCACCTTAGAGACGCGATACTGTTCCGCTAAGTCCTGTAATGGGGGCAAACGTTGCCCCTCTAAGCCTTCAATTCGAATCTTAACTTTGTCAGCAATTTGTTCATGCAATTTCACATTAGCCTCCTGGACTACGCCTTTTCCCCTAGTTTCAGGGAAGGTGACACAAGTAGTCTAACTCCATAATGAATTTTGTAGTTGCGACCGTGGGCAAATTCCGTGGGCATTCATTTCCACACCTAAGGGTTTTCTTGACGTTTGGTGGAAAGTATTGTTAAATTAAAACCTATAATTTCAATAGGTTTAATAGGAATTAAAAACAAGGGTTAAAGTAGAGGCGTAAATCCTCTTGTATACTATGAAAAAAATTATTGCTACAGGATTATTTTTAGGCCTGTTTATTTGGTTGACTTGGGGTATTCTAAATCAGCCCGCTTATTTATTACATGTTTCATTTGATCCCACGCGCGAACTTTTTCAAGATGTCAATCAAAGCTTTACACAAAATTATGCTTTATCTCATCATGAAAAAATCGAAATTCGGCAAAGTCATGCCGGCTCAGGTAAACAAGCACGATCGGTAATAGAAGGTTTGCCTGCGGATATTGTGTCTTTGGCTTTGGCTGGTGATATTGATGCTATTGCTAAAAGTGGACGCTTGCCCAAGGACTGGCAAAATCAGCTGCCGCATCATTCTTGCGCTTATACTTCGGTCATTGTATTTCTGGTGCGCAAAGGAAATCCTAAGCAAATTAAAACCTGGGATGATTTAGGCAAAGCCAATGTAGAAGTAGTAACACCCAATCCCAAAACCTCGGGTGGAGCGCGTTGGAATTTTCTCGCAGCTTGGGGAGCCGAATTAGCCTCAGGAAAAAATGATATCGAAGCTAGAATTGCCGTAGAAAAAATTTATGGTAATGTACAAGTTCTGGATCCTGGAGCTCGCGCCGCCATCGCGACATTCATCAAAAGACGTGGTGATGCTTTAATTACTTGGGAAAGTGATGCCCGATTGGCCGCACAAGAAAACCCACAAGCCGGTTTAGAAATTATTTATCCGCCTATTACCATTTTGGCAGAACCTAGTTTAGCCTTAGTTAATCAAAATGCTGAAAGACGACAGCATAAAAAATTAGCTGAAGATTATTTACAATATCTATACACACCTGAAGCACAAAGTCTTATTGCTAAACATAGCTTTCGCCCCGTGAACGATTCTATCGCTCGTCTTTTTAAAGAACAATTTCCGGTTATTAAAACATTTACCTTGGATCAATATTTCGGCAATTGGACTCTTGCGCAAAAAAGATTTTTTGCTGAAGGCGGAGTTTTCGATTCCATTCCTTTGGGTGTTAACCATTCTTCGTCAAAATCGCTGAATACCAAAATATGAAAAGCAGAACTTCCCTTATACCTGGCTTTAGACTTACTTTAGGATTTAATCTCTTTTATATTGGCTTACTTATTCTGTTACCCATTGCGGCCTTATTACTCAAAGCAACGCATATACCATGGGTTACCTTTTGGTCAACGGTTTCCAGCCCCCGAGCCTTGGCCGCTTATCGACTCACCTTTACCACGTCCTTTGCCGCTGCAATCATTAGTGGGGTAACCGGTTTTTTAATTGCTTGGGTACTTATACGTTACCCCTTTCCTGGACGTAAGTTTTTGGATGCCATAATTGATTTTCCTTTTGCATTGCCAACGGCCGTGGCCGGATTAACCTTTGCCGATTTATACTCTCCACAAGGTTGGATGGGGAAAGGCTTAAGTCACTTAGGGATTACCGTAACTTATACGCCTCTAGGCATTATTTTGGTTTTGGTTTTTGTAGGCTTACCTTTTGTGGTTCGTAGTTTAGAGCCGGTATTGATGGATATGGAAGCCGAGTTCGAAGAAGCTGCCGCTAGCTTAGGCGCAAATCGTTGGCAAGCCTTTAGATATATCATTTGGCCCACCCTTTTTCCCGCTTGGATTACTGGCCTGGCGTTAGCATTTGCACGTTCCGTGGGAGAATACGGATCCGTAGTGTTTATCGCTGGTAATTTACCGATGAAAACCGAAATTGCGCCCTTACTTATTATGGCGCGACTGGAACAATTCGACTATGCTGGCGCTACAGCCATAGCCACCGTGGTATTATTCGTTTCTTTCGCTTTATTATTTTTGTTGAACTCCTTAGAAAAATGGAGAACACGAAGTGCCTAAATCTATCCCAGCCGTCTCAAAAAATGCAATGCCCAAGTCACTAAATGGGAATGCCTCTCATGCAAGAGTGCAAAACGATTCGGTCCTCACTCGACGAATTGGTATTACTCTGGCATTACTGTTGATTATCAGCTTAATTCTGTTACCTCTTATTAATGTGCTTTTTCATGCCTTCTCCAAAGGCATAGGCTATTATTTCACGTCCTTACAACATCCCGATACTTGGTCAGCCATTCGCCTTACTTTATTTACGGCGATGATTTCCGTAACCGCCAATATGTTGGCAGGTGTCAGCATTGCCTGGTGCACCACTAAATTTTCTTTTCGAGGCAAAGCTCTATTACTCACCGTTTTGGATTTACCCTTTTCCATATCGCCCGTAGTAACGGGATTATTATTTGTGCTTTTATTTGGAGCGCATGGTTGGTTTGGACCCTTTTTCGATAGGCATAATTTGCAAATAATCTTTGCCATACCCGGTATCGTACTGGTTACCACTTTTACCACCTTTCCCTTTGTGGCACGTGAACTCATTCCGGTAATGGAATCACAAGGCATAGAGCAAGAAGAAGCCGCATTAATACTCGGTGCCAATGGTTGGGAAACCTTTTGGTATGTTACCCTTCCGAATATACGCTGGGGGTTATTATATGGCGTTATTTTATGTAATGCCCGCGCCATGGGTGAATTTGGAGCAGTTTCGGTAGTGGCAGGAAGTATCACGGGAGTTACGGATACTTTGCCCTTACGGGTAGAAAAACTTTATAATGAATATAATGAAGCGGGTGCCTTTGCGGTAGCTTCCATACTGGCTTTATTAGCCATTGTAACCTTGATTATAAAAACCATTTTAGAAAAGAAAACCCATAGCAATGCGGAGTTAAATCTAGCGCCCATGGAGGAATAAATGAGCATTTCCATTCAACATATACATAAAAAATTTGGGCAATTCCAAGCCTTAAATGACGTACATTTTGATATTCCCGATGGTGAGCTTGTCGCTCTGTTAGGCCCTTCAGGTTGCGGCAAAACTACTTTGTTACGCATGATTTCGGGATTAGATAACCCCGATTCGGGAGAAATTTTATTCAGTGGTCAAGATGCGATCAATGTATCTGTACAAAATCGACAAGTCGGCTTTGTATTCCAGCATTACGCCTTGTTTAAACATATGAATGTCCGGGAAAATATTGGTTTTTCATTAATGATTCAAAAACGTCCGAAAAAAGAAATTGCCCAACGTGTGGATGAACTTTTGGAATTAATTCAATTGGGTGGCTTAGCGGATCGCTATCCTTCGCAACTCTCCGGTGGACAAAAACAGCGGGTCGCTTTGGCGCGTGCTTTAGCCGCTCGGCCTAAAGTACTTTTACTCGATGAACCCTTTGGAGCCTTGGATGCCAAGGTGCGCCAAGATTTACGTCGTTGGCTACGTAACCTGCATGATGAATTAAAAATGACTAGTGTATTTGTAACTCACGATCAAGAAGAAGCTTTTGAAGTTTCGGATCGAGTGGTGATTATGAATAAAGGAAAGGTGGAACAAATTGGCACACCCGATGATATTTTTCATAATCCGGTGAATGAATTTGTGATGAACTTTTTGGGAAATGTAAATATTTTTCATAGTCGCGTGGAACAAGGAAAAATTTATTTAGGAAGTTCCGAAATTTCGGTATCTGCAACCAATCCTTCCGCCATTCCTTCCACCAAGGCTTATGTACGTCCCCATGCTTTAAGTATTCATCGCGAATCTTCAGACAACAATGCTTTGCAAGGCAAGGTCACGCATATGCGCCATGTCGGCTTAGCGGTAAAGGTGACGGTACTCAATACCGAAGGTCAAGAGATTCAAGTAGAACTTAGCCAAGATGAATTTAAAGCCTTAGCTTTGAACAAAGGGGAAACTGTATTTGTTACCCCTAAGGAAATTAAAGTGTTTAGTAGTGACTACTCAATTTGATTTCGATTTAATAAATTAAAACTATGTCAGAAAATATTTTAATTCTTCCGGGTATAGGTGGCTCAGGGCCTGATCATTGGCAAACGTATTGGGAACTTTCTCATCCTCAATTTAAAAGAGTGCAACAAAGAGACTGGGATAACCCTCTTTGCCAAGAGTGGAAAGAGCTTTTAGAAAAAACTATAAGCCAAAATCCAGGTAACATCCATAATACCGTATTGATAGCCCATAGCTTGGCTTGTTTATTAGTAGCACATTGGGCAGCAACCACTAAACATAAAATTCGTGGCGCTTTATTAGTGGCTCCACCGGATCCTCAAAGCGCTATCTTTCCTATGGAGGCGATTAGCTTCGCACCCACACCTTTACAGCGTTTGCCTTTTTCAAGTCGCCTGATTGCAAGCACTAATGATCCCTATGGAACATTGAATTATGCAAACAACTGCGCAGAGGCTTGGGGAAGCCATTTTGTGAATATCGGTGATTTAGGACATATTAATTCAGCGAGTCATTTGGAAAATTGGGAAACGGGTTTAATACAATTAGCATCATTACTCCGCGATACGGAAAACCTTTCGTCATAATCCGCTTCAACAATTACATTTGTTTACATGTACGATAAACTCTCTTTAGTCTTATGCATTTTCTTTGGAATACTTTGGCTGCGTCAACGTGCGCGTCAAATTGATATGGCCGCTCGTAAAAATGAAATTTTATTTGGTGTGTATCCGCTGATACTTATTTTAGCCCTTGGCGAAAAATATATTTTCGATAATTATGTGCCTGAAACTTGGTGGAAAGTTCCCCTGCAATGCGTATTACTTTTAGCTTCCTTTGCCGCTATTGGCTTTGGCATTTTGCGAGACAAGCTCGCTTCCACCGAAGCCACAGGCTCGAAAGCTTAGTTCACTTTACTTTTTCCCTTTGCTTTATTTAATTTAGTTGGAGATGATTTTTTCTTGCTACTGCTTAATGCTTTGTGCGCACGTAAAATCATTTGCTCCGTCAACTCCCAACCAATGCAATTGTCGGTAACCGAAACACCATAACGCAATTTCGATAAATCGGCAGGAATTTTTTGACTGCCTTCAAAAAGATGGCTTTCTACCATCAACCCCATTAAGGATTTATTACCCGCTAGGCGCTGTTCAATAATACTGTCCCAAACAGCCTCTTGCAATTCATGTTTTTTTTGTGTGTTACCATGGCTGCAATCCACTACCAGTCTGCTTTCCAAGCCAGAGGCGGAAACTTGTTGAGTAGCTTCGGCAATACTATTCACATCGTAATTAGGATTAACCCGTCCACCGCGTAATACCACATGGCCGTACGGATTTCCTTTGGTTTTCACAATGCAAGTTTGACCCTCGGCATCCAACCCTAAAAAGCTATGCGAGCTACGCGCCGATTGCATTGCATCTACAGCTACTTGCACATTGCCATCGGTACCATTTTTAAATCCGACCGGCATAGATAATCCACTGGCCATTTGACGATGCGTTTGAGATTCAGTCGTACGCGCTCCAATAGCTGCCCAAGTAATAAGATCGGCAATATATTGAGGAACTACCGGATCCAATAATTCCGTAGCCGCAGGTAAACCCAAATGATTAATTTTAATTAATAGATCGCGCGCTAATTGCAATCCCTTGGAAATATCGCACTTATCATTTAAATCGGGATCGCTGATAAATCCGCGCCAGCCCACCGTGGTGCGTGGCTTTTCAAAATATACGCGCATGAGCACTACTAATTTGTCTTGCACCTTATCGCTCAATGCTTTCAACTTTTGCGCATATTCCCAAGCCGCAGTGGGCTCATGAATGGAGCAAGGTCCAATAATTAAAAGCAAGCGCGGGTCTTCACCACGTAGTATAGCTTGCACCGCTTCGCGGCCTTCTACCACGGTACGATTGGCTTTGGCGGTTACGGGAAATTTCGCCTTAAGTTGCTTAGGAGAGATTAGAGGCTGTAAGGCAGCGATATTTAAGTTTTCAGTTTTTTTCATGGTGGGGAAAGGTAATTATATACCCATTTCTAAGCGCACAAACTGACGATAAAATATTAAATTGACCCCGATTCCTCGGGGAAGGGTGGCCGAGCGGTTGAAGGCGTCAGTCTCGAAAACTGATTTATGGGCAACTGTAACGTGGGTTCAAATCCCACCCCTTCCGCCAGAGGAAAAAAGAATATCCATCTCCTAAAAACCGTTTCCGTATTAAATCAGACTATCCTTGGATTTTGTCTAAAAATTTTAGACAAAATCTAGCCGAAAATACTAAAGTCCCATAATCCCACTTGCCCACTTTCTTGCTTAATGATATACTAGAAGTAGCTTGAAAATAAAGGATTAACACAAATGGCATTATTACAAGTGGATACCAAAAATCGTATTGCTCTCGGAAAGCTATTGAGAGGTCGAGAAGTCAGTGCCTTCGATGCCACCGTAAAGCCCTCAGGACAAATTATTTTAACACCTATGGTTATTGTTCCCGAACACTGGATTTATAAGAACAAAACGGCGCTTGATTCATTACAACGCGGCTTAGCTGATGCCTCCGCAGGGAAAAGTCGCTCTCTCACTGAGATTCGCAAAAGACTGAAGATTAAAGCTTCTAAACCTTCCAAGACAAAGGATTAATACCCATTGGAATTTGATATTCTTTTATCCCAAAAAGCGGAACGAAATTATGCTTCTTTACAATCACCTGTAAAGAAAAATATTTTAAAAGCAATTAATAAAACTCTGGATTTGATGTCATCCAATTTACGTTATAGTTCATTGCACACTCATGAATTTCATGAATTAAAAGGACCTGATGGTGAAAAAATTTGGGAAAGCTATGCCCAAAACAATACGCCAGGCGCCTATCAAATGTTTTGGTATTATGGTCCAGAAAAAGGCAAAATCACCATTGCCACTATTATTCCTCGTCCATAATGATTCCGTGCTGTTGCGAATGATGAGATAAAAGAAGCTAAATTTACTTCCCATGGACCTCCTAAAAACTCATTCCATTCAATGCCCCTATTGCTGGGAAAAAATTAAAATCGAAGTGGATTGCTCCGCCGAATCTCAAGAATATGTTGAAGATTGTCATGTTTGTTGTCAGCCTATAGCCATATCGGTAACGGTGAACGACGGTAAAATCTCTCGCATAAGCGCCGCGAGAGAAAATTATTAGGTCTTCGCTTTCAACCTAAAGATTAGGGAGAAAATCTTCCCTTTCATGCATTTTCAGGCCCATCGGCAAGCCCCTGAGAACTAGCATGGTTTTTAATTTCACTCAGCTCTTCTTTACGGCCGTCTAATTTTTCTTTTAAATGTTTTGCGGGATAATCATTTGGATGTAAAGGCTTAACATCATCTAAAGTCACTTCATTGGTTTTTTTGCTATCACTCATAAAAACTCCTAGGTTTGGACAGAAAGTTGCCCATGATTAAAAGAGGTTATTCGCGGTGAATCGCAACATTTATTTCTTCTCATTCAAGCCGCTACAAATCGGACTGGAAATTTGACAATAAAACGCCGTTCTGAATTGGATTACCGCGAATTATTACTTATTTCCATAGAATGGGTTTTTGGAATACTAGTAATTTGAAGATTAGGAATGGCCGTGGGCCTTTGGGTTAAAAGAATTTTCCTAGCAGGAATGCTGCTTTTTGTGCTCGGTGGCCTTGCTTTTTATGCAGCTGGCCGCTTTGCCATAGCTCATTATTTACGCAAACCAATTGTAGTGGGCGAGGGTAACATTCATGTTATGGGTGCTACATTGGGCTGGTCCTTAGATTTTTCCGTCGACTCCATTGTTTATGAAAGCCCCACTTTCTTAGCGAGCAGCCAACAATGCGCCTTACATGCAGATCTTTTTAGAAGTTTTTTGCATTTCGCACCTGCTATTACGCTTAATGTTAATGCATTGCAAATTGATTTGCTTCCCGATACGCTTACGAAACCAAAAAAACCTTTTCCCGATTCAATCCCATTCCCCTCCTTTAAAATTCCGGTTGCGGCAAAGATAAGTGTGGAGAAATTTATTTTGCGGGATAGCTTGGGAGAAATGATTCGACTCTCCAAAGTTACGGTAACTAATCCAAATCCTAAAGCTGTGAATCTAGAAATCAAAGAAATTCAATCTCGATTTTCGAAAAGCCTGTTATTTTCCCTGCAAAGCGAAAACAATTGGATAAATGATTCGGTAATAGCTTCAATACGAATTCAACAAGGTTCCGATCAAATTCAACTGCAAGGTCATGCTCCCAAATCCAACTTACTTTTAGCCATAGCCGATTTACAAGTAAAAATTTTATCTTCACAACCATATAATGCAGTATTTTTACCAAACACAAAACTACCAATTTTAAAACATCTTGATTTCACCTTTTCCGGGCAACGTAACCTTGGATATATTTTTCATAGCAAGTTAAAAACGGAAATCGATCATCTGCCCTCTTCCTCCGGCTATCAGTTAAGTCCGCAAAAAGTTATGTTCACTTTACAATTCAATGAGAGGCTTGGAAATTGGCTGCTTAAAAGCCAGGGCAAGCAAGGCGAAGATCTGTTATTCAAAGGTCATTTTGATATTATGTCCAAAGACTCTTTGCGCGATGTTGCTTATTTGAGTCGTTATATTCAAGCTACAGCCATAGGTCATGTGCATGGCGTCGCTTTAAAAGTGGGCGGACATGCCTTCACGGGCTCTATAGATTTTCAAGCGCCCTATCTCTCCTCTAAAGCCCTACAAGCCAATGTTATCACCGGCGATAGTTCAAGAATTACTGTCAACCTTAATAAAGCGTCTAGTGGTTGGAAAGGTGAATTTTCGGTTTTGATTTCGCCCCAAGAACGCTGGGCGCGCGCCTTCGTGGATAGTAACGTGGATTTTCAAAAAATCTTTGTTCAGGGGCATACGCAACAAAATCAAATTGACGCCTTTTCAGATATTTATGCTTTAAAAGCCTATGGTACTATGGCAGATTCCATTCACCTCGTTCATCACTATCAAAAATCAAAGTATGAACTTTACCCATCGACTTGGACTTTAGGAAAGGTAACATGGAAGTTAAGTGGATTAATTCAACTCGATAAACGAAATAAGCCTATGCAACTCAAAATAGCAAATGCTGAATATGGTTCCATAGAAGCCTCCATCCCTGCACCGAATGAATTTGCTGTACATAGTCAAAATCTATCGCTTGAGCAATTACCTTATGGAATATTACAACATTTGGATTCTTTATTCTTAACTGATTCACGTTTAAATTTGGATTTTGCCTGGAATAAAAAAACCTCAGTGGGACATTTAGAAACTGATTTACAAGCCCAGTACAAAAAACAAAAGGTAGCCGCTTTAATCAGTGCAAATTGGGATAAAGAATTGCTGCATATCCCGCAAGTAAAAGCCGTCCTAGAAGGCATGGCCCTGCAAGGTGATGCGGATTTAGTCTTACATGAAAAACCTTTTTATGCACTATATAAAATTCATTACCCCAACGATGTTCAACATATTAGCATTGCAGCGAATCATTTTAATATCGCTAAAGCGATGCAAGTGGCTATGGTCAAACCTCCTTTACGCAATGGTGAGGTGGATGGCAAGTTTACCTATAGTTATGAAAAGGGATTTGTGGGAGGTTATGAATTCAGCAATATCCAAATGGCCGATTCGCTTCCCGCGACTTTACGCAAATTATCCTTGCAAGGAGATGGCGACACCTTAAGTATCAATGCAGTTACCGTATCCGATAAGGAACCTCTATTACGCGATTCTCTGCAATTAGCGCTAACCGGTGTTTTGGCCGATTCGCAATCCTTGCAATTAAAAGCTATAGCGGGAGGAAGCTTGTTTTTAAACTTTCAGGGAGGCATGCATGCTTTCAAAGATTTACAAGGTCATTTGCAAGTTACAGGAAAAATTCCCCTACCGGGAAATTCTGGAGAACTGCGCGACTTACAGATAAGCGCTTATGCGAGTTTACCCTTTAAAGCTGCCATGGTTAATTTATTACTGGATGCAGATATTTTGCAAACGCGATATCTATTGCCCGGCTTAGACACGCAATCGATTTCTGCTCCTCTACATATCCGGCAAGGTCAGCTAAATGTGCCCATTATAAGTGCTAAAGGCTTAGGTGGAGAATTAAAAGGAAATCTTAATTATCAATTAATTGGTAAGCATATTATGAGTGCACATGTGGAAGGCTCAAGCTTTAGCGCAAAAATTGGCGATCTTGAACGTATTCGTATTCGAGATTTTAAAGCGGATGCAAATTCCGATTCTAGCGAACTTACCTTTCAAAGTTATATAGGTTCCGGTTCGGCGGAACATGTAAAACCTCCCCTGCGCGTCGCTGGGGATTTTTCCCGAATGCAAATTTTTTATACTGCACCGCTGGGCAGCTCAGACAATAAAAGCAAAATCGATTATTCCGAAGCGCCTATTCCCTATTTGCAAGTGAGAGCAACACTCGATAGCTCCATTCTACATTATCGGTTACGTAGTTTAGAAACTCTACAAAACTTATTTAAGCAAACACCCGAAGTTGCCACTTCTAAACGCCTGGTAAAAAGGGCTTCCAAACCCTTGCAGTTGGATCTCAATTTAGAAACTTCAGGAACGGGAAATCATGTAGAAACCGACGTGTTACGGTTTAATTATGTAGGTGATATCTCTATAGCCGGCATTTATCCTTATACCTTGATGCAGGGCCGAATTACTGGGCTAAAAGGAGAATTAGGAACAAAGGATCAAGCATTTACCATCAAAAATTTTGAACTCAAATGGCTTAATGTACCCATAGACGAAGGGGAATTGCAATTAGAAGCACAAAAATCTTTGGCAAAAACTTGCGAAGTCAGTATGCAAGATTCTTGTAAGGTCATTACTCGATTGACTGGAAATTTAAATGATTTAAAATTTGCCTATGATAGCGATTGCCAAGGTGCCTATGGCGCTGGTGCAGAAATCTCTGCTTTAATTTATTCCGTGAGACGTGGATGTTACTCCCCTTTGTTTTCCAGCGGAGGCAGTGTATCGTATCAAGAAGCTGCCTATGGATTATTAGAACCCTTAGCCAGTTCTTATCTCACTAAAGCAGCCAATAAACTTTCGGGAAATTGGATTTCCAATGCGCAAGTCAGCGGCTTAGGAGCTTTGGCAACAGATAAAAAAATGATTAGCGATTCTACGCATAGTGGTTCATCCACTTCGGCAGCCTCAGCAGGTAATAGCGCGGTTGCCATTGAAATTTTAAGCAAGGAGTTTTGGCGTTTACGCATGCGTGCGCGTTATGCCTATACCCCTGACAAAGCAGAAAATACTAATCCGGGTAATTATCGCTTGGCTTTAGAATGGCGTCCCCCACCACTATGGCTCATTAATGATCAAGAATGGAAAAAAAAGATCAAAAATAATATAAGCGTTGAAGCCGCTATATTTACTGATCCCGATCGGCTCCAGCAAGAAGCACAAAACAATTTGCGTAAGCGATTGAGTTTAAATTACAATTATAATTTTTGGGGCACGCATGGCTCCGTTCATGCTAAGAAGTCCTCTCAAATTAAATCACCAGCCATCGATAGCTCGTTAGAAAAAAAACCATGAAGGTGAATATCACAACAAAAAAATATTTATGCCCATTACGTGTGGCTTGGTATTTAGCCTTATTTTTTTGCTTAGTCCAATTTTCACGAGCCGAAGTCATTGTCACGTTTACGGGCAATCATTTTTATCGCAATACACAACTCTTAGAATTGTTATCTCCCGATCCCGAAACCTATACACCCGAAGGTCTGCACACTTGGGAAGATGATGCGCATTTATATATCAATGATCTCTATCGCAAAAATGGTTTTTTCGATGTGGAGATCACGCTTAAACTTCAACCCACTAAAGACAAGCCAAAAGATTGGGATGCCGCTATTAATATTAATGAGGGGGAACGTTATCATTTTGACAAAGTGCAAGTTTCTGAACGAGATAGTCTTAAAGTAAAAAGCGGCACACCCTCAACTAACTTGTCAGTCAACATCGATTTGCAAGACCTCAAAGTAAAAACGGGGAATATCTATTTTGATGAAAAAATATTCCAAGATAGGCGTTTTCTGATACGCGAATATGGGAATGCCGGATTTATCCGCGCTAAAGTTTATTACAAAACTACACTTAAACCTGAAACCCATGCTATAAAGGTTGATTATTTCGTTGAACCGGCGTATCCCATTGTCTTTGATACGCTTTATGTACGTAACTTACGCGCTTCTCCTGATGATAACCTAAAAGGTTTGACCAAAAATTCTCTGCTGGCTTCACTTTTTCCTTATCACAGGGGAGACACAGTACGTATTGCTCAAAATGATAGGCTTATAGAAAAATTACAATATGCCGGAACCTTTAATTATGTAAGGATCAAGGATAGTCTGCTTCCAGGACCCGAGCATCATAGCGCCATCTATCTTTTTGCCGAAGAACATACGCCAGGTAATATTCACTCCTCGGCTTTTTACGAAACACAATATGGACCGGGTGTATCTTTGGATTTGCGCCATAGTAACGTTGCAGGTACTCTAAAAGAATTGCGAGGCGGTTCCTCGGTAGCTGTGGACAAACAGAACTCATATCTAGGCTTTGGTTCCCCACTTACTTTGGGTTTATTGGTACGTTTCGACGAGGACTTAGATTTCAATTGGCTACAAGACCAACCCGTGCATAAAAAAGAAGGTCTTTGGGGTGGCGATTTTGAAGCCACCAATAGTATGCGGCTTACTTGGCCTTGGTCTTATTGGTTGCGCCTAGTCACCAATGCCGAATTAAAATCCCAAAGCCGTATGCTCAGTGAAAGCGATAGAGAACGATCCTTGGATTTAAACTTTATTCAAACGAGCTTCTTTACTTTTGTGAATCAATCCTTAGATCCAACCCGTGGCTTGCGCTATGCTTTAAGCTGGGGTAATGGCGGACATTTTATTGAAAATAGTCAATTTTATTTATCCAAGCATCGCCACAATTGGTTAGAATTACAGTCCTCATATTATTACTACTTTCATTCACTTCCCCAAATAAAATTTGCCATGCGTTTAAATGGAGGACGTTTTTTTGGAGAAGGAGAAACTAATTCAGATCGATTTTATTTAGGCGGTGGCCGCAATGTACGCAGCTATGCTTATCAAGCTTTATGTCCCGATACCTTGCTCGTTCCCAGCCCTAATGATTCTACACAAAACGTAACCGTTTGCTCCGATAAAAACTTAACCGCCGCCTATTTTCTCAGCTCCTATGAGTTACGTTTTGCCCCCTTTGATTTCCGCTATATACGCGCACTTGGCCCCTTACGCTTTTTAAAGCCTTTGGAAATTGTCCCTTTTTATGATTTTGGAAAAGTATGGAATGTCGAGAAAGGTTTTTCTTGGTCTTCCCAACAACATGGCCAAGGCTATGCCTATGGCTGGGGATTACGTTATCCGTTACTGGGTGTTTTTAATTTACGTTTCGATTTGGCCTATGGTGCTCCGGGCAATGGCTACTGGCCGGATCAATGGGTAGTTGATTTGGCGCAGGCTTTTTGAAGTTTATTCTTTCAAAGTAGTCATGTATAATTTATTGATGCGAATATAATCTATTACTTGGATGCATAAATCTTGCTTTACGATTTCAAAATTACCATTCATCAGAGCTTTACGAATTTCAGTTGAAGAACATCCTGGAATATTATCCGCTTCCTTTAAATAAAGATGCGGTGGCTTTTTATACCATACATCATTTTGAACTAAGGGTTCCCCTTTGCGTGGAATGACAACTACATTACATTCTGCTATTAATTTTTCGGATTGTTTCCATTTATGAAAGCTTTTTGCATTATCCTCGCCAATGATCAGGGAGAATTTAATGTTTAAAAACTCTGGATCAGATTGTAAACGCTGAATCAATTCATAAGTTGAACCTTGCATTTTATTTTTAATTTCATAATCGCATACCGTTATACCCTTTTCATCCTGTACAGCTAAGCGACACATTTCCAAACGATCTTGTGTAGAAACCATTTCCTTTGCGTAAATATGTTTGTAACATGGAAGTAACCATACTTCATCAAACAAATTAGTTTCGTTCAACACCCAATGTGCCACCTGTACATGACCTTTATGAATAGGATTAAATGCCCCACCGTATAACGCCACTTTAGTGATTTTCATTATTTTTTCGAATCCAAAGGTAAGATACCACTACTTCCCTTTTTTCTTAAAAACCGCCTGCATAAGCTTACACATATTCCCTGGGAAATTTTTACAAATGTCCTCAAAGGGCTTACCCTTATCCTTCTGCCAGAGAGTACTGAATTTATCATCAATAGGCTGCAATAGTTTTATGCAAAGCTGAATATCGTCCACAGGAATATCCTGTAAGAGAATGTTACCCACTTTGGCGAATTGTTCATAACAGGCAAAAAGAACTTTTTCACCTTTGGGGGTTATACTTAATCTTTTTGAGCGCTTATCTTGCACATCCTCTTTTTCTTTGACATAACCCATTTTTATGAGATCATCTAAAATCGCTAAACCGGTGGAAAGCTCTTGAATGTTACAGTAAATCACTTCCGTTTTACGCGGATCTTTCATTTGAAAGATATAATTCAAAAAATAAAATTCTTCCAAACGCTTCGCACCTGTATCCTTCATGGCCGAATCCATATACACCGAACTTATTTTCATAATTCGTCCCATTAGTTTTAGCAGGACTAAATCCGGACTGGGAGGAATCATTTGTCCTCCAAAGAGTTTGGAGTTATTTGATTGTTCTCGATTTTGAAGCAGGTAGGCGCTACAGAAGTCCTCTAGGCTGGCTTTAGGGTTTTTGCCCTCAAATTCCGCCCAATGATTCAATAATTCGACTGTTTTATTCATTTATAGCCTTTGCATGCCTTTTTAACACCGTTGCAATATATAAAATGCCCGAATAGTTGCCAGTTACATCGGTTTAGATATAGTTTTATTATTATAACATCAGAACAGATATAAAAAACATGATTCTTTTAACCCCACAATTTAATCGGACGTTTTAACATGCCGTTGCTAATGCTTAAACTTTTATTTGTCATTACCTCCTTAAGCTTGCAAGCTAAGTATTCTCCATTATACACTACGCCAACTCCTATTGCAGAGGATTCACTCACTACACATAAATTGCACAGCGCCAATATTGCAAAAGAAGATTCAAACGCTAAATTAAATTTGGCAAATTTTTATTGCGCTTCCGATTCTGGACAGAAAAAATAATGCGAAAATATTTCTGTTACATTTCGATACAATCTATTGCGGCAATGTTTACAACCAGAAAGCATATTTTTTAAATGAATTTATTCCCCGTCCATCCTGAAAAATTAAAGCAATTGATTTTGCATATTTGTCGTTTGTACAAAGCAAACTCGGCTTTTAACTTAGCGGATCTCGGGAATATTTTATTCTATGCCGATTTTAACCATTTCAAAAACTATGGGTTCCCAATTACCGGACAAGCCTATATCAAACAGCTCGATGGCTTTGCACCCACTAGACTGCTGTCACTATGCCAACAAATGCATACGCAAAAAAAAATCAATTTAAGCTCCTTGCAAACGGCAAGTTTTTCGGCGGTTAAAATTAAGGCTTATACTAATGCAGCTTTAAATTTATTCGATGGACAAGAAATTGCTTTGGTAGATGAAATCATTTTTCATTTTCACAAACAAAAATTTATTACGCCACTTTCGCCTCACTATATTGCAGGCACGGAGCTTATTCATCTGCAAGAAGACATCCCTTATTATTTGGCTTTGATCGAAAACAAACGTTTTCACCCTAATGCCTATGAAGCCAAATACGCAGAACAATTAAAAACATTAGCGCATCAATCGAGGGTTTTAACATTATGAAATGGAATGTATTAGCCTTACCCAAATTTAATGCGCAATTCGAATTGATAAAATCAAAAATCAGAAGGGCCGATGAGTTTATGGAAGGGGCGAAATGGATTTTGGAACGTGATGCTTTGCGAGGGGTAACCGTTTGTGAAAACCCGCCGGTATTTGCTTTGGGAATCAATGCCATGGCGGAAAAGACAGCAATATCCGTATACTATACGGTGTCCTTCCAAAATGTTTATTTACTCTCTATTGCTACGTCCTCGGTTAAAATGAATTCTAAAGGTCGTATACCGAGTGAGCTTTAGCCAAATTCGGCTTCACCTGAGGATTTTGTTTTGGATTCACTTTTTAGGCGCATAGGTAACAAATACGAAGCTCCAGGCAAACCTCTCCAATCAAAGGGTTTGTGAGGCAACGCTAAGCTATAACGCAAACGCGGAAAATCTGCGAGCAACCATTGTACAAACCAAGCCATGATATACGAACATCCCGTAACCATAATGATGCGAAAAAACAAATCGAATAAAGACACTTCCCAAAAAGCAAACTCAACCCATCGTAAAAAATGCGTGTGAACTAAATATACAAAAAAGGTATACGGCGCTAAATGCGTAAAGATGAATTGAAAATTTTTATTCGCATAAATGGTTTGCTCTAACCATGGCTTGATTTTTAAAAAAACTAACAAAGATGCGGCACAATAAAGCATAATAGACCAACGATTGCAATGATCAATATTCCAAAGCTCTTTACCATAAGCGAGATTAATTTGCACTTCCGCATTGATAAGCGCAAAACAAAACAACCAAAAAAGCCAAGCTTGCTTAGGGCTATAACTCTCTACAATTTTTTCAATCCATTCTTGATTCCAAGCCACAAACATTCCTGCATAACAAAAGAACCAATGTAAGATGAGCCAGTTAGGATGAAAGTGTAGAGGCGATATTCCTAGGGCATCAGCAAAGGTTTCGCTTGGAGCCATCAACAATAAATGCAAACCTAAAAATAAAACAAAACATGATTTGGATTTTGCTAAGCGATAAACCCAAGGGAAGATCATATACAACTGAAATAAGACTATGAGGAAATAATATTGATAATCAAAGCCTTCGAAAAAAACGAAACGTAACACATCGGTTAAGCTGCCAAGAGCATTATTTTTCCAAGGCAAGCCCAAGACATAATCTACATGACGAAAGCTGGTTATAGCCGTCCACATTAAGAAGGGAACAAATATTTTTAATAAGCGTTTTCGATAATACTGATTTACATCTAAAGGCTTGGAGCTACCGACATATTTAGCGGTTAATCCAAAACCTGAGAGAAATAGAAAAAGTGGGACCGTGAAACGTGAAAGTTGATCGAGATAAGTCGTGAAATAATTTAAACTCCAAAGTGTTTGATTCTTGGCATATTGTTCCACCCAATAATGTACGCTATGCACAACGATCACCGCAATGCTTGCAATAACGCGTAAAAAATCTCCATCTTTTTTGGTGACCATTAATTCTCACTCCAAAGGTTCTTTATCCTAAGCGATAAATCCTTAGCACTATAATTTTGACCAAGGGAAGGAGAAATTTACCACTTCATGAAGAGTTTGTAAATCAAAGTTTGGCGTAAAAGTTTTTTAATTTCAGTCCAAGCATTGCCTTTGAAAGGAGGTGTTTTATGATTTTTTTAGTGTGGAGCGAGCGCTTTCCCGTTTATCCAAACACGATAGAATTGACCAGGTATAGTTGGTATGCTTTGATGTTTTAGCGACTCGAATTGGCCTGCATCCAATACAGACTCAAAAACCACATTGGAGCGCCCCAAACCATCTAAACGAATCACTTTCACTGCTTTAGGTTGCGACCAATCATTTGGCAATAAAAACATTTGCTTTCCCATTTTCCAAAAATTATTGCTAACCGTTGGTCTTACAGCAACCGGATGAGCTTCCGTAACAGTCATGTTAACGCGCGCGCGCAAGGTAGTTGTACCCAAAGCTTTAAATCGCAGATTAAAACTTCCACGCTGTGTATCTTTGGGTGTCCAAATTAATTTGCGACTGCTGGCATCAAAAGTCAAACCCTCCATTACCATGGGTGAGGCATAAATATAATTCGCCGCAAGGGCAGGGTTACTCAATCCCACGTTGTATTCGATTTTTTCATCGGATTTCCAATTAATGTGAGTGGAGTCCTGAACCACCAAATTAGGAAGTGTTTGCAAATAAAAATCCAAACCTTTAGCCATATTCAAACGTCCACCGGTAATCGTTTTATTGGCATAAGCCGGAACTTGCGTGATACCTTCTAAAGCTTTAGCCCTTGTCCAAGTAATGCCCATTCTATCACAAGCTAATTTATGTAAAGCCACATAAGCTGTAACCAAAGGCGCAGCAACAGAAGTACCCGAGACAGTAACATAATTGACAGTAGAAGCCAAAGCCGGATCACTCACTTTAATACTAAGGCCATCTATTTTTAAAGCTCTGCCGGTTACCGAAATATTATTGTTCAACACGGTACGAAAACGAAGTAATATTTTACTTCCTTTATAAGCCTCCAAAGAATAGGAAAGCATGCGCGCAGGCATGATTTTACTGGTCAGCGCTGCAACCACTTGCCAAGTTGCATTGGGTACATCTTGGCTGGCTTCTACTACTACGTTATCATAAGTGTTGGCAGGCGTATATTCTACTTGGAAGTATAATGTCGTTCCTTCTTGATTCGTTAAATCAATACTCTTAGCCATGGTCATAGTGGTGTTTTTTCCCGACTTCCAAATAATACATTGAGGAGGATCGATAGGATTATCCAAGCTCAATGCAAAGTCTCCGGGATTGGAAAAAACCCATTTGGATAAATCTTCATTGAACCAATCGGACCATAAAATTTTGCGGGCCGGAATATCCGCAGTGGCCACCATTTCGCCTGGAGCAGCTAAATGCACTACATTTTTTCCATAATTTGAAAAGCCACTTAAAGTGTCCGCAGGTGTGAAAGCCGCTACCACTATGGTATTTTCATAGTTATAAGAAATTGGGGCGGGAGTATTGGTGTTAATGTCTAAGCCATTATTACCTGCGGCCACGATGATGGGAATATTTTTATTTCGCGCTGCGGCAAAGGCATTACGCATAGCAAGAATATCACCGTTACCTCCAATGCTAAAATTAATAGCCATAGCCCCATTATTCACCGCATATTGAATGCCTCGGGCAATGGCCGCTTGATCGCCATGCCCGCCCGCATCCAAAACCCTCACCGGCATAATTTTCACTTCCGCTAAAACCCCAGTCATTCCCTCTTCATTATCAAAATTAGCGGCAATGACAGAGCTTACTACAGTGCCATGAGCCTGATAATCTTGGGGATTATTATCATTATCCACAAAATCCCAGCCTAAAGAATCATCGATATATCCATTCCCATCATCATCAATACCAGGCTTTCCAAGCGATTCGGCTTTATTAATCCAATGATGACCTTTTAATTCCGGATGATTAAAATCGATTCCTGCGTCGATAACCGCAATGACTAAAGTATCAGCACCAGAAAACTTATCCCATACTGGCTCCACATTAATATCCGCGCCTGCCACAGGTTTAAAGCCCATAAAAGCTCCGCCAGGAAACGTTTCTCCAGGGTTATGCAAGGCCCATTGCGGACTTTTCGCATACATCGAATCATTGGGAACATAACTGGCAAATGCGGTAGGAATAGCCTGTAAACTTAGGCCATGTTGTTTGTGAAAATAGTCCGCCAACAAGTTGGCTATGCTTTGACTGGGGGGATTTTTTTTTCCGCCTAAAACGCGACGGGCAAAACTTGGAGAAACCACTATTCTAGAACCCTTTAGTGACCAATCCCCAACTTGGCCATTTTCTGCTTGCATGCTTTTTCTAAAAAGCGTTTTGTCTTGCGAAGCCAAAGCCTCGAATTGTAAAGGTAAGAAGCGAGCCGAATATTCGATATCAGGCTTTTGCAAAGCCTTCTGTGCCGCAGTAAGATTTACTTGCGAGGATTTGGCTTCACTGAGCTTTGAAGTAATAGTTAAGGTGTAAAAAAAACATACTACTGCGAATAAACTAGGCAAAAATTTACGATTAAAAGTCATGCACTAAGTATAAGGGATAAGCCTCAAATAAGCTTTTTGTTTATCCGTCATTTTTATAGAAAATAGGGGAAAACTTTATTTTTTTCGCTTAAGTTGTACCCAATAAGGCAAGTCATTTCCATTTAATATCTTTTGAATAAAATAATTCGCCTGAAAAACCTTAAATTTGTACAAATTCGACACTTATGACCTCATATTTTCGATTACATTAATTGCAAACTTAAGGGGGTAGTAAATGATAAAAGCGAATTTTCTTCGTTATGGATTAATAGCCGTGATAAGTATCGCAATAGGTTGTTCTTCGACTAGTCAAATTCACCCTAAAATCCCGAAAACAGATGATTTATTGGAGCTACTAACTGGCTTTGGAGAATCGCTGTCAAAAAAGAATTTCACTTTAGCGGCTGAGTATTTGACTCCTGAAGATCGAAATTTATTGATGGATTCGGAAGGCAATGTTCCCGAAGATAAACAAAAACTTTTATTGGCCTTGCCCTTACAAAAACTTATTCGTCATCCTTCGGTTCATGTGGAGAATGGGCACATTGCCGGCATCTATGCTTTATTGCCTAATACTAAAAGCACTGGCACAAGCGATGCCGCTGCAGCACCTACCGAAGATTATTCCGGAATAAGTGAAGCCGCAGTTACACCTACTCCTGAAGTCGCCGCAGAAACTTCCGAAGAAACCCCACAAGAAGGCAACAATATTGGGAGCAATGCCGAGCTACAGGCAGCCACGAAAAAGTTCTTTTCCGCCTTGCAAAAGAAAAGCTGGACTTCAGCCTTAGCACTTTTAAATGAAGATGAGAGAAAGTTTTTAACCGATGATAAAGGTCGTATTAAAGAAAGCTCCAAGCAAAGATTATCCCAACTTGATCCCAAGAAAAGTGAGGGCTTAACTTTGCAAGACGGAAAAATCACCGGCATAACCTTGCTGTTACCTGCGGATTAAAAAATATTTTTATTTATGGAGGAATGATTTGAAATATCATTCCTTATAGATTTTCACTTGCGTTTATCACCAAATTAGCTCCGTTCACATGAGGTGATGCCTCCAATAAATAGGCCACCGCGTCGGCAACTTCTTCTGGCATTAGGAGTTTTTTCAAGGGATGTTTTTCAATTAGCATTTCCATCACTCGCTCGTCAATCTCTTCCGTCAAGGCTGTTTTCATTAGTGAAGGGGAAACCGTATTGGCAGTAATTCCCAAAGCTGCATTTTCAAACGCCCAGGATTTGCTCAAAGATTGCAAATAGGCTTTGGCTGCTACATACTCAGATAATCCCAAGGGCGGCTGATTAATTAAATAAGATGTTAGTATTGTAACAATTCTTCCAAATTTGGCTGCTCGAAATTGTTTAATGACCGCTTGAGTGATTTGAATTACTGGCAGAACATTATGAGTAAATCCAGAAGTAAATACTTCCCTATCAAATTTATGAAAAGGCTTTCGAGTTAATCCAGTAAAAGCATTATGAATCAGGCCTTGTAATTCGAAGGAGGGGATTTCCGCACATAAAGCCGCTACGGATTTCGCATCAGTGAAGTCACAATATACAGTGCTTAAATTGGAAAATTCATTCTGCAAGAGCAGAGCAGTATGTTCAGAACCATGATAAGTTAAAATGATTCGATGAGTGGGATCTTGCAGCAGTTTTCTAGTTAATGCCAAACCCAATCCAGAAGCGCCACCCGTCAAAAGTATATTCATGGCAATAACCCCACACTGACTTTGCCTTTAGCTAAACGCTTCCCATGCGAATCCTTGAATTCAAATAAAAATTCCCAAACACCAACAGATTCAAAAAAACCATCCACTACGGCATTCAGAATTATTGGTTCCGCCAAATAAACGGGTTTAAGATATTTTATCTCCTGTGAATGAATAATCACATTTTTAATTGGCAAGCCTTCGCCTACAAAATAGGACAAGAATCCACCAAGAATATTTCCATGCATCACCTTTCCAGCGAAGCCTTTGGATCTAGCATAATCGTCGTCCACATGTAGCGGATTTCGATCGGCAAAAGTATCGATGAATTTTTTGTGTAAGTTGGCATCCACTAAAAACTCTTGGATAAAAGAATCACCTTGCTTCATACCGGAATTTTCATCGCAATAATTTTACACATGTCACCCACATTTTTGAATCCTTGAATTTCGCTTGCCATAAATCGGATTTTGAAATGTTTTTCGATTTCTACCACTAGTTGAATATGTGCTAGAGAGTCCCATTCTTCATAATCCGCGGCAGTTGTACCGCTATGCAAAACAATATCCTTACGATCCAATACATCAATAAAAATATCTTTAACCTGTAGCATAATTTCGGGAATGCCCATTTTATACCTCTTTGATAAAATTTATTTTAGGAATAAAGTCGCTTAACTGAAGTGTCCAAAGTAGCTTGTCTTTAACAAAACCAAGATCGGCATAAAAATCTTTTACCATTCCATTCTTCGCTGTAGGAATGTATTCTCCGGATAGATGCGTGCAGCCGGCTGCTTGAGCAAGGTTAGCCAAATGATTCAGTACAAAAGTTTCCATTCCGCGTTTGAGAACACGACAACTCATAAACCAACTATGAATAAAAGCCTCATTTTTATCGATTCGCAAAATACCTACGCTAACTAATCCATAATCTCCAAACTTATCTTTAAGCGTGAAGGCGGCAGTTCGGTAGTCTAATGATTCTGCCAAATTTTTTGCTTCCTCTTCCGTAAAGCGAATAGTGCGAAGATTAAATTGATTCGACCGTTGACTCAACTGTGCAATACGGGGAAGATTAAAAACGCGGAAAGTTTCAACAGTAGCCTCCAAATTTAGACCTTGCAAATAATCTTCTTCCGTAATCGCAGTAACCTGCAAATTCTTTCGCGAGATTTCTTCCTGATAGAATTGCGTACGAGACCGGTCTTCAGCGGTAAACGATGAGGACTCAAACAAATTTAAATTCTCTAAGTAACTTATGTATTCAGACGGGTCCTCTGGCAATTCCGGAACGGTAACTTCGGGAAGAAGTTGACGCACTAGATTTCGTTCAAATGGACTATCATCCAAAAATACCATCGAGTCAAAACTCAAATTTAAATTCTCTTGAATACGACGAATATTCTCTGCCTTATTCTCCCAGTTAGCCACAAAAACGGCTATGTCTTCTAACTTTAGGAGCATGTCAGGGTGGTGTAAGAATGGCTCTCTCGCAACGATCTCATCATTTTTGCTGCATATGGCTAGGATTATTCCCCGAGCCCGCAAATCGCAAACCCAAGCTTGAAATTGCGTAAAAGCTTTTCCAACCCCTAAGTTACCCATCTGAATTTTTTCCAATCCATCTTCCCCGATAATGCCGCCCCACAGTGTATTATCTAAATCAAGAATCAGAACCTTTTTCGCTCCTCCCTCCATCGCCATAATAATTGAAACTAAGTTACGTGCTAAATCGGGGAGAAAATCTGGAGCGAAAGCCATATCTGCATGAATATAATATCGCGGAGATTGACAAAACAAGCTTCCCTTAGATCCTTGCAAAGAAGCCACGTCATTGACATAAATGCCTTCGGTATTCCGTGCGGCATCCATAATTCCCAGGTTTATTTTTCGGAGCTGATAGAGAAAAGAGAGATCTGTTTTATTTGCAAAATTTCCAAAAACAGAATCCCCACTTTCGGGAAAATTACTTTGTAGGATACGCGCTTGGGTATGCAGAGTCAAAGCCTGCCATAAGGTCTGCATGAAATCTAAATAGGTTTCAGCAAAGCCACTGCGTGCTTCTTGGGGCGTTGCCATAAATCTAGCTTTCAATTTTTGAATGCAAGGAAGTAATACGGCATAGTCGGCGGCAAATTGATGAAAGTCTGATCGCGAATCCAAAATTTGCATTTGGGTTTGATCGTAAGCTTCGAATATTTCGAAAGAGAATCCCAATCCATGGCCATAACCACGAAGGGCTTTTCCCAGCAACTGAGTAGAGCTATCGGCCAACAGAGCGACCTTTCGAATCCGGAGACCGGAAAAATCCTTCTTAAGATTTTTAACCAATAAGTTCAGTTCCAAAACGGCTCCAAGAGGCGGGGAGAAACGGTAACTCGCAAACTCCCATGGAATGCTGATGGATTCTAACATTTCCGCGTTTCCATTTCTACACATTCCTGCTATTCAGGAATTTTTTCCAAGTCTTTTCGAATTAGGTTGCTCATAGGATTTTCAATTGATAGAATGTGAAGCAATGCCTAAGATGGAAAGTCCATGAGAATACCCCACACGCCCATTGGAAACGCCAAGGTTACCTCAAAAAATACTCGCGTTCTCTCTAAAACTATTGTCATGAATCAAGGCGATCCAGTCTTAAATCAGGAATCCATGGAGCTCTTAATTCAGTCCATTTTAAATATTCCTAACCTTACCTCTTCTGAAATACCCTTGATTGAATTCTTGCAAACAAATACTCAATTCCTAGCCTCGCATCAATCCGTCTCTATGGGAATTGCCGAGTACGTCATGAAAAAATCGAGCGCTAACGTCGATAGCCAAAACCAATTGAGAGTTCTTGAAACCATACGTCAGCATGATCAAGAGACTTCCGAAAATTTCATGGCATACTATCCAACAGGAAAAGAAAATACCCAAGGAGTTTTTTGGCCCGATCCAACCTTAAAACGCGGGGCCCGAAATATCTTTAATGAAATTCCCGCAGCGAAAAAATTTAAGATCATCGATAAGCAAACACCTATCGGATCTGGCGGCTGCTGTTATCAAATGTGGATTGCCTATAATCTCCAAGCAGAAAATTTCAATTATGTTGTTACAGAACCTGATCCGAATGCCCAAAATGGCCTAAGTCCAGCCTCCGCACGCTGGGGCATACTTTTCAATTCAGCCACCTACAAACAATTGTTGGAAAAAACCTTTGAAAACTTAATGTTACCTAGACTCCTCTGGAGTACCCAAAGCAAGGGTAAAACACTTTATTGTGATCCATTCCGTGAGGATGTGAACTTCGAATCCATCGAAGAATATGAAGAAAATTATTATCGACACACTGAACTTGCTCGAAAAGCCATGATGAAAATGAAAGTATTCGTTATGACCTTGGGGATGAATGAAGTGTGGTATTTGCGTGCAGGAGGAGCCGCTTTATCGCGATGCCCATGGGGCCTTTCTTCCTCTCTGCTAGAAAAACGCACTTTAACCGTTGAGGAAAATATTGCCAATCTTCAGGGTATGTTAAACGTGTGGCGCAAGTATAATCCCGATATCAAAATTATCGTAGCGGTATCACCTGTTCCCGAACATGCAACCTTTCTAGCGGAAACTCAACATGTGATTTGCGCTAATTCTTTAGGTAAATCTATTCTCCGAATTGCCGCGCAAGAGTTTTGTGATCATAATGAAGGTGTTTATTATTATCCGGTCTATGAATCGGTAATGCACTGTACCGAAAAACCTTGGGATGATGATCAAAGACATGTTTCCACCGAAGGAAAAGATAAAGGTGCGGCATTATTCCACCATATGTTTGTAAAAGAAGAGTAGTGGTTTTACTCTTATCGACTTGATAACCTATTTCGAACTAAATAAAACAATCAACAATAAAGCTGCACCAGCCATGCCTCCAACGGTCCACCACAAAAATTGATTGGCTTTTTTGGAAACGGGTTCTTCTTCATTGCCTTCTTCATCAAAATTGGTTTTGGGTGCGGGTTCAGCGGCTTTGGAGCCGCCGAGTAATGGTAAAGTCATGGCATACGTTAAAGCGTCATTTTTTTTCACGACAAATGATTTGCAAAGGTTTTGATAACCAGGGCTTGATCCGCAAACTTCATGCTTGCCCGGATTTAAAGGGAAGCGAGGCGTATTACTTCCCATGGTCGTGCCATCGATAGTGATAAGGGCGCCGGTAGGAATTAGGGAAAGATTAAGCCAAGCGGCTTCTTGCTCTTGCAGAGCGCGTGCGAAATCACCTAAACCGGGACTCAATAATTTATCATAGGCTTTAGCGAATACTTTTTTAAGATTAGTGCTGGTGCCGCTTTCTAAATCGTATAAAGTAGCGGTTAAAGTAAAATTCGTATCAATTTGATCTAAGCTTACGGTTAAAATTTTATCGGTTGTTAACCGCGAGGCTACGTCCAAAATGCATTCTTTATTTTCACATTTTTCCGAAGTAACGCGCTTCTTTTCCAAAGTTTCCTCAACTGCATTTCTGTCTAAGGTGTGAAAAATGGGTAAAGATTGTAGTTCGGCAATTAGTTGTCGAGTGAGTCCTGCCTGATCTTCGGGGCGCAATGCCTTACCATAAATATCCATTACGGCTAAACTTGGGATTAAAGCTTTGCCTCCCTTTTGGGCTTGTACTTCTTTTTTGATTTTTTTGAAATGTACTAATTGACTATTACTCGCATAGGTATCATGAATAGAGGCAAAAGGATCTAATTCGAAAAGACGGAAAAATAATTTGTCTGCTTCAGCAATTTTCTTGGGATTTGACGAACAAATCACACCTAAATTTTTAAAGATGTAGACACTGTCTTGAAAGGTTAAATCCTTTTGTTTCTTTAAATAACTACGCAGAATCTTTTCTGCTTTACCGACCTCCCCTTCGGATAAATTATTATCAACTAATTTACGATCCACCACCTGTGCAGAAACCAAACAGGCAGAGCCAAGCAAACAAAGTAAAGCGAGCGAAGAAAGCCAAAGTAGTTTTTTCATAATTTATTTCTCCCGAAACAAAAATCGTCTCAAAATGTCGAGGTATATAGTAATTTTTCACTCTGAGAATGTCCAACACTCAGGTTGAGAAACTCTTTAAAAAAACGAGTCTTTATGCTAAAAATGCTTATTTCATTTTCAATCCTTGTGCTTTCCTTTACGCTTGCTTTTTCTGCGCCCATGACCATAAAACCCAGCAATGCTTTTCTCGATTATTGGAAAAGTGGGTTAGCTGAAATCTCCTCATATCAAGTTAAAACTGAAAGGTATGGAGAAATGCGGGAGGGGCAGGAAGTCATGATTTTTGTGTACGAAGAAATCAATGCGGATACACGCATTAAAGTGGAAAGCGACAAAACGCCTGTGAGCAAGCAGGTTCCGGTATTAAAACTCAATCATGTTTTAAAATTTAATACTGGCATTTATGATTATTCAGTATTAACTTCGGTGTTTACCGGACTCGCTGGCCAAAGTGTAAAACGTCCCTTTGATCCCCAAAAAATTTCGCTGACGGCACAAGAATGGTGTGGTCATGTTTATCATAGTGTAGAGCCGCATAAAAGTGGAATCGTCTCGGAAATACATTCTTATTTCGAAAAAGAAGGTAACACGAAAATAACTCTGCCTTTTCCAGTGGGAACACTTTATTATGAAGATGAATTTCCCATTTTATTTCGTGAACTCGATGGGGAGTTTTTAAAAACTGGAGAAAATCTTAAGTCTACAGTATTGCCAAGTTTATGGCTGACGCGTAAAAGACATCAACCCTTAACTTTGGCCAAAGCAGAAATTCACAAAGAAAAAACAACTTTACCGCTCCAAAACAAAAATTGGGAATGCTTCAAATGGACAGTGGAATTATCGGGAATTAAAACGGAGTATTGGATAGAAAAAGATTTTCCGCACAAGGTTTTAGCTTGGAAAAATTCAGTGGGTGAAAGTGGTGAGTTGATTAATAGTCTGCGTAAAACCTATTGGGCATTAAATCACAATAAAGATTTAGGGTTGCGCAAAGAGCTGGGCTTGCATTATGGTTTAGGTGACTAAGCGCCACCGTTTTTTTTTGTAAAAGCTTCTGCCCTATACTATATCCATGAGCACAGGATCCGCAATAATCGATGTCACTGCCGCTGTGCTTTTGGCCTTGACATGACTGCGAATTTTTTCGGGCGAAAGATCGAATAATTCAAAACATAGGGCATACAAATCTAAAGCGCCAATCGAAGCCGGCGCATATTCAAAAATACTCAGGCCTTCTTTTGCCGCTTCCGCCAGTTGAATGGTTAACCTTACTTTTTGATCCGCTACGCGACCTGGATAGGCTTGTAAAATTTCTTTGCAAATAGTTTGATGTAATTGCGTATTCGCACGGAACATATTGATCACTATTTTATAAAGCTGCGAGGTAGTGGTCATTTTATCTAGCATGGGGATTAAGTCTTGTAATCCTTGCAAAGCATAGGGTTCCGCTTGAATAGGTACAATCACCGCTGTGGTCGCATACAGTGCCATGCGCGTTAACCAGTTCACCGCCGGAGGGCAATCAATTAATATAAAATCATACTCTTCGCCCATACCTTCCATTTCAGCTAATAATGCTTTCAATCGGCTAGGCTCACGAATCGCTTTGCCATCGAGAATGGGTAAATCTTCTAGGCCAGTACTACCGGGAATAAGATCGAGATTTTCATAGCCAGTGGAAATAATTGCTTCCGCCATGGGAATGCGGCGCATCAATACTTTAGAAATATCGGGAAAGGGGTTACCCTCCGCATCCTTATCCACATTACCCAATAAATGCTTGGTTAAATTAGCCTGTCCATCCAAATCAATTAATAAAGTTTTGTATTGGGAAAAGGCCAGAGCATGCGCGCAGTTTAAGGTGAAAGTGGTTTTTCCTACTCCACCCTTTTTGGACAAAAAAGCAAATGATTTAGTCATTGAATAAGAATAAAATTTCATACGCTGGAAAACAAGCAAAAGTCAATTTGCAGAATGCTCCAAAATAGAAGCGAAGCATGCAAGCCATTGATACAATTAGTATTAGCTGTGCTAAACTATTTTTTACTCGAAAAGGATTTTTTTTATTCGTCGGCTTTGATTTAAGGTATCCCCATAGTTACGTGTCAATCACGTCAATGGGAGCGCCTAAACTCCGGAATTTCTCCACAATTCTATCATAGCCACGCTCTATATAACGCACATTGGTCAATTCCGTAACACCCTCAGCAAGTACTGCCGCCACCAAATAAGAAAAGCCTGCACGTAAATCGGGAATATCAATTTTAGCTCCGCGTAAGGGTGTAGGCCCCATAATGACGGCAGAATGCTTATGACCCAAATGGCGGAAACGACAGGGTTCCCCACCCAAACATTCATTGAACAATTGAATACGCGCACCCATCGCATTCAATGCATCGGTATAACCAAAACGATTTTCATATACGGTTTCATGAATAACGGAAATGCCTTCGGCCTGCGTTAATAAAATCACCAAAGGTTGCTGCCAATCGGTCATTAAACCCGGATGCACATTGGTTTCAGCGGCAATGGGTTTAAGTTTGGAATGTTGGCCATGAAAACGAATGCCATTTTCTTCAATATCAAATTCACCGCCGGCGCGGCGTAACCAATTCAAAAAAGTGAGCAGATGTTTTTGATCCGCTCCTTTAATTAAAACATTGCCTTTAGTCGCAATGGCTGATACGGCAAAGGAAGCGGCTTCAATGCGATCATTAATCACCGTATGCTGCGCAGGACGTAAGCATTCAACCCCTTGAATGACCCAAGTTCTATCGGTTTCCTGCGTGATAATAGCACCCATGCTTTGTAAAAATAAAGCGAGATCTACTATCTCCGGTTCAATCGCCGCATTTTTAATCACAGTAGTGCCTTGCGCCACAGTAGCGGCCATCATAATATTTTCCGTAGCACCTACGCTGGGAAAGGGCAAAGTGATTTTAGTACCCGTTAAATGCTTGGCCTTAAAATGAAACGCATTATCGCGATATTCCGCTTTAGCCCCTAAGGCTTCTAAGCCTTGCAAATGAAAGTCAATCGGACGAGGCCCAATATCACAGCCTCCCATTACCGGAATCACTGCATGCCCAAATCGATGGAGTAACACGCCTGCTAACAGGATTGGAATTCGGTTCAATCCCGAATATTCAGTGGGAACTTCGGGGGTTTGTAAATGCGTGGCATCAATTTCTAGTATGCCTTCATCCGTCTTATGCACTATAGAACAACCCAAGGAACAAAGAATTTGCCTGGTTATATCAACGTCGCCAATATCGGGAACATTTTTTAAAATGGATTTACCTGGAGCCATTAAACTAGCTACCATTTGCTTGGTTACAGCATTTTTAGCGCCGCGAATTTGTACTTCACCTTGGAGGCATTTGCCTCCTTCAATTCTAAATTTTCTTGTCATGGCAATAATTTACTTAAACTCCTCTTTTCTGTTTTCAAGTTCTTCAAGAGAAACAAAACAAGCTCAAAAAAAATGCCCAAAATTTTTAGTTATTTTTTGCTGCCACCTGCATAATTAAGCAGGAGGTATTATGAGCAGTATAGCAAGCATTCCCAATTTACCCGAAAACGCCCCCAATCAGGACGTGGCATTAATCATGTTGAAAAAATCACAAGACAGTGCAAAAGACACCGGTAACGCTTTGATTGCGGCCTTGCCGAAGCCACCATCCCCTCGGGGTATGGGCCAAAATCTTGATCTGTCCGCCTAAACTCTTGACCAATTAATCCGTGGAAATTGGTACAGGCCCAAGTTTTTCCCAAACATAAACTAGACCCAATGCTAGAATGGGAACTAGAGGGAAAACTTGCCTTGGAATAGCGCTCAAGAGGGATAAGCCCGTTAAGCTAATTCCTGCAAAAAAGGTCAAAGCCATCATTTCTGCGGATACTTTATGGCGGGCAATAATTACGCGGCAAACGCCAAAAAACCACATGAAAAATATAGCAGCGTAGATTAAACTACGATTTCCAGTTGTGAGATCGGTATCCGCATTTGGATAGTTTGAAATGGGATATCCAAACACCATGCGATTAATATTTGCTCTCCAATTTTGGAAATATTTTTGCGGGTGATTCTTTATATTTTTTTTTGCCACCTGTTTAAAGCGGGCATCTCTCTCTAAACAATTCATAGTGGATAATTCCTTAAATAAGGGCTGTAACTCGCAAAAAAAATCTGGGTAACCGATAACGGCATCAAAGTTTAACCAGTCTCCTAAATATTTTTTTTCAGGTAACGTCATGCAATACACTTGCTGTCCTCCTGAATTTCCCCAATAAAATATTTTGCCAGTTAATTTGTAAGTGTATCCAAGATAAGGAAGACAGATCAGTAAACCAAGTAATTGCGCGATAGCAAAACGCCGAAAGGCTATCCTCTTTAACACCATTCCTATAAACCCCATAAGCAGGAATCCGAATAATAAAGTATAGCCGAAAAAAACTTTGGTTAAGGCTAAATAACCTAGGTAAAAAGATAAGGTCAAAAAATGTTGAATCCAATTTGGAGAGGCTGATAAATCTTTTTTACAAACTTTTATCCCATGAAAACAAATGCCGGAAACTAAAAATACCGATAAACACTCCGGCATTATAAATTCCATTAAGGAACCATGAAGGCATAAATATATTCCTAGAACAAAAGCAAAAATCAAAGCTTTTCGTGGGGTAACATAAATAGCCGATGCCAAGCCAAAATAATATGCTGCTCCATAAAGCAAAAATGCATTTAAGATTTTTGCCCAAAACCAAGGAATATGCAACAATGCAAAGGGATATAATAAAAATGGATAACCCGGCCCATTCCACAAATACAAACTTTCGGTGGAAGCATAAAAACCATGAGTTAAATTTTGGGCACAAATTATATAAGTTCCCTCATCCCATTGAAAACCAGTTTTCGAGTGCCAGCAAACAAAAATGAGATAAATCACTAAAAGAGGTAAAAGCTTAAATGCCATTTTCATATTTCTTCATTTTACTTTACAGAGCTGTCTAATTTGTAGACAAATTTTTTGCAAGCAGTCCATTTTACGTCAAAAACCACATTTCATTTCGGTAAACTCTTGGCCCAATATTTGATTAATACTAACCCAAAAGGAGTGCTGTATGTTTAAAGCCTTTCTCATTCGTGGATTATTAGTTTGCTTAGCTTTGGAACTCAGTGCCTGTATGGTTCTCGTAGAGGCTCCCGAAAACCCCATTATAATTATCACCGAATCACGACATGTGGGAGCCTTTTCCAGCATTGAAATGCATAGTGACTTACCCTTAGAAATTCAAAAAGGTAATGAATACGCTATTTACTTAACCTCCGATGAGAGTCTGTTGGCTTATTTTTCCACCCGTAACGTATATGGTACGCTTATTTTAAATGAACCAGCTGGCTATAATATTCCTGCCTCCTCGCATTGGGTGGTTGTCACTCCCGATTTACAAAAGGTAACGCAACAAGGCTGGGGCCTCATTACCCTGCCTAGCCAAGTCGATTTTCCCAATCTTTCCTTGGAAATGAATGGGGCAGGAAAAATTCGTTTTGAGGGAACCGCAGGCCGATTGGCCGCAGAAATTAATGGTTCAGGGAATATTGAATTGTCAGGCTATTGTGATTTCTTTCAAGGCGATGCGAATGGATCGGGGCATGTGTTGGGGGCTAATTTATTAACGCCCGAAGCCGATTTACAATCCAGAGGTTCGGGAGATATTCTTATTGGGTTAGATCATCAAGCTCATTTAAAATTGCAGCTGTCGGGTTCGGGACAAGTAGAATGGTGGGGTGACCCAGCGGTGGTAAAATACGCGGTATCGGGTTCTGGCAAAATAGTTGAACATAGAGAAACCTTGTTCAAAAAATCCGCCATGAACAATTCACCTAAGTTAACGCATCGGTTACTGTAAAGTAATATTCTTGACCACAAAAAAAGCTCGAGCTATGCTCGAGCTTTTTTGGATAATAAATAGAGTTAATGCTTATTTGTCTGCTTTTTCGATTTTATCGCGCTTTTCTTGTTTGTCTTTTTTTAATTCCTTTTTATCGGAACGTTCATCCTTCTCATCTTTTTTTAAATCTGCGCGATCCACTTTCAAATTGCGTTCATCTTCCTTAACTTCTTTTTTTTCATTTTTGATTTCTGCTTTGTCGGCAGCAATTTCATTTTTGTTTTCGGACTTATCATCCTTAAGCTCTTTTTCGGCCTTCTTCAAATCCATACGGTTTTTTTTATGGCTTTTTTTGTCCTTTTTAATTTCCGCTTTATCCGCGTTTACTTGCTGCTTATCGGCTTTGACCTCAGACTTATCTGCACTGACTTCAGCATTCTCGAGAATTGGTTTGTTACCCTGTGCAAAGCTCAAGTTCATAGCGATCGCCACTGCGGCAGTTGAAAGTAATAGCTTGTATTTCATATAGTCTCCTTCAAGTCGAGATGATCCCCGACTTTTAGTTTTAATTACTATTTAAAGAAGCAATTAAGAAAGAAGAATCGATTAAAAATGAAAATTAATCTCTCTCCTTTCTTCCGACCACCGCTAAACCAATTATGAGCGGTCCCCATTTCAAGTATTTGCTTTTAAGCTGATTTTGGCTTCGTATCGACTCCGTGCCAGTTATTCGAAGTACCAATATGCGATACACCCGAAGCTTTGACTTGCAAAAATAATTGCATGCGATAACCCACCAACCATTTCAATGGCGAGTTCAAAAGGGCCATCGCTTTATTGTCCACTTTGCCCCAAGGAAAGGTTACATCTTCCTTGCTTAAGACCGCTTCATCGGCAATAGCAAAATCAGCTTTTAAGCCTTCCATCTGGGCATTGATAATGTCAATAAAATCTTCGCTTTGCATAGTTTTGGCTCTTTCCGAACCGATTTGAAAAAGGGAAAAGTCATTGGTAATAATTCCATGGACAGCAGCCTGAGGCGTGTAGGAGAGATAACGCAATAGATCTAAAATGGAACGTTGTTCCGTGGTAAATTTAAAATCCAACCCACCTTCAGGAATTTTAGCGTACAAGTGTTTGATGACTTCATATTCATGTAACATGGAGTTTAAAATGGCGTTTTTATTTAACATGGAATGACCTTTTTAAGAGTGAATTATTTTTTGGAAGGTAAAATTTTTGATGCCAAAGAATCAACTTTGGGAGTTGTTATTTCTGGCTTTGCCAGTCCTATTATGCCACAAGCTATACGTGCTCCCGAGGCTCCAGCAGGTTGGGAAGTATAATCGTCCGCTTTTTCATGGACTACAATACTCCGCCCTGCAATATTTATTGCGCCTAAAATAGCAAAGCTATTGCTGGTAAAAGCTATTTTTGCATTTCCTTGTGCATCCGCAGTAATATTAGGCAAATCCCCAGCATGATGCATTTCGTGTCCTTCGGGATGGCCATGTTTTTTGGTTTCTTTCGGATCGAAATGAGGGCCGGGTGCATCAGGATCAATACAATCTCCAAAGGTATGCACATGCATGGCATAGACAGCGCTTGGTTTTAAGCCATGCATTTCACCAGATATAATAACCGAGGAATCTTTCTGTAGGAAATCGATTTGACCCACTATTGCGGGGTCCTTAAATCCTTTTAGGGATGATTTTGCTTTAACTGTAATATCTGCCCAAGTTGATTGAGAAAAAATCAATGAGGTAACGGCCATAATACGTAAGATTTTAATTTGCTTAAACATATTTAACTCCTAAAAAAAATGGAGGTCATAATATAACCCTTTTTTAACTGAGCCCAAAAACTTTTTCACTAGAGTGAAGTTCTAGGCTTTTTGAAGCCTAATTTGACTGCAAAAAATAAACTTAAAAGTAATGACAATACGGATATGACTCCGACCATCCCATAATGCAATAAAGGCCCTTGCGAAGTTTTAACTAAAATCAATCCCGAAAAATAAGCGGCAAAACCTGAGGCAAATTGTTGCAAAGAAGAATTCATACTCATAAATCCTCCACGCGCCTTGGCTTCTACGGCACTCGCAGCCATTGCCATGCCAGGAACAAAACGCCCTGAAACTAAAACCATAAAAAAGGTGGTTACCGTAATCGCCACGAACAAAGGCACTTGCGGCAATAGTGTAAGTAATAACATGGGAAATGCAGAAAATAAAGTTACCCAAGTAAATACTTTCAAGAGTCCAAATTTATCACTTAATTTTCCAATCCAAGGCATGGAGAAAAAGGTAAAGAATCCTCCGCAGGTATAAATCCAAGGGAGCTGATGTTCTGTTAAACCCACATTGGCGACCATATAGGGACTGATATAAGGAATGATGGAGAATCCAGCATAAGTCATGGTTATAGTTAATCCAAAAGCCATCCAGTGACGTGGTTGCGACAATAAATATTTCATTTCCGCAACGGGATTTTTTTCGACCTTATTCAAATGCTCAATCATAGGAGGTAAGTAACATGCCGTAATTATTAATACAACCACACTTACGGCCGCGAGAACAAAAAAAGGCATGTGCCAACCATAATGATTAGCTAACAATAAACCGAGTGGCACACCTAAAATAGAAGCAATTGAAAAAGCCATCATCACCAAACCCATCGCTTTACCGCGCCTTTCAAAAGGAATGGCATCGCCCACCATCGCTAAAACTGTGGATCCCGTTACCCCTCCAAATCCACCCGCAATAATTCTTGCTAAAGTTAAGGTGCCATAAGTAGGCGCTAAGGCGCAAGCTAAAGTTCCCAATCCAAATCCGGTATATAATATCAGTAATACTTTTTTACGATCAAAGCGATCCAAAAAAAAGGCCGCCAACAAGCCACAAGCACCCGCACTAAAAGTATAAGCGGAGACCATTAAGCCAAATTGTTTGGTAGAAATATTAAATAAGCGAATAAATTGTGGGCCCAAAGGCATCATGATCATAAAATCCACAATATGTGTGAATTGAATGAAGGCCAATAAAAACAAGAAGAACATTTCTCTTTTAGGCGAAAGAGGGAAACTCGAAGTAGTTGATTTATTAATAGAAAGCATATAAGTTTCTCGAACTCAGTTTTGTTAAATCATTAATTATGTGGAAAAAAGTATGCAAAAAAAGACGACCAAGCGATCGTCCTTTGAGCCTCTCAAAAATTTGAGAATTAGTTTTATTTTTTCTTCTCAGGCGCTTTATATACACCTTCAAAAGAAAGTACGACATCCACCATGTCACCTACTACTAATCCGCCATTATCCATTATTTTACCAAAATTCAAACCGAAATCTTTGCGATTTAATTTTCCACTCGCGGAAAAAGCAGCTCTTTCATTCCCCCAACCATCATTAGCTAATATTCCGCCACCTTTTACCGTGAGGATTATTTCTTTGGTGACTCCATGCATAGTGAGGTCGCCTACCAATTCGCAAGTGCTGTCTTTATCGGATACTTTACGAACCTCTTTGCTCGCATACTTGAGTTCAGGAAATTTTGCAACTTCAAAAAAATCTGGACCTTTTAAATGTTCATCGCGTTTATCGTTTCCGCTGTTAATACTTGCAGCATCAATAACAGCCGAACCTTTAGTGGCTTTTACATTTTTAGCATCGACAATAAATGATCCGGAGAATTTCAAGAAATGTCCGGTTACCGTGCTGATTCCTAAATGTTTAACTTTGAAAATAATTTCACTATGTGCCGCATCGATAGTGAATTCAGAAGCGGAAGCAGAAGTCCAAATGGAAAGCGCTAAGCCCAATGATATGCCGTATTTTAATAAACGCATGTATTTCTCCTTAGAAATGAGTAAAATAGATCTGCACTTAATATATTCGTTTTAACGAATATTGTCAAGTTGAAGTATTATGGTTCTGAGGTTTATGGACTAAAAATGCCAATTTAAGGATTAAAATTCCAATTCGATCCCAACCGGACAGTGATCCGAGCCCTGCACATCTGGCATAATAAAAGCATTCTTCACATTACTTTTAAGATTTTCGCTCACTAAGAAATAATCGATACGCCAACCAATATTTCTTGCCCTAGCGCCAGTTTTCATGTCCCACCAGGAATAATTTCCACCTTCTGAATTAAACAAACGAAAAGTATCCAAAAATCCTTGTCCTAAAAATGACCCCACCCATTCTCTTTCCATAGGCATGAATCCCGAGGTTTTTGCATTTTCTTTAGGACGAGCCAAATCAATTTCCATATGCGCCGTGTTCACATCGCCACAAATCACAATTTTTTTACCCTTATTTTTTAATTCCATAACGTAACTTGTAAAATACGCATAAAAATCCATCTTATATTGCAGGCGCTCGGGACCAGAGCCTCCATTGGGATAATAAATATTAAAAAGGATAAAATCTTTATACTCCACAATTAAAGTACGACCTTCATTATCAAATTGCGGATCCCCCATGCCATAAGAGACATTCATAGGTTTCTCTTTGCTGAAAACGGCCACTCCACTATAACCTTTACGTTGAGCAGAACAAAAATAATGGTGGTATCCCGAAACCGTAGCGAGCTCTTTCGTGATTTGATCGAGTTGGGCTTTGGTTTCTTGTAAACAAAGAATATCTGGACTTTCTTTATGTAACCAATCCGCAAAACCTTTTTTAAATACCGCACGTATTCCGTTTACATTCCATGAAAGCACTCTTAACATTTATAACTCCCTGATTTCTTACGTAAATAATTTACCTAAGAATTAACCTAAGATTAACCTAAGATTAACCTAAAGCAGAAAAAATAATAAGAAGCAGCGCGGATAGGATGAAAAGGGATTGCGGATATTATTTAGGGAGAAATTTAACCCACTAACATATTGTCATTTAAGCCGGCATCGGCAAATTTTAACAATTGAATAATAAAGGTAGTACCAACATTTTCACGACTTTCCACCGTAATAAGGCCTTTATGGTCCTGAATAATGCCATAACTAATTGAAAGCCCTAAACCGGTACCCATGCTTTTGGTGCTAAAAAAAGGTTCGAAAATTTTTTCCAAATTTTCAGAAGAAATTCCAATGCCAGTGTCGCTTATGCGAATTTCTACGCCGTTACCGGTTTGCTGAATACGTAAATCTAAAACGCGTTTACTTCTGTCGGTCCCTTCCATCGCATGCATCGCATTAATAAAAAGATTAATTAATACTTGTTTTAATTGGTTTTTATTGCCTAAAACCCGTGACTCCAAATTATCAAAACGTAATTGCACATCAATATGGCCAGAAATAATTTGATGGTGTAATAAAGCCACCACATCTTTAATAATTTCCGAAAGGGAAACCGGAGACATGGGGCTTTCAGTTTTACCTTGTCGAGAAAAATCCAAAAGATTTTTAACAATATCCCGTATACGCAAAATCTCTTCGAGAATTAAATTCAATTCTCCTTTTAATTTATTGTCCTCCGTCATCATCAAGCCCATTTGGAGTCGACCTAGCATGATTTGCAAAGGATTATTTATTTCATGTGCTACACCACCCGCCAACTGTCCTAGGGCTGCCATTTTTCCAGAATGCACCAGTTGCCATTGCATATGGGTAAGATTTTGATTGGCACTTAATAAGGAATCATACAGGTTAATATTTTCAGCTACCATTTTTGCTTGTGATAAAATAGCCTGTAATAAATTTTGTAATATGGGAACTCGTTCAATATCTTCAGCAGAAAGCCCTATCCATAGGGAAAGTTTTTGCGAATCTTCCCAGGCAAGGGAGTGAATCCATAAACCCTCACATCCAAAAAAAGCTTGGGTATGCGGATAATGGTTTTTAAGATCTTCACCCATCAGAAAAAAACTAGGCTGAGCTTCATTGATGAGTTTTTGTGTTTCATCTAGGCGTATAAAAGCTTCCGAAGATACCGTTACATCTAGAGTCACTACTTCGGATTTATTGACACCTTGAAAAAGAATTAATAACGGTGAAAGCTTTAATTCATTTTTTAGGACCAATAAAAATTCATGAAAAAAATTGAGGCGATGAGTTTCGCGTAATGATTTAGCTTCATCAGGCTTAAATGCATTTAGGAGTACATCTTCCTTTAATTTATTTACGGAAGTAAAAAGTTTTAATTCATTTATCTTTTCTTGCATTTGTCGACGATGTAAACAATTAAGCAAAGCTATGGATGCATGACTGGATAATACCCAAATCAAATTCATCATTTCAGGAGTAATATTTTCTTCTTTTACTGTGCTGGCAATCCAAATAAACCCATGGGAACTTTCCTGATTGGGTAAAGGCACAATGGCAAAATCTCCGGCTTCCATTTCATCAAAACTGGGAATTAAGCAAACGCGCTTTTCTTGTAAAGCCCAATCAATAATGCCCTCCTCCCAATGCTGGTCGAATATCTTTTGCAAAGCAGGAGTAAAATGACTGGATAATAAGGGATGCCGAGAAATACTTTTTCCTTCTAATAAAAAAATGGCGCAGCCACGTGTAGGTAGTACTTCACTCAATAAAAAAAGTAAATGGTGAAGGATATCCTTTAAATCGGAAGAGGAAGAAATAACCCGACACAATTCTAATACCTTTTGTAACTCACTTAAAGAACTTTTAAACTGTTCCTTTTCCAACTTAACGGAAGAGAGCGATACATTAGTATTTTGTATTAATTGATCTTGATCCTGACGAATAATATTCCATTGCGAATAGCGCGACGAAAGCTCTCGCACTAAAGCCGCTACCTCCCCGGTTTGAATGCGCAAGGTACTGACATTACAATCCTTCGCAATGCCTAAACGTAAAGTTTCTAAGTCCGCTAATAACTTATTCATGCGTACCCGAAAAAATGCTATTCGCTTTAGCGTATTCATTTTCTACTTGTGGTAAATATTGCAATAAGGATTCGGGCGTTAACCCAAAAGCGCCATAGGCTAATTCATAAATAGATGCAGGAATTTCACCCATTTCTTTGCTTCCACTTTTTCCTAAATTCGCTCTATGTGCTAGAAAATTACCAAGATAAACGAGCAAAGGTAACTCCATATGCTTGGGACAAAATTCAGGATGTTCATGAAATTTTATCGCTTCTACTAAATGCAAGGGTAAATTCCAACGCTCCGCCAACCAAGCACCAACTTCGGCATGATCCACGCCTAAAATTTTTCGTTCAGCTTCCGCTAATGAGTGATTTTTTTCATGTACTAAACTTTGTATTTCAGCAAATTCTTTAGCCAAATATTGATTCAAAATGATTTTGCCTAAATCATGTAATAAGCCCGCTACAAAAGCTTCTCCAGCTAAACGATAACAAGTTTCGCGCGCCAATACACGCGTTGCAGCTCCTACTGCTATTGCATGTTGCCAAAACAAACTAATATCAAAATATTTACTACTTCCATCGGCTCGAAACAAAGTCAGCACTGAAAGACTGAGTCCCATTTCTTTTACTTTTTCAAAGCCTAATACCACAATGGCTAATTTCACGGTAGAAATTTCTCTGGGAAATCCATAAAATGCAGAATTGGCCATTTTCAAAATTTTAGCAGTTAGAACTTGATCCTGCATAATCGCCGAAGACAATTGCCCCGCCGAAGTTTTAGGGTTGTCTACGAGTTCTAAAATCTTGGAGGTTACGGTAGGTAAAGTCGGCAAGGAAATTAAAGAATCTGTTATTTTTTTAACGCGTTGCGCAGATTGAACGGCATCTACCCGATCCATTGAAATGTCCTGACGTGACATATGTGTTACCTAAAACGAGTTATGCGTTAATTTTTTGTACTAGCTTGCCCTTAAGCTTAAGCATAGCTTTACTATGAATTTGGGAAACTCTCGACTCAGTTAAGTTCAAAACTTCCCCAATTTCCTTCAATGTCAATTCTTCATAATGATAAAGAGCCACCACCAAGCGTTCTTTTTCAGGTAACTGAGAAATAGTTTCCTTAAGAATTCTTTTTACTTCCTTGAAACCCAATTCCTTCAAAGGATTCACCCCTTGCGGATCTTCAATGGTATCGATAAGCATTAGTGATTTATTTTCATCGCCTCTATCCGGCATGGCTTCTTCCAATGACAAAATAGCCGCCGGAGCCACATCGCTTAACATTTCTTCGAACTCCTCCGAAGTAATATTTAGATGCTGCGCCACTTCATCATCATAGGGCATACGCCCTAATTCATTTTCCAATTTCGCATAGGCTTTTTGTAATACTCTTGATTTTTGCCGAACCGAACGTGGCACCCAATCTAAAGCGCGTAATTCATCGAGTATAGCTCCTCGCACTTTATGCGAAGCAAAGGTTTCAAATTTTAATCCCCGCTCAGGTTCAAAACTTTCCACCGCTTTTACTAATCCTAAAATTCCTGAACTAATTAAATCATCTAGCTCCACCGAGCTGGGGAGATTTGAAGCGATACGTTGTGCAATGAATTTAACCATGCCTGCATACTCAACTAGTAATTTATCTTTGCAAACTTTATTACCGGTTTCACGATATTGAGTCCACAGGTCAATCAAATCAATCATGAACTTTTATCCCATGACTAAAGCCAAGATTTGATCTGGCATGGATATTAAAATAAATCTTGAGCAAGTTGTCACACACCTTTTCATTATCTCCTTTTTTATTGACTAACACCACTATTTTCCCCATTTCAGTGATGAAATAAACCACAAAAGCAGCCTCATTTAGGGCTAGATTTAGGTTTTTGCATTATTCTTTTTGGAATTCTCTTTGGATTCAGGAATTTCATTTTCGCTAGGTTCAATGAAATGATAAAGAAATCCCCCTTCTTCACGTGTGGCTTTAGATTCTAAAGCCGAAGCAACGATAGACTTTACTAAAGTGTCGCTTAAAATGATGAAAAAAATCCAGCCAAGGGCTGAAGCAATGCAGCCTTTAACTAAAGCCACTAATAGGGATTCGAAATTCCATGTTTCGGAAAACAAAATCGACATAAAAAACACTAAGAAAAAAAGTAATAGTAATACTACTTTAGTAATTGATTTGCTGATTTTTTGAGTTTGCATACAACTTACTTCACTCTCAATTTATGGTGGAGGTTGCCCATTGTGTAGCGACCATATTTTCCATAAATAACACCGAGGAAAATGTTTCAGGCTCGGCCTTTTTTAAATGCGCCGAAAGATCTTGGCCATTGCAAACATAAGAGACCGGGATTTTTGAATGCACGGTAAGATTATATAAGTTACCTAAACTGATACATTCATCCAGTTTAGTAAAAATCAAACGCGAAGTTCCTAAAGGTCTAAAGTCTTCAATGGTTCGAGCTAATTCCTTTCCACGAGTATGCGCGCAAAGCGTGAGATGAATTTCATGCGGCTGAGTTTTTTGAATCAAATTTTGTAAATCTTGCAAAAGATCTTTATGTGCAGGACCACGTCCCCCGGTATCAATAAGAATGTATTCACAATCTTTTAATTTTCTCAAGCCTTGTATAATATCTTCATCATTAAATAAGGTTAACATCGGTATCCCTGCGGAATGGGCAAAAACTTTTAACTGTTCTGCCGCACCCATGCGATAAGCATCCGCTGATAAAATTCCAACTTTTTTTCCTTTTTCAAAACGCAACTGCACTGCGAGCTTAATTAAAGTGGTCGTTTTACCTACACCCGTAGGCCCCACTAACATTATTTTATATGGCGTTTTTAAATTGTGCTTGGATAAATTCGACGCCCCATTTAATGCCGTTCCATCCTGAGCACCTGTATAGGCATTTAAAGGCAATACGGGAATTTGTTGCGCCATAAATTTAATTAAAAGCTCGTGACATTTTTCCAAATTCTTTCCCTGCCAAGGAGGTAACACAGAAGCTAACTTGTCAATTAATGCGAGGGCTAAATCTTTATCAATATCCATTTCCAACAAACTATCCAATACCGTTTGAAAAGCACCGAGTGACTCTGGCGCAATGACGGAAGCGCTTTCACGAGCAGGGCGTAATAAATCCACTGCAGTAACCATGTTTTTAATCTCATCGCGCAACATTTTTAGTTCTCGTGTAGGTAACTCCACACTTTGTCGAACTTCTTTAAATTCAGTTTTCATAGTCTCTAACCATTTTGCCATTTCTGTATCTGGCTTCACGTTATTGGCCTTGGTATTTAAAATCGGTTCGATTTTTTTATCCATAGGTTGTCCATTACTGTCGAAGCGACGAAGGCTTCCTCTCCAATCATAAGTGCTAGGAGGTGTTTGCGGTTTTTCGGGCATTGGTGGCTTCGCATAGAGTGACTCTTCTAAACCTGCAGTAACCTCTATCATCTCCCAAATTTTGCCTAAATTTTTCTTTTGCACTTTTTTCGATTTTAAAATAATCGCTTCGGGACCTAATTCTTCCTTAATGCGCTGCAGCACTTCCTGCATGGTGTCAGCCTGATATGTTTTCATTTTCATAAATCACTACCGTTCCTATTGCTTTTACATTGATTCCTGATACAATTTCACTATATGAGATAATCGCTAAATTTGGGAAAGATCCCTCTAAAATTCTTCTCAATTGAAAACGAATTCCTGGCGAACAAATCAAAACCGGAGGTTGATTATTCGCTACCATTTTCTCCACAATGGGCGCTAAACGTCCCACCATTTTGCCTACCATTTCAGGTCGAATCACTAAACGAGGTCCCCTATCTGTATTTTGCAAGGACGCTTCTAAAGTCTGTTCTAACTTGGGTTCAAGGCTTATCACTTGAATTTGTCCTGTACTATCTTTATACATTTTACAAATTTGGCGAGCTAATCCTTGACGACATTGTTCCGTTAAATAGGATTCCGATTTATTAATTTTTGCCCCATTAGACATGGCTTCTAATAAGGATCCTAAATCGCGAATGGAAACTTTTTCGCCCAATAAATTAAAGAGTACTTTTTGTACTTCTCCAATATTGAGTAATCCCGGAATCAATTCCTCCACCACCGCAGAATTTACTGACTTCACATTATCGACCAGTGCTTTCACATCTTGGCGAGTTAAAATTTCACCGGCATGGGTGCGAATGACTTCAGTTAAATGTGTGGCTATTACCGCTGGCAATTCCACAACTGTGTAACCTGCAATATCTGCCGCTTCTTTTTGACTCGGTGTAATCCATAGTGCAGGTAACCCAAATGCAGGCTCCAACGTAGGTATAGCGGCAATCTTTTGGCTGGTTCCCCCAGGGTCCATAGCTAAAAAGCAACCTGGCATTAATTCCCCATGCCCAACATCCACACTTTTAATTTTTATCACATATTGATTGGCTCTTAATTGAATATTATCGCGAATGCGAATAGGCGGTACTATGATTCCAATTTCCGTAGCACATTGTCGACGTAACATGGTAATACGTTCTAATAAATCACCACCTTGATTAATATCCACTAAGGAAATTAAACCATAACCGATTTCCAATTCCATTTGATCCACTTGCAAATAGGATTCAATTTTATCAGTATCTTGATTTTCATCTTTTTCAACTTTTTGTTTCGCTTGTTTACTCTCTTCTAAAACCTTGTTTGCTTTTTGACGCTTAGACATTAAACCAAGTCCACCCACTGCCGCCGACAAGAGAATAAAAGGTAAAGTTGGCATGCCCGGAATAAGTCCTAGGAAGCCCAAGAAACCGGCTGCGGTATAAAGTGATTTTACACTTTGTCCTAATTGCCCAATCACTTCATTGCCTAAATTTTGTTTGGATGCCGCACGCGCCACAATAATACCCGATGCGGTGGAAATCATCAGTGCCGGCATTTGGGTAACCAATCCGTCACCGATGGTTAATTGAGTATAATTCACTAAAGCTTGTTTAAAACTCATATCCTTCATGGTCATGCCGACAATAAAACCACCCACTACATTCACTACGGTAATTACAATACTCGCTACTGCATCACCGCGCACAAATTTACTCGCACCATCCATGGCGCCATAAAAATCAGCTTCTCTACCGATATTCTTACGGCGCTCTTTGGCTTCGGATTCAGTAATAATTCCGGCATTGAGATCGGAATCCACCGCCATTTGTTTACCTGGCATGGCATCCAACGTAAAGCGTGCTGCCACTTCAGCAATTCGACCCGCACCTTTGGTAATCACTACAAATTGAATAATCACGAGAATAATAAATATGATAGTTCCGACTACCATATTACCGCTGGTTACAAAAGTACCGAAGGCGTGAATCACCGCGCCGGCTTCCCCATCCGCTAGGATTAAACGGGTCGTGGCAATATTTAAACCAATGCGAAATAAAGTGAGTATGAGTAATAATCCAGGGAATACCGATAAATCCAAAACATTTTCAATATAAAGTGAGATCAACATAATGAGTACTGCAATGGCAATCATCACCGTGAGTAAAATATCGAGTAAAATTGTAGGTAAGGGAATAATCATCATGCACATAATGCCGATAAGCAAAAGTGCTATAAGCAAATCTTTTTGATGCAGGAATTGTGTTTTAAAAGTTAAAGTACCACCTTTAGTATTCACGAAATTAATTTGCCCTTACGCTAAAGTTTTCCAAAAATCTTCCGATAAATAGAAGGGAAGATTTCAACTTATGCAATACAGCAAATCACGGGCCTGCTGTAAAGTTATGGCAACAGTTCAATTTTTAGCTTAAATGTGAACTTATTTTTGGTTTTTAAGGCCATAGACATAGGCCAAAATTTCCGCCATTGCGGCAAAGAATTCCGCAGGAATGTCCTCACCTACTTCGGCAAAATCATACAGGCTTCGTGCTAAAGGCTTATCTTCTACAATCGGAATATCATTCTCACGCGCGACATTACGAATACGTTCCGCAATTAAACGCTTTCCCTTAGCAAGCACTCTGGGAGCAGTGTCCACACCTTGTTCATAACGAATGGCTAAAGCAATAAATGTAGGATTAGTAATAATTACGGTGGCGCGCGGTACTTCTTTCATCATCATGTTTTTAAACATCTGTTGGCGCAAAGCACGGATTTTTCCCTTTATCGCGGGATCGCCGTCGGAAGAACGCGCCTCGTCTTTAACTTCTTGTTTAGACATACGCAAGTCTTTCATAAACTTCTTTTTTAAATAAATAATATCCGCTATACCTATCACTAATAAAGTTAAAGTGGATTTCCAGATAATTTCATAACTCACATCGAATAACATTTTAATGATTTGCGATAAACTTTGATCCGCTAAAATTAAGTATTCATGAAAATGACTCATCATTACGGAATAAGCCACAAAGCCTACCACAAACATTTTTAAAACACTTTTTAATAATTCCACTAAGGTTTGCGGAGAAAACATTTTTTTTAAACCACTAAATCCAAAGATCCTTCCAAAATGTGGCCCTAAAGATTCCAAGCTCCACATGAATCCTACTTGGGCAAAATTGGAAATCATTCCCACTATCAGTAAAGTGCCCACTATAGGCATTAAGATTCTTAACAAGAAGAAATAGGACTGCCAGGATCGTTTGTATAAATCTTCGGGAATAGTTGCATAACTAGAAATGCCCATTAAACACTCACGCATTATTGAAAGCATTTCTTGCGATAGCTTAGGTCCTAAAAAGCGTAGTATAAACGCCGCAGATAAAAGCATTATTGCCGAATTTAAATCCGTGCTACGGGCCACCATGCCCTTATTTCTAGCGTCGCCTAACTTTTTTCCTGTCGGGGCTTCGGTTTTTTCTTCATCAGCCATTCAAAACTCTTTAATAATTTAGGAGGTTTATCCATGTCCTAAAATTTTAAGTAACGCAATATCCAACCATTGTAAACGCTCTTGTTCTTTTAAGAATACTTGCCAAATTAAAGGTAATGCAAATATAGTAGTCAATATGCCTACTGCTATTTTTAAAGGCATGCCCAACATCCAAACATTCATTTGTGGCATCATTCGGGAAACTACCGCTAGGGCTATGCTTGACATAAAAAGTGTTACCACCACTGGTGCAGCGGCACGAATACCAAAACTAAAAGCTTGCGCCGACATTTCCGTAAAAACTTTTAGGACTTCAGCAAAATGAAATTGAGCCGAAGTCAATGGAATTTGCTGAAAGGATTCTCCAATGACTTGCAGATAAAAGCGATATCCTCCCGTGGAAAGTAATATCAAGGTGAAAATAATAAAGATTAAATGCCCTAAAGCCGAATCTTCTTCTTCCACTAAGGGATTATATAATTGGATCATCGTAAATCCCGTTTCTTGATCAATCCAATTGCCCGCTACCTGCATGCCGGTAAATACAAAGGTCCCTGCAAATCCCATCACACCGCCTACATAAATTTCCCTCATGGCTAGAGCCATAAAACCCATAAGACTATCGGGTATGGAAATGGTTTGTGGCGGTAAAGAGGGAAACAAAATAATGCTAATGAAAAAACTAATCCCCGCTTTTAAGGTATTGGGTAATTCTCCTGCCATTAGAATAGGTAGCATAAATATCATCATGCTGACTCGAATTAAAACTAATAACCATAGTTCAAATTGCCCTACGGTCCAATCCCCTATGGTGGGTATGCTTTGTAGAGCAAGCATTTAATAATTATCGAAGCAGAGTAGGGATTAGATTAAATAATTCATTACAAAAACTTTTAAACAGTTGTAGCATCCAAGGCAAGAAAAAAAGCAAAGCTACACCCATAGTCACCAATTTGGGAATAAAAGTTAAAGTGGTTTCATTTATTTGCGTCGCAGCTTGAAAAACACTGATCACCAAACCCACGACAAGGGACAAAAGTAACATGGGGCCGCTTAATACCAAAACAATAAATAAAGTTTTTCTTCCAATATCAATAATCATTAATTCATTCATAATCACTCCCTTGGCTTTTAAATCCTTGCACTTTTAGCGAAAACTTAAAACCAATTGCTGTATCACCAAATTCCAACCATCTACCAAAACAAAAAGAATCAATTTAAAGGGCATGGAAATCATCACCGGAGGAAGCATCATCATACCCATGGACATCAGCACGGAAGACACAACCATATCTATTACTAAAAATGGAATGTAAATCAAAAAGCCTATAATAAAAGCAGAGCGTAATTCGCTGATACAGAAGGCAGGTATAATGGTGGTGATTTTTAAATCATCGATATTTTTAGGTGCCGGTGCGCGACTTATTTTAACCATTAAAGCCAAATCCTTTTCTTGAACTTGCCTTAACATAAATTCACGCATTGGCCCCATAGCTTTATCAATAGCGATACGATAATCAATTTCTTTTTTCAAATACGGCTGTAAAGCTTGATCGTTGATTTTGGTAAAGGTTGGCTCCATAATAAAAAAAGTAAGGAATAAGGCTAACCCCATTACCATTTGATTGGGAGGTGTATTGGGACTTCCTAGAGCTTGTTTAAGAAAACCTAATACCACCACAATGCGCGTAAAACAAGTCATCATAATTAAAATAGATGGCGCTAAGCTTAATATGGTAAGCATAGCGACTAACTCTAAGGTAACCGCTACATCTTGGGGATTCTGCGCCTTGTCGAAGCTTAGATTTAATTTGGGTAATACCTGCGCCTGCGTAGATTGAGTAGTCAAAAATATCAAAAGCAGTATGAAAAAAAATCCTAAAGTTCTCCAGAACTTGACCGACATATTGGATAGGAGCAAGATTATCCTTCTTTCAAATAATCAGCCACTTTTTTAGGCTTCTTAAAGCGATCCAATAATTTATTCAAATTATCTGCAAACTCTGCGGTATTTCCATTTTTACTTTGCTGCTGCAAAATAGTTGTGGCTTGACCCTCTAATGTTTGTAATAGCGTGATTGCACTCGTGGTAACGCCAATAATTCCCACATCATTTTGCATGCGTAGGGCAATTATTTTTTGTTGTGTTCCAATATGGCAAGTTTCCAATACTTCAAAAAATTGTCCGTTAACGGCTAAGGCCTTGCGCCCTAAACCCGATTGCGCTTTTTTAAGTAACCTTAAGGTTACTATCATTAAAAACAAAACAAATAATAGCCCGCAAAATATTTGTGTACCAATAACCCAAATACTTTTACCTTCCGGAATTTCTTCTTGATTTGCAACTACAGAAATAGGCGTGGGTGAACTCGATCCTTGCGCTATGTCTTTTTGCAATCGTTCAAATTTTTTATTCAGTTGTGCATCGTTGGATTGTCCAAAACCCAAAATCATTTGTAATAAAAATGCTATCCAAAAAATTCGCTTCATCGTAATTGCCGAATTCTTTCCTCTGGTGAAACCATTGTCAAAATTCTGATCCCAAAATATTCATCTACCACCACCACTTCACCCGTAGCCACAATTTTTTCATTCACAAGTAAATCAACAGGCTCGCCTGCCAAGCGATCCAATTCTATAATGGATCCAGGCCCTAATTCTAGAATTTTTCGAATACTTAATCGCGTGCGCCCTAACTCAATAGTCACATTGAGCGGTATATCTAAAAGCATTTTTACATTAGCCGGAGTATTCACTAAACTATTTTCATAGGTATCAACTGCGCGTGAAGTTGTAGCGGGTTCTTCGGATGTCTCGTGATCATATTCATTTGCAACGGCTGAACTCCCCATGGAGACTTCACTATTTTTTTCTTGGCCAGTAAATCCATTGACTAAACCTTCATCAACAAGAATTTTTACTTCTTCATCAGGAAAGCCTTCAACACTTAAAGTCAAATCTAATTGCGCCCAACCATTCCCTTCAAATGGTGGTGGCTCACCTGGAAATATTATTGATTGTGTAGGCAAGCCAGTTATAGACATACCATATTTTGAACCTAAAGCCGTACAAAATGATCCTATCATTTGATTGCCTAATTCATTTAAGGCATCAAAATGATCTTCACAAAAAGGAGTTTTTCCATCTCCCATAATCATGAGATCCGCTAAAATAGCACCTGTAGATTGCTTGATTAAAAAATCTAATTCGCCAGGTAATCCTTTTTCAATTCCTGAACGTAACAATAAGCCTTCGCTGGCAAAAATTTTACCTAGCGATTCCTTATCAATAGCCTTAATCCCATTAAGTACCAAATCCACAGAGCGACCGAGTACCGATTTAAGTACGGAAATAAACTGCTCTCGCAGTACTTCTGTTGCAGGACGTATGGCATCTAAATTATCAACTTGCCCACCGAGTAAACCCATAGTGAGCGCATCGATATCAGCTTGACTCATCAATCCATCTTCAGTCATCTTCGCCAATCTCCCGTTCGAGTAGAGAGGTGATTTGCACGCATTTGTTACGTCCAACCATGCCTATCTTCGCTAAAAATTTGCTCTTTTCTTCTATTTTTACAACCAATTCACTTTCGGCAAGTTTATCTAATACTAATACATCGCCACGTCTTAATTGTAAAAAATCCCGTACATTTAATTGCGTATCCCCTATTACTGCCGTAGTAATTAATTCTGTAGAAGCGATTTCACTTTCAATTAAGCGACGTGTTTCTTGGGTAGAAGTTCTTTGGCCCGAAATCCACGACTCTCCGCTAAGCTTAGAAATTACTGGTTCTAGGAGCATAAATGGGAAACATAAACTGATTAAACCGGATCCATGTTTTAAACGTACTTCTAAAGAAATCAAAATAACCGTTTCATTAGGAGGCGCGATTTGTACAAATTGCGAATTGGTTTCGAAGCTATCTATTTTAGGTGTAAAAATACCTACATGCTCCCAAGATTCTTTCAAATTGATCAGCGCTCTTTCCACAATGGTACTCATGACATTTTTTTCAATGTCAGTCAATTCGCGACTGTGATCTATAGGCTTACCTTCGCCTCCAAATAATCTATCTACTACTAAAAATACTAGATTCGGATTTACTTCGAATATGGCCGCACCTTCTAAAGGTTCCATTTGGAAAATGTATATGCAACTCGGATTGGCCACCGACATTACAAATTCGGTATAAGTTAATTGATCGACAGAAACAATTTCCACTTCCACTAAACTGCGCAAATAAGAGCTCAAAGTGGTGGAAAGTGCGCGGGCATAGCCATCATGCAAATTTTGTAAAGCACGCATTTGATCTTTGGAAACTCTATCCGGTCTCCTAAAATCATAAATCATTACGGGCTTAGAACTCGCGGGCTTATCTCCGCTGTCATTGCTATCAAAGCTTTGTGAAATGGAGCTCACTTCTTCAGTGGGCATTGTCCCAGCGGATACTGCGTTTAGGAGTGCGTCCACTTCCTCTTGAGAAAGAATATCACTCATACCAAATCCTTATTGCACCAAAAATTCAGTAAAAAAAGCACTGCGAATTTTACCTTCTTCTTCTGGTAAAATTCCATTCACTTCGGTCACTATAGATTCGCGAATTCTTTGTTTCCCCGAGGCCTTAAGTAAATCGGCATACGATTGAGAACTCAATATATTTATAATGATATCGGTTATTTTTGCAAGGCGATGCGACATGCCTTCAGCCATTTTAGGATATTTTTTTTCATCCCATTCCATTTGTACGGCACATTTTAAATAATGCGATTCACTACCATTACTTACAATGTTTACCGTAAGCGCTAAGGGCTTTTCTAAAACATGGCCCATTTCCGTGGCTTCTTCATGTTTTTTCTTTTCTTCTTCCGCATTTTCTTTTGCTGCATCGGCTGTAGGATCTTTGGTTTTTAATTTGTTAACTATAAAAAAGGCCATGCCACCCATAATGGCTAAATCAGCAACAAGTATCGCGGCAATAATAATGATTTTTTTCTTGGCCGGATCAGCCGGTGGTTTATCGGCAGCCTTATCGCCCTTTTCGCCTTTTTCCGCAGAGGCTTCCTTTTTTTCTTCAGACATGATTAATTGCTCCATCAGTTGGCCAATGAGGAATGCCACCATCCCCATTTTCTTCACGGAAATTTTTAATGATAGAAGGATAAATCATGCGTTTAAATTCTATCACTTTTTGAATGACTTGATCAACCGATTCACGTACTACATAACGTTTGCCATTTAAAAGTGTAATTCCCGTATCGGGAGTCGCATCGATAGACTCAATGAGTTCGGCATTCAACACTAATTCTTCTTTATTAAATTTGGTCACCTTAATCATTGCGGCCTTTCCGCCTCCATTGTACTCATTCCTTTTACCCAGTTGCAAGTCACAGATTAATTAAACAATTAATCATCCGGATTAACTGCTTAAATTATTTCAGATTATCGTTTTAAAGCGATTAATTCTTCTAATAAACTATCGCTTACAGTAATTACACGCGCATTGGCTTGATAGCCTCTTTGTGTAGTTATCATATCGGTAAATTCTTGGGCTAATTCGACATTCGACAATTCCAATGAGCCAGGTTTAACAACGCTAGCACTTTGCGTACCGGGTATTCCAAGAATGGCATCGCCACTATTAGCACTAACCGTGTAAACACCATCTTTGATTTTTTGTAAACCACCGGGATTGGTAAAGTCTGCTATCATTATTTGTGCTAAAGCTTTATTTGTTCCGTTGGTAAACGCACCGGTTACCACACCATCTTCACCAATAGATACTTGTCTTAAGCGTCCCATGCCATAACCATCTTGATTAACCGCGCTAGCTGTGGTTGGCGAACGAAACTGCGTTAAGCCGGTGAAATCTTTTGGTCCGCCAACTTTCAATGTGGTTTTAACATTACCCGAACCATTTTTGGGATCAAAACTGAATTGCGAGGACCCATCATCAAATGTAAAGGAGGAAAGCGAACCATCTAATCCAAAATTTAATTTTCCTTTTTGTCCACTTAATATTTCCTCCTGTCCCGCCATTTTCATTTCCCAAAGCCAAGCATTAGCCGTTGCAGTGGGAATAAATTTCATAATAGCTGTATGCTCTTTACCCAAACCATCAAAAACTGAAATAGACGTTTCCGCAACACCAGTATCTTGCGCGGCACGCAAGGAGGTAACATTGGTATTCGCATTAAAAGCATTTGGTGAGGGCTTGGTATTATTATTGTCATTCGATACTATAGCAATATCTTTTAAATCAAAAGATTTTTCGGGCATACCCCGAATCACAATGGCTCCATCAGGAATATTATCATCTGATCCGCCAGAATTTAAACTGACAGAAAAATTATTTTCTGCGGTGCCATCACGATCAGGCAATTTAAAATTGTCTTTAATCTTTGCTACCAAATCCGCCATCGTCGTTCCACCAGCGCCCGTAGCATAAACTAGTGCCGTCACATTATTTGCAGGTTTATCGCCAATACTTCCAGTGATATTAATCGCATCTCCCGCTTCCAGTCCTAAACTCAAACCCGTAGCATCAAAAACTTCGGACATTAAATCCGTACTTTTAGCCCCACTACGCAAAGTATCCGAAACAATAGCCAATGGCGCTGACCCAGCAGGAATGGTAGTAGGAACCGAAAAAGCATTAGTAACCTTGGGGCTACTGATTGGACGATTACTGGTAACTTGAAAGCCTTTAATTATATTGGCATTACCGGAAATAGTAAGCGCACCGCGTAAATTGGCACTTTGTGCCATGGTAACGGAGGATACACTAGTCCCTAAGCCACCTAAATTTGCGGCCGATAAAAAAGCCGTCATAGCCGTGGTAACATTTGCCATCGTGGTATTCGCAGCCACAGTGAAGTTTTGTGTAACAGCGGTATTCGTAGCCGTGTCGGTAGCAGTAAAGGTTAATATATCCCCAGCCTTCATACCAAGATCATCGCCTTTACCATTCATTAAACCTATTACACTGTCACCCGTTACAGCATGATGTAAAAATTTTTGCGTGTACGATACCGATCCTTTAGCCGCAGAGTCCGCATCCAAATTACGTGAATAAGCAATATTTTCAGTAGGTTTAGCAGGCGCTTCATCATTAAAAGGGACTTTGATATCCCCCACTAAAGCACCCGTAGGAAATTTACCTTGGCTATCTGCCAATTTACCTTGTAATACATAACCATTGGTAGGTAACACTAATTTACCTTGCGAATCAAATTGAAAAGCGCCATTGCGCGTATAATAAGTACCCTCTCCATTGGAGACTGCAAAATAAGCATTTCCTTCGATGGACAAATCGGTGATTTGTCCGGTACTTTCTAAGTTACCTTGCCCCAAACGTGTATCAATAGATCCAATATGCATACCCAATCCTACCTGCATGGGATTAGTTCCGCCTTTACTTTCGGTGGATCGGTTTGCGCCAGATAATAATTGTGATAAGGATTCCGTAAAGGTAACACGTGAGCTTTTGTAACCTACCGTATTTACATTGGCAATGTTATTACCAATTGTATCCATGCGTACCTGATGATTTCTTAAACCCGAAATGGATGCGTATAGTGACCTTAACATATGACCTCCTCTAAACGATTAATTAATATTTATTTTACAGTTTTCTATTAAATTTTTAAGGATTAGCTTTAGCATTTTCCATGTGTACAATATCTTCCATGGCAACAAGTTGCCCTGCCACTTCTAGGCGCATGCCACTAGTAGTGTTGGTTATCCCTGTGACAGCCGAATCTAAAAACGCATATCCTGTATCCGCTGTGCCATCGGGAGTGGTAACCATCACCGAATATCTACCTGAAGGAGCATCGGTTCCATCGGATTTTTTGCCGTTCCAAGAAACACTACTTTCCCCATCTTTTTCGACATGCAAAATATTTACCGCTAAACCATCTTTGTCTACAATGGATACTACCGATTTGGATCCTGAATTAGTATGCACATTAAATTTGAGGGGCTCCTTGGAACCTTTTGTCCAAGCTAAGTTCGGAACTTGCACACGAACTTTTTTACCTATCATGGAAACTAAAGAGGCATCGCTTATGGTATTGGAACTCGTTTTTTGATCCTTCACTAAGCTTTCGATATTTTTGTTCAATGACTCCATCGAAGAACTAATATTTTGAGTTCCTTCTAGGGATGAAAACTGGGCGAGTTGAGCCACAAATTGTGTATTGTCCTGAGGATTGAGCGGATCTTGATATTTAAGTTGTGTCACTAAGAGATTGAGGAAATCTTGCTTTCCCATTTTATCCGAATTCGACCCAAATAAATTTTTCGTGTTTACTTTAGAAGTCCCATCCTTCGCAGTGGGAGCATCCGATGTTACCGTTGTCCCATTAATCGTAGCCGTTACTACGGTTGGCTTTTTTTTAAGCGCATTAACTTCAGCGGTTTTTACGTTATCTACTGTTCCAGTACTCATAATATTTCCTTATAGTGCTTAGGCAATAAATTCTAAAGTGTTATAACCTAAACGTCGGCCAGTATCACCTTCAGATATGGATTCAGGCCCATTCCATAATGGTGTGTTTTGATTTGGGTGATTTTGTGAATGAGAATGCGGTAGGTTTTGATCTTGCGATCTATTTTCTTGTCCCCCATTATCTTCGCGAGGTAATAAATTCACTGACACTTCTAAGTTTTGCATTGTAACACCTTGGTTACTCAAACTGTCTTTCAACTGTGAAAGATTTGCTTCCACTATTTTTTTAACATTTTCATTTTCAACACTAATTTTCGCATGCATTTGATCGTTTTGTTTTTCAATGGCTACATGTACTCGCCCCAACTGTTCAGGTCGTAATTGAATATGCACCTCATGTTGGGACTTCATCACCGCACCCAACATTTTACGCGCTATTTCTTGTACTATGGCGGTATCAGCTGTGTGCAAATGCGGCTGAACCAATTTTTCGAGCGATCCAGTTGCTGATTTATCTACACCACGAGCGCCGTCAAAAATTTGATTAAACTGAGATGTAATTTCTTCTTTATTATTTTTTACAATATTATTCAATACGTTATTATTCGAAGCGGAAGCGCCATCGCGCGCCGAATTTTTTTCTTCTTGACCCGTTGATTTTTCTCGAACGAATTCCGCACGATTATTTGTATGGCGTTCAATATTCATAGATAATGGCGTCACTTCATTTTTTTCATTATGCTTTACAAAATCGGTTTTAGCTCCCGTCTGTTTTATGCCTTGGGACATCAGAGCCATGGTCATTTGAATCGCGTCTTGTTGGGATTGATCTGATTTTGGCAATGGCATGTCATTTTTTGGGGAATTATTTCTCATCGCCAATATTTGTGCTTGCGAAAGAGTATTCGGCAAATTACCAGTTAAATTCGTTTCGTCTTTTTTGTTCCCAACATTTGCTAAAGTGTCTTTTTTATTTTTTTGATCTTCGATCACGGATTGCAATAATTTTTGCAAATCTGGATCACTATTTAATTGTAAATCTTTATCATTTGACAAAAGTTTTTCTAAAACTTCGGGAATTTTTTTAATACCCATTTCTTTTTCAATTTTTTGTAACATCGCCTGCAAGGTATTTAGTTTTAAAGTAGGAGATAAAGCAATATCCTCTGAGGCGGGAATATTTTCGACAGAGATTTTTTTATTATCTGGATTTAAGGGCAAATCCGAAATAGTCTTATTTAATTTTTCTGCATTTTTATCTTCGGGACTTAAACTTGGAGCAGGCATATCGACTTGGCTTTTATCCAATCCGCCCTCTAAACTGTTTTTTAAATCAGCGCCATCATTAACCGTAACAACGAGTTTCAGTTTTTCATCCACATTCATAGCTTGCGACTTAACCTCATCCATACTGGCTTGCGGAGAACGATTTTGCATCCATGAATTCAACATAGTCAAAAAATCATTATAGGCTTTAGTCTCAATAGTTTTGAGCTTATTCGTTTCATCATCTTGGGAAATTTCTTTACCCGAAATATCATCATTTGGAGATTTAATTTTATCATGCTGTACATGCAAAAGTTTATTTTGAATGGATGCATCCGAAGGTGAATTAGGCAGACCATCATTTAAATTTTCTTTTGCATTTGTATCTTTATTTTGCAGTGCTAACTGATTTGCATCGCTGGTTTTTTCAAAATCAAAATCTTTAGTCTTGTCTTCACGATCTTGTTTGCTCGGTTCCTTAATTTTGACCGAGGTTAAATTTTTATTATTTATTCCCTCTTGATGCTCCAAATGATCCGTATTTTTATTGTTTACTCGGCTTTGATGCCTATCCAATTCTTTGGCTTTATGCAAAAATTGATTGAACTTTACAGCCTTTTCGGAATGACTTTGCGAGGACGTTTTAGCGAAAGATGCGGTTAACATATTTTCATTACTTTTACTTCTTTCGACATCTCCTTCACTATGTTGCAATTCATGTTTTTTATTTTGTGGTGCAGTTTTTTTCTCAGAAGAAGTTTTTTTTAATTCAATGATATCAGTAACTTGTGGCATACATGTTCCTTCTAAGTTTTTTTCTTTTTCTCAGAAACCGAGGCGGTAGGATTATTACCTAAAAGTTCGGTAATTCGCGCAGCTCGCTTAACATTCAATGCGGAAATGGCTGCTAACATTTTTGAAGCGGCCCGCGTTTCGGGAACCTTACGTAAAATCTTTACCACTAGCTCATCGTCTAAACTCAATAAAATTGGTGCGGCTTCATCGGGCTTCATGCCACCGTATACTTCAGCTAAGGAAGCTATTTGCTTATCTTGTAAATCTCCACTCTTAGCCACCATTTCTTCAATTTTTGCACGTTGCTTAAGAATTTCTTCCTTATCGCGCATGGTTTCCATTTTAAGATTATCTAAGCGTTCTATTTCGCGATTTACTTCCGCGGCTTTATCCTTTAGTTCAAGCTCTTTAATTTCTAAGGCCTTATAAGCCTTCATTTGTTTTTCTTCCGCCGCATCTTGTTGTTCATTATGCGCAGGTCCCACATCTTTAGGAATAAAACTTTCCATTTCTTTGGGTGGACCAAATTCCAAACGCACCACACCGGTAGCCAACATGATACCCAAAAGCACCACCGGAAAAAGGCAAAGTGATATGAGGGATATTCCAATTAAATCTTTAAATTTCATAATATATTCATCCGAATAATGATGATACTGCAATGGGCGTGCCAAATGAATAAAAGCATTAGTTCGCGTAATTCTTTAAAGATTAAGGTTCGACTCCAATAGCCTGGGGCAGAACTTGCAGTCTTATAAAATGAGGAAGGGCAAAAAATACCGAGTTAAGAAATTACTTTAACTTTAAATTAACCCGCTTTAATCCGCTTAAACCATAGAGAGCTTTGTAATAAACCCTGATAATAAAAGGTTTGCGATTTTAAGGTATATCCCACATTTTCTAAATAGGGTTGAGCATCGACAAGTTTGCGCACAGGTAACTTAGCGGTTAATCCAAAAAAAGCATATAAGCCTTTAATGCATAATTGAGCATATAAACGTTTCCAGCTCCGTGCCGGAATATGAAAATCCGCATAGAGCCATAGACAGTCAGATGCAGAGGCCTTAGCTAAAATCGGCATTAATTTTTGCAGTCCCACTTTATCCAAACAATCCAAAAAGAAATGCGTGACCAGTAAATCGTATTTTTCATTTTCAAAAACATAATCTTCGACACGTTTAGTTATGAAATTAACCCGCGCCTGCAATGCGGCAGGTAAAAGCTTCAAACGTCTTTGCGCTAACTCCAGCATTTTTGGGCTGGCATCCAAACAATCCACGGAAGCCTCAGGATAACGATTCAATAAAGCCGCTAAAAAACGGCCATCTCCTTCGCCGATAATTAACACCTGTCGAGGAGAATTTAAATCCGGTAAATATTTAAAGCGGCATTTTTCCAGTGTTTCACCAAAAGCCAAATATTCGAGCTTAGCATAATAAGGTGCAATGAAATCGAAATTCACATCCGATTCCAAAAAGGAAAGAACAATAGAGGTGTTAATAAAACCAAATCCGCCAAAGCTGTTTTATAATGGGTAGCTAAACGGTTACCTAAGGAATCCAATAAAACCAATAATAAAGCGCTCAAAGAAATGGCTTGGAAAAGCGGAATAACATGCTGAAGGCGCATCAAGTCGGCGCTCACATAACCCGCAAAAGCCATGGAGGCAAAAGGGAAAATCGTATTTGCTTGCGGTAAACAAGTCGCTAACGATATTTGCCCTTGCTTCTCATCCCAGGTTTTTTCCCATTTGGCTATGGCCCAACAATTCAAAAAGCATAAAGCGGCGAATCCAATTACCGGCAATAATTTATAAGGGCCGCCGATTAATGGCTGTGAAAGCGCGAAAAGCACGGTTCCCCAAGCAAAAAGTATGGCAACAGCAATTTCTTTAATCGGTAAACGAATCGACCATTTTGCCAAAGCTTGTGACAGTAACAAATAAGTTACTACGACTAACATCAAAGGCAAACCTGCACGCCATTGTGCCAGAGATAAATAGCGATACGCCAAATAAACTGTAAAGGGTAAAGTGAAACCGATAAGCAATGGCGTTAACCAAGGACGTCTTTTTTGAAAACGATGCCGTAAAGAACAATCCAAGGATGATTTTATTTCCCGCGCATCCATCCAACGATCTGCGCAATAAGCCATCCATACCGAAAGCCCCAATATAGCGCGCTCAAACCAGGGCAAATGAATGCCATGGCAACGCGCTAAAGCTTCCTGCCATGCTAAAGCTACGGCAGGAGCATCTAAACAGAGAATATTGGGAAGCAAAAAAAGTAAAGGGAAAGAAAAATTTTGCTTAGATTTTTGCAAAATTAATTCCTTCCCGCATGCACATTTAGGATTTATTTCTGATGCTTATAAAGCATGATTCCCGAAAGAATTTTCGGGGCGAAGAAAGTGGATTTTTCCGGCATTACAATTTCCGGATTTTTCAAACCCGCATTGGCAACCGCCATCAATTCGTCAATCCATACCGGATTCAAAGCGACAGCCAAATCGTATTCGCCTTTATCTACAAGCTCTTGCATAGTCGCTAAATCGGATTCGGGATAATAATCGAAATATTGCTTTTGCAAAATCATACTATGTTCCACGCCTAAGAGCGGATACACTTCTTTTTCCAAAATGGAGCAATCTAATTTACCCACTACATCTTCAGGAATTTTATCGGCGCGCATAAGGTAACATCCCTGTTTAGTATAAAAACAAAAATGGTGCTTACCTGGAGTTTGGAAAGATTCGCAAGGCATTAAACGTAATTTGGATTGAATATCCGCAAATTTTACTTTGCCATTAATCACCCGATTATAAGCTTGAATGGCCGCATTCTGCACAATGTACGCCATCGCATGGGTTTGCTTATTGAGCAAGGCCGCATGATAGCGATGATGACCATCGGCTATATACAAAGCATTTTGAGCCGCGGCCGCTTTAAGTGCGAGACCTTCGTCAGATTTTTCGGGTACACGAAATACTCGACTATGAATGCCATCCAAGTCATTATAGCCACCAAAATCACTTTTGAAATCATATTCCGGCGTATATTTTTCTTTAACTTTTTTAAAAGTTTCTTCCAGCGGTGAACGCGTCAATAAAAATATTGGCTCTAAAGTATAGCCCGTATCATTGGTAACTTTTAATCGTCCCTTTACTTTTTCATCAAAAGTTTTTTCATGACGAATAATATTGCCTTCAGCATATTCACTCACGGCTACTGCTGCAAAAAATCCTGTGCGATGACGACCATTCCAATTCTGTTCATACACATAAAAGCAAGGATCATTATCCTTCAACAAAATATTGCGCTTTTGCAAATCGAATAAAGCCTCAACGGGATGTTCGCCTAATGTCACATGGAAAAACGAATCGGGATTTTTATTTAAAATCGCTTCTAGCGGTGAACCTTCTTTAATCACATCATAGGGAGGTGTGGTTAAAGCTTGAATTTTGTCTTTCGCCGCGCGTAAGCCCGTCAATCCCTTGATATCGGCCATGATTTACCCTTTTCAAAAGTTAAAACCGTAAAATTAACATATTCCGCCCAAGATGGTCTTATTTGAGGACAGATTTGCTTTTCAAAATCGGGATATACCAAACTAGGGGGTGAAAAAGGGTTGTTTTCTACAGAATTATGGCTAATTTTCCGCACCTTGCCGCTTTAGCTCAGTTGGTAGAGCGACTCATTCGTAATGAGTAGGTCATCGGTTCAATTCCGGTAAGCGGCTTATTTACTCCCAATAAAATCAATGATACTGGTATAGGTAACTTTAAGGTTAATCTATTTCTAATAGGGGAAAGTCTCCCCCTTCGACACTTCGATTTTACTCAGTTCGGCGCAATACTCAGGGGTCATCTAGCTGTGAATTTCAATTTTCAACAGGACATTGAGCTTGTCGAAATGACCTGTTGAAATACCCCAATGAAAATTTGGCGATCCTCCGCTACCCTCTCGAAGTAAAAATGCACATTCATCATTTAGCGACAACCAATACTCCTACTCCACATTAAAATCTCACCTGCCTATTCTTCCCTTCACTGAACGGGCAATTTCAAACATGGGTGGAAGAACATTACAATGCCGACAGCTTGATACTAATCCAGAGCCTACCGAAGGCATTCAAACGAATTTTGAAAAAAAATATCGTCTTGCTGATATATCTATATATCGGATGGTTTTTGAAATTGAACCGGAGTGGTGAATAGTTAACGAAAACTTTAATCCAATTCATGACTGTGAAAAGGATATTGGTTTACCTATAATCCAATCATCTGTTTTCAATGTTAGGCTACTATGTCGATAATAAATTCATTAAGAAAAATGAATGTCCGTCCCCAAAGCGATTCGTTACTCACCAAAAGTGAGAGGTTAAAATCAAGCGTCTTAAAAACATCCATCTTAGCAATAATTGCAATTGGCCTATTAATACGGATTATCCAATACCTAGTCAATCGCTCCATTTGGTTAGACGAAGCAATGCTCGCCTTAAATATTATGGAAAAAAATGTTTTCCAACTTTTTGGTCCTTTGGACAGAGATCAAGCAGCCCCCTATTTATTTCTTTTAGTAGAAAAAATATTATCCATTTTATTTGGTTCTTCCGAATTTGTACTCCGGTTTTTTCCTTTGCTATCCTCAATTACTGCTTTAATAACATTTGTTTTTATTGCTAATAGGCTTTTTGAAGCCAAGTACAGCTTAATTCCCATATTACTATTTTGCTTTTCCTCGAAATTGATTTACTATGCACAGGAAGTAAAACCATACTCTTCCGATGTGGCGACGGCGTTAATTTTATTTGTCGCTTACCTTCGATTTGGTTCGGAAATAAATATCAAAAAGAAAAATATTTTTATTTTAAGTGTATTAGGAGTTTTTGCACTTTGGTTTTCATACCCAGCTATGTTTGTCTTAGGAGGCATTGGAGGAGCCATGCTCATAGAGCAGTTCATTACTTCCGACAAAAAAAATATAAAGCCCCTTTTGATCATTTTATTTGTCTGGACTATTAACATTATCGTTCTTTATTTTTTGCAGTTTAAATCCGTTTCAAATAATGAACGTCTTTCTAAGTTTTGGGATGAAGGCTTTTTACACTTTCCTTTAAATTTAGATAACCTGCTTATTCGATTCTTTCAATATTCCGATTTTGGATATCCAATTGTTTGGCTAGTCGGATTTTTTGTTTTGATTGGAATTGCAGATATTTTCTTAAAAAAACATTTTCAATATTTGCCTTTGATTTTTACATTCTGCTTACTTTTATTTTTTGCCGCTTTACATAAATATCCCTTTTCCGATCGCTGCATTCTTTTCGCCATGCCCTTTTTATATCTATTAATTGGAATTGGAATAGTAGCTACCGTAACAAATAAACATTACATTTATTTAATAATCCTTGCGCCCATCATCTGCTTTCCCTTCTTACAAAACGCATATGCAGGAGTGAGGGAGCCTATTTTAAGAGAGGAGATTAGGCCTCTAATCTATACCCTAAATAAAGAAAAGAAAAAAGATGATATTACTTATGTTTACTATGGAGCCTATTGGGCATTTAAATATTATCAAGAATTATTAAATCTGGATGATAAAGGTTTGCTTCGTGGTTTAGAGCGACGAGGCGACACAGCTTCACTGAAGCTCACAGCTCAAAAAATTTCCGAACATCCCAGAGCTTGGCTGCTCTTTACCCATACAATGCCAGGCGAGGATATTTTTATTCTTCAACATCTTAAAGGAAAATGCGAACAACATTTCACTACAAATGGGGCGGATTTGTATTTATGCGTTTCGCAGTGATCTTACTTTCACGCTAGTTCGAGTTAACATCTATGAACAGCCCTTACTTGCCATGGCTAGCTGTCCCCAGCCGCATTGTGGTCATACGGGCGGGGTTTTCACACCGAATTAGCTCTGTATATTCCCCCATCCTTCCGACGCAGCATTTCGGCACAATTTACCTTTACCGCCCATGTTATTCATTCCTCTCCTTCAATGGCCATTTATCCTTGCCCGTCTCAAAATCCGTTCTT
>JAYTSD010000030.1:0-50253 GCA_043745805.1 Fibrobacteria bacterium
CAGATGGGAAACGAATAAAACAAGAAATGGACTCTTGGATATGAGTCTAAAACAAGATTACCAACATAAAAAGTGTAAACATTTTTTAGGACTTGACCACACCCACCCGTGGGGGGCGAGGCGGGGGAATAAAAAATCCACCCCGATTTACTCACAACGAAACTTGGAACTGCCTTCAGGAATTTGATCTGGATAATTTCCATCAAAGCAAGCGGAGCAAAAATTTTCTTTGCCATGCGGAGCAACGCCTTTAAGTCCCTCAATGCTTAAATAGCAAAGGCTATCGGCACCCAGTAACTTGGTGGTTTCCTCTAAAGTTAAGTTACCTGCAATAAGTTCGGTTTTGGAGGGAAAGTCCATGCCATAAAAACAGGGATTAATCACCGGCGGCGAACTAATGCGAATATGCACTTCTTTAGCACCGGCATCGCGCAACATCTTGGTTAAGATTTTTAAAGTGGTTCCGCGTACAATGGAATCATCTACTAAAACAATGCGTTTATCTTTAAGCACTCCATTAATAGTATTGAATTTCAATTTTACTTTTTGTTCGCGTACATTCTGCGAAGGATCGATAAAGGTGCGGCCTACATAATGATTACGCAATAAGCCAATGTCGAATTTAATTCCGCTTTCTTGCGCATAACCGAGCGCCGCCGTATTGCTGGAGTCCGGCACGGAAACTACCACATCAGCCACCACAGGATGTTCTTTAGCTAAAGCCTTTCCAATTTTGCGACGAATTTTATCGCAGCTTTCTTCAAAAATTCGGGAATCGGGACGAGAGAAATACACAAATTCAAAAATACAATGCGCACGATGCGGCTTGGTGATGAAGATTTGTGATTCTAATCCATTACTATCAATGCGACATAATTCACCGGGTTTAATATCGCGGACATAACTTGCGCTTAATAAATCGAGCGCACAAGTTTCCGAAGCGACTACCCATGTTTTATCCAAACGACCTAAGCATAATGGCCTGAAGCCAAAGCCATCGCGAGCGATAAATAATTCTTTAGGGGTAAGAAATACTAAACAAAAAGATCCGGTAACTTGCTGCAAGGATTCCGCAATCGCATCCATCAAGGATTCTTTTTTGGAGCGAGCAATTAAATGCAATATTATTTCGGTATCGGATGTGCTTTGAAAAATGTGACCATCGTCTTCCATGCCTTTGCGGATTTCTGGAGCGTTTACAATATTGCCATTATGCGCAATCGCTATAGGCCCACGCTTGGTGGAAAATAATAGTGGCTGGGCATTATTAATATTCGAAGTGCCTGCGGTAGAGTAACGTACATGTCCAATAGCGGCTTGGCCCGACATAGCTTTAATTTCTTTTTCATCTTGATTGAGTTCAGTGACAAGGCCCATGCGTTTTAAGATGGTGATATTTTCTCCATCGGCTGTGGCAACGCCCACACTCTCTTGTCCACGATGTTGCAAAGAGTATAATCCCATCACGACTCGGCGGGTAACTTCCGGTCCACCAAAAATGCCCATGATGCCGCATTCTTCTTTGATTCTTTCCACTTATTCGCTCCTCATTGAGCGAGTAAATATAGCATTCGGGCAGCAAACCCGCTTTTTTATGGACTCAAATCTCTCCATGCTCTACAATAAATTCAACTTATGCGTTCCTCCTTTAATGATAACAGCCGAATTGTGGCTATTGGTGACTTACACGGTAATTATTCAGGGTTTAGGCAAATTCTTTTGCATTGCGGAATTATTGATGAACAAGATAAGTGGATAGCCGAGCGCACTCATTTGGTGCAATTAGGCGATATTTTGGGGCGCGGTGGTCAACCCGGTCGGATTTTTAGCCTTTTGAAAAAATTGGAAACCGAAGCCATTGTACATAATTCGCGCGTGCATGTGCTTATCGGTAATCATGAAGCGATGTCCATGGGTGGACTTTTCACCTATATCACCGAAGAAGAGATGGAAGATTTTGCAGATGAATCACATCTATTACCTTTCGAAAAGGTGAAGGTTCGTGCCAAACCTGGAGTGCATGAGCCTGAGCCGATTAATCGTAAAAAGTGGGCTTTAGAAAATTGCAAAAAGTTTCAGCGTTGTCTTTCGCCTAATGGGAAAGTCGGTAAATGGTTGGCTTTGCATAATTCCGCCATTAAAATCAATGGAACGCTTTTTGTGCATGGTGGTTTAACTCAAGATTTTGGTTATCAACCGCTTGCTATTTTAAATAAAAAAGTGCGCATAGAAATTCGTAAGCAACGTAGTGGACATGCCTTTGTGCATGATGGCTCTTTGCTTTCGAATCATGGGCCACAGTGGAATCGCGAGTATATCACACAGTATGGTGAGGAAAAAAAGCAAGAACTGAAAGAGATTTTGCAATTTCACCGTTGCAACCGCATGGTGGTAGGTCACACGCCGACTTCCATCATTGACAAAAGTAAAACCGGTCAAATTCTTCCCCTCTACGATGGTCAGTTTTTTTGCATTGATACGGGCATTGGAAAAACCTATGGCGAACATTTAAGCGCTATACATATCGATAGCAATAATATTCATTTCGTTTATCCTTAGGTTTTATCTAGCCCTGAACCTTGCTATATTTTCCTCTTTCATGCGAGGTTTTTATGGTTGCCCCAAACGATGATTTGGAAGAAAAGAATCAACACAGTATTAATATTGAATTGCCCGAAGCTGCCGCCGAAGGGATTTATTCCAACTTGGTTTTAGTGAGTCACAGCTCTTCGGAATTTGTGATCGACTTTGCCAGATTATTGCCTGGCCCACCAAAGGGTAAAGTCTATGCGCGCATTATTATGACGCCCCAACATGCCAAATCTTTAATCGCCACTTTGCAAGATAATATGACGCGCTTCGAACGTAACTTCGGACCGATTATGCCTTTTCCAGGCGGCAATCCTTCCAATGAATTTGATTTATAGGAATTAATATGAAAGTGGTTTGTCTCGATTTAGAAGGTGTGCTTATCCCTGAGATTTGGGAGCATGTAGCACGCCGCACTCAAATTGCTAAACTCAATTTGACCACGCGCGATGTGAAAGATTATAGTGAACTCATGAATCATCGTATTGAGATTTGCTATCATCATGGCTTAACCTTAAGCACTATTCAAGAATACATTGCGGAACTTGCCTGTTACGAGGGTGCGCGAGTTTTTTTAGATGACTTACGGAGTAAATATCAGGTAATTATTTTGTCGGATACATTTTATGAATTTCAATTTCATTTTATGAAACTTTTAGGTTACCCGACTTTGTTTTGCCATACTATTAGTTTTAATGAAACCACGCAAAAAATTGAATTTGCTTTGCGCCAACAAAATTCCAAAAAAGAAGCCGTACTTGCTTTGCGATCTTTGAACTTTAAAGTTTGTGCGGCAGGTGACTCCTATAACGATATACATATGCTAAAAGAAGCTCATGTGGCTAGCTTTTTCCGCGCTCCTACTAGCATCAATCAGGAATTTCCACAATTTGGAAATATTCAAAGTTACCCTGAATTAACAGCTTTTATTGAAATGAATTTGTAAAATAATAGGATGGAAATTCAAACTCCTCCCAAACAATTATTGCGGACTTGGTTACAATCAAGAATTAATGCCGATGCTTTTGTTTGGCTTTCCGAAAAAATTTCTCTCATTGAAAAAGAATCCAGCGATAAAATTTTTTATTCCAGCTTTAGTGCGGTGATTCGCTTTACTGGAAAAGCGGAATTAAAACTTTCCGCCGAAGAAATCGCCGATGCAAAAACCACTTTAGCGGGTTGGGCACCTCAGTATTGGACCTTAGCCGAAGCGGCACGCGCTTGTATTTTACTCGCCTTGCCTGCGAGCAATGCCCAAACATTTGGAAACTTGCTTCAACAAACTTTACAAACCGCCGACATGGGCGAAAGCTTGGCTATATATAAAGCCTTGCCATTATTACCTTATCCTGAAACTCTGATAGATAAAGCTACTGAAGGTGTACGTAACAATATGAAGTCAGCTTATGAAGCGGTCGCTTTGCATAATCCTTTTCCAGCACAATATTTTGCCGAAGGCGCGTGGAATCAAATGGTGGTGAAAGCTTTGTTTGTGGATTCTCCATTGCGTGATGTGGTGGGCTTGGATGCGCGCGCGAATATTACTCTCAAACAAATTCTTGTGGATTTAGCCCATGAACGCTGGGCTGCGCAGCGCCTCGTAAGTCCAGAGATTTGGCGTTTAGTCGCCCCCTTCGCCAATGAAATGGACATTTTAGATTTGCAAAAAGTTTTGCAAAACGGAAATGCCTTAGAACAAAGCGGCGCAGCTTTGGCTTTACACTTTTGTCCTTTAGCCAATGCCAAAAAAATCTTAGTGAACTATCCGAATTTCGTCGAAGCCATACAAAACAAAAAAATGTCTTGGGAGAATTTACCTTATGTCTGATAAAAATTCTGATGTCAATATTCCAGCAAAAATTCGTCGCTACATTGATCCTCATGTGCATATGATTTCACGCACAACCGATGACTATCAATTGATGGCGGCGGCTGGTGTGGTCGCGGTGATTGAACCGGCTTTTTGGGTAGGACAACCGCGTACCACCATTGGTACCTTCAGCGATTATTTTGCTTCGCTTGTAGGCTGGGAACGTTTTCGCGCTTCGCAATTTGGCATTCACCATTATTGCACCATCGGCCTTAATTCCAAGGAAGCCAATAATGAAGCCTTGGCGGAACAAGTCATTGATTTGTTACCTCGTTTTGCCGGCAAAGAAGGCGTCGTTGCAATTGGTGAAATTGGTTATGATGAAATGACTGCTCTAGAAGAAAAGTTTTTTCGCATTCAATTAGATCTCGCGAAAGAAATGAAAATGCCGGTGATGGTGCATACACCGCATCGCAATAAAAAGGTCGGCACCACGCGCAGTATGGATGTTTGCGTAGAACATGGCTTAGCTCCGCATATGGTAGTGATTGATCATAATAATGAAGAGACTTGCAAAGAAGTTTTGGATCGTGGCTTTTGGGCCGCCTTTACTATTTACCCCAAAACCAAAATGGGTAATAAGCGCATGGTGGACTTGGTGCAAAAATATGGCAGCGAACGCATCATTGTGGACTCCAGCGCAGATTGGGGCATTTCGGATCCCATGGCGGTTCCTAAAACGGCACAACTCATGCTCGACAGCGGTATCTCCGAAGATACGGTGCACGCTGTATGTTACCGTAATGCTTTAAAGGCCTATGGCCAAAGTGGACAATTTAATGAAAGCGATTGGCTTAATGCGCAAACACCGGATCAAAAGCAATTGTTCGAAGGCAATAGTATTTTGCGTGGTGAAAAAGATGCGCGAGAAATTTCGTAATTAGAGGAACGCCTTCCCCTGGCCTCGGCTTCACGGTTACTTCGACAAGCTCAGTGACCGAGGTACAACAGACTCAGCGACCGTAAACTTTTCGGACACTTAGCTTGTCGCTCCGGTCACTGAGCCTGTCGAAGTGACCGAAATATGCAAGTTAACTCGCGTTTTCCTCGTTCACCCCTTATTGTGTTTTTAATGTGCGAATTTCTGCTTTTTCTCTTTGCGTTTTTCCCAAGTATAATACAGCGTAGGCACTACCACTAAGGTTAACAAAGTGTTGAAAAACAAACCCCAGAAAATCGCATACGCCATAGGTTCCCACCACATTTGCGATTCAGAACGTGTCACGAAAGTTAAATGGGTGAAATCAATACCTTTACCTGTGGCCATTGGCAATAAACCAATCATCGCCGTGATAGCCGTTAAGATAACCGGACGTAAACGTGTAGCACCGCCTTCAATTACTGCTTCGCGCAAAGGATGGCCCTGCGCTCTAAGATGATTGATAAAATCGATTAATACGATACCATTCTTCGCCACCACACCGGCTAAAGCGATAATCCCAATACCCGACATTAAAATGGAAAAGGTCACATGCACCATGAGTAACCCCCAGAATACGCCTCCTAAGGAAAGAATAATTCCAATGATTACTAAGAAAGGTTGTGATACCGAGTTGAATTGGAAAACCATGGTTAAGAAAACCAAAGCCATAGCGATTAAAAAAGCCTTACCCAAAAACTTTTGCGTGTCTTCTTGATCGCGATTACTGCTACCATTTTGAATATTATAACCAGGTATAGCTTGAACTTTTTTAGCAGCCATTAAAGCAGCGGCCTTAGGTTTACTTTCATCCTTGGTGCCAGGCGTTAATTCAGCCCATACTTGAATAGTACGTTGACCATTTAAATGACGAATATTTGCCAAGCTCGCTTTTTGTGTTACCGTAGCCATGGACGACAGAGGAATCATGGATCCTTCTTTAGAAACCGTAATTTGATCGAGTACCGAAAAGGATTCGCGCGTCGCAGGATCTAGACGTACCATAATATCGTATTCATCTTTTCCTACCCGATACTTAGCTGTTTCCACACCATGAATGGCACCGCGCACGGCCATAGCTACATCACTCGCGGACAAACCCATATTCATGGCTTGTTCACGATTCACATCAATACTAAGCTCTGGACGAATAGGATCATAATCCCAATTGATATTAACAATACCCGGAACTGTGGCTAATTGTTTTTTTAAGCTATCGGCAAGTGAAGCCAGTATATTAAAATCGTTTCCTACAATTTCAAAGGATACAGGATAACCTTGCGGTGGACCTTCCGCTTGTTTTTTAACACGTACTTTCCATCCGGGTAAAAGTTGCGGAATATTATCTTGCATCCAAGTCATGGAAATCCAAGAAGGTACCTTGCGACTTTCATATTCTTCAAAGGAAACATCTACATAACCGCGATGGCTTTCCGGTTGACGATCGCCACCAGGCATATCCACTTTTCCAAAACCTACCACGCCCGAAAGGCTCTTGACATCAGCAACTTCCTTGGGCATCGTTAATAATTTGTTTTCCACAATCTTTAAGGCCGAATCGGTGGAACGAACATCAATCCCCAATGGACCTTCTATTTCAGCTGCCACTACTGCTGGTTCAATATTAGGGAAAAATACTGCCCCGGTTCCAAATACACCGTAACACACAATGCCACCCACTACAAAGAGAGCACATAACCCAATAATTACCAAAGGTCTATCCACGAAGCGATGCAAAATATTACGATAATGTTTTTTGATTTTTTCAAAGCCTTGGCTTTCATGTTCCATGCCCTTTGCGGCTTTTGCCGTCATAAATAAAGAGGCAAAAACGGGATTAAAAACAAAGGCGACGAATAATGAACCTGTTAAAGTAATAGATACAGTAATAGGTAAATATTTCATGAACTGACCCATCATACCCGGCATCCATAAAATCGGTAGAAAGGCTACTACTGTGGTTATGGTAGCGGTAGCTACAGGAATAGCTACTTCAGTGGTTCCATCAATGGCCGCTTGTATACGTGTTTTACCCATTTGCAAATGCCGGTATATATTTTCTACTACCACAATCCCATCATCTACAAGCATACCCAAAGAAATGACCAAAGAAAATAACACCACCATATTGAGGGTAACACCCATGGAGTCCAAAACCAAAAAGCCCATCATCATACTAAAAGGAATTGCTGTACTGATGAAAAAACTATTACGAAATCCTAAGAAAAAGGATATCAATGCCACTACTAAAATCAAACCAGTAATAATATGGTTTTGTAATTCATTCACCATATGGCGAATTTTTACACTTTCATCGAAGGTATAATCGATAGTAGTTCCTGCGGGCCAACTGCTCTGAAGTCCGGCTACCACCTTCTTAGCTTCATCCACTAATTGAATAATATTCGACCCTGTGCGTTTAGTCACCGAAATAGCCAAGGAATTTTTCCCATTTAAACGAAAAAGTGTTTTTCGTTCGCGAGAGTAACCAAAACTCACTTTGGCTAAGTCACTCACTCGCACTGCTTTACCTTTTTCGTTGCGCACAATGATATTGCCAAAAGCTTCAGGGCTTTTTAATTCACCCGTCAATTGCAAGGAAAAGCGATTTCCTGCTGCGCGCAAAGTTCCACCCGGTACATTACGATGTTGACCTTGCACAGCTTTCACAATATCATTAATACTCAAATCATATTGACGTAACTTGGAAGGGTCGGCATCTATGGCTAATTCTTTTTCTTGCTTGCCCGTAATTTGCGCATCAAGCACCCCGGGTAAGGCTTTTATCTTATCCTTTAAATCTTCTACTACTCTATCTAAGCGTTCATTTCCGTATTCCGCCGAAAGCGACATTACAAATATGGGAATATTGGAAAAATTTAATTCTTGTACGCTAGGTTCCTTTGCATCTTGCGGCATATCTGCTTTGGCTTCATCGACTTTATCTTTAACCCGACGCAAGCATGTTTCTACAGGAATGTCAGGATTAAATTCCACGGCTACGCTGGAAAATCCATCACCACTTTGACTGGTGTATTTTTTTAGTCCATCCAGGCCTTCTAATTTGTCTTCGATCTTTTGTGTCACTAAATTTTCCATGTCTTCGGGAGAAGCGCCAGGATAAATTACATTCACAAAAATTAAAGGGATTTTTATTTCTGGAGCCGATTCACGCGGAAGAAATACATAAGAGACCGCTCCAGCTAAAAGAATAATAGCTGCCAATACCAAAATGGTTACTGGATTTTTAACCGCAAAACGCGTCATGGTTATTTCCTTTCCAAAAATCCACCTCAAGCCATTGGGGCCAAGGCGTAATTATGATTGATGGCATTCCTGCCTTAATGGCCTAGTTTTTAATTGACATTCCATCCGAAACTTGGAAGCCACCTGTTACAATTAAATTATCATCCGCTTTCAAACCGGTTAACACCTGTACGGTATTGCCTTCGGAGCGACCTAAAGTAACCGGTACTTGTTTAGCTTTTCCTTCGACATATAACATCACAAAAGTTCCCTCTTGTAAACGCAGTACCGCTTGAGAAGGAACCATAATGGCATCTTTAAAGGTTTTACGTAAAATGCGTGCACGACCAACCATACCCGGTCTTAGTTTTAATCCCGTATTTGGAATTTCAATTCTAGCCGTAACGGTTCGGTTACGTGATTCGACTGCCTTATCCAAGCTTTTTAATTTTCCGTAAAAAACCTTTGTGGTGTCTTGAATCAAGTAAAATGCTGCCTTTTCACCCTCAGTAAAATCACTGCTTTCATTTTCGGGAATAGCTACTACCGCTTCAAGTTTATCGATGCTCGATAAACGCACTGTTGGCATTCCAGGACCAATGGTTTGAAATTTCTCAATAGTTCGGCTCACCAAAATACCGGTGAAAGGAGCTTGGCAACGGCTGTCTTCATAAGTTCTTTGCGCTTGTAAATAAGCTACACGAGCGGCTTGATAACCCAGATTAGCATTATCCAAAGCGGTTTTGCCGACAAAGCCCTTGTCCACATTGGTTTTCATTCTTTCGACTTCGTTTTTGGCGACATCGACTTGGGATTGCGCTTGCATGACTATAGCTTGAAAACGATTGCTTTCAATATCACACAATGCTTGACCTGCTTTAACGGCACGCCCAACTTCTAAAACATTGGTGACACGACCGCCCATGCCACTGGTGAGCACGGCATCATTCGCTCCACGTAAATCAGCGCTATAATTACCCCAGTCTTCAAATGAAGAGACGGTAACTTTTGCGCTAACAATATGCACTCCTTGAGTGGATTCCAATCCAGCATCTGGTTTTTTTTCTTCATCCTTTTTTTTGCATCCCAAAAATGCAATAGATGCAGTCGTAATGGCTAAGAGAACTATGTGACGGGTATTCATAAAACCTCCTAAAATAAATCTTTGCCTAAGGCTAGTTTAAGCGCCGCAATAGAGCGAACGCGTTGGTATCGCGCAAATAAAATACCGAATTCGGCATCGCGCAAATTTGTTTCTGCTGTGAGTATGTCATTAATTTGTCCTTTGCCTGCGGCAAAGTCTTCAGCTAATAATGCACGTGCATCGGTAGCGGCTTGCAAACCTTCTATAGCAGCACTTAGGGCCGAGTCCGAAGCATTTTGTTCACTCAAGTCACTGGCAATTTCAATACGTACCATGTTCAATGCTTTACTCTCGGTATATTCTAAGTTACGGGAGTCGGATAAGGTTTGTTTCGCTCGCGCGGAATTACCGAAACCATCAAATATTTGCCAATTCAAGCCTATTCCAAATTGCCAATCTAAATTGTCTTTGTTAAACAAATCTTTAGTCTTATAAGCCAATACGCCATACTTGCCTTGAAAACCTAAGCTCGGCAAATACAACATATTTTGAAATTTGGACGCTTCTCTTAAAAAATCTTTTTGTAAATGCAAAGCTTTTAAATCTGCACGATTTTTTAAAGCTTCACTCACACCTTGTTCGGCATTAATATCTGTGATGGGTTGCATAGCAAAAGAGGCTGCAGTATCCATTTCACTTACTGCATCAATAGGCTGTCCAATCAATCGATTAAAACTCATGCGAGCGGCTTGATAGTCTCTTTCTGCACGAATACGTTGTGGCTCAAGTGCTTTAGTAGAGGAAACTGCCAGTAAAACTAAGGACCTTTGACCTGCACCCATTTTGAAATTTTGTTGTAAATAATCCACCAATTTTTTTTGTCTTTGCAAAGAGGCTTCCAAGGTTTCCCAATGAGCCTTTGCTAAAACCACTCCAAAATAAGCGTCCAAAGTTTGTATTTGTAATTCTTGTAATGAACGCGTAAGCGTAGCCTCTTGAGACTTATCATATATGCCAGCCATCTTAATTGTTTGCCCTAAACGGCCAAAGGAGTAAAGGCTTTGATTAACTTGAGCGCCATAAGTAAAAGAATTCATGGTCATATATTTTGAAGGGATTTTTCCATTTGAATCTGGCATACTTGGAATGAACGGCGGAAATGGTGACTGGCTGCGTCCTGCCGAACCATAACCTGTTACATTTGGGAAAGCTCCCGACCAAGCTTCTTGCTTACGTGCTTCGGCATTAAGCTTTTTCTCTTGCGACATTTTCGCTTCTTCGCTGTTTGCTAAAGCTTGTTTCACGGCTTGTGACAAATTCAAAGTTTCCGCAGTAAGTAAAGTCGGTAATAAAACCGCTCCACCGAGGAATAATTTCGAAAGGATTACAGAAAAAGAAAATCTATGGTTTTGCATGGTATTTGATCCTGGCTTTATCGGTCAATAGGCCTTGAAAAAGGACTTTAATAATGGTGTCAAAAACGAGTGCCGGCTGAAAGGGTAACTCGGATAATACATTTGGATTTAGTGTGCTTTGTACCACATTGGTATATATAATTAAAAAAAGTTCCGCATCAATATCTTCTCGAAAGATTTTTTTCTTTATTCCCTCACGAATGAGATCACCAAAATAAGTTTTAATACAATGTTTGCGATGTTCTTCCACTTGTTGCCAAATTTGTGGCATGCTGCGTTTCAAATCGTAAACGAGCGCACTGCTAAATTTACTGTATTCCGAAACCAAATCCGCAATAATATTTTGAAAGCGTTCCAAAACATCTAGTTTGGGATCTTTGTAAATCAACAGCATACGCTCATCACATGCCAGTAAATAAGCGCTAGCCACGTCTTGTAATAACTCTTCTTTACTCGCAAAGTATTGATAAAGCGTTTTTTTGCTCATCCCTAATTGGGTGGCGACCTGTTCCATGGTTACTTGACTAAAGCCAAATTGGAAAAACAAAGACCGAGCCGTCTCTAATATGCGTTGTTTATTTTCTAGCTCAGGTGTCATTAGATTTCACTATTCCCATGGAAACTTAAATAGTTTATCTAGTTTCCGACATATTGTCAAGGTATTAACCTTTTTATTCATTTTTTGACCCTAATTTTCAGAATTTATTAAAATTTATGAAACAGAAACTTATTTGGTTTCTAAAGTTTCCCCATACTTTGGCCATAATTTCCCCATTGCATATCCCAAGAAAACATCCTGTTTCGGGCCATACAAGATTTTGCTGGACAAGCGCTTCAATTAATCGTATATTCACGATATAAGATTAATTGAAAAACAGGCAGTAAATTTATGGCGATAAATAAAAAAAACGATTTTACCGAAGCGGATTTAGTCATGGCCGAATTTGCAAAGGCTCTTTCACATCCCGCACGTATAGCCATTGTAAGAATTTTGGCCGAAAAAAATACTTGCATTTGCGGAGACTTGGTAGAAGCTTTGCCCTTGGCCCAAAGCACCGTAAGCCAACATTTAAAGGCATTAAAAGAGGCTGGTTTAATTCAAGGGGAAATCGATGGGCCGCGCTCATGTTACTGCTTAGACTGGAAAAATTTGCAAAAACTCTGGTCACGCATGCAAAAGCTTTTTTCACATTTAGATAAAGATCATCAACGTTCATGTTGTTAATAAGGAGAAATTATGTCTGTAATCTTGGAAAAATTTAAATCTCTTTGGATTAGAAAATCTTCAACCTGCTGTTGCACTTCTGATTGTAGTTGTACTAACTGTTGTAAATCAAATTATTGCGATGTGCCATGTGGCTGTAAATAATTCCTTAAAAATCTTTATAAGCGAAGCCATTGGCACCGCTTTATTGTTGGCAGGTATTGTCGGTTCCGGTATTATGGGTGATACCCTATCTAACGGTAATGCGGGAATTGCTTTGCTAGCAAATTCCTTAGCTACCGGCGCTTTGCTGGTTGTGCTCATTTTACTTTTTGAATCGATATCGGGCGCGCATTTTAATCCGCTCGTTTCCGCCATGGAAGTTTTTATGGGACAAAAATCTAGGAAACAATTTTGGGTTTACTTATCGGGACAAACGCTCGGTGCTTTTGCAGGGGTTGCCGCAGCGAATATTATGTTTGCTAAACCACTATTTTTTGCATCACAACATATTCGCGCCGGTTGGCCGCAATGGTTCAGTGAATGTATCGCCACCTTTGGATTATTCGGCGTCCTCATGGGATGCAGTCGACGCAAACCACAAGCCATTCCTTATGGGGTGGGAGCTTATATTCTCTCTGCCTATTGGTTTACCTCTTCGACTTCATTTGCGAACCCCATAGTTACTTTGGCTCGCACCGTCACAGATACCTTTACCGGCATTCGTCCTCAAGATGCACCTTGTTTTATTGTCTCACAAATCATAGGCGCAACCTTAGCCATCTTGATTTTTAATTGGTTAATTCCCAAAAAACCAACCGTACCCTAAAAGTTACCTTCCATTTTAAAGGATTTATTTATGAAAAAATTACTTTTCGTTTGTATTGAGAATTCTAATCGCAGTCAAATGGCCGAAGCCTTTGCAAAAATTCATGGTGCCGGCCTTGTGGAAAGCTTTAGTTCGGGTTCTAAGCCCTCAGGCATTGTTAATCCTAAAGCCATAGCGTCTATGGCTGAACTGAGTTATGACTTAAGCAAGCATGGATCGAAATCTCTTACTGAAATTCCCGATGTAGAATATGATGCCGTGGTGACTATGGGTTGCGGTGATGCTTGCCCTTTTGTAAAAGCGAAACGCCGTAACGATTGGCAAATCCCCGATCCAAAACATATGGAACCCGAGCAGTTTCGCGAAATCAGAAATTTAATTGAAAACAAAGTGAAAGTTTTACTAACAGAAATTTAACTTAAAGCGCGATTAACGCGTAATAGTAAATGATCCATTCGATAAACCACTAATATATTTACCGTCCTTGGTTGTTAGCCTTACCATACAATTACTCGAAATCTGCAATGTAGAATCACTAGGCGAAAGCACGCTAGGCAAAGTCCAAGAATAATTATTTTCGACTCCAGTCATAGATACGGCGGTGTCAACTAATGCCCAAGTGCTTCCTCCATTGATAGAAAGATCGATTCGTACCGAAGTGGCTATATCATACCTCCATCGGATGCTGGATATACTATTGGTAAATAAAGTATCACCAAGCCGAGGACTTATAATATTAATTGTGCTTACCTGAGGATTTATTACCGCTAATTTTATGGTATCGCTACTACTTAAAATCCCATCTGATACGGTTAATTGGAAAATATAATTACCCTCAGCAGAAAAGTTTACGCGCGTGTTTAAATTTTCTGGGGTATGAATGATTGCAAAATTTGGCCCGCTAATTTGTGACCATTGTTGTGTAATATTATGTGGCAAAGGAAGAGTGTCATCGCTTACGAAACCAACTAACATAAAGGTGGAATCCGATTTGTTTACGATTTTATCTATGCCTGCATTTACCTTAGGAGCTTGATTAACACCGGGTTTTACAACGATTGTGGTTTCAATAGGTGCTCCAGTAGTATCCGTAAGTGAATACGATTTATTGACTTGAGTATCTAAGTATTGTGACAATTTGTAAATCTCACCCGTAGGTGATATCACGCGCGCGATATATTTTCCCGTAGGTAATCCATACATAGTAATGGTGTTTCCACTACCTTGTGCCTGATATGGGGTGCCTTGTATGTAGACATGAATGTTACCTGCTGGAATTTTACTTCGGTCAATAAGTAGTATCACCGATTTTAATGCCTTGGCTTGGATTTTATATTTTCCAATTGGATTCCCAATGGAATCTTCAAATTGATTACTATTTTTATTATAGCGTATATGAAAAATTACATTGCCGGAATTTGCATCGCTCGCTAAAACAGCATTAAAGCGAATAAGGGAATCACCTGCAATGGAAAAAGCTGACTTTTTATTGAGAGTTATTTTTTGTGTTAAGGCCTGTATAGCGGGATTTATATCTGAAGCTGAAAAATAAACTTTGGCGCTATTAATGGTTATTTGTTTAGCGAGAGGAATTGAATTATTAACTGGATTTAAATTTTCAGCATAGAGACTTACGCTACCCGACAAGCGAATATTTAATCCACTTTCATCATGGAAAGTAAAAGCCAATTGAGGATTGTCCACTCCGGAGCTTCCTCCGTCTGCAAGTGGATTTTTGGAGCAATTAATAAAAATACCAATGGAAAGTATTACTAGCAGGAATATTAGGCTACATGCCTTTTTCCCCGTAAGCATTTTAGTGAGCCTTTGAATTGGGAAATAGCTGCATATTTAAAGTATAGAGACGATCTTCTTTTTCATCTTTATCAATAATTTCTCGCAACTCTTCTTGGAAAGAACGGATTCGGTCTTTAATGGTTTGAAACCCTTTTTCTGAAACAGAAAACATTAAAGCATTGTATTGACGAGAATTTGCGGGCACTTTTTCAAAAACCTCTTGCGACATGTCAATTAGTTCCAAAATATGTTGCTTAGCAGCCATGGCTTGCACATCTTTTTCCGTGGAAATATGCTTATTCGTTACCTTATAACCCGCAGCAGTTTTTTTTATTAAATCCAACTCTAATAATAATTCAATAGATTCTTCCACCTGAGCCGTGGTAAGGGCGGGAAATATTTTTCCAGCTATCATTTGCGGATGGCGTTGCTTTTCATCAATACAAAAATAATTTCGCACAGCAGAATAATACCATTTAGAATAAAATTTGTACTGGGTTGCATTCACTATTTGTGCTTTTGAACTACGAAATTTACTTAATGACGCAAAAAAATGATTCTTTTCCACCATGCCTTTGGCTTGATTAAATTGCACGAGCAATTCAAAATAGGAATACTCTCTTTCATTCAGCTGCATGGCCTTGCCAAACTTAATTCGCAAATTAGCACTTAAATTTCTTCGGCCTTTCACAATTGCTGGCCAGAGACTAGAACAGGAAACCGGTAAACCGATTTCGCGCGCAAAATTTCTTTGCGAAAAATTAATATTAATGGATTTTTGATATTCAAAATAATCACGCATATAATCGCGATAATTTAAATACTGCATGACCTGCGGAGCATTTTTAAATTTGGCTTCCATGTTTCAAGTATAACACCTAAAGTAAAATTGAAAAGGCACATCCTTTGAAAAGTGAGGACATTTTGGACTATATATTTTTGAGGTTTTTTTATTTCATCTTCATTTTTTATGATTTTTCTTTGATTTACTTAGTAAAATGATGATTTTTTTCGTTTAACCTAGTTTTTAATGAGGACAAAATATCCTCGTATTTGTTGTCCCTTGCGCTTTGTTCTGCGCTCACTTGCGAGTATTCTTAAATCAGTAACACTAACTCGGAGGAATTATGCGCAAACCCTTTCTATTCAACTCTTCATTAATTGGATTAGCCTTGGCGGGCTCTATACTAATTGGATGTCAAAATATTTTAGACAATACTAATGCAAATCAAAATCAAACTAACGCCACAACACCTGATAATATCGCCTTACGATTGGTAGAAAAGACCACACCTTCTTGCGTGGAAATGAAAGCTAAACTCACTTTAAATCCCAGCGATACCAGCACCCTCAAAACCAAATATTTGTCCCAGTGTATTGAAAACCATACGAGCGACAGTACCCATGTAAAGGATTCTTCAAGCATTACCCGGCCTGATGCCAAAACTCAATGCGATTGGATCAAATTTACTATTGATGGTGGTAAAGTAGATTTCAAAAATCAATTTGCTTATTACTGCAAAGATGAATGTTCCAAATGGGAGAAAGACGGAACAGGAAAAAATGTACGTTATTGTTTAATTAAAGAAATAAAGCTTTCCGACTCCTTACCTAAACCTATTCCTCATGATACCACCATTGTCCCTCCAAAACCAGATTCCACTAATTTACCCAGTTGCGATTCGCTGCGCATGATGTTGAAACATGCAGGAAATGACTCCACTTATAAAAAAATGTTACTTGCGCAAATGTCGTTAAAACATTGTATTATCGACACAGTTATTGTTATTCCTCCTCCAGTACCCCATTATACTTGCGATACCTTGAGAATACTTTTGAAAAACGCTGGAACTAATTCCGAGCTCATTGCTAAACTCAAAGCACAAATGCTTGCCCAACATTGTACCATGGACACGGTTATTGTTACTCCTCCTCCAGTACCGCATTATACTTGCGATACCTTGAGAATACTTTTGAAAAATGCTGGAACTAATTCCGAGCTCATTGCTAAACTCAAAGCACAAATGGTCGCCCAACATTGCGTCATGGACACAGTTATTGTTACTCCTCCCCCAGCACCACATTATACTTGTGATTCATTAAGAGTGATGCTAAAAAATGCAGGAACAAATACTGAGCTTGTCAATAAAATCAAATTGCAAATGAATACACAGCATTGTGTAACGGATACACTTATTGCACCCCAAAAATAAACATCTTCGTTTACTTTCCCCCGCGCAACCGCCCGATCCATATATGGGTCGGGTTTTTATTTTCATGAAAGTAAAATATTAATTATTCTAGTAAATTTAAAATTCCCATTAAGGGAACCATAGCCCAACTGGGTCGATTATGAATTTCATAACGTAATTCATAAAATGCTTTTTCAAGAACAAACGCTTGTAACCAAAGTTCTCTTTGTGCCATGATTTTATTGTGCTTGGTGTTTTGATTAGCGCTAGTTTTTTTGGGCAGTAAACTGGTTTTATCCATAGCCGAAAAATAAGCCCCTAAAAAGGCTCTTTGAAAGGATTGAAACCAAAATTCACTCCAAGATGAAAGCTTGGGATCCGATCCCGAATCGATCCAAGCACTCTGCGCGGCATAATGAAACGAGCGTAGCATTCCCGCTACATCTTTCAAAGCACTTTGTTTTTCTCTACGATCTGCAAAATTTCTTAAGGGTTCGCCTTCAAAATCGATAATGACAAAATCTATTCCATTAAAAAGCACTTGTCCCAAATGATAATCGCCATGTACACGAATTTTTTGCGAAGCGGTGAGTTCGGTATTAAGTTCCGCTGCGGCATTTAATACGCCCTTCATTTTGTGTGCTTGCTTTAAAATAAATTGTGCTTTATCTTGCATTGACTTGGGCCACTTGGGCATGGCCAATCGCATATCTTTAAGCGTTTGATTGACCGTTAAAACAAAGTTTTTCTGCGCGGCTTGTTCCGATGCTGGCGTAAATTTTTCAGGCTTGAACGCTTTACCTTTTAATTTTTGCAATGACATGTGCAGTTCTGCTGTTCTTTGTCCTAATAAATGCACTAGGGCCAAATCCTTATTGGCAATAGGCTCAGGACCTTCTGAAGCTTTATTGGCTTTTTGCAAATATTTTTTTGCCATGCCTAAAAACAGTTCCCAAGCATTTTCTCGATGAGGGATATTTTTTGATAATAAAGCTACAGTGAAAGGTTTTTGCTCAGCATTTTCCATTTCCAATTGCGCCACAAATTTTGGTATACAGGATAAAGTAGTTTGTTCACTTAAGGCTTGTAGCAATTCCGGTTCAGGATTTATTCCTAATTCTACGCGACGATAAATTTTCAGAAAATATTCTTTCCCATAAATAATGCCCGAATTACTTTGATCCACGCTACTTAAACGTGACGTTTTGGGTAATTTATTTGGCGGCTCTTCCAATAAAAAAGCTAATAAGGCTTGGCGGAATTCTTGAGAAAATAATGCGTCGACAAAAATTCCTTTTGCATTTTCAACTTGATACGGCGCTATAATTCCATGGGGAAAGGTTTGGGAAAATTGCTCTTCCACTTTACCTTGCAAGGCAGCAATAGGTAACACATAAGTTTCGGTAACTTTTTTTTCAAATTCACATTCTAACAATAAAATATGGAAATTTTCTTGATGATGAAAAGTGTAGCTCTGTATTAGTTTTATGCCTACTAGCTTTTTGCCTTTGGCACTGTACCAACGTGAGGCCAATAAAAAACGCTCAAAAATCGGTTTCCACAGCTTGGGCTTTTCTGCTATACTGGCTAGCAAGTTTTCGGGTTTTACCGATATTGTGGAAATGTTTTTGGATTGGCTAGCCATGATTTATAATTCCACCCAAGTTGCACCATTTTTTGCGCTCTCTACAGCTTTCACCACAAATTGCATGCCACGTAAACCATCATATACATTAGGGTAATCGCCCACCAAAGGTTCTCCTGCTTTAAGACGACGAATGTCTTGAATGGCCATTTTATAAATATTCGCAAAGGCTTCAAAATAGCCTTCGGGATGCCCATTAGGAACTCGTGTGCCTTGTTTAGCCGCCTCAGACATATAACTATGTCCAGTGCGTAAATGTTGCCAAGGCTTATCCTGCTGTTTAAAAATCAAAGTGTTCGGCTCTTGCTGTCCCCATTCCAAAGAAGCTTTGCTGCCATAAATACGAATGCGCAAATTATTTTCTTCGCCGCAAGCGATTTGCGAAGCCGATAAAATGCCTTTGCCGCCATTTTCTAAGCGTAACAATATATTTGCATCATCTTCTAATTGCCGGCCTGCCACAAAGGACGTGAAATCCGCGCAGAGGGATTTTATTTTTAATCCCGTTATATATTCCACCATATTTTCGCCATGCGTACCAATATCTCCCACGCAACAAGAGATGCCGGCCTTGTTAGGATCCGTGCGCCATGCGGCTTGCTTATTGCCCATTTTTTCCACAGCTTCCATCAACCAGTCTTGATGATACTCTACCACTACTTTGCGAATATCTCCTAATTCACCGCGCTTAACAATTTCTCTCGCATGCCGTACACAAGGGTAACCTGTATAGGTATGGGTTAAAGCGAATATTAATTTTTTTTCTTCGACGATTTTAATTAATTCTTTCGCTTCTTCAATGGTGAAAGTCATCGGCTTATCACACACCACATTAATGCCATTTTCCAAAAACTTTTTTGCGACTGCAAAATGCAAATTGTTAGGTGTAGCCACAATCACAAAATCAATGCCATTTTTGAGCTGACATTCTGTTTCGGCCATGGTAATATAGCTTTCATAGCCTCTTTCGATATACCAAGCTGCGGCACTTTCCATTGCTCGAATTGGATCGGAAGATAAAGCACAAGCCTGTATTTCCGCTTGCCCATCTAACTCAGCAGCAATACGATGTACCGCTCCAATGAAAGCGCCTGAGCCTCCCCCAACGATGCCGGCCCTTAATTTTCTCTTATATATTTCATGGCTCATAATTGCTCTTGATGTTAAAAATGCAAAAAAATTTGTTTACAAACATTATTCTGATCGTAACATAAACGTTACGAAATTTCTCGATTTATTTTTTTCACTTAATTAGTGTTTTTAAAACTTTAAGTTCGTTTTTAGGATCTTTTTTATGATCGATAAGCTTCACGGCCATAGCCTTGTACCGGAATACCTTGTGCTGCCAATACTTCATGCTGTAAGGCATACATACAAGCAGCCGCTTCATCGATAGCTCTTGTGAAAGCTAAAGAACCTTTTAAGATGGGTGCTAATTTTGCCTTATCCTGAATACGTGCTTTGGGATATTCATGTTCTACCACCAAATAAGTATTCTCCGCATCGATGTTGAGCAATTCACGAGCGGCGAGTTGATGATCAAGCCAATCCACCGAACGATTTTGCAAATAGGCTAATGGATCATGCTTTGCTGTCCCAGGCAATTCATGTTCAGCCAACACGACTTGCTTTTTCCAAGCATTACCGTGATCGGCTGGGTTTTCTGAAGGCTTTCCATTTTTCCAATCGCCGCGTTCCAAAGTTTGACCGCCATAACCCCAAGCGGAAACACCGCGCGAATCTACTACTTGACCTTTAACATGAAAACCTGCGATTAAAAAATTATATCCGGTGTCTTTTAAGTATTGAAATAATGAACGCGTATCTTGTCCCATTAATATGGCATGAGAGGGATCATAATGGATACGAAATTGATTTCCTACACCATGCTTTTCACAAATTTTATGTAAGGCAATCCAAGGGCCTGGCGCATAGGCAATATTATTATGCCAATTGTCTAGCACAGTCCAGCCGGGCATAGGGCATTGTTCTACGCGATAAGTTAAGCCACGCGTTTTCGCTTCTTTAAGCAAAGGTACAAAGGTTTCTTCGAACATAATCAAGTTTTGATCCATAGAGAGTTTTTGATTGCGTCCTACAAAACCACATACCGCATCGGTTCCCAGTAACACCGCCGCGTCAAAGACCCGTAACATAAAATCCATCTTTTTTTGGCGAATCACATTATCTTCATGCAACATATTATCGAAATAACCCAAGTCCGAAAGACCCACTCCCGTGGCCTTCATAGCCGCTTGCACGCGTGTCGCACGTTCTTTATTAAAAGGTTGACGAAGGTCCAAGGTATTCGCCACAGGGTCCAGCAAAGCTTCGGCAGGAATATCGCTTTCCGAAGGATGTAAAGCGGATGACAATTGAATATTAGGAGAATTAATATCCTTCGAAAATTGCAACCAATCTTCAATGGCTAAATCGGGATCCGCATCACGTTTGGCGCGTGGAGTTAACTCTTGCAAAGCAGCGGTAAGCACGCTGAGCTTCATAGTTTTAGGAGCAAAACTTTGTACTGACATAAACATTTCCTTCCCCTCTTTTCAAGTCAATGAAAAGAATAGCTAATCAACCTTTTAAACTCTTATTCCTCGTTGAGGAAACAGGTCATATATAGCTTTTTTGATAATGCAGGGTCAAGCTTTGAGCCTAAACTTCCTAGGGAAAACTCGTCGAAAGTATTTTTGGTTGAGATTTAAAAAAAGTGGGTGTTCACAATATTAGCGGTAAACTTGCCTAGCTATTCCTGATTTTTTTTGCTCACCAGATGCAAATATTGAAATGTTAAAAAACTTCGAAAGGGCCAATAATCCATTAAACTCGCTAAACAATCAAAGGGACAGCTGCTTTCGCGTACTCTTAAATTGCGCTTTTCTTTAATCGATAAAAGTCCAGCCTGATCGATCATTTCTAAAGTGTTTTTGTGAGTAAAAAATCGTAGATGAGTCGAATCGTGAATACCCCGTTTACGATAGGGCCAGCGCCTAAATAAAATCAAATCAACCAGCGTTGTGTAATGTCCAATATTTGGAACACTAAGCACCACTTTACCTTTGGCAGATAATAAGGAACTGGCCTGCTTTAATATTAACCAAGGATCAATTAAATGCTCGAGCACATCTCCGAAGAGAATTAAGTCGTATAAATGGGGGTGTGCAAAAGAAAGCAAATCCGTTTGGTTCAAATCACCCTGCCAAACTTTTTCCAAATGATTTTCAGCTTGTAAAGCCATAGCCGGATCATATTCTATTCCAGTAACAATAGAACCATATTTTTGTTGAAAAAAAGCTCCCATTTTTCCGGTAGCACAGCCTACATCTAATACTGTTTTGGGTTGGAAATCAATTAAATCCAATATATCTGTTCTAAGTCCAGTATACGCAGAGTTAAAGTTGCAGCCTGTTTGTTCGCTAACCTTCACTTTTAAGCTTCAACTTGTTTTAATAACCGTTCCATAGGCTTTAATGTACCGTGTAAGGAAAAATAATTCTCGAAAATTATGCGGGTATTTTGTTCCAGTTTTTTGCCAAAGATGCTGTTCTCACACAAAACTTTAATTTGCTCACATAAAGCTTCTGCATTTGCAGCCGGAACTAAAATCAAATCTGTTTGATCCTGAAAATAATGCCTAATCGCTTCGGAATCCCTAGTAATCATGGCTTTTCCCATGGCCGCACATTGTACTATTTTATTGGGAACCACATTCCCCGCTTTCACCGTATCCCCAAAAATACCTAAGCAAATATCCGCTTGCTGAATTTTAAGAGCTAATTCTTCCGGAGTCATCCAATCTAAAAATCCAACATGGGTGAGTTTTAACTGTTGCGCTAATGCTCGCATTTGTGCATAAGTTTGTCCTTTGCCTATCAGGGTAAATGCCATGTTACTATTGTCTTTTAAAATTTCCGCGGCTTTTAATATGGTATCAATTCCTTGCAGAGGGATATAACTTCCATAAAATAAAATTTGCGTTTTGTTTTGTACCATAGAAGAATCAACTAGGGTGACTTTTTTGCGTAAGTGAAAAATATTTTCATCCACTCCAACAGGAATAATGGTAAAGGGTTGCGACAAATGATATTTGTGATAAAAGTAATGTTTATGCTCCGCAGTATCGAAAATCAAATAGTCGGCAAAAAAACAACCCGACCAATCTTGCCATAAACAAATCCATGCTTGTAATCCACCGCGTTTATAAAGCTGGCGATCTTCGATACGTGTATTATAACGAGAAATAAAAGGATCGAAAACAATTTTTTTATGCGTTAATAACGCGAAAAGCTTTATCCAAGGAACTAAGCGATGGCCACCCTCCGTGATCCAAATACAACTTATTTGGCGATGAACTTTAAGATATTTCCACGCTAAAATGAAATGCCGCCAAGGAAACGCCGCGCGTGAATGGCAAAGTATGATTTCTCTTCCGGTTAATGCAATCAATTTTTGTATGCATTGATTACGTGGATAATCTAATTCATGATGCCCCAATACGCAGATTTTATTAGGCATGATAAGTATTAAATTTTTTCCAGTAATGCTTAGTAATTAGTCCAAAAATGATTAATGGCAAAGTAAAAAGTATTACCCTTAATCCTAGATGCAAATTATTGAAAGATTGGATAAGGGCGAAAGGAGCAAAAATAATGAGGCTCAAAAACATTGGCCAAATATAATTCCACTGTACAAACCAAGATTTAGTAAAAATTCTTAATCCAATAAATACCGTTAATCCGCCTACAAAATTCGATAAGCCTATGGCGAAGGCCGCCCCTTCTAAGCCCCAATGCGGAACCAGCAAAAAATTTAAGGTCGTGCTCAAACAAAAAAATATCCCCTGGGAAACGGGTATCATAAAGCTTTTACCCATTCCCATAATAACTTGACCGGAAAAAGCTCCGATATTATTGATCAATATAAAGAATACGGCAATCAAAAGAGCAATATTTCCTTGCGCATAAGTTGCACCAATTAGACTTAGTAATTCTTTACCAAAAAAATAGGCAAAATAAAATATAGGGATTTGTACACTCGTCACTAACCAAGTAGCATAATTAAAGTTTTTCATTTTTTCAGTTTGCAAATCATCGCCATGTTTTGAAAAGACAGCCAGCATAATGCCATCAAAAGATTGACGTAAAGACCGCAGGGTATTGGCTATCATAACAATAATGGAATAAACCTCTACTGCTTCAATACCCGCATATTTTGCGAGTAATATTACATCCATGCGCGTCGCAAAACTCATTACAAAATCAGTAGTAGAAAGTGGTAATGAGAATTTTAAAACGCGTGACGGCGGAAAAATCGACCAAGACCAATTTTCCCATTTAATATGGTAACAGCGTATGCAAGCGACAATGGAAAAAACAAAGCCGAGTAAGTTTCCAATAAAATAAGGCCATGCTAAGCCATAGGGTTTCCAAAAGGTCCAGGCTAAAAAAATTGCTGGACCATAAATGGTAAATGGCAAAATAAAATTACGGACAATTAAACTATAGCCCAACATTTTTTTATTGATGAACGCTTGCGTCATCAATAAGGTTCCTGCTTGCAACGGTAAAGCCAACAAAAACAACATCAGTTTACCCAAGCCGATTTGTGGAATATTATGCGTCCACAAACCTTTACCTGGTAACCATTCTAGTTGTTGCAAAAATAAAAACCCAACAATAAGCAAGGACAAAGTGAATACCAAATTAAAGATGCGGGAAAAGTTTTGAATATATTCTTTATCGTCGGCACATTTGGAATAGTACCAGATAACGCCTCTATCCAGTCCTAGAGAAGCCAAACGCAAAAGTAGGAGAATTAAGCTTTCATAATATTTAAAAACGCCCCATTCCCCACCAGCATAGGCTTTAGCACAAACCAAAACCATTAATGGTTCCAAAATTTTGGAACCATTATCGAGAAACATAAAGCGTGAGCCTTTGTTTATAAACTGCCTAGATTCGGAATGCGCGGTGGCCATGTTTATTTTAAAATATTCTCTGGGCATTGTTTACCCAAACGTTGACAAAGTTCAAGACGACCTTTAATCGCATGAATATGCTTGCGAATCCAAGGTACTTGTTGCTCTCGCTGAGTTTTATCTTCCCAGAGGTTATGATCTTCTATGGGATCCATTTGCAAATTATATAAACGAGGGCTATGTACATTATTCATAATGAATTTAAAATTTCCATTTTGCACGTAACAGCCTTCAAAGCTCCAAGCCCTTATTTCACAAGTATTCTGCGCACTTAATACCCTTACGCTATCCCAGCCCGGTTGCCATAAACTATGTCCCAAATATTTTCCACGAAAAGGTTCCACATTTAATACACCCCAAAAATCTAATACGGTAGGGGTTATGTCTAAATTTTGTACCGGAGAATTTTTCCATTTTAACTGCATAGCTCTTAAGTTTTTAAACTGCTCGATCTCCATCGCTTGAGCAGGGTAACTTATCCAATACGGTACCCGCATAGCTTCCTCATAGTAACTCGCTAATCGCCCTAAGTTTCTTGCGTGTACATTTTCGCCATGATCAGCGGTTCCATAGATTAAGGTGCTGGATAGTAAATCTTCTTCTTGAAGAATATGATATATTTCAGCATTCACACTATCCAAGTAGTGCACTGCCGTTTGATATTTCGCAAGAGATCCATCGGGATAAGGATTCTTACCTGGGCCTCCATAATATGGATAATGGGTGGCATTAAATTGTATAACACCAAAAAATTTCTGCCCTTGAGCTTTTAATAATTTCAATTCTTTGCGCAATGAATCTAAAGGTAAGGCATCCGCCACACCCAAATCATTATCGCGTGGACGATGGAAGGAGCGACGTGTTACTACATAATCTACATGGTTGCCCAAAAAGAATTCATCAAAATGTTCCCATTGCCAATCTTGACAAGTGATCAAAAAGGTTTTGAATCCCAAAGCATGAGCCACATTGAATAAAGTGGGGTAACGGTGAAAATCATAAGACGTCATTTCCGGTGCCACACCAGTTAAAATACTGGGAACGCTTACATTGGTAGCTCCCGAATTAGTCCACGCCTTAGAAAAAACCGTGGTTAAGCTATCGGCAAAAATATTTTGTAAACGCGGAGCAATAACTGTGGCATTTAAGTTATTGATAAATCCAGTTTGCGGCACAAAAGCATCACTGCGCAAACTTTCATTTATAATTAATAAAGTATTAAAAGGATTTTGCGTTTTGATTCCAATTATGTCTAGTCTATGCGGCGTTTGTAAATTAGTTTTATTCCCGCTTTGCATAAGCACAAATTGATAAAGCCCTCTCATCCAATTAGCATCAAGGGGTAATGGATTTTGAAATCGATGCCAACCAAGCGCCATTCCACCACTAATAATAGTGTTAAGTAATAGGAATCCTATCAATCCTAAACGCCAAACCTTGGGTAATTTTTCTGTCCACCGACTTAAGTAAAATCCACTTTTACGAAAATGCCAAACCGTAATTAAAGGCCCTAGAATTAATGTCAAAATACATATTGGGGATAAAACACCGGCGACCATGCTCCAGGCATTTAAAGGTTCATTGACTGCAAACTCTAGTACATGCACCGTAGGGTAATGAAAAAATTCTTTTAGATATCCCATACTTATAATGATCGCCATCCACAAATGTACTGCAATGAGTAAAGTGGCTATAGACTTCGCATAAATAATTTGTCGCCATTTCGAATGCTCTTGATTTTTAAAATAGCGTAAAGCTTCTAAAAACAATAAGGCCATAGTCCATGCGGAAAAAGAAAACCATAAACCCGTGAGATATACACGCCACTCGGGAGTTTCCCAAGTCATAAATACTTTATGCTTTTCGGCCATCCAATCCAACAAACTCAGTAGGGCAGGCAAAGACAGCACGTATGCTGAACGAAATAGAAAAACCATTAAAGAAAATTAAAAAAACTAATAAGGTGCATCTACTGACAAATTCAATTGTATTCCATGTGAGCCATGAAATCCCAATTGCGTGCGGAATAGAAAAATATCGGGACGCCTTACACGAATACCAAATCCCCAGGAATTTTTATACCCCAAATAATCAATACGCTCTATACTTTTTCCCACATTACCATATTCATCAAATAAAACACCTTCTACTAAACGCATAACCGGAAAACGATATTCTGCTCCTGTAGATACCGACGCATAATCCCTAAAACGCGCTCCACCATAGCCACGCATCGGCGTATCATTTCCAAGCGTAGACAAGCCATAAACCGGCATATGATTACCAGCCACCTCATAACTTTGCGCAGCATAAAAATGGAAAGCAATCACTTTGCGATTAAATATTTGTTCTCTTAATTTGGAATATTCCATATTCTCTAAAAACTTTTTCATGCTTAAATTCCCGCGCTTGCGTTCTTCCTGAGGAGATATTTCATAAGTTTCTGCTCCTAGTTTAAAGTATTTCGTACCGAGCATTTCCCAACCATGATAATCATGTTGCGCATTCGTGTAATGATAAGCCCATCCGAAACTAAAATTCGATCCTGAAAGTGGAATATTTTCATTGCTACGTGTATCACGACTAATGCCAAATCCCATAGACTGATCCCACCATGCTTGATTCAATCCACGTAATTGCGGATCTATTTGCCCACTGTCATTACGAAAAAAATCGCTCGTTAATTTATTCCCCGGCTGCGGAGGCGATTCGCTATATAAATTATCCCGAAAACTTGTGCCCATGGTAGCGGAAAATTTTTCGAATAAAAGATGAGAAAGTTGTGCCCCATAGACATAGGAGGTATCTGCATAATACCAATACCCACCATCTCCAGGTTGACGTACCGAATAATTTTTGATGTGATTTAAAGCAAATGAAATTTTAAAAGAAAAATCGGTTCCAATCACATTTTTCATCGTTAAATATGTGCGAAATCTTGTATCTCCATTTACATAAAAGTTTAATCTTGATACCAAAGATTCCGTGGGTCGACTAAAAATCGAATTGTGACGAAAAGTAAGTCCCGTGTTTGAGCTCGTACCCGTCGCTAAATTCAAAGTGGGATAAATCATCATTTGATTTTTTTCACCAAAGCTAATGAGTTGAATGGTTCTATCAATGACATTTTCATTTATCACATACCGCAAAGGTGCCTTGGTGGGATAAATCAAAACATTAACCGCTGGCACTAAAAATGTTTCTACCGGCCAAGTCAATATTTGCAAAACGGGATTCGCTAAATATTCATATATAATATTTTGATTTGCAGGATTAACACTATCCGCAGAAATTGATGTGGAATCAATAGGAGTCGGTAAACGTGTTTTACCCATAGCACTGACATTTTCCGCAGCTTCAGTTAAAATAACCGCAGATAAAGCCATGTAAAGGGCGCAAAGGAAAGTCTTGCTCCGAAGGAAACTATGCATCTTAAAGGTATTGTATAAAAAAAGGCTGCGAAACAGTAGTAAATAACGCTTTATCCATTACATAAAATGCAAGGGCAGGAGTTTAGCAATCACAAAGCTGAGTATGCCCAATAAGGCGCCGGCTGCAATATCGGATAAAAAATGTACGCCAAAAAACACTCTTAACAAACCTAACCCTAAAGGAATGAATAGAGAGTAATAGAATAATTCGGGAATAAAGGTGGCTAGGCTTAAAGCCACTGCCAAATTATTCATGGTATGTCCCGAAGGAAATGAATATTTATCTAATGGAGGCACTTTAGCTTCAATGCCCAAATTCAAATGATGCGGCCGTTTGCGTTTAAAACCAAGCTTAATCGGCCAATACAAAATAAGACTGACGGCAAGCGCCACTAAACATTGAATTAAAATGGTCTTAAAATCCGGCCAAGATTTATTCATCCATAACAGAAAAGCAATCAATAACCAAATCCATCCATCGCCTGTCCGCACGATAAATTGTAGCAAGCGGAAAATGGGTTTAGGTAAATGCACAGCTTGCAGTGCACGCAAACAACGCATATCCCAATGTTGAATTTTTGTAAAAAATTTTTGCATGAAAAGTTAAAGAAAAAAATTATGGGGACTTAGACGATTTTTCGAAAAAGCTTAATGTCTGTGCTAAAATAGTTTTTACCGAAGGATTAAACCCATATTCATCAATAACAATGGCTTGGGTTTTAAATGGGTTCCATACCACTTCATATTTATAGCGATTTCTTTGGCCATGCGCGTATTTTTCAGTATCCGTCCACACCAAATGTGGCGTGCCACAAAGCGATGCCAAATGCATAGGACCGGATGAAGGACCCAAAACTAATTTCGCCGAAGCCATGAGATCAAGCGTTTGCGATAAAGGAATATCGCGATAATCCATAAAATCAGCGTCCAAGTCTAAGGTCGCGGAACGCAAACCAATGCAAGCTAATTTCAAACCCGCTTGCTTAAACGATCCCAAAAGTTCTTGCCAATTTTCTTTACTCCAATTGCGATCACCACCAAAATTTCGTCCGCGTGGATGAAAGACAATATCGCATTCCCACTCTTTTTGTTGTTTGCCATAGCGAATAAATTCTTGTCGCTCCAAGGGCTGAAAACCTAAAGGGGATAAATGGTCGGCACCATCGGGAATCTCCGCTAAAATACTTTCCATTTCTTCAGGTTTTTCCATTTTGTGTAGGCTATTACATTCTGCCACGCCACGCAATTGATGAAACACAAAATCGTGAGAAAAATCCGCATATAAAGCTTCATTGCCTTTGCGGCAAGAAATAATGGTTTTGGAATATTGTCGACTCAGCTTGCGCACAAAGCCTTGCCAATGCATCAGCTCCCAGCCGAATTCCCCTACCCAAGGTCCGGCAAAAAGCGTCTTGCTTTGTTTTCCCCAGCTGCGCAGGAAATTAGGCCGCAACCACCAACTGATATAATCGCGATATAGCATGGACAGATAAAGTTAGTTGTTCGTGAAGGAGTGGTAAAGTCATGGCTTTTGTTACTTTTGCATTTCGGGTTAAAGGCTTTAAGCCAAGCAAACAATTTTAGGCAATGGCGGTGGTGGTGGAACAAATAACCATACAAGAAGCGCAAGACAAAGTGGATAGCTGGATTAAAGAATTTGGTGTGCGTTATTTTTCTGAACTCACCAATACGGCCATACTTATGGAAGAAGTGGGCGAAATGGCGCGTATCATGGCGCGCACTTATGGCGATCAGAGTTTTAAAAAAAGTGATTTGGCGAAAGAGCTTCCCGATGAAATGGCGGATGTCCTTTTCGTTTTGATATGCTTAGCTAATCAAACGGGTATTAATTTAACCGAAGCCTTTGTCCGCAATATGGAAAAGAAAACCCAGCGCGATGCGGATCGCCACAAAAATAATCCCAAGCTGCAATGAGGGCGAATGTCTAGCATTTACGGAAATCTTTTTAAAATCTCCACCTTCGGCGAAAGCCATGGCAAAGGCGTGGGCGTTGTGGTAGAAGGCTGTCCCGCTGGTTTGGAAATCAGCGAAGCGGAAATTCAAGCTGAACTTAATAAGCGTCGGCCGGGGCAAAATAAATTAACTACGCCACGGCAAGAAGCTGATCAAGTGGAAATCCTTTCCGGCATTTTCGAAGGCAAAACCACCGGCACTCCTATCGCCATGTTAGTGCGCAATGAAGATCAACGCTCGCATGATTATTCCGATATGGAAACTTTATACCGTCCTTCCCATGCGGACTTCACCTATGATGCTAAATATGGTTTTCGGGATTATCGCGGCGGTGGACGCTCTTCCGCGCGTGAAACCATAGGGCGCGTCGCCGCAGGCGCGATTGCTAAAAAAATTCTCGCCTTAGCCGGACAAACTGAAATCATCGCTTATGTCGCGCAAGTCGGTAACATATACGCTACTCTCGATGCCTCGCAAGTGACCTCGGCCCAAGTGGAAGCCAGCATGATCCGTTGTCCCGACATAGCCGCATCAGCCTTGATGGAAGAAGCCATTGCTGCGGCGAAAAAAAATCGCGACTCTTTAGGCGGAGTCATAGAATTATGGATTAAAAATTGTCCATTAGGTTTAGGCGAGCCGGTATTTCATCGCGCCGAAGCCGAATTGGCGCGCGCTTTTTTATCTATTCCTGCTACTAAAGGTTTTGAAGTGGGCAGCGGCTTTGCAGGCACTCGTTTACGCGGTAGCGAGCATAATGATGCTTTCATAACCAAAGAGGGACGTATCGGCACGGTTACCAATCGTTCCGGCGGAGTACAAGGTGGCATCACCAATGGCGAACCCATTTTTTGCCGCATCGCTTTTAAACCCACCGCAACCATTTCTTTGCCGCAACAAACCGTCAATAAACAAGGGGAAAGCAAAACCCTCGAAGCCAAAGGCCGTCACGATCCTTGCGTATTACCTCGTGCCGTCGTGATTATCGAAGCCATGGCCGCTTTGACTTTGGTGGATTTATTCTTAGAGCAAAGAGCTAGAGCGGGTTTGTTTACCCTACAATAATTCTTTACGCCCTAATTTCCATAACAAAAGCTTATCCAACATCGCATTGCTTAAAAACCGTCTGGCCCGCCGGAATTTTTTCGCTTCATGCCCCACCGCAATACGCACCGGCGCTTTGGGATTTTCCAAAGTTTCCCGTATCACCTGCGCTACTCCAGCGCCATCAATTATGCGAGTGTCACTATCGCGCGTAAAGTCCAAAAAGGGTTTTAATCTTTCGCCATAGGGTGTGTGTACATCGCTAATAGGCTTTAGGCGATTATGGAATTCGCTGCGCACCCATCCGGGTTCCAAAATATGCACGCGCACCTTATAGGGCGCTAATTCATAACGTAATGACATAGAAAAACTGGTGAGCGCTGATTTGCTGGCGCAATATTCTGCTTTAAAAGGAAATTGCAAATCGTGTACGATAGAGCCGAGTTGAATAATGATGCCAGTTTTTCTTTCACGCATGGAAGGAATAATTTTTTTAACCAGAGCCACCACAGAGAAATAATTCACTTCAAATAATTCTCGTGCAAATACTAAAGAGGTATCTTCCACAGCACCCAATTCACCCATGCCGGCATTATTAATGAGCACATCGATTGCGCCTAATTTTTGTATGGCTTCCGCATACCCTTTATCGATTGAAGCTGGATTATGCATATCCATTTCAATTAAAGGGAAAGGTAAATTAGGCCCCAATTTGATTTGTGTCGCTGCTAAATTGCGCGTTGTTCCGAGTACTTGATAGCCATTTTGAGCCAATAATTTAGCGGTCGCCAGACCTATTCCCGAGCTTGCGCCCGTGATTAAAACGCGCTTCATTTCCAAAAATCAGCGTCGAGAAAATGCACCATATCGCAAAGACGATGGTTTTCTGGCAAAGCTTCGCGACGCATACGTACCATACGTACTTGGGTTTCCTTATTGGAAAATTGCGCCATGAATTCAAAAGTATCGTCAGTTTCCCATACCGCACCTTGAAAGCTACGGTAACCTGTGCAATTTGCTTCGCCCGTACCTTTACCTTCACCAGAAATTTTTGCTTTAAGGCGTATCATATGTCCGAATACATCACCCGAATGGCCGGTGCTATCTGTTACGAAAACGCGCACTCCCCAAAGTCTATTTTCTCTAAAGCCTAATAAGTATTCATGTTTTACACCTTCATACTCAAATACATCCAGCAAATTCCCATTTGGTAATTGTCTAAATTTTTTACGAGGATAAGCGCGCATCACCTCTTCGCGCGGGCTACCCCAAGCCGCAGTATAAGTTCCAAGTAAAGCTAAATCCGGCAATTGATATTGTTCTTCATCCTTATTTTGTTGCGCGGATTTAATCTCTTTAATTTTTAAAGAATCTTGCTGCACAACCTGTTCCACTTTTTCACCTAATGATTTTGCTTCATGTAACCAATCGGCCATGATAACTTGTCTTAACTCTTTAAGGCCTTCTATGGTACTATCGTATTTATAACCTGAATCCAAACTTTCATGCGCAATACCGAGTAAGCCACGTCGCGCATAAGCCTGCCCTAAAGCCATCCACAAGGTGGCCTGACGAGGATATTTATGCGCCAAAGGTTCCAAAACGGAAATCGCAAATAAAGCTTCTTCTTTGCTTGATACCATTTTACTTTGCTTATGTAAGCGTGTAGATGCTTTTAATCCTAAAGTGCGTTTAGCGACTTGTACATTAGTGTCCTCCGGATTTTTGCGTAAAAGAAGATTATAGATCTTACGCGCGCCTAATAAATTTCCTTCGCCTTCAAGTAATAAAGCCTTTACCAATTGTAGTCGCGCCGTTTTGATTTCTTTACCTTCAGAAAAAATGATTACTGCTTCGGCACTATCCTCTTGGCCTTCTGCATAAAAAGCATAGGCAAGTTCATCATACGGCACTTTAGGAAAAAATACTCCAGATCCATCTCTTTCATCGGCACTGGCTTTCGGTTCATTTTCAATCAAGCTTATCGCCTTGCGAAAATGCCGCTTGGCTAAAGTAAATTCTTCGCGCTGAATGTCTAATTTTCCTAAAGCGATTTGTGGGAAAACAAATTGCGGCGCTCTTAATAGAGCTGCTTCATAATTTCTTCGTGCCTTTTCCCCATTCCCACGCGCGTCTTGATAAACCCCAAGCGCATACCATAGCCATGGATAATTGGGATCTTCAGCCATGGCTTTTTGTGACCATACAAAAACTTGTGAGGTATCTTGCAAGTTACTAGGAAATCTTTTGATCAAAGTGAAAATAGCTTGCACATATACCGGCATGCAGCGCTTATTAGATTCGGAAATTTCCTTCCAAATTTTTAAAGCTTCATCCGTTCGACCCGCGTCTCTGGCGGTAAGAGCTTGATAATATTTTTCTTTAAAGGGGGATTTTAATTTGTCGATAAAAACGGAATCGCTCAATTCTCGACCCATGGGTATTTCCACTTTGCCGGCCAATCCAAAAGGCACTTCGTATAGCACTAGGGATTTCGGCTTTAAATGGAATAACGCAAATAAAGCGATCAGGCTCAAGCATAAAGTAACGAAGCCGTATAAAGCATAGCTCTTCTTTTTGGTTAATTTTATCTTGAACTTAATACTCTTCCTCAACTTCGAATAATTCAATTATAACATGGAATAAACTGAAAATTCTATTTCTGATTGCAGTGGAGCAAAAATTTAGGAACTATATTGTGGCAGATTAAAAACAAAGAAGTACAAAAGTGAACAGAAAAGGTTAAAACCCGCTTTCGAAGGCTTTATTAATCTTCCTCAACAAAGGGCAAAAGCTTGTCTTTGCTTTCTTTGGAGCGCAATAGTTTTCTCAAAGATTTATTTTTGATTTGCCTCACGCGTTCGCGAGTGAGCTTTAGCTCTTTACCAATTTCATCCAAAGTAAATTCGCGTGAATAGTTGATGCCGTAATACATACGCAAAACTTTTTCTTCACGTTCCGACATTTGGCCCAGCACGGAATCAATAACCCTAGAAAGCTCGGCTTTCTCATTATCCGTATGTTGGCTGCCTTCATTCCCTAATACATCGAGCAAAGTGGTTACAGCATCGCGAGCATCGGAGTCTGCACCAATAGGCGCATTCAAGGAAACGTCAGCGATTTTTTCCATGATTTCAGCAATTTCTTGTTCGCTGTCGGCAAACTCTTCTTGCGAAATAGTTTTTTCATAATCGCCGCCATTATGAATTAAAGCTTTTTTAAAACGATTGACTAAGGCTAATTTATTAGGAGGCACACGCACGGCGCCCACTTGTTCAAAAAGCGCTTTTTGAATGCTTTGACGTATCCACCACACCGCATAGGAAATGAATTTTACTTCGCGAGCCGGATCATAGCGTTTGGCCGCTTTATACAATCCTAAATTGCCTTCATTGATTAGCTCTAATAACGATAACCCTTTGCCTTGATAACGGCGAGCAATTGAAACTACAAAGCGTAGATTTCCCAAAATAAGCTTATGCATAGACTTGGCATCGCCATTTTTGGTACGCACCACCAAATCCTTTTCCTGTTCTGGCGTAAGCACAGAATGCCGGTAAAGGTCTCTAAAATACAGTTGTTCGTTTTGATCCGCCAAAAATGATTACCCTTGTCAAATTATCCGACGAAGTTTCTAAGAATACAAGGTTAATCATCCCAAGAGGAAGAATCAAGGCCTCAATATCCAAAGATTAACCCAAAGATTATTTTCTTGTTAAATCGTGTACTAGAATATCAGAAAAGATTTGGAATTCTAAGTGTTTTAGGGAACTATTTTTTTTAAAAAATCATAACTAAAAATTCCGGTGGCATGCCCATCGCTCCAGTGAATGCCCATAGCATATCGACCTACCGAAAATAAACGTGTAGGTTTTATATCTGCAGGAATTTTCGCCTCATCCAAAATTTTTTCACCAGACCACTCATTAACACAAACCGCACAAGGACAAGCGCTACGCAAAGAACGCAGAGAAAACTCCGTTTGTGTCGCATCATTCCAACGAATCAATAAAACATTGTCTGCTTTTTTAAATATTCCTATCGGAGCTACAACTTTAAGCATTTTGGCCTTTATATTCAGGTAATGACTCCCAGTTAAAATCAAATTCGGCTAAAATATCGCCCTGGGTAGCGCCCATAATAGCAAGCTCTGAGGCAATGGCCCCAGCGATTTGCTTATACATACGACTAGATTCACAATTAGGATTTTTTTCCACAATTGGCGTACCCATATCGCCACCCTCACTCACTTCGGGTTCAATAGGAATTTCTCCCAAGAATGGAAGCCCCAAGCTTTGCGCTATGCGTTGGCCGCCACCTTGACGGAATATATAATGTTTTTTGGAACAATTATCACAAATAAAATAACTCATATTTTCGATCACGCCTAAAACCGGTACCGAAACTTTTTGAAACATTTTCAAACCCTTTTTCGCATCCAATACACTAACTTCTTGTGGCGTGGTAATAATCACGCCACCCGATATTGGTGCGGTTTGCGTTAAGGTTAATTGTACATCTCCTGTGCCTGGTGGCATATCAATGAGCAAATAATCCAACTCACCCCAAACCACATTATGCACAAAGTTTTGAATCATTTGCGAGACCATAGGTCCACGCCAAATCACTGGTTTTTCATCATCCGCAAACATGGCCATAGAAACAATTTTGATTCCATTCACCACTACGGGATGCAATTTTTGTTTGTCATCGAGCACAGGTGCTTCACGCACTTTAAACATGATGCTCATGGAGGGCCCATAAATGTCGGCATCTAATATGCCCACTTTCGCTCCGGTTTGCGCTAAGGCTACCGCCAAGTTCGCCGTGGTCGTAGATTTGCCTACGCCTCCTTTACCAGAAGCCACCGCAATAATATGCCGTACATCTTTTAAGAGTTCGGTTTTACGTCCCAAGGCCGTGGCCTTAGTTTGCGCCGTCATATTCGCACTCACCGAGGTTACCCCTGGAATAGCATTCACTAATTCTACACATTGTCTTTGTAAATCTTCTTTTACCGGGCAAGCGGGTGTGGTAAGCTCCACATCAAATTTTATCACGCCACCTTTAATGACGAGATTTTTTACAAAATTTAATTCTACAATGTTTTTATGTAAGTCCGGATCTTGCACATTTTGTAATGCTTGCAAAACCTGTTCTGGAGTAATCTCAGCCATAATTTCCATACTTCAAAGCTTTGAAATATAGCCATTCCAAGTGTTATCGTCTTAAACACTTTTGATACAATTTTTACCCAACATTTAAGCTGCATTTAATGATACAGTATTAGCGTGAAAAAAAGATGCCAATTCAAGTTCGCAGTTTTAACTTTTTCGCTTGCAAAAAAAAACGAGTTGCAACGACTCGAGTTATTTTTAGGAAGAAATAGTAAGGGGATAGCATGAGTCATGATCGCAAAGTAGCTGTAGTCGGTTTAGGTTATGTAGGTTTACCGATTGTAGTAGCCTTCGGCAAAACTCAAAAAGTAACCGGCTTCGACATTAACACCACCCGCGTTGCGGAATTAAATAGTGGCCTAGATCGCAATCGCGATATCTCCAAAGAAGATTTAAGCACCGGTCAAGCGCTTTACACCGATGATCCCGCCAAATTAAGCGAAGCCAATTTTATTATTGTAGCCGTTCCCACGCCGGTTAATGATGCGAATCGCCCCGATCTTACTCCCTTGCTTAAAGCCTCGTATACCGTAGGCAAAGCCTTGCGCAAAGGCACTATTGTGGTTTTTGAAAGCACAGTTTACCCTGGAGCCACGGAAGAAGATTGCGTGCCGGTTTTAGAAAAAGCTTCGGGTTTAATTTGTGGAAAAGATTTTACCGTAGGCTATTCGCCCGAACGCATTAATCCAGGCGATCATGAACATACTTTCACCAAGATTATGAAAGTCGTTTCCGGACAAGATGCCGCTACCTTAGATATTGTGGCCGACGTCTATTCTTCCGTAGTTAAAGCCGGCGTGTATAAAGCGGCCAGCATCAAGGTTGCAGAAGCCGCAAAGGTTATTGAAAATACCCAACGTGATGTAAATATTGCATTGATCAATGAACTCTCAGTTATTTTTCATCGTATCGGCATTGATACCATGGACGTATTAGCCGCGGCGCGTACCAAATGGAATTTCTTGCCTTTTTCTCCCGGATTAGTAGGCGGACATTGCATTGGCGTGGATCCTTATTATCTCACCCATAAAGCCGAGCAATTAGGATATATTCCGCAAGTTATTTTGTCCGGTCGCCGCATCAATGATGGTATGGGAGCTTTTGTCGCCGAACAAATTGTGAAGCTCTTATTAAAAAAAGGCAAGGTCAATTTTAATTCCGGCGCACCCGTAGTGACCATACTCGGCTTAACTTTTAAAGAAAATGTGCCCGATTTGCGTAATACCAAAGTAACCGATATTATCACCGAATTAAAAAAATATGGTTTGGAAATACAAGTAACGGATCCGGTATGTTACCCTGATGAAGCCCAACATGAATATGGCTTAACTATTGTTCCCGAAAAGGATTTAAAGCCTGCCGATGCCGTTATTTTAGCGGTGGCACATGACGCGTATAAAGAAAAAGGCTGGGGTTTTATGCAAATGCTTTTAACCAATGGCACGGGTGTAGTGGCAGATATTAAAAATCTCTTGCCGCGCGAACAATTGCCTGCGGGCATTGAGTTGTGGAGACTATAAGCATTAAATAGCAAGTATTCGCAGGCGCTTATTCTTTTTAGCATAAGCTTGTATGCGATTATCGGCGGTTACCAATAAAGCGTCTATCACTATCGCAGTTGCGACTAACATTCTATCTGCAGGATCGGGATGAAAACCATCTCCCAATTCAGTAGACAAAATCGCACTCTCTGGATTAAGCGGAAGCAATTCTAATCCCGGTGCTTGCAAAGCTTTTTGTATCCAAAGCCTAGGGCCTTCTTGAAACTCCAAACGATTTTTGGAAGCAAGCATGGCCACTTCCCAAACCGATATAATGGATATGCGTAACAAATTAAGTTTTTGATAACGTTGCAAAGCCTGAACGGCGGAGGAACCTAAAGCAGAAGCTTTCCCTTCCATCGCCCAAATCCAAACATGTGTGTCTAATAATAAAGGCTGTTCAATTCCTTGCCAGTCAGCCATTGGCTTCCCATTCTGATTCTAAAGCATGAATAATGTCGCCCTTAATTTTAACACTGCCTTTCATCCATCCCATAAAGGATCGCGATGATTTTTTGAACTCCTCCATCGGAACTAATCTGGCAATCGCTTTTCCGCGTTTGGTGATAATCACCTCGCCACCTTTTTCCGCCACATCATCCATTAATTGCAAACATTTAGCTTTGAATTCACCCGCCTTGATTTCCATAAATCCCTTTCATGACCATGATAATATAACCATAGTCATATACCTATTGTCACTTAAATATTTGGATTTAAAAAGACGGGTTAGGGCTTGCCTTAAGTTTTTTAGAATTTTATGCTTTAATGCTTAAATTAAATTTTTTTATGTCCAACTTCCCTCTTTTAGAATGGGCTCTATGCCAAAAACCATTTTAGTCACCGGAGCCGCCGGATTTATCGGCTTTCATCTTTCCAAATTATTACTCGGTAAAGGTTATCGTGTTTTGGGCATTGATAATTTAAACGATTATTATGATGTCAATATTAAACTGGCCCGTTTAGAAATTCTTAAAAAAAGCGCGGATTTTCAATTTGAAAAAGTCGACTTAGCCGATAAAACCAAAATTATGGAATTATTTGCCACGCATAAACCGCAAAAGGTGGTGAGCTTGGCCGCGCAAGCTGGTGTGCGTTATAGTATTGAAAATCCCCATGCTTATATTGAAGCCAATATCGTCGGCTTCTTAAATATTTTGGAAGCTTGTCGTTTTCATACTGTAGAACATTGCGTATATGCTTCCAGCAGCTCGGTTTATGGAGGTAACACGCAACTTCCTTTTTCTATTCATCATAATGTCGACCATCCAGTTAGTCTTTATGCGGCCACCAAAAAAGCCAATGAACTCATGGCTCACACTTATAGCCATCTCTTTCAAGTGCCTACCACCGGACTACGATTTTTTACGGTTTACGGCCCTTGGGGACGCCCAGACATGGCTTTATTTAAATTCACCAAAAATATTTTAGCGGGCTTGCCCATTGATGTTTATAATCATGGTAATCATCGCCGCGACTTCACCTATATCGATGATATTGTCGAAGGCGTATTTCGTGTGATGGAAAAACCCGCTACCGCTAATCCTAATTGGTCTAGTGATCATCCCGATTGTGCGACCAGTTCTTCCCCTTATCGCGTTTATAATATCGGCCATAATGAACCTGTGGAATTGCTGCGCTTTATCAAAGCCATTGAAGATAATTTAGGCAAAAAAGCCATTCTCAATTTATTGCCTTTGCAAGCGGGCGATGTACCCGATTCACATGCAGATGTAGATGATTTAATTCGCGATGTAGGCTTTAAGCCGCAAGTAGCGGTGGAAGAAGGTATTCCCAAATTTTTAGAATGGTATAAAAGTTATTTCAAAGCCTAACTTACCTTGCTCACTTTGTCCTATTTATTTTTATTTTGGAAAATGAGACACAGTTAAGATACAATAGCATACCATGAAGGTTATTGTATTGCCAAGAATGCCTTTGTATAGCTCAATGCGATTATTATTTGATCGACTAATTCCCGCGCTTAAAAGTATAAGTTGCATGGGTTTACTGAGCATTTTTCCGCAAACGGTTTTTTCCCAAGCCATACTATCCGAACAAGCTTTAGCGGAAAAAATCGACAATCAATCTTTGCAGCATGCCAAGGCCTACTTCTCTTCCACATGGCCCAAAGCCTTTGCGGAACTTTGTCCCGAAGAAACGGATAGTAACACGGATATTACCTCCCTAGATACTATGAGCTGTGCACAAGAAAAAACCATTACCAATTGGAAAATCTCCTCCTCCATTGGAAATCAAGCGGCAAAGTTAAAATATCCTTTGGGCACTCCTTTTGAAACTTACAATGGCAATTGGGTGTCCTATAAATTAAATCCCGAACTTGGACAGGCTTGGGAAAGTTTACCAGCACTTGTGCAAACCGAATGGCAATATCAGTTCGCTCCGCAATTCTTTTTTTATTTTCGTATGAATTTAAAACGTGATTTGGCCGCTTGGCATGATGACGCCGCAGGATGGAATATCCCTTTTACTCAAAGTGAAGTGAATCTTAATGAACCTTCCCGAGGCTATATGCAATGGGCTAATAGTTACTCCAATATTATTTTTGGACGTTTCCCCATTCATTGGTCGCCCAGTTTAGAATATGGTACGACATTAACCTCCTCGGTACCGTATCATGACGGTTTAATGTGGAACTTAACTTTTCCGCATTTACAATATCATTTTTTAATCTCTAGTATGAATCCGCGTCTCGAAGGCACGCCCGATTCTGTGGGAGAAAATTTTCCTTTGGGATCCGAAGAATATCGCCAAAGGCATTATAGCAGCTTGGCAGGAAATGCTCATAATCGTATTTATACAGAACATATTAAAACCTTAATCGCCCATCGTTTGCAGTGGGGATGGCGTTTTTTGGAATTAGGCATAACCGAACTCTACATGATTGGAGGCAAAGTTCCGGACTTAAGGGATGCCAATCCATTGGTTTCCTTCCATAATAATTTTAATGAGGGCTATAGCAATACGGGAGTGGGCTTAGATGGAAAGGTATATATTGGAAAAGGCCTAAGTTTATTTGGTGAAACATTTTTAGATGATGTACAGTACAAACCCACCGAAGGCAATGATCAATCCCCATCCATTTTAGGATTTATGTTAGGAGCGAATCATTTTATAAAATGGAAGGCTGTACAAATTAGGCAAAGCTTGCATTATATCAAAACCGATCCCTTTCTCTATAATTTTTGGCAACCTTATAATACACTCTATTCACGGCATATTTTAACCAGCAATACCAATCATCAAGATTCCTATTTCGTCGATAAATATGTGATTGATTACCCTATCGGTTATTTTCGAGGGGCCGATGCGGAAGATATTTGGTATAAAATTTCGGCGACATTTCCTTGTAAGTGGACTTCTAGTTTAAAATTGGGCATACTTTCTCAAGGTAAATATGATGCTTATACACCTTTCGAAGAATATTTTAAAAATTCAACAACCACTTCCTCTCCGCTGAACGAAGAGGAAATTCGCTTCGAATGGGCCAATACATATGCTTGGAAATATGGACTTAGCGGAAAAATCAATTTGAATTGGCAAAGCCTAGAAAACCTTAATCATCAAACGAACAGTAGCGCTAATCGCTTTTCTCTTTCCTCAGCATTAACTTGGACTATTCCTTATTAACCCCCTGCCTTTAAGAAGTAGAATATTATGTATTTGATAAACCCCTTATTTTTTTGTATTTAAATGCCTCTATGATAAGCACTTACAAGAATCTGTTCGCCTTTATTTTAATCCTTTGTCCCTTGCTCCTTGGAGCGCAAAACTTGGAAGACAAGGTTGCCGAAGCCCGCAAATTGCAAGCGCAAGGGTTAACCAATGTGGATGCTTCACAAATCGATTCCTTAGTGGCACAAAGACAATTACAAGAGGAAAAAAAAGGCAAAATCACTAATAAAAAACAAATCGAAAAAGCCGTTACCGATTCTTTAATTGCAGGGCCCAAGGGTAGCCGTAACAGCAAAAAAATGCGCACGAAGCGCGATTCTACTTTTACAAAAAATAAGGGTAAAGGAGATTTAAACGATAGCTTAGACGATGAAGAAATTGAAATGTCTAAACGTTATGAACAAAGAATTTTTGCCAATAGCCCAGGAAGTCTTTTCGGAAGTTATGGTAAAGCCGTAGGAAAAGATTATGTGCTCGGGCCAGGCGATGAAATTCTTGTGGCCTTATGGGGTGATAAAGAAAAAGAATATTCACTTACTTTGAATGAACAAGGCAGTGTTTTTTTAGAAGGCGTAGGGCTGGTATCCTTACGTGGTAATAATATTACCGAAGCGGAAAAAAAATTAAAAGAACACTTATCCAAAATCTATTCCGGTATTAATCGCGGCACGGCCCATGTTGATGTTTCACTAGGCAAAGGTGGTCCCATAAAGGTTTTTGTTTTGGGTGAAGTAAAATTACCTGGCGGTTATGTTTTCAGCGGCAATACCAGCATTATGTCGGCCATGTATTTTGCGCAAGGCCCCAGCGATATTGGAACCGTACGTAACTTACAACTTACCCGTTCCGGCAAAAAATATTCCTTGGATTTGTATAAATACTTAATTCGCGGTGAAAGCTTAACTCCCGATGTATTGCAAGATGGAGATATTTTATTTTCCGCACGTGCCGATGCCTTAGTGGAAATCACGGGCGATGTAGGCCGTCCCGCTACTTACGAATTAAAAAAGGGCGAAGGTATAAAAGAACTCTTAGAATTTGCGGGTCGCTTAAACTCCACCGCCGCTAATCAAAAAATGACTTTAAAAAGAATTTTTCCTAATGGTCGTATGGATTTTATTGATTTGCCTTCGCCGCAAGACATTTTAAGCGGAAAAGAAAAAATTGAATTACAAGATGGCGATGAAGTTTTAGTAGAGAAGTCCACTGAGCCCAGCCGCGATTTTGTTACCGTAAGCGGTCCGGTGAAATACCCTGGAACTTATGGCTTATTAGGTTTAAAAAACGTGAATGATTTGGTTGCTAAAGCGGGTGGTTTACAAGAGGATGCATTTTTAGGTCGCGTACATGTGGTCCGCATTAAACCCAATGGTTCAAGTGAGCTCTTTGCGTATAATTTAGATAGCACGCAAGTTACCGATACTATTTCTATTCAACCTCGCGACAATGTGATTTTGTATAGCATAAAGGATATGTATTTACCCGATAGCGTAGAAATTGCCGGAGCCGTTTTTAATCCTGGCAAATATGAATATAGTCGTGGAATGTCAGTGAAAGATTTAATCATGCGCTCAGGCGGATTTTTACCGCATCATGAACGCGGTAAAATACTTATTGCACGCAGCGAAGTACATGAACAAAGGGTATCAAACGTATTACTCGATGTGGAAGATGGTTTAGGAAAAAGCGGCGAAAACTTTTTGCTGAATCCCGATGATTTTGTGCAAATCCCTATTGATCCACGTTATTACAAAAAAGAAATCGTGGACTTGGAAGGCCTCTTCGTTCATCCTGGCAAATATTCCTTACAAACCCCTGGTGAGTCCTTAGCCTCGGTAATTGCTCGCGCTGGCGGATTCCGTGAGGGCGCTTATGTGGAAGGTGGTAGACTTTATCGCAAAAAAAATAAAGTGGGCCGAATTGGTTTGGAAATCAAAGATGCCGTGAAAAATTCTTCCAGCAAAATGAATATCCCTTTAGTAGGAGAGGATAGCATTTATATTCCTGAAAGATTGAATACGGTTAAGGTGGTGGGTGAAGTTGGGTTTGAAACCAGCGTATTATTTGAAAGTGGCGCCAATGCAGAGTATTACATTGAAAAAGCGGGAGGATTTACTCGTCGCAGCGAGAAGGATAAAATTGTTATTGAATATGCTAATGGGGAAACCAGTCGCGATGGTACCTTTAATCGTAAACCGGATGCCGGTACGGTAATTTATGTTCCTCAAGGGCCAGAGCCAAAACCGATTGATTGGTTGACGGGGACGCAGGCTATTTTGGCGCTGGTGACTACGCTATTGACAATTGTAGTGATTTCGAATCAGCTGAAGTAATTACCTTCTTAAGAAATGCAGCTTTCTCTATGCCATTTTTATGGTAAATTTTCTATTTTCGTCACCGTTCAGTAATTCTAAATTCTGAGCACGTGAATTAAGAAAGGTTTGATAAATGGCAAATAAAGTCGCTTTAATTACAGGCGTTACTGGACAAGACGGCTCCTATTTAGCAGAGTTGCTAATAGAAAAAGGTTATGATGTTCATGGTATTATCCGTCGAACTTCTTTATTTAATCGAACCCGAATAGAAGATGCTCGCGAAGAAGCAAAAAAAGCCGGAAAGATATATGAGCTCCATTATGGAGACTTAGGAGATTCTAGTAGCTTAAATCGTATTATTGCCGCAACTCGACCCGATGAAATCTATAATCTTGCGGCCCAGAGCCATGTTCAAGTTTCTTTTGATTCACCCGAATTTACAGCAGATGTGGATGCTACTGGAGTATTGCGTTTACTCGAAGGTATTCGCAGCAATAAGTTAAACTCTCGATTTTATCAGGCTTCTACTTCTGAGCTTTACGGAAAAGTGGTAGAAACACCGCAAAGTGAAACTACTCCTTTTTACCCTCGCTCTCCTTATGGAGTCGCAAAACTCTACGGTTTTTGGATTGTCAAAAATTATCGGGAATCGTATGGAATGCACGCTAGCAACGGCGTTTTATTCAATCATGAATCTCCCCGCCGCGGTGAAAACTTTGTGACTCGTAAAATCACTCTTTCTCTCGCAAAAATTAAAGCCGGTTTGCAAAGCAGCTTACGTCTTGGAAACATGGATGCAAAACGTGACTGGGGTTTTGCACGTGATTATGTAGAGATGATGTGGATGATGCTTCAGCAGCCAACACCCGATGATTATGTTGCCGCTACCGGTGAAACTCATACTGTCCGAGAATTCATTGAAAAAGCTGCTCCGTATGCCGGTTTCGATATTGCATGGGAAGGTGAAGGAGTTAATGAAAAAGGGCGCGACAAGAAAACTGGAAAACTTGTTGTAGAAATTGATCCTAAATTTTTCCGCCCAGCTGAAGTTGAATTATTGTTAGGAAATCCTAGCAAAGCAAAAAAGCAACTAGGTTGGGAACCCAAGGTAAAATTTGAAGGTCTAGTTGAAATTATGATGAAAGCGGATTTGGAAAATTTTTCCAAATCCGCTTTCATGCATCCATAAGCCTTTGAACAGGTCTTATTTGCAAAAGTGAACCAGTGTGGCTTGTACGAAACGGTACATTTTTTAGGACTATTATCTGGTCAAGCAAAGTCTAATGCTTATGCCAAATCGGAAAATCAATGAATGAGGCTGGCAAAAAGCTATATGATGCTAAATACACGATGAAAAAGTTCCACGAAAATATGGCTCAGGTATTTAGCTCACTTTCATAAATCAAAAATTAATACAACTAATAAAATTTAGTTTTGATATAATGGGTAGTTATGTCTTTATTTTCTAATCAAGATGATGTTTCTGGAATTATTTTCTTGCACATACCCAAAACTGCTGGGACAACCATTAGCCATATTTTAGCATATCAATATTCTAAAAAATCCATTCTTCAAATCAATTATCCTAAACAAGTCGAACTTTTAAATTCATTTTTAGGCGATATAAATAATAAACCCATCCGAACTTATGTTTTTAAAGGACATATGAGCTTTGGACTTCATACACATCTGAAGTTTCCAACTACTTATTTCACATTTTTAAGAAGCCCTATCGAGCGTATAGTGTCACATTATTATCATGTACTGGGAAAACCCAACCATTATCTACACGAAACTGTAAAGAAAAATCAAATGGATCTTTGCTCATACGTGGAAAGTGGTATCAGTACGGAGCTGGATAATGGACAAGTAAGACTTTTATCAGGCTTAGATTCCGAAACGCACGATGTTCCATTTGGAGCCTGCTCAAATGAGATGCTAAATCGAGCAAAGAGTAATATCGAAAAATTTTTCCCAATTGTTGGTATTACTGAGAGATTTGATGAATCCATTCTTCTGCTGCAAAAAACCTACAAATGGAATACTCCCTTTTACAAAAAAGGGAATGTCAATCCTTCCCGACCCCATCTGAGTTTAATTTCTGAAAAAGAAAAAGCTGTCATTAGGAAACATAATAAACTTGATGAAGAACTCTATTCCTTTGCCATTGATAGATTAAATAAAGAATTGGTGTCACAACATCAACCTATATCCACATTTAAAAGTGCAAATAAAATTTTAGGCCCTCTTGCTCAATTAATAGGAAGAATCAAAACTTAAATGCTTAAGCGCATAATGATGAATCACCGTTTTTATTGATTCAATTAATTTCTCTTTAAAAGAAGTAAGTGCATAATGAAAATTATAAAGCAGATTATAGCATTTGAGTTCTTATTTTTATTAATAATCAATTTTAGCGAAGTTTTTGCGGAAACGGTAAAACCAAATCTAGATATTCCGGCAAATAGTCGGTCCATAGAAACATTACGTCGTATTCAAACTCATTCTGCTCTTTTATTTAACAGCCAAGCTTTTCCACAAAGTAACTATTCTGTAGAAAAATATTTGCAGGGTAAGGATTTAACTTCGTCGGATTCAGCAATTCTTTCATTATCGTTAATTGGTTTTCGAAATCCCCTTATTCAATGGACAGATTCTGTTAGTTTACACTCATTATATTTTTCTCCAGCCATAAATTTGGCTTGGCATAATGAAACGCAACCTGATTCAAATGATGGCGCTAGGCTTGTGGGTTTTGGAGGTACTCTTTATGGCAATCTTAATCCTCATTTAACATTTTATAGTCATGGATTTATTTATTCTGAATTTACCGATAAAGCTCAATTTACTCATCAATTCAGCTCTGAATATGGAGAAACTTATTCAGTAGAAAAGGGTGCTAATGATAGTTTACTTAAAAACCGAACTTATAATCGCTTTGAAAGTTATGTGTTGGCAGGTTTTTCATGGATTACTCTAAAATTAGGTAGAGACCGTGTTCATATGGGGCCAGGTTATTTTTCATCCTTAATGGCCACAAGGGATACTCCACCTTATTATCTTCTAGAAGCACGTATTGATTTTGCTTCTTGGTTAACCTTAGACAATTATTTATTACGTATGACAGATACGCGACACGATATTCAAAAATATGCGAATCTTCATCGTTTTGAATTCAAACCTTCCACAACTTTAAGTTTAGCTTTTCAAGATATTGTGATTTACCAAGATCGCGATCCAGATTGGCGTTATATCCTACCTCTTGTACCCCTCACTTTTACGGAATCTGATATTGGTGGGCCAGACAATGCGGCAATGGGATTCGATTTTCTTTATGCAGGAATTAAAAATTTTTCTCTGTGGGGTGAATTATTCATTGATGACCTAATGGGTCCAACTTCATTCTTTAATGATTTTTGGGAAAATCGCTGGGCAGGATTAGCGGGCGTTCAAGTAACCTCCCCGCTACCTAAATTTGATGCAGACCTTGTTATTGAATATAGCCATGTGGAACCTTGGACTTACAATGGTCGTAAACCCCAAACTAGCTTTAAACAATTTAATGTCCCTAGTGCCAGTAAATTGGGGCCAGATTCACGCACATGGGATATACAACTTTCTTATCGACCTATAAAATGGATAGAGATTAAAGAAGGCGCTAAGTTTTATGATAAAGGGTTAGAGCGCGCAGGTACTTTGGGAGTGATTCACAATGATGCTGTTGACGGACTAACCAAAAATTGGTTAAATGGAAATGTTTATTCTCAAAGAATATGGACTCAGAAAATCAATTTTCATTTGCGCCAATTTTTATCTACAAGTCTAATTTGTGATATGGATTTTGGAGACATTAAAAAAAATCAGATGGCCATTGATTTTATCGCAACTTGGTGAAAGCATATTTTGCTTTCTTAAATGAGGAATCGCCATCTACAAGCTTTTTCAACCGAAGCGTTCATATTACAACTACTGAAATAATTCGTAATACTGTTTTGCTATTGCAGCGGGAGAATAATGTGCTCGGATCTTTACTATTTCTGAAGCTTGTTTTTTATGCGCTGCCGGATTATCTAACACAATTTTTATTTCTCTAGCCATTTCATCAATATCTAAAGGATTTTTTAAATACTTTGCCATCCCCAAGGTTACTTCAGGAATAGATGTTAGGTTAGTAGTTATGACGGGCAACCCAAAACCCAACGCTTCTACAGGAGGTAATCCAAAACCCTCAAATAAAGAGGGAAACACGAAAAGTTCAGCGCCCTCAAAAAGTTGGGCTAAACCTTCATTCGAAATATGTCCGGTAATTTTTACAGCATTCTCTAAACCCAATTCCTTGACCAATTTGCGCAAATCAGGACAGTTATTAGAACCTATGAGACCTTCCGGGAGTTGTCCCGCTAAAACAAGATTTACGTCTGGAAAAGCTAGTCTTACTTTTTGAAATGCACGAATTAATGTCGTTAGATTTTTATGCGGATAATGAGTGGCAACACTTAAAACAAAACGCTTTTGCACCGTTTCATTTTGAGAACCATCAGGTTTACCTAAACGATCCCAAGAAACAGGAATGGGAATAACCTTAATTTTTTTCCCCCATCTTGAACCATAAATATTTAATAGATCGCGTTTCACATGTTCTGAAGTGGCAATTACGGTATCCGCCCATATAAGCGTTAATAAATGAGCTGTTCTGAGCCAAACTCTTTTTTTAACGGAAAAATTCTGTGGCATGTGCCAATATTGAGCATCATGAATAACAGTTACAATAGGACATGATTTGAACCAAGGAGGGGTAAAATAATTGGAAAAAATCATTCCCCGCACTTTATTCCCGTAACGTATATAAGACCAAGCCTCTCGAAAGAAACGATTGCTACTATTAAGTCCCGAATGTGTTAAAGATAATTTTTGTGAGCAAATGTCATATGATGATGCGTGGCCATATAGTTTTATGCTTTCGTCTTTGGGCAATATTTGCAAGAATCCTTCAATCAAATTCTTGGCGTGGTATTCTGTTCCCCCCACTTTTCCTGGGTAAATAAATTCTGTGGAAATGCCTATAGGTTTCATTTGATTGATCTCATGTGTCCGATGATCTTTCTATAATTTAAAAAGAATTGTTCTCTAATACTCGATTCGAATTTCAGTTTTTGCCCTCAGGATTTTCTAGTGTAATAAAACTTTTTAACATGACAAGTCATACTAAATTAAACTAATAGATTTTGCTGATGTTCATCAGGGTCATTATCTTTTACGAAGAATTTTTAACTTACTCACTTGCTTTATCGCATATAACTTTATGAGCAAGAAAAGAAATATCGGATTAGTTTTAAAATAGCGCTTCCACAATCTTCTTGGATCTTGCATTAATCGCCAGATCCACTCCAATGCAAATTTTTGTGCTAGTCTGGGGGCACGTTTCAATTCTCCTGCATGATATGCGAATCCTGCGCCAATTCCAATAAGTAAAGATTCTGGATAAAAGTTATGATTCGCTTTCATCCAATATTCTTGTTTTGGGGCTCCAAAACAAACCCAAATATAATCGGGTTTACTTTCTAAAATATTTCGACGCATAGATTCATCCTCTGCGCTAGTCATTTGGCGAAACGGAGGAGAATACATTCCAGCAATATGTAGCTGTGGAAATTTGGTTATTAATGTTTTTTTCATAGAGGTTAAAGTCTGCGGAGAACCTCCAAGAAAATAATGCCGACGCTTTTGGCATAAGGGCGAAGCAAAAATTTCTTCCATAATATCAGGTCCCATAACTCTCTCTATATCAGTCACTCCAGATAACAAACCATACATAATGATTGGTTGACCGTCGGCAATAGTGAGAAAAGAATTATTTTGGATTTGTCGCAATCTTGAATCCCATCGACTCTCTATAGTAGAGTGAACATTCGAGACGCATACATAATTGTTACTACTACGCAATTGAAAAAACGCCTCCATTGAAGAGGCGAGGTTTTCTAAATTAATCGCCGAAAATAAAACAGAATCAACTAAGTAACGCGAACGATTCTGTGCTGTTTCAAAAATTTTCAAGAAGATTCAAGGTTTCATAAAAATTAAGTTTTTGAATTGGTATCAACTCTAGTGAGATTAGTAAATTTCATTACCCTGGTCAATCTACTACAAATGAAATATTATCTCTCAGTTTAATATAAATCCAATCGACATTTCCATAGAATTTGAGGGTATCTCATCGGGACTCTTTCGCGAAATACGCCGCGGCTTTTTTTAGGATGTCTCGTTCTTCTTCTGCTCTTAACAATTCTTTTTTAAGCCGAAGATTT
>JAYTSD010000031.1:0-146730 GCA_043745805.1 Fibrobacteria bacterium
TTTGGCCATCGGTGAATCGTGATTTTTTCATAAGAACTTCCTTCATTCTATAAATGGAAATTCTACTTAATTTTTCGACCCTTTTATGGGGGGATTACACATATATTCCATTTAAGTCAAACAGTCTTAGTTACGGAACACCTACATGGAAGAAAATTTATCACTCCTATCAATTGAATTTCGATGAGTATATGCAACACTATCACAAGAGAAGTAATGTGGAATCTACTATGTGGATGTTAAAGAGCAAGTTTGGACCGAGTATTAGATCCAAAAATCCGGTTTCATGTGAAAATGAGATACTGTGTAAGGTTTTATGTCATAACCTTTGTGTATTGACTGGATCGATATTTGAATTTGGGATATCGCCTTTGTTTCTTAAGGAGGCGGCTTAGTAACTATATTTGGAAGAGCGATTTAATTTTTTTGAGAGGGAGAGGTACATGGAACAAGATTTGGGTTTTGCATTTAGTCATCAATTTATAACTTCATTTCCGAATAAAATTGACTTTGATGATAAGCTAAATTTTAAATTCGTACAAAATAAAAAAGAACAATATCCTTTTCGTTATACTTTAAAAGACCATTTTGGTAATGTGGTTGATGAAATAACAGATTTTAGCAATGTAGATCACAGTAAATTTCCGCCTCGTTGCAGTGGGTCATTGTATTTAAGAAAACAAAAACTTCCAGGCGAACAACTGGAAATTGAGCAACCATCGTCGTTTATTGTAAAACATTTGCTCTTTCCAAACTCTAATCTATTTGAAATGGTTATAAATCCCCTTGGAAATCAAGTAAGAGTCAATTCCGACTTACCATTTTTAAAACATTTCATTAGTATAATAAATGGGATCTTTATTGTTGAAGCTCACGTTCCGGTAGAATCGGTAGGATTTCTTCACCCAATTGCATAACGAACATTTTCTTCCTTGATAGTGATTGTAGGTATATCTTCAAACGATTTTATCTTTCTTAATACACTATCGGGAAGATTGTTTTCTTTATATGCGACTAGGAATTTGCTCAAAATGTCTTTGTCATTAAATGGATTTGGTCGAGTATTCCAATCATTTTTTTTTCTGTGCAACCAACATAGCTTGTTTTCAACACTCAAATAGAGGATGTTTGCTTCTATTAAAAGACTTTCCCAATCAACTTCTTCATTTGTTTTTTCGGTTTCACTTTTCATATAAATACTCTATTTGTTCAGAAGTATTTATTGAATCCGCTAAAAAGAAAATTGAAATTAGAATCGGACAAAAACTCAAAAAACTAAAGACACCTATAAAGTAAATTTTGTGCTTATAAAGTTTTTTAAAAAAGAAAAATTTAAGAGATTAGGGGCAAGGCCAGTAAAATTTTTGTTTATTTAGTTTTTAATGGCGTCCAAATTTGGTTTTCCACGATAGATTATTTATCTAGTAGCTAAACAATCAATCAGGGAATATGCTAGGCCGAAATAAATACATAAATCTTGAGTCGTCTCGGTTTAGAGTCGGAAAGATTTTTTCTTATAAAGTTATTGCCCTTTCCTCATTCTTGTATTTAGCTTGCTCCATTAATCCAATATCCGAACGTGTGGGATATGATCGTGATGCAGGGCAATTCACCGAAAAGGGAATGCTGCGTGATGCGGGATACGAAGAGAAAGGGGCTATTTCTCACTACAATAATTCCTTTCAGGGTCGACGTACCGCCAATGGTGAAACCTATGATAAAATGGCCTTAACGGCCGCTCATCGCAATCTCCCTTTTAATACTCGTATTAAGGTTGTGAATTTGAGTAATGGGAAATCAGTGATTGTAAAAATCAATGATAGGGGACCTTATTCGGGTAGGCGTATACTAGATGTTTCGGAGGCAGCAGCGCGACAGTTGGGATTATTGCAACAAGGTATTGCTCAGGCAAAAATATCAGTTTTATAGACTTTTAAATGCGCTTTCCCGTAGTTTGACCTTTCCAAGTAAATTGACCGAACGATCCGGCTATTACCGCCGCAATAATTAATGGAATATGCAGCAAGGCCGCGGGCCAAAAATATTGTAAAAGTTTTTGCTGTTGAAATATGCGTAAACCATAATGCAAAATCACACGATCACATAAAGTTTTAACTAACCAAGCTAAAGCCCCAATTAAAAACAACTTAGGAATAAATAATCCTAGGCATAATAGAGTAATTATGAATACATAAAATCCAAATATGACTGATAAAAAAAGCACTTGCTTCGGCGCATAAAGGCTGCATTTACTGGCCCATCTTTTCCGTTGTTCCCAAAATTGCAACCAATCTAAAGGAGGTTCGGTTTGAACTTGGCTTTCCGGTAGAATGGAAAAGCGAATTTTCCATTCCTTAAGTTGATCCACCGCTTGTAGTAAAAAATCATCATCTCCACTTACAATTTGCCGATTCATCTCAAACCCTTTGGCTTGAACATATGTTTTTTTTCGGTAGGCGATATTATTGGCATTTGCCAATACTGGAAATTTTAATCCAATTAATCCGCTGGAAACTACGGAGTATGAAATGAATTCCAGAGCATGAATACCCCAGCTACGTGATTTCCCTTCAAGAGGGGGATAATAATGCGTTAAACCTACCACCATACCCGTATCAGCGGCAAATTCTGAAACCATGCTGCTTACCCAGCTTTTCCCCATTAAGCAATCTGCATCCGTGGTTAAAATAATTTCGCCGGTGGCTTGTAATAGGCCTTTGCTCAGGGCATTCTTTTTGGGACTAATACCTTTAGCTTTTTCTGTTATATCCACTATAACTAGATTGTTTAATATGGACTTGTATTCATTCATTACACTGTTGGTTTGGTCTTCAGAACGATCATTAATCACAATAATTTGTAATTTCTCCTTTGGATAATTCTGTAAAGCCAGCCCATCGAGGCAAGCACTAATGCGAAATTCTTCATTGCGTGCTGCAATCAATACCGTTACCGAGGGGAGAGGTTCCTGATTTGGGATATGAGTTAAATTATGTAAGCCTTGGATTAAACGTAGACTTACAAGCAAATAGCCTAAGCATAAAAGTAGGAGGCAGAGAATGAGTAAAAACAGCAAAAGCTCTCTTTTTTAGAATTATAAGTAATAATCTAGGTTTTTATTTGACGGATTTATGTACAACTGCTAAATTTCCTCCCCGTTTTGATACTTTCTCTTAGTCTTATAGATAATCAGTCCAAAGAACTAAATTTAATTAGTCCTATTAAAGAATTGCCTGAGCTACAAAAACTCGGGTGCGAAGGTCCGGTAACCGCAAAGATTTCGGTTCACGTGGTCTCTTCGGTAATTTGGCTAGATGTAAAAGTTCAGGGCACAATCAGTTTAGATTGTGGACGATGTCTAGAAAAATTAACCGGTGCATTTAGAGTTGCACTCAAGGTCTCCCTAGAAAAGAAGACCACAGTTGGACTAGAATGGATCGAAGGAGATGGACAATCGGTAGATGAATATGGCGCCAAAATGGGGCCGGATGTCACCGAAGTTCCACTCGAACATTTAATTGTTGAACAAATTTTGTTGAATTATAATCCTTACCCTTTGCCCACGATAGGTGAAGACAGTAAATGTATACAATGTAGTAGGGTGTTTTTGCCTCCTGCGGCTTCGGCTTCGGATAAGAAAATGGACCCCCGTTGGGAAAAATTGATGTCGCTTAAAAAGCATGCAGACAATGATAAATCCAACGGAAATAATAAGAAAACTGATAAATAAACAAGCCGGGAGATAACAATGGCAGTACCTAAAAGAAAAACTTCGACAGCGCGTCGTGATAAAAGACGCACCCATTGGAAGCTTACTGTGCCTACCGTAACCAAATGTTCACATTGTGGTCAATCCAAGATTGCTCATAAAGTATGCGACAACTGTGGTTACTATGCTGGCGCAGAAGTTCGCCAACCCGCTGAATAAGGGATAGGTAGATGATAAACATTGCCCTCGACGCCATGGGGGGGGACAATGCACCATCTGCTGAGGTAGAAGGTGCTATTCTGGCGGCGAAAGAAGCCGGCGGTCGTTATCGGATTATCCTCGCCGGGCATCAAGATATTATTCAAGATAAATTAAATTCATTTGGATACAGTGGTGACGGGTTGGAAATTTTCCATGCTCCTGAAACTGTTGCTATGGACGAAACGCCAACTAGTGTTTTGAAAAATAAACAAAACTCTGGCTTGGTTTCCTGCGTTTCATTACAAAAAATGGGTAAGGCTGACGCTAGCATTAGTGCTGGAAATTCTGGCGCGATGATGGCAGCTTGCCTCATGTTATTGGGTCGTGTGGGTACTATTTTACGTCCCGCTATTGCTTGTGAAATCCCTTCGGCAGGTCATAAAATAGTATTGCTCGACTGTGGTGCAAATGTGGATGAAAAGGCGCAAACCTTGGTTCATTTTGCCATATGTGGCAGCATGTATGCCGAAAATATGCTTGATGTAGAAAATCCCAAAGTGGGTTTACTCAATATGGGCGAAGAAGAAAAAAAAGGCCCCGAAGTTTTACAGGAAGCGCATCAGCTTTTAAAACAATCACCCATAAATTTTATTGGAAATGTCGAAGGCCGAGATATTCTCAAAGGTCTTGTTGACGTGGTGGTTACCCCAGGTTATGCGGGAAATGTAGTATTAAAGCTTTTAGAAGGGTTTTTTGAATATCACACCAAGCAATTTGGAATTATCGATACTCCTGCAGGACATGCTTTTCATCGGGATTGGGATTATGCCAATATCGGTGGCGCTTTATTACTCGGCCTAAATGGAACAGGAATTATTGCCCATGGACGTGCGGATGCCAAAGCCATTAAAAATGGTTTAGAAAATGCCTATAAGTTTGCCTCGCATAAAGTGTCCGAAAAAATTGCCGCTAAGTTAAGCCAGGTGGCCTAATGGGTGCGGTTATCCGCGGCATCGGGGCTTATGTCCCCGAAAACATTTTAACTAATGCTGATTTAGAAAAACTTGTCGATACTACCGATGAATGGATAGTAACACGCACAGGTATTAGAGAACGCCATATTTTACCTAAAGATTCCTTGCTTTTGGCCTCCGACTTAGGCGCCAAAGCCGCTTTGGAAGCCATTGCCAAAGCGGGTTTAACTCCTCTAGATATTGATGGCATTATTGTGGGGAATATTACTCCCGACAAACAATTTCCAGCTACCGCTTGTTTTATTCAGCATAAAATCGGGGCTAAAAATGCTTTCGCCTTTGATTTGACCGCTGCCTGCGCCGGTTTTGTTTTTGGAATGAATATGGCCTCCGCTTTAATTGATAAAGGTCAGTGCAAACATATTTTAATTATTGGGGCCGAAGTTCTTTCCCGCGTAGTGGACTGGACGGATCGCAATACCTGTATTTTATTTGGGGATGCCGCTGCCGCTGTTGTATTAAGTGCACATGAGGATAAAAATCGAGGAGTAATTTTATCCTCCTTAAAAAGCGATGGCTCACAATCCGAAGTTTTATACTTAGCCTCCTTACAAGGAAATACAGAAAATAAACTGATGCCAACTATGCATATGGATGGCAAACAAGTTTTCAAATTAGCAGTAAGCGAAGTTTCGGATATAGTAATTAAGACTTTAAATCAAGCCGGCTATAAACCAGCCGACTTGGACTTTTTATTTTTGCATCAGGCGAATGTGCGTATACTAAATGCCATTGCCGATAAACTTGGCTTGCCCCCGGAAAAGAACTTCATTAATGTGCATAAATATGGAAACACTTCCTCTGCGTCGATTCCGTTGGCTTTATACGAAGCTGAAACACTAGGAAAATTAAAACCAGGAATGTTAGTCGCCTTGGCAGCCGTGGGTGGTGGAATGTCATGGGGCTGTAATTTAATGCGTTGGTAACAATACGAAGCGAATAAAAGCGAGTAAAAAAAATATGGCAAAAAGAATTTTGCTTTTCCCTGGACAGGGATCACAATACATAGGCATGGGCAAGGCTTTGACGGAAGGCTTCGCACCGGCACGAGAACTTTTACAAATTGCCAATAAAGTTTTGGGATTTGATTTAGAAAAAATTTTATTCAATGGTCCTGAAGAAGAGTTGAAAAAAACCCATATTACTCAGCCTGCTATTTTCGTGATTTCTATGATGGCATATCAATGGTTGAAGGAAAAAAAAGTTCCTTTTGATTTTGTAGCGGGCCATTCCTTGGGAGAATATTCTGCTTTATGCGCCGCCGGTGCTTTTAGCTTTGAACAAGGCTTAGCCTTAGTAAAATTGCGTGGTGAGCTCATGTCACAAGCCGGGGAAAAAATGCCTGGGGCAATGGCAGCCATCTTAGGATTAGAAGAACCGGTATTGCGTGAAATTTTAGTGAAGTCACAAAGTGCCGGTATTGTGGTCGCGGCAAACTTTAATAGTCCCAGTCAAATTGTAATTTCCGGTACCCAATCGGGCGTGCAAGAAGCAATGCGTTTAGCCGAATTAGGTGGTGCGAAAAAGGTAGTTCCACTAGCCGTTAGCGGCGCTTTTCATTCTCCATTAATGGAATATGCCGTTGCTGGTTTAGCCGAAGGTCTAAAAAAAATCACTTTCCATGAACCACTAGTTCCACTTATTACTAATGTGGACGCAACACCTTGTCAAGATGCCGAGCGACTTAAAGCCTTATTGTTACGGCAAATGACTTCGCCGGTTCGCTGGGTGGAAAGCATACAAAAAGCTATTCAATTAGAATGTACCGATAGCTTTGAAATCGGTCCAGGAAAGGTACTAATGGGCTTGGTACGTGGTATCAGCCGCGAGCTGAAAGTTACCCCCCTGGAAGCTCCAGTTGATTTGGTGTTTTAAAGAAGGTTTGCGATGAAAGATTTACAAGGTCAAACAGCTATTGTTACAGGTGCAAGTCGCGGTTTAGGTTTTGCCATTGCGAAGCGCTTGGCTATGGCTGGAGCCAGCATACATATGATGGCTCGTAATGCTGAAGCTATTGAAATGGCTGCGCAAAAGATTCATGCCGAAACGGGAGCGGTGACCAAGGCTTGGGCATTAGATATTAGTCATGGCGAAAGCGTGCAAAAAACTTTTGAAGAAATCATTAAAAATGCGCCAAGTGTGGAGATACTCGTGAATAATGCAGGTATCACGCGTGATACCTTATTGTTACGAATGAAGGAACGTGATTTCGACGAAGTGGTGCAAATCAATTTAAAATCTGTTTTTTTATGTTCTAAAGCCGTTATGCGTCCAATGCTTAAACAAAAATATGGACGCATTATTAATTTATCTTCCATTGTTGGCGTACATGGTCAAGCGGGCCAAGCTAATTATGCCGCTTCCAAAGCTGGGATAATTGGATTCACCAAAAGTTACGCAAAGGAAGTGGCTTCACGGGGAATTACTTGTAATGCCATCGCTCCCGGTTTTATTGATTCGGATATGACTCAAGTCTTAACGGAAGAACAGAAATCAGGAATACTACAAAGCATACCGATGGGCAGAATGGGAAGTGCCGAAGAAATTGCTGCATTAACCGAGTTTTTAGCTTCTCGTGAAGCAGCGTATATCACTGGACAAGTTTTGTCTATTGATGGCGGAATGGGAATTTAAGAGATATTGCTTTTTGTGGAAAAAATCCTAAAAATGCGGATTTTTTTCGGCAAAATTCAAAGATAAGAACGTATATTTACACCCCTAAGACAAGGAGAACTGAATGTCTGCAGAAGATATTAACGCAAAAATTACTAAAGTCATCGTCGAGAAATTAGGCGTCACCGAAGATCAAGTTAAGCCAGATGCCGCTTTTGTGGATGATTTGGGAGCTGATTCATTAGATCAAGTTGAATTGGTTATGGCATTAGAAGATGAATTCGATATCGAAATCCCTGATGACGAAGCTGAAAAATTAAAAAAAGTTAGCGATATTATCGCTTACGTGAATTCCAAAACCTAAACTCTCGGGAGAGCGTGTGCTACGCTTTCCAGCTATGTTTTCTCGCTTTTTTAAAAAGCTATTTCGTCGCGAGAAGCTTAAAGCTTCTCGGGCGGAATTAGAAAAAATCCTCTCCTATCATTTTATTAATGGCTCGCTTTTCGATTTAGCTTTGGCACATCGTTCTTACGTGAACAGCCAAAAAAATGTTCGTTTAGAAAGTAATGAGCGCCTAGAATTTTTGGGTGATTCGGTACTGAATATCGTAATTACAGATTATCTCTATCATCAATACCCCGAAGATGAAGAGGGCGTTTTAGCCAAAATCAAGTCCTTAGTGGTGAGTGCAAAAGTTTTATCCCTATGCGCTGAAAATTGGAATTTGGGAAAGTTTATTATGCTCAGTCGCTCCGAAGAAAAAGCCGGAGGACGAAAAAGACCCAGCATATTAGCCGATGGTTATGAAGCCATATTAGGTGCAGTTTATTTAGATGGAGGGCTTGAAGCGGCGCGGGCGCTTATTCATAGCTCACTGATTGTAATTATGGACAGCGTGATCAAAGACCAAGATTTAGCGAATTATAAAAGCAAATTATTAGAGTTTGCACAAAGCCATCAATTGGGCGTTCCTCAATATGAGGTTTTAGAAGAAAGTGGACCAGAGCATTTAAAGAATTTTTCAATTGGCGTATTTATTCAAAATGAAGAATATGGGCGTGGGTTGGGAAATACTAAAAAAAATGCCGAACAAGCTGGCGCTAGGGAAGCACTAAAACGCTTAGAAAGTGGATACAACCCTTCGTGAATTGGCGTTGTTTGAATTCGGGTTCACAAACAGGTGAGCAAAATATGGCCCATGATGAAGCTATTTTTGCTGAAGTAGAAAAAGGATTTTCTCCGCCTACAATAAGAATTTATGGATGGCAACCGGCTTGTATTTCCTTAGGGTACGCGCAAGATCCGCAAAAAGAATTGAATTTGTCAGCTATGGTTGAGGCCGGTATTGATTGGGTGAAACGGCCTACTGGGGGACGTGCGGTATTGCATATTGAAGAATTTACTTATGCTGTGATTGCGCCATTACACGTTACCCCTTGGTGTTTGAGCCGAGAGTCCTCTTATCGTAAAATTTCCGAAGCACTCATTTATGCGCTAGACTTTGCAGGTTTAGAAATGCTGGATCGTGAGGGGGCATCGGAAAAGCCAGGTGGGCCTAAAGCGATGACACCCTGTTTTTCTTCCACTGCCAAATCGGAAGTGACTTGGCAGGGACGTAAGTTTGTCGGCTCTGCGCAAAGGCGTAGCCGCCACGTTTTTTTACAACATGGATCCGTACTTTTATCACAAAAACATGAACAATTAGTGAAGTATTTACAAATTAATCAAGATCAAAGGTCCGTCTATGCAGAACATTTACGTAACCATGCGGTTACCTTAGAGGAGATCGCAGGACGGCCTATATTATTTCAAGATTTAGCTAAGGATTTTTTGCATCGTTTTACGACTTATCTGGAATTACCATATAAGGAAAGTGATTTAACCGAAAGAGAAAAAGCCTTGGCGGAAAGTTTGGTTAAAAAACAACACTATTTAAAGCAAAATATTTATTCACCGAACTCGGTGCCGAATGTAAGTAAGGAGTCTGTAATTCCTGAAGGGTTGATATGCTAGAGATAAAAGGACTTAGCGTAGCCTTTAAGATGAGTCAAGAATTTGTGCCAGTTACGCGTGACATTTCTTTTAATTTATCTGCCGGCGAAACATTGGGCATAGTTGGAGAAAGTGGTAGTGGTAAATCCGTAACCTCCATGGCACTTATGGGTTTATTACCCAAACAACATAGTCGCATTAGAGCGGAAGCTTTACGTTTTGAAGGCAAAGATTTATTAGCACAAACGGATTCAGAGTGGCGCAATTTACGCGGCAAAGATATTTCCATGATTTTCCAAGATCCAATGACGAGTTTAAATCCTCTCATGACTTGCGGAGAACAAATTGCGGAAACTATGCGTTTGCATCAAAGGTTAACACATAGTCAGGCCAAATTGGCAACATTGGAATTATTGGAGCAAATGGGAATTCCCGATCCACAGAAGCGTTATAGAACCTATCCTTTTGAATTATCGGGAGGCATGCGACAAAGGATTATGATTGCCATTGCCTTATCGTGTCGTCCAAAATTACTGATTGCGGATGAACCGACTACTGCTTTGGATGTTACTATTCAAGCGCAAATTTTAAACCTGATACGCGACGCACAAAAAAAATATGGTATGGCTCTCATTTTAATTACGCATGATTTAGGGATTATTCAAGATACCGTAAATCGAGTTATGGTGATGTATGCCGGAAATATTGTTGAGCAAGGTGCTACACATAAAATTCTTAATCATCCTACGCATCCCTATACGCATGGATTAATGCAATCCATTCCCAAATTAAAGGGACATGTTAAGCGCTTGCATTCTATTGAAGGCGTGGTTCCGAGGCCGGATGATTTTATTGCGGGTTGTCGTTTTCATCCCCGTTGTGAATTTAAAAAAGACTTATGCTTGGCAAATACACCACAGTTAATGGGAGATGATTTCCAAAGCGCAGCTTGTTTGCGAAAGGGAGAATGGGATGCTAAGCTTATCTAATAATTAAATCTTCACTTATATTCACGACTTTTTCGGCAGTGGAGGTGGTGATGTCTTTGATCAAGTCTTCACATAAAAATCGCATTTGATCCACCACAAGATATTCGGAATTTCCTCGTTCACCATTACTTTTTTTGCTAATGAGAAACCTTCTTTTTAATCCCGATTTTTCTAAAACAGCATAACCCTCATAAAGCACGGAACCTTTTTCTGCATCGGGAAAATACTCCTGAATGGTCAAAGAAATTTTAGCCTGCGCTTGGGAGGAGTCCAATTGATAGCTCATCTTTTTTTTTCGTAATTGATACCATAACTCTTTATGAACTTCTTCAGCAAACGAGGAATCGGTTTTGTGAATTCGTTCAATTAGCGGGCGTAAAGAATCGGAAAAAGAGGGTATGTTAACATACACCGCTTCATTTTTTTTTAGATAAATTTTATCCTCAGCGGAAGCCAGTGGCTTGGCTCTATGTATATGAGCACAACCCGTAATCATTAATAAACCCAACAGGGTCCAGTGTATTTTCATACGGGTAAATTTACAATTGTTTTTCATAGCAAAAGATCCAGTAAGCCCACAAATTCTTTTTTAAAGTGTGATATTGATAATAGGTGGCGATGGCATTGCCTAATTTTTCAGCACTGGTCAATCCAATTTTGTGGAGAAGCCAGCGAATTGGGGTAAATAAAAGTCCAAAACGATAGATGGCAAAGGCATGGGGAAAAATATCATTGCTAATATTTTCCGAATAAAATTTTTTGAAACCTGCGCTTACAGCACTTTCATGAAACTCCTTACAAGAGGCCAAATGAGGAACGGCCCAGCCTTTTAAAAATTCTGCATATTGATTTTCTTCGGCAAGAGAAAAGGTTTTTCCACTTTTGAATCCATCGGCTACAATTAATCGACCACCCGGTTTTAAAAGGCCAAACATTATTTTTATCCAAGCTGCTTTATCAGGTGCATGATCAAAACTTTCCGTGGCCCAAATAAAATCAAAACTTTGCGGCTTAAAGGCTGGTGTGGTGAAGTCATTGGCGACAAACTTGGCCTTTTGTTTAAGGGCTTTTTTTTGTGCGAAGCCATGCGCTAAATGCGCTTGCATTTCCATTAAGGTAATGCCTACGGTTTGACAGTCGATATTTTGGCTTAACCAAATGGCTGAACCTCCCACGCCGCAACCCGCATCGAGTAGGCGATGATGGCTTTTTATGCCCGCAATTTTGGCCATATACTTCACCAAGTTTTCCGTGGGATTTCCACCTTTTGGTAAATCTCTTTCAAAGCCATAATGCATATGATGATGCCAATCGCTTTGATAATATTTTAAATAGTCTTCGGTGGCGGCTGTATAATAGCGATGTACTTTTTGCTTAATTTGATTTTCGAGTAGGGTAGACATTCGAGAATTATTTTGTGATAAATTGTTTAAGGCTTAATAATCCGGCTTTAAAAATTTCTTGGGGAGTTAAAAGACTTAAAGCAATATGACATGATTCTGTAAACCCAAATAAATATCCTGGATGAACTTGCACTTTGCATTCATGCAATAGGGCGCAGGCAAATTCTTCATCATCGGCAATGTTTTTTAAATGTATGAGTAATGTCCAACCCGCTTCTGGATTAATTATATCGAGGTCTATGCAATTTGCTAAAACTTCTTGTGCACATTTTAAATTGCTTTGTAAACGGATATGAATTTGCGCTTGAATTTGTTTGCGAAAAATAAAAAGTTCCGGACAAGCCATTTGTACAGGCGTATTCACGGACAAAAAAGTATCGGCGATTAAATCCAAATTTTCCACTGCTTTTTGAACTTTGGGAGGATTACCCGCAACATGGATCCATCCCAATTTTAATTGCGGTAAGCCCAGTATTTTAGAAAATCCATTCAGTGTAAAGATTAACGCTTCGTCATCGGCAATCGGTAAATATTTTTTTTCAATTAAGATATAGTCGCAAAACACTTCATCAACTATAAGAGGAATATTGAGGCTGCGTGAAATATCTAGATAAGCATTAATTTCTTTTTGCGTTAATAAATGCCCCGTGGGATTATTCGGGTTCACCAAAATTATGGCTTTAGTTTTAGGAGTAATCGCTTCGCGTAAGGCCGAAAAATCACAATGCCAATGGCCTTGGCCCGCGGCATTATAAAGTAATGGATTTTCTATTAAATGTACTTGTTCCAGAGTGGCAATAAAATCAAATAAAGGATAGCTGGGAGAGGGAATGATAATCTCATCATCCGGATCGCAAAGTAATTTGAATAAGTAAGAGTAAGCCTCAGAAGTACTCGCTGTTAAAAATAAAGCATCGGGATGAAGTGTTCGTCCATTTTCTTGATAGTATCGGCTAATCGCTTTACGTGCTGTTAAATGTCCTTGTGGACAAGGGGAATATATCAAGCTTTCCTGTTTATTTAAGCACTTTAATAAATCTTCGGGATAATGAAATTCAGCTTGTGTGGGGTTGCTTAGGGTAAGGTTAAAAACCTCTTTGCCTTCTTCAAGAAGACTATGTAAGATTTGTGTTAGAGGGTTAAGGTCGGATTCTTGATTAAATTTTCGTGAAAACATATCAGGATTTAATGCGAATTAAGCTTGCGATCCTGAAGCCATATAAAAACATGAGAAATTAATTAGCAAGGATTTAAGATTTTTTTTTCGGGCAAAGAGAAATAACCTTTTTGCCTTAAGTTGTGAGTAATATGCACCGAAGAAAGGGAACGATTGAGGCTGTATAAATGCAACCCTGCGATTCCATTTTTTAATAAATCTTCACATTGCAAGGTGGCAAAGTCAATTCCACGTTGAATAATTTCCTCGGCAGTTCCCTGACCGAGCGCATTTTTTAATGCAAGTGGTATAGAGCATCCCGAAAGCTCTTGAAAGCGCGGCAGTTGGTTAATATCAATAACCGGCATTATACCTGCAATTAAGGGGATATGTACGCCTGCCTTGAAGGCTAAATCGCGAAAGCGATAAAAGCTTTCATTGTCAAAAAATAGTTGCGAAATAGCGACTGTTGCACCCGCATCTTGCTTGACCTTCAAAAAATTTATATCGGCGTCTAGGCTTGCGGCTTCAGTATGTTTTTCGGGATAAAAGGCGCAAGCAATATTGAATTTGGTTTTTTCGGAAATGAAAGTGATTAAATCCGAGGCATGGGCAAAGCCATCGGGATGTGGTTTAAAGGTGGTATCGCCTTTTGGAGGATCGCCACGCAAGGCTAATACATTACTGATGCCAGATTGTTCTAAGGCGGCCAAAGTATCTAATAGATCTTGTTTGGAATGCCCAACACAAGTTAAATGGGCTACGCTTTCGATGGCTAATTCATTTTGAATACGCGAAACTAAATCCACAGTTTTTTGGCGAGTAGAGCCACCGGCTCCATAAGTTACGGAAATATAATCAGGACTTTGCTTACTGATTTCAGCTAATGTGGCATACAAAGTTCCCCAACCCGCTGGATTTTTAGGGGGAAACAATTCATAGGAAATAGTAGGGATTTTGCTGCGTAATTTGTCGATAAATTTCATGTTGTGCATAAAGTACAATGATTATAAGTATTTTTAAATCATGATTAGAACATTAAAATTCCGCGTTATTTTATCCGTACTATTTGTGGCATTACTTTGCGCCGTGGGTAATAACCTTTTAAATCATCGATCTATTGATTGGCTAGGCAGTCCAGAGGTTTTGCAAAAGCCTGCGGGTTGGCCAGCAGGAGATGGACTTTGGAAGGGCGTACAATCGGGTATTGCCACGGCTGGGAGTAATTTTTTAAAGACCAAGAGTTGGGTTTTAGGCATTGCATTGGGAACGTTTTTTTTAACCCTAGGTTTAAATAAGCTCAAAAACATTCCTTGTGCTATCCCCGTGGCGGCGGTTTTGCGTTTAGGCTTGGGAATTATGTTTGTAACAGCGGCGTGGCCTAAATGGCATGATCCTAAAAGCTTTTCGAGTTTAGTAGCGAACTATCAATTCTTACCGGCATTTTCGGTAAATGGTTTTTCACTTTATCTACCCATGTTAGAAATGGTCGTGGGTTTAGGTATTGTGTTTACAGCATGGAAAAAAGAATTCACTTTGCTGCTAGGAATTTTATTTGTCATGTTCATTGTGGCCTTGGCGCAAGCTTTAGGGCGTGACTTAGGGATTGCTTGCGGCTGCTTTGATATTGAAGGGGCAACTAATCCGGGTGAAACTTGGTTTTCATTATTAAGAGATATAGTATTACTAGTGCCTACGGCTTGGCTTTATTTTTATGGCCATGAAGGAACTATTTGGAGCTTGCCTACAAAATCAATTTCAGTGAAAAACTAAATTTTTTAGTTTTTGGAATAATTTTGTCGGAAACTTTATTTGATCCTGTGCGACAAAAGCCAGTACCCGCCACACCTGAAGAAAAAGTGCGGCAACAAGTCATCCATTATTTATTACACATTGTGAAAGTTCCCATTTCACTAATTGGTGTGGAATATTCTTTGAGTAATTTGGAAAAAGGCAATGCTCATCGTATGGATATTATTGTTTGGAAGCCGGGAGGGAAGCAGTTAACTCCTTGGTTACTGGTAGAAACCAAGGCCCCGCATATACCGATCACCGATACTATTGTTTATCAATTAGCCGAGTACTTGCGCTTGGCTCCAAGTGCTTATTTGATGTTGAGTAATGGCAAAGATACGCGGATTTTAAAATGGAATAATGGAGCTTATGGATTAATTTCCAGTTTGCCTTTTTTTAATAGCTAAAATAAATTTCGTTTCAGCATGAATTTTTCTTCCATCAGTCCAATAAAAAAAGGCATGAATAGCATCGGCGCAATAAAGCTAAAGCTCAATCCAATTAAAATAACTTGTCCTAAGGAAGCCAGTCCAGCATGATCGGTAAAGGCAAAGGTGCAAAAACCGGCCATGCCCATGAGCGTTGAAAATGCAATGACTGGACCACTTCGGCGCAATACAAAAAAGAGCGAACCCTTGCCTTCTTCCATATAGCGATGATAAAAATGTACGCTATTATTGATCCCATAGGCAAATAGAATGGGGAAGGCCAGTAAATTAAAAAAATTTAATTTAATATGCAGCCATTTCATGCAACCCAATGTCCAAATAAAACTCAGCACCAAGGGTAACAGTATAACCATTACTGCACGCAAAGATTGCACATCGATTAAGAGCAATAAAAATACGATGGAAATAGCCAAACCTAAAACTTTTATGGAATCGGGAATCACCAACTTGAGTAAATCAGCTTGTACAATGGCTAAGCCCGAGGCTTCATAGGTTTTGCCTCCCGCTACTTGTAGGTTACTTACATCATTCGCAAAGGCTAAAGTATTCCAACCTTCACGTAAATTTACCGATGGAAAAATGAACGTAAATTGGCCTGAATTCGAATCATTTCCAAAAAAAGTTTTTTTATAGTTATTGGGTAAATCGGAAATATTTAATCCTGTCACATTCCATACTTCCTGTAGTCGCTTTAAATTGGGTTGTAAAGTCAATGGTGCATTTGCAATGATTTGTGGGGTAACCGATTTTTTGATTTTACGAATTAAGGCCAACTTTGCAATTTGATCTGTAGGCAATAAATCCTTCATGGTACTTATCGATTGAATGGTAGGGGAGAGCGTATCGTTGGCTTTGCGTCGACGTAACATATCCGCCACTTTTTGTGCTTCTTCAGCATTGGGTGTAACGACCACCGCTGGAGGCACTATAGCTTCGCCAGCGGCTTGCAATAAACTATCAATCTTTGCTTCGCGTCCAGGGTAATTTAACTTGTCGAAATTAAATTCAAAGCGAGTTTGTATGCCTTTTGCGCAAAAAAGTAAAGTGAAAAAAATCAAAACCCAAGCATGTTTACGCCAATACTTATAAGGACGGGCTTGAAATAAATTAAAACCGATACGAGGTTTTCCAAAAACGGGTATCCATTTCCAACGTTCTACAATAATGAGTAGACAAGGAAAAACCACTAACATTGATAAGAGCATGCAACCCATACCAATTCCAGCCATGAGGCCGAATTCAGAAAATCCTTTAAAATCGGTTACTAACAAAGTTAAAAAGGCAGCGGCACTAATTAAAACACTAGTGGTGATGGCCGGACCGGTTTCTAAAATAAGTGTTTCAAAAGCAATGGAAGCGCTAAGTCCTTTTAATCGCTCTTCACGGTAACGGGCAAGTAACTGTATGCAGGCTTCTAGACCAATACCTAAAAGCAATAAACTTAATGGGCCGGAAATCAAACTTAAATGTCCAGTGGTTTTGGAAAACAGAGCTAACGTCCAAAGTACCGCTAAGGAAAGAGGTATAATGGCAAACAAGGCGCCCACGGGGATACGACAAAAGAAAAGCAGTAATAAACAAGCAATAATAAGTATGGATTTTTTTCCGGAATCTAAAATATGGGAATAAAGATGCCCATCATTACGCACATTATAGGTTATTTCTCCGGTATAAAAAATTTGTGGGGACATAGGTGTTTTGGCGATTTGGTCGGTAACAATACCCACATCTTTTAAAAAGGCGCGATCCTTTTGAATATCAGTGATATCAAAATTAGGATAAATACGCACCAACACAACTTTTCCATCGGCGGTACCTATATAATCCTGCAAACGTGAAAAGTATTTTTTTTCTAAATCATTAAAGCTTGCATTAGCTTCCAGTGAACTTTCTTTTTCTTCGTCATTCAATAAATTAATCAATAAAGGATTCTTTTTTTTGTGGGTAATCCAAAATCCGGTTTCAATACGTTTATCGATTTCCTGTAAATCACTCAAGGAAATATAAAGCAGCTGATGGGTTCGGTAAAAATCGGCTTCCGTTTTATATTGCAAAAAATTAATATCGGGATGATGCTTTAAATGTTGGGCAATAAAATGTGCAGTTTTTTTATTGGATGCTGAATCCTCAGAATGAATAAGCAAGGTAAGATAACCCGAACCGCCAAATTTATTTTCAATTTGTCGCCACACTTTGACACTGGTATAATTTTGTGGAAAAAGATCGGAAAAGGATTTGCGGATTTCGAGATGCTTAATTTGATAAAGGGAGAGAATGGTTAAAATAAGGCTAAGGCCAAGCACGGTTTTAGGGCGCGTATGCAGATGGCGAAAAGCCTTACACAAGTAAGTAAACATGCTATTAGATTTATACCTGAAACAATTTTAACATTTTTTAGGGTTTCTTTCTCACTAAATATACTCCCCATGGCAACAATACGACAGGCTAATCGCAAAAGCATTCATGTCTTTGATTTGGATGATACCTTGATGGAGAGTTCTGCGCGTGTTTGGGTTTTGGCTTCTACGGAGGCAAAGGTGTTGAAATCCTTAAGTACCGCCGAATTTACGCATTATGTTTTACAGTCGGGTGAGGTGTTTGATTTTAGGGAATTCTCGGACATCGGTATACTTTCACGTGGGATAGCTATTCCTTATACCCGTGATATTTTAAAAAAAATTATGGATCATGGCAGTAAAAGTCATTTTTCCATATTAACGGCGCGCCCCGAAAAAAAAATGCATGCGCCCTTTTTAATAAGGTTATTTAAAAATCTATTCGGAATAGAATTGCATAAGGATTTAATCTTCACTATTTCGGATGAACGCTATGCACGTTTCAAAGATAAAACCCATCCGTTTTCTAGCCTGCGTGTGGCAGAAAAAAAAGCCTTAGTGATAGCTGATGAATTAATATCCAAAGGTTATAATGACATTTCATTTTATGATGATAGTCGCGATAATTTGTCCAGTTTTCTAAAACTCCGTGAAACTTATCCGGAAATAAACTTTAAGGCGCATTTTATTGACCCGACTTGGAGAATACGTTTGCATGAATTTAAAGCGGCATCCGAAATGGAAAAATTTTTGCAAAAAGGTTGGATATCGGCCGAGATAATTTTGCGCAATTTTTATCTAGGTTTTAACACAGATCTTTATTGTCAACAAAAACTTGAAAATGGAGAAGTATTGTTATTGGCTAATGAATTCAATGGTTTTGGAGTAATCTGCAAAGCAGGAAAATTTTATTTAACCAAAATAGCGGGATAATAATCCTTTTAAAAACCCGGCACTCAATTGTTGCGTCGCTAAGGCGATGTTTTTTAAGGAATGACCGCCTTTAGTATTGCGCGTATGAAATTCTATAAAGTGTTGGATGCGCCAAAGAAATAAATAAGTAAATCCTAGCTTTCCATTGCGCGCAAAAAAAAGTGCTTCATTAAAAATTTGATCGAGATAAAAGTTTTTTTGGAAGGCGTCGGATCGGCAACCTCCAGACGGCTCTTTTAAATGAAAGATTTTTGCTTCGGGAATGCACATAATTTTGACACCGAGTTTGCGCGCCCGCAAAGCTAGATCAATTTCTTCCCCCTGTGAACTGCCTTTAAATAAAGGAGAAAAATGGGGTGGAGCGGGCAAAGTATTTTTCGGTATAAGCACATGACCTCCACCAAAAAGTGGGACTTCTTCACAAGTGGTAAACTTTATACGTGTACGGATTTCACCGGTTTTAAGATTAATAAAACCCGCGCCTTGCAAATGATCGGCATTATCGGTTTGTTCCACCGAACCTGCCATGATGCATCCTGGAAAGCGCTGAATAGCTTTGCGCCAAGCTTCCAACAGATCCGGTTCCGGAATTATATCATCGTCCAAAAAAAGTACATGCTCATGATGTGCATTGGCTAAGCCTAAATTACGGGCGCGTGTAAGAGACGGTTTGGCCTGCCTTAGAATGCAAATATTTTGATTTATCCATTCCCTAGGTAAACGGAGCGGTGGTTCATTTTGATCAATAATAAGAATTTCATCTTTTGCTTGGAGCTGGGGTAACAATAATTTAAGTGTATTCCATAAAACATCTATACGACCGAGAGTTGGAATTAAAATGGAGAGCGGTTGCGCCGATGTTTTCACTATTCCCATTTAGGGTTTCCATAGCGGTGAATTTAATTCGCTAGATTTTTTTTTGTTAAAACGAAAAATTCCTGTGAGTGCGATAAGGGAATCGGGATGTGATTGATCACTCCAATGTTTATTTATAAAACCTTGAATTAATCCATTAAGTATAGCAGGTTGTGGGGAAGTTGTAAGGCGAATCGCTAAATCATTAGTGGGCAAACTATAATACAAAAATTTATTTCCTTGAGCATCTACGCTATTAAATGCCAGTTTAAAACCTGTTTGCGAAGAGTTAAAATTATCTTGGCCCGATTTTATATTGGCCACTAACCAAGTGGTATCATGGGAATATTGTGCTAGCTCATAATGATCTAATGTATCGGTATGCCTCACCGGAGAAAAATAATAAGGCAACGTGTCGGCATCGATGTATAGTTGCACAAAGGGAGCGTTGCTAAAACGCGTCAAGGGATCTTTGACAATATTATTGGAATCGGCCTTGCTGAAGTATAATGTTAAACTTTGATTATAGCCCGGTTGGGCGGCCATGGATAGTGATAAGGTAGAATCCGTAAGCGTATATTTTTCTTGTTTTAAATTTATTAATTTCGATGAAGGTATAAGCGAATCTTGAATTTTCATCCAAATGAACCCTGAATCGGCATCCCAACTTTGATAATTAGGTAAGAGTTTTTCCATATTGGTAATTAATGCTAAGGTATGATTGGCATAAAACTTTAAATCAAAAAACTGTCCATAGTGTCCATAGAATATTTCACGTCCGCGCACTAAGCTGTCCATACGCCAATAAGTTAAAATGGGATTCAGCGCTAGATAATTTTTTTGTATGGTCGGAGTTACTTTGAAAACATAAAATCCTGAATCGATTTTTTGATTGTGCAGAGGCCAAAGGCGTAATGAATCGGGCCGTATAAATTCCAAAATAAAATTTTGCGGCGTGCGTACTAAAGTGTCGCCATGTAATTGCCAAGGGCCTTTTTGAAAATCAGATAAACCATGGATATTGTTTTCCCAGATTAAAGAATCGGCATGAATCGTAAATGTGGTAAAATGCGAATTAAAACTTTCGGAAAAAAGGGTATCTCCTGCGCTACGGTAGATTTTTTCTTCCCAAATTTTATGGGTTAATAGGCTATCCCATTGTGAAGTTACGGGCCGTATAAATTTATGGAAATACGTGTAACGTACATTTTTTACATCGAAAATTTCGAGATAATTACCGAGGAAGGTAAACTTTAAAATAAAAGTTTTTGTGTCGGTTTCAGAAAGAGTAAGTGCTAAGGTATCGCCATGTAAAACGGCTTTGCATTTGGCGTTTTGGGAAAATACCAGATGGCTAGAATCAAATACTAAAGCCTTTCCGTCCCTATAAAATTCCAGCTGCACAATATTTTGCCTAATCAGTTTTTGGGCTTGGGAATCTTTTATGGTAAAAGTGCTATCGCCTATCCATTCTCCAACTAGGGTGAACCAAGTTCCGGGGTAGGGGGTATTAATCGCTTTGTGAATATTACCTTGTGGGTCATCCAAATTTAAAGAGCAATGCATGTAAAACACTGACAAAAACAGGAAGGCAAATAAAAAAAAGCCATTTCTCATACTGCATATTTTACCATAATATAGGCTCTTTTAGCTTGGGTCTTTAAAAGCTAAGTTTTGCAAAGAATGCAGGAATTTTTACACGCAGATATAATTATGGTAATCCCTGCTTATAATAGTGCGCATTGCCTTCCTGCAATTCTTAAATCCCTATTAGAAAAAGTCCCTGCCCACCAAATTTTAATTATTGATGATGGGTCAACTGATGGTACTTTTATTGAAGTACAAAATCTGCAAATAGCCTGTGTGCGTCATCCACAGAATCAAGGTAAAGGCAGTGCATTATCTACGGGGTTGCAAGCGGCCAATGAGCGTGGCTTCAAATGGATGCTGAGTTTAGATGCCGATGGACAGCATGCCTTAGCCGATATAGTTTTATTTAATCAGGCTTCGCAATTACCTGGTGCAGGTATAATTGTTGGACAACGTCCTATTGGTGGAGAAATGCCCTGGCATAGACGATTTAGTAATTGGCTAACTACCGCAGCAGTTTCTCAATTAGCTGGTAGACCGGTTTTTGATGCGCAATGTGGGTATCGTTTATATCTTTCGGAATTAGCCTCTTTGTTACCCATACAAGGACGTTTTGAATGGGAAGCCCAAGCACTTATATTATGCACGCGCTTGGGTTATAAAGTGCAAGCTGTGCCCGTGCAAACAATTTATACAGGGAATGGTTCGCATATGCAAATTATTCCCGATACTTTAAGGTTTTTAAAAATGATGTGGATTTTATTATGGACAACTGGAATCAAGCGCGCCAACAACTCATAGAGGGCGTTTGGCAAAAGCTCGGCTTGCGCAATGATGGGTTAAAAAAAATCATGCTTGCGATTCCACGTCATCGATTTGTGGACTCCGCCTTAGGCCGGCAAGCTTATACTGATACGTCCTTACCTATTGATGGACAACAAACTATTTCTCAACCCTCTATGGTCGCTACCATGACGAATGCTTTAGCTCCACAAAAAAATGATAAAATCCTGGAAATTGGAACGGGTTCTGGTTATCAAACGGCGGTGCTGGCTCATTATACTCCACGAATTTACACGGTAGAAAGAGTTGCTCCTTTGTCGCAAAAAGCGCGCTTAATTCATGAAGAAATGGGACTGCGCAATATTATTTACAAAATTGGAGATGGCAGCAATGGTTGGGAAAGTTGGGCACCATTTGATAGAATAATTGTTACTGCGGGTGCGCCAGTGGTTACCGAGGCTTTGAAAAAACAACTTGCTGAGGGAGGGCGATTGCTTATTCCTTGTGGAGATAGAGAAACACAGAAGTTACTGCAAATTGATAGGCTTGGCGATCTATTTATAGAAACCGATTTAGGGCCCTGTCGCTTTGTACCCTTGATTGGACAAGGGGGATGGGAAAAGTAGCAGCACACTTTTCCTTGATTAGTTTACAACTCTATAGTCGCGGCTAAGGCTTGCTCAATGGTGATTTCACCTTTCAACACGAGCTCAATACTACTGTGACGTAAATTCTTCATTCCTTCTTTTTCCGCTTGAGCCGCAATATCAATCGATGAAGCATTGCGTAAAATAAGTTGCCGGATGGTTTTAGAGATTTCGAGCATTTCAAAAATACCGATACGGCCGGAGTAACCTGTACCATGACAAGCCACACAACCCTCGCCGCGATAAAATTTTTGATTTCCGTCCAAGGGTAAATGCAATTGCACTAAAAGTTCTTCGGTGGGCGCATATTCATTTTTGCAGCGCGCGCAGATGCGTCGGACTAATCGTTGGGCGACTACCAAATTGAGACTGGAGGCTAATAATAAAGGCGGGATCCCAATATCTACAAAACGCGTAACAGCACTTGCGGCATCATTGGTATGCAAGGTGGAAAAAACCGTATGGCCCGTTAGCGCCATTTTAACCGCTATATCTGCGGTTTCGGCATCACGAATTTCACCAATAAGAATGGTGTCTGGATCTTGGCGAAGGATTGAACGCAAGGCACTTGCAAAAGTCATTCCGATGGCGCTATTGACTTGAACTTGTGTAATATTTTCCATGTGAAATTCTACGGGATCTTCTACCGTGATAATATTTTCGGAAACACTTTTAATACTTTGCAGCGCGGAATAAAGTGTGGTGGATTTACCGCTACCCGTAGGTCCCGTAACAACGACCATGCCATAGGGTTTGGAAATATTAGTGTGAAAAATATCCAATTCATGAGGCGTGAATCCTAAGCTTTCCATATTTTTTTGAAAAGACTCTTTATCTAAAATACGCAGCACAGCCTTTTCACCAAATATAGTCGGCAAAATTGAGACACGAATATCAATTTCTTGGATGCCCATGCGCACGGCCATACGCCCATCTTGCGGTAAACGGCGTTCGGCAATGTTTAAATCCGAAAGAATTTTAACACGCGTAATTAAAGCCTGATGCGTATGCTTGGGAGGCGACATCACGCGACGGAGTTCTCCATCAATACGATAACGTACAATGAGTTCTTTTTCCATGGGCTCAATATGAATATCACTTGCGCGATCGCGAACGGCATTACTGATTAGTAAATTTACTAGTTTAATAATTCCCAATTCCGCACCAGCAGATACTGCTTCTTCCACATTAATTTCATCGGGTGTGGTTTTTAGAAATTGGATGTCCTGGCCTAAATCACTCATTAATTCCGAAGCGCTTCGATGCGAAGCAATATCGCCATAATATCTATCTAAGGAAACCTGTATTTCATCTAAGGTTCCCAAAATGGGATGGATTTGTAATTCCGTGATATCGCGTAAGCTATCAAGTAAACGCAAATTCATCACGTCTAGCATGGCCACGGTTAAAGCACGATCATGTTTTTCTAAAGCGACGCAATGGTATTCTCGAGCCATACGTTCGGGAATCAAAGCGACAACATTAAAATCGGCGGAAGCATATTGTTTTGGTGTAGCCATCGCCACGCCCATTTGACTGGCAAGAAAATGGGTTTTTTGATAATTGTCAATGTAACCTAAGGCAACTAATGCTTCTCCTAAGCGAATATTGGTGGTCTTTCTTTGATAGTCCAAAGCCTTTTTTAATTGCACCGGAGAAATGATTTCGCTTTCCACCAAAATGGAACCTAAAGCTTGCGTTTTTCTATGGTCGTGTCTTGCTGATTTGGTATGGCTTATTCGAATAGAGACCAAATAGGTTTTAATGATTTTGATTAAAGCTTCGGAGGCTAAGGGTAAGTAAATAAATTCATCAGCGGCGATTTCAGATTTAAATTCTTGAATAGTTTCTGCGGCACCTTCAAGTATAATGGCTATTAATGCCGGCACTTTGCTTACCAGTTTCAACGAAGCAATATCTTGAATAAATGCGTCGAAAGGATCATTTGGTCCAAAAACAGCAAATACCAATTCACTATTTATTTTTTCCAAATTACGAAAATTGCCTGCGGACAATGCGAGTAATTGAGACAATTCGGGAATTTTTAAATAATTGGCAGTCGTCACTAAATGTTCTTTTTGATAAGCCAGAATGCTGGTTTTTAGTGGCTCATGAGAATCGTGATGATGTTGTTCAGGGCTCATTAGGACTTTCGTAATTTATCCGTTTAAATTTTTCAGTAGTTCATCTTTGTCGAGACTAGCAAATAAAGCATCTGCTTTTGCGACCACATTATTTTTGACCAAATAAGTAAGACTTTGATTTAAAGATTGCATCCCACTGCGTGAGCCTACTTGAATTTGATTATCAATATGATGTAATTTATTCTCGCGAATCAAGGAGCGAATCGCATCATTCGCCACCATTACTTCGCAGGCAAGCCTTAAGCCGCCATCAATTTTAGGGAGTAATGTTTGGGTTACCACGGCATTTAATGTCATCGATAATAAAGTGCGTACATGACCTTGCTTATCGCCAGGAAAAACATCGATAATACGCGAAAGCGTTTGACTACATGAGTTTGTATGTAATGTGGCAAAACAAAGATGTCCGGTTTCCGAAATTGACAATGCACTTTGTACACTCTCTTCATCACGCATTTCGCCGAGCATAACCACATCGGGATTTTGTCTTAAGGCACTTTTTAAAGCCGATTTAAAGGACTTCGTATCGGCACCTACTTCGCGTTGATCGATAGTGCAGTTTTTGTGACTATGTAAAAACTCAATGGGTTCTTCAATCGTTAAAATATGCGCCTGACGCGTAATATTGATATGATTAATCATGGCTGCTAATGTGGTGCTTTTGCCTGCTCCTGATGGGCCAGCAAGTAAGATTAAGCCGTTAGGTCGATCACACATTTCTTTTAAAACGGACGGTAAACTTAACTCATCAAAAGTAGGGATTTCAAAAGGAATGCGCCGTATCGCAGCGGCTACGGTACCTCTTTGCATATATACATTTGCTCGAAAGCGTGACAAGCCTTGTACGCTAAAGGAAAAATCAACTTCCCATTCTAGCTCTAATTTTTTATGCTGACTCTCATTCATAATATGATAAGCCAGCTCTTTAGATTTACGTGGGGTAAGGTTGGGTAAGTCCAAAGAGATAAGTTGTTTGTCTATGCGAATACGAGGAGGAATTCCTACGCTTAAAATAAGATCAGTTGCTTTACGCTCAATGAGCAAAGCAAGCAAATCCCCGCAAGAATAATCTTTTTGTGTCACAGCAAAATCATGGCGCAAAACGATGTGAATCGGGAGTAGGAAGATTTTTCTCTTCACTATCGGGAGGAGCAACGCTTTTTTCTTTATGCACACGATCCTCATAGGTTTCCTCTTTGTATCCCGCCGACAATTCTTCGGGATGACGTATGATGCGTGGCTTAATTTCGATAATCAAATTAGTTTTTCTTTTGGTGTTAACCTGATGCGTAAACAAAGGTCCAATTAAGGGGATTTGGCCTAAGACTGGAAACTTATGGGTTTCCTTGGTTTCTTCTTCTTGTAAAAGTCCAGCCAGAAATATGGTTTGACCGTCGGGCACTCTAACGGTAGTACTTATTTTACGAACTTTCACTAAAGGTAAATCAGAGTTTGGGCCTTTAAATCCAGTGATAGAACTTACTTCCGGTTCCAAATTCAAAGTGATTTCTGCATCTTCATTCACATGCGGCATCATTTTTAATTTCACACCCACTTCTTCATGTTGCACTTGCATATTTGCGCCGGCTGTTCCGCCTTGGGCGAAGTTATAAGTTTGAATAGTATACGGAATTTTTTCTCCTATATGTAAATTCGCTTCCCGATTATTTGTCGTAGTTAATTTTGAGTTCATCAATAAGCGTGCATTGCCATTTTGAATTAACAAATCTAATGCGGCTCGAAAGGTCATTTGTCCGCGCATCCAACCCGACGATAAATCGCTAGTAAGGCTTGCCGGAGAATTATTGATAATGCTTTGAATGGGGGATAGCCCCGCCCAATCCACACCTAATCTATTCATGGCATCGACAGATACTTCAATTAATCGAACTTCTAAAAGTACTTGAATATTGGGAAAGTCTACCGCTTTAACAATACGTTCTATTTCATTAATAACGCGAGGACTCGTATAAGCAATAAGACGATTACCGCCTTTGTCTACCTTTACATTTTTACTTAAATCACCCAGCATACCGGCTACTTCTTCAGCATTAGCGTAGTTTAAGTTTATCACATAACCGCTTTGACCCACTTCATTATTTAACTTTCCGGGTTCACCAATGAGCACTGAATTTCCATTGATTTCATAGGACAATCCGGCTGCACGTACCACTAGATCAATTGCTTCAGCAACTGGCGTTTTTTGTAAAATGATGGTGATACGTTCTTTTTGCACGCCTTGTCCCGTAACAAAATTCATACTGCTACGTTCTGCTAAAATTTTTAATACTTCGGAAAGGCTTGCATCTTGGGCATTTAAGGAAATGGGTACACGCAAGAGCGGATTTAAATCTTTGGAAACAACCGGAGATGTTGCCGCCTGTATTTTAGACAGGGGGAGTGAAAGGGTAAGCGTAAGCACGAATAAGAAAACCCCGTTTCGTGAAAGGCAAAGGAGCAAAAAATTTGGCATAATTTAACTTTCTAAAACCAACCGTGATTTTTTCCCAGTTTGGCTTTAAATTTAAAATAAGGTTAATATAAATTAATGACGAATGACTTCTTTTTTGCCTGAGACATCATAATAATACTGTACGCCGTCTTTTTCCATGATGACGCTTTCCTTGGTAATCTTAATCACTCTACGGCCATTAACGGTATCTCCAGCATCCACCGATAAAGAACGCTCACCATCCATAACCACGGCGGTATTAATTCCATAATCATCCGTCACAATCGCGGTAAGTCGCACAGGATCCACTTCATCCTTTATGTTGAGACTTGGGTTGGAGTTTTCTTTTGTGGCGACTTTGCGTTTCGAGGCCTCAGGCAATACCACTTGACGAGTTTTTCCCGTGAGAGGATCTTTTTCACCTCCATAGCCGAAACTGGCGCGAGTCGCGAGAATGTCTTCCATGTGGCGAACTAAATCCACAAGCTTTTTGTCATAGCCTTCAGTTGAAAGTTGGGATTGAAAAACCGTAGTTTGAAATTGATCGTGGAGGAAATACGAACGTAACAATAAAATGAAGCCTAAAACAAAGGCGAAAGCCGCAGCTCCAAAAAAAGGATTCCATTTCATATTCAACCTACTAGCCCTTACGAATCCGATAGGTGTTGACACGGATTTTTATAAGAACCCCTTTATGATCGACAACGGCTGATTTAGTCTCTTTGTTAGAGCTACTCGCAGCTTGAGCTAAATCAACTTGGAAATTTTCTATCGCTACGATACGGCGACTATTTTCAATTTTGGAACACAGTTCGCCGAATTTGAAAAAATCACCTTCTAATTCCAAATCATAGGCTGTCATTGTAATTCGTCCATTAAAGGTGGGAGGCAAAGGTTTTAAGGAAATCAATTTAAGTTTTAAATCATTTAAACAAGAGGTTACAAACTGATAGAAAGCGGTTTCCGCATTTAAAGTATCTGGATTTCCAGGTATATCCATATTTTTAAAAACCAAATCATGAACATGATTCAAGTTTTCAGAAATAATTTTGGCGGTAGCTAGCTTATTGGAGGTAATGATGCGCTGACTTTGCAAATTTTTAAAGCGTTTTTCGAAATTCGAGACATAAAGCTGATCGGCTAAGAGTAATACTAATGCGAGTATACCCAGAATGAGTCCAAGTTGTTTGGCATTTTTCATCGGCGACCCAACCCCGCAGTAGAAACAAAGTCAAAACTGACTTTGTCATTCTCAGAAAGTTTTTCTAGCCGCGTGGAGTTAAACGTGGTAATGGGAAAAACATCTTTGTAATTACTATCACTTCTTAATTCATTAAAATAATTATCCAGAATAATGAGTTGATTTTGCCCTTGCGAGACCATGCCAAAGCCACTCACAGAGAATTGTTTTTGATTAAATCCAAAATGGGCAATCCAATAATTTTCGGGTAAATGGGTGGCCATAGCGATTAATTTTTTGGTCCAAAATATTCGACGACTTTGTAGTTCATCTAATAACTCAATATCGGCTTTGTCGACAAATAATTTAGAAGCCTTATACTTTAAATATTCTTTTTCTACATCCTCTAATTTATGACGCTCTTTCCGTAAAGAACTTTCCATGGTAATGACATTGAACATAAAATAAAGCAAGGCCAATCCTAAAACACCAAAGCCTAGGCTGCCTAAGGCCGTAGAAAGAGATCGGCTACGTTCTTTTTTCTTCTCTTCGCGCCGGATCACGCGAATCATATTGGTATTGTATTTTACGCTCAAGGTAAAGCTCTCAAAGCTAGCGCAACTGCTAACTCAAACTTTCCGGTTTCAACTTGTAAATTACTTTGCGTACTGCTGGCTAAGTCACCAATTTTAATATCTAAACCCGTGCTCTTACGTAAGTCCAGCAATAAATCGGGTCGATGTAAAAAATCACCAATGGCAATCATTTGAGTTAGTCCCCCTACAAGGGAATGACTTTTTTCATAATAGGAAAGGGAACGGTTGATTTCATCGCTCAGCCCGTTTAAACAACGATCACGTGTATGCTTAGAGCCCAAAAGTTCCTCGACGGAAAAATATAAATACCGATGAAAAAAAGGGTGGCCTGCGGCCTCGATCACAATAGTCGCTATTCCTGAACTCAGATGAAGGATAATCGATGGCGCTTTATCATTATTAGGTGATTTATGTAAGGGTAGAATATTTGCTAAGGCTAAAGGTAAAACATCAACGACAGCAGGCTTAATGCCGGATTTTTCGAGAAGCGAAACTTGCTTGAGTAAATGTCCATTTGCAACCACGCTGACCATCACTTGAATTTGATCGCTATGTTCTTCACGGCCCTTTAGAATTTGATATTCAAAGGTTGAAGTGGACATTTCGAAATGGACAAATTTTCGAACTTCCAATTTCAATGCGCTTTCTAATTCAATTTCGGAGAGTTTACGAAAAGGCATTTGTGCCACAAAAACCTGTTTTCCACCCACGCAAGTTACCACTTGATCGGTTTTATGAATAGGTAATTGTAGACGTAATTGTTTCAAGGCTTCGATTAAAGCTGCTTCTTGAGTAAAGTCACCTTGCAATTCAAAAATAGGCCAAACGGATAATAAATGATTCGCCGTACCGGTTACACCCGCAGCGCGAATGCCTTTTGAATCAAATTCTAAGCCGATTGCCTTGGAAGGGGCTAGCCCTTTTGCCATGAAAAACCTCATCAAAACATCTTAAGGCATGGGTTCACCTTCTGTTTGAAGGTAAAATAGAATAGGCCCCATCCCATTCATGAAGAGTGTAGAAATAAATATAACCCACTCAAATTATAGGTGTTATAAGATAATAAAAATTACTTGAACGTCAGGGCTAAGTCAAGAATATGTGCGCTCAGAAAATACAAATAAGCTTTTTTGTGTATGCCAAGCTATTGCCTAAATTAACCTTGGCCTAACATTTTTGGATAGCGATATTAACGCACAATTGTATGGCCAAAATAGGGAAGGGTGAATTAAATTTGGGGTTTTCAACAATGAATAAAGATGAGCTCTATGGTAAAGGCCGAAACGGTTTCGCAATACAAAAAGGCCCTGCATTTTTACTGCATTGTTTGGAGCGGTTTTACGTTTATATTGCTATGTATGGGCGGCACTGTAACCAGCACAAATTCAGGTTTATCCGTCCCTGATTGGCCGACTACCTATCATCAAAATATGTTCACCTTCCCGATGTCAAAATGGGTGGGCGGAGTGTTCTATGAGCATACTCATCGCTTAATGGCTTCTTTAGTTGGATGCTTAACGATTGGATTTTGCCTTCTGGTTTGGAAATGGGAAACTCGTAAGTGGATGAAGCGGTTGGCACCCTTGGCATTAGGCATGGTCATTTTGCAAGGAGTGCTTGGTGGCGTTACGGTACTTTTCAAGTTACCCGTGGAAATTTCAGCTTCACATGCCTGTCTGGCAGAGTTATTTTTTTGTTTAACCGTACTTGCGTGTTTTGGAAATTCAAGGATATGGTTTAGTGCCCCAATAGCAATACCATTTCGAGAGGCTATAAAAAATAATTTACTTAAATTGGCAGCAATTTTTTGGAGTATCGTGTTTATACAAATCACTACGGGAGCTATTATCCGTCACAGTTTTGCGGGTTTAGCTATTCCAACTTTCCCCAAAGCTTATGGGGAATGGATACCTCCTTTTTGGAATTTTGTGATTGCCATTCACTTTTTGCATAGCCGAATTGGAGCCTTGAGCATTCTTGTTTGCGGAGTAATCTTAGTCTTATGGACTTTAAAAATGAATAATAAACTCGCAAAACAATTTGCCCTCATTTTGCTTTTGTTGTTGTTAGCACAAATGCTTTTTGGCATGCTCACCATTTGGTCGGGAAAGGCTGCGCTGCCTACCACGGTGCATATGGCCACGGGCGCTTTGATTTTTGCTGACAGTTTTCTATTGTTCCTTTCCATTTCCCGCTTTGGGGCCAAACGGAATAACTTAGTTGAGTAAAGTATTAGCCGAAATAAGCGAAGTCGTTGTGCCGACACAAAGTAAAAGCAAAAGCTTTTTCCAATTGATGAAGTTGCGCATGGTTTTCCAAATAGTTTTAACCACTTTTGTCGGTTATTATTTAGGGGTAACCGGAATGTTTCGCTGGGACATTTTATTTTCCGCCTTATCAGGCACGGCATTGTTGGCAATTGGTGCCTTTGCACTCAATCAAACTTTCGAAAAAAAACAAGATTTATTAATGGAACGCACTAAAAATCGTCCCATCCCCACGGAAAAAATTTCAGAAAGTGAAGGACTTTTAGTAGGTATAACTTGTTTTATACTGGGAACCGCCAATTTGTATTTCGGTGTGAACCCGCTCACCGCTTTTTTAGGTGCTTTAACATTGATTCTCTATGCCTGGGTTTATACACCGTTCAAAAGAATTTCTAGCCTAAACACTTTGATTGGAGCTATACCAGGGGCTCTTCCGCCATTAATGGGTTGGACTACTGCACAAAATTCTTTGGGCAAAGGTGGCTTGGTTTTATTTGGAATATTATTTTTTTGGCAGCTGCCGCATTTTTTAGCCTTAGCATGGATGTATAAAAAAGATTATACCGATGGTGGGTTTAAAATGTTAAGTGTTACCGATCCTTCGGGGCAAGCCTGTTTCCGACAGATTATTTTGCAAACCATTTGTTTGATTCTTGTTTCAACCCTTCCTTTTATGTTGCATTTGGCAGGCTGGATTTATTTATCCTCCGCACTTGCATTTGGATTTTATTTTCTTTATACTGGATGGCAGTTGTATCGATTACAAACTCGCGATGCGGCGAGGAAAGTTTTTTTTACTTCAATAATTTATTTACCCATAGTGCTTATCATGTTAGCGCTTAATAAAGTAGTGGTTTTCATTTAGTGAAATTCTAGTCAGACTAAATGACAAAAATAAAATTAACGGAAATAAAAAAAATTGTTGAATTTGATTTCTCGAAAAACTACTATTTCTCCATCATTCATAAGGATGTAAATATTTTATTAAACAATTTTAAACTTCCTATTGACTATTTCTATCCACTCCTTACTTGGAGAGCGTCTTAATGTTATTCCCAAAGTGGACTAATCGAGTACCGCTGATTCTGGTGGTGTCACTCTTTATACTCGCTAATATAATCGTGTTTGTAGTATGGTATTGGGGTTCCCCTAAACATACTTTTGTAGGCTATGAACCTGTTCAGCCTATCGCCTATAGTCACAAAATTCATGCCGGTCAAATGGGAATGGATTGTCGTTATTGTCATTTCAATGTGGAAAAAGGCAAGCATGCAGGCGTGCCACCTACTGAAGTGTGTATGAATTGCCATACTCTTATTCAAAAAAAATCAACGGATAAAGTAAAGTCGCCCGAAATCGCAAAAATTGCGGCGGCTTTTTATTCTGGAAAGCCCATTCCTTGGGTGCGTATTCATAAACTGCCTGAATTTGCTTATTTCAATCATAGTGCGCATGTTAACAAAGGCGTTAGTTGCGTAACCTGTCATGGACGTATTGATCAAATGGATGTGGTGCGTGCGGTGCAGCCTTTAAGTATGTCTTGGTGCTTGGATTGTCATCGTAATCCAGGCCCCAATTTGCGCGACAAAAAACTTGTGACCAATTTGGCATGGCAGCCTGAAGGCGACCCTGTAGCCAATGGCAAAAAGTTTATTGAAATGTATCACGTTAATCCCAGAACGGATTGCTCAGCATGTCATCGTTAAACTTGGACCCTAAACAGCCTGAAAAGCAATACTGGAAAAGCTTAGAAGAGTTGGCTGAAACACCGCAGTTTAAGGACTATTTACATCGTGAATTTCCTGAAGAAGCTTCAGAATTAGGAAGCGGAGTTTCGCGTCGTCAATTCCTACAAGTAATGGGTGCGGGACTCGCTCTCGCAGGCGTTTCCGGCTGTAAGCCTATTCAACGTCCCGTAGAAAATATCTTTACCTACAATAAAATGCCAGAGAGTTTAATTCCTGGTATTCCTCAATTTTATGCGACTTCAATGTCCATTGCGGGTGAGAATATTGGTTTATTAGTTGAAAGTCATGAAGGGCGTCCTACCAAAATTGAAGGTAACCCAAAGCATCCTAGTAGCGTAGGCGCTACGGGTAAATTTCATCAAGCAAGTATTTTAGAGTTATATAATCCCGAACGTTCTCAAGTGGTTTTAAAAGACGGTGCGCCTTCTACTTGGGCCGATGCAGGGCAAGCACTTCAAGCCTTAATGCAAAAGTATAAACAAAATGAGGGAGAGGGGCTTCGCTTCCTCACTGGTTTAACGACTTCACCTACTTTGACATCCCTTAAGCAAGAAATTTTAAAAGCTTTGCCCAAAGCTAAATGGACTGTATACGAGCCTACACAAGCCGAAAATCAAATTAATGGTATCGCAGCCGTTACGGGTCAACGTCTAGTTCCGCTTTACCATTTTGAAAAAGCCAAACGTATTTTATCGATAGATGCGGATTTCTTAGAAACTGAAGCAAATCATTTACCTAATGCAAAATCTTTTTCCGGTGGTCGAAATCCCGATAAAGGTTTGGAAGGAATGAATCGTCTTTATGTGGTGGAGTCGCAATATTCGATAACCGGCGGTTCGGCTGATCATCGTTTGCGCGTAAAGCCTAGTCAAGTGCCTTTGGTACTTTGGGCTATTGCCAAAGAACTGCAAGCTCAAGGTTTAAACTTGGGCGCAAATTTACCTGAAGAGTTTAATTCTTTGCTTGCCTCGGTAGATGTTAAAGGCATCGGCACCGATTCTAAATGGCTGCAAGCCTTAGCCCAAGATTTATTCTTGGCTAAAGGTGCTTGTTTGGTTCTTGTTGGAAAACATCAAGCTCCTGCAACTCACGCTTTAGCGCATATTTTAAATATTGCTTTGAGTAATCTGGGTGTTACCCTTGAGTATCACAATAATGTCGTCGCTGAACTTAATTATGCAGCTACCGAAAATATTTCTTCACCCACTGCTTTGGCTGCCCTAGCACAAGAAATTAATCACGGCGCCGTTGAAACCATAATTGTTTTTAATACAAATCCTGCTTACAATTCAACTGGGGACATTAATTTTGCCGGAGCATTAGCTAAAGTTAAAAACAGCATTTATCTTGGTTCTGAATTAAACGAAACCGCAAAAGTTTCGCATTGGAGTTTACCGGAATCCCATTATCTTGAATCTTGGGGCGATGCTTACGCTATAGATGGCACAGCAAATATTGTACAGCCACTAATAGCACCACTTTATGAATCTTTTAGCGCTATTGAATTTTTGGCTTCGCTGTCCGAAAACGCTCTCACTAAAGGCCATGAACTTGTGAAAGAATTTTGGCGCAAGAAAATGGGTGGATTAGACTTTGAAAAGCAATGGCGCGAGTACTTGCATGAAGGTGTTATTGCCAATACCGCTTCGGGTATTGTTTCTCCAGGCTATAATAAAGATGGATTAGCTGCAACATCGAAAATGTATGCTGCCATTGCGGCTCCAAAATCTGGCATCGAATTAGTGGTTCGTGAACATTCTAGTATTTTTGATGGTCGCTTTGCGAACAGTGCTTGGTTGCAAGAATTACCTGATCCTATTACGAAATTAACTTGGGATAATGCGGTTTTAATTAGCCTAAATATGGCTGAAAAGTTAGGCATTGCAAATAAAATTGTGGAAGCCAAAGCTGGCGGATCCACTATGGGTGCTGATACCGAGCGTCCTATGGTTAAAATAACTTCTAGTGGCAAAAGTATTGAAGGTCCAGCTTGGGTTATGCCTGGTATGGCTGAAGATACTGTATTTGTGACTTTAGGCTATGGGCGTAAAACTGTTGGTAAAGTGGGAACAGGCACGGGCTTTGATGTTTATCCACTACTCACCGTAAACACTGATAATTATCTTTCGGATATTCAAATTCAACCTACTGGTGCAGATTATTCCTTAGCTTGTACTCAAGATCATTGGTCTTTAGAAGGTCGTCCTATCGCTCGCGAAGGAAATCTTGAAGAATATGTCAAAGAGCCAGAATTCGCTTCTGACGAAAAGATGAATGAGCACCCTCCTTTAAATAGTCTTTGGGATGAAAAAGATTACTCCAAAGGCATGCAATGGGGTATGGTAATTGACTTTAATACTTGTACAGGCTGTAATACTTGTGTGGTGGCTTGCCAAGCAGAAAATAATATTCCAACTGTGGGTAAGCAACAAGTGATACGTGGTCGCGAAATGCATTGGATTCGTTTGGATCGGTATTTTTCTGGTGACGTACACAACCCCGAATTGATTTTCCAAGTGATGACATGTCAACAATGTCAAAATGCACCTTGCGAAGAAGTTTGCCCTGTTGCCGCAACAGTACATTCTTCCGAAGGTTTAAATGATATGACTTATAATCGCTGTATTGGAACGCGTTATTGTTCTAATAACTGTCCTTATAAAGTTCGCCGTTTTAATTTTTTCAATTACAATAATAAACTTACTGATTCCGAAAAAATGCAAAAAAATCCGGATGTTACGGTACGTTTCCGTGGTGTGATGGAAAAATGCACTTATTGCGTTCAACGTATCAATCAAGCGCGTATCAAGTTTAAAAACTTAGGACAAGAGATAATTCCAGAAGGGGCCGTCACGCCAGCTTGTGCGCAATCCTGTCCTACCGATGCGATTGTTTTTGGAAATATTAATGATCCTGAAAGCAGAATTGCAAAATTAAAAGCACATCCTCGTAATTACGGGGTCTTAACTGATTTGAATACCAAGCCACGTACTACCTATTTGGCTAAGGTACGCAATCCAAATCCTGCAATCGAAAAATTAGCGACGGCTTAGAGTTTAGGGGTAAATGCACTTATGATTTTACATGATGACAATCATCCTTCGCGCAGGCCAGTGCTGGTTGAATCCAGTGACTTTCATGAAGTCACAAATATTATCAGCTCACCTACTGAAATGGTTAAAACACCAAGAGCTTGGTGGATACTTTTCCTTTTTAGCTTGTCATTGCTTTGTCTTTTAGGGGCGATGATTGGTTATTTATTCTGGGAAGGCACTGGCGTTTGGGGTGTAAATGTTCCTGTAGGTTGGGGCTGGGCTATTGTTAATTTCGTGTGGTGGATTGGTATCGGCCATGCCGGTACGCTAATTTCTGCTATTCTATTTCTTTTCCGTCAAAGATGGCGTACCGCTATTAATCGCTTTTCCGAAGCCATGACCATTTTTGCGGTAATGTGCGCAGGTATTTTTCCAGGTATACATGTAGGCCGTATTTGGGTGGCTTATTATATGTTCCCCATCCCTAACTCAATGTCGGTTTGGCCAAATTTCCGTAGTCCTTTATTATGGGATGTATTTGCGGTAAGTACTTATTTCACAGTTTCTCTTTTGTTTTGGTATGTCGGTTTAGTCCCTGATTTAGCTACGCTACGTGATCGTGCTACGAATAAATTTAAGAAAACGGTTTTAGGAGTATTTGCTTTGGGATGGCGCGGTGCCAATCGTCATTGGCAAAACTATGAGCGCGCCTATTTAATTCTTGCGGCTATTTCTACACCGCTGGTTTTGTCGGTACATTCTATTGTTAGTTTTGACTTTGCCGTTTCTAAAGTGCCTGGTTGGCATACCACTATCTTCCCTCCTTACTTTGTAGCTGGTGCAGTATTTTCTGGCTTTGCATTAGTATCCACACTATTGATTATTGCCCGTGAAGTTTTTGGTTTAAAACAAGTAGTACGTATGCATCATTTAGATAACATGAATAAATTCATGTTATTAACGGGTACCTTGGTGGGTTATGCTTATGCAATGGAATTCTTTATCGCTTGGTATAGCGGTAATCTTTATGAACGCTTTGCCTTTATCAATAGAGCTTTAGGGCCTTTTGGCTGGGCTTATTGGATTATGATTTCTTGTAATGTGATTTCTCCCCAGTTATTCTGGTTTAAGAAAATCCGTTACAATATTCCCATTACTTTTATCATTACCATATTTATTAATATCGGTATGTGGTTCGAACGTTTTGTAATTGTAATCACCTTGCATGCAGACTTTTTACCTTCTTCTTGGGGCTATTATCGACCAAGTTGGGTGGATGTGCTTACCTACGTTGGAACCTTTGGTTTATTCGGAAGTTTATTCTTGTTATTCTTGAAATATTTACCTCAACTTGCCATCGCGGAAGTGAAGGGCGTAATGCCAGAAGCCAATCCCCATCATGGGCAGCATGGAATCAAGGGTCATTAATATGGAAACTGTGAAAGCACCTAAAGTAAACAAAACATTTGGCATACTTGCTGAATTTTCTAGTCCGGGTGATGTTTATCATGCGGCTGAAAAAGTTCGTGACAAAGGATATAAAAAATGGGATGTATACAGTCCCTTTCCTATCCATGGCATGGACAAAGCTATGGGTATGGGACAAAGTAAAATGGGCTGGCTTTCCGCATTAGGTGGTTTAACCGGTGCGACTTGTGGATTTAGTATGCAATATTGGATAAGCGTTTATGCGCAACCAGTAATCATAGGTGGAAAGCCCTTAAATAGTTATCCAGCTTTTGTTCCTGTTACTTTTGAACCAGGAATTTTATTTACAGCATTTTTCACTGTCTTTGGGATGTTTGCTCTTAATGGGTTACCCCGTTTGTATCATGCTGTATTTCGCAGCAAAAATTTTGCGAAGGCTACCGATAATGGTTTCTTCATAGGTATTGAAGCGCGCGATGCACGTTTTGATATTAATGAAACCAAAAAACTTTTGGAAAGTATCGGCGGACAAAACATCGAAGTGTTGGAGGATTAACCTTTGAGCGGCTTTTTTAAAACTCTATACTTAGCAATCGCTGGAGCATTATTGCTAGCCGGTTGCCGAGGCCAAACATCTCAAGAACCTCCTTTTTGGATTAAACATGGTATGGAATACCAAGGCCGTTTCATGGCCTTTCAGGAAAATAAATTTTATGAAGATCATCGTGCCATGCGTCAACCTCCCGAAGGTACCGTAGCCAGAGGGTTACTCAAAGCCGATGAGGTTTATTATCATGGTGGTGTAGATACTCACTTTGTAGTGACTTCGCCAGTACCGCTTACTGCCAATCTATTGGTTCGCGGACAAGAACGGTTTAACATCTATTGTTCACCTTGCCATGGTCAAACTGGCATGGGGGATGGGATCGTCGTTAAAAAAGGTTTTTTACCTCCGCCTAATTTTCATGACGAACGCATCATCACAATGCGTGATGGACAAGTTTTTAGAACGATTACCAATGGAATTCGCAATATGCCTTCATATGGCAAGCAAATTCCAGAAGATGATCGTTGGGCAATAGTTGCTTATTTAAGGGCCTTGCAAAGAAGTCAAAAAGCCAGCTTGAAAGATGTTCCGGAATCTGACCGTAACGATTTGAAATAAAAGGGATAGTGGATGTCACAAGAAAATTATAGACTGAGTGGTCCCTTAGCTAGCATAGGGAAAGTCTTTCTAGCTATTGCAGGACTTGGTGGTATTGGGTGTGTTGTGAGTTATTTGCAAAACCCTCAAGTGTTTTTCTCATCTTATTTAACTGCCTTTGTCTTTTTTATGTGTATTGCTTTAGGCTCACTATTTTTTGTAATGGTGCATCATTTAGCTAAATCTGGATGGAATGTTACCGTACGTCGTATTGCTGAAAATATTGCGGCTAATTTACCTTGGATGACCTTACTTTTTATTCCACTACTCTTTGGAATTAGTTATTTGTTTTATTGGACTCATGCCGATGTGCAATTGGAAGACAAGCTTATTCAGTCCAAACATGCTTATTTAAACCTCCCTTTCTTTTATATTCGTGCTGCATTTTACTTTTTGGTTTGGACTTTTTTTGGCCGTTGGTTTTTAATGACTTCGGTTAAGCAAGACAATACTGGTGACGCTTTGTTAACGGACAAAATGGCCAAGTATTCGACTTTTGGAATGATTTTGTTTGCCTTCACACAAACCTTTTTCATTTTTGATTGGGTAATGTCTATTGATGCCCATTGGTATTCGACTATGTTCGGTGTTTATTATTTTGCCGGAAGTGTGGTTTGTGCTTATGCCACTATAATTATCGTAAGCTATTTGTTACGGGTAACTGGCAATCTTAAAGAGAGTATTACGGTTGAACATTATCATGATTTAGGTAAACTCCTTTTCGGCCATAATGTTTTTTGGACTTATATTGGCTTCTCACAATTCATGTTGATTTGGTATACCAATATTCCTGAAGAAACTTTATTCTTTCACCACCGTGCGGTGGGTTCATGGAAAATTATCAGCTTAATGTTACCTTGGTGTCACTTCGCTATTCCTTTTGTGTTTTTAATGTCACGCAATGTGAAACGTAAATTACCTTTACTCGTTACTGGGGCGACTTGGCTCTTTATCATGTGCTATATTGACATTTACTGGCTTGTACAGCCTAACTTTCATCATGAGGGTGCTAGCTTCGGCGTAAGCGATATTTCTAGTATTTTCTTTGTGGGCGGCATATTTATTTTCTTGTTCTTGAACCGTTTAAAGAAGTATCCCTTGATACCAATTAATGATCCAAGATTGCCACAATGTTTAAATTATGACAATGGATAAAGCATGAGTTCTCATCAATCTTCCTCTGAACATACTGTAGGCCACGAGACGCATGATTTTGATTTCTTCAAAATCGCGTTTTTAATTCCCATAACTATGATCGCTCTTTGTGTGTTTTTTTGCGTTTGTATTTTTTGGTTTCGGGGTGCTAGATCTTCGGAAGTAATTGAAAGACAGGCCATGGGTGGCAATCTTGAAATGATAAACAAATTACATGCTCAAGAAAAAATGACTTTAACTCAATACAAATGGATTGATAAGGAAAAAAATATTGTACAAATTCCTATTGCGCGGGCGATGGAAATTCTTGTAGAAGAAAAAAACCAACAGCATTTACAAGAAAACACAACTGCACTTAAAAAATGAAAATATCACTCTTCATTTTCTTCATACTTTTTTCCTCTGTTTTAAAAGCAGAGGAGGTGACGCCGAATGAGCTAAAAGATGTTGGCATTGAAGAACATTTAGGTCAAAAAATTCCTTTGGATTTACCCTTTATCGATGACTCAGGTAAGGAAGTTAAAATTGGAGATTACTTCAATAAAGGTAAGCCGGTTTTATTAAACTTCGCCTATTTTCGCTGTCCTATGCTTTGCAATTTAGTATTGAATGGAATGTTGGACGGCATGAAAGGCCTGAATTGGACGCCCGGAAAAGAATACGAAGTTTTAACTATAAGCATTGACCCTCGTGAAAATGCTGAAGCGGCGACGGCAAAAAAACAAACGCATATTGCCGCTTTGAATAAATCTGGTTCGGAAAAGGGCTGGCACTTTTTAACAGGCAAAAAAGAAAATATTGAGGTACTAACTAAAATAGTTGGGTTCGGTTATCACTATAATAAAGAGTCCGATGACTTTGCACATGCCGCAGGTATTTTTACAGTTACCCCGATTGGAAAGATTTCTCGCTACCTTTATGGAATTGATTATAAGGCACGCGATTTAAAATTGGCATTACTAGACGCTTCGGATGGCAAATCTTTGTCTCTTGGGGATAAACTCATTATGTTCTGCTATCAATATGATGCAAATTCCAAAAACTATGTTCTCTTCGCGCGTAATTTTATGCGAGGTGGGGGCGTATTGGTCATTCTCTTTTTATTCTTTTTCTTGGGCGGATTTTGGCTCAAGGAATGGAAAAAAAAACGCTTAGAAAATCTCAAGTACAGCAATTAATCTCTGGGTATAAAGTATATGGACAATAGTAAAACTTTCTGGCTCCCTGAAAAGGCCTCAACATTCGCGGATTTTGTTGATCCGGCCTTTAATTTGTTTTACTGGATATCGGTATTTTTCTTTGGAGTTATTTCTTTAGGGATTATTGTATTCGTTATTAAATATTATCGTAAGCACCCTGATCAAAAAGCTACGGCGCAAATAACGCATAGTTTAGGTTTGGAATTGGCATGGACTATAATTCCATTGGCTATGGTAATGGGATTATTTGTAATTGGTGTACGTGGCTACTTACACATGCGCGTTCCCCCTCCATTTTATACGGAAGTTAAGGTACATGGACAAAAATGGTCATGGAGTTTTGAGTATGCAAATGGTGCATCTAATGACACGTTGGTAGTACCAGTTCATCAACCAATTAAGTTATTAATGACATCCTCAGATGTGATTCATTCCTTTTTCATACCTGCTTTACGTGCAAAGGCTGATGTTATTCCTAATCGCTATCACACACTTTGGTTTGAAGCCACAAAGACAGGTGTTTTCCCTGTGGAATGCACACAATATTGTGGTACTAATCACTCTTATATGTGGACGGCTGTAAAAGTTGTATCTCAGGATGATTATGATAAGTGGCTTGCCGACGCATCGGATTTAAGCAAAGGTAAAACACCTGCAGAGTTTGGCGCAATTGTCTATTCAAAAAGAGGCTGTAATGCTTGCCATTCTGTGGATGGTAGTAAAGGTATCGGACCGACTTGGAAAGGTATTTTTGGAGAAAAAGTAAAGTGTACCTCCGGTGGAGAATTTTTGATTGATGAAGACTATATCCGTGAGTCCATCATGGCTCCTCAAGCTAAAGTGGTCGCAGGATATCAACCCGTAATGCCTACATTCAAAGGTATTATTGTGGATAAAGAAGTTGACGCGGTAATCGCCTACATTAAAACCTTAAAATAAGTCGGAACGGTATTTACATGAGCGGTCATGAACATAATAATATCAACTATTTAAAAGCCCAATCGGGTTTACGTAACTGGTTTGTTACAGTAGATCATAAACGCATTGGTGTGATGTATTTGATTTCTATTCTTTCTTTTTTCATTTTGGGTGGTCTTTTTGCTTTGACTTTCCGACTTGAACTTTGGACTCCACTGAAAGAATTTTTAACTCCTGATCAGTACAATCAAATCTTTACCTTGCATGGTGTAGTAATGGTTTTCTTGGTAGTTGTGCCAGGTATACCAGGTGCCTTGGGTAATTTTATTTTACCTCTACAGATTGGGGCAAAAGATTTAGCCTTTCCAAAATTAAACTTACTCAGTCTTTATTTATACTGGGCTGGCGCATTGCTTGCCATTGTGTCTTTATTTGCTGGCCATGCTGATTCAGGCTGGACCTTTTATGCTCCGTATTCCATTTCACAAAATCCTGCCGTTTTATGGATGATGACAGCTGGTTTTATTCTTGGCTTTAGTTCTATTTTGACAGGTATTAACTTCATTGTAACCATGCATAATATGCGCGCTCCTGGTATGACTTGGTTTAAAATGCCTTTGTTCATGTGGGCTTTGTATGCAACGGCTATTATGCAAGTTTTCGCTACGCCGGTTTTGGCTATCACTTTGATTCTTTTACTCATAGAAAATTTTGTGGGGGTGGGGATATTTGATCCCGCATTGGGCGGCGATCCAATTTTGATGCAGCATTTCTTTTGGTTTTATTCTCATCCTGCGGTATATATCATTGTGGTTCCTGCCTTTGGTATTGTTTCTGAAATTGTGACTTGTTTTTCACGCAAAGATATTTTTGGCTATAAGTTAATCGCGTTTTCATCGGTGGGCATTACCACTATTGGCTTTGTGGTTTGGGGACATCATATGTTTGTAGCCGGACAAAGTGAATTGGCCGATGCAATATTCTCCTTTTTAACTTTCTTTACGGCTATCCCTTCGGCTATCAAGGTTTTCAACTGGACGGCCACGCTTTATAAAGGTTCTATTAGCTTAAAGACACCGATGATTTGGGTGCTTGGAATTTTGTTTAATTTTACCATTGGTGGATTAACCGGAATCATACTTGCTATCCTCTCGGTGGATATTCATTTGCATGACACTTACTTTGTGGTTTCACATTTTCATTATGTGGCAATGGGTACTACGATGTTTGCCTTTATCGCAGGCATACATTATTGGTGGCCGAAAATTAGTGGCAAAATGTACAATGAAACTTGGGGAGCAATCGGTGCAGTACTTTCTTTCATCGGCTTCAACGTGACTTTTTTCGTGCAATTCATAATGGGTTCGCAAGGTAGTCCTCGTCGTTACTATCACTACTTTTCCGAATTCCAAATCCATCATCAAATTTCAACAGTTGGTGCGGGTATATTAGCTGTGGGTTTATTTATTTCCTTAATCAATTTACTCATATCGTTAAAAACGGGTGAAAAAGCTCCTGCTAATCCATGGGGAGCTAAAACCTTAGAATGGGAAAATGCCGATTCCCCTCCGGTACTTTATAATTTCACAGAAACCCCAGTTGTAACCCATGGGCCATATGCCTATGACGTGGAGGCCAAATAATGAGTAGCGCTACGGCTTTAAAAGAACATGAAGTAGCTCATCATTTCGATTCTGCTGAGCAGGAGTTTAATTCGACAAAGACGGGCATGTGGCTATTTTTAGCTTCCGAAATAATGATGTTTGGGGCTTTATTTGTAGGCGCCTTACTTTTTAGAAATTTGCATACAGAAGCTTTTCATCAAGGCTCACATCATCTGAATTGGCATTTAGGTGCGATTAATACTTTTTTCCTGTTAACCGGTGGGTTAACTATGGGCTTAGCCGTGCATGCTGGACAAAAAGGTGACCAGGGTAAAGTTCGCCTCAATTTAATTTTAAGTTTGCTTTTGGCGAGTTCTTTTTTGGTAGTCAAATTCATTGAATACAAAGCCAAGTTTGAACACGGTACTTTGCCAGGACGTCATTTCTTTGCCGAAGGTTTCACGGATCCACAAACCCATGTATTCTATGGGATTTACTTTGCCATGACAGGCTTGCATGCGTTGCATGTGATTATAGGTATGGGCTTAATGATTTTTTGTTTGATTCGTAGCAGTCAAACTCGTTTTCATCGTAATTATTATACTCCACTTGAAATGACTGCTTTGTATTGGGCATTAGTCGATTTAGTTTGGGTTTTTCTCTTTCCTCTTCTTTATTTAATCGGATAAGTCATGGAAAAAATTGGTCACGCAATATCAGCTAAAACTTTAATTATAACCTATTTACTTTTGCTAGGAATGGCAGTAGTAATGATTGGGTTGTCCCAAGTAGATGTCAAATTAATTCCATGGAATACCTTTTGGGATTATGCTTTAGTTAAAACTTTATGTATTATGGGCATGGGAACTTTAATGGCAGTAGCCATTGTATTAGTACTTATGGGACTTGGTTGGGATCACAAATATATCAACCATACTATTTTTGCGGCTAACTTTTTCTTTTTATTAATCTTTATTTTGTTCACCTGGGTGGATACGGCATTTCGTGGAGAAGCGGAAGCTTCTTTTGCACATAATATCGATGCGTCTTGGACTTCACCTGTGAAAATTGATTCTGTGGCTCATCATGAGCATGCTGAATAATTGCGCCAACTTTGAATCAAATTAAGCCACCCGGCTCTGAATTTGCACTCCTTTTTTGGGGCGTTCCTTTTTTGATTTTTATCGGCATATCCGGTATGGCCTATATGCAATTTAAACAATTCAAATCTTATCTCGCTCCACAACCAATTGTTACCCATATTACTCCAAAGTCTGTTTTGGCTGAATCCTTAGCCTCTGCAAAAATTTCACTTTTCTTTTCGGGTGATCTAGGGGATACCTTAAAATTAGAGGGTGAAGATTTAACTCAATTAGCGAGAACCAGTAAATTGCTTGAGGCACAAAATAGGCAATATGAGTTTACCCTTAAGGATTCTTTAATGGTAGTTCGTAATAGCTTACCGGTTTCTCAAATACCTGGGATTTTTATGAAAGCGCTCAGATATTTTCATCCCGAGGGTTTTGTGAATTCGGAATTACAAGCACGTCCTGATTTACAAAAAGAATTGTTTGAATGGGCGCCGGTTAAAGCAACTATGAATGGCGTGGCCGCAACCTTAACTGTATTCCCCGATCATGGAAGAATTAATGTTCGCAATTGGGTACAAGACACGGCTTTTTATGATTCGGCTTTTAAAAGTTTGAAATCTGTACGTATCTTACATGATACGCTTTATTTAGTGCGCTAATTTTTAAACTAAAATTTTACTGGGTTGATTTTGGCTGATTTATAGTAAGTCAAGCTATTAGGACTTTGCTGGATTTACAATATGATCGCGGTATCTTTTTAAAAGCTCATCAGCAATGTTTTGTTTTTCACCCAAATGGGGAAGGGCAAAGGCTAAAGCTTCCAAGGAGGACAATCCCGATTCTTTAGCTTGACCACGCAAGGAAATTTTTTCGGGTTTAATGGTAATGCGATTCAAACGTAATAGCCAAGCATTACGCCACCAAAGTGCATGGGCTTGCTTCCAAGAGCCATCGATTAAAACTAATCCCTTTAATTTGGAAAAATCCTCGAAGGGTTTTTTCTTCGGACTTAAAATTTCAACAGGCTTAGTTTGCGGAGCATTCGCTGCCAAATAAAATACACCCCATTCGGAGGGCATAGCTTCGACATCACCCGATACTTTTTTTAAACCTGGCCAAGACAAGCCAATTTTTACTTTACAGTTTTTTAAACTCAAGCGAATTAATTGTGCCGAGTTCATTTGCTTTAAAGTCTCTTGTGGATGCTGAAGAATTAATACCGGAAGATGATTAGGTAAGGCTGCAAAGAGCTCGCACCAACATTCCGTTTGTGGACGGAAACAGTTGGGGCAAGCTTGTGCTTTGGGTGTTTTAGCGTGAGGATCCAAGGATTGAAGGACTAGAAAACTAGTCCACTACCCATGTGCTACCAGAATTAAAAAGCTTCTCTAAACTAGGAGGGCTTTTTTGTTGAGCGGCTTCAAGTTGGGTTTTTACGCCATCATAATAAACCGGTCTTTCCACGTTGCGGAATACACCCACAGGAACGGGGAAGTCTGGATAATTTAAACGTGACAAATAGAATGCTAAAGAGCCACTTGGATCTTTTTCATCATGCACAATAACTTCGCTATCGGTAGCATTGGCTTTTACTTGCATTTGCATTTTGTCGAGCACTAAACCTTTTTCTTGTTCTTTACCAAAACGCAAAGCTTCGCCATGTTTTAGATAAAGTAAAGTATCGGAACGCGTAGCACGACCATAATAGTTTTCATGCACTTTATCCGCAAAGATTACGCAATTTTGCATCACTTCAACTAAAGCAGTTCCGCGATAAGCGGCAGCGGCTTGAAATACTTCGGTCATGTGTTTAACATCATTATCCGAAGTGCGTGCCACAAAGCCTGCTTCGGCTCCAAGTGCCAAGCTGATAGGGGACAGTGGTGCATCTACCGATCCAAATGGTGTGGAAGGACTTACGGTTCCCACTGCCGAAGTAGGAGAATATTGACCCTTAGTTAATCCATAAATACGATTATTAAAAAGAATAATTTTCATATCCTGATTACGGCGTATAGCATGAATGAAATGATTGCCGCCAATACTTAAAGCATCGCCATCACCGGTGATCACCCACATTTGTAAATCGGGATTGGAAATTTTTGCTCCGCTGGCAATAGCAGGGGCGCGGCCATGGATGGTATGAAATCCATAAGTGTTCATGTAATAAGGGAAACGGCTAGAACAGCCGATGCCGGAAATAAACACGAAGTTTTCTTTAGGAAGGCCTAAGCTAGGGAGTATCCCTTGAATGGTAGAAAGAATGGAATAGTCACCACAGCCTGGGCACCATTTAATAGCCTGTGTTGAGGCAAAGTCTTTGCGAGTAAGTGGTTCGGTCGCAGTAGTCATTATTTTTTCTCCGTAATGCGATGAAATTCTGAAACGAGATGGGAAATTTTGAAAGGCTTACCACGTACTTGATTTATACCTTCAATTGGCAAACCAAAAGTACCTGAGAGTAAAAAGCGTAATTGCCCCATATTTAGTTCGGGAACAATAACCTTATCAAAACTACGAATAACACTTTCCAAGTTTTTAGGAAATGGATTGAGATAATTCAAATGAACATGGGCAATGTCTAAGCCAGTCTTAAGACTTTCGTCAATGGCTGTGCTCACAGCACCATACGTGCCACCCCAAGAAATTACCACGGTTTTTGCTTTTGCATTTCCAACTACTTCCACATCGGGAATGTCATTGGCAATATTGGCAATTTTTGCATGCCGTTCTAAAGTCATTTTTTGATGATTTTCGGGATCATAAGATACCGCGCCGGTTACGCTAGCTTTTTCTAAACCACCGATGCGATGTTCTAATCCTGGAGTTCCGGGTAAAGCCCATTTACGAGCTAAGGTTTTTGGATCTCTTTGATAAGCCAAATATTCTTCACCTGCTTTAGCTAAGGGCACTTCGAATTTTGGTAAATCTTTTATTTCCGGAACTAACCACGGTTCAGAGCCATTAGCAATGTATCCATCGGTAAGCAAAATTACCGGAGTCATATATTTCATGGCAATGCGACAAGCTTCCATAGCCATATTGAAACAATCGCTGGGAGAGCGAGCGGCAATTACAGGCATTGGACAATCGCCATTGCGACCAAACAATACCATTAATAAATCGGCTTGTTCGGTTTTAGTTGGCAAACCTGTAGACGGACCACCGCGTTGCACATCAATGATAACCAGAGGTAACTCGGTCATTACCCCAAGTCCCATAGCTTCAAGTTTTAAGCAAACACCAGGACCCGAAGTAGCCGTAACCCCTAAGGAACCTGCATAGCTTGCGCCTAAGGCTGAGCCAATAGCGGCAATTTCATCTTCAGCTTGAAAAGTGATGACGCCGAAATTTTTGTATTTCGAAAGGCCATGTAAAATATCGGAAGCTGGCGTGATAGGATACGAGCCGTAGAAAATTTTACGATCCGAAAGCTGCGAAGCAGAAAGCAAACCAAATACTACCGCCTCATTGCCCGAAATTTTTCGATATTTACCCCTAGGTAAATTGGCTTTGCGTACACGATAATGGGAAGTGAATAATTCTAAAGTGTCGGCAAAATTATAACCGGCAACGACTGCTTTTTTATTACCTGCAGCAATTTCAGGTTTATTCTTGTACTTGGTATTCGGACCATATTTTTCGTCCAACCAATTTAAAGTATGTTGTACCGGTCTGTCGTATAACCAATACATCATGCCTAAGGTGAAAAAGTTTTTGCAAAGCTCGGCGCCTTTACCTTTGAGGCCTGCATCGGCTACAGCATTTACAGTTAATTGGGTAATGTTAGCACGTATGACACGGTAACCGTCAAGTGACCCATCTTCTAACGGGTTAGATTTAAGCTCGGCTTTTTCAATGTCTTTTTCTGTAAAGCCGGCTTCATCGACCACAAGTATGCCGCCATCTTCCAAGTCCGCTAAATTGGCTTTTAAAGCGGCCGCATTCATGGCTACAAGTACATTCAAATCATCGCCTGGAGTTTTGATGTCTTGAGAAGAAAAGTGAATTTGATAAGCACTTACACCGGCTACCGTACCGGCAGGAGCACGAATTTCGGCAGGAAAATCGGGAAGGGTGGCTAAATCATTTCCAAAAATAGCGGAAGCATCCGTAAATTGTGTGCCTGTGATTTGCATCCCATCACCGGAATCGCCGGCAAAACGGATGGTAACAAAATCCACATCTTGGATGGCTTTGTCGCTCGGATTGAGCGGGATATCGACTTCAGATGACATGGGGCTTATTTACTCCTATTGACTTTTTGAATTTTTAATTTCGCGGTTAAAGATAGCAAGAATTATAGTCCAATGCTGTTTGTGTTCACTCAAAACGTTGTAAATCTTTGGTTAAGCTTTCGGGAAGCCAAGGCTTTATAGCTTGATTTTGCGGAGTCGACCAAATGTGCAAATAATTTTGTTTTGCAGCATTATCGTGCAAGACCTCATTGATACGGATAAGATTACCAACTGCACATAAATACCCAAGTGGAAGATAATGTTCAGAAACCTTTTCCAAATTTAATTGCGCATATTTTTCGCGTGAGTTTTCATAACTTGCACGAGCATTTATAAAATCGCCTTTGCGATAAAAAAAGTCACCCTGAATTTGTTTATACATTCGGTTTTCGGGATAGCGTAATAAAAATCCTTGAATAAGAGACAATCCCTTATCATAGGTTTTGGCATCATAATACAACCAAATCAAGGAGGTTTGCAATATTGTGGAGAGATATCGCGATTTGATGGCCGTATTTTCCAATAATTTTTTGGGTTTTTCGGTATCGCTATGCGTGAAGGGCAACCAATCCAACTTTTTCATTAAAACCGCAAAATAATAATCGTAAAGTGCTAAGGCTGATTGCGCTTCCACATAATTACTTAAAGGTCTTAACTGAGTAGCCGCCTTTCTTCCTAAGAAAGCGGCAGCCACGGTACGATGTTGTACTTGTGCCACATAGCTTAATTGTAAGGAGGCCAATCCTCGATAAAGAGTGATAAGTTCTTCGTTTCCGGTTTGAGCCAGCACCCATTCCCATTCCTTTTGGCTTTCTTTTAGGGCTATGGAATCTCCCCAATCATTAAAGCGAGTAAACAAAACAATGCCACGAAAATAATGGCGAGAAGGTTTGTTTGGGCTTATGGTTTTAAGTAGGGAATCGGCTTTTACATAGGCTCCGCGGCCTATGCAGTCCATGACATGAAACAATAAACTATCGTCTTGTTCTTCCTTTAAGGTTTTAAATTCAATAATGTCGGTGATATCGGGTCGATTGGACGTAGCGGAAATTAAGTTTGGGAAACCTAGAACTGCGAGGAGGAATAGAAATTTTCCCAAGTGTTTATAGGAATTTTGGGAGAATAGTGAAGTTAAAAAGGGGAGGCGGCTTACTTTTATTAATTTAACATGCATTGTGGCTGAAAATACAAAAAACATTGTCATTCCTAAAATTATCGGAATAATTCATAGCAAAAATTGGGAAACCAATTTTTGGGATACTGAGGCATGCAATGATTTGGCGCATTGCCAAATGTTGGAGTTTCGCGCGGATGGATTTGATCCCGCAACGGTGGTCGATCATTATTTGCAAATCCGACATGCCTTTGAAAAAAAAATGTTGAAGTCTATTGCGTGGATTTTCACCATTCGTTTAGAGCGCGATGGTGGTTTATGGAAAGATGCGGAAGCGAATGCTAGGTTATTTGTTTGGGAGGCATTAATTCGCAAACAAGCTGTGGAGTGGTTAGATATTGAAGTGGAAGAAGTGCAAAAAAATAGTGCACTTATAGATTCTCTGCGACAAATTGGAGCTATCAAATTTTTGATTTCACAACATTGCTTCGATCGGGGTTTTTCGCCAGCCGAATATCAGCAAGTTTTGCAGGCTATGTTACAAACAAAGCCCGAAGGGATTAAGTTCGCTGTGCATTGTCAAAATGAAGCGCAGCGAATACAGCTTTATCATTTTGCGCAAACTTTTTTAAAAGGCTATCCAAAAATATTAAGCGAAAACTCTTCGATTTTTTCAATGGGAGCTTTAGGACAGGCTTCACGTTTTTTGATGCCACTTATGGGCATTGCTTTAACATATGGATTCTTTGGTAACCGGCAAGTTGCTCCCGGTCAATTATCGGTGAGAAATTTGCATAAGCTATTGCTATTCACTCCAACAAATATCGACTATAGTTTATCCATTACACAATGGGAAATTGAAGCTCAAAAAATTTGGAAAGGTTCTCTTGAAAGCTAAACAGATTTTTTATTTGGTGCTTTTTTTATGTGGAAATTATTCTTCGCTTTGGGCCTTTGGACAAAACAAAGTACAATACCACCAATTTTTATGGTCATTTTATCGCACCGAACATTTTGATATTTATTTTCCGCAAGGTGCAGATAGGCTCGCCACTTTTGCCGGCAAAAATGTGGAAGATATGTATCGCAGCGTGTCTAAAACGGTGGGACATCAATTAGCGACGCGCGTTCCCATTATCCTGCATAATTCCCACGCGGAATTTGAACAAACTAATGTGATTCGTTTACCCTTGCATGAAGGCATTGGTGGTTTCACTGAGATTTTCAAAAATCGCATTGTGTTACCCTTTGAAGGCAGCTATACCGAATTTCATCATGTGCTGCAACATGAAATGACGCATGCTGTGGTCTTTGATATGCTTTTTGGTGAAGCGGCTGGAGCGAGCGTAGGCCGTCAAGTGGCGTACCAATTTCCTTTATGGGTGAGTGAAGGCTTGGCCGAATATGCTTCTTTAGGTTGGGACTTGTCGTCCGAGTTTTTTATGCTCGATGCTACAACCTTTGGATATGTGGCTCCACCTACGGTTGACTTTGGAGGCTTTTTGGCTTACAAGGGCGGACAATTATTTTTTCATTTCGTGGAAAGTACTTATGGTAAAGGGACCGTAACCAAGCTGATACAAGCTTTACGTGAAATGCGTGATTTGCCTGATGCCTTTAAAAAGGTTACCAATACGTCTTTAGAAGAAGCGGGTGAATTATGGCTTCGGGAATTGCGTTATATTTATTGGCCTGAATTAGGTCAACGTAAATACGGAAAAAGTGTAGCGCGTCAACTTACCGATCATGGTCGCGATTTGTCCTTCTTTAATTTGCAACCTTCGATTTCACCCAATGGAAAAGAGATTGCTTTTTTTAGTGATCGTGAAAGTTGGGAAGGCATTTTCATTTTAAATATTAAAACGGAAAAGATAACCCGTTCGGTTATTCAAGGCGGAAAAGGAGGGAAACATGAAAGTTTCCATGCTTTTAAATCGGGAATAGCTTGGAGTCCTGATAGCAAGCGCTTAGCCATTGTAAGTAAAAGTGGTGGCTTAGATGTGATACATTTAATTGATGTGAAAACGGGAAAGGTGCGCAAAGAGATTCGCCCTAATGTGCAAGCTATTCTTTCGCCTTCTTGGTCACGTGATGGAGGTTACATAGCTTTCAGTGGGATGAATGAAAATTTAACGGATATTTATGTTTGGGATATAGCACATGAAAATTTAAAAAGATTGACTCATGATTTGGCGCATGATGATAAACCCGTATTTTCCCCTTCTGGCAATTGGATAGCTTTTGAAACCGATAGACCAGATGCTTTAATGAAAAGCTATACCGCTGATCCGCTGGATGATTATTCACATCTATTACCCGCTTCAGATATTTATAAAATCAATATTGCAGGGGATACTTTAATTAAAGTGAGTGGTGGAACCTATGACGAAAAAATGCCTTCTTATGGAGCAAATGATTCTTCTTTAGTTTTTATTTCTAATCGTTCGGGTATTGATAATATTTATTTACATCGTGATAGCGCTTCTATTGGCATAGATAAACCGATTTCCAATTTACTTTCAGGTTGCTTTACTCCTTCTTGGTCTTGGGATGGAAAGCTTTTGGCCTTCTCTTTATTTGAGCAAGGCGGTTGGGATATTTTCTTAATGAAAAATCCTTTAGAAAAAGTATTGCCGCAGGAGTTACCTAAAACACTTTTTATTAAAACCCAAGAGGACAGTACTTTACGTTTTTTTCGTTTGGTAAACTGGGCTAATTTATCAAGTATGAATGTGGATAGTTTAAAAGCTGATTCTTTGTATCAAGATTCTATGAAAGTAGTGGATGCAAAAATTAAAGCCGATAGTTTAACACGAAGTAAAATTGCATCCAAAGATTCTTTGGCAAAAGTAACTAAGGACTCGGCGAATATTAATACGGACTCTTCCTCGAAAGCCGCAAACCACGAAAAAGAAAAAATGGCAAGCAAAGAAAATAAAACTGAGAACGCGAAAAAAAAATCGGTTTTTGCATTGGATAGTAATGAATATATCGCAGCAGATGGGCGTTTCATAAAACGAAAATACTCCCCTTCTTTTAGTTTAGATATGGTCAATGCTGGAGTAGCCTATGATAATATTTATGGAGCCGGTGGCTTAGGGTATATCACTTTGAGCGATTTAATGGGGGATCAAGAATTAGCCTTTGCTTTAAACTTGAATGGGAGCTTTGACAATATGTCCCTGGCTATGGCTTATAATTATTTAGCCTTGAAGCCCGATTTTTCCATTTCCGGAACTTATGAGGCTTATTTAAGCAATAATAGTATTCTCTATCCCGCGGATAGTATTTTTATAGATAGACAATTTCGCATTGCCGGCGGTATGAGTTACCCTTGGTCGGTTTTTGATCGCTGGGAATTGAATGTGCATTCCTTTTTTAATACCCGTACTTTAAGTGAAACGGTAGATTCGGGATCGGTTGATAATTATCAACCTCTAGAAGTAAATGGTGTGATGCCGGAACTAGATATTGTGCATGACAATACCTTATGGGGCATTGTAGGGCCGGTAAATGGGGAGCGTGTGCAAGCTGGTATAATCATGTTACCTCCGTTGACTCAGAATAAGTACTCCTATATCGAAGCTACGGTGGATGGCCGTAAGTATTGGGAATTTGGCAAAAAATACACACTTGCTGCTAAGGTAACCGCGGGGTTATCCGAGCCTTTAGGCGACTATGAAAACCCACATTTCTTTCCGGTGGGAGGCGATGAATTTAATCTTTTTAATCCACGACCTAATGTGCAAGTTTTGGATATTCCTCATCAACAATTTTATTATGCCGATTATCCTATTGCTTTGCGCGGTTTTGAATATTATGATTTTATTGGAACGCGCATGTTTGCTTCGAGCTTGGAATTTCGTTTTCCTTTTATTCAGGAGTTTACTGTGGTATGGCCTATACCTTTTAGTTTGCGCTATATCACAGGATCTGTTTTCACGGATTATGGTGGCGCATGGTCACAAGGAAATGCTTTTAGCCAAACTGGGCTGTCCATGGGTTATGGGATGCGTATGAATTTAGGTATATTTGTTTTACGCTATACTACGGCGAAAGCAATACTTATCAATGGATTTGCGGAAAATAATAGACCTTGGCGAGAATATTGGTCTTTAGGGGCTGAGTTTTAAAATCTTCTCGTGAATTGGTTTTAGTTTTATAAATTATGGGTCGATGAAAAGTCAAACCGGGATTGTGACACGATGAGATTATCTGAACGCTTTACGGAAAAATGCATTATCATTGATTCGCAAAAGCAAAACAAAACCGAAGTGATTGAAGAAATGGTTTATTTATTATGCGATGCCTTCGCAATTGAAAATCGCGAAGGTGTGCTGCAAGCCGTTTTGGGACGCGAACAGAAAATGTCAACCGGCATTGGCTGTGGTTTAGCAGTGCCGCACGGCAAAGTGGATTTTGTCGATCAAATGTGCGTAGTTGCTTGCTCGGTAAAAAAAGGCATTAACTTTGAAGCCTTAGATAAAGAATCCGTATTTTTATTGTTCTTAATTGTATCGCCTGCAAACACCACAGGGCCACATATTCGAGCGCTGTCTGCGATTTCACGAATTATGTCGGATGCCGATATTCGCAAAAGTTTAATTCAATCGAATTCACAAGCCGAGTTCTATGCGAATTTGAAAATTGGCGAAGAGAAATACAGTTAATTAAAAAAAAATTCATGGGGATGAAATTAAGTCCCCAAACTTGCATCCAATAAAATTTTTAATTCCGCCAAACTTTTTTCCCAAGAAAAGTTGTCTCGAATCCATTGTGGACCTTGTTCTGCAAAGCTTTGCAAAACTTCGGGATGACGATATAAATTTTCCAGTTTGGCTTGTAAATCATTTGCATCACCCGCTTTAAATAATTGACCTGTAACCCCTTCATGGAGTGCTTCGGGAATCCCTCCGGTACGCGCAGCAAGCACCGGTGTTCCTAAAGATTGCGCTTCGAGTAAGCTCAAACCTAAGCCTTCAATATGATTGTTGTTTTGGGGAGGTAAACTGGGCAAAATCAATAAGTCACTTTTTAATAACCATGCGATTTTTTCATTTTCTGAAACCTCATTTATAAAGTGGATTTTGGAAATCAAATCCGCTTCTTGCACTTGGCGCCGTAAATTTTCTTTTTCGGGACCCGAACCAATAATATGTAATTCCCAATTCAGATTTTTCATTTTGGCCAAGGCATTAATCAATAATTCCGTTCCTTTGCGAAATACTAAACGATGCATACAAAGGAGCTGTAAACGATTGGTTAAAGTGTTTTGTGAGGGTAGCTTACGCATTACAGTGGGTGGGGAAAGTGGACTGCCATAAAGTAAAAACAAAGCCTGTTTTGGTGATATTTTTAAATCCTGATAAAGCTTTTGTGTGAAGCGCGATCCAGCAATGACATGATCGGCATTTTGGAATAAGTATTTTTGTAAAACTCGGATAAAAGGAGAGTGGGAAATTAATTCTTGCCCATGAATTAAAATTAAATAGCGCGAAGGCCAGCCTAAAAGCTTTAAGACTAAAGATGGAATGGCGGTAGACCATTGCATATGTAATTGCACTCGTAATCGATATTTCCCCTTTAAGTGTAGAACATTCCAAAATCCTTTTAGCATAAAGCTTATTTTTGAACCACTATAAATAATGGTGGAATTGGGCCCAAGGTTTTTCTCCTCAACCATTTGAGTATTTTTATGCCGCCTAATTATTAAAATATGCGCAATTAATTGGTCACCTAAAACCTCTAATATTCTCTGGGAGTAGGTTTGCAAGCCGCCTATTTCAGGAGGATAATCGGTAGTAATAAATAAAATGGATTTAGGTGTTTTAATTTTTAGACTCATTTCCTATACAATTTGTTTAAATCCTTTTAAATGTAAACCTCGGATAGATACCGATTATTTATATTAATAAGAGTTTAACTGAAGTGATTCCGTTCCTTTCGGTTTTGTTCAGTTTCATTGGATTAGAAAACCTTGTATCGAATATTACCATACTATGGACGAAAATTCTAAAAATCTCACTACGTTAATTTATTGTTCTACATGGCAGGATGAGAGCTCGGGTCCATCTTTGGAGCAACAAAGTTTGGAATTGCAAACCTATTGTGCTTTGCATGGGTTAAATGCCGGTGAGTTGATTATTGACACAGGTCCCTATGAAGCGGGAAAAATTCGGCCCGGACTAATCAGACTTTTAGAGCGCGTGGTAGAAAACGATATTTCCCACATAGCGATTTATGATGTGTCCCGTATTTGTAAAGAAATGCAAGTGGCTTATTCCTTTTTAAAAGAGGCCTTTGATCCGAAAGTTACCGAAATTCATATAGTGTCTTGGAATATGAGTACCTTAGCGGAAAATTGCCAAAAAATGTTGATCATGTTTAATGATATGCTGCGAATAAATAAACCCACAGTGAGTACTCAAGATTTATCATCCAAGCCTTTACGCGAAAAGCCTTTGTGGACGCGTTTATTTAATCTTTTACAAGATGAAAAATTTACTGAGCTACTTATTAAGGCATTATTTGAATTGAAGACGGTGGTACAGCTTAGTGATGCAGAGTATGCAGCAGTTCATGGCGGATATGATCATCTTAATTTATTCCATGCTTTGGGGTATAAAATCAAAGGTGAAAATACCGACAATACCAAATTAGTGACGGATGTATTAACGCGTTATTGGGATAGTTTGAAGCCCAATTTAAATAGCGATCTTTCGCGTATTATTGAAGGCACGGAAGCGGCGATGTTCTAAATAAGTAAATAAGCCTTTAAATCCAGAACTCGACTTTGTCTTTGACGCATTGACTGTCTGCTCACCTTATTATATCCTTTCTCCAAATTAAGCTGGGTTCAAGTTTTACTTTATTTAACCATAGAACCCATTCGGGATAGGATTCATTTTGGCAAAAGATATTGGACCAGAGAAAACATTAATCATCGCCGAAAAGCCTAGCGTTGCTCAAGATTTACTCAAGGCCTTGCCTGAGAAATTTGAAAAGCAAGACGGTTATTTTGAAAGCGAACATTATTTGGTGTCTTATGCTGTGGGTCATTTGGTGGCTATTTGCAATCCCAAAGAAATGGATGATAAGCATAAGTCTTGGTCATTAGATAATTTACCAATTCTACCCGAAACATTTCAAATTAAAGCTTTACCCAAAACCAAAACGCAATTGAGCACTTTAGCAAAACTCATTCGCCGTAAAGAAGTCACTAAAATTGTAAATGCTTGTGATGCAGGCCGTGAAGGGGAATTGATTTTCCGTTATGTATTGCAATATTGCAGTGAAACCAAGCCGGTTAAAGCAAGTATTTCACGGCTATGGTTACAGAGTATGACTAAGGCTGCGATGGAAAAAGGTTTAAGTAATTTGCGCTCCGATCAGGAAATGCAAAAATTATTTGCTGCCGCACTTTGTCGTTCCGAAGCGGATTGGTTAGTGGGTATCAATGGCTCGCGTGCTTTAACCGGTTATAAATCCTTAAAAGGCGGTTTCTTTCTCACGCCTTGTGGGCGCGTGCAAACTCCAACGCTATCGATGTTGGTGAGTCGCGAAGAAGCGCGTAATCAATTTGTGTCCGTTAATTATTGGGAATTACAAGGTCGCTTTACTTCGAGTGGCGATGAATATTTTGGCAAATGGTTTGATCCCGAATACAAAAAAAATGAGAGTGATGAAAATACCAAGGCCGATAGAATTTGGAATGAAGCGCAAGCTAAAGATATTTTAGCGCGCTGCCAAGGTAAGCCTGCGGAGGTTACGGAAACCCAGAAACCCTCCTCGCAAAGCGCTCCTCCATTATATGACTTAACGAGTTTACAACGCGAAGCGAATGCACGTTTTGGTTTTTCTGCAAAAAATACTTTGGGCATTGCTCAGGCCTTATACGAAAGACATAAATTATTGACCTATCCACGTACGGATAGTCGATTTTTGCCGAATGATTATTTGGATGTAGCCAAAAATTTAATGACCTCTTTGCAAGATGGTGAATTTGCCGTTTTTGCTAAGAAAGCTTTAAAGCAAAATTATGTACGCATGGACAAACGGATTTTTGACGATGCAAAAATTTCTGACCATCATGCCATTATTCCTACCGGGACTGAGCCTGGGGAATTAAGCGAACCCGAACGCAAAATTTATCAGATGGTAACACAAAGATTTCTCAGCGTATTTTATCCTCCGGCGCGTTTTCTGAATACTTTGCGCATTTCCAAAATTGACGGAGAGCAATTCAAAACCGAAGGAAAAGTTTTGGAAGATGCGGGTTGGAAAGAAATTTACGGGGTAGATAAAAAAGAAGAAGAAATCCTTAGTCCGCTTAAAGCGAATGCTAAAGTTGTGGCTACGGAAATTGTGTTAAGAGGGGATGCCACTAAACCTCCACCACGATTAAATGAAAGTACTTTGCTTTCCTTTATGGAAAGTGCGGGTAAATATGTGGAAGATGAAGAATTAAAAGAAGCCTTGAAAGAGCGTGGCTTAGGCACTCCAGCGACTCGTGCTGCCGTGATTGAAGGACTCATTGAAGATAAATATGTGGTGCGTGAAGGTAAAGAACTTATTCCCACTGCCAAAGGTATTGATCTATTGCGTTTGCTTTCCGCCATTGGTATCGATGAATTAGTTTCTCCTGAGTTAACCGGTGAATGGGAGTTTAAACTTACGCGCATTGAAAAAGGCTTATTTACTCGCGAAGAATTTATGTTAGAAATTCGTGATTTAACCAAAAAAATCGTGACCAAAATTAAAGCCTATGATGAAGATTTAGAACGCAAGCAGGCGGCTTTTAAAAGTCCTATACCGGGCCGTACTTTTTTTGAAACCTTGAGTAAATTCCAAAGCGATGATGGCAAAATCGTTATTCGTAAAGTACTCGGTGGTCGACAAATGAGTGAAGATGAAATTCTGGAATTATTAACCAACAAAAAAATTGGACCTTTGACCGGATTTCGTAGTAAGCAAGGACGTCCCTTTACCGCTTTGATTAAACTAACGGATGAACTTAAAGTGGAATTTGTTTTTGAAGACAATAATTCCGGTCCCGATGGGAATGCTTTGGATTTAAGCAAACAAGAAGCTATTGGTGTTTCACCGGTGGATAATAGCAAGGTTTATGAAACTTTAACTAGTTATGTAAGTGAATCCTCAGTGAATGGGGACACTAAAAATGGTTTAAAAATCAATAAAGTTATTTTAGGCCAAAGTTTGGATCGCGAACATATTCGTAAAATGTTGGCCGGCGAAAAAACTGCCTTGATTAAAAATTTCCAATCGTCTAAAACACGTCGCTTTTTTGATGCTTATTTAAAATTATCTAAAGAAGGAAAAATTCAATTTGAATTTCAACCTCGGGTATTTAAAGGTCGCGGAAAGAAACCTAAAGCAGATACCGCAGAAGTCGCTGAAGCTGCTGCGGAATAAGGTTTAGCTATAAGCTTATACGGCTTTGAATCCAGTGATAAAATAGCCACCGGTTTTGTCGCTCGGGTCTTTGGTTTGATGATACACATCCAAAATAACCGAAGAACGATGAAAATGATTTCCTATATACTTGAAAAATATTTCCGATCGCGTTTCTTTAATCGGCTTTTCTAAAGCGCCTTCGCAAAAGAAAGAACGCAATTGCGTGAGTTCACTTAATTCTTCACGCAAGGCATTGGCATAATCCACTTTAAAAAACATCCCCCCTTTTTTCAGCAAATGGCGGCCATCGCGATTGATAACTCTATCGGTCATCATGCTTTCGAATAAATCCTCAGGATCCATGGACGTTACCTCGTCTTCAGGATCCATTTCCCTTAAGCGGGCTAAAATTTTGGCTTGTGCCACATCATTGCGATTTTTATAACCATTCTTATCATAATTTTTTTGATCGCCTGGAGTATAGGTAATATTAGGAAACACAAAGGTTACGGCATCTGCTTTGCCAGCAGGTATACTAAAGTTGGGTAATTTGGTTTGTACCAAATGCACCTGTGCATTTTTCCAGTCAAAACAATTTTTATCATTTCGGAATTCGGCTAGTACGCCATTCACTTCCAATTTTTTCTGTAAGCGTTCCAACATTTTAATCGAACCATCTAAGGCTACAAAACGTGATTTAGGAAAATGTTTTTGTAAGGTGATTAAAAAATCACCATTGCCACAGGCATAATCCACAATGGTTTGCGGGAAACCTTTATTTTGTTGGCGCCAAGTTTTTGCAATATAGTCTGCAATATTGACATAAGCGCGTTGATGCGCAGGATTACGACTTTGTTTTTCCCACCAATCACCAACCCCTTGATCATAACATTTGGGACCTTTGGCTAATGCTTTTTCAAAATCAATTTTCATAATCAATCCTTATTCCTAAATGAATATGCGATGTCCAAGTTTGGTGGTAAAGTTATTCTAAGCGATAAGGCTTTAAATAATTTAAAGCTTCTACAAAGCCCGCAGGCAAAGGGCTTTCGAACTTTAATACTTTTCGTTTATGCGGATGTTTAAATTCTAATTGATGCGCATGCAAAGCTTGACTACTAAAGTGTTTCAATAAATTTTTCCCCAATTGCACTTCCAACGGTTCCAGTTTTTCTATCGCCATTTTATTTCCGCCATAAAGATTATCCCCAACAATAGGATGGCCTTTTTGTGCAAAATGCACACGGATTTGGTGTGTGCGTCCGGTCTCTAAGCGTACTTCTAAATAAGCGGCGCAGGGATAAATGCTTTTCACTTTAAAATGCGTAATCGCTCTTTTACCATCGGCGCGAACCGTCATGCGAATGGGATCGCGTAAGCTACGACCTATGGGCGCATCAATAGTGCCTTCAGTTTCCGAAAATTGCCGCCAGGCTAAGGCATGATATACGCGACGAATTTCATGCTTCTCTAAAAGCTTAGCTAACTTCGCATGGGTTTCATTATTTTTCGCTACGACCAGTAACCCAGATGTATCCTTGTCCAAACGATGCACAATACCAGGGCGTAACGGTCCATTCATATCCGAAAGATTTTTGAAATGATAGGCTAGGGCATTGGCTAAAGTTCCCGAATGAATGCCATTTCCCGGATGCGTCACTAAACCTTTGGGTTTATCGATGACTAATAAAAACTCATCTTCATAAACAATGGTTAAAGGAATGTTTTCTGGAATAAGATCGGTAATAATAATTTCTGGTGCTTGTTTTACTTCTAGTATATTGTGGGTATGCAGCACAGAATTTTTTTTAACTGCATTTTGATTAATTGTGAAGCATTGCGCTTCAATCCATTTTTGAATTTGCGTACGCGAAAAATTGGGTAAATGATTTTGTAAAAATTTATCGACACGTATGCCATCTTCTTCCGGATTACAAATCCATTGTTGGCCTACTTTAAACATGAGGCACTTCCGCATTAACAACCGCTACTGGAGTGACCTTAGAAGCAAAAAGGGGTTGTAATAAAATCAAAGTTACCCCAATACAAACCCAACTATCGGCTAAATTAAAATTAGGCCAATGCGGTTCCACTCCCGGAATACCAGCATATAAAAAGTCGGTCACTTTATTATACATCACTCTATCGATTAAATTTCCGCAGGCACCGGAAAAAATTAGCGCGGCAGCTAATTTGGAAATCCAATCCTTTGCTTGGATTTGGCGATAATATAAAATGAGTCCAGTAATTGCTAAAAGGGATATTAATAAATAAAAAAGGGTTGGGTTTAAAAAAGGTAAAAGGCTTTGCGGCCTTAATCCAAAGGCTGCACCGGTATTAAAGACTAAGCGAAATTGTAACCATTGGCCTATTACGGGAATGGTTTTATAATAATCCGGTGACCCATCGGGTAACATAAAATGCAAGCGCATCATCCATTTTGAATATTGGTCGGAACCTAAACCAATGAGAATGATTAAAATACGAAATAGATTGGAGTTATGGAATTTCAAGTTATTCCCTTTAATGAAGATGTGGAAAGTAGCGACTCATGTGAGTGTAAAATTTTTTCGACTTGAGCGAGTGGTTTAGCAAAGCTTTTACGAATTAAAGTATTGGACCAGCAAATCAAGCTCGTATTGCGCACGATACGCTGTACATCGGCACGGCTGATTTTGATTTTAGCTTGGGTTTCCAAAACTTGGGGATCGGTGGATGTTAATGCCAAGGTTTCAATAGCCATAAATAATGGCCATAGACAAAATAGTCGCAAACGCGGTTCAAAAAGAGGTAATGAGCAACTATACTCTAAGGCGTCGCATAAATGATTTTTGGCTTTGAAGGTTAATGTTCGCAATATTGCCATGGCTTTTTGGCGATGTTCAGGAAAGAGAAAATTAGTATTAGTCAATCCTTGCTCTTGTAATAAGTTGGCGGGCAGGAAGGAAATATTTCTTTGCCCATCTTCACTAATATCTTTAAGAATATTGGTAAGTTGCAAACCTAAGCCAAAAGAAATGCAGAGGGATTTTAACTTTTCGTATTTTATTTTGCTGATTAAAGGGGAATGATTAGCGAATAAATCACAAAGCATTTTACCCACGGTTCCTGCTACGTAATAGCAATAGTCATCTAATTCTTCTATTGATTCAATGAGCGGTTTTTGTTGTCCCTGTAATTGCTTTTCGGTGAAGTGAATCATGCCATCACACATTTCCTGCACACATTGACTAGTAATACTTTTAACTTTTGATGACTGCTGTGCAAACTGTTGAAATATCCATTCACAATGATAAATCAGTAATTGATCCCAACTTTCTGAAGTTTTCCAAAATTGCGGCAAAGCATTTTTGAATTGGCTAATCATTTGTTCGGAAGCAGTTTCTTCCATTAAATTGCGAAAGCTTTTAAGCAGTACAATTTTATTTTCCGGACTTAATTGTGCATCATCTTCTAAGGTGTCGGCCATGCGACAAAATAAATAAGCCAATAAAATGGGATGATGTAATTTTATCGGCAAAACCTGAATATTTAGGGCAAAGGTGCGAGAAACTTTATGCAATATAAAAGCTGCATATTTTTTGGAATTAGAAATTTTTTGTGTTAATAATTCTTCTATCCAAATTTTATCCTCTAATGATAGGGAGGAGGCCGTGTTTATTGGATTATTTGCAGTGGACATCTTTAAACTGCCATCTCAATTTTACTTTGCAGTTTATCGCGACGAGATTTTCGTAAAGAATGTGCTTGGCTATTCAAGGATTTAATCAAATGCCCATTTCTATCGGCCATATGCAAAAATTGATGATGTTGATAAGCTGCTAAATTTTTAAAAGCGGTTTCGGTTAAATCCTTGCCTTCGCTTTCCAATTTTTCTTTTAATTCATCGTGTAAGAAATAATAGCAGTCTTCCTGTTGGCGAAAACGGTGTTGCAAAAGTATAGAGGTGCCCTTATTGAAGGATACTAATGCGAGAATGCTATAAAATATTATCCAAGGGACTTCTTTTTTTTGTGTGACCTGCATAAGCAATAAAGTGGTCAGAGAGGATAATATCAGAATCAAAATTCGGGTTAATAAACCAATCTGAAATTTGTAAAAACCCTTCCAGCGAAAAGGAATATAAACCCATGCTTTACCGCTTTTTAAGTTTTTTTCAAAAGCTATTGGGAAAGCAATAAAAATGCACCACAAAGTATGTAAGGCTAAAAAAACAGCAAGTAAGCTGGATAGGGTATAAACTGTATCCATTTTCATAGCTGAAATGCCTGTTGCAGGCCCTGATCTTGATGCATAGAGAGGCTTGTTAAGAATTGAATATGGCTAAAACGGTTTAAAAAAATCATGAATGGCCCGTAATATAACTTTTTATCCTCGTAAAAGTTAGAATTTTGCTGCGTAGCAAGACATGGGTTGGGTTTATCGAGCAGTTAAAAAAGTTTAAAAAATAATCTTTCTAACTCTTTTATTGCCAGTGACTTCGCCCTTTGCTTAGTTTTATTTACTTATATTTTCCCGTCCCATTCTGGCTTGGCCAGAAAAACAAAGAGGATTTTTTTGATTCATTCTGTGGCAGTTTTAAGTCCTTGGTCAATGTGCATGAGTGCTTTGAAGGAAAAGCTATCAGAAGATGCTTTTACGCAATGGATATCACCTTTAAAACCAATTGAACTTACTGAAGATCAGTTAGGATTAGCCGTTCCGCCGCAAATTGATTTAGATCAGCTAGCTAAAATTTATGCGGGTTTGATTGAACATTGTTTTCAAGTCGCTAATGGTCGCGATATAAAAATTCAATTTCGTCGTATGCAACAGGCTACACCGAATGGCGCAGGTATAAGCTTTACCCAAATGCCCATTATCGAATTGAATCCCAGCTATACTTTTAACGAATTTGTAGTCGGAAGTAATTCTCAATTCGCCTATAGTGCTGCCCTTGCAGTAGCAAAAGAACCTGGTGGCACTAAGTTCAATCCGCTGTTAATTTATGGCGGTGTAGGCTTAGGTAAAACGCATTTATTACAGGCAATTGGCAATCATGTCATTGCAGAAAATCCTCGCAAAAAAATTCGCTATATCACTTCCGAAGCTTTTTACCGTGAGTTTGTAGAATCTATTCAGCATAATCGTATCAATGAGCTTTCTAATTATTATCGACAAGAAGTGGATTTGCTATTAATGGATGATGTGCAATTCTTAAGCGGTAAGGATAGAACGCAAGAAGAATTTTTCCATATTTTTAATTCCTTACATCAAAGCCGCAAACAAATTGTGTTAACTTCCGACAGCCCTCCCGGTGATTTAAATGGCCTCGAGGACCGCTTGATTAGTCGTTTCCAATGGGGTTTATGTGTGGACATTCAATCGCCTGATCGCGAAACGCGCGAAGCGATTTTAATTCGTAAAGCACAAGCCATGAATCTCGATATTGATGAAGATATTATATCCTATTTAGCGGAAGCCATTGATTCCAATATTCGTATTCTCGAAGGTGCCGTACGCCAATTATTGTTACAGGCCTCGATTAAGCATAGCGATATTACCATGGAGCTAGCACAAGAAATTGTTAATCGTACTAGTTCTAATCGAATTCCGCGAAAAGTAACTCCCGAAGATATTACCACGGTAGTGGCAAATTATTTTACGGTAGAAGTAGACAAAATTTTGGAACAAGGACGTGGCACTAAAGAAGTGGCGCAAGCTCGCCAACTCGCTATGTTTTTAATGAAGGAATTGACTTCGGCATCGCTCAAAACCATTGGGCAACGCTTTGGTGGTCGTGATCATAGCACGGTGGTGCATGCGATTAAAACCATTGAAAAGGCTATGGAAAGCGATGGGTCTTTTAAGAAAAGCGTCGATGCGGTTTTGTCGAAGTTGAATAAGAAGAGTTAGTTTAAAAAGTTTTCATAGAGCCTTCCGTGAGGGTGTACTGAAGTTTGTGTAAATGGTCCAAGGCTATAAAGCTAATTTTTTCCATGAAAGGGAAATAATGACCATTAAAAATGAAATTCTCGACGAAATCCTAAAAGACTATACCAAGCCTGAAGACATGTTCGGAGCAAACGGTATACTTAAGCAGTTAACCAAATCACTTTTAGAGCGCGCTTTACAGGGCGAAATGACCCATCATCTTGGTTATTCCAAACATGCTCCAGAAGGCAAGCATACAGGTAATAGTAGAAACGGGAAGTCAAAGAAAACTCTCCAAAGTGATATGGGTGAATTTCCTGTAGATATTCCTCGTGACCGCAATAGCACTTTTGAACCGGTGATAGTTCAGAAGGGGCAAACCCGCTTTAACGGTTTTGACGATAAGATAATTTCTCTTTATTCCAGAGGTCTTACCACTCGAGAAATCCAAGGGCATTTACAAGAAATATATGGGGTAGAAATTTCTCCCTCACTCATTTCGACAGTAACAGATGAGGTACTGGAAGAAGTAAGGGAATGGCAGAATCGACCATTAGATAGAATGTACCCTATCCTCTATCTGGACGCTATCCGAGTGAAATGCAAAGAAGATGGGCGAGTAATAAACAAGGCTGTTTACTTAGCTATTGGAGTGACCATGCAGGGCCATAAGGAAGTTTTGGGGATTTGGGCCTCTGCGAATGAAGGAGCGAAATTCTGGTTATCCGTAATAAACGAATTAAAGGTCCGAGGCGTAGAAGATATATTAATAGCTTGTGTGGATGGTCTCAAAGGCTTTCCTGAAGCCATTGAAAGCGTATTCCCACAAACTCAAGTGCAGCTTTGTATTGTACACATGATTCGGAATTCGCTGGCGTTTGTATCATACAAGGAACGTAAGGAATTGGTAAAAGACCTCAAGAGAATATATCAGGCACTGACGGCGAAAGAGGCAGAGTCAGCCTTGGGAGACTTCGAGAAGAAATGGAATAATCGCTATCCCATGATTGCTAAAAGCTGGAGAGAACGGTGGGCAAACATAATCCCATTTTTTGCTTTTCCAGCGGATATCCGCAAGGCAATTTATACAACTAATGCTATTGAGTCTTTGAATATGTCTTTACGCAAGATAATCAAGAACCGCAGTCTGTTTCCAAATGAAGATGCAATGATGAAGTTACTCTATTTAGCCTTGAGGAACATAAAGAAAAAGTGGACTATGCCGATTCGAGATTGGGGACGTGCTGTAAATCAGTTCGCGATTGTATTTGAAAACAGAGTAACACTAAACTAAGTTGTGATTTCCATTTACACAAAATGCATGATACCCTCGGCTTAACAAAGAATAAACCCAGAAGTTACCCTCTAGGCTTCACATTTAAATTAATTCTTAGCGCGTTTGCGCAAGCCTGCATCCAAAATCACTTTACGTAAGCGCAAGTTTTTAGGAGTAATTTCCAAGCATTCATCATCATTGATAAATTCCAAGCATTCTTCCAAAGACATTTGTTTATGCGGAGTTAAAATCACAGCTTCATCGGAAGACGTGGTACGCATATTGGTTAAGGCTTTTTCTTTATTCACATTGATGATCATTTCTTCGCTGCGATTACATTCGCCCACAATCATACCCGGATAAACATCGGTTTGAGGACCAATAAACATGGTGCCGCGTTCTTCGAGCTTCCACAAGGCAAAAGCCACCGACACACCACGCTCCAAGGAGATGAGTGCGCCTAAGAGTCTTTGTTCGATTTTGCCTTTCATCGGCTCATAGCCTTTGAACAATTGTTGGAAAACCGCATAACCTTTGCTCAAAGAAAGCAATTTGCTACGCAAACCAATTAGGCCACGTGCAGGCATATCATAGACCAAACGGATTTGACCATTTTCTAGGGCCATATCTTTCATATCGCCTTTGCGCTTGTTGATTTCTTCAATCACCAAACCTGAGCTACCTTCGGGAACGTCGACAGTAATGGTTTCTACCGGTTCCATAGTTACGCCATCTTCTTCATGGGTAATAACGCGAGGACGGCCTACAGTAAATTCGTAACCTTCACGGCGCATTTTTTCGATGAGCACGGAAAGATGTAATACACCGCGGCCGGAAACTAAATAGGAACCCGATTCAGGAGCTTTTCCTACTCGTAAGGCCACATCGCCCACGGCTTCACGATCTAAGCGTTCCGCTAAATGATTGGATGTTAAAAAGCGTCCGCCATCTTGGCCACAAAAAGGGGAATCATTCACCCAAAAACGCATAGCGATAGTCGGTGGATCCACATGAATGCGGGTTAAAGCGACCGGGGTTTCTTCGCCCGTTAATGTGTCCCCAATGGTGAAATCAGGAATACCGCAAAGCGAAATAATTTGTCCCGCAATAGCTTCTGGAATTTCTTTCATCTTTACGCCGTCGGGATAAAGAATTTTGGTGATACGGACCTTTTTAAGTTGCCCCTCGGCGTTGATATGCGTAATAGTCTGATTGGTTTTTAATGAACCTTGACGCAAACGACCTACTGCCATTCGTCCCAAAAATTCTTGATAGTCCAAACTGGTCACTTGCATAATTGGGTCAGGCGAGGTTCCTACAGTAGGTGCAGGAATACTATTGACAATCATTTCAAACATCGGCGCAAAGTTTGAATCTTCATCGGTAATTTCGCGGCGGCAAGTTCCGGCACGAGCACAAGCAAAAATATGCGCGAAGTCTAATTGTTCCGGGGAAGCATTGAGATCCACAAATAAGTCAAAAACTTTATCCAATGCTTTATGCGGTTCGCAACCGGCACGGTCGATTTTATTAATCACCACAATAAGCCGTAGGCCCAATTCCAGAGCTTTTTTGGTCACAAAGCGCGTTTGCGCCATAGGACCTTCAAAGGCATCGACAATTAATAAGGCGCCATCTACTGTACCTAATACGCGTTCTACCTGGCCACCAAAATCAGCATGCCCAGGAGTATCTACGATATTAATCAAAAAATCTTTATATACTACGGAAGCGTTTTTAGAGAGAATGGTAATTCCTCTTTCACGTTCCTGATCATTGGAATCCATGACGCGTTCAGTAACGACTTGGCCAGTGCGAAAAGCACCGCTTTGTTTAAGGAGACCGTCCACCAAAGTGGTTTTGCCATGATCAACGTGAGCGATGATAGCGATGTTACGTATTTGAGAACTGTTCATAGGATGCCATTTACATTGAGGATTACTTCATATAAGCGAGGCAAATATGCTCTGAAATAGGGGGGTTTGTCAACCTAATCCTTGTTTCAATAGTATTTAGGTCTTTGTTGTAGCCGGAAATAATTAATTTTACCCCTAATAAAATCCTTAACTAGTAAAATCACTAGAAAATCTGAACTGGGACTTGGCATGTATTTATCGAAGTTACGCATTTTTGGGTTCAAGTCCTTTGCCAATAAAGTGGAAGTGAATTTTCCTGGGGAAGGTATTACTTCGGTAGTAGGACCTAATGGTTGCGGCAAAAGCAATATCATCGATGCCATTCGCTGGGTACTCGGTGAGCAAAAGGCAAAGGCTTTGCGCTCTACCAAAATGGAAGATGTGATTTTTTCGGGCACAGCGGAAAAGCAAGCTTTGAATTTGGCGGAAGTATCGCTCATCATTAATAATGATAAAGGCTTATTGCCGAGTGAATATGCGCAAGTGATGATAACGCGACGCGCCTATCGCAATGGCGACTCCGAATACTTACTTAATAATCAGCCCTGTCGTCTCAAAGACATTCACAATTTGTTTTATGATACCGGCATGGGTGCGGCTTCGTATTCGCTGATTGAAGCGAAAATGATCGACAGTATTTTAAGTGATAAGGCGGAAGAACGTCGGGTGATGTTTGAAGAAGCGTCGGGTATTTCGAAGTATAAACAGCAGCGTAAGGAAACTCTGCGTCAATTAGAACGTACCGCTTTGGATATGACGCGCGTGGAAGATAATTTGCGCCACATTCAGCAAAATGTGAATATGTTTGAAAAGCAAGCCAAGCGTGCGGAGAAATGGCGTGATTTAAAAAAGGCGTCTACGGTTTTGGAATTGACTTTCCAATTTGATGCCTATCATGATTTTAAAGGCAAGCATTTGCAATTCAAAAGCGATTGGGAAAATAGTCAACAGCGCGTGCAAACTTTACAAAATCAAATGGTTACTTTCGAAACCCACTTGGAAGAACGTAAATTATTAATTCTTAGCGAAGAACAAGCTTTGCAAACTTTGAACATCGCAGTATCGGCGGCGCAAGCCGAACTTATGCAAAATGAAAATGAATTTAAACGCGTGCAAGATAAGCGCGAGCATGTAGCCGAAGGTTTGGCGCGTTTAGAAAATGAATTGCAACAAATTGCACAACGCTTAAAAGAAATTGATTTGCAAAAAATTCAAGCGCAAATGGAAAAAGAAAAATTAGCGCAAGATAGAGATCGCTTAAATGAAATAGCCACCGATCAAGGGGAAGCTCGTCAACGTGTGCATACCGCTTATCAAGATAAACGCCGCAATGCCGATGAATTGTCGGAACAGCGTGTGTCCATGCTCGAAGATTTATCCTCACTGCGCAATAAAGTGAGCAAGGGTAATTCGGAATTACAACATTTACAAGCGAGTGAAGAAGAGTTGGAAAATAGTTTTGCCATGGCTGAGCAAAAACAAAGTGCTTATGCGGCAGATCAATCGCTATTGCAAACCCAATGGGAAAAGGCGGAAAAGGCCTTACGCGAAATTGGTGAAGCCTTGCGTATTAGTAGCGATCGCTTAAAAGAACTTTCCCAAGAAAAAGAAGCATTGCGTTTAAAATCGCGGGAAAAAGAAAGAGAAAAAGTTGCGGCGCAAACTCAATTCAAGTTATTGAAAGGTTTGGAAGAAAGTCATGAAGGCGTGGATGGCGGCGCTCAATATTTATTAAAAAACCAAAACGATAAAATTAAAAGTTTATTGGCCGATGCTTTAAAAGTTCCCGAGGCTTCCATTGCGGCGGTGGAAAAATGTTTAGGGCGTTTTTTACAAGCGCTATGGGTGGAAAATCCCGAATCGGCTGCGGCCTTGTTAGATGAGCTCCGCCAAGGAGAAAAAGGCGAAGCGGCTATATTCACAGCTCGTGGTGACTTCAAACGCATTCGTCCGGATTGGAAAGGGAAAGCTGGCTTTCAAAGTTGGCTAATCGATTCCATTGATTGCGAAGCGAATTTAAAACCGTTACTAGAATTATTGCTAGGACATGTGGCGCAAGTTACTTCGTTTACGGAGGGACAAAATTTAATTGCGGCGGCAAAAGACCAAGATTTATGGTGCATTGCACCCGATGGCGAAATGTTACATGCATGTGGACTTAGTTTGGGTGGCAAGGGCAAACATAGCCAAGGCGGCTTATTACAACGCAAGGCACAATTGCAACAATTAGGCGGACAAATTCAAGTTTTGGAAACCGATTTGTTACGTATTCAAAGTGATTTTGAAAAATGCGAAGAGGAAAGCAAAAGCTTACAACTCGAAACCGAAAGTTTATTGATTGGCCAAAAGGCTAATGAAAAATTAGGGCAAGAGGCGAAGAGTAAATTATCTCTCTTGCAAAATATGTTGAACTCCGCTGGCAGTGAACGCGAACAAGCCGAAGTGAAATTAAAATGGGTGCGTGAACGCTTATCAGAATTGCAAAGTCAAAATGAAAGTTTAAGCGAGCAACTCGAAGAAAGCGAAGAAGTGCGTACCGTGCTGGAAAATCAGTTCCGTCAGGCCTTGGAAGCGGTGCATGCGGCGGAAGAAGAGAAGGCGCAATTCGAAGATCAAATTCGTCACTTAGAAAAAAATCGATCCGAAAATGAAGCACAATCACGTAGCTTGGTAGGACGTGCCGAATATTTAGAGCGCTCCGAAAAAGAACAGCATGGTTTAATTGAAAAACATAAAGCTCAAAACCAAGAATGGACCGATCAAATTGCCGGCCTCGAAGAAAAGAAAACCGAGTGGACGGATAAAATTGAAGTGGGCTTTGAAAAATTAGGCGCAGTAGAAAAACAGCGCGATATAGCCAAAGCGGATTACGATGAAAAGGCCTCCGTACTCGAAGAGTTACGTATGCAAATGCGCCATACGCAAGAAGAAATGCGCGAGCTCACGGCAGGTATTCACAATTCCGAATTGAAAATGCAACAGGCTAAAGCCGCTATGGCCGGCATTCGCGAGAGAATGTTTGAATGGCATGAAGTAGATTTTGAAAATGAAGAATTAAACTTAGAGCGGGTGGAATATAATATTGAAACGGTAGATGAAGATATTCGCAGCCTTAAAGAAAAATTAAAAAACTTGGGCAATATTAATACCGGTGCGTTGGAAGAGTATGAAACCGAGAAGTTACGTCTCGACGAAGTGCAAAAACAATTTCAAGATTTAGAAAATGCGCGTTTAGGTTTAGAAAAAGCCATTAAACGTTTGGATAAAGTAGCGCGTGAACAATTCCTAAAAACCTTTGCCACCGTGCAGGCAAATTTTCAAGAAGTGTTTTCCAGTTTATTTGAAGGTGGGGAAGCCCAACTTAATTTGGAAGAAAGCGAAGATCCTTTAGATGCGAAAATCGAAATCAATGCACGTCCTACGGGTAAAAAAATGCGCGGTGTGGCTTTACTTTCGGGTGGCGAACGCGCACTAACGGCTATCTCATTATTGTTCGCTTTATATTTAGTGCGTCCTTCACCTTATTGTATTATGGATGAAGTCGATGGTCCTTTGGATGATGCGAATATTGGTCGCTTTGTGAATTTGTTACGTCGCTTTAGCCATCAAACCCAATTCATTGTGGTGACGCATAATAAACGTACCATGGCGGCTTCCGATATGCTTTATGGTGTAACGCAAGAGATTAAGGGTATTTCCAAATTAGTTAGCGTGCAATTAGATGAGGCGAGTCGTATTGCGGCATAGCTTTATATTCGCAGCATGTTAAAATCAGGGCTGAATAAATGCAATGGCTGATCTTTTGGTTTAATCGACTTTCGCGGGCTCACGCGGAGGATAGGCTTCGTGGCATTTGGTTTAAGGAAGAAGCTCGAGCAGAGCGTTCGGCCAACTTAATCCGTATTACCTATATACTCGTTTGGATACTCTCCACTTCACTACACATTCCGACTAATAATTTTGGTACTAATGTGGTTAATGTTGGGGGAGGGTTTGTATGGCTATTAATTGCCTGCCTATACCAAATTTATTTGTATTACAATCCTTATAAACCGGCGTTTAAATACTTGTCCACAACTTGTGATATGTGCGTTATTACGGCCATGTTGTTTTTTTATCAATTTAGTTTTGGCTATTCTTTTGCTTTGAAAACACCCACTTTTTACAGTTACTTCTGTTGTTTAGGTTTGGCTGCTTTGCGCTATAAACGTGGCTTAGCGGTCTATGGTGGTTTGCTTGCTTCCACGCTATATGCTTTGTTGGTCCTGTATTTGTATCGTTTTGCCGGCATGGAGTTCGGTACCAATATTGAACATGTTACTACTCCCAAGGTTTGCTTTTTATACATCGCCTATAATGTGGTATACCTCTTTATTTTTTCTATGCTCACTTATATTTTAATATTCAATGTTAAGCGTTTAGTAATCATACGCGTCAAGGAATCCGAAACAGCTCTGAAAGCAAAAGAGCGAGCCTTGATTGCAGCGAACGTGGCGCATGAAATTAAAAATCCCTTAGAAGGCATTTACGGTGCAGCGCAATTACTTAAAGAAGAACAATTAGGCAATCCAAAATTTATTGATATGATTTTAAAAGATGCTCGGCGCTTGAATGGGGTAGTACATCAATTTTTACAGTTCTCGCGACCCTTTAAAACCGAAATGCAAGATTTCGATATTATTCGTTTCACTTCTCAATTTTGCGAAGAACAAAATGAATTAGGGGAAGTAAAATTAGTCTCGAATTTACCAGAAGGAAAATTAATGGCCTGTGCCGATCCGACCGGTGTAGAACAAATACTATTAAATCTTTCACAAAATGCGAAACGCTACCAACAAATGGGAATGCCGATACAAATAAAAGCGGATCAAGAAGCGGGCTACATTCAAATTGCGGTGGAAGATGATGGAGAAGGCGTAGCGCCGGAAAATTATGAAAAAATTTTCGATCCCTTTTTTACTACCTCCAATAAAGGCACTGGACTTGGCTTAGCCATCTCTCGTAAAATCGCCCAAGAAATGGGCGGCGACTTAATTTACACCCCTAAGAATCCCGGTTCACGCTTTACCTTACTTTTAAAGACCGTAACTGGAGAGTCACATGTCAATTGAATCCACTAAAACTTCTGCCTCTTCCCTTCCCAAGGGTCGCTTTTTAATTGTAGATGACGAAGAAAACATTCGTGAAATTTTAGAAGCGACTTTAAAGCCTTTATCCTTAGCCATATTCAAGGCTGAGTCGGCGGAACAAGGTTTAGAAATCATCCGCGAAGAAAATTTGGATTTAGTGATTTGCGATATTCAAATGTCGGGCATGAATGGTTTAGAGTTTTTAAAAAAAGTAAAACAAGAACAACCAGCGATTAAATTTTTAATGATCACCGCGCATGGGACCATGGACACTGCCGTACAGGCCATGCGTTATGGTGCTTCGGATTTTTTAACCAAGCCCTTTGAAAATGAAGCCATACGCCAAATCGCGCGTAATCTTTTAAGCGGTGGCATTGCTCCTATTGATACGCAAGTCATAACCAAAACGGTGGCTGCATTTGGAAATATGGTAGGCGAAAGCCAAGGCTTTATGGCTTGCATAGAAAAGGCGCGTAAAGCGGGTCAAAGTGATTCTACCGTGCTAGTGAATGGCGAAAGTGGAACCGGTAAAGAAGTGATGGCGCAAGCCATTCATCAGCATAGCCCACGTTCGGCAAAACCATTTATAGCTGTTAATTGCGGAGCCATTCCCGAAAATTTAATTGAGAGTGAATTATTCGGTCATGAAAAAGGTGCTTTCACGGGAGCCATTTCTTCTAAGCCGGGCAAATTTGCTTTAGCGCATGGCGGCACTTTATTCTTGGATGAAATAGGGGAAATGCCTTTGCCCATGCAAGTTAAATTGTTGCGGGTATTGCAAGAAAAAACCATTGATCCAGTTGGTGGCTTACATCCGCAAAAAGTGGATTTTCGTTTGATTGCCGCCACCAATAAAAATCTAAAAGAAGAGGTGGCCAAGGGCCGCTTTCGCGAAGACTTATTTTATCGTCTCAATATTATTCCTATTGAACTACCTCCTTTACGCGAGCGACGCAAAGATATTTTAGTATTAGCGCGCCATTTTTTACTGTATTTCAATCAACGCTATAGTTGCCAATATGTATTATCGACGGAAAATGAAGCCGCTTTACAAGAGTATACTTGGCCAGGCAATATACGTGAACTCGCAAATGTGATGGAAAGAGCTGTAGTATTGGCTTCGGGCGAGGTATTACATTTTCAATGGGAAGAAAATCAAGCACCCGAAAAAAAATCCATGCTTAAAGAAAAAAGACAAAGTGTGGAACGCGAGAGTATTCTTCAGGCCTTAGATAAATACCGTTGGAATAAAACGCAAACTGCCGAAGCTTTAGGCATTAGTCGCCGTTCGCTTTTGTATAAGATTAAAGAGTTTGGTATCGCGTAAATTATGCATTGCGGCTTCCGTAACTTTTAAGTAAGGTCTTTGCAAAGTTACTCCCTCAGGGGCAGAGGGTAACTTTGGGTTCCGTTGCGTTGGGTATTTTTAAGGGCTATTTTTAATCGTTAACACAAAGGGTTTCGCAATAGTTTTCCCAGCTTTGTAGATTCTGGAATTTGGCGCGCAAGGTTTGCATTTTAGTGGTGAACTTGGCTAAGCGTTTGGTGATGGCTACACGCGATACTCCGCATATTTGGGAGATTTCTAAATGCGTTAAACCAACGTCAAGACGTAGGAAAATAATTTGGCGAGTTTCCTCATCCATTTGTCCCATTAGCTTTTCCAATAATATTTCGGATGCACTAGGTTTTTGATCATGACCGCGTGGGAAGTCTTGTAAATAACTTGCATATTGCGAGGACAATTCTCCTTGACGTTTTTTCCAACGTAAAAAATCCAAACTATAATTGGCAGCGATACGGTAAATCCAAGTGGTGAGTTGACTTTGCCCTTCGAAATGGGGAAGCGAACCATGAATTTTTAATAAAATATCTTGTGCAAGATCTTGAGCATCGCTCACATTTTTAACATAACGCAAACAAATACGATAAATCATGGGGGAATACTGCATATGGAGAGTCTCCAAATTATGTTTCGTGGGAGTTAATAGAGTTGTGTTTTCCATTTGAATTACCTTGTTGTGTTGTCTCATGGAGAACCTCTAATGCAACTCGAGTGCCAAGTTTTTTTAAAGCAAAAAACCGCTTAATTAAGCTGTTTTCGCCACTTATATAAGCTTATAATTAAGTATTGCGCAAGGGATTGCGCACTCTGCGCGGAGCAGAGTAAACCTATTTTTGCGCACTTGCGCAAGGATTCATGCAAGCTTGCATCTATTCCTTAGTCCATTTGTTCATGTGTACGTTTGTGTGGAAGAACTAAATTTTAAAGATGCAGAAAATATTTAAGTTAGGAATTACCGGCGCATTAATTTTTTTGTGCCTACACTGCGCGTCAAATTTTAAACCCATCGATTCTTCTCAACATCTAACGGCAAAACCCCAGCCCATACAAGAAGTTCTGCAAAGCCAAGATGCTTTATATCTTTTCAATTTTGCGGCACTTCATTATCAAAAATATTTGCTGCAACAATTACCCGACTCCTTGGAATGGGAAATGCAAAAATCCGAAAATTGGTTAACCCTCGCCACACCGACGTTACCCTTCTTGCCGCAGCAAGCTGCCATTGGCCCAAATGGGAATTTTTTTCTGTTCGATAAATTAGGGAAACGTATTTGTCAATACGATGCGAATGCGCAATTATTGGCTTGTTTGGATTTACCCTTGGAATTAAAACGTTTAAATCTTGAAGAGTTGCATTTTTATTGGAATGCCGGAGGGCTGGTTTTTTTGCATTATGCGCAAGGGCAAGTGTGGCAATATTCACTTTTTCAAATTCATGCACAGAATGAAGAATGGCAATTACGCAATACCTTAAAAATTCCTTTGGGTTTACGTCAATGTGTTTACTTACCTGAGAGCCAGCTCTATCGCTGTTTGCGCGGTGAAAGGGCTATAGATTTTGATCTTTATTTTAATGAGAAAACGGAGTTTAATCCGCAAGATAGCCTTATGACTATAAACGGTTTACTTTATAATGCAAATACCAAGAGTTGGATTTTTAATTTTATGGGTAAACTGGCGATGACGAAGAAAAATAAAATTTTCTGTTTTAATCCTGTCTCTCAATCCTTAAGCCTTTGTACAGCGCCTTAAAATTTTTACGCCTATTATTTTATTTCTGCGGCATGTTCACTGCATTATCCGCGAGTGCCTTGGAAATTTTTTCACCAGAGAATGCTACGAATAAACCACTAAGAAATATTGGCTGGATAAAAAAAACGCATTGCGAAACTTTTAAAAATTTATCCGAGGATTCATCCGAGGTTTCAGCCTTTAATTTTGCCCTAGGTTTAGGGTCAACTTCTCGCCTGCAATTGCGACGCAATGGTGAGGCTTTATTACAGGATAGAGATTTTCAAATCGCAGAAGGCGATAGTACTTTGATTTTTGCCTCGCCTTTGAAGAATAGCGATACGCTTTGCTTAGATATTTATACTACGCCATTATTTCCTGAAAATCCATATCGGCTAAATCGCTTGGAACGCGTTCCTATTTATCGTGAGGGGATTGACAGTGCTTGGCAAAATACTGTTGCTTTTACAGAAGATGAAACCTCCAAGGGACCGTATCACTTAGATTATGGCGGAAGCAAAAGTCTTTCCGTGGCCGTGGGTAATGGTGGCGGTGTGGCCTTAGATCAATCCTTACTTTTAGATGTACGTGGCCAAATTGCCGAAAATGTTTTTGTAGAAGGTCATCTTTCTGATCAAAATATTCCCATTCAACCCGAAGGCAATACCGCCTCTTTAAAAGAAGTGGACGCGATCTTTATCAAAGTGTATGGCCAACAGTATGGTTATACCTTAGGCAACTATTTACTGGATTTTGGAAGTGCTGGAACGGATCAATACATCGCAAAAGTGGAAGGTGTGCAAGGCGCTTGGACGCATGGTGATTATCGTGTACATGGATCATTGTCGGTAAGCAAAGGCCAATATTTTAGCGATACCTTCCATGGCGTAAATGGCCAACAGCGCGGCTATTATTTGCATGGCAATGGTGGCCGCACTTTTATTACGGTTTTAGCGGGTACGGAAAAGGTATGGCGCAATGGGATATTATTAAGACGTGGAAGTGACTATACCATTGAATATGGTGAAGGCAAGCTCGATTTTTTAAATAACCTAACGGTTACCAGTGAAAATATTTTTGCCGTTGAATATCAATATACCGAACAAGAATATCCTCGTTCCCTATGGTCGGCTGAAGTGGCAGATACAGCAGGTGCATGGACTTGGTCCTTACGCAGTATTTACGAAAAAGAAGATAGAAAATCACCACTCAATACTATTTACACCGAGGACCAAAAAATTCGCTTTAGCAATTTAGGCGACAGTACTTTACCTAAAGATTCATTATATAGTCGCGTACAATTGCCCCAAGACTTAGGGCATGCAGTAGCGGAAATGAATTATCAAAAAGATCGTCATCATTCGCATTTAATTTTTAAAGGATCGACTTGGGATAAAAATTTATATTCGTCTCGCGATGATAAGGATAATTATGGCTATGGCCTGAATTATCTGGGGGGGCAGGCTTGGGGTCAACCTTTTAATCAAGGTGGCTTTGGCGCTACCTCCTTGGAAATGAATCATGAAAATCGTTCAGTGAATTACACATCCTTTCGCCAACTCATTGAGCCACGACAATTTCTTGATACTTGGAATTTGCCTGCGAGTATTGGTGAAAGAGATTTTCAAGCGGATCGATTTACCGTAGAAGAAAAACTCTTTAGCCCTTTTGCGGTGGGTGCTGAATATGGTTATGCCGAAGGGCATTCCTTTGTATCCATGAATTCGGAACGCGAAAAAATTTATACTCGTTTGGGAAATGAGGCACAGTATGTTTTACTGGAAAGTGAAGCAAAATATGCACGCACACCCTTGCGGCAAGATAATTATCGGCAAAATATTGTTTCCTCCTTGGCCTTCACGCGGATTACTCCAGCGTTACGCTATACTCGCAATGAATGGCAAAATGATATAGACAATAACGGATTAGCAGGGAAAACTTTATCCAGTAAAGAAGAAGCGGAATTAACCTTTAAAAGCATTCCCTTTTGGAATCGTTTAAGTGTTACTGGAGGTATAAATGGATTATGGCAAAAATCCAATTTCAATAATGCCATAGCCACGCCTACCGATTCCGTAGGGGCTTATGGCTTTTCGCAAAAAATAGATTTGGCAGGGTGGGGGCCTTGGTTTTCAGATATTTTTTACGGGTATAGACGATTTCAAGAATGGGTTCCTAATGCAAATGGCCGGCCCTCTATAGATCCAACTTTACATGCTTTTAATCAATTAGAGTGGAATAATCGTTTATACGATGGGCATTGGGGCTATAATCTTGCGATGAATTATCGCATCAATCAAACCGCGGAGTTACCCCTTATTCAAGCCTATGATTCCGTCGCACAGGGACGCGGGCATTATGTGCGGGACTCGATTGGAAATGCTTTTCATGAAGATGAAATCAATGGCAATTTTATTTTGGCAGGACTGAAACGCGATACCACTTTAGGGTTAAGACCTTATCAAGATTTAGGTTTTACTCTGAGCTTGGATCTCATTCCTGCACAATTTCCTTTTACAGTAAAAGGTGTTCTAGCGGATATTCGCCTGCATGGAGAGTTGGCTGTAGAGCAGCAAGATAGTGGCGGTAACCCAAATTTTTATCCGGTATTTACCGATCAAAATATTCGCCTGTTACGTAGCGGAAAGAGTCGCTATGCTCCTTCTTTGCAATGGAAAAGTGGGAGTGGACTTAAGAATGCCGAGTTATCGGTCGAACGCAGCTTCGCCAAAGCCGCAGGTGAAAATGCCTCGGAAGAAAAAGTGTGGAATGAACGATTGCATTATCGGCAAGAATGGTTAACGACTTGGGAATACAGCTTAGAACAAGCTTATGAAAATCGTTTTCGCGAAGGTTTGCCTTCGGGTATTAATGGTGGATCACCTTCCACTGAAGAAAATGAAAATTATTTGTATGGAGGATCTTTATTAAAAAAACTACCCAAAGCTTTTTCGGTAGAGCAATTTTTACAATATGAAAATAGCCAAGGTAAACTTTCCAACTCAGCCTTTTCCACAAAACTACAAGGTCTTAAACCTCGTTTTCGTATAGAAAAAGCCTCCTTATACAATGGTAGAGCCTATATTGAATATGGGTTGTTTTATTATTGGGGTCAAGGCGATGGGGGTTACTATACCACGGGCGGCTATCAGCGCGGTACTACCCATCGCGTGGAAGCGAATGCGCATTTCCAAATAGGACAAAATGTTTATTTGAGTATAAATTATTTGATTCGCAAAGAGCCCAGAAGCGATGCTTTGATTCAAAAATTGTCGGCAGAAATAAGAGCGGTATTTTGAAACGCTACTTTTTTTGTTTAATAGTAATATTTGTAATATTTAGTTTTAGTTATGCGCAGGTTACTCCCATTGATGAAAATTCTTGGTTAAAGCAAAATAAAATTAATGATAGCCTACTACTAAATTTATATCAACAAGGTTATTTAGCCGCAGAGCGGGATACCCAAGGCATAATCCAGCAAGGAAATTTGTATCGTATTGGGAAAATTACCGTTACAAAAAACCCGCAAAAATTCACCTCCCAGTCTTTGCGACTCGAAAATTTTACGGGGCAATGGGTAACTAAACAAATACTTTCCGATTTACAAAGTACCATCGCCAATACATTAATGGATTCGGGTTTTACCTTTGCCGCTTTGCAATGGGATGTTGAGGAAAATATTTCCGGCCAAGCTTTAGATTTAACGCTTACTTTAAATTGTGGTCCGGGTTATAAATTTGGAGGCTTTAAAGCGCATGGGAGCCGCATTCAGCCGGATGTTTTAGAACGACTGTCTTTGTTAAAATTTGGAGAGAATTTTAATATACATCGCATACAAGCCGCCGAAGAAAAAATATCTCGCTTGGGATATTTTGATCGCTTGGAAGCGAGGCAATTATTTCGAGACTCTACACGTTACCTACTTTATCCTGAACTTTTACTTTCCGATTTTAAAGGCAATCGCTTAAGTGGATTATTGGGATACGATTCAGAAAATAAAGGGCAAGGCGGATTATTAGGCTATTTGGATATTCATTTGATCAATATGGCAGGTACTGCACGCGATTTAGATTTTCATTTAAATGCGCAATCGCTAAAAGGAACTCCTGCGGAAACGCAAGTCAAAGTGGATTATACCGAACCCTGGCTTTATCTATTGCCCATAGGCGCGAAGGCCTCTCTAGCCTTATCTTTACAGGACTCCGTATACAATGAGCGCAAGCTAGGTTTAGGGATTTTTCAAGACATTGATTTTCATTCTAAATATCAAGTCAATTTCGGTTTACAACATAATGAAAATTTTGTGGACTCCACGCAAAGCGATGCCAAAACCATTGGCTTTGAGTTAATCTATGATGCTCGAGATAAAGTACCCTATACGTTACGGGGTGAAAAAATCAGTGGAAGCGTGGAAGGCATTCGCCGCGAATTAGCGGATACCACTTATTATGTTTTACAAAACAAAATGCAAACCGAAGGCTGGATCCCTTTTGGAAAGCGCTGGGTAGGGTATGGCCGTCTTTCGGCAGCTGGAAATTGGCCTTTGCGCGTTCATCCCAATCGCGGTGAACTTTTTCAAATAGGTGGCACTAATTCTATTCGTGGTTATCGCGAAAATGAATTCCTTACTGATCTTTTTGTATATGCCAATTTGGAATTGCAATTTATTTTAAGCGCACGCAGCCGCGTTTCACTTTTTGGGGTTCCGGCTTGGATTAATCAATTGGGAAGTGGTGATATTGATTGGCAAAGAGTGGCCGGTTATGGATTTGGACTCGATTTAGGCAATAAGGATTGGGTTTTTGGCATTAGCTATGCCCTCAATCCTGACCGAAGTTTGGGTAATGGTCTGGTGCATGTTCATGTGGTGAACCAGTTTTAATGGGAGGTGGAGATTTTTGCATTCCATCCTAAAGTTTAGTGCCTTGCTATCCGATATAGTGTTTAGAGAGATGGCCCATGGATAAGCCAAAATCCATATTACTAATAGCCCAATCGTCTGCCCTCCAGACGGGTGGGAGAGTCTCTCTGCTATGAGTCGTTACAACTTGGCTGCCAACCAAGAGGTGGCTTCACCGCTTCTCTTGGTTTGGTATTCGTGGTCGGTCATGGTTAGCATAGGCCATTTCGCAATCCTTAAATTAATCCCATTTTTTCGCATAATAAAATTGAAATTCTGAGCGCATCGGTTATATTTATGCCCCGTTGTGGGGTACTTAGCTCAGTTGGTAGAGCAGCTGACTCTTAATCAGCGGGTCGAAGGTTCAATCCCTTCAGTACCCACCATTTAACACCGCAAAAACATCGAATTTTAATCAAATTAGGTGTTTTTGCGCGTCTACGTTTTATCTAGCCAATTCCAAAAAACCGCCGTTGTATGCCGATATCTGCCATAGTAGGTGGCAGTTTAGTGGCATCCCAAAATTAACTAGGGTGGCTTTGGCTGGTCCCCTAGAAATATTTTTTCCAAGCGTTTCCTACACCGCCCCAATTTCTTTTTGCCAAAAAATTGATCAAATCCCAAAGTTTTCTGAATTAGGAAACCCCACAAAACCACTCTGTGAAAAATGCGGATGGACTGATCACGTTTGGTGGTGCCCAGAACTAAACCAAAATTCTGAAGCCAATCAATTAAAAGATGGCGGTAAAAATGGATAAGCGGATCCTGCACCTTACCCTAATTAAACAATGGTTTGACTTGGTAGCTAGTGGCCGCAAGCTATCCGAATTCCGACGCATAAAGCCATACTGGGAAAAACGATTTTACAAATCCATTTGCACTAAAGAATTTAAAGACTTCGACGAAATCCATTTCAAAAACGGTTATTCCAAAACCGCGCCAAGCATGCGCATAGAATTACTTGGCTTTGGCTATAAAGAATTTATGGGTGAACAATGTTTCGAATTAAGACTAGGCCGCGTCCTTGAGTTAAAACACTATAAACTGGATGAATCAAAATGCTAAGAGAATCCATTTGTTGGCTTGGTGCGGTATTAATAATCCTAATTGGCGCTTTGTTTTTAACAAGGGGAAGTATATGAAATCATTTTTCGGCATCGTAATTGTTCCTGTTCTGGTTTGTATTGTTGTAGGCTTGGCGGTTACCTATGCGCCCATTTTTATGGAGTTCCTAAGCCGAAAATAACCGTATCAGGTCGGTTACCTGAGTATCACAATTAATGGAGATAAAATCATGAGTTCAAAAATTACAAGATCCTTAGCATGCGATTTAAAGCAGGACGAATTACTCACAAAGGGTGATGAGTTATCGACTATTTGCCAAGAAATTAACGAGTTGGAGTATAAAAAATCCGCTCAAGCCAAAAGATTAAAAGAAGAGATTGATGTACTCGAGGAAAAGAGATACAAGCTTGCTGGTATTGTTAAATCTCGTCAGGAATATCGCGATGTAGAGTGCCAAGAAAAGTTTGATTATGTTCGCCGTGAAGTTGTAACCATACGATTAGACACCGGTGAAATTGTTGCAAGCCGCGCTATGGACTTACACGAATATCAAATTGAAATGGATTTGCATGAAAATCCTGCTGAAAGCCTTGCAAACGGATAAAAAAAATTTGCCTATTTGGTAACCTCAAAGTTACCAATCTTTTAAAAACATTCAAACATAGAGTAATAAAACAGGAAAAAATGGCAAAGAGATTTACTGATTCTGAGAAATGGAAAAAGCCATGGTTCAGGAAACTAAAACCCTTATATAAGGCGTTCTGGGAATACTTGCGTGATAACTGTGATCATGCTGGTATTTGGCAAGTTGATTTTGAGCTGGCCGCCTATTGCATAGGTGAGGATGTTGACCAAGCCGAAGCGATGCAATTGTTTGAAAAACAATTCATTCCATTTGCTGGCGGCAAGCGTTGGTTAATAATCGATTTCGTTGAATATCAGTACGGCGGATTAGTTGCAAATAATAATGCCCACATTTCGGTAATAAATATTTTGAAAAAGAATGGTGTTTGGGAATTATTTGTTGATAGAAATAAAAATCAACCAGAAAATCCAGCCCCTTGTGAGGGGCTGGCCAGCCCCTCACAAGGGTACCAAGATAAGGATAAGGATAAGGTTAAAGATCAAGATAAGGATCAAGACAATAACGCGTTGATGAAAAAAGAATTTTGTTTGGCTCTTGAATCCTATTCCGGAGAACGTCGCGACCCCGAAACGGAATGGACCGCTTTCCAAAAAAAATTCGGAAATGAAATCGAATCGATTATTCCCGCGCTAATCGGTGGAATCGAAAAAATGAAGGCACAAAAAACAATCCATTCGAACCAAACTGGAAAGCCGCCGATTTGGATGAAGTTTGAAAACTGGCTTGATGGCCGATACTGGACAACTGTTTATCCCGTCGCTACGACCGCAAAAACAGACTCAAAACCGTCTAACTGGTTTAGGCCAGTACCAGAGTTACCCCTTGATCAAAAAATGGATTCAGGGGAGGTTATGGAGCTTCTTACAAGCAGCTTGAAAAATGGCGGGATCGAAATATGAACGATAGGCCGTTGATAAAGTACAAGATGCGCGTGACGGTAGTGAACCCAATCTTTTGGAGATACAAGGGAACAGAAATTCATTTGCCGATCGGAATAGGTGCAACGATAGTCATGCGGTTTTGTAAGCAACGCGGAATAGGTTTGGACGTTGACGGCATGCGCCACCCAGACGAAGGTAGCTTTCCGATGAGCGAAACATTTGTTGACCGGCCATTGCCTGCGCGTCTCGAACTCGAATCTATGGAAAAATATTGGAGGCGTAGTGAAAAAAGCAACTAAGGCACTGCCATTTATAAAATGGGTAGGTGGTAAAACACGGATGTTACCCGATCAGGTTCGGTTAATTCATCGACCGATAAGCGTGGGCGCGTCGGCGAAATCATAGTCACAAATTATTAGGACTAAAAAAATGCCTATAAGTAAAGAAATGAAAAAACTTTATCCACCTAATTGGAAAGAAATAGTTTCCGAGGTGCGTGAACGTGACGGTAACAAATGTGTGTTTTGTGGATTGGCAAATGGACTATGGGGATTAAGAGATTTAACGGGAAAATTTTGGGAGTACGAAGAATTTTGTAACGGAGATGTGCCGGATGATATTGAATTTGAAAAAGAAGGAGATGAGTTAAATACAGCTTTTAAAATCGTGCTTACAACAATGTATTTAGATCATGATCCGACAAATAACGGTGCCCCAAGTAACAGGCCGAACTTAAAAAGCGCATGCCAAAAATGCCATTTAGATTATGACAGGCCAATACATTTAGAACATGCGCGCATTACACGAGAAAAGAAAAAAGGCCAAACAAATTTATTAGAAAGCGGTGTTTAGATGGCGAGTCAATTGATATGGGAAACACTAAAGGAATGGTTTAAGGGACTGTTTCGGAGCAGGGTGGATAATTGAATAAAATAAAGGTAGGGGATTGGGCTTACTGTGAAGAGGATGACGTCTTCTTCAAGGTTTGGGGTTTGGCAATAGGTTACTTCAAAGATAAAAATGGAAAGATTCACTTTAAAAATAAATGCGTCCCAGCTGTTCCGAAGTTTTCAAAAGGAATGAATTTTCAGGTAACATTTTCGTTATCGTCAAAATTAGATGGATTAAAATTTTTTAAAGAGATGGCACAAAATGGATAAAGAATTAACTCTCGAATCTCGCCTAACCTTCGGTAAATACCAAGGAACAAAACTAATCGCGATCATAATGAATGATCCAAGTTACGTCACTTGGCTGTTAGAAAACACAAATACCCAACTAGATAATATTGCATTCGATAAGTACCAGAAAATTATAGGAGATAAGTAAAATGCAAATCACAGTAATACGCACGCGTTACACAGAAAAAAGCACAAGTGGGATTATGCTTGTGAATGATATTTATTTTGGCTTCACTCTTGAAGACAGGTTAAGAAACGGCCCAAAGATTCCGAATGAAACTTGCATTGCGGCTGGTGAATACGATTTAATTGTCTCACATTCGACGCGATTCAACAGGGATTTGCCAGAAATTTTAAAAGTCGCAAACTTTACAGGTGTCCGCATTCATGGCGGTAATACCGACAAAGACACCGAAGGTTGCATTCTCGTGGCCGCAAATAGAATCAACGATGATTTGATTCAGGGAAGTAAATCCGAGGCGCTTGTGACACTGCTTAAGGATAAAAACGAGCCTCACAAAATCTGTATTGTAAACGCGTGGCTGAGTAACATGAAAGGTTAAGAAATGATAAACAAAAATTGGAAATTAAAAGATTTAAGAATCGATCTCCGAACTTATGGACCAGACGAGGGTAAATATTTAGGAAGAATCGTTTTTACTAATGGAGAAACCGAAGAATTTACCTTTGGTCTCAAACCTGAACAAACCCAAGCCTACATCGATTTAATCGCCAAGGAATTAGTTGTATCTCTTGGCTTACTTCCGAAGCAAAATATTTTAATAGAAACGAAAAGCGATGATCCTTTCTAAACCAATCAACGATCCCCTTGCAGTCCGATCCCTGCGCCTTGTCGAAAGAAAGCTTGAGGGAATTTATTCTGAAGAATCGCGATTCATTATTAAGAGCGTAAAGAAACTTGCCGACAAGGCCCAAGTATCAGCCCAAATAAACAACCGCAAGCGCATGGTTCGCAAAGCTTTGAAAGTTGAGGGTCTAATCCCTTTCGCAGATTGGTACAAGGAAGCGGATCGGGTATTTGCGCTATACATTCGCTGGCGTGATACCGGCAAGCCATTGCCATTTGATAGCGGTTACGGCCAGTGCATAACTTGCGATAAATACTTACCATATCACCAATTGGAAAACGGCCACTTCATCCGCCGCCGCCATTGGGGGACTCGTTACGACGAAAAGAATTGTCACGCCCAATGTGCCCATTGCAATAACCAGCTTGGCGGCAATGAAATTATTTACAAGGAAAAGGTGATAGCCAAGTACGGCCAAAGCGCTTGCGACATTCTCTACTATGCGAAGAAATTCAAATCTAAGAAGCCAACGGATTACTTTTTCCAAATCATAATTTTCAAGTACCAGCCTTATCTCCCAATTGATTTAAAGTCACACCAAAAATTTTTCGAAAGAATAGGTAATAAGTGCTAAACTTTTTTTCTACTCAAGAATTTATTAAAATGAATCTTGAATACAATTCAAATACCCCATTCCCTAACATTGTTATAGATAGGGTATTTGACCATTTTTTTCTTTCCGATTTGAAAAATTCATTTCCTAAAGAAAATCACCACTCTTGGAAAAATTATACCCAATCAGATCAAGTTAAATTTTTTATAAACAGTGACGAGCATCTTCCAGAGGATTTTCGCAACCTATTATTCATGTTCAACTCTTCCACGATGATAAATTTTCTTGAGAAGGTGACCGGCATAAAAGGTCTTATTCCAGATCCTCACTTTGATGCGGCTGGCCCACATCTTATAAAAAACGGAGGCCACTTAAACCTTCATACCGATTATAATTTCAATAAAAAACTTAACCTCGATAGAAGATTAAACGCCATCCTCTATTTAAATGACGATTACCAAGAGGATTTTAACGGTCACTTAGAGCTATGGGATTATAAAAACGAATACGGAATAATAAAACCAAAATCATTGGTGAAAAAAATATCCCCAATTTATGGACGATTGGTAATATTCAACACAACGGATTTTACATTTCACGGCCATCCCGATCCATTCCAAGGTAAATATCGAAAATCAATCGCTATGTATTATTTCACCAATGGAAGGCCAAAGGGTGAAACATGGGTACCAAGAGGCGGCCAACATACGTTATTCGAGCCAAGACCAAACTCAAAAGATGAAAGATCCAATAAGATTATAAAGTGGATTCTGAGGCATCCATTTATTTATAAACTAATAAGGAGTTTTAAAAAAAGAGATGAACGAAATTGACGTTATAGAAATACCCGAACATCAATTGAACTGTGATCACGATTTTAAATGGAAGTCGGCTTTTGATCCGATGGTTTGCATTAAGTGTGATTTGCGATTAGATCAGCATACGGCAAATATTTTAAAATATGGGGAAAGAGCTTTTAAACGTGAATAAAATTTCCCGTCGATAAAACGGGAAATTTAGATTGATCACTCTCCTTTCTTTCTTTCGTCGGATTGTGCGTGCCCTAAAGCACCTGTTATAATTCCGGCACCAATTGGTATCAATGCACCAGAAGCGGGCGTAAAAGCCCCGCCAATGGCCACAGCGGAACCGATAAGCATTGCGGCTATATGTTTCCAAGTCATAATTTCCCTTTCTCCCGTTTTTATAGTGTACAGGTCACTTTATTGAATAACTCTTTTTCGGGTAACATTTATGCTACTGGCTGTTGTTCCTGTGGATTTAATCCCTTTAAATAATGGAGCGTCGTGCCATCCTCCTGCTGCAACGGATGGCATTAACCATGTGGTACCATTATCCAAAAGTAAAACAACATCACCCGAAACACCGACCATTATTTTATCTGGCATAGAAAGATCCGCTAATAAAGCATTGATGTCATTCGCATCGGATTTTGTTACCAGTTTCGGAACAAGTAATTTTACCATTTCATCTTCCTCAAAATAATTAAAGAAAAAACTAAATATCGCGGTGATAACGGAGTCCAAGCCGTTTTTGGGAAAGAATCTCGGAGCATAATACCGCGTTGGGAAATATCGGTTACAAAACATTGGCTAAGTCTCATCTAGGGTTATGGCCGATCTGTTACCATTTGAATCAACGGTGGCTGTAATACGTGTTTTTGTGTTATCAATATCTTTTATGACAACTGTTGTAGTTGCTGCGCCAGATAATACACTTGCTAATGCGGATGCAAATAATCGCATATAACCAACGGCTGTATGGGCACCCTCGATTACATAAGCCCAAATAGCGGTTATTCCAGAGGCAGAAAGAGCATATCCAGTTTTATCATTATTCGTCGTTAAATTTGTGGCCGTGGTTACAAGCGGGATTGTGATATTTGTTAAAGTAGTTGCGCCCGTAGCGTTTTTAACATTATTGAAGTCTAAACCACCTTCACCTGTAGCCGAGACATCGAAAGTGTTAGCTGGGGTAGTGGATCGGACTAATTTAGCATTACCGAAACTAGCATCATTCACAATTGTATAAGAATCACCCGTTTGAGTCGTTCCTATGACCCAATCAGCCAATTTTTTACCAATGCTTCCAGCGGTTGTCAGGTTTGCCGTCAACGCATCCCAAATAGCTTGTATCGCGGCGGCACTCAAGCCGTGGCCGGTTTTATCCGCAACGGTTACAGCATTAACCCCTAATTGCGCGAGAGAGGTGTTAACAACGGCGTTCGCAATATTTTTTATATTAACATCCAATATGCCGGCTGTTGCAGGTGTCGAAATTGCCGTTCCCAGTATTTTGCTTATATCCCTACGTCCACTCGCATCAATCGAATCCAAATTCCAATTTGTGGGTGGAGCAATACCATTAACTCCGGTCATAAATGTAGCCGCCGATTGCACGTCCACGCGCGTCAATTCGATCTCGTAATCTTGGGTGAGCAAATTTGTTACACCGGATACGGTTACCACCAAAACCTTTGAGCTTGCCACGGAAAAACGCGCGTCTGCAAACTGAAATTCGTAGAGGCCCGGGTGGTTTGTACTATCCACTTCTTTAAAGCGGCACTTGGTGGCCGTAGGAGCGGCAAATGTTCCGAGCGTAGTAATGGTTTCAATAGTTGAACCTGCGGCCGCGTACACCGTAGGCGTCACCTCATTATCAGCAATTGTTGAAATAATTAAGCCAGTACTGTTAAAAGCTCCACCCGTAACCCCTTGGCCGGTCGTGGAGTTCTTCAGCGCAAATCTGATGACGTTGCTTGTATTCGCAAATTTTATCAACTTTGACATTAGTTACACATCCCCCCGCGCATGTTACCCAATGCAAAAGCACCAGATGGCGCTGTTATATCACCAAAAATTATTTCTAAAGGCACGCGTCTTGTTGCATCATCGGTCCACGCACCAGCATCGGTGCGAGTGGACAGTGTGCAAAGTTCCATACCATCGAGAGCCAACTCTTCGCTCGACGAATTAAAATCCATTGTTAATACGGCCCAGTTGGACACCGTATTCTGTGCCTGAAACCCGATCCGGAAATCCCCGCCAGCACTTAAAATAGATAGCGTGGCTTCGGTGAAAAAAATCTCAAAACTTCTGTGCAGCGAGCTTACTTGTGTATTTAGGTCAGAGGGCAGGGTAATCGTTTGTAAAACAGTGGTTCCGGTATAAAGCTGAACTTTGATGGTTTTACCAGAGGCAGCAGTTCTGCCAAACCACCTAACCCCACGAATCGTATTCGAATTCCACCACGTAGCAGGGAAATTAAATTTCGCGGCATACTCATCAGGGGTTGAGTCCGAGCTATACTGAGTCTGAGTAGTAGATTTTAAAGGGAATCCGTAAACTTGACCGGCACTAGCATAACCGTAAACCGGAGAATTTTCAATTTTTGTTCTTACACCTGCATTGTTTTGGATAACATACGGAATGGTAACGCGTTGATTTAGTTGAGATATATCCGTTGCAAAAGTTGAAGAGTTTCCGGCAGCAATCGTTCCCGAGCTATAATCAATTACAATTGATAATAGCTCTCCACGAGTACAGGTATACGCATTGGCAAGGGTTATCCATTGCCAAGTCCCATCCCACGATGTATCGGCGGGCGGCGTAAAGGTTTGTGATGCTGGTGTACCACCACCCTTTACAGTTCCATCCGAAAACCCATTTCCTACGCCGACATCTACCCCTTGAAAACTGATTCTGTATGTTGGAGGCGTTCCGGCTCGGACGCCATACGTAAAACCGAGTTTTGTAATTGTGGCGGCCTCTTTGGCTTGGATTATCCATTCAATTTTATCGGTCGTGGCATCTAAAATAAAAGTGCTAAGAGCGGCGTTATTTGTAACCGACGCAGGAAATCCGAGATTAAGTCTGAGCGACTTTGCATCAGACATTTTTCAACCCATCCAACAGTGGCGCTTCAAGAGCCGCCGCTTTAATAGAATTTTGAAATACATCGATCTGCTTCACTTCGTCTTTGGCAAATGTTTTTAATGTCGCGTCTAAGTTGAACGCATTGGCTAAAAGGATTTTTTTGGCTAATTCTTGATCTTCGTCTAAGCTTTTTTTAATGTCGGAAATTTCCGACAGCGTCAGGATCATACCCTGTTTATTGCTAAACAGAACATGGTATAAATCACCCTTCATCGGTTGAATATCACTAATAGCCAAGGAAAACATTATTTTTTTTCCTTGATTAAATATTTTTTTACATCCTCAAATATTACCTTATGGTAACCATCTATCTCTAAATGATAGCGCCAATGGCTGTGTATTAAATGCCAATCAAAACGCATTCCATCGAGTTCTTTTTTTGCCTTTGTTGGGCTAATGTCCGTAATGTATAAGCATCCGGATTTTAATTTTTCTATCTCGAAAGTAGGTTTGTATTTTGTCCCACCTTCTTCGATTTTCCCGAAACCATAATCGAGAAAAACCTCTACAAAAGCACCGCTAGGCCGGCCATTTATCAACCTTCTTAGGATATTCAATTTATACCACCAGGGTTATAAATCGTCCGCATTTGGAGGCTTCTAATAAAAGCTGTATCGCCTGCATTGGTTCCCGCTGCTGATTTAATAATCAGCCTCAAAGAGTCGCAATTCATGGCCCGCCCTTGATAGATTCCTGGCAAGGTGTCCCTTAAGGTAGTAGCAGATTTAGTAATCAAAAAATCAGTAGTCCTTTGATACTGACCCGTATCAGCCCATGCGTTTATTCGCTTGTCATAGCACAAAAACCTTACAGAGAATTGGCCGGAATCATCGCCATTACTACCATGGGTCCAAGACATAATAAACTCACTGTTACCCTGTCCAAAAGGGAAGGCTTTAGAGGTGTCAGCCGTACCGACGGATTTATAAGTGGGCACAGCGTAACCCGTAGTGTCAACATATATTGTAGCGCCTTTAAGCCCCCACTTAAGCTTGCCGTAACTATTCCTTATCTGTGCTTGGCCGCATACTGCCAGCGTTAAGATTAAAATTAAAAATTTCATTGTTTGTCTTCTCCTAATTGATGTTTTATGTCAGCCATTCCGAACATTCGATCTCGAATAAGCTTTTTTTTGTGCAATCTCTTGGCGACTTCTTCGGCACCATAAAACTCCACGATTACTAATTTTATAGTGTCTAGCTCTGCTTGGGTTTTTGTATGATAACCCAATACAACACTATCCACATGATGGGTGATTATAGAATCGTGCGCAGCCATGCTTTTTTCCATGGATTTTTTAGCAAGCCAGCCTGTTATATCTTGGCTAAAGGTGAGTAGACTTGCGCCACTTATACCTAAGGCAGAGAGAATCATAATTATGGCTTTTAAATCGAGTTTCATTGTTCTTGCTCCTGATTTGCGTAACCACGCAAAAGTTTTTTTCTAAAATCTGGGACGCTGAGTTTATTAAGCAAAGTTGTGGATTGAGACGGGGAATTTAATCCCATCGTAGGTGGTTTAAATGGCCCTTCTGCGGCGTTGCGGAGTGGATTACTTATATCGAATCCGATGGCCCTTGCCTTTTCTTTTATTGGTCCTAACACCGTATTATCGAGAATATTGTTTCCAATTTCCTTAACACCTTCTCGAATAGCATTTGATGCGCCTGTGCCGGATGTTGACATAACAGCATTTCCAAATTTATCACCAAGGTTCACGAGGTTTTTTAAATTATCTAGCTCCGTAGGTTCAAACAAAACTGAGGCTACTGTTTTTTTGTTTTCCATGGAATTTTTTAAGCGCTTGAAAGTAAAATCATCACCCTTTAACATTTCATTTAAAAATGTTCCCTTGAGTGTATTTAGTTGCTCCGGAGACAAATAATCTTTTAAAGCCGTAATTCTTTTTGTATCACCGTGATCAATAATGGATTTAAAAATCGCTTCATCACTTGTTCCCTCTTGGCCAATTTTTCCGAGCAAAGATTTATCGCCGAATATTTTGTGCATCGCCTTATTACTCTCAACAAGCGAAGCGGCTTTTTCAATTCCGAAACTATTTTCAACAGTTCCGATCATCGCTTGCGAAATGTCACCATATAATTTTCTAAAGCGAGAAATGTCCGGCGTAATATCTGCCAAAGTATTTTTAGACTTAAAGGCTACATCTCCAATATCCTGCAAAGCCTCATAGGATCCGGCGTAAGTTTGGCCCTTGCGCTTAAATACGTCAATTGCATTTAGTATTTGATTACCCTGCTCTTTTGCTGTTTTGGTTAAACCGTTTTCGGATTTTGCTTTCGCCCACGCTTCCAAATCCTGTAACTTAGGCGTTATCTTTTGCAATTGTTGCGGGTCCATCATTAAGTCGGGAACCTGTGCGATTATATCTTTATGCGTAGTATTGATAGCATCAAAAGCACGGTCCACGCCTTCGTTAAACCCTTCACGCAAAACGCTACCGGCGTCTTGGACGGTAACAGGTGCGCTACCACCAATTTTTTCTATGTCCCTGTGAATCGCCTTGCGAACTTGATCCAATCCTTCAGCATGCTTGTCTAGTAGCTCCTGACCAGCTAACCCTTCGGCTTGTACTCTAGCAGTGCGCGTGGCCATATGGTTTTTGCCAAATTCAACGGCTTCAGGTAATAGTTTTGGATCGATTCCGTTTTCTAGTGCAGTTTTAACGGAATGCGTAAAGTCATCCGCTTGCTTTGGATTGAACGCGCTCGTGATTCCTTGTCTTGCACTTTCAAATGCGTCTCCAGTAGTTTTAATTAAAGATTTTGTGGCGTTTATTGAACCTGTTGCAGCCTTTGTACCAGTAAGCAAATCAGCGCCACGAGCTAAACCCTCAACACCTTCACCAGCCATTTTTGCAATCGGCTTTGCAGTATTACCGAGCATTTTTAATTCGGACATTCCAGGAATAGGCACAGCCAATTCACCTATAGCCCCAACTGTTCCGGATGCAGTAGGATCAAAAAATCCACCTTTTTTAAGCTGAATTCCTTTTCCAGTTTCATTATAAAGACTAGGTGCAACATCGCTTAATGCTGTTGATGGCACACCATATCCCTCAGCAATCTTTCCCGCTGTTGGTGATTTATCTGGATCGGCGCCAAAATTTTTTATTGCCGTTCCTAAAAATGTTCCAACATCTTTGTATTCATTTGGATCAGTAAATTTTGATAATCCCTCTGCTCGTCCACCTCTGTCTATTCTGTTTTGCTGTACTTGCCCAAGCCCTGCTCGAATAGGCGCAGTTGTTACCCTATCTAATTGGCGACCAACAAAAGCGAGTGGTGGGAGTACAATATTTGCTGCGGTAGAACCTATTTTATCTAAAAGGCTTAGATCATCTTGTGCAGCTGGATCGATAGCGGGCGAAGCGGAATATTTTTTCCATGGTCCATCATCGGTTACGGTACCGGTGGATGCATACTTTTCCCATGGCTTGGCCATTATACTTTTTCCCAGTTTTTAGGGTCTTTTGGATCGCCGCCTTTAAATTTGTAACCACCTTCTACGGTTCCAGCCGATGGCGCGGCGGGAGCTTTTTGACTTGATGAATCTGTTTTCGGAGTACGGCCATATAAAGAATCAATATCGGCGTTACCTCTATCGATAGATCCTTGCATGCTATTTATTTTTGCATTCACCTTATCAACAAATTTATCTAGGTTTCTTCCTATAAACTCTCCGCTGCCACTCCAATTACCGACTTGATATTTTAATTCTGAGGCGAGTCTTTCAGCTTCATCATTAGACAAGGCATCGGGGCCTAGCGAGCTATTCATGGCCTTTAACATTCCGAGGCCATAGGATAAAGCAGCATCTTTAGTCTTTGCGTTTTTAAACTGCTCTAAGTCGCTTGAAATTGTGTTTTTCAAAGTTTTTTGAAATCCAATTGTGCCGGCAATTTTTTTTACTTGCTCCTGAGCCTCCATGGGCAAGGCGTTAAATTCGGCGTTCTTATCAACTTTTCCGGCAATGTCCGTAAGCTCGTAAGTGCCTTTCTTTGTATTTGTTTTGTAAACAGATCCGTCACCTCCATTAAAAAACGAAAACTGCCCATTGTCCATTGCTTTAGCTTGAGCGTTTGACGCTCCCACATTTGCTTTGGCCTGTAGCGGTTTAAACGCGCTTGCGGCCGTTTCATTTTGTGACTGCGTGATTTTATCACCCTGCGTTTTCTCTGCTATGTTCGCTTCTACTCCCGATGTTCTCGCTTGTGCTTGTGTATGGGTAACATTAGCGTTACTGATTGGAGTTTCATTTTGGGTTTTGGTTAATCTGCCAGCATAATCCGCTTTAGCCATTTCCGGAGTATATAGCGGATCATCGTTCAAAAGTGACATGGTATGATAGTGTGCGTCGTTTAAACCTTGCGCTTGTGCGCCTGACGCCGAAATGCCGGTAGGCATTCCGCCTGCATCCATACCGAGGCTAGCTTTTCCCGTTTCGCCCATTGGCAATTGTGATGCGGGTTGAGAGTTCTTAAATGATTCTAAAAGCATTTGCTTTTTCAGATTCTTATCGAATGACAACTTAGATGTTTGATTCACTAAATTCTTGGCCGCGTTATCTTTATTTACGCCCTCTGTGACCGCGGCAGATTGCAGTAAATCCGATTGGGTTTTACGATTATCTTGTATAGCCGTACCAATGTCACCTAGGCCCAATAAGCTGCGCTGCAAGGCTTCCGCCATGCTTGGTCTATATTGTATCATCGTATTCCTGTTTTCAATCCAGGGTATGGATTAGCAAGGTTTGCCCCAAAAGAATTTCCAGCGGGGTTATTCGAAGAAAATGCAGAACCAAGAAAATTTTTAAAAATGTTATAGCCATTCTCGGCGGTTTGATCCGTTCTGCCTTTTCTTTTTAGGCTGTCATTATTTAGTCTTTGCTCTTCAAGATTTAATTGATATGCTGGATCTTGTTCTTGAGCTTGCGCGTCAAGATAACCTCCAACACCACCCAGTAACCCGCCTAATACCCCTCCGGCAGCCGTTCCATAAGGTCCAAATGCAGATCCGGCCTTTGCGCCACCGGTAGCGCCAGTGATACCCATAGATAATGATTCGGCCATTGTTCGCTTTTTCATCTTTTAGTCTCCAATGCTAACGCGGAATTAGCTCTATCATTTCCAACAAGATCGGTAAAGGCTTTTTTAGCTTCTTCTGGATCTAAACCATTAACTACCATGTTGTAATAATTGGCATAATCCATTCCGACTTGAGTGGCGCTATAAATATATCGTACACCTTCTTCTAACAATTGGCCACCAACCTTACTACGGTCATATAATCCCTTGTAAACTTTCTTTGGATCAAGACCATTATCCTCTGCGATCTTATTGAGGTGTTCCTCGGCATTTATCATCATGCCGCTCGCATGTCTATTGTCTTTCTGAGCTACGATTTTATTTGGATCAAGTTTATCTGCAATATTTTTTATCTCGATACTATTGTCCTGAATAGTTTTCATTATATCAGGAGAGAGCGAGCTCTTCACCTGTCCAAGCGTGGTTTTGAAAGTTTTAACTTGAGTCGCATAGGTCTGTGTCCCGTCGTCTGTAATCTTGGCATTGATGTTATTCTTCGCTGCTGCTATTTGCTCAGGAGTATATTGCTTGCCACTTGGATCTTTTGCAGTGGCAGCCCATGTTTCAAACGACGCGGGGTCTTTGAAGCTTGAGGCTTTCATGTTTAACGTGCCTTGTGCAACTTTATCAGCTGTCATCACCGGTGACCCGTCAGGATTCTTTAGGTTACCCAACCCTTTATAAAAATTCTCAGCTGCAAATTGAAGCATATCCGGATTATCGCCAGCCATTGCGGTAAGCGTTGCTGTGGTTTTTGCAAGGTTTTCGAATTCAGATGAGCCTTTTAACAAATCAAATTTTGCCTGATCTAATCCAAGAGTAGAGGCGAATTCACTTGCGTCCTGAGCCAGCTTTTGATAAGCCAGTTGTACATCTTGATCCTTAAAATCATATTTCTGCTGCAAGTCCGCGCTGAATTGCGTTGAATTTTGCGCGAGTTGCGCTTCGGCCAATGTTTTGGCTTGGGAAAGTTGTTTATCCTGTTGCTGTCCATCAAACCACTGCTGACTTGCTTGCATAGCGGTTTGTTGGTCATAACCCATACCAAGCAATTCTTTTTCGTAATCTTGCTTGGTAGTCGCCATAGCTTCCTCGTGAGAGTAACCCTTGTCAGTCATAAGCGAAGTAAAACTTTGCGCCATTTTTGTATTTAAGATTGTATTGGCTTGTTCTTTTTCGAGCGTGTCGAGATTAAGTGTATGGTTTAAAGTCGCCATCGACGTATCGTGATCGTTTTTCATTTTCTCAAGCAATACATTTTGCTCATTTTGCGTGAGCTGTTGACCGGCTTCGAATTTTCTTTGAATGTCGTCTCGATTACCTTGCCAAATTCTTTGGGCCACGGCGTCATCGAGTCCAGCGGTTACGCGCCATTTTTCAAAATCTTGAGTCGAGTTGAACTGTTGAATTTGTGTCGCCATTTTTTTAGCGTCAATATCATACCCTTGATCCGCAATGTATTTTTGCAATTCGCGTGATAAATTATTTTGTACTGAGGTCGCCGATATTTGTCTTTCGTTTTGCGTTGCTTGCCATGCTCTTTGGGCTTCGTCATTAGAAAAGCCTTTATCAGTGGCATATTTTTTAAACGACAATTCGTCCTGAAATTGACTGCCACTTTGGGCCAGCTCTTTTTCGCGCAAACTTAGATCTTTCAGCGCAAGCTCTTTTGTTTGAGCTAGTGCAGTGGAATTTTGCTCCCCTTGTTGACCGAGGCCCGCTAAGGTGGATAAGTTTTGGAAAGCATTTTGTTGTTTGGTTATATTTTGTTGCTCTTCTTGGCCTTGTAATTGGCCTAAAAAGTTTTGTCTTGCGGGTATTAACTTCTGCGTTACATAGTCGCCTACATCGCCCCCAAGCTGTCCAGTGAAGGCATGTCCATTTAATGCCGATGATTCTTTTGCTTGGCGTAAAGCCTCGCCCTCGCCTTTGTTGTACTCGTTTAAAGCGAACATCGATGACATAGATGGGTTTTGGTTACCCTGTAAATTTTGGCCTATTGCTTGGCTCGCTTGGCCTATCAATGGCTCTGCAAGCGGGTTTTCTTGCAATGCCTGACTAAATGTTTTAGGCTTTGCAGCCTGTGGATCTTGCGGGTTTTGTGGAGCGGGTCCATCGCCTGGATTAAATGCAGCTGAATTAAAACCGGCACTATCGCCACCTGGAATCTTAAATGAACTTTGTGACGAAGCTGGTGCCACTTGGTTAGGCGTTTGGCTATTGGCTATATCACTAGGTGCGCCGCCTGAATTTTGAACCGCGCCGCTTAATTTGGCGCCAAATGATTGGTTGCCAAAGTAACTTGGGCTTTTAGGATCGCGCCATTGATATGTTCCGGTTGTAGCCATTATTCCATCCTCAGGGTAACAATTGCATTCTTGTCGCTAAATTGTAGAGTTACCCGTCGCAAATCTTTCACAGCAATTCCATTCGCATTTATTTTTATCCAACATTGCATATTTTTCCCTTCGGATGCCACAATAAAAACTTGCTTTGGTATGCGTGCAAGCTCGTGAGAAATGATTACATCGGTTCCGGCAGTTTCTTTTACGAATCGACGCAAGAGAGCGAAGCGCTTATCATCATCGAGATAAACCTGATCAAGTTTTAATTCTCCGGTTGGGATCACTGCATAAACTCCAATTCGAACCTAACCGGTGTGCCTTTAGTTCCGCTTGTTGTGAATCCAGTAGAACTATTGCTTTTATAAAAAGTTATAGTACTCGTGTTATATGAGGCCTTTATATCCGATGAAGGACCAATAGTTGCCGAATTGTCGGTTAGGCTTGGTATTGAAAAATGTACGGTTCCAGGAGATAGTGTGGATGGAACTCCGGTATATGTAAATGTGTTAGCGTTGCTTGTTGCCGAAAGAATTGGAATATCTATGGTAACATGATTTCCAATCCTAAAAAATACGCTAACTGCCGTAGGAGCCGATGTGCATCCGGTAATAGTTGCCGTCCACGTCCCTTTATCAATGTATGTTTCATACTGCCATGTGTTTCCAATACTCTTTACTGAGATATTGGAATTATTCGCATTTCCGATTAGTGTAGGTGTAGACCAATCAGTTCCAGATCCGGAAGTTATTGAAATAGTATTCAAAGTAAAATCTGTTTTATGTATATCATAAACTCGTCCCACGCAGCTTGAGGCTAGCGGTAAAGTAATCGTAAAACTTCCGCTTGTAGCATCAGCGTTTATTGTATGGTGGGTAGCGTCTAGCGTTGTGTTTCCTGTAAGGGTGGTGACTACGTTGGCAACGGAAGTATTAAGTGTTACGCCGCTGGTTGCGGAAACGGTTAATTGTGTTGAGCCGTTAGTTTGAATTTGTAAATCCCGATAGGTTCCCGTACCTTGCTTATCAACAGTTAATTGCCCAGCCGTTCCGGTATGTTGTATAAAGCATCTTTCAGTATTTGCCACACTTGGATCGCCCACACCAAAAGAAACCAATGCACCCCCCGAAGCTGCAACATTTAAATTCTTTACATTCAAACCCCACGATACCACGTCCGTAGCGCCATTGACATTTGATCTCGTTGCCGCCGCCACTCCAAGTATAGGGGTAACAAATATAGGACTCGTAGCGCGAACATGGCTACCGCTTCCCGTTTCCGTATTAACTGATAAGTTACCTGATCCATCTGTTATGACCGTCCTAGAAGCGGTTAAAGGTGTAGCAATCGTACCCGTGAGCGCTGGACTCGAAATAGTTGGCGTTGCGATTGTCGGGCTAGTTGATTTTACATAACTACCAGATCCCGTTTGTGCAACAGTTGTTAAAGCTTTTCCAGCCGTAAGCTCCATAGTCTGCGAAGCTGTTCCGGAACTAAAAACAGGGGCAGTTGTGAAAGTATCCACACCCGCAAACTTTGCGGTTCCGGTAACCAAAGTGTTACCTGATATAGTAGGGTTTGATATAGTTGGTGTTGTAATCGATGGGCTTACCGACCGCGAAAGCACACCTGTTCCGGTGGCCGCGTTTACCGTGTCGTTAATATTATTTACGCCCCATTTTAAAGCAGAGTCATTTTTGTCAACATACCGCACCTTTGGAATGGCCGCGGTATCGACGATATAGGGAAGGCTCACATTTGTGAGCGCAAAGGATTTTAAAGCAAAAAGTGATAGGAGTAAGAATATTTTTTTCATCGTTTCCCAAAGATTCTGGAAACCGTTTGCCGAAAATGCATAACGAGTCCAATAAATGTGAATGTTGCGCTTGCGTTATTTACTTGTAATTTGAATTGGAAAAATATTGCGTTTATTCCGCGCGGAATCGCTATCGATCCGCCGAGTGAAGTGTTAGCAAACCAAGTTTTATCCCAAAGTTTATCCCATGATCGAGGCACGAATGTTGGTGAAATAGCGGCCAAACTTGTTCCGGTCGATACCGCTCCATAATCGCCATCGATGCGAGGATTTACTGATCCATCGGTGATAAATAAAAGTTCAATTATGGAAATGGTTTTAACGTACTCAGGAGAGTTTTGTAATATTGGACCGCTCCAAATATTCGTATCTATTGTAGTTTGAACTCCTCCCACATGGTCGTAAGCTCCCGCTCCCGCTTGCAGGATGCGGTAATTTTGATTGTCGAATACGATAACTTTTCTGTCGCGGGTATAAAGCATATAACCAAAGCCAACGCCAGTAAAAATCGTAAACTTGGCCGTGGAAGAGACGTCGGGGTTATATGGCTGAAAGGTGGATAGGTCGAGAGTTAAAAGCGTATCACCACAAAGTTTTCCGGAATCCTGTCGAGTCGCGATATATAAAACTTGATCGCAAACTGTTAGAACGATATTTGAATCGCCTTGATTTCCATTGTAACCTAGTTCGCCGCCGCCTAGAAAAATTGCATTCACATTCATGGAAATCATTATCGGTGCACCAGTTGGCCCTAGGAATTCGAGGCCGCGAAGAGATACGAAGAAAGCCCATCGGCCCCATGTTGCGAACGCTTCTTGATTTCTCACACCCACATCGGGAGAGATTGGCTGTAATTGATTCTTAGGATCTGATTGAGGCAATAAATAGCAGGAATCAAGCTGGCTTAAAAAAGCATCCGTTCCGCTTTCCTGTCCTGATTTGTTACCTATGCCTTTAACACATGTTAAGTCACCTTTTCCGGGTAGTTTAATGCGGTAACTCGTAGTATTTGGATAATATTCGCATTCATATTTATTAGTGGCAATAATCGAAAACCATGCTGTTTTTGAAGCATCTGGATCCGTTGCATCAATGATAAAACCGAAAATAACCCGCTTTCCGGAAGAGGTAACGAATTTTGCAGTAGGAGCGGCACCATTACGGCCGCTATCGTCAATTATTTGACCAGTTAAAGCCGCATCGCTAACATTTGACTGATATGTTACTGTTAACCTTCCGGCTACTGTTGCCTCGAGGTAATAAGGAAAGCCCAATCCACTGAATGAGCGATAAACCTCATAGGCATTCACTCTCAAATCGGAAGAAGCAGTCCATCCGAAATTAGTTTTTTGATTTGCTGGCGTTGCTGTAACAATTGTAGACCAATCACCACGAACAACGGTAACGCCTCCAACTTGAATACACGGGACGATAACCCATTGCCATGTTCCGCTTTGCCCAGTGGCCGTAAAAGACGAAAAAGCAAAATTTGTTACCGGTGCTGGCGCTCCAAAAACTCTCCAAGCCGAATCATCGGCTCTTTGTGGCAAATCAGCGCCATTGGTAGCGATGCATGCTCCCATAAAAGTCTCAAAACGAATAGTTTTATTGACTGTTAATCCCGTAACACGCGCCGTATCTATTCCAGTAGTCTTATCTAACTCTTGAATAGTGCCATTTGCATGGGCATGCAAGAGCCTAGCACTACCACCTGAGTCCACATATTCATGAGCGAGAGAAAATGCGCCCATGGCCGTGTAATCGGTAGTAAGGTTATTATTCGAGCTAAGCAAAAACCCAACAAACGCATTGCGGCGGTTTAGCGTTCCGCTTTGATAATCCATGTTATCAAGCTTTTGAGCGAAACCGTTTTTTATTTCCAAAAACGTATTCATGATGTCAATACCCAAGGGCATTTTATACCACGGCCCACTACGTGGATCTGGAAAGCGCCTAAGTGAAGAGAGTGGCACAGGCATTATAAAGTTTCACCTGCAAACGATTGATAAAGTGGTTGACCAAACACATCTTGTGGCGTTCTATTGTCCGGCCTTGTTGATCCGCGTCTAACAGCCAGCCATAAAGCGGCTTTCCATTCTTCCGCTTGCGACTTATAGTTTGCTGCCATAGCCTGCAACTCAGGCGTATTGAATACGGCCAAGAATGATGCATAAGCCATGATGCAGCGCTTTAAATCGTCATCAGATGGCCATGCAGCTAAGTCCGCGATTACAGTAACTTTTTTTCTATAAGTGAGGTAAAGCGTTGCCGTACCCGGATTAGTCGCGAACATTAGAACAGGGGTTCCGGTACTTCTGTTTATATAAACTTCATAGCGCCTATTGTATGGCCCATCTTTAACAAGAGCATCAACGTCGAAAGTGTCGCTTGCATAGTATTTCGTGAGCCTTCTCTCAACTGGCTTACCTTCGAAATCGCTTGGAAGAGAATAAGGTCCAAGACTCCCATCAATAGCGGAAATTGTTGTTTGTCCTAAAACAAAATTCCAATCCTTATCCTTTACCAACCAACTAGCAGCGCCAACGACTTTACGCTCTAAATATCCGCCTGCTACGGTATCATAAGACTGAATCTCGCGAAGATCATCCGCAAGATCCGTCTTAAGCTGAGTGGTGTCGAGTGCCATTATGGTTTAGGTGGCTTTGTATTTGTAGATAGTTGTGCAACTTGCATACGTAATTCTTCGATCTCGTCATGCTGTTTGCGATTTTCTTCAATAAGCTCTTGATTCTTAAGCTCACTGGTTTTTGCTTCGGCATCGAGTTCACGATTTTCGTATAAACAAATACGGTTTTCCGGATGTTGCGACAAAAGCAAAAGGCGAATACATTCCTTTTCGTCTCTTGGGCAATAACCTTCCTTGGGAATCTCGTACATATCCGAAGGTGTTTCACGGTTAAATCCGGTCACACTAAATTCGGAATAACCAGGCCAAAGAATGCCACGAATACCACCGGAATAAAACTGCTTACGGTTTGGAACGAATTTAATGAAGTCCGTCTTTGGATCGCGACCAAATTCCTTTTTCCAGCCAGCAAGCTTCCTTTTGTTCTCCGGAGAAAAATCAAGCGTGTTACCGTAACTCAAAGTAGTACCGAGCGTAATTAATTCTGCATGTTTTTGTGGATTAAACATTTAAGCCTCGACTTTTTCTTGTGGAAGAATTGCTTTGAGTCGTTCTATTTCCGCTTCGTGAAAAGCGATTTGTGAGGGGATTTCTGCGTGTTCATAATTCACGTCGGTGATGTGCATGAGAGGATTTTTTACATAACCTTCGAGTTCTTTCTCGTCGGATCTGTTGTCAGGCGTAAAGCCTTCCGGCTTAATGGTAAACTTGCCGATTATGGTAGTTTTGCCTTTGTGTGTTGGATAAAATGTTTTCATGTTACCTTTCTAAAAAACCCCTAGGTTACCCTAGGGGAGAGTGTTTTTGTTACTAATCGATTACCGAGCAAATCCCTTGCGCGTATAGGTTATCCTACACCTTGGGATATTCTTCGCAATTGCCCCATTGTTAACAAGTCGCCATCGAATAAACCTATGGTCGATTGTTTTCAGTGGAGGACGTAGCACAGTGGTTACCACTAGGTTAACATCCGAGGCTTTTGTGATTGTGACATTATTAACCGAATCCCATGCAGTACTACCAGCACGCAATGGATTTAACCCATCGGACGCAACTAGCGATTGCTGAGTGGTAAGGCTCACTATAACCGAATCGGTTACGGCTGCCGAATCGGTTACGTCATAGCATGACAAAACAACATTCCCGATTTTCGTGGTGTCAACAAGTGGTTTACCCACTGAATCGCCAACGAGCAAAGGAATCTTGAACATATCAAATGCCTGAGTGTAAATAGTGTCACCGATTGCCATTTGTGCATCGAGCACAAAGTAAGCGAACCCGCCGGTACCATATTCGTAAGAAGACGTTACCGTAACAGGTGCGTTTTGTGGCGTGGTGCCATTAAAATAAGTGGCACCCATAACCAACGAAGATAGAAGAAGGATAAATCCAAGTAATTTTTTCATTATCGACCTCTTACTTTCTGATATTGGTTAACAAGGTGACTGCTTTAGGATCAGAGCATAAAAGCCCTTCTACCACGTACATGGCCGCTCTATCTACCCAATCGGTTCCCAATATTTTCATGTCGGTATCTTCTTGCAAATCCATGTTTTGTAAGTACATGCGAGTTAACAAGTCGGGTTGAAAACCAATAGCTTGGCCGCGACGAGCTTGCTTGTTCATAAATTCCGAAGGAATTAAATGAACCGTACCGCTCGGTACTTCCAAGTCAATGATTTTTTGACGATAGGCTTCTTTTTGCTCTGTGATGCGCGTTTGCTTTTGAGCATAAGAGGTAAACGTGGTCATAACGTCATTGCCGCAAAGCATATAAACGTCCATTCCCGCGCCGCCTTGGCGACACGCAGGAACAAGGCCACGGGAGAAATCATCCCACGCTAAAGTGCCGTCTTGTGAGTTGTTATTATAGACGGAACCCGCCCACCATTCCAAACCACCGGCAATAAGAGCACGAGTAGATCCACTGCCAATAGTTGCCTTTTGGCCTGCAATCATCCCGCCTTCACGCATACGATTTAAATCCACGTTCTTACGAGCCATTTCTTTTTCGTAATCGGAATTTGGTTTTTCGCCGCCTGCAAACAATTGCACGTTCTTTTGTAATGGTCCTTGGGCCATCCATTGGATCATGAATTGCAAGTTATTGATGCGGTTAATTGGTTCGCGGTTTGTGCCATTCGCAGCCGAAGGACCGTCACCGTTTGCATTACCAATTTTTTCGAAATACTTAATGGATGAATCAGAAGTCATCGCCACGGTTCCACCGGCACTTAAATAAGTACACAGGGCGGTTACCTGTGTTTGCGAGTCAATGGAAACAACTCTGAATTGAGTGGTTTGATCCACTTTGTTCAGCATGTCATTAGCTTGAATACCAGAGGTATCATCCAATAACAAAACAGAATTCGATCCTTGTGTCGTGTTCACGTTCGCTGTTAAGCGAAATTCAGTTGGCGCAACTTCGAAATCGTATAGTTCCGGTGTAAGGGTCCAAGATTTTTCGGACTTAATGCGAGCTTTCGCATCCGTTATTTTCCCGTCGTTCATGACGGCTTTTCCACCTAAGAGAGTTAGAAATGGGAACATATCATAACTGATTAAGTTCCCCTCCAAGACTTGGCGCACTTGACGTGCGTCCGATCTTCCGGCCAGCTTTCTGGCATTTTCCAACGTCCCTGCGGTCGCTGTAACATCAGACATAAATAATTACTCCTTATCCGTGACGAGCGGACCAACGGCTAGCCATTACAGACTCACCCGATCCAGCCTCAGCGGAATTGTTTTTTGATTGTGCGCCGATACCTTGAGCGTTACCGGACTTACGCTTTTGAGTCATTGCCTCATCCACACCTTTTTGTACTCCATCTTCCACGGCCTTGTCGTAGTTTTCAGCAAGCTTGAGCGCCTTACCAATCTTCGCCCAAGCTTTTACATGCTCAGGAGTTAATGCGATATGCGCTAAGCTTAGACCGTAACTTCCAAGTAACTGACCTGGCTCGGTAAGGCCTTGAATGTGATTGTCGAAAATCTCTTGATCCTCTGGATTCTGTGCTATGTGGGCGTGATAGGTTTTATCAGCAGTAGCATAAAATTCCTTTGTAGCTTCAGCCGGCGTTTTCCCTTTTCCTAAAGCATCTTCGACAGCTGCCTTGGTACTAAGTTCTTGAATGCCGCCCATGCGCTTATTCAGCCAAGCGGTAGAGGTACCGTCTTTATCTTCGCCGTTAAAGGCGCGCTGAATATGGCTAAAGAGTTCCGCTTCATCCTTCGCTTGTTCGGAGTATGTTTTCGCAACGGGAATTTCAGGCAACCCGTTGCTTTTTCGCCACTCATTAATCGACTTTGGATCGGATGACAAGACTTTTTGAAAGGTCGTCTGCCGATTGTTCAACAAAGATTTTTCTTGATTGACGCGCGTGTGTGATTGTTCGAGCTCGCTATATCCCTTCAATACTGTGGGAGTGAAATCTTTCGACTTATGATCCCATTTCTTATTTTTGATAAGCGACTCGTGCGGTTTGTACTCATCGGGGAATTCTGCCCTTTCATCCGCAACGGGGCTGGCCTGCCCATTTGCGGAAGCGGTTGTAGCTCCCTGTTTTTCCTTGCCGGTTGTGCCATCCAATTTTGCGCCGCTTGCGTCTCCCGATTTATCGATAGTTGATGTATCGGAGGCTTTCGCTTGTTCCGTTTTATCACTAGCCGATAACTGATCAACGTGGCTTTGTCGCATCGTAGCGATAGCAACTTCTGGTGATGCCATAAAATCTGACATGCAATTCTCCTAATCTGGAAAAGCTGGCACATCCCAAGGGTCTTGATCCAAGTCCTCTGGTCTATGTGTTTCGCTTTTCTCTTTTGGTTTAAGTTTGTTAATGGTTTTTAAAGCCTTAATAGGCATCTCAATGAGCAGGGTTAGCGCCTTTATTTCGCTGGATATACCAACACATGCCAGACCGTAACTTCCAAGTTCATCTTGAGAACGTGGACGCGGTATTTTTTCGAGTAAGCGTCTACGATCATCCCGAAGAGAAATGAGAAAACGGAAATACTCCGGCTTTTCACTGAGAGCTTTTGATAATACCTGTAAATCCTCAGGAGTTATACTTTCGCTAAGCGGCTTGTAAGGCTGCTTGCGGAATAGGTTGTTGAACACTATTCATTCCTCCCTGTGGTTGAGGTGGTAAAGTATTCGGTGGAAGCTGTGGCGGCATAGCGCTGGGTGCTCCCATGGTTAATTCTGGTTTTGTTGGTTCGGGTATAAATTCATCTACCGTATCAATACCAAGGCGCTTACCATAATCGCGAACGGCTTTTACTAGCACTTCCGGAGATGATAACTGAGGCGCAAGCTTGAATACGCTTTGGTAAAAGTTGTAATACTTTAATGCCTCTGAGTCCCTGTCACGGGTAACATCATCGTTAATGCGGAAATCTGTGTTTTCTAAAAATGCACGTTGGTGATTGTTGTCGAGCCGAATCGCCTTGCCATCTTTAGACGTGGCCATAAGCTGCTGAGGGGAGAAGAACAAAAGCCCCTGCATAGTGAGAAACCGAATTTCAGGCAGAAGCGCATCGTCGGAAATTCTTTTGCATGTTGCGCGAATCTTTTTAGCGCCTTGTGATTTTAAAATTGCCGCTTGCGTTGCGGTGTTATCGCCCCTACTGTTTTGTGCATCAAGACCAAGCTCTTGATCCGTTTGGCCTACAGCTTGACGGTCATGGTCTAGGAATTGTTGAATGAGTTGTAAATCTTGAAGCGAACCGCTACGGTTATCGCCCAACATTTCGGGAACGCGCTTACTCTTATCGCCCGCAATTAAAAATGTGTTTTGTCCACGAGGGTTATAAAAGTCGTTTGGATCAAGTAAAGCCTCCTCATCAACGTACCAATAGCGATGCATTGCGTCGATTTGATTTTCTATCGAAAGATTTAAGAGTAAATCACCGATCCTTTGGTGGTCTCGCATCCCATCCAGAAAAGAACGGGAGAAAGGTGATGAGCGATAGCCGTGGCTCTTGGCGTGTGTCATCGAATCAAAAAGGCTACCTAGTTGATCCTCGGCGAGTCTTAAGGTTAAATTATTCGTGCCCTCATATATGTAAACAGCTGGATCGCCATAATATCCTTTGCAACCAGATAGCGAACCTTTGTAATAAATCACATCCACATAAGGCAGCTTTGTAGTTGTATCGCGCTTTATATCTCCATCGTTGATGTCTTGGCCGGAGTTTTCGGGATAATCTTTATCTTTATCGATTTGTTGTTTTGCAAATGAAGCTTTAAGCTTCTTTATCGCATCTGGGTTATATACTGGCTGCTTGTCTTCCGTTACCTTTTGCTCAGCTGCATAAACATCTTGTAAATACCAGCGCTTCATATACCCTTGATATGGGAAATCCGAACCCATATCAAGCGGACCAAACCAAGCGTAAGGGTGTAGCCTGCGTGATACCGGCTTGTTGCCGATGGTTGACCAAGTGGATTCGAAGCTTATCCCGCTCGAAGTTTGCTTGTTGCCTGGACGTAACTTGTAACCCTCACTGTATGAGAAGTCACCATAAGCAGGAGACCAACCGTAATCAGGGATGTAGTCTAAACGGCCATACAGCATTTTTTTATAGCCGATTTGGCGAAGCATATTATTCATGAAGTCTTGTAATTCGCTGCAATACCGCTTTGCCTCTGCTCCGCCATGCTGTGGCGTGAGGTAAACCCATTCGTCGAGGTCGAAAATGTCATGAAGTGAATCGCGATAATTATCAAAGGCGGCACGAAACATGCCTTGGCGAAATCCGAACTTCGTAACCTTCTTGCCTTTTTCCCAAAGCTGATTAATCAAATACTTTGAGGTTTCGCAGCGACTCTTATAGTTCTTAAATCCTTGTGAGCCGTAGAATTCAGATTTGATACTGTTCACATATTCGCGTACGTTTTTATCATCGTCTTTCGCTTCGAAAGCTTTGTCGGATGGAAGCTTGAGGGAATAATCTGCCGTCTTAGCGTTTGGCATTAGTTTTCCATTCCTTCATAAACCACGCCACCACGGACGCGGCCCATTATAGTCCTGTTGATTTTTTCACGTAACTTATTAGCGTTCTGAAATTCTTTGATGGGTATTTCTTTTGTAGGAGCGGGCAAGGCTTCATTTATGCAGCATCCACCAGCAAGGTTCATCACTCGGTCATCGGTATAACCAATGGAAGCACATGGCTTGCCGTTCTCGTCATAAACAAACTGTTGACACTCGTCAAAAAAGTCTTCGTCCCAAATCGTCAACGTACGAGATTCGATACCGTAACGCACAAGAGAAAGAGAAGCGTCCCGATTTCTTCCCCAGATTAAACCAAAGCCATCCCTATCAGTGCGCCAATTATCATCACTCGCCTTTTCCGGATCGCTGTAGTTTCTGCGCCTGTGGTAAATCATTTCAAGCGGGTAACCGGATTCTAAAACATAAGGGCGAACTTCTGCGCCTATTCCCGTCGCATCCCATCCAAGGTATGCGTTGAAGTAATATTCAGCAAGCAGCACCAAGTTTTCGGCATTGGACATAGCGCCTAAGAGGCCATAGGATTTTGCCACAACTTTGTTTGCAACTCTATCGATTACGTAAACCGAATCGGGATCGCTATTTGGATTTCCTGCACCTACGTCACTAATTGCCAAATAGCGCCCGATCCATCCGTCGCGCGGTAACTCGTAAATATGAAATGTGTTTTTCTCGGTGGCCCGAACTGGTTTTGGGCGTTGGCCGTTTTGGCGCATGAGGCCCATGATTACCGGCGGCTGGGCTTCGTTGCGTAACTTGGCCGCTTCTTTTTCTAGTCGAATAATTTTTGGATTAAAAAAGTTACTGCCACTCTCTTCGAATGCTTCTTCGAATGTTGCTGGCCACTCGCGTTTAAATTGTTTGACAGGCGAAAGCGCTTTGCTTCGCTTCGGGTCGTTAATCAAATCAGAAAGTTTTTTTCGGCGCCACATAATGGTTTCTGGCAATGCACCGAGAGACAAAAGGCGTTCCTCTTCTTCATCGATCGGGCCGCGATAATTTTTTGCGTCCGATCGGTATTCTTCATGATGCAGGAGGCCAGAGAACTTTAAAACCTTGTCGCCAAGAACCCACACGCGACCTTGTACAACCTCTTCGCCTTTGTTGTATATATTCATGCAACCAGCATGAAACGCACCGCTTGGCCCATTACTGGTTGATTCAAGGGTTAATACTGCATGCTCAGGCATCGACCCGATAATTCCCTGTAGTAACACATCGAGATAGAGAATGTATGCAGCCTCAGTAATATGAATCCAATCGGGAGTAGTGGATCGACCCTTCTTACTAGAAACCGCTTCACTTGCTCCAGCTGTTGCAATGCGTACAAGGCTTTTATTGTCTTTGTACTTTATGGCAGTGGTAGTGTTACGCTCCTTCTCGCCTTTGACTGCATCCGGCAAGTTGTCGTCCATGTCCTTCAGCTTATCAAATAGAACGGGCGCGGCAAACTCTTCATGGGCAAGGATTAACGCTTCAAAGTTGTTACGGAAACGTGCGCGGTACAATGCGCGGGCAATGTGTAATGTGGTTCGGCCCTCTTGCCTTACCTTTACTTCATAGTTGATGTGTCCGGTATAATTAATCGACAGCTTTTGACTATCGTGCAGCTTAATTAAATGGCGTTCCTTTTTCTTATCCACAATATGGATACAGCTTTCAACACCTAAAACTTCATCGTCGCGATACGTTTCGAGCTCCTTAATAAGCTCTAATTCATCGGGGGCAAAATTATTCGACACGAGTCTTTTCCGCGTTGAATTCGACGTCTATATAAAGCCAGCCGATTTGCGGGCTAGTAAATCCAACTCCGCGATCTCCATTTGATGGCTGTGCTAGAAATGCTTTCGTGGGCTTTTTTCCGGTGGCCTTATGAAACTCGACGGCCAAATGATTAAGCTCCGCGTTTGAAATCGCTTGGCGGCCACCGACTCGAATTCCGTGCAAATTATAAACAGGCTTAGGATGTAACCTTTGACCGAGTTCATTAAATCCTGAATTGTTAGCTCCATAGGCTGTAGTGGTTGGCTCACCGTGTGACTCCCATGGACTTGGTTCTACTTCCATACTGTTCATAGGTCAGCATGGCTTTCTACCAATGACTCTGGCGTCGCTTCTGATATTGGGGCGATACGAGCCTCAGGATTGTTGTTAAGGAATTTCATAGCGGTGAAAAACTGCCTGTGCAAGTTGTCCACTACGTCATGAATTTGTTTTGTGTTGGTTATTTTACGAGTTGATACAGCGGCTATCTTTAGCCCTCGAAAATGAAACTCATAAGTCTCGTCTTCCAAGTTCTTGATAACCGTGATGTTACGAATTACTTGCGGTTCTTCTGGTCTAAATACTTGGTCAATGCCTATTTGCATTTGACCTCAACGCGGCGATTTAGATTATCATCATTGGAAGCTGGCTTTTCTTCTCCATAACTGATTACAAATAATTCCGCGTTGACATTGGCGTTAATGAGATAGTTTTGTACTGCCTGAGCTCTCGCAAGCCCAAGAGCGTAATTGTAAACCTCGTCACCTACTTGGTCGGCATGACCTTCGATAATGCAATGGTTTTTTGCGTTATCCGCGATTAGGCGAAGTGTACTTTGTTCGCTTGCCTTAATTATCGATTGGTTAAAATCAAAATAAACAGTGGGTAACGTGAATTGTTTATCGGCACCCTCCGTGCTTTCGGTTTCGTTAAATGTGTGGCCGCCCTCGTCCTGCTTGTCGGTTTTAATTTGCGATTGATGATCAGGAACCAAAGGGACGACCAAGTTTTTAAGTGCACAGCTGCACATGAGTAACGCTAGTGTTACATAGACTAATTTCATTATTTCTTTGCCTTTGCTGGTTTTTCTCTTAAAGTTGCTAGCACGCGGTTTGCTATTGTTTCAGTAGACCCGAGTTTTCGAATTGCATCATTGGCGGCGAAAAGCTTATCGTCCAGTTCCTTAATGCGACCGGCTTGGGTCTCTATGGTGGTGTTTAGCTCAATAGTCTTGTCCAAAAGGATTTGAAAGTTCTCGTCGAGCCATTCAATAGACAGTCCCTCTTTTTTTTCCGAAAATTTATGCCAGCTCATTTTTTACCTTTGCGAACCCAGTCCATAATCGCGACCATTTTGTTTTCTGTCTCAGTTGGCTTCTTCATTGCCAATACGTCGATAGCCATCTTAAGCCCGTCAGCATTGGCGCTACGGTCGGGTACTAATTCGAAATCTCTACCTAAAATTGTTGCGGTTTCTGTACCGTTTTCCTGTGTTTTTTCCTTGGCATAATCGGGTTTGGCGTATGTTAATAGCGCCCCTTTCTTACCTTCGCGTATAAAACTCTTAGCGTGTATCAGTTTTACTATGCCTTCTGCTACTAAGGCCTTGGTAAGTCCGGCGTTAGCGGCGTAGTCTTCTGTACTCTTTTGCTCAATTTGTACCAACTTCTCAGCGTACTTGCCTTTTTTCCATTGGCCGTTTTCTGGATCGGGTAATCCACGCTTGCACCAGTTGGCAATGGTGTTTGGCGCACGTTTTAGCTTGGCTGCAATGTCGCGTAATGGTAAGCCACGGCTTTCATGCATGTTACGCGCTTTGGCTTGTACTTTTATATCGTCCTTCACAAATCGAAGAATACGAGATTTAAATCATGCTTTTAATAAATTTCGCTTGGCATGATCTGTTATGATATGGTGGGAGTATTGATGTATTGCGCGAGTTACGGTATATTATGGCAATGGAGGGAAACAAATGATTAACCCAAGGACTTTAAATAAAATTCGCGCGCCGGGTTTTGCACGAGATTTAAGGCGCGAACGAGCTTTGCATGTACCAAGAATTAAGCAGAGCTATTTAGCTGCGAGATTGGATATGGATGAAACAACTGTTAGCAAATGGGAAAACGGTCACCAGTTTCCGGAGAGAGACACTAGAATTTTGATTGCGGAGATTTTGCCGGGTATGAGACAGTGGGCAGAAATATGAGCAGCCTACCCATGAATAATTCAGAGACATTCGTCTTTGTTTTTAGACCTAAGAAAAAATAGGCTTTATTTAGAGATAGCTACTACAAGGTAAGAGATCGAAAAAAAACCATATTCCTCATCTTTATTTGACTTCGGTAAACATTTTTGAGTTTATTTAGGCAATTGTTGGAATTAATAAAATATTGGCACAATTTATTTTTGTTTACCTGATATTATGTATTGACTAGGTAGGATGTTAGTAGTACATTATATACATGAGCAACGCAATAAAGCGACTCACAAAAAGGATTACAAAATGAGCGGATACATGGTAGCAAGAGAAGACGGAAAAGTAAAAGTGGGTCGCGAATGGGTAACCCCAACCGAAGATATTTGCGAAAATAACGCCATGGTATCTCGCAAAGGCGCTGAAAACTATTTGGCAGATAATATCAAGGCCGAGCCAACAGCCCGTATAATCGAGGTATCGTCCGCTTATGTTGCCGCTCTTGAGGTAACTGCATCATCAAAAAAAATCGAAAGCATGATGGCTTTTGGCGAGGATTTTTAAAAATGAAACAATCAATCGAAGCAAAAACAGCAAAAGAAGCCCGTAAAATCGCTCCATGGGCAGACAAAATCGTAAAAGTCGAAGGTGGATATTTGGCTTTTGAATCGGTTAGCGAATACAAAATTTGGAAAAACCAAAAATAATTAACCCCCTGATGAGCCTGTGAGAGTCAGGCGAAACACTGAGATAGCGTCGGGATTAACAAAAAAAACGAGGGAAATTATGATACACTGGTCAGCAAAAAATAATAGCAGCTTTTTAAATGGTCATCGCTCCTCAAAAACTATGAGAGGCGCGGTTAGAGCTGCCCGCGCGTACCTCATGGGAGAGTTATATGGCGAGGGTACGATCTCGTTTTTTGCAGATGGTGATTTTAGCCAGCCTATCCGAGAGGATGAGAGATCAATTTTCACAAATTTTAAGATGATTACAAAATAAATTTACTCTTGTAACTTATACGTTACTGTAACAAAAACTTAGGAAGTCATGAAAATAAAAATAAAACCTGGACAGTCACCGAGTCTATTGCAAATAGCAAAATTGGTAATTTATTATCCTAACCCAGGTAAATCGGTGCATAGAGGCATCGTGCAGCATACTGCTGAGGATGTGTCAAAATGGACGGGGGCGTCTCCAGCCAGCATTTACAGGTATTGGGCTGCAGCCAGAAACCCAAAATCTGATTTAGCATTTGTGATTAGGGCCTTAAAATCGGGTGTAAAATAATGGGCAGCAAAAAATCAATATACCTGTCCGACGCAGCGGAAAAAATACTCGACCTAGACGATAAAACAGGCGACTCACTATCCGGCAGAATCAACGCAACGATTTTGAGATTTGGCCGGATGATGAGCGAGTCACGGCCTGCGCTGAGTGACGCCGAATGGCTCGCGACGTGCGACGTGCTTAATCAGAAGCTAGATCGCGTGAGCGAGAGGTTTATTTGGGCTGAGGTGGCAGACTCTCAAGGGCTTGGCAAAAAATGGGAAATCAATCAACCAGCACTGATAAAAAAATTGAGAGAAATGACCATTACCGAGATAATATGCGTGGCCGAGGTGGCGAGGAGATTTTGGGTAAATCATACTCTAACTACGGATCAGGCGTTAAATATCGCGCTTGGTAGAGATAAAAAATAATGATACACTTATCACAAAGACTTCGATATTTTTTTGAGGCATGAATAGTCACCTTTAGTTTTATTTAAAAAACGACGATGGAAAAATATTTAAATAGGATTTTATTTATACACTACGCGAAACGCATAGCGCTTTTGCCCCTGCACAGCTAAGTGCAAGCCCTGTAATAATTTCACCTTCGGATAACCGCCGGTTGGTAAATAGCCTGTCCATACGATGGAACCCATTGAATTGTAAATTGTGGTATAAACATCTTGGGCGGCAAATTTTCCAAGACCCTTGATCTTTGTTGGCGTTTTTACCGTATCGTGTACCACCACCTTAGTCGTATCGTGAATCTTGATTGTATCGCGCAATGTGATTTTTATGGTGTCTCTTATGTGGGTGATTAACGTATCGGTTATGGTTAACTTGGTCGTATCATGGGTAACGGTTTTTAATGTATCGTGTAAAGTAGTGGTTGTATTTACGGTGTCATAAAGAACAACCGTGATTGTGTCGTGTACTTGTTGAGGGTGGAAATTGTAGGCTTGGGATGTGACATTGTTTCCTTTAAATCCATCGAGATAGCCGAGTGGGTCCACATAAACATTTATCGAAAAAACTATTGGAATTACTTGTAGCGTGTCTTTAAAGCTCATAAAGCTACCTGAATTTATAACGTAATTGGCTGGGATGTTATGATATTTTAATGGTGTAAGCGAATCTTTGCCAATACTTATGACTGCTAAATCAATGGTTTGAGAATAAGAAGCTGTTGAACCATTATTAATCACAGCAGACTCGACCAGTATCGAATCGAATACGGAACTACTGTGTATTTGGGTTACCCTGAAGAATGGAACGAGGTCGGGTGCAGCTGACGAAATAGACAAAGCGAAGAAAATCGAAGTGGTCAAAAACTTTATCATACACCCTCTTTACTGAACTTAATGAAACGACAAATGAAATTATAGTCAATTTTATTTGTCTTGTGACTTTTTGAGCCCTTCGATTTTCTGTAAAACTTCAAGTAATACGCTCCCAGCATGGTTTTTCATCGCGTCGAGTATTCTTTTTTCAAAGGCCTCGAGGTCGCTAACCGTAACTGGCCTGTTATTTTTTTCATGAAAATAAGTTGCTCGCGGCTCTGCTACCATTGATTCAAATTGACTTTGATCGATTAGCATATCGCCATGACTTGTATCAAGCCAATTCAAATTTAGACCCATTTCGTGAAGTTTCTCGCGAACCGGAGTAGGGATCCTTGTTCCTTTTTCATATTTGGAATAAAGAGGCTGGCTAATATTCAGCTTTTCGCACATATCAGACTGTTTAAATCTGATTTTTTCCCTGAACAGCCTCAAATTACTCAAATTTAACCCAAAATATTTTTATTTTATATAACTAATCGTTGTATTTTATAACTAATCGTTATATATTTATACCATATACAACCAAGTACAACAAAGGTAAGTAAATGGGATTACAAACACAATTAGCCGAACCTGAAATTGAAGGTGGAACACCTTACGATTCGCTTAAGCTGCAAAAAACAGTCACGGATAGTCTTCGAGAATTTCGTGACGAGCTTATTAAGCATCATGGAAAAGCCCACACCCTGACCGATGCGCTGCGAACAGCCGTAGAAGCTGGACGTGAAAAGATTGGTGTTATTCCTAATCATATCAATAACTTAACTCTATAACGGAAAGCAAACAAGATGCGATTTAAATCCGAAAATCTGTCACACCCTGCCCCCGCCAGAAAATGCGGGCTTGATGGCGAAAAAAGGGGCGGGGTGTGCGTGAATGGCCAAAGTGGATTTATTGACCCGCTGACTATCGCACTGACCGTTTTCGCAGTGAATTACTTGGCTCTTTATTTCAACTACGGATACCACAAATAAAAAAGGGGTTACCCGCTTGTAACGAGTAACCCCCTGTCATCCAAACACACTAACTGAAAGGATAACTTAATGACCATAATACACACAATCATCCGATTTATCAAAAGGATTCTTGCGCTGCCAATAAATTTGGTAATGGCAGCGAACCTTAAGCACCTAAAACACAAATATATAGAGGCGATTAAGGAACGAGATTTTTACGCCAATCGTTGCTGCGAGCTTACCGAAATCGAGTTCGATAAGGATGCCCAAATCAAGGCGTTTATTCACTCCTCGCAAAATTGGCAAAGGATTTCAGAGCGGTACAAATCGCACCTTGAAACTATTCGACTCAACCGATCCTCAGCCGAAGACATAGACAAAATGTTGAGTGAGGTCCGCTAATGAATGCTACTACTGATTGGTTAGCAACATTCCAAGAAGTCTCCCGTCCTCACAATGCCGCACTAATTGCTGCAAAACGTGACTTGCCGGTAATCGACCAAGTTGAGGCAGCTTGTCTTGCGGTAATATCCGCATGTAACAGTAGCAACTCTGTTACTGGATATAATCTAGGGTTTACCGCCGGTCAAGAGTCAGCCGCTAAAATGGTTTTGGGACTGATTGGGAGGGGTAACTAATGACATACCCGATACAACCAATATGGGTGGTGGCTAAAAGATTCGAAGACCCGTACCAAGACCATGAAGACGTACTCGACAGAATGCGCATGGAATCGGATCGAAGAGAAGAAGAAAACGACAACAAATTTAACGACGAAGACGAGGAATAAATGGAAACTCAAGTATTAGAAAACCCAATGGTAGAAGTAAACACGAAGCGTGAAATCGTATTGATAACCAAAACGGATGCAGATATTTTGGCCGTAAAAAAAATTGCATTAGCGATTAAGGTCATGGGGCCAACCGATAAAGCGGGATATGAAGCCGCCAAAAAATTAAGACTCGAGGTGCGGGATATGCGCCTTATTGTGGACAAAACGCATAAAGAAGTTAAAGAGGAATCTTTAAAATATGGGAAAAAATGTGATGCGGAAAAAAATCGACTTTTAGCATTGCTGGAACCAATCGAATCCTACCTAGCATCTCAAGAAAAAATCGTAACCGATGAAGAAGAGCGTTTAAAAGCCGAGAAGCAAAGGCTCCTTGAGGAAAAAATTAAGGCCAGACAACAAGCGTTTGCCAATGTTCACTCGCCTGTTACCTATACAGATGTTTTATTAATGACCGATGAAGTTTATGAAGCCAAGTTGGCTGAAGACACGGAAAAGGAAACAGTACGGCTTAAGGATATTGCCGACCAAGCGGCAAAACTTGAAGAGCAGCGCATAGCGCAAGAAGCCCAGCAAAAAGTATTAGACGATCAACGTGCAGAGCGGGAGCGAATAACCGCTGAAGCGCAAGCTATCATCGCAACGCGCCAAGCTGAGCTTGCCGCCGAACAAAAGTTAATCGACGAAGCAAACGCTGAAATCTCAAGAGTTAAGCGCGAAGAAGAACTTGCAAAGGAAGCCGCCGAAGATGCCTTGGCCAAAAAAGCCGAAGAGGATAAGGCCGCAACGGAGTTAGCGCAAAAAGAAGAAGCGAATCGCTTGGCAATCGAAGCAGCTGCACCGGATGCGGATAAGATTTTGAAATTCTCAAAAGAGGTTGAAAATTTATCTATACCTCAAATGAATAGCGAGGCAGGGAAATTAGCTGAAAAAGATTTGCGTTTTATTTTGGTGCGCGCAGCACAATCAATCGTTACGCTCTCAAATTTAGTTTCCACTAATAAAATTCACGAGGCGCAATAATGAGCGGCACAGAATTAGTTGTTGAAGAGCAAAGGCACGTTGCGGTTCAAAATGAACTCTCGTTCAATCAAGAAAAAATAGATCTGCTTAAGCGCACTATCTGCAAGGGCGCAACAAATGACGAGCTTGAATTGTTCATGAACCAATGCAAGCGCCTAAATCTCGATCCATTTTTGCGCCAAATCCATGCCGTTAAACGTTACGATTCCAAGCTGCAAACAGATGTCATGTCCACGCAAACCAGTATTGATGGATTCCGACTAATTGCCGAAAGAACATCTGCATATCAAGGACAAACGCCTGCTATGTGGTGTGATATTGATGGGGTTTGGAAAGATGTATGGCTAAGCGATAACTTTCCATTTGCGGCAAGAATAGGTGTACATAAAAAAGGATTTAAAGATCCGCTTTATTGCACTGCGCACTGGAAAGAATACGTTCAGACGTATCAAAAAGGGAACCAAACCTTTATTGGCTCAATGTGGAAAAAAATGCCTACGCTTATGTTGGCAAAGTGCGCCGAAGCTTTAGCGTTACGTAAAGCTTTCCCGCACGAGTTGAGTGGAATTTATACCAGCGATGAAATGTCACAGGCCGAAAATGCTGTTGATGTTCAAACTGATGTAAAGGTCGATCCAGTTGCCAAAGCCGAAGAGTCGCAAGAGCAATTGAAGCTAAAGCGCATTCGTGCAGAGTTTAATCAAAAGTTAGTTGAGTGCAAAGCTAAAGAAGAAGTTTTAAAAATAAATCAAGCCTTTGATGCTGAGCAGGGCAGAACAATATGGGCAAAGGTTACCGGCGTCCGCGATAGAGAAACCTTTTTATCCATGGCGAATGATCGCTTAAAGTTTTTCGATGAGCGGAAAGACCAAATTGAAACCGCGAAAATCGAAACGCGAAAGCGCATTGAATCCTGCCAAACCGAAAAAGAATGGCTCGAAATAAACGGCTACATCTATAACATGGATGATACCTTGCTTATTGATTTGTTGCGGGAAAAAGGAAAAGAAATCGGAGTACCCGATCACTTTTTGGAAGAATTAACCAGCGCTTAAAAAGTCTTTAAATCAAAAATTCACATAACAAATAAAGGAATGTATCATGGATGAACGGGAAATAAAAATTTTAATAGCAACTCGCGGCGAAGATCTGGCTTCCGCACTCAACAAACTTGACGATACGGAAATTGCGCTTGTGTTGGGTAACCTCAGTGATGGAAGGCTTGCGCGTGTGTTGGGTAACCTCAGTGATGGAAGGCTTGCGCTTGTGTTGGGTAACCTCAGTGATGGAGGGCTTGCGCTTGTGTTGGGTAACCTCAGTGATGGAGGGCTTGCGCGTGTGTTGGGTAACCTCAGTGATGGAAGGCTTGCGCTTGTGTTGGGATCCGACATTGCATTAAAAGATAGATGGGGAAAAATGATGGCAGATGTCCCATTTGTTGAGAATCTGTATACAAATATTTTAGTACCGATTGAAGCTCAAAAATGCGCGCTAGACCAAGCTAATTGGGAATGTGGCACCACAAGATGTGTTGCTGGACATACAGTTTATGCCGCTGGCAAAAAAGGATTGAAATTAAGAGATAAGTATGATTGGTCAATAGCCGCTCTTTTAATTCATCGCAAAAGCCGCCCAAATGCTCCTGCACCAAGTCATGCCGGACATATACCAAATGATTGCATGCTTGAATTTATTCGCGCACGCGCCGAAGAAGAAGCAAAATCAGAAGTTGTTGAGGAAGCAAAATGAGCGACAAACAAAAGACGTTCCCAATTCCAGAGGAAATAATGAACGAAATCCTTGCGATGCATACGCAGATCGAGGATAACCAAAAGCAAAAAACATTTTTAGAGCAAAAATCCAGTTTAGTGCGAATGAAAATGAACTCGCTAATTATGGAAAAAATCCCCGAATTGCGCGGCGAGAATATTTGTATTCACGTTGAAGAAAAAACAGCAGTTGTCCACGATAATAACATTGCTGAAGCTTTTCGTCGTGTCTTTGGAATGGGAGATTAAATTAAAAAATGGATACCATGACTGAAGACATTGTATTGACCAAAGATCAGTTTATGCAGCGCTATAATGTGCTAGAAGATTGGATACAAAAAAACACCCAAGCGAAGCGCATACCTGGTCAATTCAAGGTCGGCAAATCATGGCGCTATCCATTGGCCGAGATTCAAAAAAATATTCTTAAAACGGGACAATTGCTTTTGAAGAAAGAGATTCACTAGTGTATCTTTTTCTCGGCCAGCCAAAGCCACCCATAACGAGAGGTAACTTTCTTATGGGTATTACAAAAACTGGTCCCAACAAATACATTATTAAAGCCCGTGTAATTATTACGAATAAAGATCCGCGAAAAAAACGCAGTGATAAGCGCAAGGTCGAAACATTTTTTGGCAACGAAAGACAGGCAAATGACCGCTACCTAGCTTTAAAAAGCGAATTGCGAGCGGAAAAAAGTAAACCACAGTTTCAGAGCCATTTCCGATTCTATTTAGAGCAGTATCGCGATCTTCGAGGCGGTACAATACCACAAAAACAAAGGGCGGTTTATGACTCGCTAGACAGCGACGTGGGTAACGTAGATATTACGGACCTTCGAGATTTTTTATTTAAGTATTCGAAAATAATCCAACGAATTCCATCAAAAATGACCGGCAAATTATTGTCAAACGGGTCGATAAATAGGCGTCGCGCCATGGCCCTAGCTGCGCTTAATTTGGCTAAGGACTTAAATCAAATTAGCGATGTTCCGCTTACAAAATCGGTTTGGCCAAAGCTGTCGGAAATCCCGCGGGATAGGCGATTGCATGATCATGAAATCGTTAACCTTATAAACACGATAAATGAGCATGCTCCACATATTTATTACTTATTCTGGTTTGCAATAAATGTTCCCTGCCGTAAATCAGAATTAGTAAACATGACCATTGACGATCTAAACCTATTTGCGAATGCAATTAGAATACCCAATGGCACAACTAAAAATGAAGAGGGCACTTGGAAGCCAATACCAAGGGATATGCTGAATTATTTTCGAACCTTGCCGGAGGGAACTAAATATTTGTTTTACCGAATGGTAGGGGGTAGATGTCGTCGTATTGGAGACTTTAAAAAGTCATGGTCCAAATGCAAAAAAATTGCTGGCATTGCAAACTTTAGATTTCACGACACCCGCCATATCGCCGCAAGAAATATGATTATCGCGGGAATGGCTGAGCGTGATGTTATGAAAATTGCGGGATGGAAAACAAACATGCTTTCAACTTATTGGGGAAGCTCTTCGCTGGATTCGCTTTCGAGAGTTAAATTTATCTCTTGGGATGCCATTGTCGGTGGCAACTCGGTGTCAGGTGGCGAAGGTAATTCACAAGACAAGGTTGTTTCTGGTGTGAAAAAGGCGGTTTCTTAATATGAGACTCTGCCTCTTAATCAGCGGGTCGAAGGTTCAATCCCTTCAGTACCCACCACCGATTTTTTTTCCGAAACGTCTCAATCAAAGTCTGTCATTGCGAAATTAATTACGCATAATGTGCAACACGCTTAGTTAATCGTATTTTATATTGGCGCTACTAGCTGTCGATGTTGAATGCGCTGATCAAAAATGCGATTGAGTAAGTTTAGCCAATGCCGTTCCGCAACAAGTGAACTTCCGCCGGTTTAGTAAACCTTTACATGTGTAAATGCACTATTTCAACCATGATCCAAAAATCATACGCTCCGAACCTTTACTTTTCCAGACTCCAGTATATTCAATCAACTGTGGTTCAAAGCGGTCTTTCCATTCCGTCAAACGATTTTGCAAGGTATCGGCTTCTAAACAAATAAATTTCAAACTTTTTATTTCAGGATAAATTTCAAGTAAGCTATCCTTCAAGATGATTTTTTTTTCTTCTCGTTCAATTTCAATTTGCCCACCTTGGCATTTAGAAATAGGGTTTTGTAAAGCTTTTTGAATGGTCCGAGTAAGTAAAAACAAATGCCGCAAATCTTCAGCCTCTTGACTACGTGCCATAAATTGCGAGTGGCCGGATAAATAAATTCGACTTGTAAGCGTTACAATGAAAGTGGATATCGTTATTCCTACCAATAATTCTATTAGCGTGAATCCTCGTAATGAGGGAGTATATTTTTTCATGGAATAAAGTAATCCATTTGTAATTGACTTATAACTTTACCTTGTTTATTGCTTGCAATACCTCTTAAAATTGTTTCTTTACCGTCCTTGACTATGTCGATTTTAATTTGCAAAAAAGGAGCGGCAGACATTTGTTCCAGAAATACCGAATGTGGCTTTAAAAGATAAGCGCGTTGTAACCGATTTTCCAAAATCTGCGTAGCCATAAATTTTTCAGTAGCGGCCTGATTTTCGGTACGTCGATAAAACCATGCACTTAAAGGAAATAAAAATACCGAAGCGATAATCATTGCTATTAAGGTTTCGATTAAACTAAAGCCCTTCATGGTAACCAATTTTTTTGCAAAGGTAAAGGTTGCAAATTTTCGAAAATCAAGGGGACGGGTATAGTCTGTGATGTAGTAGCAGCATGTAATTGAGCATCTTTTAAGTGTCCAAACCAGATTGTCCCTTGCTCTTCAAATTTTAAATTTTGGCAAATCAAAGAACCCTGTAAATGCCCTTCCATTTTAACCAAACCGGGTGTGTAAATTAACCCTTGTATATCTGTTTTTGCTGCTACTTCGATTTGTATATCTTGATTGTATTTCGGTTTTTCAGAAATATTGACTAGAAAAACACCTTGTCCCTGATATTGTTTTATGCTCATTGTTCCCCAATATAATGAGTCTTTTTCAGATTTAGCCAATACACGGCCATGAACATAGAAAGTGGGATAATGTTCTTGCGTAGAAGAAATATTGATCTTTAAACTATCGCGAGCAATAAATTGTCCCTGTAATTGTGGCGCACCGATAATATTCATATTTCTTAACGCATACACAATGCTGTTTTTGAAAGACGCATTACCTTCAATACGAATAAAGTTTGCTAAAATTTTGCAATTGCGTATGCGTGCTCCAGTAGCTATCGTAACAGTATCTGCGGAAATCCAACGAATATTTTCCCATGTCGAATCAATTAGTATTAAAGAAGAAGGGGTGCATCTATCCGTAATTTTAAAGCTATCAAAATCGGCATCATTATCAAAACGAAGCCTTTCCCAATAAATTTCTTGGCGCTCAACCCATGTTTTTGCTTTAGCCATACTAACTTCTATTTTTTTCCAAACCGTACTATTACTGTCCCATACAGGCCCGCTATGGGCTATCGTGCCATGCCAATATAATGGGGCTCCAATGGCCTTTTGTACGCCACCGCGCCAAAGTAGGATTGGGCCAATAACCGAAGCCTTTCCAGCCAATACCATTTGCCCCTCTTTATTCGTTAATGCCAATGCGGGTAAATCTTGCAAATTCAAATTTTGCCCTATCAACGCGCGTTCGCATTTATTGATAACTCGATCTCCCTTTCGTAACTCTCCTGTTACGGTAGCTTGGGTGAATAAGCCATAGGGTTGCACAGAAGTGGTGAAAGATAATTTTTGATCTTGCAGCCAATATTTCAATTTATCAGTTTGAAATTCTAAATGTTCTGCCTCGGATCCACTTAATTTTTTTAGCACATAGTCTAGGCCGGACTCGGAAGCCAAGCGAGCTTGTATAATATCTTGTTCTTGCTGAGCAAGGTTATTATTGAATTTTACTGATTTCCAATAAATGGATAAAAGTAAACCTAATACAGCTATAATACCTAGCACATATCCTAAGGCGCTGCCTTGATTGCTAGATGGAAAATTAGGTTTGGAAATATATTGCATTAGGGATATCCTAAAATAAATTTCCGACCTTCCTTAATAACCGTGACTTGATGACGCTCTATGAGGAGAATTTTAAAATCCCAAACTTGAGCCCCTACTTTGACCAATTCAGTTTGCGAATCTTGTTTGAGTATGGCTACAGGGTCTGTGCCCCATAATATACCCGTTAATATGGCTTTAGGCGGCTCAATGATTTTAAGAGGCGTTTTGACCACCGGGCTTTTTGATTTTAAAGGAATCGGAGTTTGTGTATATAAAAGCGATTGAAAAGGATCGCGCAGCGTGCTGTCTACTAAAAATTTGGAACGAAACAATAATAGATCATTCTTTACCATAACAATTTTTTCAGTTACGACTTCAGTTTTCTTAAAATAAAGATAAACAAATTGCCATAATACATAAGTCCAAATACTGATTGCAGTGGCAAGTAGGAGTATAAATAGTTTCCTCATACTCCTAATCCTTCGGCACAAAAATACTGAGTTCTAACTGTACGTGAATGGAAGAATGATGCATGGCTTCGCTTTTGATGGATATTTTTCTTATCCGCAAAATCATGTCCTGATTTTCCAAAGCGGCGATAAAATGTAAAAGATCCGGAAATTTTCCAATTACATTAAGCGCAAAAGGATATTCGGAAGAGCCCGGTAAGGACAAAACATCCATGACCTGTAAATCTGATATTTGTAAGCCTTGAGTTTTGGCTTGCTCTGCCAGCATTTGTAATATCATTGATCCTTGTCCAGACGTTGGAAAAGTTTTTTTTAAACTCTCCATACGCATGGCTATATCTTGGTAAAAACGAGTCAAGCTATCGGTATGCCCTAGATTTCTTTGTAAGGCTTTAAACTCACCCAATCTATCCCGATTAATTTGATAACTTCGATAAGAATATAAGCCCCAAGTTCCGAGTAATAAAAACATGGCACAACTCAGTATAAGCAATCCCACAAAAAGGAATTCACCTTTACGACGCGCAAAAATAGTGGGCAAGTTCATTCTTGGACCTGCATTTGGAAATACACCAAATCGCGATGATTCGCTTTTATACCGGTTTTTTGCACGACTTTTTCCGCGGCCATGGCTTCGGTAGATTTAAGTTTTACTTCCGAAAAATGATTTTGTTTTTCTAAATGCGCTAAAAGTTCTGACACTTTCGCCTCATCTAATGCATATCCAGATAGGTGATGGATAAACCCAGATTTTTCGCCACTTTCCAAATCCCAACTTTCCAACCAAACGCCAGCAGGTAATGCCGAAGTTACTTGTTGCAAACTTTTTGCCGAGCTATTGCGCAAGGAAAGGACTTCGCTTAATTTTTGCAACTCCTGTTCAACATTCTGTTTATGTTTTTGCAGGACATTCCATTCCTTTAGCTCATGATTCCACTTTTTATGACTTACTTTAACAGATATTTGCAGAGCTAAGGATAAAGCGAACATTAAGGCTACGCTGCCGCCAAAAAAAAGCAATATCCAGTAATTTGCCCGACATAAAAACCCAGCGTGTTGCAACCATTTGCGGCGTTTAGCCACTAGCTCTTCGTTCCAACTCCCTAAGCTGATTGCAGATATTTGTCCTTGGGCATGGTTTAAGGCTTGTAATCCCGCTAAACGAAATTCTTCCGGTAAAGTCGATAAAGTTTTAATGCAAGCAGCATTTTCAACTATCAAACCCAGTGGAGCGAGAATTTTTTCCCAATCGCAGGCTGCATGATTTTTCCATAGATACACTGAAGTTACCTGTAAATTCTCCCTTTGGTTTTTCCAATGCTCATTCCAATGCAATAGGGCTTTTTGAATTTCTTTGGCCATCAATATTGGCGATTCGTTAATGGTATTGAGTCCATAAGGGATGCGGCTATGTGCCAGCAACATTTTATCGCGATACATTAGCAAATGGGTATAATCAATTTCTGGCAATAAGATTAGAAATGAGTCATTGCATTTTTGAAAATCTAGGGCCTGATTTAGTAGTAAGGGGCTAGGCACCAATTCGGATAAAGTTGCTAAACTTTGGGGTAAAGACTTTGTGAATGCCTCTAGGCTATCTGCTCGGAACCAAAGTAAAGCATGGCATTCGATTTCGGCAAAAGTCAAACTTTCCAATTCATCTCGTCTTATGCCTTGTGGGCGCGATGCTTCTTCTGCAATACGACGCCCTTCTTCGGAATTTTCTATTTCATTTTGAAAAACCCATTTGAAAGGTAAATGAGAAACTGCCCCGTAAAAGCCCTCATAAGTCAGGCCTTGGGCTTGTGCAAAGGCAGCGGCTTCATTAAAGTCACCTTTAAAATGCCGTACAAATTTTTTGGTTTTATAATCGACTCCAACCAAATGAATTTCTTGTGATGTCCATTCCGCACCCCAAACAATGCGGGGCATAAAAAGCTCCGACCAAGAAAAAGTCATTTTTCTAAGTCCGAATTTTTCTTCAGATATTCTTCTGGATTAACATTGGCATCATTTCCAAAATAAATATGAGGGGTAACAAAAATCAGTAATTGGCTGCGCGAGCGAGTTTGGGTATTGTTTTTAAATAGCCAACCAATAAAGGGAATGGAGCCGAAAAAAGGAACTTGTCGATTGGTGCGATTAAGGGATTCTTTTACTAATCCACCAAGTACAATTGTTTCTCCATCGCGTAGGCGCACCTTCGATTTTAAAATACGATGATTTAAAGTGGGAGGGACATTGGGATCGAAAGATCCTTCGGGTTCGGAAAAATCCGGGACTATATCGCAAGTGATTTCTTTTTGGCCCGTAACAAAAGGCGTCACAGTTAAAGTTACATTGGCTTCAATTTTTTCAAAATGCTGAGATGTTTTAGTGGTAACATTTGCCGTTTGATTGAAATCTGTTTCCGATTTTAACAGAAAATACTGAGTTTGGCCTACGGTAATGGTGGCTTCCGAACCATTCAAAGTGGCTATTTGCGGGCGAGAGCGTATTTTTAAAACTTTTTCAGTTTCCAAAGCTTCCACTTTAGCGATAAAATTTTTCGGTAAAGAAACAATATCGCGCAGGCCAGGAATACCCTTAAGTAAATCTTCACTCCGCTCTTTGTTAAATACTTGATCAATAGCAGGATAAATAGTTTCTGCACTTTTAACCCGCTTAATATCTCCCAAAAAAAGATCGGCACCATAACTGCGAATTCTATCCATGTCCACGTCGACTACCAAGGCTTCAATAAGAATTTGGGCAACGGGTAAATCGATTTGACTGATGTATTGGGTAATTCCATCAATCACTTCATAGGGACCTAAAGCCATAATGGCGTTTTGGCTTTTCACTAATTTGAGTTGCGCCTTTTGTGTAAGTGTGGCTGGTAATAACTCCATTACATCTTCCGCTTTCAAATGCTTGAGCACCAGCAATTTGGAATTATCTAATACTTGCATGCTTTGAGGGCCAATAAAATAAACTTTATTATGCGTCCAAAAAGTAAACTCGGTGCCACGGAAAAGAATTTGGAACGCTTGCTCCAAAGGAACATCAGAAATTTTCATCGTCACATTGCCTTTAAGCTCGCCATATATAACTGTACTGATACCAGATTGTTGGCAAATTGCGGAAACAATATCATGCAGAGGAGCATTGGTGACTTCCATGCTCACTTGATTATCTTTTACAAAAACCGGCATGCGGCGAGTTGCCGCTTCACCTGGCTTTGCACCATCGCTATTCCAAGCCTGAGGAAAAAACGTAATGATGCCTTCTTTTTCTCGCATAAGTAACCCATTACTCTCAGCGATTAATTTTAACCCTTTATTCAAATCCATATTTTTAAAAAAAGCATTGATGTCACTACGTAATCCTGCATCTGCCACTATGGTCTTGTTGGTTTTTTCCACTAGTTTGCGTACAACTTGATCTAAGGGTATCTTTTGAATATCAGCGGACAATTGATTATTGGCGAAATCCACAATAAAATTGGGTGGCGGCGGTAAAGCAGGTGGAGGAGTGGTTTTTTTATCCACCTTAATGGCGCCATGTACTACGCTTAAGACATATCCATTTTCTTCGGCAATTAAGCGCACCGCTTCTTTTAATTTAATCTTATGCAAATTTACGGAAATAGGTCCCGCCACATTGGCGGCCATAAGAATATTAATACCATATTGTACACCTAAACCTTGCAGTACATCGCGTATCTCAGTATTACGAACATTCAAGGCTTCCACTTTAATGCTATCCGGAATAGGCAAGTCTACTTCCTCGGCTACCTTTAAAGGAATTACAGGACTCATTGCTGTATTGGGTAAAGAATTCGCAGTGGAGGATGTTTCCATTTTAGGTGAGGATGGTTCAGGACTTGATGGAGTAGGAATAGTCGCAGGAGAGTTAACATCGGGGGTATTGGGTATTGCGGTTGGATTATTGCTTAAGCTGGAATTAACTGGAGCTGTTACTTTATTGGCTTCGCGATTTTGTAATCGTTCGCGGCGTAAAGAATCACGTACCATGGCACGTCTTTGAGCGGGTGAAATGGATGCTTTATCCTTATTTTCTTGGGCGGGCGACAATATACCCGTTAACATTATAAACGCAGAAAATGCGCCTATTTTAAAAATGGAATTCCTGCGCATTATTTTTCCTTTTTCTATCATGCCGTTTCCCGCAAAACTTCTTCCAAGATGGTAACTCCAGCTTCCACTTTGGCAATGCCATCTTCTCGCAATCCCAACATTCCTTCACGTTCAGCATATTCCCTAATTATTCCGGCATCTTTTTTGTCGATAATAAGAGAGCGTATTCCCTCAGTTACGGGTAAGATTTCAAAGACTCCAACTCGTCCAGCAAAACCAGTATGACGGCAGTATACGCAGCCCTTGGCTTGACCTTGACAATGAGTGCACGTTTTACGGACTAGGCGTTGGGCCCCGATTAAAGTTAAAGCGGAAGCGATGAGAAAAGGTTCTATGCCCATGTCCAATAGCCGAGTTACCGCGCTGGGTGCATCATTAGTATGCAAAGTGGAAAGTACTAAATGGCCAGTAAGGGCTGCCCGTATGGCGATTTCAGCGGTTTCGCGATCACGAATTTCACCTACCATAATCACATTAGGATCTTGTCTTAGAATGGTACGCAAGGCATTCGCAAAAGTAAAATTGATTTCGGTTTTTACTGCGGTTTGGATAATGCCTTCTAATTTATATTCAATCGGATCTTCTACGGTCACAATATTGCGTTCGGGAGATTTGATCAAATTTAAAGCACTATATAAAGTGGTGGTTTTCCCAGCTCCTGTGGGACCCGTTATTAGTATCATTCCATAGGGCAACTGCAAAGTTTTTTTTAAAGTATTGAAACGTGCCGGATCCAATCCCAATTGGCCAAGGTCTAAAGGTACGGCTTCTCTATCCAGTATACGCAATACCACCTTCTCACCATACTCGGTGGGTAAAGTAGAAACGCGAATATCGACCGCCCGGCCATTTTCTTGTAAGCGAATGCGACCATCTTGAGGACGGCGTTTTTCCGCTATGTCGAGATTGGCCATAATTTTGACACGCGATACAACTTCGGCTTGCGAACGCGAATGGATAGAACGATGCACGCGCAAAACCCCATCTTGTCTTAAGCGCACTTTCATTTCACGTTCAAAAGGTTCAAAATGAATATCCGAAGAACCGCTATGTATAGCTTCGGAAATGATTTCATGTACCAAGCGCACAATGGGTGATTCCCCTACACGTAACCCTTGGCTCAATCCTTGACCCATTCCTCGATGGAAGCCAGTCGATTCATGGTTTTGGTTGGAGCGAGAACTGGGCAATGTTTCCGCGGAATTGTTTTTGGTGGCCCCGCCATTTTTGTAAAAGGAGCCTATCATTTTTTCCAAAGTTAATCGATCCGATGCAATGGGCTCAATCAAATATCCACTGATGACTTGTAAATCGGCGAGTATATCTAAATCTGTAGGGTCTACCAAAGCCACTTTGAGTTTGCCGGCTTTCCATTCCAAGGGCATAACGCCATAAGCTTTTACCGTATCAAGGGGTAATGTGCGTAATACGTCCATTGTGGGTTGATAGGCCGAAATATCCTCGCAATGAATATTCCATTCCGTTTTCAAAAGTGCAGTCATTTCTATTTGCAGCAATGGCGTAAACGCTTTCGATTCGCCTTCATCGTTTTTTCGATGCATAGCCCGCCAAAGATTTTCCGCTAAACTATCTCCGCTAATACGTAAATCAGCAATAGCTTCGCGCATATATTGATCTTGTGAATTATTCATCGAAAGAAATACACCGAGGTATCGCGATTACGCAGCCACAAAGGTTTACCTTGAGAGAGTTGATTGGTAATGTCCACAGAAAACCATTTATCCGTTAAAAACACCGCTTGTTTTAAGGTGTAAATCATGCGTCCAGAGTGGGCGGTAGTCCATTCCCATTTAAAAGTTAAGTCTGTACTATTGGATAAAATTTGCGGCTTCACCGTGGCGGTATCAATAGTAAATGTAGTACTGTTCGTATCATTGGGGTTCACTAAAAAAGTAGCGACAACTGTATCCGAGCGCAGGCCTGGTCCTGCCCATAGGCTATCTGTTTGCGAATACTTCACATATAGGGAAGGCCCCATACCACGGACAATAGGCGGCAGAGTAAAGGCACTGTCGAAATAGACTCGGTCTTTTTGTTTTGGAATGATTTGCATCCATAAAGTATCATGGTCCGAAATTTTGGGAGGAAAGGTTGGATTCGTTGAACCAGAAAACGCTGCGGTAGAATAAATTTCCGAAAAGGCTAAGGTCAAGGAATCACCCCTTACAGCATGGGTGCTCCATCTCTGCCAAGTTGTGCGAGTTTGATTGTCTTTGACATAAATAACTAAGCTATCAATAGAAGTTTTTGTACTATCCTGTTTTTTCCATTTAAGCATGGCCATATTAGTGGAAGAATCCGCTAATAAACTGCTTTTAATATTCAGAGAATCAAAACGAGCGTCTATGCCGGAATTAAAATAGGCCAAGTGAATTTTTTTAAGAAAAGAAAACGCGGAGTCTTGCGAAGTGGATGAACGTACAAAAAATGTACCTGTTACGGTATTTCCTCCGCTACCTGGCACCGTAAAGTCTGCCCCGGTCGCGGTTTTAAGAGCTAAAACATAGCGATAAAGTTTTCCTTCATTCCAGCCCGCATTTTTTTGCACTAAACGTAAAGTTTTTTTATCGACGCTTTGATTGGGCAAAATCAGAGTGGGCAAATCTCCATTTACCAACTGCACATCATACAGCTTTAAAGTATCCACCGCCTGATTGAAGATGAATACCAAGGTGTCCTTAGAAGATACGGTATCCGGTGGACCTTGCACTAGTATTGGCGCATCCGATATCGCTCCGGCTTCAAGTACCACGGGTTTTAAAGGGGTAGCTAAAGCAATATCAACTTGAGTAAGTTCTTGAATTAAACTCGGCTCTTTTGCAGCAGCATCTAAATAATATTTTAAAGTGCCGGCCATTTCCGGTACCGAATCCAGCAAAAATTTTCCTAAAGAATCACCTTGAATATAAGTACGTGTTTCAAAAGTTTGCGGATAAGACAAGCTATCATTCTTTAACACAAAAACAATGCGGGCACCGCCTAAGCGTAAATTACCTTGCCCTTGCACTTTACGAAATACTTGCCCACTAACTTGATTGCTCAGGGGGCGTAAGCGAATGGGAAAGGAGGATACGTATTTGCTTCCACTACTATCGCCTAATCTTTTTTCAATGGCAATATCTAGCTTTTGACCTAGGTAACCGGCATGTTCCACCAAAACATTGAATTTGCCAAAACCCAAATCGGTTAGCACAATTACTCCATCATGATTTTCATCGATGGCGCGATGGGGAATATGCAAACTATCGACATAGCTTATGCTTCCTGATTTTAAAGCTTGTAAACTTTCGCCAGTAAGTGCAATTCGGTATTGTACCTTTTGATTAGTATCCGCAATTACAGTATTATGGTTTACCAACTTCACCAGCAAGATTTTGGGAATGGGGAGATGAAAGGTGGTGTCATTGGCCGTGCCAGTTACGGTGTCGATAAAATTTTTAGTGGTATAACCTATAGCACTAATTACAAATAAAGTACGGGAACTGTTAATATTTGGCAAAACAGCTTGGCCATCAAGCGGACTAGTATAATAAGTGCTAGTATCTCCATTAATTTGCGTAATCCGGATTTTTGCACTGCCCACAATGGCACCGGATAAGCTATCAGTAATTATTACTGTATATTGCACCGCGGGTTGATCTGATCCGCTAGTTATATCTTGATCGCAGTGCACAAAAACGAAGCATAGCCAGCAGCTCAAAAAAGCAATAGTCAGCCATTTTTGCATAAAAATCCCGGGTTAAGAACAGCTACGTAAAGGTACTAATTGATTGTTTCATGTCAATTTAGAGGTTTGGGTTTAAAGTAAAACAACCTTGAATATTTAATCATCAAATGATTCATGTTAATCAATGGCATTAAAATACATTGGACAATTAGTACGTAAATTTTTGTAACAACTTGTTGCAAAATAATTAAAATTTCGGTTCCAAAAAATATTTAATATTTTTATTGACATAGTGTTTTCTTAAAATTAGCTTCCAAGTTAGCTCCGCATTAGTTTTCCGCGGAACAATGAATATGCACTTTATGCCCCATATTCATTGGCGGAAATAGGATAGTGGTCGCTGCGCTTTTTATTTCGAGACAATAATTGATTTGGGAAATTTAATGATAATCTTATTATGGATGGTCATACCCTATCATGAAACTTTGCGTAAAAATTTCTGAATGCAATTAGAATGGATTTTTTGCCGAGAAAAAAAACTGGAAAATAAAGATTCCACATGGTTTTAAGAGGGAGAGAAAAAATGGGAAATGAATTTAAATGTCAAATACCGGCATTCATTCGGCTGCGCCATGGGGGCCTTGCGGTCGTATTAGTTGCATTGTGGGCAAGCTTTACTTTAGCCGCAAACCCTTTGACTGATAGTTTAATTGTGCAATTGCTTTTCGATCAATCAAGTGGAATTACTGCACCTTATACTGGAAAAAGCTCTGGGAATGGAACGCTTACAGCAACTAAACCTATTTGGAATAATACACTTATGGTACCAAATGGGGGAATCGGTGCTATAGATTTTGGCAAAGATTCACCAACTGGATCAGCTTATGCGGTTAACTTACCCGTTCTTTCAACCTTGCAAGGGCTTAAGTCTTTCACCATTACTGGATGGGTTAATTGTAGCCGCAATGTTACGGGATCGGGTGGTAATCGCATTCTCGATTGGGTCAAAAATACTGCTGGAGCAACTGGAAATCAAGGTGTCCAATTGGGAATTCGTGATGATGGTCATTTGGAATTGGGTTTTAATTCTTTAAGCGATGCTAGCGGTGTAAGTAGTAGTTCTAATATGATTCCAGCCGACACAACCACTCCTATGGCAAACTGGAGATTCTTTGCTGTTACTTATGATACGACTACCGTTAAGTTTTACTTCGGAGCTATTGGTGTGAATGCAAGTTTGGATGTCAGTAAATTTTATACTGGAAATCCAACGGTAGTGGGAGGCGCAATTGCAGAATTGGCCATCGGCAATCGTTCCCTTCTCAATCAAAATAGCGGCCATAATTTCCGTGGTCTCATGGATCAAATTCGTATATATGGAACTAAAGCAGCGGATGGAAAAGGTGTAAAAACTTTAAGTGAAATCATTGCTATTCAACAAAATTGCGTGGCTGCGGGTAAACCTGGATTAGTTTATGAGAAATGGGAAAATATTGGCGGTGGCAATGAAGTTAAATATTTAAAACTCACTCCAACTTATCCAGAAAATCCAACTTCATTTACAACGCTTTCAAACTTCAATGCTCCTAGAGGAGTGGGTGATAATTACGGAGCGAGAGTAAGTGGTTTAGTTAAAGCCCCCGTAACGGGAAAATATGTTTTTTACTTAACCTCAGATGATGGAAGCGAATTGTATCTCTCTTCGGATTCTACCGTTGCAAATAAAGGGGCTAACCCCATTGCTTATTTGACGGCTTATACTGGTTATCAAAATTGGACATCCAGCGTAAATGCGACATCCAAAAAAGCTAGTGATTCGATTTCACTTACTGCGGGTAAATTTTATTACATCGAAGCTTTACTTAAGGAAAATGGTGGCGACGATCATTTATCTGTAGGGTGGGAATACAAAGCTACCGGTTCTTCAACCATTACTTCGGAACGTCCCATACCTGATAGTCGTGTTTTTATTGTCCCTGTTCCTTCTGATTTAGCCAATTACCCATCGCAAATAAATGTTTACAAACCAGGAACCATAATGAAAAAGGGAACTTTGGGATGGAATGCTCAAAAGGATAATCCGCATCTATACCTTGCTACCGATAGCGTAGAGCGTTTTCAAATTAAAGGCGATATAGTTAATATCCCCAAAAAACTTTCCTTTGGAACCTTAAGCTCTAATATGGATTATAATCTGGGTTTTCGTTGGGACCCAACTACTCCTGAAAGCATAGGGTCATTGTATTTAGAAGCAGGAAATGGTCAAAAAGTTTTTCGTGTAGAAGCTCCATCCGAAACTGAACCTTATTTGGAGATTAATCAGCGACTTGATTTTCGCGGACCGGATGTCATTTTGCCAGGAACTACTCCCGAAACCTGGACCGCATTTTCAGGCTTAAACTATTACTATGGATTAGGTTTCGATAGATATTTAACAACGCCAACTGGTTCAGAGCGAGAATTCTCATTGTTTAACGGAAGTACTTTAAAGCTTCAAAGAAAGACCATAGAAAATGGTGTTACTACATCCGTTGATAGTGTCGATTTATCTGCAAATGGGTTGCAATTTTTAACTACAGCGATTGATGAAGCTTATACAGCCACTTTGACATTGAATTCGGCGGGAGTTAGCTATATCAATACTTCAGGGACGGAGTCTTTTTCCACGAACATTGGCGCGGGTGGAATTTCAACTACAGGTTTTATTCGTGCAGATGGCTACGTAAGTACACCTAAATGGAAGGTGATTCCTGATTTTGTATTTGAAAAAGGGTATAAGCGTAAAAGCCTTGAAGAGTTAGAAAGCTTTGTGAGAAAGCATAAACATTTGCCAGAAATCCCTAGTGCGAAGCAAATGAGCGAAGAGGGCGTGGATTTAGCAGTTATGAATTTGAAAATGTTGAAGTCTATTGAGGAATTGACTTTGAATGTAATTGCTATAAACAAAGAATTACAAACCGAGAAAAAACGCAATCGTCGTTTGGAAAAAACTATACAAAATCTCCATTCGAAGAATGAAGGGAAATAAAATGCGAGTAACAAATAAATTTTCAATTAAAAAAATGTTGTTCGGATCGTTAATACTTACTGGATTAATTATCCTAAAAGAAACAGAAGCTCAAGCTGTGGTTTCCACTTCGTCGAGTGTTGCTCCAATTGATTCGACAAAAGTTCCTTTAACAGCTTCGCAAAAAGCAGCTTATAAAGCCAAACGCGAAATGCGTGAAGCAACTTATAAAGATAGGCAGACTAAGGAAGACAAAAAAGAAGTGGACTATATGACGAAGCTACATGCTAAAGCTATTGCCAATAAACAACAGGAAGATATGAGATTAGCCAAAGCGAAAGCTGATTCTTTAGCAAGGCTTGATAGTTCAAAGGTTGGGAAATAATGAAACAATCGATATTTAGTTTTGTTGCTTTAGCCATCGCGATAGCGTCTTTGGTTTTTTCTTTTATGCATAAAGCGCCTAAAATAGGTTATGCTGAAACATCAGTGTTACTGTCAGAATTTTCCGAAGCGATCAAGGCGAGAAAGCAATTTGAAGTAGCGCAGAAGGAGTGGGATAAAAATTTGAAACTTATCAATGATTCTATGATGGTGGCGATGAATCATATTAAGTCAGATTTCGATAAAGCTTCACCCAAAGAAAAAGAAGCTTTAGATCAAAATTTAAAAAAATGGAATGCTAATTTAAATCGTTATTCCCAAGCGGTTAAAAAGCAAAGCGAAGAAAAAGAAGCGGAATTAATGACACCCGTTATAAGCAATATGAACACTTATCTCAAGGTTTGGGGTGAGCAGCATGGTTATGACATGATATTTGGAACTTTGTCAGGTGGAAATATATTGCAAGCGAATTTGGCTTTCAATGTAACCTCAAAGTTTCTTCAAGACTTGAATGAGCATTACAAAGATTTACCTGTTAGTGAAGCGAATAAAGTGACAACTCCTGCACCCATGACCAAGCCGCTTCCTATCTCAAAAGACAGTGCTGAAATTCTAGGAAATGGAAAATGAAAAAAATAGGGTTCGCACTTATTTTACTTTTTAGCCTAATTTTAAATAGCTGTAAGGATAAAACGGTGAATCAAGTTCTGCATCAATTGCAGAGCGAATCCTATGTGCAAAAATTAGTAGTGGGTAATCACAAATTAGAGTTTCGTTTTGTGCCTGAAACTTTATACTATCTCACTCGAAGTAATATTGACTCGACTCGTTCTTTCAGTAAAAAAATTATAGATAGCCTCAAACATAATCAGGGTGCTGGTTATGGGCTTATGTTTACTTTAACGATTGCTCCTAAAATTGATACCTTGTTACCGACCGATTTTCGTAATGACGTGATTTATGGGCAAATTACCGGAGAAGAAAATTATCGAAAGATTTTAGATGATTTTTTATTCGGACTTAAAACCAAAATATGGGTAGAGGCAAATGGAAAACGATTTGATTTGCTCACTTACAATATGTCGGATAGTTGGGGAATGAGCAAAAGCCGATCCTTTACGCTTTTATTTGATTCCATTGATGCGATTTTACCGAGTAGTAAAGATGAGATTTTTTTAGTAGTAGAAAATTTGGTTCCCAGTCAGGGACGAAATCGGTTTAGTTGGAAGTTACCACTTAGCGATTATGACTTTATAAAAGAATAAGCATTAGGAAAAACCATGCAGAAAAAAAGTATTCTAATCACATTATTATTCCTAATGGGTGCAGTGCCGAGTGTTTTCGCTCTCTCCAGCGGACCCACTATGCCAGAGTACAATGATTTTGAATCCGTTGGTAATACGGATTTGGTGAATCTCGTTACTGGGGGATTTACTTATTCTATACCAGTAATGACCGTACCTGGGCCAGCTCTCGGTTTTCCAATCGTGTTAAATTATCACGGAGGTACTCGGCCAGAGCAAGAAGCTAGCTGGGTAGGGCTAGGCTGGAACATTCAGGGGGGTGCTATTACTCGTGAAGTAAACAATACTCCAGATGATTTTAAAGGAATACCCATTCAGGAAAAGATTAATAGCACCCATATATACGGTTGGCAGGCTTCAATTGCTTGGAATGGTGCAACCGTTGGAGTTTCTTATAATTCCGAGCAAGGATATGGAGGGATGGTAGGGTATTCATATCATATTGATGGAACGCCTTTTTCCATTGGTGGTCAAGCTGGGGTAAATGGAGTATATGAGGGTGTTGGAATAACTGGTGGATTGAGTGCAGGTAAGGCTATATCAGGAACACCTTTGAGTCTAGGTATGGGCTTATCGGTTGGAATTCATTCCAAGAATGGACTAACTGCGGGATATAATTACGGTATTCAGCATTCCGCGAATCCAAGTAAGCACATTGAAACTTCCTTAAGTTTGGCTAGTGTCGGCGCTTCGCTTTCCTCTTCTAGGGGAGTGAGTGCAGGAGCTAGTTTGGGGGTTTCCATGTCAAGTAGCAAATCAGTGCAAGGAGTTGTTTCGAAATTAGAGAGTAACGTTACTATTCCTTTTTATACTCCAGCAACAGGTTATATAGAATTCAATTGGGGGAATTGGGATATTTACATTAACGGGTTGCAGGAAGATTTTTATTACGGGTTTCTTTACTCCGATGATTATGGAATGGATTGCGTTGGAGCCCCCTGTCATAACTCAACAACTACTTATGCAAGGTGTGATCAATGTAAAAACGATAGGAAAATGGTTAAAAAAATGGACTTTAATACTCCATCGGAATTTTTGCAAATTCAACCAGGGACAGAAGGGTCACTAAAATTAGGATATACTGGGGAAGATGTTTACTCCGTACAATCGCAAGGTATGTCAGGAACATTTAAACCATATAGAACCGAGGATGGTGATTATTACACTTACTTATCGAATAAAGATTACACATATCAAAGTGGATGTAAATATATAGGGGATATTATTGATATCACTTGCGATCGAACGGAGACTGTAGATTATGGTGCCTATTTTGATGGAGGATTTACCAAGGATGGTATTGTAATTCCAAGCAGGAATAGCCATAGTTCAGTTTCCTCTCGGAAAGAAAATATTGTATGGCGCTTTAATGAAGAGGCGGGTGGCGCACTTTATACAGATCCTGATCCAACAAAAAGAGATTTGGGTTCCGTAGTAGCCGCTTCTTCAAAAAAAATAACCCCTATTTATGACAATGGACCAATAGTAGGTTGGGTGATAACTAGTGCCGATGGTGTAAAATACTTGTATAGCAAAGCAATGTACAATATTGTGGAACAAGAGATTAGTGCAGGAACTGCTGACCTCAAAGAATGGACACGTCGAGAAACTCCGGGTTATGCTTATGCATGGTTATTGACGGCGATTTACTCAACCGATTATGTTAGAATGGTCCCTCCTGATGAATCCAAACCGTGTAAAATTGGAAATGAAGCAGATTGCTTACCTCAGGATGGCGATTTAGGGGGTTGGGTAAAGTTTACTTACACTGATCCAAAAGTAGTGAATTGGAAAATACCTATTGGTAAAGCTGTTAGTCCATCTTCATATGGTCTTCGTACTGACGTACAAAGATTTTCCACTTCCTCAGGTATGAAAACAGTTAGTTATCTAAAAAATATTGAAACGCCTACCCATAGAGCTGATTTTTTTGTTGCGGAGGATAGTAGATCAGACGGTATTCCGCCAGGATTACCAGAAATTGGTTTTGAACTTAATCACGATACCGAAATAAAACCTTCGGGAATATACGATCCAACACAAAATGAAGTTTGTGTTGGAGCGGATGGAGCAGTGAAAACAATTCCTCATACTTCTTATACTTTAAAAATTCCTGTACTAGGTATAACAAATGGGTTACCTTCGGGTACAACAATAAGTTTGTTGGGACGTAGAGAGATTCTGTACAAAAGAACAGAATTCTATTGGGGAGGTAGCTTTTTTAGAGGTTATTTTGCAGGTATCGGACCCGTTTGTAAAAGTGAATTTCAAGATCAATTAATGCTAGACCCTATTACTCTAACTGATGCAATGAAAGATCCTGCGGATCCCACTCACTTTTTAGTTACCATTCCAAACACTTCCACACTTCAGAATGTTAGAGTAGTAATTGGAAAGATTCCTTTAAATCAATCTTTAGCTCGCTTAGCTTATCTACATAGCATCACTTTAGTGAATAAGCAGTTTGGCGAAAAAAGTGTGGGGGAGGCTAGATTCGCATACGACTATAGTTTAGCTGAAAATACACCTAATAGCGAAAGTTCATGGGGAAATAATCAAAGCGGAGATAAGGGACGCTTAACTTTAAAAGGAATTCAAATCGGTGCCTCATCTACTGGGCCTTGGAATCCTCCCTACACGTTTTCATATAGTAATACCGCCATAAAATATGATGTTGATAAAATCGACTATTGGGGATATTACTGTGCATCCTGTTCTGAATTAAAAAAAACACCTGATGGTCAGGCTGATATTTGGAATTTAAATAAAATTATAACGCCTTCTGGGAGTCAAATTGAAGTGGCTTATGAACCCAAAACCATTGATTATACAGAAGGTATTCCAACGGTTATGGATGGTGATAGTGTTCAAAATTATTTTAGAATTAATACTGACGAAATAATTCTTTCTGGTTTATGTTATTACAAATCTGGAGAAGCTTATCACCCAAATTCCAATCAAACACCTTGTCATAGCGGTAGCCCAACCATGGACCCGCCTTTTGACGAGACCAAGCTAAGAGATTGGACTTCCATTCCCACAGAAATTGCCGATCGATTTAAGAGTAAGTATGTAGTGTTTTTGGGCAGATATGAAATGCCATTAAACTCGGAAATTAATTTTACCCCATTGACCGCACCTGGAACGCCGAAGGAGTATGTATTGGAGGCACCGAGAATATTTGCTGAAGAATTTTACCCAATAGCAGCGGAAGACATTGACAAACAATATAACGTTTTAAACTATGGTATGAATTTTGGTTTTAGTTCTTGGTCTGTCTATGATGATCCAGGTTCAACTACCGATCCAAAATTTAAAGAGCCTGTGTTTGTTAAATCTAACCTGAACCGAATAAGTTGTCCAAAAATGAAACGATGCTCATACCAAGTGGGAATAGCTTGGCCAACGCCTTTTGTACATACTTATTTTAATCACCAGCTATGGGTACATACTATTCAGGCAAATTCTATTAGATATGATCTCAAAGTCCAACAAAAAAATACCACGCCATTGTTCGCAAGAATGTGGGCTGTTTATGATAAGGCTAATGGTAAACCAAAGGTTTTTGGTGATGGCGTACGCGTATCTCAAGTAACCTTTCGTGAACCCTTTTCGAATAAAGCAAATATTTTTCATTATACTTATTACGATGCTGCCACACCAACCATGCCTAGTACAGGAATTAATTATTCCTTGGGTATAAAATTTAAAGATGCTCAGGGTACTAAAGCCTACTTAGGTAATCCCGCAGTATTAAATGGCAAAGTTGTTACTACCTATAATTATGGTAATGCAAGTAACTATTCTACGGAATATAATTTTTTAACAAGCAAAGATCTTCCTGTTCAAATTAAAACAACTTCAATTAGTAATGTTGATAATTTAAATGGTGCATTTAAAATTCTTGATCGCTCAGGACTATGGGGCAGTATGTGGAAATCAACTGACAAGGATAACCAAGGAAATATAGTTCGCGAAAACATCTCTCAATGGGCTTTGAGACTAGATCCTACAACCAAAACAGCTATGGGTCTACCCACTAATGAATCCATGGGCTTAATTAAAAATGGGCAAACTGTATTAGTCGAAAATGACGGTATTACTGATATATATTCAGATAATACTATCGAAAAAAAATATTTCGGCATAACACAAAAGCTTTGGAGTAACCGTTATATCCCTCAAGGATGTGAGAATTTAAACGATGGAGCAACAGAGGATTTTTGTATAAAAGCTTATAAGGGAGCCATTACAACTCAGATTGAAGTATTGAGATTTAATCCATTAATTCGCATGGATACTTTAAAACAAGATGGCCTTAAAAAATATACTGAAAGTAATTTGTACGATTTTCAAACCGGTACTCCTTTATTACAAATTATGAATAACAAAAAAATAGATGGCTCAACCGACTATATTGCAAGTTTACATGTTCCTGCGTACAAAATTTACCCGGAAATGAAAGACAGTAATATGCTATCGCAGGAATTTTCTGCAACTAATTTTCGTTTCACCACCAATCCTTCAACAAAAAAATTTATGGCATTAAGCCAAACCGATTTGAATCAGGTTACAGGTTCACAATTTACGGAATGGGAAAGTAACTCTTCAAAAAAGCCAATCTTATTTCGAAAAAAACAAGGTTTTGTTCTTCGAGACAAGACGAACTTTACCTTACCCACTAAAACATCGGTTTCCGATGTTAAATGGGTATCACAGGGGATTAGCACTTATGATGATTTTGGACATGAAATAAACCTAAGTAGTAAAGTGGGTACTCAAGAAATTAATTCATCAAAGGTCTATGGATATGGCCCAAGCTTAACAACCGCTTATGCACAAAACGCAAAAAGTACGGAAATTTTTTATCAAAGTTTTGAAACCGACGAATACATAAAGCAGATTGTTGGTGGTAGTAGCTTATATCAAGCACGAGTTGGCATAAGGTCTAAAACCGGAAGTCAATCTATTAAAGTCGTTAATTGTATGGAACAAAATCCCTTGGGTACTTTTGTGAAAAAAAGTGAATGCTTAGATACTCCACCGAATGGATATAATCAAAACCAAACCATGGTATGCTTTAATCTACCAAAACTGCCTGCCAACAATAACTACATAGCCTCAGCTTGGTATTACGATGAATATCAAGGTTCCGATCCTAGTAATCCAAATAGTACAGTTTATACTGATAAAACTACTCAAGTAACTCGCCCAGGAATATTCATTGGTCAAAGCCCAGGGATTGCTGTACAAAATTTCCCTAATGGAGTGAAGCTTGACCCACCTGAAACTGGATATCAAGCTGGAGCCGCTAATGGTGATTGGAATGCGGATCAAAGAGCCTTAGGAGATAAAAGATGGAAAAAAATATGGACCGAATTTCGACCTAATTCAACGGGAGTTTTAGCTAATGCTATGGTTTGCCTTTATGCGAATAAAGGTAAGCCAGGTTCTGATGTGTATTATGATGAGCTTCGCATAAAACCAAAAAACGCATTAATGACCACTTATGCATATGATGCTCAAAGTAATATGATTTCCTCCGCGGATGCAAATCAAACCGTAACAAATTATGAGCATGATGCCTTTGGAAACCTGACTGGAATTCGCAATGAAAATGGATTACTGCTTAGTGAACAAGCAAAAAAATATGGTAACCAAAAAGAAACTTATCAAGTTTATCAAACAAATCAATATATTGATGGTTGTGAAGTAATCGCTTTGAATTCCACTCCGAATGGATATAATACCGATTTTGAATTTGTATCTACGGATCCAGTCGGAAAAGCAAGCTTTGATATAAAGATCGGACCAAAAGGCGAAAAAATTAAAACATTGTGTTATACCGATTACTCTCAATTTAATCTCAAATTGCTTTTGCGGTCTACGGGACGAGTCACTAGTTTTTTTATTCCGGAGAGATCGGTTGGGCAATTACTCATAAACCAAAGGGCGGACGGCTTTTTTCCTGATACTTATGATGGTAAAATTCACCGTTTAGTTCCAAATCCAAAGCAGTATGAATACAAGTATGATGTTGTTCACTTGCCATTAGAAGCAGAATTAAAACAAATGGGTATTATAAACACGTCAGACAAGCTTTTGAAATACAGGATTTTACTAGAAATGACAAACATTAATTTTGAGATACCAGATTGTATATGTTACAGCAGTGATATTCCCACACGTGCAGGAGTTACAAATTCAAACTTTACTTATCGAATGCATTTAAAACACAATTACTTTGCATTGGATTTCAAATTAGACGGGTCTATTACTGGAACAACGGAAGATAACCCTATTTGGTCTAAATCAAGAGTTACTCCAAACATATTTGAAGTAATACGTTATGGTGAAACAAATATTCCGCTTCAAACTCCGTGGCGAAGTGACTACGATAAATTTACTCTCACCAAAACAATTTTATGGGATGTAGCTAATGTGAATAAAGATTGGACCCCCGCAGAATTACAGGTAAGTGGAGAAGCTCTTTTAGCAACAACCCATAAGGGAGTATTCGCCTTTGCATTATGGAGGCGTATCGTTGAAGGGATTCAAACCGGTATTCCTTGGGCTCCACCAAGAAATTCAAATCCAAATATTAAACTAACTATCACACCTATCACGACACATTCACCATGAGGGACATGATGCGTTCCATAGCAAAATTTTGGAAACCACTCCTTCTAATTGGAGCTGTAACACTTTCCTTCGGAGCTATTGCAACCGATTACAATTTGGTGACTTCTTTGACGTACCCTTCCGGTAACCTTATAAAAAATGGTTCCTTCGAAAACAACTATTCGGATTTTGAATTTGAGGGATGGAGTCAAAGTTTATGGCCAGACTCTGATCCAAGTCATCAATATTATTTACCTTTGCCCGCGGAAAATACAGAGAAGCCATATAATGGCCGCCGAATGGCCGGCATACAATTTTCTACTCCACCAACGGATCAAACTAAAGAGTTTTTATCTACTGAGCCTTTTCCTTTAGAACCAAATACTTGGTATACTTTTTTTATCCAATATAAAACCCTAAATTATACTCCAACTTCCTCTACGGCTGATAACCTTAGGGTGCATCCCATATTCAGAACATTAAAAAGTCGCAATGGCCTTATCGCGGATCTTGCTTCTGAAGAAATTCCAATGCCAGGATATCCGTCTCCAGATTATCGCAATGGTACCGGCTATGTCTCCAATTCTACTTGGCAAACTTATGCCTTTCGATTTAAAACTAATGTGGGAGTAAACTTCGGAGAAATTAGTTTACTCTATGGTCCGACAGCAAACATTACCGGAACATTTTATTTTGATGATGCTTACCTCGTTAAAGGTTGTGTACGTTCGATTGCCAACGAAGTATTAACTTTAGGCTGCCCTACAAATGACGATGTACCATACGGTCAAGATATCCGTAATCCTGATTTCGTAGGGATATCACGAAAGTTTCTAAACAGCGATAATAAAATTGTACAAAACCTGACGCAAGCGGCGGGTAGAGATATTGTAACCCAAACCAATTATGACGATTTGGGAAGAGTTTTACGGAAAACTTTACCTATTGGGGGTACTTTTGGCGTCAATACGCATAACTTTATTCCCAATATTACTACTGATTTTATTAATGGTGATTTCTTGGGAAATTTTTATAATCAATCGCTAGTAGCGGTTCCTAATGATCCTAAGACTGATGATGTACATATAGACGATCCAATTTTAGGCAATGAAGCACCTCAATATCCGGAAGCGAATGGTGCTCCCTTTTCAGAATCTCGTTATGAGGATTCCCCACTAGGACGAGTTGTTGAATTGGCACAACCAGGTAATGCTTGGCGTATGAGTTCGGATCATACTGCAAAAATAAGTTATAGCTCCATCACCTATATGCCAAATCCAATAGTCGATCAATTACCTTTGGCCACAAATGGAGATGGCGAATTTTTTGTTAAGGAAACACGCTTTGTCGCAAAAACACCAGGAGTTGAAGATCAACAGACTAGAGAATTTACCGATAGAAATGGAAAGGTCATCCGTAAAAGCTCTCGCTTAACTACTGGTGGAGCAAGTCATTGGGTGACAACCGATTATATATATGATGATCTAGGAAATTTGAGTGAAATCGACGCCCCCAAAGATTCTCAAGGTAACCGATTAGTTACCTTCATGGAATACAATAATTTAAACCAGCTTGTCGCAGAAATAACTCCTTCTACGGGGACGACTACTTTTATTTACGATGACTTGGGGCGCAAGCGTTTTTCCCAAACTGAAAAGCAAAGACTTGAACTTGAACCACACTTTTCTTTTGTTCGTTACGATATATTGGGGCGCATCACGCATAGCGGTGAGGCAAATGCCATTTATTATACTCCCGAAAAAGCGAATATCTTGGATTTTCCTTGCACCGCTAATTGCAGCGATCCTGCTTCTCAGTTATCTGCCAATGAAATCCATATACGCACAGTGGATCATTATGACAATGACAATGCACACCTCTCCTGTAATGCCACAGAAGAAATTTCAGGGAACGAATCCTCATCTGGTTCGGGTAATGGTGGTTCTTCATCCAGCAACCTCATTACTTTTCTCGCTAAAAATGTGAGCAATGGAAATGCCGTGGGCTGTTCCGAAAGTATTCTAAGTACATTCGAAGATGCAATATCCTCCACTCAAAGCCAAACGGGATCCATACAACTTCTCGCTATTTACAATCCATTAGGCGATGTATTTGTTACGCCACCCACCGGATCAGAAATCAATTTAAGCACCGACAATAAAACCCTAACTTTGGAAGCCATATCTTCCACGACTATTGATGGGACAAGCGCACAAACCTTATACAAAACTTGCCAAACCACTAAAGCGAATACGGCACAAGGCAATAGTTTTTTTGCAGGTCGCTTAGCCAAAACCTTAACCTGTAATTATGAAATGTCCAACTATTTAGCCGATAATGGCCCTCGCGAGGTGTCAAAAGCTTATGAATATGATAAATTTGGAAACGTGACGAAACTTGTAGATATAAATCGCTATGTTACTACTGCCAGCAAGCAATCGCAAGCTACATTGAGCGAATACGATCCTTTAAACCGCGTAGTGAAAAAAACCGTTTGCGATGCGCTTAATTGCACCTCAACGAATAGCCATGTGGAAAAATTTGCATACGATCAATTGGGAAGAGTGTCGCGAGTGCTTAATGGTTTGGATAATGTGTTGGTGGATAATCACTACAATTACATCGGCCAGCTTTCCTATCGCGCTTTGGGCGCTTCGTTGAGTCAAACTTCGGCTTCGTCGCCTTATCAAACCTTTAAATATCATTTGCATGGCGGATTACTCGAAAGTAATACTCGTAGAATAAATACCGGAGTATCCCTATTTGATGAAAAGCTGGCTTATGAAAATGGCCCCACTCCTCGCTTCGATGGAAATATTACGCAAACAATTTATGCTTACGATAGACTTTTTCCTGCGCAAAAAGATTTGACATACGCATATACTTACGATAATTTGAGTCGTTTGGTGACAGCTGTTGATCATACAGGAAACGGCAGTTTTAATGATGAAACTAATGAGTATTTGGACGATGGACGCATTGATATTATGACTCGTGGAACGCGTGTGGGTTTGTATGAGTACAATAATAAAGGTCAATTGAATAATATTTCGGGTAATTTAGTGGATGGTCGTAATATGCAGTTACAGGCGGATGGTTCATCCCCTTTTGAATATTCTCCCAATGGTAACCTAGAAGTGGATCATTCGAAAAAGAAAGTAAATAATCCTTTAGAGATATTTTATCGCGATGACAATTTACCTTTTGCATTTGTTTATGACAGCCCCGATGCGATTGCAGGAGATGGCAAGCAAAATACCGTTTATATTGCTTATGATGAATCGGGCAGACGTATTAGCAAGGTTACCTATAATAATTTGGGCTGGACAGGGGCCAAGAATAGTTTTAGTTCGGGTAAGGAAGTACATGAAGCGGGTAGTCAAGTA